>NZ_CALSFU010000073.1 GCF_943737005.1 Achromobacter sp. Marseille-Q4962 | reverse complement strand
TCCGTGTGCGGCGTGATCGAACCCGGCTTGGCCAGCACCTGGCCGCGCTCGACGTCTTCACGCTTGGTGCCGCGCAGCAGAATGCCCACGTTGTCGCCCGCCTGGCCTTGGTCCAGCAGCTTGCGGAACATTTCCACGCCCGTGCACGTCGTCTTCACCGTCGGCTTGATGCCCACGATTTCGATTTCTTCGCCAACCTTGATCACGCCGCGCTCGATACGGCCAGTCACCACCGTGCCGCGACCCGAGATCGAGAACACGTCTTCGACCGGCATCAGGAACGTGCCGTCAACCGCGCGCTCCGGCGTCGGAATGTACGTGTCCAGCGCCTGCGCCAGCGACAGGATCGCCTGCTCGCCCAGCTCGCCCTTGTCGCCTTCCAGCGCCAGCTTGGCCGAACCCTTGATGATCGGCGTGTCGTCGCCCGGGAAGTCGTACTTCGACAGCAGCTCGCGAACTTCCATTTCCACCAGCTCCAGCAGCTCGGCGTCATCGACCATGTCCGCCTTGTTCAGGAACACGATGATGTACGGCACGCCCACCTGGCGGCTCAGCAGAATGTGCTCGCGCGTCTGCGGCATCGGACCGTCGGCGGCCGACACCACCAGGATCGCGCCGTCCATCTGCGCCGCGCCCGTGATCATGTTCTTCACGTAGTCGGCGTGGCCCGGGCAGTCAACGTGCGCGTAGTGGCGCGTTTCCGTTTCGTATTCCACGTGCGCCGTGTTGATCGTGATGCCGCGCGCCTTCTCTTCAGGAGCCGCATCGATCTGGTCGTAGCCCTTGGCTTCGCCGCCGAACTTGCTCGACAGCACCGTCGTGATGGCCGCCGTCAACGTCGTTTTGCCGTGGTCAACGTGACCAATCGTACCCACGTTCACGTGCGGCTTGGTACGTTCAAACTTGCCTTTTGCCATG
>NZ_CALSFU010000072.1 GCF_943737005.1 Achromobacter sp. Marseille-Q4962 | reverse complement strand
GGTAATCCCCCCGCAAAAGCGTTGAGGTCAGAAGTAGAATTTTCTCGTTGAGGAGTTCTACAGCATGAAGAAGTCACGATTCACGGACAGCCAGATCATCGAAGCCATCAAACGGGTGGAAGCCGGCCTTGCGGTACCCGAACTGTGCCGGGAGCTGGGCATCAGCTCGGCGACGTTCTACAAGTGGCGATCGAAGTACGGTGGCATGGACGTATCGCTGATGGCACGGATGAAGGAGCTGGAAGCCGAGAACGCGCGCCTGCGCAAGATGTACGTCGAGGAGAAGCTCAAGGCCGAGATCGTGACGGAGGCGCTCGAAAAAAAGTGGTGAGGCCATCTCGCCGCCGCGAGATGGCCCGACGTGCCGTGCAAGATCACGGCGTATCAATCCGGATGGCTTGCGAGGCGTTCAGCATTAGCCAGACCTGCTATCGGTACATCGCCAAGACCGACGCCGAGAACGAGGAGATCGCAAACTGGCTGCTTCGCCTGACGGACAACCACCGCAATTGGGGCTTTGGGTTGTGCTTTCTGTACCTGCGTAATGTCCGCGGCTTGCGGTGGAACCACAAGCGCGTGTACCGGATCTACCGCGAGCTCGAGTTGAACTTGCGGATCAAACCGCGCAAACGGCTGGTTCGGCAGGCGCCCGAGCCGTTGACGGTACCTACCCAGGTCAACCAGGTGTGGTCGATGGACTTCATGCACGACCAACTTGCCGACGGACGTAGCATCCGAGTGCTGAACGTGATCGACGACTTTAACCGCGAGGCGCTGGGCATCGAGGTCGACTTCTCGTTGCCTTCAGAGCGTGTGATTCGCACGCTCAAGCAGATCATTGGCTGGCGAGGAAAACCCTCGGCGATTCGTTGCGACAACGGTCCGGAGTACCTGAGTGCGGCCATTGTGCAGTGGGCAAGCACATGGGGCATCAAGCTCGAATATATTCAACCGGGCCGACCCCAGCAGAACGCCTACGTCGAGCGATTCAACCGGACCGTTCGCTACGAATGGCTGTCCCAATATCATTGGGACGATCTGGATCACGTTCAGCGTGTCGCTACGCAGTGGATGTGGTCCTACAATCACGAGCGCCCAAATATGGCTCTGGGCGGATTTACCCCAAAACAGCGGCTCGCCATGGCCGCATAGCGTTCCTACTTCTGGCAAACGCTAAAAATGGGGGGATTACC
>NZ_CALSFU010000071.1 GCF_943737005.1 Achromobacter sp. Marseille-Q4962 | reverse complement strand
CCCCGGCTCCGACCCCCGCTCCCCCCGCAAGCTGTACATCCGCACCTTCGGCTGCCAGATGAACGAGTACGACTCGGACAAGATGGCCGACGTGCTGCGCGGCGACCAGGGCCTCGAAATGACCGACAACCCCGAAGAGGCGGACGTCATCCTGTTCAACACCTGTTCGGTGCGCGAGAAGGCCCAGGAGAAGGTCTTTTCCGATCTGGGCCGCGTGCAGCATCTCAAGAAACTCAACCCCGACCTGGTGATCGGCGTGGGCGGCTGCGTGGCCAGCCAGGAAGGCGAGGCCATCGTCAGGCGCGCGCCCTACGTGGACGTGGTGTTCGGGCCGCAGACCCTGCACCGCCTGCCGGAGCTGATCCGGCGCCGGCGCGCCGAGGGCCGCTCGCAGGTGGACATCAGCTTTCCCGAGATCGAGAAGTTCGATGCGCTGCCGCCGCCGCGGGTCGAGGGCCCGGCCGCCTTCGTGTCCATCATGGAAGGCTGCAGCAAGTACTGCAGCTTCTGCGTGGTGCCCTACACGCGCGGCGAGGAAGTCTCGCGTCCGTTCGACGACGTGCTCATGGAAGTGGCCGACCTCGCCGACCAGGGCGTCAAGGAGGTCACGCTGCTCGGACAGAACGTGAACGCCTACCGTGGCCGCATGGGCGACACCGCCGAAATCGCCAACTTCGCCCGCCTGCTGGAATACGTGCACGAAATCCCCGGCATCGAGCGCATCCGCTACACCACCTCGCACCCCAAGGAAATGACGCAGCGCATGGTGGACGCCTACGCCACGCTGCCCAAGCTGGTGTCCTTCCTGCACCTGCCCGTGCAGGCCGGCAGCGACCGCGTGCTGGCCGCCATGAAGCGCGGCTACACCACGCTGGAGTTCAAGTCGGTGGTGCGCAGGCTGCGCGCCGCGCGCCCCGGCCTGACGCTGTCATCGGACTTCATCGTGGGCTTTCCCGGCGAAACCGAAGAAGACTTCGAGAAAACCATGAAGCTCATCGAGGACGTGGGTTTCGACACCTCGTTCTCGTTCGTCTACTCGCGCCGCCCGGGCACCCCGGCGGCCGACCTGCACGACGACACGCCGCAAGACGTGAAGCTGCGCCGGCTGCAGCGCCTGCAGACGCTCATCAACGAACAGGCCGCCGCCATCGCGCGCGGCATGATCGGCACGCGCCAGCGCGTGCTGGTGGAAGGCCCGTCGCGGCGCGACGCCAGCGAGCTCATGGGCCGCACCGAGAACAACCGCATCGTCAACTTCGCCGCGCCCGCGCGGCTCATCGGACAGATGGTCGACGTCATCATCACCGACGCGTACACGAATTCGCTGCGCGCGCGCGTGGCCGGCGTGGACCGCGACTCCCAAGAGG
>NZ_CALSFU010000070.1 GCF_943737005.1 Achromobacter sp. Marseille-Q4962 | reverse complement strand
GCATTGTCCGCGTTCTGCTTGACCGTCGAGGCCAGCTCTTCCATCGACGCCGCCGTCTGCTCCAGCGACGCCGCCTGCTCTTCGGTGCGGCTGGACAGGTCCGTGTTGCCCGCCGCAATCTCGCGCGCGCCCACGTTGATTTCGTCCACCCCGCGACGCACCGCCGCCACCGTGCGCGTCAGGCTCTCCTGCATGCGCTTGACGGCAGCCAGGAGCACGCCGATCTCATTGGTGGAAGTCGCTTCCACCCGCGCCGTCAGGTCGCCGGCGGCGATCCTGTCAAAGCTTTCGCCCACGCTGCGCAGAGGGCGCAGGATGACGCGCGTAATAAAGGCGAACGCCCCGGCCAGCATCGCGGCCACCAGGAGGACCAGCGCCCCGTATACGTAGGCCATGAGGGCGCTTTCGGAGCGCGAGCGGGAGATGCGTTCCGCGCTGTAGGCGTTGATCTCCTGCGAGAACTCCGTGAGCTGCTTGTAGAACGCGCCGCTGGCGGCGCCGGCCTTGCCGTTCTTGATGCTCAGGTAGCCCGCGCCGTCGCCCTGCTCGAGCGCGGCAAGCATGGCCTGCGACGCTTGCGCAAAGTTGTTGAACGCATTGAGCAGTTCGCTCTCGCGCGTCTTGCCCACGTTCGTGATCTTGGGAATGGCCTTGAACGCCTGCATCTTTTTCTGCGCGTCGTCCAGCAGCTGCTGCATGAGCCGCGCGTTGTCGGCGGCGCCCGCCGTGTCTCCGGTCGCGCGTTGCGCCGCCACGATGTCGGCCCGGATGGTCGCGCGCAGCATCTGCGTATAGGCGTCCTTGATCAGGTTGTTCTGCTGTACGCTGAGGCTGTCCAGCGCATTGATGGCTTCGACATTGGCGCGGGTATTGCTCCAGCCGAGCGCGATGGCGACAAACGCCGCGACCGCCACCACCGCCAGCGCGAGCATCAATCCGGTGCGAACCTTGATATTGCTAAACATTTTCAGTCTCTTCCGCTAAGCACCCGGCGGCATCCGGTCCGACCGGGCATGCCTGCATTCAGGTTTCTGCTGCCTCGATATCCCACGACACTGTTGCTGCCAAATCAGAAAGATTCCCAATCGTCGTCGGCCGGCGCCTGGCGGCGCGCCGCCGGCCTGGCCGTTTCCGCCGCGGGTCGGGCCACGGAACGCCGGGGCGGGCGCGCCGCCACCGCGCCTTCGCCCGTTACCCGCGGAGCCGGCTTGCGCGCCGCGCCGCGCGCGGCGTCCGCCACGCGGGGCTCGGCCGCCGGGTCTTCCTGGGCCTGACCTTGATTCGCCTGGCCTTGATTCGCTTGCCCCTGACCGGATTGGCCTTGATGGGCCTGGTCGCCGGACGCCGGCCGGCTGTGCGCCAGCCTGGCCGCCGGCGCGCCGGCCGGACGCTGCTGCGCCCGCTCGCCCGCATCGGCCTGCGGCCGCGGCGCGGACGGGGCCGCGGCCACCCGCGGCGCCGCGCGCTGCGACGACAGATGCC
>NZ_CALSFU010000069.1 GCF_943737005.1 Achromobacter sp. Marseille-Q4962 | reverse complement strand
GTGGATGTGGTCCTACAATCACGAGCGCCCAAATATGGCTCTGGGCGGATTTACCCCAAAACAGCGGCTCGCCATGGCCGCATAGCGTTCCTACTTCTGGCAAACGCTAAAAATGGGGGGATTACCGGTCGAGGACCGCCTGCTGGTGACTTCGGCGCCCGACGGCTTCCTGCGCCGCAAGGCCTGAACGGGGCCGCCGCCATGATCCGCATCGACGCCTCGGCGCGCGTGTCTCCCCTGGCCGATATCGAGGACTCCGTCCGCGGAACCGTGATCGAGATCGGTCCCGGCGCCGTGGTGGATGCGTTCGTGAAGATCAAGCCGGCCGGCGGCACGGGAGACGTGGTCATCGGCGAGAACAGCGTCATCAATTCCGGCTGTGTGCTCTACACCGGCAACGGCATCCGCATCGGCCGCGGCGTGGCGGTGGCGGCCAACTGCACTTTCGCGCCCACCAACCATGAGTTCCGCCGCAAAGATCTGCCCATCCGTCAGCAGGGGTTCCGGCCCGGCAAAGGCGGCATCGTGGTCGAAGACGACGTCTGGATCGGCGCCAATTGCGTGCTGCTCGACGGTGCGGTGCTGCGCCAGGGCTGCGTAATTGCCGCCGGCACCGTCGTGCGCGGCGAGGTCGAGGCCTACTCGATCCAGGGCGGCAATCCGATGCGGCGGCTGGGGCAACGGGAAAACACCGGCGAACCCGCGTAACCCGGCCTCTTTGCCGGGGGGAGCCGCCCGCTCCCGCATCCACTCCGGCCGCGTCGTCCAGACCCGCATCGCAGTCGGGCGGGCAAACGCGGTTCGTCTGCGGCCATAGGACAATGCCGCTGCGCGACCTTTTCAAATCGCACCCTTTTTCCTCGCTATTCCAGATTTGCCGGGCGCCAGCCGTGCGCCATAATGGCGCCGCACATAGTTGTATCTATTTTTTTCTAATCATGAGCGGCACTTCTCCTGATCCGCACTCCTCACTACCGGCATCCTCTTCCGCCCAGGACGGGGCGCGAATCGACGAGCAGACCCGCCGCCTGCAGGAAGAAAACCAGGCCTTGCGCGAGCTGCTCGCGGCGCAGGTGCAAGCGCAATTGCCGCCAGCGCGCGCGCCGCACCCGTTCAAGCGCCTGGGCTGGTGGCTGATTTCCGCGCCCGGCGCGGCGGCGGCGCGCTGGTTGCGGACCTTGCGCCGCGAAACCCCGCCGATTACCGGGCGCAAGCTGGGCTGCGCCACGGTCACGGTGCTGTACACCCTGGCCATCTACGGCGCGCTGGTGCTGCTGGTGGTCTACTGGAGCACGCCCAACGTCAGCCGGGTGGCCATGCCCGCCGCGCATCCGGTGCCGCTGCCTTTGCAGGCCCTGCCCGCGCTGCAGGCCGAATCGCTGCCCCCGCCGCCGGCTCCGGAGGCAGCCGGCGAGGAAGCGCCGCCCACGCCGCCGCCTTCGGAGCCGGCCAGCGAGAAAAGGGCGGCCCCTACCATGCCGGACAGCCCCGCCC
>NZ_CALSFU010000068.1 GCF_943737005.1 Achromobacter sp. Marseille-Q4962 | reverse complement strand
TGTCGCCGCCAAGCTTGAAGGTAAGCGTGGTATCCGCATCGACCGGCTTGGTCAGGGCGACATTGAAGACCGCGTTGCTGCCTTCGTTCACGTCGCCGGCGTCGGACACGGTGAGCGCGGGCACGTCCTTGCCGCCGCCCTGGGTATCGACGATGGTGGCGCTGCCGGTGTCGGTGATACCGCCGGGCAGGGCCACGCCGCTGGCGGATTCGCCCGTGAGCGTGGCTTCCAGGGTCAGGCTCTCGCGGCCTTCGAAGACCGCGTCGTCGGTGGTGGGCACGGTGACGACGATGCCGCCGGTGGTGCCGGCGGGCACGGTGATGCTGTAGGTGTTGTTGCCGTTATTGGTCACGACGACGGACTGGCCGCCGATGGTGACGGTGGGCGTGCCCACATCGCCGGCTTCGATCTGGCCGCCGAGCGTGAAGGTGAGCGTGGTATTCGCGTCGACGGGTTTGGTCAGGGCCACGTTGAACACGGCATTGCTGCCTTCATTGACGTCGCCCGCATCCGAGACGGTGAGGGCGGGCACGTCGGCGCCCGGTCCATGATCGTCCACGATCACGGCGTTGCCGGTATCGGTGATGCCGCCCGGGAGGGCTACGCCGCTGACGGACTCGCCCGTGAGCGTGGCGGTGAGCGTCAGATTCTCGCGGCCTTCGAAGCTGGCGTCATCATTGGTCGGCACCGTGATGGCGATGCCGCCGGTGGTATTGGCCGGCAGTTGGAAGCTGTAGGTGCCGTCCGGGTTGGCGGTGACCGTGACGGCCACGCCGCCGACGGTGACGGTGGGGGTGCCCACGTCGCCGGCTTCGATCTGGCCGCCCAGCGTGAAGGTGAGGGTGGTTTCGGCGTTGACCGGCTTGCTGAGAGTGACGTTGAAGACGGCATCGCTACCTTCGTTGACGTCGCCGGGATTGGAGACGTCCAGGGTCGGCACGTCAGCGCCCGGGCCATGGTCGTCCACGATCACGGCGTTGCCGGTGTCGGTGATGCCGTCGGGCAGGGCCACGCCGCTGGCGGAGTTGCCGGTGAGCGTGGCTTCCAGGGTCAGGCTCTCGCGGCCCTCGAAGACCGCGTCGTCGGTGGTGGGCACGGTGACGACGATGCCGCCGGTAGTGCCGGCCGGCACGGTGATGCTGTAGGTGCCGTTGCCGTTATTGGTCACGACGACGGACTGGCCGCCGATGGTGACGGCGGGCACGCCTACGTCGCCGGCTTCGATGTCGCCGCCAAGCTTGAAGGTGAGCGTGGTATCCGCATCGACGGCCTTGTTGTCCAGGCTGACGTTGAAGACGGCGTCGTTGCCTTCATTGACGTCGCCCGCATCCGAGACGGTGAGGGCGGGCACGTCGGCGCCCGGATTCGGGTGGGACGGATCGGTGCTTTCGGTATCGACGATGGTGGCGCTGCCGGTGTCGGTGATGCCGCCGGGCAGGGCCACGCCGCTGGCGGTGCTGCCGGTGAGCGTGGCTTCCAGCGTCAGGCTCTCGCGGCCCTCGAAGACCGTGTCGTCGGTGGTCGGCACGGTGACGACGATGCCGTCGGTGGTGCCGGC
>NZ_CALSFU010000067.1 GCF_943737005.1 Achromobacter sp. Marseille-Q4962 | reverse complement strand
CAACCAGCGCGACCTGGCGCTGGCGTACTCGCCGGGTGTGGCGGCGGCGTGCGAGGAGATCGTGTCGGACCCGTCGAACGTGTTTCGCTACACGGCGCGCGGCAATCTGGTGGGGGTGATCACCAACGGGACGGCGGTGCTGGGGCTGGGCAACATCGGGGCGCTGGCGTCCAAGCCGGTGATGGAAGGCAAGGCGGTGCTGTTCAAGAAGTTTGCGGGCCTGGACGTGTACGACATCGAGATCAACGAGACGGACCCGGACAAGCTGGTGGAGATCATAGCGGGTCTGGAGGCGACGTTCGGGGGGATCAACCTGGAGGACATCAAGGCGCCGGAGTGTTTCACGGTGGAGCGCAAGCTGCGCGAGCGGATGAAGATTCCGGTGTTTCACGATGACCAGCACGGCACGGCGATCTGTGTGTCGGCGGCGTTCATCAATGGTCTGAAGGTGGTGGGCAAGAAGATCGACGAGGTGAAGGTGGTGACCTCCGGGGCGGGGGCGGCGGCGCTGGCGTGCCTGGACCTGATGGTGGATCTGGGGCTGCCGCAGGAGAACATCTGGGTGACGGACATCGAGGGGGTGGTGTACGAGGGCCGCACGACGCTGATGGATCCGGACAAGGCGCGGTTTGCGCAGAAGACGGACGCGCGCCGGCTGGCCGAGGTGATCGAGGGGGCGGACGTGTTTCTGGGGCTGTCGGCCGGCGGGGTGCTCAAGCCGGAGATGGTGGCGGCGATGGGTGCGCGGCCGCTGATTCTGGCGCTGGCCAATCCGACGCCGGAGATTCTGCCGGAGGTGGCGCACGGGGTGCGCGACGATGTGGTGATGGCCACGGGGCGTTCGGACTATCCGAACCAGGTGAACAACGTGCTGTGCTTTCCGTACATTTTCCGCGGGGCGCTGGACGTGGGGGCCACGACGATCACGCGCGAGATGGAGAAGGCGGCGGTGTACGCGATTGCGGCGCTGGCCGAGGAGGAGCAGAACGAGGTGGTGGCCGCGGCGTACGGGACGTTCGACCTGTCGTTTGGTCCGCAGTACCTGATTCCCAAGCCGTTTGATCCGAGGCTGATCGTGCGGATTGCGCCGGCGGTGGCCAAGGCGGCGATGGAGGGGGGCGTGGCCACGCGGCCGCTGTCGGACCTGGAGGCGTACGAGGAGCAGTTGCAGCAGTTCGTGTATCACTCGGGGGCGTTCATGAAGCCGCTGTTTTCGACGGCCAAGCGGCTGGTGCGCGAGGGGGGCAAGTCGCGCATTGTGTTTGCCGAGGGCGAGGACGAGCGGGTGCTGCGGGCGGTGCAGGTGGTGGTGGACGAGGGGCTGGCGCGGCCGATCCTGGTGGGGCGGCCGTCGGTGCTGCTGGCGCGCATCGAGAAGCTGGGGCTGAGGCTGAGGCTGGGCGAGGACGTGGAGGTGACGAACCCGGAGTACGACGAGCGGTTTCACCAGTACTGGACGACGTACTGGGAGCGGATGTGCCGCCGCGGCATCACCAAGGAGATGGCGCGGGTGGAGATGCGCCGGCGCATGACGCTGATTGGGGCGATGATGGTGCACCTGGGCGATGCGGACGGGATGGTGTGCGGCACGGTGGGGGCGTACCACGATCACCTGAGGTTCGTGGACGAGATGATCGGGCTGCGCCCGGGGCACAAGGTGTACGCGGCGATGAACGTGCTGCTGCTCAACGAGCGCACGGTGGTGCTGGTGGACACGCACGTCAACGACGATCCGACGGCCGAGCAGATTGCGGAGTTCACGGTTGCGGCGGCGCAGGAGATGTCGCGGCTGAACCTGGCGCCGAAGGTGGCGCTGCTGTCGAGGTCGAACTTTGGTTCGGGCAGTTCGGCCTCGGGGGCGAAGATGCGGCGGGCGCTGGAGCTGGTGCGCGAGGCGGCGCCGGAGCTGGAGATCGACGGGGAGATGCACGGCGA
>NZ_CALSFU010000066.1 GCF_943737005.1 Achromobacter sp. Marseille-Q4962 | reverse complement strand
TGTTAGCGCCGGTGTAATACTGACCCACCCCGTCGGAGTAAATCTGACCCACCTGGGCAATGATGGTGGCTTTTTGGCCACCGACAATGTTGACTCAGGAGCAAGCAGTGGAGATCAAGGTAATGGCGCGTCGCGGCGTCAGCATTCGGGAGATGGCCAAGCAGCTAGGCTGCTCACGCAACACGGTCAGGCGATACCTGCGTGAGGCCGATGCCCAGCAGTACCGGCCCCGCGAGGCACGGGCCACCAAGCTGGATCCGTACAAGGACTATCTGCGCGGTCGCATCGAAGCGGCCCGACCGCACTGGATACCGGCAGCCGTACTGCTGCGAGAGATCCAGGAACTGGGCTATCCCGGTGGCGTGACGCAACTCAAGGAGTTTCTGGGTGCCCACAAGCATCAGGAACCTGAACCGGTCGTTCGTTTCGAGACGCCTCCCGGCAAGCAGATGCAGGCCGACTTCACTCACATCCGGCGTGGCCGCGATCCACTGATGGCCTTCGTGGCCACGCTGGGATACAGCCGTTCGAGCTGGGTACGGTTCACCACCGACGAGCGCGCCGACACCTGGTTCGGATGTCTGCGCCAGGCCTTCACCTACTTCGGCGGTGTGCCTCAGCACGTGCTGTTCGACAACGCGGGGGCCATCATCATTGAGCGTGATGCATACGGTCCCGGCCACCACCGGTGGCACAACGGGTTGCTGGCCGTCGCCGAGGAGTTCGGCTTCACCCCACGTGTGTGCCAGCCATATCGCGCCAAGACCAAGGGCAAGGTCGAACGCTTCAACGGATATCTGAAGGGCAGCTTTTGTGTGCCGTTGGCCGCGACCCTCAAGCAGGCCGGTCTGCGCTTTGACGTGACAGCGGCCAACGCGCACATCGGCCGCTGGCTGACGGAGGTGGCCGATCAGCGACTGCACGGCACCACCCGGGAGCGACCCGCCAAGCGGTTCCAAGAAGAGCGCCTGGCGTTGCTGCCTTTGCCTGCGCAGCACGGCATTCTGCTGCCTGCCAGATCCCACCGGCCTGTCCCGCGAGAGAGCTTCCAGCACCCGCTGTCGGTCTATAACGAACTGCTGGAGGTGCGGGCGTGAACATCCAACACAACCGGATCGAACAATTCTGCGACGTCCTGAAGCTGGAGCGTATCGGCAGCGAGTGGCCGGCCATCGCCCAGCAGTGTGCCCGCGAGGACGCCAGCCATGGTGACTTCCTGGAACGCCTTCTGGGCATCGAGAACGACGCCCGGATCGAACGCCAGCGGGCTGCCTTGATGAAGATTGCCACGCTGCCCTCGGTCAAGACCATCGAGGATTATGACTTCGCCTTTGCCAGCGGTGCGCCACGTGCCCAGATCCAGGAACTGGCCGCTCTGAGCTTTATCGAACGGGCCGAGAACATCGTATTCCTGGGGCCCAGCGGCGTGGGCAAGAGCCACCTGGCTCAGGCGCTGGCCTACCGTGCCGTCATGGCGGGCATCAAGACCCGCTTCCTGACTGCCGCCGACCTGATGATGCAGTTGGCCACCGCCCATAAACAGGATCGGCTGCAGCAGTACTTCAACCGTGCCATCATCGGGCCGCGCCTGTTGGTGATCGATGAGATCGGATATTTGCCGTTTGGACGCGAGGAGGCGAATCTGTTCTTCAACGTGGTGGCCCAGCGCTACGAGCGCACCAGCATCATCGTCACCAGCAATCTGCCCTTCAGTCAGTGGTCCTCATGCTTTGCTGAGGACCAAACGCTGACCGCCGCCTTGCTCGACCGCCTGCTGCATCACGCCCATATCGTGCAGATTGCCGGGGAAAGCTACCGACTCAAGGACAAGCGCAAAGCAGGGAATATCAAGATCAGGAGCTAGGTTTTTTGGACGCCGGGGTGGGTCAGTTTTACTCCGACGATTCCGACGAAAGTGGGTCAGTTTTCAACCGGCGTTGACA
>NZ_CALSFU010000065.1 GCF_943737005.1 Achromobacter sp. Marseille-Q4962 | reverse complement strand
CTCTTCCATCGACGCCGCCGTCTGCTCCAGCGACGCCGCCTGCTCTTCGGTGCGGCTGGACAGGTCCGTGTTGCCCGCCGCAATCTCGCGCGAACCCACCGTGATCTCGTCCACCCCGCGGCGCACCACCGCCACCGTGCGCGTCAGGCTCTCCTGCATGCGCTTGATGGCGGCGAACAGCTGGCCGATTTCATTGTGCGAGCGCACTTCGACGCGGTTGGTCAAGTCGCCATTGGCAATCTTGTCGAAATGCTGGCCGGCTTCGACCAGCGGGCGCACCACCAGGCGGCCGAACAGCACCCGGGCCAGCACCATGAGCACCAGGGCCAGCACGACCGCGACGCCCACCGCCACCATGGCGCGGTTGAAGTTGGTCTGGGCCTGCTCGATGGTGGCCTGTTGCTGGTCGGCGATGTACTTGCTGAATTCCTGGATGGCGGCGATGAACGCGGCGCTGCGGGGCGTGCCGTACTCATTGTTCACCATGTAGAAGGTGGAATAGTCTTCGCTGCGCAGCGCCTCTACCATGGTGTCCACGCCGTCGTCGATGTACGAGCGGTAGCGGCGCACCAGGTTCATGGACAGCTGGCGGCCGGTATCGTCCTGCAGCATGTTTTTCTGGAAATCCGAAAAACGGTTGCGCACGCCGTTCAGCAGGTCGGTGGCCTCCTTGATCGTGGAGGCGGCTTCCTTGGCCGAATTCTGGCCGCTGCCCCAGCCCGCTTCCTGCAGATGCCGGGCGGCCACCATCAGGCCCACGCGGGCGCGCAGCATATCGCTGTTGATGATCTCCACCTGCGTGGCGCGCTCGGTCAGCTCGTTGACCTCGCGTATGGACTGGTAGTTGTTCTGCAGGAAATAGACGGCCAGCCCGCCCACCGCCGCGATCAGGACAGCGAAGAACGCCATCACCCAGATCAGCATGGTGCCCACGCGGGCATCGCGCAGCCGCAGCTTGCGTTTCACCTTGGGCGCGCGCGCGGCCTTTTTCTTGCCAGCCTTGCCAGGCCTGCCTCCGGATTCGAGACTCGCTTCCATAGTTTTCCCCATCCCTTCAGGTACTGTTGTAACCACACAAGAACCACCCCGCCCGGCTCTCCGAAGAAAGCCGGCCCGGGCGACGCTGGGGCGGGCCATGGAGCCTGCCCCCTATTCCGCAGGAGCGTCCCGCGCTAGGCGCCCGACTCCGCAGGCGCAGGCGGGGCCTGCGGCACCGGAATCGCCAACGGCGGCGCGACGGGGGGCTGGCCCATGCCGGGCTGGCCCATGTTGGGCTGGCCCATGCCGGGCTGGCCCATCGAGGGCTGGCCCGCATCGGCCAGCGGCGCGGGGCCCAGCAGTTTCTGGCGCTCCCAAGGCTCCAGCAGAATATTGGTGCTGTCGACCAGGCGCAGCAGCCGGCCGTCGGGGCCGAATTGCAGCAGCGCCTCTTTGCGGCTGTAGAGACCGTCGGCCACGAAGGTGATCTTGTGGGACCACATGGCGATCGTGGTGCCGTCGGTCTGCGGGTAGATCCGGTCCGGCGGCGCGGTCAGCGCGTAGGCCGCCTCCTGCAGCGTCGTGACGCCCGGCGTCAGGCTCGACAGCTTGTCGGGATCGAAGTTGTGTCCCGTGGCCGCGCAACCCGCCAACAGCATGGCGAACAGCGCGCTAAGAAGGCAGGAATAATGGCTACGCATGGCGCACTCGCTGGCCGGACTCGCCGGCGTCAAAAGGATTCCCAGTCATCGTCGGCCGGCGCCTGGCGGCGCGCCGCCGGGGCTGGCTTGACCGTCTCGGAGGCCGGGCGCCGCGGCGGGCGCGCCGCCACCGCGCCCTCGGCCGCCATGCGCGGGGCTTCCTTGCGTGCCGCGCCGCGCGCGGCATCCGCGGCGCGCGGCCGTGCCGGGGGTTCAGCCTGGACCGGATGGGCCTGGCCTTGATTCGCCTGGCCTTGATTCGCTTGCCCCTGACCGGATTGGCCTTGATGGGCCTGGTCGCCGGACGCCGGCCGGCTATGCGCCAGCCTGGCCGCCGGCGCGCCGGCCGGACGCTGCTGCGCCCGCTCGCCCGCATCGGCCTGCGGCCGCGGCGCGGACGGGGCCGCGGCCACCCGCGGCGCCGCGCGCTGCGACGACAGATGCCGCGCCGGCACCTCGATGACCTCGCCCGCGTTGATCTTGAACACCGACACCGCCTCGGCCAGCCGCTGCGCCTGCTCCTGCAGCGAACCGGCCGCAGCCGCCGCCTCCTCCACCAGCGCCGCGTTCTGCTGCG
>NZ_CALSFU010000064.1 GCF_943737005.1 Achromobacter sp. Marseille-Q4962 | reverse complement strand
ACCTGCTGGTGTGCCCGAACGTGGATGCGGGCAACATTGCGTACAACCTGCTGAAGACGGCGGCCGGGGGCAATGTGGCGGTGGGCCCGTTCCTGCTGGGCGCCAACGCGCCGGTGCACATCCTGACTTCGAGTTCCACCGTGCGGCGCATCATCAACATGACGGCCATGACGGTGGTCGATGCCAACACCCCGCGTTGAAGTACTGCCCGCGGGCCCGGCGTGCGCGCGCACGCCCACCGGTCTGGTCCTGACCGGCGGCGGCGCGCGCGCGGCCTACCAGGTCGGGGTGCTCAGCGCCATCATGGAACTGCTGGACCCCGACTGGCATTCCCGTTTCCACAATCCCTTCGACATCATCTGCGGCACCTCGGCCGGCGCCATCAACGCGGCGGCGCTGGCCTGCCGTGCCGACCGCCCGCACCTGGGCGTGCGGCGCATCCGCCGCCTCTGGTCTTCGCTCAACACCGACATGGTCTACCGCGCCGACGCGCCCGGCCTGATCCGCACCGGCGTGCGCTGGCTGGGGCTGCTGTCGCTGGGCTGGATGTACTCGGGGCTGACCCGCAAGCGGCCGCAGTCGCTGCTGGACAGTGCCCCGCTCGAGGCGCTGCTGGGGCGGGTGATGGACTTCAGCCGCCTGCAGGCCAATCTGGAAAGCGGCGCGCTGTCCGCGCTGGCCATCACGGCGTCGGGCTACACCAGCGGCGAGCACCTGACCTTCTACCAGGCGCACACGCCCATCGAGCCCTGGCACCGCTATCTGCGGCTCGCCATTCCGGCGGCCATCGGCATCGACCACCTGATGGCGTCTTCGTCCATTCCGTTCGTGTTTCCGGCGCGCCAGGTCCAGGTGCACGGCAAGGGCGAATGGTGCGGCGACGGCTCCATGCGCCAGCTCGCGCCGATCAGTCCGGCCATCCACCTGGGCGCGCACCGCGTGCTGGTGATCGGCACGGGCTTTCGCGACGAGACGCATCCGGAAAACCGCGAGGATTCTCCGCCGTATCCTTCGCTGGCCCAGGTGGGCGGCCATGCGCTGTCCAGCATTTTCCTGGACGGCCTGTCGATCGACGTGGAGCGCCTGGAGCGGCTCAACAATCTCATGGCCCACGTGGACCCGCAGGCCGGCGCGGGCCTGCGCATGGTCCGGGTGCTCAGCATCACGCCCAGCCAGTCGCTGGACCTGCTCGCGCTGGAGCACCTGGACGACCTGCCCACGCAGGCGCGCGCGCTGTTCCGCGTGCTCGGCGTGTCGGCCGATCCCGACCGTCCGGGAGGCGGTTCGCTGATGTCGTATCTGCTGTTTGAAGCGAGCTACACCAGGCGATTGATAGAACTGGGTTATGCCGATACGATGCAGCGTAACGAAGAAGTGATCGCCTTTTTCAAGGAGGCCCAGGCATGACTCGCAACGGTCTATCCACACTGCAGCGCCAGTTGCGGCGCGGCGGCGCGCTTGCCCATGAAGGGCTGGACAAGCAGGCCGTGGTCGATGCCGCGAAAGAGCTTGGGCTGGCGCTGTACGTGGCCAACTGCGACCCGGCGCGCAGCCGCTCGGCCGTGTTGCGCGCCATTGCCAAGGCGGTCGATTTTCCCGAGTATTTCGGCGGCAATCTCGACGCGCTCTACGACTGCCTGTGCGACACGGTGCTCGACCAGAAAGCGGGCGTGGTGCTGTGGCTGTACAAACTGCATTCGGGCGACCCGGCGCTCGAGGAAGACGCCGCCCGCATCGAAACCGTGTGTTCGGACGCAGCCGATTTCGCTCACGAGAACGGCCGCATCTTTTCCTACGTCATCGAGCACGCCGGGCGGCATCCCGACCCCGAGCCGGGCGTGGCGGCCGCGCCCTACGGCGAGAAAAACTGATCCGCGCGGGTCAGCGCCCGCGCCGGCCGCGCCTCGCCGGCCGCGCCTCGCCGGCTGTGCCGCTACCAGCCCAGCACGGCGCAGGAGGCCGCGATGAGCGCGAGTCCGGCCGTTTCGGTGCGCAGCACGCGCGGGCCGAAACGCACCGCTTCCACGCCCGCGGCGCGCGCCTGTTCCAGTTCCTGGTCGGACCACCCGCCTTCGGGGCCCACCAGCAGCGTGAGCGCGGGCTGCGCGCGCAGCCCGGCGTCGCCGCGCAACCGGCCGGCCAGGTCGGTTTCGGCTTCCGGATGGCACAGCAGGCGCAGGCCCCGGGCGGGCCCGGCCAGCCACTGCGCCAGCGTGCGGGGCTCGTCCACGTCCATCAGCCGGTTGCGGCCGCACTGTTCGCTGGCCGACTGGGCGACGCGCCGCCAATGCGCCAGCCGCTTGTCCAGCCGCGCGCCGGAGAGCTGCGGCACGCTGCGCTGCGCGGCAATGGGGCAGACTTGCGCCGCGCCCAGTTCCACCGCCTTTTCCACCACCCAGTCCATTTTGTCGCCCGAGGGCAGGCCCTGGGCGAGCACGATGCGGCCGGCCAGCTCGGCCTCGCGGGGCTCGAAATCGCCCAGGCGGGCATAGCCGGCCTTGCCTTGCACTTCGAGCACGGCGGGATATTCGCCGCCGGCGCCGTCGAAGAGCGTCAGGGCTTCGCCGTCTTTCATGCGCAGCACCCGCAAGGCGTGGTGGGCCAGGGCCTCGGGCAGTTCGATGCGGGCATGGGCGGACAGGGGCGTGGCACAGAAAAAGCGGGGGGCGGGCA
>NZ_CALSFU010000063.1 GCF_943737005.1 Achromobacter sp. Marseille-Q4962 | reverse complement strand
AGCGCCTGCGGCGCGACATCCACCGGCATCCCGAGCTCGGCTACGAAGAAACCCGCACCAGCGCGCTGGTGCGGGTTTCTTCGTAGCCGAGCTCGGGATGCCGGTGGATGTCGCGCCGCAGGCGCTTCATGTCGTCGAATGCCTGGAGCAGGCCGGGCTCGTAGGCCGCGGCGATGCCGGAGGCGAAGGCGGCGGAGGGGATGTCAGTCATGGTGGCGCTCCCGGAACACGCAGGTTGCGGCAAGGCTGGCGGCCAGCATGCCGATGAGATACCACGCCGGCGCCATCGCGTTGCCCGAGATCTTCAGCAGCCAGGTCACCATGAACTGCGCCGACCCGCCGAACAGCGTGACCCCGAAGGCGTAGATCATGGAGGTGCCGGTGGCGCGGATCTCGCGCGGCAGGGCCGACACGATGAGCATGGTGCTGGCCAGCATATTGACGCCCAGCGCGGCGATGAGAACGATGCGGCACGCCACGGCCAGCCACAGCATGCCCGGCATCGACAGGAACAGGAAGGTGGGATAGGCCATCGCCATGCCAACCACGATGGACCACACCAGGGGCTGCTTGTAGTTGCGCACGCGGTCCACGTACAGGCCGCAGAGATAGACCGACACCACCTGCACCACGGCCGCCACGCAGCTGAAAAGGTACGACGTGGGCGCGTCGATGTGGTTGGTCTGCATCATGTAGGTGGGCATGTAGAACAGCACGATGTAGACCATGGCGGTGCCCGACATGATGATGAGCACGCCCAGCGTCAGGTCGCGCGGATGGCGCGCGGCCAGCGTCCAGGCCGGATGCTCCGCCGCCGCGCCCCCGCCCTCGCGCTGGCAGGCGTAGGTTTCCTCGATGTTGCGGCGGATGTACACGCCCACCGGAATGATGAGCAGCCCCAGCACGAAGGGCACGCGCCAGCCCCAGGCATGCAGCGCCTCCTCGGAAAGCACGGACGTCAGCAGCAGGCCGAGCGAGGCGCCCAGCAGCGCCGCCACGCCCTGGCTGATGGACTGCCAGCTCACGAAGAAGCCGCGCTGGTTGGCGCCGGCGGATTCGAGCAGCAGCGTGGTCGCCGAACCGACCTCGCCGCCCGCGGCGAAGCCCTGCAGCAGGCGCCCGGCCACGATGAGCACGGGCGCCATCACGCCGATCTGCGCGTGCGTGGGAGCGAAGGCGATGAGCGCGGTGCCCAGCCCCATCAGCGCGATGGTCGCCAGCATGGCCGCCTTGCGGCCCTTGCGATCGGCATACGCGCCCAACACGATGCTGCCCAGCGGCCGCATGACGAAACCCACGCCGAACACGGCCACCGCCATGAGCAGCGAACCGTAGGCCGTGTCGCTGGGAAAATAGAGCTTGCCGATGATGGCGGCGAAAAAACTGTAGACCGTGAAATCGAAGATTTCCAGGCCGTTGCCCAGGCTGGCGCCCAGGATGATGCGGCGGTTTCCCCGTGGTGCGGCGCGGGCCTGGCCCTCGGCGTCGGCGGCGGGCGGCGCGGCAACTGCGCCGGCATTCTCGGCAACATGCATGTCTGGTTTTCCTACCCTGATGGTTGACGCCGCGCGGCGGCGCCGGCGGCACGGCATGCGGCGCGCCAGCCATGCGCATAGCGCTATGCCTTGTGCTTGCGCCGAATGTATATACAAGCATATACATCATGCATGCGAGCGAATACCCGGGAAAACCTGTAGGCCGGATGCGCGCGGGCCGCGCCGGCCCGTTCTTGTCTACGGGGCCAGGCGCGGCCTGCGGAAGAAAGCGGAGGAGAAAGGCGGGAACGGGGCCCCGGCGTCAATCGCCCTTGGGGCGCGCCGGCCCTAGCCGCGCCACCAGCGCCACGGCGCGCGCAGCGGCCATTGGTACTGGCTGTTGAGCACGCGCGGCGCCAGCGCCCAGCCCATCGCCACGGCGATGCCCGCGGCGACCATGACGTCCGAGAGATAGTGGTCGAGGTTGATGAGCCGGCTGACGCCCACCAGGGCGGCCAGGCTCAGGAAGGCCCAGCGCCAGCGCGGCGCCAGGATGCCCAGCGTGACGGCCACCGCGAAGGCCGCGTAGGTGTGGCTGGACGGAAAGGAATTGAACTGCTGCGCGCGCGAGAAGGACTCGCCCATGCCGTAGATGCCCTGCTCGAAATAGAGCTCGGGCCGCGCCCGGGCCACCGCGCGCTTGAGCGCCAGCACCACCAGGCCGCCCGCGGCCATGACGGACAGCATGAGCACGCTGCCGCGCACCATGCTTTCGTAACTGGTGCGCAGCGGATTGCGCCAGCCCCGGGCCATGCCCAGCATGCCCACCCCGTAGAACAGCAGCGCCATCACGACGTAGTGGCCGCTCTCGCCCAGCTCGCCCACCCATTCGAAGGAATTGTCCACGCTTTCGGAGACGGACCGCTGGATGGCGATGGCCAGCGGCAGGTCGAGCCAGCGCGCGCTGGCGCCGGCGGCCAGCGACAGCACGATGGCCAGCACCAGCCAGATGCGAACCGAAAAAGGACTGCAGACCTCGGCAGGCGCCGGCGCGGCGACGCGGGTTGCCGCCGCAGTCACGGGCGTGATGGGGTTGGATGTCATGAATTCGGAACGAGAACGATTATCAGGATCGGGCCTGCGGCCGGACCGCTATGGTAACGGCAGCGGGGGCGCAACGGTGAGCAATCTTGCAGCAAGAGGTAAAATCCGATGTTTCCATCTCCCAGCCCCCGGGATCTACACCCGTCACGGCGACCATCATGCAAGAAACCACCCTCAAGCGCGAGGGCGCGGCCAGCGCCGCGCAGCCTCCCGCCGCCCCCGGCTCCGACC
>NZ_CALSFU010000062.1 GCF_943737005.1 Achromobacter sp. Marseille-Q4962 | reverse complement strand
AACACCGAACGCCCGCATAGCGCGCTGGGATACTTAACGCCGGAGCAGTTTGCTCAGGCGCATCGACAACAACGGTTTTTAACCCTGGACTCTATGTCGGTGCCGTACTAAGTCTGGGGGCAGGTCAAAGGCATAAAGTCCTAGTGCTGTTCCCAAGGTGGCAGCTGCAAAGCCTGGAAGAGTAGTGGCACTGTTCGCCATTCCAGATACTTGTGCATTGATCAACATACCAACGCCAGCTATCGCAGCTAGACCAGAGGCCGCGGCCATTGTGAGAAAGGATCTGACGGCAAACTTGGTGCCAGGATCACTATTGATGATCTCTTTATCGGATTCCTGAAGCTTGGTATTCTCATATAGCTCTAACCCACCATCAGTACCAAAAACTCTAGACTTGAAGTTTTTAAGGCTAAGGCCACTACCTATTGCTGCAACGAAACCGCCAATGCCTCCAGCCAAAGCCAAGTCTCCAATGAAATTCCCGAAGCCTGGCAAGTTCCCTGTAGTGGCTGTTAAATAGGTGTACGCCGCTGCACCACCGACCATTGCTAAAACACTGGTAACGCCTATACCCATAAAGACATTGTAGGCTTTCTGTGCTTTCGGTCTCCCCTCAAAGACATCTAAATGGCTTTTTTCTTTGCTCATGATTATTCCTTTATCTTTATGAGCATATTATAGGTCCTCATCAATTTGTGTCAACCGATGAGACTCTAGATAACCCCAGCCATCCTAAGAAGTCTTACGGCCACAGCTATGGTGTATCCGATAACTATTAAAGAGAGCATGCCTTTAAAAATAGCTTTGAACGAGGCTCCCAAAGAACGGGTTCTCTTTGTCCTGTGTTTCCTAAAGCCTCCGCTGCTACTCTGATTCTTGGGCTTCGAGGAGAGCCAACTATCCACCAAGTCCCATTGGGCTTGCTCTGGTGTGGGCTTTCCGGTAGCCATCTGATAATACTGACTATAGGACTCCACAACGCCACCGCCAGTCCTATGAAGAACGCGAGGGCCCAAGTAATCTGTGGTGTCTATGTAGATATCATTGTTGCCACGATATTTCTTTTCCATCAACTCAACCCACTGAAAGCGATCCATCGCATTGGGCATTGGCGTTCTCCGACAAGCTATATTTACAAATTGTAATGATATCTGGACTGGCGGGTGCTGTCCAGCTTTTGGCATAAAAAAAGCCCCATAAGAGGGGCTTCGCCGGACTGGAGGAACCAGAGACTATCTTGCCCTGAGGGGGAGGGCTGCCCCTTCAGCACCCCGATGATCTGTTCTTCCGTAAATCGTTTCTTCATTGCCGTTCCTTTGTGAACGGACTCTACATCGATTTCGTACTAACCACGGGGAGCAGGTCAGCATAAGAAAAATTTGCAGCTTTAATTTTTACTTTTCCTGATAGCTTCAATGTTATTTTTAAACGTTCTCATTTCTTCATCAAGATATTCATTACGCAGCCGAAGAAGCAAGGGAGATCTACCATCTTTCTTATAAACATAAGAAAAAACAGGACTCGAAGTACTAATTGGCATAACAGCGACCTTCACAACACCATATAGAACTCCAACATCCTCCAATGAACATCCTTTCTTAAACTTTATCTCATCAACTCTCAAATGCCCCATTTTCTTATTTTCAAAGAAATCCGTCTCTTGTTGCTCAAAAAGGCACCCTGACAATTGAGCATACTGAATTAGAGTTTGAAGCCTATAGTCCCCATATTGAGCCATTAGAGCATTTAAGAGACTATAACTACGAGCATTATTTTTTTTTGAAATTTCATTATCTCGATATTTTGAATGGCTGCTATTGGAAAGGTCTTTTTCAACATCTTCCGCAAGCATACATTCGGGATGAACACCAGAAACAACTCCATAGTTGCAAGTTTCATCAACTCGCTTTCTATAGGCGGAAATCAGGCAATCTCTTGTAGTGCATTTATTTCTATTGGCAATCCATTTCCTCTGCTCGTCCCTGAGAGAGCTCACTGATCCACCAAAATCAGATGAAAGCATCCCTTTATAGTTATTGGAAAGAGCCTCATCCAATCTCCCAAGAACGGGGTCCAAGCAAATTTCTTTCTCTACAAAACCCGATGCCTTCGCACAATCAAAAGAAGCCGCAAAAGAGGGCGTAGAGCAAAACAAAATAGCCAACAAAACAAATATTCTCATAATAATCTCATCAAGTATTTTTAAAAAATCTCCCAACAAGGAGAAAAAAACTTAACTGAAAAATTATTTCTTTACTATTAAGCCCCCCGGTTTCTTCAGGCCCCCCCCAACACTGACAATGAATAGAAGGAACCTCATCATGAGCAGGCAGACTCCTTCCTAATAAATGAACGGTCGCTACGCCCTTCTCCATGAAGACACAATAAAAACATTTGATCTAAAATCGAAAAAAACTTAAGGTGCTATCGCCGAGACTTTAACTTATGAACTGTTTCCGCATCGATAGGCACCGACCGTATGGGTGGCATCATGAAAGATGGGTTCGGCAGCAGCTTACGTCGTAGCGTCCAATTTTGGCGAAACATTGCCATAGTTTTTGATCTACCACTCCGTCATCACGACGTCATTAACCCTTTTCCAACGTATAGAAAAGCAATGCTCATTACTACCAATCTGACCGGCTTGAAAGTCTCAACGAGACAAGTGGTAACTAAGAAAATATATTAGAAAATAAGCACGGTACCGGTAAAGTTTTCCCTCATCTCTAGCCCCTCTAAGGGAAGCATCCCATCACCCGAATGCGCATAATTAACAGTTGATTACAATCAGCTGCAGCTGAGATCCCGATGTTATATCCAAGGCTGCTGGCATGCCCTGGTAATCCCCCCATTTTTAGCGTTTGCCAGAAGTAGGAACGCTATGCGGCCATGGCGAGCCGCTGTTTTGGGGTAAATCCGCCCAGAGCCATATTTGGGCGCTCGTGATTGTAGGACCACATCCACT
>NZ_CALSFU010000061.1 GCF_943737005.1 Achromobacter sp. Marseille-Q4962 | reverse complement strand
AGCCCCAGCCCCAGCCCCAGCCGGCGCCGGCCGCCGAGGCGCCCGAGGCCGGCGCCGCCGCATCCGGCGGCGTGCCGCTGCGGGTGCGCATCAGCAAGGTATCCGACAAGGACGCGGGTTCCCTGCTGGAAGAAATGGGCAACCTGGGCCATGTGAAGGCCAGCGAACGCAAGGACGGCGCGCTGACGGTGTGGGTGGACAGCACCTGCTCGCCGGCGGATATCGAAGCGGTGTGCTGCTTCATCGTGGATGCCGACCAGCTCGAGATCCGGCAGGAAGCGCCGCCCGCGGTGGCGGAATCCGCTGCGCAGGAAGCCCAACCGGCCGCGCCTGAGCCGGCCGCGCCGCAGTCCGCACCCCAACCGGCCGCGACCTCCGGGCAGCCGGCGCCCGTGGCGGAATCGGCCGCCGCGGCCGAGGCGATCACCCAGGCATCGCGCGCCACCCGCGCGCCGGCGCCGGCGCACGCGGACAAGGAGTCCACCTCCATCCGTGTCGGCGTCGAAAAGGTGGACCAGGTCATCAACCTGGTGGGTGAGCTGGTCATCACGCAAGCCATGCTGGCGCAGACGGCCTCCACGCTGGATCCGGTGCTGCACGACCGCCTGCTCAACGGCATGGAACAGCTTGAGCGCAATGCCCGCGACCTCCAGGAGGCCGTGATGTCCATCCGCATGATGCCGATGGACTACGTGTTCAGCCGCTTTCCCAGGCTGGTGCGCGACATCGCCAGCAAGATGGGCAAGCAGATCGAACTGCAGACCTACGGTCGCGCCACCGAACTGGACAAGAGCCTCATCGAGCGCATCATCGACCCATTGACGCACCTGGTGCGCAACAGCCTGGACCACGGCATCGAGACGCCCGAGAAGCGCGTGGCCGCCGGCAAGGATCCGGTCGGCCAGCTGGTGCTGTCGGCGCAGCACAACGGCGGCAATATCGTGATCGAGGTGAGCGACGACGGCGCCGGCCTGAACCGCGAAAGAATTCTCAAGAAGGCCATCGCCCAGGGGCTGCCCGTCAACGAGAACTCTCCCGACGACGAGATCTGGCAGCTCATCTTCGCCCCGGGTTTTTCCACGGCGGAGAAGATCACCGACATCTCGGGCCGCGGCGTGGGCATGGACGTGGTGCGCCGCAATATCCAGGACATGGGCGGCCACGTGCAACTGTCGTCCCGGCCGGGGCAGGGCACCACCACCCGCATCGTGCTGCCGCTGACGCTGGCCATCCTCGATGGCATGTCGGTGCGGGTCGGCGAGGAAACCTTCATCCTCCCGCTCAACCACGTGACCGAATCGCTGCAGCCCACCAACGACCAGATCTACTCGGTGGCCGGCAACGAGCGCGTGATGCACGTGCGCGGCGAGTACCTGCCGCTGGTGGAAATGCACCGCGTGTTCTCGGTCTGCGGCGCGCAGACCGATCCCACGCAGGCCATCGCGGTCATCATGCAGGCCGAAGACCGCCGCTTCGCGCTGCTGGTGGACCACCTCATCGGGCAGCACCAGGTGGTGGTGAAGAATCTCGAATCGAATTACCGCAAGGTTCCCGGCATCTCCGCCGCCACCATCCTGGGCGATGGCAGCGTGGCGCTGATTGTCGACGTTTTTGCGCTGGCGCGCGCCAACCGCGAGCGTTGGTCGCAGCCCGAAGCCATTCTGAATTGACGGAGAGAAACCACTCATGGCAGCCAAACCGCAAGCGCAGTCCGCGCGCAATGAGGACGTAGGCAGCGAATTCCTCGTGTTCACGCTCGGCGCCGAGGAATACGGCATCGACATTCTCAAGGTGCAGGAAATCCGCGGCTACGACGCGGCCACCGTCACCCGCATCGCCAACGTGCCGCCTTTCATCAAGGGCGTGACCAACCTGCGCGGCATCATCGTTCCCATCGTCGACCTGCGCATCAAGTTCAACCTGGGCAGCGTCGACTACAACGAGCAGACGGTGGTCATCATCCTCAACCTCGAGCGCCGCGTGGTCGGCATCGTGGTCGACGGAGTGTCCGACGTGCTCATGCTCAACGCGGGGCAGATCCGCCCGGCGCCGGAGTTCGGCGCCACGCTGTCCACGGAATACCTCACCGGCCTGGGCACGGTGGACGAACGCATGCTGATCCTCGTGGACATCGAAAAGCTGATGACCAGCGACGAAATGGCGCTGGTGGAGAAGGTCGCTTCCTGATCGGAGACGGCCGGCAGGGCACGGGCGCCGCGTCAGGATCGATGCGGCGCTTTTCCTAACTACTGCACCCTGGGAGTGGTTCCTGTGATGCGCAAGTTTTTTGCGAACATGACGATACGCGGCAGCCTGCTGTGGGTGCTGGCGTTCTTTTCATTCATGTTGGTGATCGGCGCGGCGTTGGGGGTTCTGTCGCTGCGGGTCAGCAACCAGACTCTGGCGGAGATCAAGCAGGCGCAGGAGCTCGACGACGCGGTCAGCCGCGTGGTGGGAAGCTACAAGGATACGCTCAACAGCCTGGGCCGCGCGGCCACTTCCAACTACGGCGACATCGTGCGCAACATCGGCCAGCCCGTCCTGGTGTCGCAGGGCCTGTCCGGCGAGGCGGCGGGCATGCTGCAGCGGGCGAAGTCGGCGCTCAACAAGACGCAGACCGAGTTCGAATATTACAAGACGCTGCCCAAGCCCGACGACGCCGAGGCGGCGCCCATTCTCAAGGAAATCGAGGACGCGTATCTCGTGCTGGCGCAGCAGGGCCTGGCCCCGCTGGTGACGGCGCTCGAGAAAGCCGACATGCCGGGCTACCAGACGCAGGTCCAGATGGTGCAGGACGCCCTCGAAAGCCGCTTCGCGCGTGCCGTGGACGCTTTCGACTTCTGGCGCACCGGCAAAATGACCGATGCCCACGAAGTGGCGCAGGTCCGCTACCGCTACGTGCTGATGGCCGTGGCGGCGGGCGGCGTCATCGCCGCGCTGCTGGTGTTCGCGACCTATGTTTTCCTGCGGCGCCGGGTGCTGCGCCCGCTCACCGACGCGGGCCGGCATTTCGACCGCATCGCGGCCGGCGACCTGACGGCGCGCGTCGAAGTGCGCAATGCCAACGAGATCGGCCATCTCTTCTCGGCGCTCAAGCGCATGCAGGAGAGCCTGACGCGCACGGTGGCGGCGGTGCGCCGCGGGGTGGACGAGATCACGGTGGGTTCGCGCGAGATTGCGGCGGGCAACACGGACC
>NZ_CALSFU010000060.1 GCF_943737005.1 Achromobacter sp. Marseille-Q4962 | reverse complement strand
GACTCAAGGACAAGCGCAAAGCAGGGAATATCAAGATCAGGAGCTAGGTTTTTTGGACGCCGGGGTGGGTCAGTTTTACTCCGACGATTCCGACGAAAGTGGGTCAGTTTTCAACCGGCGTTGACACATAGAGCCGCTTGAAGACGTAATCCACGGTCTTCCTCTGGAAATCTTTCAGACCGGCCAAGGCGGGAGTTGATAAAAAGCGGTTGCTACGCATCACGCCTCCCGATAGCCGATTCAAAAACCGTCCAGAGGTCTAAAAAATCCTCGGGGATAATCGCATTCTTGCTTCCCTGGGACAGATCACGAACCAGCCCCGAGATTTCCGCCAGTCTCTCCGGGTGTCGACTGTACGTGCGGGTCAGCTCTTCCAGTAGCGGGATATCCTCACCGTCGGCTAACCGGGCCAACCATTTGGCAAGCCCGGAGCCACTACCTGGATCAAGTCCGGATACCTTATCATCCCCCAACAACAGTAGGAGATAACGCAGGAATCCCTCCTGATTGCTGATCACGGTTTGCAGGATGGCAGAGTTGCGTTCTTCTGGAACGCCGGTAACGGGAATATTCAGAACAAACCGGGCCGAAACGTCCGGATGGTTGGTCTTAAGCTCAAACGCGATGAGCCCCGTTACAGAAGAGGCGGAGAACTCTCCGAGGCCGATCCCACCGTTAGCATCGCCGTTAAGAATATCCACCGCGAAGTCCCGAGTAACGGTTATCGGCCATGCAATAGCACTGACGATCCCATCAAGGGATGGGATTTCTCCCGTCAACACCAATGCCCACAGGCCGTCCTTCGATCCCGGGCTGCATTCGATGGACAGAGCTGCTTCAGCTATCCGGGAGCGAGCCCTCTCAACGGATTCCTCAGCCGCCTGCCGGAACGCATCAATCTCTGCTTCCTTGCTCGTGTCGAAATCGACAAGATATTCACCTAATCCGTCAGCGCCAAGAAGCTCGTCGATGCCGCCAACTTTACTCTTCCGGCCAACCAGCCCGACCAGAATCTCGATATTTTTCGAAGCGCTCAGCGCCGCGTTGGTTGCATTCGCGGACCCCATGATCACATGGGTATAGTCTGAATAGTACCGGGTCTCAAACAGATAGACCTTTGCATGAAGACCGGTCGCAAGCGGCTGTTCGGTGGCTTCTTCTTCCTCGCCATCCTCGGTTTCCGCCGCGTCGTCCAGATGAAGACATTGCGTGAAGAGCTCGAGAGTCTCCTTCTTCAGGGCTGACAATGACTCAGGGCGTGAGATGAGAGCATCAGCGGCCTTGGTTTTTTTCGTCAGTGCCCGCAGGGCTTCGTCAGAACAGAACGGCGAGATGACGGCCATCCGATTTGCCATGGGAGGCTCCCAGTCAAACCCTTTCGTTCCTGGAAGATAGAAGGTCAGCTCGTCAAAGCCGTCGGGGAGTTCCCACTGGACTCGATGTAGCTCGTCCGCGAATCTGAGAGCTTGCTCGCTCCTGCCCGATTCCGTTGGTCCGGTAGCCAGATCAGGAAGTGTCTTGAAGAAATGTGCCAGCGGTTTATTTGATTTGGACTTCCTACCTGTAATCGTGCCTTCGAGCTGAAGTGACAGGTCCCAGGACTGATCGGTGGTCATGTTCCTCGTCAGGACCACCAGACGATACATCGAGCTGCTTTGATCGGGGCTGACAAAACGGATTGCCCAGACTTTTGGATGGAAGACGCCTCCGCCAGGGGCCGTTACCTCGACGACCATTTCCTCCAGAAACCCAAACAATGGATTGGGCTTGGCAATCTGGGGCACTTGAATCCGTCCTCGTTGCACATAGACGGTGATTCGTTTCGAGTACCTGCGGATGGCTTCAAGCACAGACAACGGGTCAGGATCGGTATGACCATCCGCCGCCATTAACGCCAGGTAGACAGGTGCCTCAAGCAGTAGGGCTGGGTCCATCGAAAAGGTGGTTGCAATGGCCTCGTCGAAAATCATCCCCGGCGGTGGGGTCAATGCAGAGGTATAAAGGCTCCGGGAGTTTGGGTTCAGCATTTCTCCTCCCGGCTCATCCCCTGGTACAGGTCGTTCAAAAGCACCTTCACATTCGGCCAGCGATAGACAAGTCTTCCGACGCCGGAGTACCCGCCCCACTGCTCGAGCGCCCTCTGGTTCCTGAATCGGGAACGCGTGCCCTTGAGTTTCATTTCCCTTCTTTTGATCAGGGTGAGCGCATCTGCGTTAGAAAGGAGGTCATTGGGGGACCTCCGGGTATGGTCGATCCACTGCTGAACGAAGAATCTCGTTTTCGGGGTGATGGTGTGGCCATGATCCATGGTCAACTCCCAGAGGCGGCTCACCGACCAGGAGCGAATTTCCTCCAGGGGAAGATTTGCGGTCCATTCATCGAAACTTGCCTGATGCTCGGCGACAAGGTCTTCATGGTTTCGAAGCCTGGCGAGCTGAACGTTGTACGAGAGCGCCGCTCCATGCATCACCTCCGAGAACAGCCGTGCATGGGTCAGGAGTTCTTTATGCTGTTCGGAAAAGCGGCCGTAGTCCTGATGTTCCCATGGAGCTTGGGTGTCGGCGGGTTCGCAGTGCAGTGCCAAGAACGAGAGGAGACTATTGGGGCAAGCGACCTGGATGCGATCCCGAATAAATTCGGCTTCTTCCCTGGATAAAGCGAAGTTCACCGCCCCCGGAAAATCTTCCGGAGGTGCTGGCAATCGAGGATGCCAACTGAGAGTGGCCATCCGCTGCTCAACGTCGATGTCGTCTCCCCGTACCTTTGCGTCTTTCTCAAGAGCCTTCAGGGCATTCCGGCGACGGTAAGTCTCGTCGATGCGCCTGTGATATTCGTCCTGCGAGAATGGCGTAATGCGTATTCCCCAGACACCGAGACCGGCCCAGTAGACGGAGCTGGGCAACCGTTTGAGCCTCTTTCCTGCGGTCTTACCAAAGACGCCAGCCTGATCATCGGAATCCATCAACGGCTGAACCAGGTCTCTTTCCAGCTTGTCAGCCTGGATCGAAAAACTCTCTGCTGGTAGTCGCTTCTCTTCCAGCGAATGGTAAACCCATGGCACGAAAAGCATGTAGCGAAGGCGTGTCTGGATCGTGCTTGTTCCTGGAAACAACTGATCGGCAAAGCTGTCCCGCACGGAGCCGAGCCCAAGCTCGTCACGACTTTCCTTTTCCTGGAAAAGGGAAAGGATGCGAAGCGTGCGTTCCCTCGCTTTCGAGTCATGGTCAATCCATGCAAGGACGGAAGGCATCTTTCAGTACTCCCTCCCTACAGCCACAAATGGATCGGCGTTGATTGCATCAAACTCCATTCTCGTATCGCCCCCTCAATTTGCATCTCATGGTCGACAGAGCACCGCGTTCAAAGAACGGCAAGTCGATCGTGTCGCATACCGAACTGCAATACTGCTCGGCGAAGAGCTGCAGGTGAGCGGCGTCACGGGCCACGTCCGGATCGGATGGCAGATACTGGAGAAGCGCGTCGCTAATAATCATCACAAATTTGCTTCTCGCCCGGGTCAGCGTCACATTGAATCGTCTCGGGCTAAGGATGAACGCATCTTCAGACGCAACAAAATCCCGGTCGGCCACCACATAACTGGAAAGGATCAGGTCGCGCTCCTGACCCTGGAACCGGTCTACGGTGTCCACAAATGGAGGCGGGTCCATCGTCATACCGGCCGTGTCCACGAGCAGATTTCTGATGGATGCCATCTGGGCTCGGTGGGGAGTCACAATGCCAATTTTCTGCGTCCAAAACTCCTGGGCGCTTACTCCGGCCTGTTGGGCGTCGACCAGCTTCTTGTACAAAAGGGTCAAAGCGGAAACGATCTGCGCCTCAAAAGGGTTCGATAACGTATAGGTGTTGGCGGAGTAGCTGATCACCACCACAGGGCAAGCTGGGTCAAGAATGCGGAGAAACTGGTCGGACCATGGCAATTGCTCAGGCCAGTCGACTGGTCTGAATTGCCCCGGGTTTTGCGGAGGCTCCAACCTTTGAGAGAATGGAGCCCTTATGAGCAAGCAGAACAAGTTTTCCCCGGAAGTCCGTGACCGCGCCGTGCGTCTGGTACAAGAGCATCGTGGC
>NZ_CALSFU010000059.1 GCF_943737005.1 Achromobacter sp. Marseille-Q4962 | reverse complement strand
ATACACACCGTCGAGAAACAGCATGTGGAAGTGAACATTCAGATTGAGCGCCGATCCAAAACGCTGGATCAGGGTGACCGCGCCCGTCTTGGCCACTTGGTGGGTATGGCCCGCTTTCTTGACCAGGGAAAATTGATCGGCTACGCAGTCCTTCTACGGTCGTTAAATCATGTAGACGGTACTGCGCCCTGGGCGAGGTTTCTGCGAGCGTCAGTCGCTCTCGGTAAACCCGGCCCAGCGCAATTCGCTCAGGTAGTCGTGGTCATCAGTGAATAACCACGAACGACGGAATTCCACCGGCATACCCCGAAGGTCAAAGGCCGTACGCAGGCAAAGCAGCACGGGGTGCCCTGCAGGCAACCCGGAGTCCCCTGCCAGATCTGGTGGCAGTATGGCTGCCTGAAGTTTGTCTTCGACCCGACTGATTGACACGCCGCACTGGTGTTCCAGAAACGAATAGACCAGGTGAGCTGCCGCCTTGTCATCTCCCCATTCGTTGCCGCCAACCAGATCGAATGGAAAAGAGACGGTTTCCAGCACCAGTGGCTTCCCCTCGAATTCCCGTAAACGACGCAATCGATAAACAAAGTCACCAGGCTTCAAGTCCAGTGCGCTTTTCTCTGCGTCGTCGGCGCTGGCACGTTCTCTCAGCAGGATCTTGTCGGCGGGCAATCTTCGATTGCCATCCGTGCGGCTGACCAGTCGGAAGAAACTGGTGAATGCGCGTTCATCGGTTGCGCGGGACACGAAGGTGCCGCGTCCCCGATGACGTGTGACCAGCCCTTGTGCACTGAGGGCATCAAACGCCTTGCGCACGGTTCCGACACTGACCTTGAATTCTCGTGCCAGTGATTCTTCGCCGGGAAGCAATTGTCCGGGGAGCCATTCACCGTGGATGATTCGATCCCGAATGTGACTGGCGAGTCGTACGAAGACGGGACGCAGGTCGATATCTTTCATGATTTTAATTCTATATAGAATATAGATTATTCTATACAGAATTTGATTCCCTTGCGCAATTTCCATCTCTATAGTTCGGAAAAATGCCATGACGGCACCCACTATGGAGAACTTATTTTGAGCACGGCCATTCATCGAATCTCTTCAGTCGAGGCGCTGCACGTCGGTCAGTTCCTCTATGCGCGAATCCGCACGGAAGCGGGCTTGACCGGGTACGGTGAAGCGGGCTCCTGGGGCCACATCGAAGCCGCGAAAGCCGCACTGGAAAAGTTCGGCAAGTATCTGGTGGGCAAGGATGCAAACCAGATCGAACATCACTGGAACGTGATGCAACGCTTCTCGCATTTCCGTGGCACGGCAATCAGTGCTGCTGTCTCGGCCATCGATATCGCGCTGTGGGACTTGCTGGGCAAGCGTCTGCAGGTGCCCGTGTGGCAATTGCTGGGTGGTTCCTATCGCAACAAGCTGCGTGTGTACGGTCACGTGTACGCAGAAACGCTGGATGAAGTGTTGGCAGAGTGCCGCCGTCTGCGTGACGAAGGCTTCACCGCAGTGGGGCACATCAATCCGTTCCTGGATGAGCCGGAAGGTCAATCGTACTTCCGCAGCCATGTCGGCAAGGTGCGTGACGCGCAAGAACGGGTGATGGCATTCCGCGAGGCCGTTGGTCCTGATGTCGATCTGTTGATTGAAATGCATCGCCGCCTGAATCCGGCCGAAGCCATTGCCATCGGTCAGGTGCTGGAACCCCTGGCGCCCATGTGGCTGGAAGATCCGTTGCGCCCCGAGTTCTATACGCAAATGACCGCTGTTGGAAACGCCATCCGCGTGCCCATCGCAACCGGTGAGCGCTTCAATGGCCCGGCTGAGTTCCACCAGCAGCTGTCCGGCGGTGCTGTTCGTTATGCGCGTGCATCGGTGTGCGTTTGCGGCGGGATCACGGGTGCCAAGAAGATCGCTGCGCTGGCTGAAGCCCAGAACGTTGACGTCGCGCCGCATAATCCGCTGTCGCCTATCAGCCTGGCTGCCTGCATGCAGGTTGCGACTTCCATTCCCAACTTCGCGATTCAGGAATACCCCACCGGTTTCGAAAACCTGGTGCTGAAGTCCGGTCAGAAACTGCTGGGTGCAGATCTGGTGAAGAGCTATCCGGTACCTGAATCCGGCTTCATCACGGTACCTGATGCGCCTGGTATCGGTGTTGAGCTGGTCGACGATGTTGAAAACATGCGTGCGCCGCTTTATCGTCCGTCGTCCATGCGTTACACCGTCGACGGTGCGCCTCTCGATCAATAAGTCATTTGACATGCCGCGCGATGGCAGACATCGCGCGGGAGAATTTTCATGCCTCATCTCACTATCGAATATTCGACGGGCGCTTTTCATCCTGAAGATGAAGCTTCTGTCCTTGGCCAGCTTAATGAAGCGGTTATTGCAACCGGCGCCATCACGAAAGAATCTGATCTCAAGACACGAATGATCGAGTGCCGTGCCACGCGTGTCGGCACACAGGATCTGCCTCGTGGTTTTGTTTACGGACAGCTGCGACTGCTGCCAGGGCGATCCCCCGAAGTGCGAAGCGAATTGACGCAGCGCATTGCGGATGTATTGCGACAAGCCTGTCGGCGTCCTGAAGGCGTAACGATGCAACTGAGCGTCGAAATCGTCGAAATGGAAAAAAGTTCCTACGTCAAAGAAACACTCTAAAAGCGACTTAGATCGCAACAGAGCACTGCCACCAAAACAAATTCATATTGCATCCGAATTCAGGAGACCTTAAGTGGATAAGTTGATAAGCGGCGAACAGGCTGTTGGCCGCAATCGTTGGCTAGTCGTGTTGCCCATGGTATTCATGGTGTACATGCTGGCGTACTTTGATCGAGTCAATATCGGCATGGCGCTACCGCACATGACGAAAGAACTCAATATGACGTCGGTGCAGGCCGGATGGATTGGCGGCGGGTTTGCATGGGGTTATGCATTCACGCAATTGCTGGCCGGATGGCTGGCGCTGAAGTTCGGTTCCCGGCGATTGATTGCGATCTGCCTCTTTCTGTTTGGCGGCGCAGCGATGTTGACGGCGTTGGCCAACGACTTCTGGCAGGTACTGACCGTTCGTATTCTGTTGGGTGCAGCAGAGGGGCCGATCTATGCTGCAACATCGATGCTGTTGGCGCAATGGTTCGTCAAGGCAGAGCGTGGCCGGGCCTTCGGTATCTGGAATCTGGGCGCTCCTTTGGGTGGCTTTCTGGCGGGCCCCATTTCGGGTGCGTTGATTGCCCATCATGACTGGCGCATCATGTTGATCGTTGAAGGTCTGCCGGCATGGCTGTTCTGCCTGGCCTGGTTCAAGGCGGTTCCCAAAAACTTCGAGTCTGCCAAGTGGCTGAGCGCCGAAGACCGTACGGTGATCAAGAAGGAACTGGACGCAGAGCAGGAAAGTTTCAAACAACCGGAATCAGATCCGTGGTGGACGATTTTCAGTGAGCCTGCCGTATGGTGGCTGACTCTCGGCTTTGGGCTGAATATGATTCTGCTGTATGGCATCACACTGTGGTTGCCTAGCATCATGAAGTCCTATGGCGTGCTGAGTGAAACGACGATCGGCTTTGTGGCGGGCGCACCGTTTGTCATGACGATGTTTGGTATCTGGTTCATCAGCCGACGTTCGGACAAGCATGGCATGGAGCGACGCTGGCATGCTGCGATTCCGACCATGATCAGCGGGTTGCTGGTCATTGCTGCGGCGTTTGTGCCCGTGTCCCTCTACTATCTGCAGATCGTGCTGTTCCTGGCGATGGGCTTCACGCTGAAAATGTTGATGCCGCTCATTTTTACGCGGTTGACGGAGATTCTGCCGACTCGCAAGTCCATGCCTGCTGTTGCTTTCGTCAGTGGGGTGGGTAACCTGATCGGGCAGTTCCTCGGCCCTCTGCTGGTCGGCTATATCCGCGCGAATTCGAGTGATTACACGGTATCGCTGCTGGTGCTGGGGTTGTGCGGGCTATGCGGCGGTATTGCCATCGCATTTGCCAAGAGCCGTGCAGACTTGCAGGCTGCGGCGGCGCACTGATCCTGCGTTGTCACAGGCAAAAAATAATCCCCGCTGTTTACGAACAGGGGGATTATCAAAGTGTTGAACGGGATGCCTTCGGGCATCCCGTTTGCCATTTACGCCAGGCGCATCATCCAGCCGTGACGGTCGGGTGAACGTCCGTATTGAATGTTGGTCAGTTCTTCGCGCAGGGCCATCGTCAGTTTGCCGGCAGGTGCGTTTTCATCGCCAGCGCTGACGCCACGTCCCTTGAGCACCGAGATCGGGGTGACGACCGCCGCCGTGCCGCAGGCGAAGGCTTCTGCCACATCACCTGATGCAAAGCCATCCAGCCATTCCTGGATGGATACCTTGCGTTCCTGTACTTGATGGCCACGGTCGCGTGCCAGCTGAATGATGCTGGCGCGTGTGACGCCTTCCAGAATGCTGCCGGACAGTTCCGGCGTGACCAGCGTGCCGTCTTTCATCACCAGGAACACATTCATGCCCCCCAGCTCTTCCAGGTACTTGCCTTCGAGCGGGTCCAGGAACAGCACCTGTGCACAACCGTTTTCGTAGGCTTCCTGCTGGGGCAGCAGCGAGGCGGCATAGTTGCCTCCGCATTTTGCAGCGCCCGTGCCACCCTTGGCGGCGCGGGCATAATCCGTGGACAGCCAGATCGACACGGGCTTGACCCCACCGGAGAAATACGAACCTGCCGGGCTGGCGATGACGTAGTAGGCGGCACGCTGAGCAGCGCGAACGCCCAGAAAGCTTTCGTTGGCGATCATGAACGGGCGCAGATACAGGCTGGTTTCCGGTGCGGACGGCACCCAGGGGGCGTCGACGGCCAGCAGCTGCTTGAGCGATTCGATGAACAGGTCGGTGGGCAGTTCGGGCAATGCCAGACGGTGTGCGGAACGCTGCATGCGCTCGGCGTTGGCCTGCGGGCGGAATGTCCAGACGGAACCGTCGGCATGGCGATAGACCTTCAGTCCCTCGAAAATTTCCTGTGCATAATGCAGCACCGATGCTGCTGGATCCAGTTGCAGCGGGCCGTACGGGCGCACCTGCGCGTCGTGCCATCCCTGTTCACGCGTCCAGTCGATCGATACCATGTGATCGGTGAAATACTTTCCGAACCCGGGGTCGGCCAGAATGGCATCGCGTTCGGCGACCGTCCGTGCCGTCGAAGACTGAATCGTAAGAAAAGGAGCGGAAGAAGAGGCAGTGTTGGACATGGAAAGATTCGTTAGTTCACTGAAAGAATGACTTGAAGCTGAAAGACAAGGCGCTTGTCGGGATCAGATGCCTTTTTGGCAGTGTAATCCTTCAATCGTCATTTGGTGTTAGCGCCGGTGTAATACTGACCCACCCCGTCGGAGTAAATCTGACCCACCTGGGCAATGATGGTGGCTTTTTGGCCACCGACAATGTTGACTCAGGAGCAAGCAGTGGAGATCAAGGTAATGGC
>NZ_CALSFU010000058.1 GCF_943737005.1 Achromobacter sp. Marseille-Q4962 | reverse complement strand
CTCGGGTCCATCGGGTATATTCCTCCTGCGCAGGCTGAAGAACGCTATCTCCGTACCAACTCTGACTCTGTGCCGATGAACGCTGTACTTTAACCAAACAGCCTCCTCGATTCCCGGGGCAATTCACACTGCCCAACAGCGCGCGGCATTGCGCCAACGACGGCCCGCCATCCGCTTCGTACTTCATGTCGGATGGCTTGCCGGCCAGCTAACACAGATCCAGCTGATGCATGCGCATCAACTCGCCTTGCTCGCCCTGCACGCGGTCATAGCGTTTGATGAGGCACGCACGGGCGTCAGGCTGATTGAGGACTTGCACCTCCTGGTGAGTACGCCCTGCCGGGCGTACCGAAGAAAAGGCGCTCAAGAGCGCCTTTTCTTCTTCATACCCGCGTCTGGCTTACTTCAGCAGCAACGCGTTCAACCGCTTAACGAATGCCGCCGGATCGGCGATCTGCGCGCCTTCGGCCAGCAGGGCCTGGTCCAGCAACAGGCGTGCCCATTGCTCGAACTCGCCGTCTTCGGCGGCGCGGATGCGCGCCAGCAGCGGGTGCTCGGGGTTGATCTCCAGCACCGGCTTGACGTTGGGCGTTTCCTGGCCGGCGGCCTTGAGCATGCGCAGCAGGTGCGGGCTGAGTTCGTTCTGGCCCACCACCACGCAAGCCGGCGAGTCCACCAGGCGCAGCGTGACGCGCACTTCCTTCACCTGGTCTTCCAGGGCCTTCTGCAGGCGCTCGACCACGGGCTTGAAGTCTTCGGCGACTTCCTGCTGGTGCTTCTTCTCTTCCTCGTCGGCCAGCTCGGCGAGATCCAGCCCGCCCTTGGCCACCGACACCAGCGGCTTGCCGTCGAACTCGCGCAGGTAGGAGAGCATCCATTCATCCACGCGGTCCGACAGCAGCAGCACCTCGATGCCTTTCTTGCGGAAGATCTCCAGGTGCGGGCTGTTGCTGGCGGCGGCGAAGGTGTCGGCCGTGACGTAGTAGATCTTGTCCTGGCCCTCCTTCATGCGCGACACGTAGTCGGCAAAGGACACGGTCTGCGCCTGCTCGCCGGTGTGGGTGCTGGCAAAGCGCATCAGCCTGGCGATGCGTTCGAGGTTGGCCCGGTCTTCGCCCGCGCCTTCCTTCAGCACCTGGCCGAACTCGCTCCAGAAGGCGGCGTAATCTTCCTTGCGATTCTCCGCCAGGTCTTCCAGCAGCGACAGGATGCGCTTGGCCGAGCCTTCGCGGATGGCGCGCACGTCGCGGCTTTCCTGCAGAATTTCGCGCGACACGTTCAGAGGCAGGTCGGCCGAGTCGATCACCCCGCGCACGAAGCGTAGGTACGAAGGCAGGAGCTGGTCGGCGTCATCCATGATGAACACGCGCTTGACGTACAGCTTCACGCCGCGGCGGGCGTCGCGGTCCCAGAGATCCATGGGCGCGTGCTTGGGAAGGTAGAGCAGCTGCGTGTACTCGCTGCGGCCCTCGACGCGGTTGTGCGTCCAGGCCAGCGGGTCGTCGTAGTCGTGCGAGACGGTCTTGTAGAACTCGCGGTACTGCTCGTCGGTGATGTCCGACTTGCCGCGGGCCCACAGCGCGTTGGCCTGGTTCACCGTCTCCAGCTCGTCTTTCTTGACCTGCTCGCCCTTCTCGGCATCCCACTCCTCCTTGGCCATGCGGATGGGCAGCGAGATGTGGTCGGAATAGCGGCGCAGGATCTCGCGCAGCTTCCAGCCGTTGAGGAACTCGTCCTCGTCGGGGCGCAGATGCAGGGTGACATCGGTGCCGCGCGTGGCCTTGTCCGACGCGGCGATGGTGAACTCGCCCTGGCCGTCGGACTCCCATCGGACGGCCTCGTCGCCGCCGGCGCGGCGGCTCTCCACCGTGACCTTGTCGGCCACGATGAACGAGGAATAGAAGCCCACGCCGAACTGGCCGATGAGCTGCGCGTCTTTCTGCTTGTCGCCCGTGAGCTGGGCGAAGAACTCGCGCGTGCCCGAGCGGGCGATGGTGCCCAGGTTGGCGATGGCCTCCTCGCGCGACAGGCCGATGCCGTTATCGGAAATGGTGATGGTGCGCGCGGCCTTGTCGTAGCTCACGGTAATGGCGAGCTCGCCATCGCCCTCCATCAGCGCGGGCTGGTCGATGGCCTCGAAACGCAGCTTGTCGCAGGCGTCCGACGCGTTGGACACCAGCTCGCGCAGGAAGATTTCCTTGTTGCTGTACAGCGAATGGATCATCAGGTGCAGCAGCTGCTTCACCTCTGCCTGAAAGCCCAGGGTTTCGGGAGTCGTGGCGGTCTGGCTCATGTTCTTCGACAAGTTGAAAATTGGGGACAAAATACGGCCAGGCAGGCGGGCCGGCCTGGGTAACCCCGAGTACGTGAGGGCCATCTCCAGACTTTCAAGACCCCGCCCGGGTAAAATCGCGGGTTTTCCCCTGGCCGGCCATCCGCCATGCAACCCGCTACCCTGACCCAACCCGCCCCCCACGGCGCGTCCGACACCGACGCCGACAGCGTCCGCGACCTGGTCTACAAACCCGACGACCGGCCCGCCGCCCCCATCGCCTTCGTGGCCGCCCTGCAGCACCTGCTGGCCATCCTGGTGCCCATCGTCACCCCCGGCCTGCTCATCTGCCAGGCGCTGGGCGTCTCCACCCGCGACACCACCCTCATCGTGTCCATGTCGCTGGTCATCTCCGGCATCGCCACCTACGTGCAGTGCAAGCGCTTCGGCCCCCTGGGCGCCGGCCTGCTCATCGTGCAGGGCACCAGCTTCAACTTCGTCGGCCCCCTCATCGCCGGCGGCACTGTCATGGTCAAGCAGGGCACCCCGGTCGAAGCCGTCATGGCCGCCATCTTCGGCGTCGTCATCGCCGGCTCCTTCGTCGAAATGGGCATCTCCCGCATCCTGCCCTTCGTGAAACGCCTCATCACCCCGCTCGTCACCGGCATCGTGGTGCTGCTCATCGGCCTCACCCTCATCAAGGTCGGCCTCATCAGCATGGGCGGCGGCTACGCCGCCATGGGCAACGGCACCTTCGCCAGCGCCGACAACCTCATCCTCTCCGGCCTCGTGCTCGGCACCATCATCCTGCTCAACCGCGTGCCCGTCGTCTGGGTGCGCAGCACCGCGCTCGTCCTCGCGCTGGCCGTGGGCTACCTCGCCGCCGCCGCCATGGGCCGCCTGGACTTCACCGGCGCCCGCGAAGCCGCCCTCTTCCAGGTGCCCACGCCGCTGCACTTCGGCCTGGACTTCTCCTGGCCGCTCTTCGTGCCCATGCTCATCATCTACCTGGTGACCTCGCTGGAAGCCATCGGCGACGTCACCGCCACCAGCAAGGTGTCCAAGGAGCCCGTCGAAGGCCCCGTCTGGATGGAGCGGATCAAGGGCGGCGTGCTCGTCAACGGCGCCAACTCCCTGCTGGCCGGCCTCTTCAATACTTTCCCCAGCTCCGTCTTCGCCCAGAACAACGGCGTCATCCAGCTCACCGGCGTCGCCAGCCGCCACGTCGGCGTATGGATCGCCGGCATGCTCATCCTGCTCGGCCTCTTCCCCGCCGTGGCCGGCGTGCTCCAGGCCGTGCCCGAGCCCGTGCTCGGCGGCGCCGCCATGGTCATGTTCGGCGCCGTCGCCGCCTCCGGCATCAACATCCTCGCCGGCATCCAGCTCGACCGCCGCGCCCTGCTCATCATCGCCGTCTCCCTGGCCCTGGGCCTGGGCGTCTCCCAGGTACCCGAAATCCTCTCGCACCTGCCCCACGCGCTGAAAAACGTGCTCGAGTCCGGCGTCGCCACCGGCGGCATCTGCGCCCTGGTCATGAACTGGTTCCTGCCCGAGAAGAAGTAGCCCGCCGCCAGGAAGCCCGCGCGGGCTTCCTGGCGAAAATCGGAGAACCGCATATAATCACGGTCTTCGTCTCTTTCGCAGCCGCCGCCCGGCGCGCTCGCGTCCTCCCTGCCCGGGTGGTGAAATTGGTAGACGCAGGGGACTCAAAATCCCCCGCCGCAAGGCGTGCCGGTTCGATTCCGGCCCCGGGCACCATCCCCAAATCTTCTGCTAATTCAAACCATTAGAAGATTTCGCAGTACAAGCCCCGCACCGGGGGATTTTCCTAAAATTGTGGTCAGGTACAGTTTCGGTACAGTGATGCGGCGCTAGCCCCACACGGAGTACTCATGGCTACGATCGTTAAGACTTCCTCGGGCACTTGGAAAGCCCTCATTCGCAAGACAGGCTGGCCGGCCACGGCCAAGACGTTCCGCACCAAGCGGGACGCCGAAGACTGGGCGCGCCGTACCGAAGACGAAATGGTACGCGGCGTATACATCCAGCGCGCACCGGCCGAGCGCATGACCGTCGAAGCGGCGCTGACCCGCTACCTCAAGGAAGTCACGCCCACCAAGCGGGCCTCGACCCAAGCCGGCGAGCACAAGAAAGCACAGGTCATCATCCGGCACCTTGGCAAATATTCACTGGCCGCCCTGAACGCCGAGATCGTTGCGCAGTTCCGCGACACGCGACTGGCCGGCGACCCGGACAAAAACGGCAAGCTACGGCCCCGAAGTAACAACACGGTACGCTTGGAACTGGCGCTGCTGGGCCATCTGTTTACCGTCGCGATCAAGGAATGGGGCATTGGCCTGCCCTTCAATCCGGTATCCAACATTCGCCGCCCGGCTCCCGGCTCTGGCCGCAACCGACGATTGACCCCGGAAGAACAAGACCGCCTGCTGCAAGCCGTGGATAAGCACTCGAACCCGATGTTCGGATGGATTGTCCGCATTGCCGTTCAGACCGGCATGCGGCTGTCTGAAATTGCCACGCTACGCATTCGGCAAGTGGACATCGAGCGGCGCGTCGTTCGGCTGGAGCACACTAAAAACTCGTCGCCCCGTACCGTCCCGCTGACGGCCGAGGCAACGCGCGTGTTCACCGAGGCGCTTGCAAACCCCGTGCGACCTGCTGAAACCGAATTGGTGTTCTTTGGCGAACCCGGCCGGGATGGCATACGACGCCCCTACCTGTTCGATAAAGCATGGACAGATGCCAAGCGAGCGGCGGGCCTTGAGGACTTCCGCTTTCATGACCTGCGGCACGAGGCTGTCAGCCGGTTCGTGGAAGCCGGCTTGAGCGATCAGGAAGTGTCGGCCATCAGCGGCCACAAGTCGATGCAGATGCTCAAACGCTATACGCATCTTCGCGCCGAAGACTTGGTGCAGAAGCTGGACCGCATCGCGGCCGCACGCGCCTACGAGCAAACGACCAGAAAACCGGAAAGCCAATAAGCTGGCATAGGTTCCTCATTCGCGCCTTGCCGTCTCACTCCCGGTCGAGACGTTGTTGAGCACCAGAACGCACGGCCGACTCTGCAAGCCAGGCTGCGCCCCCATAGAAGTAGCCGGGCCACTCATCAGCGAGTGCTACCTCCCGCTTCACTAAGCGCTTGGCAAATGCGGCCAGAGCGCGAACGTCCGTTTCGGAACGGACCTCAAGCGGCGCAATCAGGTCAATCGTGGTTGCTGTCGAGCACCAACCAATGCGAGCCGAGGGGGTGACGTCGAAATCAATGCCGGCATCCTCCAATTCGCTTTCTCTCTTTCTGACGGCATCAAAATTGAATTGCCCCGGGAATCGAGGAGGCTGTTTGGTTAAAGTACAGCGTTCATCGGCACAGAGTCAGAGTTGGTACGGAGATAGCGTTCTTCAGCCTGCGCAGGAGGAATATACCCGATGGACCCGAG
>NZ_CALSFU010000057.1 GCF_943737005.1 Achromobacter sp. Marseille-Q4962 | reverse complement strand
GTAAATTTTCAGCGTTGCTGGCTCCCCGTCAGCCGGATTGGGTTGCATCGCAGGGGTGTCGAAAGAGTCAACTGCGGTCCAAAGCTGTTGGACTTGGGTGAAAAGGGCGTTTATTCTTCCTATACGTTGTCGGCAGCGGGCCAAAAAGGAATACGTCCATGCCCATCGAGGTGAAACCGGCTGTGAGCGCGGGTTCAAGCATATAGCCCGACAGGCGCGTATCCTTGCCGATCACGACACGATGGCGGTGGTCACCGCGACGAAAGACACGGCCAGCCGCCATGCCGACGCGCAAGGCGGTTTCCGCCGTCATCGCGCCTTCGTTGGCTTTGCCACGAATACCGTCTGTGCCGAAATATTTGCGCACCATAAGGTCGATTATCCTGTCGTCGGGTCGCCCTCAAAGGGGACATGCCTGCTGAACCGCGAATATAGAGAAATATCCCGAATGTGCAGTTAACGAATTCTTGCGGTTTCTTTCAGCGCCGCCAATACCGCCAGCCCGTCGCGCAAGGGGCGCGGCTCGTGTGTGCGGATGAAGTCAGCTCCACCTGCGGCGGCGGCAAGCTCTGCAGCGAGTGTCGCGGCCCCGACATCCCCCGGACCACGGCCTGTGAGCGCGCGCAGAAAGGATTTGCGCGAAACAGACAGAAGCACCGGCAAATCGAAGCGCAGCCGCAATTCATCGAACCGCGCCAGCACCGAGAGCGAGGTTTCGGGAGCAGCCCCCAGAAAAAACCCCATGCCGGGATCAAGGACAAGGCGGTTGCGTTTGATACCGGCACCCGTCAGCGCCGCGATGCGCGCGTCAAAGAACGCCGCAATGTGATCCATGATGTCGCCAGCGGGTGCCTCGCGCCGATCTGCCTGCCCGTCTTGCACCGAATGCATAACGACGAGTTTGGCAGATGATTTCGCCAATTGCGGATAGAACACAGCGTCTGGAAAACCGCGAATATCATTGAGATAGGCCACACCACGCGACAAGGCATAGGCTTGCGTCGCGGGTTGATAACTGTCGAGCGAGACGGGAATGCCATCTGCCTTGAGCGCGTCCAGCACCGGCGCGATACGCGCGATTTCTGTGTCGGACGAAACAGGCGCGGCGTCGGGATTGCTGGATGCCGGACCGAGGTCGATCACATCTGCCCCCTCGGCCATCAGCTTACGCGCCTGCGCAATGGCTGCGTCTGGCGCCAGATACCGGCCTCCATCGGAGAAACTGTCCGAGGTTATGTTGACGATGCCGAAAATGATGAGCGATTTATTCATGGGGGCTTCTATAATAATAATAATCGAGCATGAGTCTCATACGGATGCTCGGGTCGAAAGGGAATCCCCAGGCGAGTAACCTGTTTGCGGTGATCCATTAGCTGCAGGAGCAGAAGAGCATACATCTGGAAGCAAAGCCAGGAAAGCGGCCTATGGAGCTGTGCGGCAGCGCTCAGTAGGCAATTTTTCAAAATATTGTTAAGCCTTTTCTGAGCATGGTATTTTTCATGGTATTACCAATTAGCAGGAAAATAAGCCATTGAATATAAAAGATAAAAATGTCTTGTTTACAATAGAGTGGGAGTGAAATCAGGTCCTTCGGGGACTATCGCTAGCTATCGAGAATACGCCGTAACGTATTGATTTTTAGATAAATACGTCGCAGCGACTATCGGTGGCTATCGCCGGCCAGCAGAACAAGTCGGCGGTAAAAGTGGCGGTAAGAGCCGGAGGCCGGATCAAGACCTTCCTGTTCACTATTGAGACCTAACCGGTCTTTGACGGTAAAAGTCTCCTCGGGAAAGCTGGTTTTATGCGGCTTTCCGAGCATCAGCAGGTCTCCTGGCCCCTGACGGTAAAAGCCGTCACGAACAGGAGGAAAAACCTCGATGCTTACCGACACCGCACTGCGCAATCTCAAGCCTAAGTCCAAGACTTATAAGGCTTCCGACCGCGATGGGATGTACGTGACGGTATCGCCTACCGGTACCGTCACCTTCCGCTACGATTACCGTCTCAACGGTCGCCGCGAGACGTTGACCATCGGCCGCTATGGACCGTCCGGCATTTCGCTTGCCTTGGCCCGTGAAAAGCTGATCGACGCCAAGAAGGCCGTCGCCCAAGGCAAGTCCCCCGCACTGGAGAAGCAGCGCGAGAAGCGCCGCCTGACCGCCGCCAAGACCTTTGGCGAGGTGACCGAGAAGTGGCTGGCGGGCGCACGGATGGCCGACAGCACGAAGGCGATGCGCAAGAGCATCGTCGATCGGGACATCCTGCCGGCCTTCCAGAACCGGCAGCTCAACGAAATCACCGCCGATGACCTGCGTGCCCTCTGCAACAAGGTGAAGGGGCGTGGTGCGCCTGCCACCGCGGTCCACATCCGTGACATCGTGAAGCAGGTCTACGCCTTCGCCATCCTGCACGGCGAGAAGGTGGACAACCCGGCCGAGGACGTGGGGGCCGCCTCCATTGCGACCTTCGTGCCGAAGGATCGCGCCTTGTCGCCGCTGGAGATCCGACTGATGGCACGACAGATGGAATCCGTGGCGACCTATCCGACCATCCGGCTGGCGCTGCGCATGATCTTGTTGACGCTGGTGCGCAAGAGCGAGCTGATTCAAGCCACCTGGGACGAGGTGGATTTCGTGAACGCGACCTGGACGATTCCGAAGCAGCGGATGAAGGGGCGCAATCCTCACGTGGTCTATCTGTCGCGCCAGGCGCTCGACATCTTCGTGGCGCTGCACACCTGCGCGGCTGGCTCCAAGTTCGTGCTGCCGTCGCGCTATGACGCCGACCGCTGCATGTCGAACGCGACCCTGAACCGGGTGACGCAGATCGTCGCGGAGCGGGCGAAAGCTGCGGGCCTGCCCTTGGAACCGTTCACCGTCCACGATCTGCGCCGCACCGGCTCGACGTTGCTGAACGAAGTCGGCTTCAACCGTGATTGGATCGAGAAGTGCCTGGCGCACGAAGACGGCCGTTCCTCGCGCTCGATCTACAACAAGGCCGAGTACGCCGAGCAGCGGCGTCACATGCTGCAAGAGTGGGCCAACATGGTCGATGCCTGGATCGACGGGCAGACCTACGTACCCAAGCTGATGCCGGAGAACGTGGTAGTGCCGGCACTGAGTGCGACGGCCTGACAGGCGAGCGGGTTGTCACTTGACAACCCTCCCAGACATCCCCATACTGGAGATCATTGATGGCCCGTCCCTCTCATCCGAAGAAAGAGGTCGAGGAAGCTCTCAGGCACGCCGAAGGGCAGGGCTGGCGCGTCGAAGTCGGTGGCAGCCACGCCTGGGGGCGGATTTATTGCCCGTACAACGATGAGGAGTGTCGCTGCGGCGAGTTCTGCATCACCAGCGTATGGAGCACGCCGAAAAACCCTGGCAACCACGCACGCGCTCTTCGGCGCGTCGTGGACAACTGCACCACGCATCGCGAGCAGCACGAGGCTGATGGTGGCGCCGAGGAGTAGCAAGATGGAATACACCTTCACCCTGAAATACCAGCTCACCGAAGACGACAGCGACCCGGATGGCCTGGTCGAGCGTCTGGGCGAGGCCGGCTGCGACGATGCCCTGGTCGGCATCGGCCAGCCGGGGCGGCTGGCGTTGGAGTTCACCCGAGAGGCGGACAGTGCGGACGCGGCCGTGCGCAGTGCATTGGCCGACGTGCGCAGCGCCGTGCCGTCGGCCAGGTTGATCGAGGTGGCGCCGGATCTCGTCGGGTTGACCGATGTGGCCGAGATCGTCGGCGTGTCGCGGCAGAACATGCGCAAGCTGATGTTGGCCCATCCGGGCAGCTTTCCGGCGCCGGTGCATGAAGGCAGTGCGTCGATCTGGCACCTGGCGGACGTGCTGGCCTGGTTGCAGGCCAAGGGCAGCTATTCGCTGACCAGGGACGTTCAGGAGGTGGCGCGGGTGGCCTTGCAGGTCAATGTGGCGAAAGAGGGTCGGCGGTTGCCGCGCTCGGCTTCCAAGGAATTGGACGCCTTGGTGGGATAAGCGCAGTGGCTCGGCTTCATTCCTCACTCGAACCCGCCCGAACAGGGCGGGTTTTCCGTTGATGGACATCGGGCTTCGAGACGCCGCTGCGAGGAGCTTGCTTGCGCTGCTCAATCCACGCTTCCACTTCGACCAAGTCCCACACGACACAGCGCGGCGTCAGGTTGAAGCGGCGCGGGAACTCACCGCGGCGCTCCATTTCGTAGATCGTCGTTTCAGCCAAGGGGACGATCAACCGCAGTTCCTGGCGGCGGATGGTGCGTCGGAAGGGAAGGGGGCTATGCTTCGGAAACTGCGGCAGCTCCTCATAGGCCTCTGTCCCTGGGAAGGGGAGGGACTGGCCGGCATCGATGTTGGCTGCGCTGGATGCTTGCGATAGTTGTTCCACCTTGGACTCCATGAGCTCGTTGCATGGAGACATGGTGAAGTTCCGTACCTATCGGGACAACTTGCAGTGGCATGCCCCAGCGAGTTCAGTGCGGTTGCGAGCTGAGGGATAGTCTCTCGTGCCCTCGAAAATCGACCTTATTTTGATGCCTTTGCACGACCTGAGGCGGCGAGGCGTTCTAGGTTCGACGCGCATGCTTCTAGGTCTGTATCGGCCATTCGCGCTAATGCATGTAGCCCGACGCGGACTACTTCGCTTTGGTTCATAAGCAGACCCAAGGTGGCGTAGCGCAACCTCAAAGTTTCGATCAACTCTGCGTCTGCCTCTTGCATCGAAAAGGCGCGCCTTACGACCGGACCCGCCGACGCGGGTTGGCGCTTTCCCGCCCTTGTAGACATAGTCGGCTCCTGACGGCAATCATGCGATAATACCGTATGCTGCGTATGCATGCGGCAGTCGCCACTAAAAACTGAAGACGGCAACCGCCCGTAACCAATTCCGGAGTCGTTGATGGCTACATCTCCTCGTCGCGCAGCTTCAGTCAGCAGTAGCCAACCTCGTCGCCGAATCGAAGCAGACGTGACTGAAAAGGCAACGGCGGCAGAATCTCCTTATCACCTACGCATTTCCAGGCTCACCGTCGACAAACTCGGCGTCAAGCTGTACGACAAGGCCAGTGCAGTGGTTGCCGAGTTGATCGCCAACAGCTACGACGCGGACGCGGAGACGGTCACGGTACGTCTGCCCTTGGGCATACAGTTGGCCTCCCAAGCCGGAGGCCAACTCAAGGATTTGGGCTATGTGATCGACGTCGAGGACGACGGGCATGGAATGGCCCCGGAAGAGGCCACCGACTTCTATCTCCGCGTCGGTGCAGACCGCCGGACTCGCAAGGGTCAAGACGGCAGCAGGTCGCGCAACAAGAAACGCCCAGTGATGGGACGCAAAGGGATTGGCAAGCTCGCGCCGTTCGGCATCTGCCGTCGCATCGAAGTTTGGTCAGCCGGTGGCCCAAAGACCAAGCACGGCTATGCGGTGACCCATTTTTTCATGGATTTCGACAAAATCGTCACCGACGATGACGAAGCCGTGCCGTTGGAGGTCGGTGACGACGACCGGACCTGGAGCAAGAAGTCTGGCACACGAGTTCGCCTTACGGCCTTTCTTGCAAAACGAGTGCCCGACCTTGAAACGTTCCTCCGGCAATTGGCCGTCCGGTTCACCTTTGCCAAGCCGGATTTCAAGATCCTCATCCTCGATGCAACGAACGATGGGGCAAAGGCCGTCAAGGTCAACCCTTTAGACATACCTTTGCTCCCTGGCTCCAAGATAGAACTGTCGAGTCGGCCAGTAATTGCTGACGACGGTTCGATTCTTCCGGTATCCGGATGGCTGGGAATGGCCAAGGAGGCATACAAGAACGAAGAAATGATGGGGGTTCGCATTTATGCCAGAGGCAAAATTGCTGGCGTGACTCGTGACTTCAATCAGCCTGCCGGCTTTACGGGCGAGTGAATTGCCCCGGGTTTTGCGGAGGCTCCAACCTTTGAGAGAATGGAGCCCTTATGAGCAAGCAGAACAAGTTTTCCCCGGAAGTCCGTGACCGCGCCGTGCGTCTGGTACAAGAGCATCGTGGCG
>NZ_CALSFU010000056.1:0-2500 GCF_943737005.1 Achromobacter sp. Marseille-Q4962 | reverse complement strand
GTGGATAGGGGTGAAAGGCTAAACAAATCTGGAAATAGCTGGTTCTCTCCGAAAACTATTTAGGTAGTGCCTCAAGTATTACTGCGGGGGGTAGAGCACTGTTATGGCTAGGGGGTCATGGCGACTTACCAAACCATGGCAAACTCCGAATACCCGCAAGTAGAGCTTGGGAGACAGAGCACCGGGTGCTAACGTCCGGACTCAAGAGGGAAACAACCCAGACCGCCAGCTAAGGTCCCGAATTATCGCTAAGTGGGAAACGAAGTGGGAAGGCATAGACAGTCAGGAGGTTGGCTTAGAAGCAGCCATCCTTTAAAGAAAGCGTAATAGCTCACTGATCGAGTCGTCCTGCGCGGAAGATGTAACGGGGCTAAGCGATAAACCGAAGCTGCGGGTGTGTACTTTGTACACGCGGTAGGAGAGCGTTCTGTAAGCCTGCGAAGGTGGCTTGTAAAGGCTGCTGGAGGTATCAGAAGTGCGAATGCTGACATGAGTAGCGATAAAGAGGGTGAAAAGCCCTCTCGCCGTAAGTCCAAGGTTTCCTGCGCAACGTTCATCGGCGCAGGGTGAGTCGGCCCCTAAGGCGAGGCAGAGATGCGTAGCTGATGGGAAGCTGGTTAATATTCCAGCACCGTCGTACAGTGCGATGGGGGGACGGATTGCGGAAGATCATCAGGGTGTTGGATGTCCCTGTTGCTGCATCGAAGATGGCGCTTAGGCAAATCCGGGCGCGTGAATCAAGGGTGTGGCGCGAGCGAGCATGAGCTTGCGAAGTGATTGGAAGTGGTTCCAAGAAAAGCCTCTAAGCTTCAGCTGTACGAGACCGTACCGCAAACCGACACAGGTGGACGGGATGAATATTCCAAGGCGCTTGAGAGAACTCAGGAGAAGGAACTCGGCAAATTGATACCGTAACTTCGGGAGAAGGTATACCCCGGTAGTGTGAGGCGCCTGCGCGCTGAGCATGATGGGGTCGCAGAGAATCGGTGGCTGCGACTGTTTATTAAAAACACAGCACTCTGCAAAGACGAAAGTCGACGTATAGGGTGTGACGCCTGCCCGGTGCCGGAAGGTTAAGTGATGGGGTGCAAGCTCTTGATCGAAGCCCCGGTAAACGGCGGCCGTAACTATAACGGTCCTAAGGTAGCGAAATTCCTTGTCGGGTAAGTTCCGACCTGCACGAATGGCGTAACGATGGCCACACTGTCTCCTCCTGAGACTCAGCGAAGTTGAAATGTTTGTGATGATGCAATCTCCCCGCGGCTAGACGGAAAGACCCCATGAACCTTTACTGTAGCTTTGCATTGGACTGTGAACCGGCCTGTGTAGGATAGGTGGGAGGCTTTGAAGCGTGGTCGCCAGATCACGTGGAGCCATCCTTGAAATACCACCCTGGTTTGTTTGCGGTTCTAACCTAGGCCCGTTATCCGGGTCGGGGACAGTGCATGGTGGGCAGTTTGACTGGGGCGGTCTCCTCCCAAAGTGTAACGGAGGAGTTCGAAGGTACGCTAGGTACGGTCGGAAATCGTGCTGATAGTGCAATGGCATAAGCGTGCTTGACTGTGAGACTGACAAGTCGAACAGGTGCGAAAGCAGGACATAGTGATCCGGTGGTTCTGAATGGAAGGGCCATCGCTCAACGGATAAAAGGTACTCTGGGGATAACAGGCTGATACCGCCCAAGAGTTCATATCGACGGCGGTGTTTGGCACCTCGATGTCGGCTCATCTCATCCTGGGGCTGTAGCCGGTCCCAAGGGTATGGCTGTTCGCCATTTAAAGAGGTACGTGAGCTGGGTTTAAAACGTCGTGAGACAGTTTGGTCCCTATCTGCCGTGGGCGTTGGATACTTGACGGAGCCTGCTCCTAGTACGAGAGGACCGGAGTGGACGTACCTCTGGTGTACCGGTTGTCATGCCAATGGCATTGCCGGGTAGCTAAGTACGGAAGAGATAACCGCTGAAGGCATCTAAGCGGGAAACTCGTCTGAAGATTAGGTATCCCGGGGACTTGATCCCCCTGAAGGGTCGTTCGAGACCAGGACGTTGATAGGTCGGGTGTGGAAGCGCAGTAATGCGTTAAGCTAACCGATACTAATTGCCCGTGCGGCTTGATCCTATAACCCTGATGGTTATGAGCGTTGCTGTGTAGCGCGCCGTTCAATGTGCCCGCCGCCTCGTCAGCGGCCAGCACCCTTGGCAAACACAACCCTTGCTGTCGCGTAGCCCGATCGCTGCGCGCAGCCTGTGCTTCTTCCCAGATTGGAGCGGTTGGCCCACAACCCCGGCCGCTCAACCCGTTACGCCTGACGACCATAGCAAGGTGGTACCACTCCTTCCCATCCCGAACAGGACAGTGAAACGCCTTCGCGCCGATGATAGTGGACGCACGTCTGTGAAAGTAGGTCATCGTCAGGCTTTTATCCCTCAAAACCCCGCAGCCCAACCGCTGCGGGGTTTTGTTTTTGCGCGCGCCGCCACCCCACACCCGGCCACCGACCC
>NZ_CALSFU010000055.1 GCF_943737005.1 Achromobacter sp. Marseille-Q4962 | reverse complement strand
CAGCCGATCTTCGGCGCTATGGACTCGACGGCCGCCCACAGCGATGGATACTCGCCACGATGCTCTTGTACCAGACGCACGGCGCGGTCACGGACTTCCGGGGAAAACTTGTTCTGCTTGCTCATAAAGGCTCCATTCTCTCAAAGGTTGGAGCCTCCGCAAAACCCGGGGCAATTCAATTGCAGCTGCACCAGGATCTCTGCGCTCTAGGCTACACGGGCTCTTACGACCGTGTCGCCGCTTTCGCGCGACGATGGCGACAGGAACAACAGGAACGATCTCAGACTTCAGGACGGGGCACGTTCGTGCCGTTGACGTTCGCACCAGGCGACGCCTTTCAGTTTGACTGGAGCGAGGATAGTGCGGTGATCAACGGCGAGCGCACCAAGCTCCAGATCGCGCAGTTCAAGCTTTGCCACAGTCGCGCCTTCTTCCTGCGCGCCTACTGGCTCCAGACACACGAGATGCTGTTCGATGCGCACCATCACGCTTTTGTGGCGTGGGGAGGCATCCCGCGTCGAGGCATCTACGACAACATGAAGACCGCTGTGGATAGGGTCGGCCGCGGCAAGTCACGCGAGGTCAACGCCAGATTCTCCAGCATGGTCAGCCACTATTTGTTTGATGCGCAGTTCTGTAACCCCGCGTCAGGCTGGGAGAAGGGACAGATCGAGAAGAACGTGCAAGATAGCCGGAGGCGGATCTGGCAACGCCCGCCCCACTTTTCGAGCTTGGAAGCGCTTAACGACTGGTTGGCCGACGAGTGCGTCAGGCTGTGGCAACAGATACGCCATCCGGCATGTGACCAGAGCATCTGGCAGATATGGTCCGAGGAACGCCCACTTCTGATGCCTGTTGGCCAGCCGTTCGACGGCTTTGTGGAACACACCAAGCGCGTTTCCCCCACATGCTTGATCGCCTTCGAGCGTGACCGCTATAGCGTCCCCGCGTCCTACGCCAACCTGCCCGTGAGTTTGCGGGTCTATGCAGATCGCCTCGTTGTCGTCGCCGAAGGTCACGTCATCGCGCAGCATCCTCGCCACATCAACCGGCGCCATGACCGTGGTGCCACTTTCTACGACTGGCGGCATTATCTCGCCGTGCTGCAACGCAAGCCTGGCGCGCTGCGCAATGGGGCGCCGTTCACCGCGTTGCCGGAAGCATTTCGCCAACTTCAGGCACTGCTTCTGCCTCACGCTGGCGGGGATAGAGAGATGGTGGAGATCCTGTCGTTGGTCTTGTTGCATGACGAGCAACTGGTCCTCGCCGCAGTGACCTTAGCGCTGGAGGCCGGTACGCCATCGAAGCAAACCATTCTCAACATCTTGAGCCGACTGCTCGACGGCACACCGCTACCGCCGCTGACGGCGCCCCAAGCGCTCTCGCTCACAGTCGAACCCGAGGCGAACGTCGGCCGCTACGACACCCTCCGCACTCAGGAGCCACGTCATGCAGCATGAACTCATGATCGAGCGCTTGAAGGCGCTCAAGCTGCACGGTATGGCTCAAGCGCTCACCGACCTCGTGCAGCAAGACTCTCCGGCATACCAGAGCTGCTCTCCCATCTTGAGCCAGCTTCTACGGGCCGAGCTTACCGAGCGGGAGGTGCGATCTATTGCCTATCAGATGAAGGTGGCCAAGTTCCCAGCATATCGAGACTTACAAGGCTTTGACTTCGGATGCAGTGAGGTCAACGAAGCCCTCGTTCGGCAACTGCACCGCGGCGAGTTCATCGAACCCGCTCACAATGTCGTATTAGTTGGCGGCCCTGGCACCGGCAAGACGCATCTGGCGACGGCCTTCGCGGTTCACGCCATCGAACACCTGCGTCGCCGAGTTCGCTTCTTCTCCACGATCGAGTTGGTGAACACGTTGGAGTTCGAGAAGCAGGCCGGCAAAGCGGGACACCTCGCCCACCGACTAATGCACTCGCACGTCGTGATTCTCGACGAACTCGGCTATCTGCCATTCAGCCAAGCCGGCGGCGCGCTGCTGTTCCACCTCATCAGCAAGCTCTACGAGCACACAAGCCTCATCATCACCACCAATCTCAGCTTCGCTGAATGGGCGAACATATTTGGGGACGCAAAAATGACGACTGCTTTGCTCGACCGACTCACCCACCACTGCCACATCGTCGAGACCGGCAACGACAGCTACCGTTTCAAAAACAGCAGCACACAGCCCAAAAAGGAGCGTAAAACAGCCAAATCTGTGGCAACCCTGACCCAATCAAATTAGGGCTGGGTCAGTTTTCGATGCAAACGCTGGGTCAGTTTTCAGTGCAAACCAACAATGGGGGGATTACCGGAACAGGGCCTTAAGGTTCTTAACCGCGTTGGCTCCAGCAACGCGGGCTAGGTGACCGAGGACATGTGACCTGCCCCCAGACTTAGTACGGCACCGACATAGAGTCCAGGGTTAAAAACCGTTGTTGTCGATGCGCCTGAGCAAACTGCTCCGGCGTTAAGTATCCCAGCGCGCTATGCGGGCGTTCGGTGTTGTACTCGACGCGCCAGTCTTCGATCAAGGATTTGGCTTGGCGCAGCGACATGAACCAATGCTCATTCAGGCATTCATCGCGGAATTTTCCGTTGAAGCTCTCGATGTATGCATTCTCCACGGGTTTGCCTGGTCTGATGAACGACAGCTTCACGCCGACCTGATAGGCCCAAGCGTCCAAGGCCCTGCCGGCAAACTCTGGGCCGTTGTCCACGGTGATGGATTTGGGCAGCCCATGCAGTTCCGCAAGCCGTTGCAGCACCTGCGCCACCCGCAATCCCGGCAGTGATGTATCGACCTCGATGGCAAGACACTCGCGCGTGTAGTCATCGACGATGTTCAAGCACCGGAACCTGCGGCCATAGGCCAGACCGTCGGATACGAAGTCCATCGACCAGCTCTGATTCGGCGCCGTCGCAACGGGACGAACTACCCGTTCTGCGGGAGCGATGCGCTTGCGGCGACGCTTACGAACGCTCAAGCCGGCGTGGCTGTAAAGCCGCCAGACCCGCTTGTGATTCATCTGCCAGCCTTCACGGCGCAGCAGAATATGGATGCGCCGATAACCGTAGCGTCGCTTGAGCGCTGCCATCTCCTTCATGCGCTCGATCAATGCCACATCGCCCGTACGCTTACTTTCATAAGCGAATAGCGACCGGGAAATGCCTACCAGCCCGCAGGCCCGGGTGATACCCATGCCGCGCTCGGTCATCAACGTTCTGACCGCTTCGCGTTTGGCCTGCGGGCTTGCTACTTTCGGCTCAAAAGGTCCTGAAGCGCAGCCTTGTCCAGCATCGATTCAGCCAACAACTTCTTGAGCTTGTTGTTCTCTTGCTCCAGTTCCTTCAGTCGCTGGGCGTCCGAGACGGTCATACCGCCGAACTTCGCCTTCCAGTTGTAGTAGGTGGCCTCCGAGATCCCGTGCTTGCGGCACAGTTCGGCCACCTTGGCCCCTGCCTCGGCCTCCTTCAGCACCCCGATGATCTGTTCTTCCGTAAATCGTTTCTTCATTGCCGTTCCTTTGTGAACGGACTCTACATCGATTTCGTACTAACCACGGGGAGCAGGTCAATAATGGTAAACACCAATGTACAAATACTTGTACTAATGTATCATAAAAATTATAATGAATCATAATGTAACAGCCCTCAATCATAAATTCTGTGGGATAGAGCGAGCTATGAAAAGAAAATTCCTGGTGCCAGTTGTCTCAGCAATATCGTCTCTGTTAGGACATCAAGTGTCTGCCGCTCCTTCGCCAACCACGATGTTAAACAACGCATCGCCTGAGACTACCGTGACGGGCGCCACTACTCATCAAGCACCCTTCTCCTCGGCTGCAGACACGTTGTCGGAATTTTCTGTTGTCGACAAGAGCAATGAGTATCTCTTTTTGATGCAGCGCAGTGAGAGCGGAGTATTGTCCGCATATCATAGTTCTCATCGGTCACACAGCTCGCATTCATCCCACCGATCACATTACTCTTCACGATAATGCTTGAAACATGCCAGCTATTGTTCGATAAAGCATGTCACTCATACGATGACGTGCAACGTGCAGCCTATAAGTTTATAGACCGCTGCAGCGTAGTAGTTTCAGTCGGCGACAGTCAGATTGTCTGTGATGTCGAGCTTGATGAAAAATGCACGCAATCAGTTGACCTCATTAGTCAGCAGATCCGTAAAGAAGTCCTAGACCAGACACTACGATCAAGAATCAGGAGTGAAACTGAAGACGTACGCAATTTAATACTTGCGCACGCTTTCTCGCGAACGGGGTTAGCGAACTCACCGGAGTAGCAGCATGAGTCGCTTTTTAGCACGAACTGCGTATGCGCCTGAGTTACCAGATTACGAGCTGCTCCCGTTCAATTTCGCAAGACTGAACGAACAGGAAACGGTCGCTACAAATCTGGCGGGAGAGATGCTGGTATTACCCAATGCCACAGTGGACGCATTGGTTAACCATACGCTATCCATCGACGACCCGGCATATGTCTCCCTGCGAGCCAGACATTTTCTCCGCTTGCCCACCGATAAGTCTCCCATTGACTTACTCGCGCTTAAGGTTCGCACACGGTACGCACGGCTAGAGCACTTTACCAACTTACATATTTTTGTGGTGTCCCTACGCTGCGAGCACTCCTGTCCGTACTGTCAAGTTTCGCGTCAATCGGAGGACCGCGAATCTTTCGACATGACTCCAGAGATAGCAGACAGGGCTCTAGACTTGGTGTTTCGATCTCCCTCGCAATCGCTGAAGATCGAATTTCAAGGAGGCGAGCCGCTACTTAATTTTGAGATGATCAAATATGTAGTGGAGCAAGCAAAAGCCCGCAATCTAGTAGCAAGACGTGATCTGGCGTTTGTGATCGCCACTAACTTAGCTCCGATCACTCAAGAGATGCTCGAATTTTGTCGGGAGCACGACATATTAATATCTACATCGCTCGACGGCCCCGCAGACCTACACAACAAAAATCGACCTCGTCCTGGTAAGGACAGCTGGGAACGAGCAATCAACGGTATTACGCTGGCACGTCAAACACTAGGCGTCGATCGTGTCTCCGCATTGATGACCACGACTCAATCTAGCCTCCCCCGAGTAAAAGACATCATAGACATATACCTCGAACTCGGATTCACGAGTATCTTTCTACGTCCTTTATCGCCATATGGATTTGCGCTTAAAACCAAGTCGTTCGCAGCTTACAACACGGACCGTTGGCTCGATTTCTACAAGAGCGGGCTAGATTACATATTAGAGATCAATCGAGCTGGAATAGCGTTCGCTGAAGACTACGCATCGCTCATTCTAACTAAGATGCTAACCTCCAATGACCCAGGCTATGTCGATCTTACGAACCCAGCCGGTATCGCCATAGGTGCCATCGTTTTTAACTATGACGGAGGCGTCTTTGCATCAGATGAAAGTCGTATGCTCGCCGAAATGGGCGACAATACGCTGAGACTCGGCGATGTACAAACCTCTAGTTACGAGGACATCTACCTATCCGATACCCTGCTAGAGGCGCTCGAGAGCTCGTTCACGCTTAGTGTGCCTATGTGTTCGGATTGTGCATTCGAACCATTCTGCGGTGCAGATCCTGTGTATCACCATGCCACCATGAAAGACTTTACCGGTCGTAAACCGGAATCGGAGTTCTGTCGGCGCAACATGGCTATATTTAAGCACTTGCTTCGTTTGATGAGCTCCGATAAAACGACTGCAGCGATTTTTCAAAGGTGGGCGAACCGATGTTGAGTCTACACGCCAGAGTGATCCCCATCCAAGCAGCACCACAGAATCGGAGCCAACTATTTCGGGTTTCAACGAATGCAAACCTTCCCGGTGGACTCCGACAATCTCACGCTTTACTGGTACGCAAGGGAGAAATAAGTCCAGGATTCGGATGTTACTTATTCGAAAAGGACATCTCGCCCTCAGTAGTTCTGCCTAGCGGTGTCACAGTTGTTCATGTACCCACTCAGTTGAACTATCTCTCAGATAATGATGTGGTTTCTTTGCGCAGAGACAGCAGTGGAATTCGGGTCATCTGGCGCGATGCGAGCCCGCACAATAGCGTCCTACTTACCGAGCGTTGTAACAACTACTGCTTGATGTGCTCGCAGCCCCCTAAAGATGTGGATGACGATTGGCTTATTGAGGAAGCAGAACGGCTCATCCCTCTCATTCCAAGGTCTGCGCGTGAAATTGGATTTACTGGTGGCGAGCCGACTATATACGGTGAACGCTTAATTACGCTGCTGACTCGAGCGAAGCATTACCTTCCTGACACTGCAGTTCACGTGCTCTCTAATGGACGCCGGTTTTCTGATCCCGGCTTCGCAGCACAGTGGGCTTCGATTAAGCACCCAGATCTAATGGTAGGCATCCCGATCTACTCCGATGACCCAACGACGCATGATTACGTAGTTCAAGCCCATGGCGCGTTCGATGAAACAGTGCGCGGAATCCTCAATCTTAAGCGCCTTCAGCAACGTGTCGAACTTCGCGTAGTTATCCATAAGCAGACAGTAGCTCGGCTACCTCAATTGGCCGAATGGATCTGCCGAAACTTACTGTTTGTTGACCACGTCGCCCTCATGGGCCTAGAAATGATGGGTTTTGCGAGAGCAAATATATCCGACTTATGGATAGACCCTTATGACTACAAAGATACTCTCAGCCAGACAGTCAACACATTACAAACGTACGGCGTCCCTACCTCTGTTTACAACCACCAGCTATGCACAGTAAACCCGGATATTTTGTCCGCGTATCGGAAATCGATTAGCGACTGGAAGAATGAGTATCTTGAAGCATGCACGCAGTGTGTCAGGATGAACGACTGCGGTGGCTTCTTTACTTCATCGAAATTACATCGACATTCGGACCATATTCAGCCGTTTTTAGCATGAGAAAATTGTCGACTGGATCGTAGTAGTGACGTGCAGCACTCCCCGCAAAGCTTTCAGAATGCCAAGCCCACCAAAAGTGGCCGCCATTAACACTGAAGCGCGCCGGGCATCGCGGAGACTGGTTGGTTAAAGTAAAACAGCCTCGTTGGACTGTTGCCCAAGTTGGTTGGGTAATCCCCCCGCAAAAGCGTTGAGGTCAGAAGTAGAATTTTCTCGTTGAGGAGTTCTACAGCATGAAGAAGTCACGATTCACGGACAGCCAGATCATCGAAGCCATCAAACGGGTGGAAGCCG
>NZ_CALSFU010000054.1 GCF_943737005.1 Achromobacter sp. Marseille-Q4962 | reverse complement strand
CGGGTCCATCGGGTATATTCCTCCTGCGCAGGCTGAAGAACGCTATCTCCGTACCAACTCTGACTCTGTGCCGATGAACGCTGTACTTTAACCAAACAGCCTCCTCGATTCCCGGGGCAATTCAACGAGCAGATCATCGGCATCCTGCGCGAGGCCGAGATCGGCGCCATGTCGATCAAGGCCTTGTGCAAGAAGCACAACGTTACCGAGCAGACCTTTTTCCGATGGCGCAACAAGTTCGGCGGCCTTGACGTTCCAGATGCCCGCCGGCTCAAGGACCTCGAGTCCGAGAACGCCCGGCTCAAGCGGTTGGTCGCCGAGCAGATGCTGGTCATCGACGGGATGAAGGAGATAGTCCGAAAAAAATGACGACCCCGTCGGAACGACGCGACACGGTCCAGATGCTGGTCCGTCGGGGTCTCTCGCAGCGCAAGGCCCTTCGATACCTGGGCCTGAGCCGCCGCATCGCCAGCTACGCCCCGCGCCAGGCCGCCAAGGACCAGGCGGTGGCCGAGCGCTTGCTGGCCGCGTCGCCGAAGGTGCCGCGGTTCGGGTATCGCCGGATGGCGGCCTGGCTGGACCTGGGCGAGGCCCGGGTGCGGCGCCTGTGGCGTCGGCTGGGCTTGAACATTCCCCGCCGCCGGCCGCGTCGCCGCCGATCCGGCAACGATATCCGCCTTCCGGGCGCGGTTCGCCCGAATGCCGTCTGGAGCTACGACTTCGTCCACGACCAGATGGTCGACGGGCGCGCCTTGAAGATGCTGTGCGTGATCGACGAATACACCCGGGAGTGCCTGGCCATCGAGGTCGGGGCCAGCCTGCGGGCGCAGGACGTGATCCTGACCCTGTCGCGGTTGATGCGGCTCTACGGCAAGCCGGCCTTTGTCCGCTCCGACAACGGCGCCGAGTTCACGGCGGCCAAGGTGATGCGTAAGCTTCCCCGTCAAGCAGGCATTTCAAAAGTAGAACTTCCGGCGACGCGTTGGCGGTACTCGGCCGGGGTCAGATCGCCGAGCGAATCGTGGGGACGCTCCTCGTTGTACTCGAGCATCCACCAGTACGCGGCCTCGCGCACGTCGTCGAGGCGGGTGAACAGGTGCTGGTCCAGGACCTCCTCGCGGAAGGTCCGATTGAAGCGTTCGATGTAGGCGTTCTGGTTGGGCTTGCCGGGCTGGATGTACCGGATGGCCATGCCGTTGAGCTTGGCCCACTGCACGAAGGCCTCGCCCAGGAACTCCGGGCCGTTGTCGGTACGCAGGAACTGCGGCAGGCCGTGGTCGCGCTTGAGCTGCTCGAAGATGCGGACCAGGCGCGTGGACGAGATCGAGGTGTCGACCTCGATGTGCAGCGCCTCGCGGTTGAAGTCGTCGACCACGTTGAAGGTCCGGAAGCGGCGGCCACACGCCAGCGCGTCGGCCATGAAATCCGCTGACCAGACGGCATCGGGCAGCAGGGGAACGTAGAGCGGTACGCGTTCGCGCTTGGGCAGCCGCTGCTTGGCCTTGCGGCGCAGATTGAGCTTCATCGCCTTGTACACTCGGTAGATTCGCTTGTGGTTCCAGTCCGGACGCGCACGGCGCAGGACCTTGCAACACTTCCAGAAGCCGCGGCTCGGGCGATTCTCGACCACCTCGGCCAGGGCCGCGATGATCTCGGCATCCCGTACCGTCCAGTGCACCGGCGGCTGGTACCACGCTGCCCGCGACAACCCAACGCAATCACAGGACCGGCTCAGGGGCCGCGTGTGCACCTCGACCAGGTACCGCACGGCCTCGCGCTTCTGCTCCGGCCCTACAGTTTTTTTGCGATCAGATCCTTCATCGCGGCGTTGTCGAGCGCCAGCTCGGCGTACATCCGCTTGAGCCTGGCGTTCTCCGCTTCCAGGTCCTTGACACGCCGCAGCTCGGAGGCCTCCAGGCCGCCGTACTTCGACTTCCACTTGTAGTAGGTCGGAACGCTGATGCCGGCCTGCCGGCAGATGTCCTTGACCGGCACGCCGGCGTCGGCCTGCTTGAGGATCGAGACGATCTGGGTCTCGGTGAAACGGGACTTCTTCATGGAACCTCCTGGCTGGGGAAAACATGCCAGAAAGTTCTACTTATGGGGTGTCTGCGGATCGGGGAAGCTTACGGATGCGCTGGCTGCGCGACGCGGCGATCGGCCCGGCGTTCATCGCGCCGGGCAGCCCCTGGCAGAACGGCTTCGTCGAGAGCTTCAACGGCAAGCTGCGGGACGAGCTGCTGAACCGCGAATGGTTCCGCAGCCGCGCCGAGGCGAAGGTACTGATCGAACGCTGGCGGCAGTTCTACAACGAGCAGCGGCCGCACAGCGCCCATGGTTACAAACCCCCGGCGAGCGTTCGCCGGAACTGGTCGAAACCCGATACCATCAACCCCGGACTCACTGCCTGATTGGCTACAAGTTCCATACTCAGGTCACGGTCAATCAGTTGAGAACGCGATACTGACGGGACCCACCAACCGCTCGCCATGATCCAGTGTGACGATGGCTGCCACATCGGTGCCTAGGTCCGTTATCAATTGCCCAGATAGGCGATGCTAGACGCCCCCCTTCATTTGCCCGCGCAGCCATGGCATTCCGTTACGCCCTACGAGACGATCAATGGGATCGCATCCACGGCCTGCTTCCCAGTCGAGCCGGTCATGTCGGGGTGACCGCCAAGGACAATCGACGGTTTGTCGGAACCGCCCTCTACCGCTACCAGGCGAGCATTCCAGGATGGGGCTGCCTGAACGGTTCGGAGATTTCCAAGTGATCATTGAACAATTGCTCCACGAAGATGGCTGTTCCGCACACTCGAGATTCCTGCCACTGATGTCGGTCGACGATCGAGGATGGGGGTACTTCAGCAGCCTGCTAGGCCTCTTCTACCAGCATCTGGCGCAGCCGTGCGCGTCGCTGTTCAAGGTCCGCGATCTGCCGCTCTATGGAAGCGAGCCGTCGGCGTTGCACTTCACTCGTTTCAGGACACGCTGCAGCGCCTTCGATCATGCGCATGCAATCGGGAAATCCGCGGATTTCCGCCAAGCTGAAGCCTGTGGCGATCAACCTCTGGATCTGACGGACCTGAGTGACGGCGACGGGGAGAAACATCCGATAGCCGTTTTCCGCGCGTACGGAAGCTAGCAGTCCGTTGTCGTCGTAATGCCGGATCGAGCGCCGGCTTGCTCCTGTCTTGTGGGCGAGATCGCCAATGGTCATGGGGCTTTGAGGCTTGGACATGGGCCCACTGTACCATTTCCCCGCTTGACACTCACATCAATGTGAGGCTTGAGACTAGGCGTGTTCTAGGAACCTAGGAGTACGTGTCTATGTCTTTGTCGAAACTTCGTGGTGCACTCGGCGCACTGATAGCGACACTCGCGCTACTAGCCGCCGCGCCGGCTACGTTCGCCGCAACCCGGGATTACACCGTCACTGCCCCCGATGGAGTGGTGCTGGCCGTCCAGGAAGCTGGTGATCCCGAGGGTTCTCCCATCATTTTCATTCATGGCCTGCTGGGCAGCCGGCTGAACTGGAGTAAGCAATTGCAGGACCCTCGACTCCAGCATTACCGATTGATCACTTACGACCTGCGCGGGCACGGCCTGTCGGGCAAGCCGGCCGAGGCCAGCTCCTACACCGACGGACGCCGCTGGGCCGATGACCTGGCCGCGATCATCGAATCGACACACGCGCGCAAGCCGGTGCTCGTGGGATGGTCGCTGGGCGGTGCCGTGATATCGAACTACCTGGCGGCCTATGGCGACAAAGGTATCGCCGGCGCCGTCTATGTCGACGGAGTGATCGAGCTGAAGCCCGACCAGATCGTGGCGCACCCAGACGTCTATCGCGACATGATTGCTTCGGACTTGCAAACCCACTTGGACGGCGAGCGCGCTTTCCTGCGGCTGTGCTTCCACCGCCAGCCCGACGCGACCACGTTCTCCTTGCTGCTGGCCAACGCCGCGCTGGCATCGTGGGACATGCAACGTGCCGTGCAGTCGATGACGGTCGAGGCAGCCAAAGGATTGAGCAAGGCCGAGGTTCCGCTCCTGCTGATCTACGGCGCCCAGGACGCGCTCGTGAAGGCCAAGCCCAGTATCGCCAGGGCCACGAGCCTCAACCCACGGATCCGCAGCGAGCTGTATTCCGATTCGGGACACGCGCCATTCCTCGAAAAACCGGAGCGCTTTAACCGGGACCTGTCGGATTTCGTTCGCATGGCTCTTTCACGCTAGCGATCCATACCGTACGGAGTTGATGATGTCGGGTATCGACGGCATTGCATCGTGGAACTCATTTGCTGGATTCTCAGAGTTGCACATCGAGGCGGGCGGCGTGGCGTTCCGCGGCGTCACTGGCTGCTCCGGAGGACCGCCCGTGCTGCTGCTACACGGCTACCCACAAACCCATCTTGCATGGCGTCATGTCGCGCCACGGCTGGCACAGTCGTTTACGGTCGTGGCGCCGGACCTGCCCGGCTACGGTAGCAGTCGGCCCGACTCGGATCGGCCTCGCTGGACCAAGCGTCGCGTGGCCAACGCCTTGATTGCCTTGATGGCCAAACTTGGACACCGCCGGTTTGCCGTTGTGGGACACGACCGGGGGGCACGCGCCGGATACCGCCTCGCGCTCGATTACCCGGGGCAGGTGACGCACTTCGCCTCGCTGGCCGTGATTCCGACTCTGGATGCATGGGATCTGGTGGACGAACGATTTGGACGCGCCAATTTTCATTGGTTCTTCCTGGCCCAGCCATTCGGGCTCCCGGAAAAGCTGCTGTCCGCCGATCCGCAGGCATTCATCGATGCTGCGCTGGCCCGTATGGCGGGCGGGCTGGGCAATGTCGAGCCGCTCGCTCTCGAGGCCTATCGGCGTGCGTTCCAAGATCCCGATGTTCGGCACGCCATCTGCGAGGACTATCGGGCAGCAGCGCAGGAGGACCGCGCCTGCGATGCGGCCGACCGTGCCGTAGGCAGGAAGCTGTCCTGCCCCGTGCTTGTGCTTTGGCCACAAGGGTGGGAAGGCCCGTCCCCCATCGACATCTGGTGCAGATGGGCCAACAACGTCCAAGGCGTACCCATCCGGGGCGGCCACCTTCAACCGGAGGAGTCGCCAGAAGATGTATTGGCAGCGCTGCTTCCATTTCTTATGGGCACAGGGGCTTCCGGCATGCCGATCGCAGACTCGTCAGCCTAAGAATTCGACTAACTTGCACGCGACTGCCTCCGGCTATTATTCCGGCAAGAATTGACTGCGGTGGACGTAGTTGCGCCCATGAGAAGCATCCGCTCCAGCCAATGGGACGATGCCCTGCATGGAACTCAACAGCCCTCCGTTGGAACGGCTCGATCACACTCGCCAGCAGCTTCCACGGCACAATTTCCTGCATACGCCCCAGGAATGCTTTCCATCGGGTCACGGTTTCCTGCCTGCAAACTCGGCCGATGCGAAACTCAACTACCCGTGGGCTTCGAGCCCCTTGAGTGCCCGTCATTTCATGCGTCAGAAGGGCCTCACCGCAATCAGCTGTTCACGCAGCCACTGATGTCCTAAATCTTCGTCAAAGCGCGGATGCCAACCGACCTGCAGTTGGAACGGATCGAATGCGAATGGGAGGTCGAAGCGGTCGATCATGTGATCAAAGCGGTGTAGGAAGCGCTCAGGCAGTGTCGCCAGGCAGTTCGTGCGCTCAAGTATCGGTGGCACCGCTGTGTAGTACTGCACGGATACCGTGGTGTGTCGATAATGCCCCAGCTCTGCAAGAAAATCATCGATCCCACTGTGATAACTGCCATTGGTAGACACCAGCACATGCTCATAAGCGCAGTATTGCTCCAGCGTCATTGCAGCCGTGCCGCGAGGATGCCCTTTGCGTTGGGCCACCTGAAACCTGTCGTCGACCAGATCATGGGTGCGCAAACCAGGGGGCATGAAGGCTCGGGTGCCGATCACCAGGTCGATGCGTCCGCGAGCTGTGAGATCCAGGACCTCATCACGGGGTATCTGGAGCATGGCCAATCGAAGGCCCACATACGACTGCTTCCGAATGCGCTCGATGAGATCCAGTCCAATCGTCATCGCGGCATTGTCATTGATGGCGATCGCGAAATCGCGCTTGGCCGTGCCGGGATCGAAAGCGTAGGGCGCCTCGACAAGATCCTCAAGCCGTGTCAGCAACTCATGCAGGGGTGATTTCAGCTGCGCTGCGCGTGGCGTCAACCGCATACCTCGGCCGCGCTCGGCCGGCACCAGCAAAGGATCATCAAGCACCTGCCGCAAGCGAGCCAGTTGGGCTGAGAGTGCAGGCTGGCTGATGGCTAAGCGTCGTGCTGCACGAGTGACGTTGGCCTCTTCAAGCAGAACATCCAACGACACCAGTAGACCCATGTCGTGCTTCTTCATAACTTGAATCTATTGCTAGCTACTATCAAATATCAATTTTACAGATCCATTCCTGGCGCTGTCTAATCTCGCTGTACACCCTGCTACAGGAGAATAGTCATGCATACCTACGAAACAAAGCTTGCTTTGGCCAAGCAGTTTCATGCCGCACTGACCCGCCGCGACTGGCAGGCGATCCGTAAGCTTCTTACCGACGATGCCACCTGGGTTCTGCCCGGAGACAATCAGATCTCTGGTCCAGCGGTCGGTGCGGAAGCAGTCGTTGCCAGAGCTGAGCTAATTGCCAGCTTCGGCCTGAATTTCGAGCTCAAGCACATTCTGGTAAGCCGGGATAATGTCGCGCTCTCGCTGCATAACACTGCACGCCGGAATGACCTCGTACTGGACGAGCATCTGGCTACGGTCTGCACCTTGCGCGATGGCAAGATCGCTGCTATCGAGACCTACCTGTCCGACCTGCCGGGCATGAATGCCTTTTTTGCCAGGGACTGAAGGTTCGAGGTCAAGGCGACGCCCTCGGTCGAGAGTGGAGCTTGGCCGAGCTTGCCGATGCCCATGCCGTCATAGCCCGATCGGCGAACTCGGCCCGCCATTGCTATCGCGCCGAGTCAGGCCTGCGCTACCGGCTCCTAGGAAACCATCATGGCGTCGACTTGGTCACGTCAGCGCAGTTCACTTGCGCTACGGCCAAGACGACTATATGATTCGTATATGTCTCATATACGACTAGATACATGGGCATCGTGAACATCGACGACGATCTGCATGACCAACTGCGCAAGGCCAGCGCAGTATCGTGCCGGTCGATCAACGCACAGGCAGCCTTCTGGATCAGGATCGGCATGCTGTGTGAAATGAATCCAACGCAAAGCTTCAACGATATCGTTGCTCGTGAACTGCGGGCCGCGGGCGTTGTGGCGCAACCCATCAAGATGGGGGCGTCATGACCAAACGGCCAGAAGAAATCGCGCTGATGGCGGAGTCAGGCCAGCTTTTGGCACAGGTGTTCAGCCATCTTGATCGGCTGAATCTGATTGGCATGTCCACGATGCAGGTCAATGATCTGGTCGATGACCTCATCGTCCATGAATTCAACGCACGCCCGGCCAGCAAAGGGCAATACGGTTACGCCTACGCGCTAAACGCCTCCCGCAACCATGTGGTCTGCCACGGCGTTCCTTCCGCCGAGGACATCCTGCAGGACGGGGACATCGTCAATTTCGACATCACGCTGGAGAAGAATGGCTACATCGCCGATTCCAGCAAGACCTATCTGGTGGGCCAGGTGTCGCAGCCGGCACGGCGGCTCGTGCAAGTGGCTTATGAAGCGATGTGGAAAGGCATCCAGGCTGTCCGCCCAGGTGCCACGCTCGGTGACGTGGGCCACGCCATCGAGCGGCATGCCCGCAGGAATGGCTATTCGATCGTCCGGGAATACTGCGGGCACGGCATCGGCCGGGAGATGCACGAGCCGCCGCAGGTGTTGCATTGGGGCAAGCCGCGAACGGGGCTAGTACTGCGCGAAGGCATGGTTTTCACCATAGAGCCGATGGTGAACCAAGGACGACGTGCCATTCGAACTGAGGACGACGGCTGGACGGTCGTCACGCGCGACGGGCAACTGTCGGCTCAGTTCGAGCATACCGTTGCCGTCACCGAGAGCGGCGTGCGTGTCTTGACACTGCGCCCGGGCGAAAAAGCGTTGCACTGATCCAGTGTGGTAGCGATACGGACTTTCGCTCAGGATCTGACTTTGACTTCGGGTAAGAACACGCCGTTGCCGGCGTGCTCTCCTCATAGAACAGTGCATGAGATTCCACCCCGTTAACACGGACACTTCCGAGCAAGCCCATATCGAGCAAAAGAAGTGTCCATGAAACGAAAGAAATACAGCCCCTAATTCAAGCGGATGGGCATTGAACTGGCTCGCCGTTCAGAGGCCAGTCGCTGCAGATTACCCAGGAAATTGGAATAGCCCCGAGGTGGGCAGGCCGTCCGGGTTGGTGTTATCCTCCAGGGAGAAGTTGAAGCAGAAATTGTGCCGATTGTCGGCCGTCCGCTCCTTGAAGACTTTGAGGTCAACTTTATCTGTCAACGCCGGTTGAAAACTGACCCACTTTCGTCGGAATCGTCGGAGTAAAACTGACCCACCCCGGCGTCCAAAAAACCTAGCTCCTGATCTTGATATTCCCTGCTTTGCGCTTGTCCTTGAGTCG
>NZ_CALSFU010000053.1 GCF_943737005.1 Achromobacter sp. Marseille-Q4962 | reverse complement strand
CCTCCCGCCCTCGCGCCCGCCGCCCCATGCCCACCGTCGTCCTGCTCGACGGCGACAATACCCACCTGGCCAATCTCTGCGGCCCCCTGGACGAAAACCTGCGCCAGCTCGCCGACGGCATGGGCGTGAAGCTGTCGCGCCGCGGCAGCCGCGTCACCCTGGAAGGCGAGCGGGCCGAACTGGCCGGCCGCGTGCTGCGGCGCTTCCATGAACAGGCCGTGCACCGCGCGCTGTCCATCGACGACATCCAGCTCGGGCTGGTGGAGATCGGCGTGGGCCGCCAGGAAGAGAAACTCCAGGACGATCTGACCGAGGCGGCCGCCGCCCTGCCGCCCGTGGACGACGAGAGCGACGGCATCGCGCTGCGCACGCGGCGCAGCGACCTGCGTCCGCGCACGCCGCGCCAGCGCGACTACCTGAACAACATCCTCAAGCACGACATCACCTTCGGCATCGGGCCGGCCGGCACCGGCAAGACCTGGCTCGCCGTGGCCTGCGCCATCGACGCCATGGAGCGCGACACCGTGCAGCGGCTGGTCCTCACGCGGCCGGCCGTGGAGGCGGGCGAGCGCCTGGGCTTCCTGCCGGGCGACCTGGCGCAGAAGGTCGACCCCTACCTGCGCCCGCTCTACGACGCGCTCTACGACCTGATGGGGTTCGAGAAGGTGCAGCGGCTCTTCGAGAAGCAGACCATCGAAATCGCGCCCCTGGCCTACATGCGCGGCCGCACGCTGAACCATGCCTTCGTCATCCTCGACGAAGCGCAGAACACCACGCCGGAACAGATGAAGATGTTCCTCACCCGCATCGGCTTCGGCAGCAAGGCGGTCATCACGGGCGATCCGTCCCAGGTGGACCTGCCGCGCGGCCAGGACAGCGGCCTGGCCCACGCGGCCAAGGTGCTGCACGAGGTGCAGGGCATCGCCACCACGCGCTTCACCAGCCGCGACGTGGTGCGCCATCCGCTGGTGGCCCGCATCGTGGATGCCTATGACCGCGCCGCCGAAAATGACGCCTGACGCCGCGCCCCGGCTGTCGCTGTCGGTGCAGTACGGCGTGCGGGAGCCGCGTCTGCCCCGCTGGCGGCTGCGCCGCTGGGCGCAGCGCGCGCTGGCGGCGGCGGCGGCCGACGGGCTGGTCGATTTCTCCGCCGCCGAGCTCAGCCTGCGCCTGGTGGGCGCGGCCGAGGGCCGCCGCCTGAACCGCGAATTCCGCGGCCGCGACTACGCCACCAACGTGCTGACCTTCGAATACGGCGTGGACCCGCTGGGCGTGGCGCGCGGCGATATCGTGGTCTGCGTGCCGGTGCTGGCGCGCGAGGCCCGCGAGCAGCGCAAGCCCCTGCTCCATCACGCCGCCCACCTCACCCTGCACGGCGTGCTGCACGCGCTGGGCTACGACCACATCGAGGCGCGCGACGCGCAGCGCATGGAAGCCCTGGAAACGGCCGCGCTGGCGCAGATGGGCATCGCCGACCCGTACCTGGCCGGCTGAACCCGCCGGCCGACCCCGCCCTCCGGGCCTACCCTGAGGATTGCCGCGAAATGGCGTGCAACAGGGCGCAGAAGACGCAGGTTGCGGCCAGATTGCGGCCATTTGGCCGCCTGCGTTACAAATAGAGGGTCACTTTCGGTTATGCTGGCTTCTTCCGCAACTTGTCCTCCCGGACGATGCCTGACCCTTACCCTGCTCCCGACGCGACCCCCGCTCGCACCGCCAAACCCGCCAACAAATCTTTCCTGGACCGCCTGCTCTCCCTCGTGCGCCGCGAGCCCGAGGACCGCGAAGGCATCAAGGCCGTCCTGGAAGCCGCCCACGAACGCGAGCTGCTCGACGCCGAGTCCTATCGCATGATCAAGGGCGCGCTGGCCGTGTCCGAAGGCACCGTGGGCGACATCATGGTGCCGCGCTCGCGCATGGACCTGCTGGACGTCAGCCAGCCCCTGCCCTACCTGGTCGCCACCGTAATCGAGACCGCCCACTCGCGCTTTCCGGTCTACGAGGGCGACCGCGACAACATCATCGGCATCCTGCTTGCCAAGGATCTGCTGCGCTGCATGCTGGAGCCCGACATCGAGGTGCGCGCGCTGGTGCGGCCGGCCGTGTTCATTCCCGAGTCCAAGCGCCTGAATGTGCTGCTGCACGAGTTCCGCGCCAGCCGCAACCACCAGGCCATCGTCATCGACGAGCACGGCGGCATCTCGGGGCTGGTGACCATGGAAGACGTGCTGGAGCAGATCGTCGGCGACATCGAAGACGAATTCGACGAAACCGAGGAAGACTCCATCTTCCCCGAAGGCGAAAACCAGTGGCGCGTGCGCGCGGCCACCGAGATCTCCCACTTCAACGACGTGTTCGGCTGCAAGCTGCCCGACGACGAGTACGACAGCGTCGGCGGCTGGATGGGCGGGCAGCTCGGCCGCATCCCGCGCCGCGGCGACCACGCCGAATTCGACGGCCTGCGCCTGGAAGTGGCGCGCGGCGACGCCCGCCGCGCCATCTGGCTGCGCGTCAAGCGCATCGCGCCTGCGTCAGGCGCGCAACCCGCGCGCGATCAATGAGCCGCGCCGCACGCAGCATGCGCCCGGGCGCCCTGGGCGGCGCGGCGCTGGCCGGCGCGGCCCAGGCCCTGACGTTTGCGCCCGGCCCGCTGCCGGATGGGTCCCTGGCCGTCGTCCAGCTCCTGGCCCTGGCCGTGGCCGCCCGCCTCACCCTGTATGCCCCCCGCACGCGCCAGGCTTTCGCCCGGGGCTGGCTGTTCAGCTTCGCCACCTACGCCATCGGCCTGTACTGGATCTTCATCAGCCTGCACCGCTACGGCGGCCTGGCGGCTCCGCTGGCCGTGGGCGGCGTGCTGGCGCTGTCCGCCTTCATCGCGCTCTTTCCCGCCGCCGCCTGCGCGCTGGCGCACCGCTACGCGCCGCTGCCGCCCGAGGCCGCGCCCCGCCGGACCCTGGCCGCCACCCTGGGCTGGGCCGGCGCCTGGGCCCTTTTCGAATGGCTGCGCGCCGTGGTCCTTACCGGTTTCCCGTGGCTGAACGTCGGCTATGCGCAGGTGGACGGCCCGCTGGCGGGCTGGGCGCCGGTGCTGGGCGTGCACGGCATGGCCTTCCTGGCCGCCTTCGCCGCCGCCGCGCTGGCCACGCTGTGGCAGCCCTCGCGCCGCGAGAAGCCCGACGCGCGCCGCGCGCTCGCCGCCGGCGTGGCGCTGGTGCTGGCCGCGGCGGGCTGGCCGCTGGCACGGATCGACTGGTCGCGGCCGATCGGCGAGCCGCTGCAGGTGCGGCTGGTGCAGGGCAACGTGGAGCAGTCGCAGAAATTCGACCCCGCGCTCATGCAGGAAGGCCTGCGCCGCCATTTCCACCTGGCCTCGATGCCGCCGGAGCCCGGCGTGCCCGAGCCGCGCCTCATCATCCTGCCCGAAACCGTGCTGCCGGTGTTCCAGGACCAGCTCGACCCCGCCGTCTGGACGGCCTGGCGCAACACCGCCGCCGATCGCGGCGCGGTCATCGCCATGGGCGTGCCGCTGCACGACCGCGTCGCGGGCCGCGACCGCTACACCAACAGCGTCATCGGCCTGGACGCCTCCACGCCCGAAAAGCAGATCCATACGGGCGCCACGCCCATGCGCTACGACAAGCGCCATCTCGTGCCCTGGGGCGAGTACGTGCCGCCGGGCTTCCGGTGGTTCGTGGACATGCTGGACATCCCGCTGGGCGATTTCGACCGCGGCGGCGAGCGCCAGACGCCTTTCGCCGTGGATGGCCAGCACGTGGCCTTCAACATCTGCTACGAAGACCTCTTCGGCCCCGAGCTGCTGCCCGCGCTGCAGCCGGGCCCCAACGGCGAGCCCGGCGCCACCATTCTCGCCAACGTGAGCAACCTGGGCTGGTTCGGCGACTCCTGGGCGCTGCGCCAGCATTTGCAGATCGGCCGGCTGCGCACCATGGAAACCGCCCGCCCCATGCTGACCTCGACCAACACCGGCATTACCGCCGCCATCGACGCCAAGGGCCGCGTCGCGGCCCAGCTGCCGCCCATGACGGCCGGGGTGCTGCCGGTTGCGGTGCAGGGCATGACGGGGCTCACCCCCTACGCCCGCCACGGCGACCTGGGCGCGCTGGGCATCATCGGCCTGGCGCTGATCGCGGGCGTGGGCAGCGCGCGCCGCCGCCCCGGCGGCCGCGCCTGAGCCGGCCGCGCCTGAGCCGGCCGCACCTAAGCCGGCCGCGCCTAAGCCGGCCGCACCTCGCCAGATCAGGCGAACAGGTCTTCGGGCAGCGCGCCGCTCTCGTCGGCCGGCAGCAGCGGGCCCGCGCCCGCGCCGGTTTTCTCGATGGCCGCGGCAATGCGCGCCATGTCTTCGCTATCCAGCTCCAGCTCGGCCGCGGCCAGCAGGCCGTTGACCTGCGCGGCGCTGCGCGCGCCGACGATGGCGCCCGTCACGCCGGGCCAGGCCAGGGTCCAGGCCGCCGCCACCGAAGCCACCGTGGCGCCGTGCCGCTCCGCCACCGGCTTGAGGGCTTCGGCCAGCGCCAGGTTTCTTTCGAGCCGGGGGCTCTGGAATTCGGCGTTGCGGCTGCGCCAGTCGTCCTGGGGCAGGGCCGCGGCGCGCGCGGCGCTGAACCCGCCCGTCAGCAACCCCGACTGCATGGGGCTGTAGACGATGACGCCCGTGCCGTGCGCCGCGCACCAGGGGATGAGGTCGGCCGCCGCCTCGCGCTGGATGGCTGAAAACGGCGGCTGCAGCGTGTCCACGTGCCCCAGCGCCTCGGCGGCCTGCAATTGGGCCAGGTTGTGGTTGGACAGGCCCACCGCCCTCACCTTGCCTTCGCGCCTGAGATCGAGCAGCGTCTCCCAGTAAGCCTCCAGCGGCGTGCCGTCGCCGGCCGGCCAGTGCATCTGGTAGAGGTCGATGCGCTCCACGCCCAGCCGGCGCAGCGAATGCTCCAGCTCGCGCCGGATGCCGGCGGGCGCGCCCGTGCGGCGCGGCATGGCCAGCGGCTGCTCCTCCGACCAGGCGAGGCCGCATTTGGTGAAGACGTAGGGCCGTTCGGAAGGCGCCATCTGCGCCAGCGCCCGGCGCACGATTTCCTCCGAATGACCCAGTCCGTACACCGCCGCCGTGTCGATCCAGTTGATGCCCCGGTCCACGGCGCGGCGGATGGCGGCGATGGAATCCGCGTCGTCCTGCGCGCCCCAGCCTACCGCCCATCCATTGCCGCCCATGGCCCAGGCGCCCAGCCCGATCCGCGTAACGGACATGCCGGTCGCGCCCAGGGGACGGGTCGGAAACGAGGTCTGCGAGTTCATGCTGGTCTATCTCCCGCCGGCCCGGCCGGCTGCTGGGACTGCCCGAAATCATAGCGCCGCGCGCGGTCTCGCAGGCGGCGGCCCGCCTGTCGGCCCGCGCCGCAAGCGCCATGCCCGTCAGCGAGCCGCCGTGCCGCGGCTTTCCCGCCATATTTTTCTCCGCCCCCGGTTTTTAACTTTTTTCATGAAACGACTTGCACGCCAAATTCAGTTCGTGCATAATCTCGTTTCTTCGCCAACGGCACTAAACAAAACCGGCTGCGAGGGACGAAAAAGCGGCAGAAAGCAGTATCCGCCCGCTTTTAATCCAGGCGCATCGGGGCTGATTAGGGATACGGGGGTATAGCTCAGCTGGGAGAGCGCTTGCATGGCATGCAAGAGGTCAGCGGTTCGATCCCGCTTACCTCCACCAGTCGAAAGCGAAGTTGCAGTAAAAAGAGCAGTAATCCGCATGATAAGTCCAAGTCCCCTTCGTCTAGAGGCCTAGGACATCACCCTTTCACGGTGAGTACAGGGGTTCGAATCCCCTAGGGGACGCCAGCTCGCTGGCACGGTCATGTGGAAATGCGCACAGTAGTGAAGTACGCCGCTGCGGAGCGGTAGTTCAGTTGGTTAGAATACCGGCCTGTCACGCCGGGGGTCGCGGGTTCGAGCCCCGTCCGCTCCGCCAAGCACTCGCTGCCGTGCTCATGCCCAGGCTCCGTTTTCGGGGCTTTTTGCTTTTATAGAGTGTGAGACCTTGTTTTCGCCTCGGCGGACACAGGGATTCCTGGGGGTATAGCTCAGCTGGGAGAGCGCTTGCATGGCATGCAAGAGGTCAGCGGTTCGATCCCGCTTACCTCCACCAGTTTCTCCTCTGTAGAAGCATTGCAGTAAAGCAGTATCTGTACGGGTCCCCTTCGTCTAGAGGCCTAGGACATCACCCTTTCACGGTGAGTACAGGGGTTCGAATCCCCTAGGGGACGCCAGCTCGCTGGCAAGTGACACAGCAGTACGAAAGAAAACCGCTGCGGAGCGGTAGTTCAGTTGGTTAGAATACCGGCCTGTCACGCCGGGGGTCGCGGGTTCGAGTCCCGTCCGCTCCGCCAAAGAATTCAATAAAATCAAGCACTTACGTGATGTAAGTGCTTTTTTTTCGTCTTGATTTATATTCCAAAGTCGGGTTTTTCGTTCCAAAGTTTGGACTATCCGACTTTCGGGCTGGCTGGAAAGCCGCGCCAGGCCTAGCTTTCCGAGTTGGGTCACCTTAAAGAATACCGGCCCATGCCGCCGGTATTCTTACCCCCTCTCCCCTACTGATTTATGCACCCGAATGGGTGCGCACCTCCGGGTGGGTCAGTATTACACCGGCGCTAACAGCTAATACCCTGAACAGACTTTGCCGGAGGCAGGATCAGTGCGTTTTCCTCGGCCGGTTCATCATTCAAAACAGTTTCCGGGGGTTGAAGCGAAATCAGCCAGTCGGCCAAATCCGCTGACTCATGGTTACCGTTCTGGCTAAGGCTGAACAGCAGATCTTCCTGGCGGGGTTGACCGAAAACCATCCGATAGAGGGCCAACCCTTGCTTCAGCCGTTTGAGTTTGCCAACCTCCTTGCTGTACGGGAGCAGAGGAATGCGGCGCTCCACCCGGGCGGAACCATCCTCGAAGATCCAATACGGGATGAGATCGGAAAGCCCATTGGATTTGCCTTGGGCCGCGATCTGAAAAAGGGTCTGCCACGGATCGCCTCCCTCATGCGCCACGGAGAGAGCAGTCAGACCATACCGTTCCGCAACATTCTTTCTGACCGCATGGCCTTTATACCGATGAACCCGGCCTTCGCGCTGTTCAAGATCAACGGGATTGGAAGGCAGATTCCAATGGACCACGGCATGGCACCAAGTGTGGAAGTCCAACCCTTCCTGACCTATCGAGGTCGACGCCAGAACGAAGGGACGAAACGGTGAGTTGAAGGCGTCCCGTACCGAGTCTGCGCGAACGAGAGCCTGGTTGTTGTCGTCTCGAATATCCCCGAACCGGAGCGCGAAACGACAGCGGGTGTTGAAATCATCGAGAGCAAAGCCGTCGCCCGACATCTTTATTTCGTCGATTCGAATCTGCGCGGTTCGCAGTGACAACACCGATTGGATGCACTCGGCTATGCCAGCCACCTGTCCTTCCGGTGAGTGCTCTTGGAGACCCAAAGACTCTCGAAGGACATGCACATATTCGTCGAGCACCGATTGGAGATTGCCGTCGATACCGTACTGAAGCGTTAACCGCCAATAAGTGTCCTCGCCGGAGCCTCGCAGCATGGCAATCGTCTCCGGCATATTGAAAAGAGATCGGAAGCCGGATGCGATTCTGGCTGCGGCCGACAGAAGGTTCGGATCGCCCGCATCGATCCCGACACCGATACGGCGAAGTGCTCGCAAGGCACACACTCCTGGACCGGCAAGAGCCAGATCGCAAAGCACATCGACCAGATCATCCGGCTGAGGACCGAGAGGAATGTTGCCCTCCGCCATGCTGACCAGCAGGTCGATGTGATCTTTGAAACGGGTGCCTGATTCATGGTCCGGCGTAGCGGATCTCCATCCCGAATGGCTCTTACACCAGTCCAACAACCCATTATGGGAATCGAGAAGAATGGGAGCCGCCCAATACCATCGCTCATCAGCCCGCGTCCCTTCCCCGGCATCAGGCAGGGTCTCGACCAAACTGCGGCAAATAGCCTTGACCTCGTCCCTCAGCTCCTGGACGTCCAGTGGTCCGCTTCCACGGCCCAGAGCAATCTCAAGCGGGTCAATCTTGGTGGTAAGGGTTGGGGACGGCAGCAACCAGGCAATAACCGGCATACCAGTCAGGCGATTATCATTTGAGGCCACCGCAAACCGCAGCAATGGCTTAATCTTGTCATAGAGTTCGCTGTGGGAAACCGAGGTTCCGGCGATCATCTTCCGTTCGGCTTCGTAGGAGCAGATCGACGCAATCGCGTCCGGAACAGCACTCCAAGAGGAAAACACAAGGGCCTTGGTCAAGCCATCCTTGTCCTGGTATGCGCCGCCAGGCTCGATATACGGCATGGAAGGCGGCATCCATAAAAGCTGCCACATGCCCTTATCAATCGTGTCTTCAAAAAGTACGCGCATCCTCGGATTGGCAGGATCGAGAGCCTGATAGCCTTCAAATTTACCCTTCGTCAGCAACTGCCCATTTGCCGACGAAAGAGTTCCGCGAAGAGCATCTGAAGGGGCATTCAACTGGGCATCCAGCTTATGCCGCAGCTCATAATGCTTCAGAAAGTTGATCAGGTAAGGCGCAGACTTCCAGTATTCGATTGGCTCCCCGGCTTTGACACAGATTGCCACCGCGTCAACCGTCGCGGCGTGCTGAAGGTCCGCTGGCGTAAGGGGAGCCATCCGTTCAATCTCGGTCATCATCGAGTTATGATCACGAGTCGTCGCGACCCGTTCTGTTCGACACATGACCTTCAGGAGCGCTCGTTCAAGTTCGGCCTTTTTCCCCGGTTGACATACCGACCCCTTCGCGCAGGCATGGAGCGTCGTTCGATGTTCTGACAAGAGATTTTTGACCGCATCGACCTCACCGGAATCATTGAAGAGGAAGTTCAGCGTCCTGATGAAATCTGGATAGTGGTCGTCCTCGTCATTCTCCTGGTCGAGGGTGAACATCTTGTAGGGCGTTGCGGACAGCAGGAGAACGCGAACGTCGGGATGTTCAAAGAGCGCGGTCGCCAGCAAGGAGGCTTCGTCATCGCCATCCAACAGGTGCTTGAATCGTTGGAACTCATCAAGGATGACCAGATCGGGCTCAAGCGCGGAAAGGCACACTGAAGCCAGCTTACTTCTGAGTTTTCCGATCAGGTCGTAGCGAAGTTCGGAGTCCTCCCAGGGGATTTTGCTGTAGTCCCGGTAACGAGCAAAGCGTTCACAGCCTTCCTTAAGGGCCGCATACAGTTCGGCATCCTCAATAACTGCCCGACGGAAGGCCTTGGAAAGGTCTACATCCAGATCCTCTGCTGGGAGGTTTTTGGCCTTGGCTCGCCAGTTGTCCTTACCTGCTGTCGCCTGAAGAATGTTGAGGAGGCCTACGCGCAGCCGTCTGCGTCGTTCATTTTGCGCCAGGGGCAAGTCGTACAGCATCCGATAGAGGATAGCCCGTTCGTCGGCATGCCCCCCTCGACTACGCGCATGGTCGAAGGCGGTGCCGGGCGTCAGGCTGATGAAATTCACCTTGTTCTTTCGTAGTGACCGCACTTGTCTGGGAAGGTAAGTCAGCCGCGTGGCGATTGAAAAACCATCAGTGTCGCTGACATTGAGCCGATTGACATTCTGGGTTGCGATGGCGGCATTGGAGCAGATGTAGATCACATCGACCCGATCCACCTCGTCCTGAAGGTGCTCCAAGGTCTTGGCAATGATTCCCCTAGCGACAAGCGTTTTCCCGAGTCCAACTTCATCGGCGATCAGAAAACGGGAAGTTGGGTCATCGCCATAGATGTTAGCGCCGGTGTAATACTGACCCACCCCGTCGGAGTAAATCTGACCCACCTGGGCAATGATGGTGGCTTTTTGGCCACCGACAATGTTGACTCAGGAGCAAGCAGTGGAGATCAAGGTAATGG
>NZ_CALSFU010000052.1 GCF_943737005.1 Achromobacter sp. Marseille-Q4962 | reverse complement strand
ACCCGAAGAGATTTCCTCATGACGCCCGCCGAAGCTTCCGCCAGCCAGCCGCTGGTGCAGCCCCGCCTGGATGCCGGCTCCGGCTTTCCGACGCTGCTGCGCAAGGAGCTGCTGCGCTTCTGGAAAGTCAGCTTCCAGACCATCGCGGCCCCGGTCATCACGGCGCTGCTCTACCTGCTGGTGTTCCGGCACGTGCTGGAAGGGCGGGTCACGGTGTACGGAACGGTGCCGTACACCGCGTTCCTGATTCCGGGGCTCATGATGATGAGCATGCTGCAGAACGCCTTCGCCAATCCGTCCTCATCGCTCATCCAGAGCCGCATCACCGGCAACCTGGTGTTCGTGCTGCTGCCGCCGCTGTCGCATCGCGACATTTTCGCGGCCTACGTGCTGGCGGCCGTGGCGCGCGGCCTGGCCGTGGGCGTATGCGTGTGGCTGGTGGCGCTGTTCTTCGTGTCGCTGGCGCCGCAGCATCCGCTGTGGGTGCTGGCGTTCGCGGTGCTGGCCTGCGGCATCATGGGCACGCTGGGCCTGATCGCCGGGCTGTGGTCCGAGAAATTCGACCAGCTCGCGGCCTTTCAGAACTTCCTGATCATGCCGGCCACGTTTCTGTCGGGCGTGTTCTATTCCATCCATACCCTGCCGCCGTTCTGGCAGGGCGTGTCGCACTGGAATCCCATTTTCTACACCATCGACGGCTTCCGCTACGGGTTCTTCTCGGTGTCGGACGTCTCCCCATGGCGCAGCCTGGCGGTGGTGAGCGGGGTCTTCCTCGCGCTGTCGCTCTATGCGCTGCGGCTCCTGGCCCGCGGCTACAAACTCAGGAACTGACGTTCATGCTTCCCACTCCCGAGCAAGTCCGCCAATACATCGCGGACGGCCTGCCCTGTGTACACCTCGACGTCCAGGGCGACGGCTCGCACTTCGACGCCGTCATCGTCAGCACGGCTTTCGAGGGCAAGCGGCTCATCGCCCGCCACCAGATGGTCTACGCGGCGCTGGGCGACCGCATGAAGGCCGAAATCCACGCGCTCTCCATGCGCACGCTCACCCCGGCCGAATACGAACAGGCAGGCAAATAATGGACAAACTCCGCATCACCGGCGGCCCCCGCCTGCAAGGCGAAGTCGCCATCTCGGGCGCCAAGAACGCCGCCCTGCCCATTCTCTGCGCCGGCCTGCTGACCGCCGAGCCGGTCACGCTCTCCAACGTGCCGCACCTGAACGACACCGCCACCATGCTGCGCCTGCTGGAGCGCATGGGCGTGCGCGCCGAGCGCGCGGCGGACGGCGTGGTCACCGTGCAGGCTGACGGCGTCGACAACCTGGAGGCCCCCTACGAACTGGTCAAGACCATGCGCGCCTCCATCCTGGTGCTGGGCCCGCTGGTGGCGCGCTTCGGCGAGGCCCGCGTAAGCCTGCCGGGCGGCTGCACGATCGGCCAGCGCCCGGTGGACCAGCACATCAAGGGGCTGGCCGCGCTGGGCGCCGAAATCAGCATCGAGCACGGCTTCGTGGTGGCCCGCGCCAGCCGCCTGAAGGGCGCCGTCATCCGTACCGACATGGTCACCGTCACGGGCACCGAAAACCTGCTGATGGCGGCCGTGCTGGCCGAAGGCCGCACCGTGCTCGAGAACGCGGCGCGCGAGCCCGAAGTGGTGGACCTGGCCGAGCTGCTCATCAAGATGGGCGCCCGCATCCAGGGCCACGGCACCGACCGCATCGTGATCGAAGGCGTGGAGCGCCTGCACGGCGCCTCGCACCGCGTGGTGTCCGACCGCATCGAAGCCGGCACCTTCCTGTGCGCGGTGGGCGCCGCGGGCGGCGACATCCTGCTGCGCCACACCGACCCCGCCATCATGGGCGCCACGCTGTCCAAGCTGGCCGAGGCTGGCGTGACCCTCGAAACCGGCCCCGACTGGGTGCGCGGGCGCATGGACGCGCGCCCCAGGGCCGTGGACTTCCGCACCCACGAATACCCCGGCTTCGCCACCGACATGCAGGCCCAGCTCATGGCGCTGAACACCGTGGCCGACGGCGCCTCGGTGGTGGTGGAAACCATCTTCGAAAACCGCTTCATGCACGTGCAGGAGCTGCGCCGCATGGGCGCCGACATCGACATCGACGGCCACACCGCCGTGGTGCGCGGCGTGCCGCGCCTGTCGGGCGCCAAGGTCATGGCCACCGACCTGCGCGCCTCGGCCAGCCTGGTCATCGCCGGCCTGGCCGCCGAAGGCGAAACCCTGGTCGACCGCATTTACCACCTGGACCGCGGCTACGACCGCATGGAAGTGAAACTGCGCGCCCTGGGCGCCGACATACAACGCGTTAGCGGCAAGGAAACGGCATGAGCGACGCTCCCGTCACGCCCCTCACCCTGGCCCTGTCCAAGGGACGGATCTTCGAAGAAACCATGCCCCTGCTGGCCGAGGCCGGCATCGAAGTGCCCGAGAACCCCGAAAGCTCGCGCAAGCTCATCCTGCCCACCAGCGACCCGGCCCTGCGCCTGATCATCGTGCGCGCCTCCGACGTGCCCACCTACGTGCAGTACGGCGCGGCCGACCTGGGCATCGCCGGCAAGGACGTGCTGATCGAGCACGCGGCGCAGCAGCCCGGCGGGCTGTACCAGCCCATCGACCTGAACATCGCCAAGTGCCGCCTGGCCGTGGCCGCCCGGCAGGGCTTCGACTACGAGGCCGCCGTGCACCAGGGCGCGCGCCTGCGCGTGGCCACCAAGTACGTGCAGTCGGCCCGTGAACACTTCGCGGCCAAGGGTGTGTACGTGGACATCATCAAACTGTATGGTTCGATGGAACTGGCCCCGCTGGTCGGCCTGGCCGACTGCATCGTCGACCTGGTTTCCACCGGCGGAACGCTGCGCGCCAACAACCTGGTCGAAGTCGAGAGCATCATGCCGATTTCCTCCCGGCTCATCGTCAACCAGGCGGCGCTCAAGACCCGCGGCGCCCGTCTGCAACCCCTGCTGGACGCCTTCGAGCGGGCCGCCGCCCGCAACGCCTGACCCCCGTCCCCGCCGCCCGCGGCGCGGGCCCTCTGCTAGTACCATGACGCCATGGCTTTCATAAACCGTCTCGACTCCCGCGATCCCGGATTCGCTTCCGCCCTGTCCAAGCTGCTGGCCTTCGAGGCCGCCGAGGACGAATCCATCGACCGCGCCGCCGCCGGCATTCTGGCCGACGTGCGCGCCCGCGGCGACGCCGCGCTAATGGAATACACCCGCCGTTTCGACCGCGTGGACGTTGCCGGCGCCCCGGCCCTCGAAATTCCCCGCGCCGACTGGGAGGCCGCCCTGGCGGCCCTGCCCGCCGCCCAGCGCAACGCCCTGGAGGCGGCCGCCGAACGCGTGCGCAGCTACCACGAACGCCAGCGCGCCGAAACCTGGACCTACACCGACGCCGAAGGCACGCTGCTGGGCCAGCAGGTCACGCCGCTGGACCGCGTGGGCCTGTACGTGCCGGGCGGCAAGGCCGCCTACCCCTCGTCGGTGCTCATGAACGCCATTCCCGCCAAAGTGGCCGGCGTGCGCGAACTGATCATGGTCACCCCCACGCCCGACGGCGCGCGCAACCCCATCGTGCTGGCCGCCGCCGCCATCAGCGGGGTCGACCGCGTTTTCGCCATCGGCGGCGCGCAGGCGGTGGGCGCCCTGGCCTACGGCACCGAAACCATCCCGCAGGTGGACAAGATCGTCGGCCCGGGCAACGCCTACGTGGCGGCCGCCAAGCGCCGCGTCTTCGGCGTGGTGGGCATCGACATGATCGCCGGCCCCAGCGAAATTCTCGTCATCTGCGACGGCAAGACGCCAGCCGACTGGATCGCCATGGACCTGTTCTCGCAGGCCGAGCACGACGAGCTGGCCCAGTCCATCCTGCTCTGTCCCGACGCCGCCTTCATCGAGGAAGTCCAGGCCGCCATGGAGCGCCTGCTGCCCGCCATGCCGCGCGCCGACATCCTGCGCACGAGCCTGGCCAACCGCGGCGCGCTGATCCGGGTGCGCAGCCTCGAAGAAGCCTGCGAGATCGCCAACCAGATCGCCCCCGAGCACCTGGAGATCTCCACCGAGCAACCCGAAACCTGGACCGCGCGCATCCGCCACGCGGGCGCCATCTTCATGGGCCGCTTCAGCTCGGAATCGCTGGGCGACTACTGCGCCGGCCCCAACCACGTGCTGCCCACCTCGCGCACGGCCCGCTTCTCCTCGCCGCTGGGCGTGTACGACTTCCAGAAGCGTTCCAGCCTGATCCAGGTGTCGCACGCGGGCGCCCAGACGCTGGGCCGCATCGCCGCCGAGCTTGCCCTGGGCGAGGGCCTGCAGGCCCACGCCGCCAGCGCGCAATACCGGCTGGACCAGGAATGAGCGGCGCCCGGCCGCCCGCGGGCCTCCCGGGCGGCGACGGCCTCGCCGACGCCGTGGCCGGCCGCATCGCCGGCACCGTGCGGGCCGACATCCGCGCGCTGGCCGCCTACCCCGTGGCCGACTCCGCCGGCTGCATCAAGCTGGACGCCATGGAATGTCCCTACGCGCTGCCCGAGGCCGTGCGCGAGGACATTGCCCGCGCCGCGCGCGACGCCGCCCTGAACCGCTATCCGCCGGCGGGCGAGCCCGCCCTGCGCGCAGCGGTGCGCGCCGCCTTCGGCGTGCCCGACGGGGCCGGCCTGCTTTTCGGCAACGGCTCCGACGAGCTCATCCACCTCATCGTCCAGGCGTGCTGCCAGCCGGGCGACGCGGTGCTGTCGCCCTGGCCCTCTTTCGTGTACTTCGACATGGCGGCGCGCTTCGACCACGCCCGCTTCGTGGGCGTGCCGCTCGCCGAAGACCTGTCCCTGGACCTGCCCGCCATGCTGGCGGCCATCCGCGAGCACCGGCCCAAGGTGGTGTTCCTGGCCGTGCCCAACAACCCCACGGGCGGGCTGTGGGCCGACGAGGACATCGCCGCGATCGTGCGCGAGGCGCCCGGCCTGGTGGTGCTGGACGAGGCCTACCAGCCTTTTGCCGGCCGCACCTGGATGGGCAGGGTGCTCGACGCCCCCAATACGGTGGTGATGCGCACGGTGTCCAAGATCGGCCTGGCCGGGCTGCGCTTCGGCTATCTGGCCGGCCATCCGGCCTGGATCGCCGAGCTGGACAAGGTGCGCCCGCCCTACAACGTGGACGTGCTCGCCCAGGCGGCCCTGCTGGCCGTGCTGCGCCACAAGCCGGCGCTGGACGAACAGGCCGCGCGCATGCGCGCCGACCGCGAGCCCCTGGCCGCGGCCCTGGCGGCCCTGCCCGGCGTCAGGGTGTTCCCGTCCGCCGGCAATTTCGTTCTCGCCCGCTTTTCCGGCAAGATGGACGGCAACGCCGTGCATCTTGCCTTGAAAGCGCGCAAAATACTGGTTCGCAACTTCTCCCGGGCCCACCCCCTGCTGGCCGGATGCCTGCGCATCTCGGTGGGCGCCCCGGCGGAAAACGCCGCCCTGCTATCGGCCCTGCAAGACATCCTCAGCGCCTAATCGAGTCCCGACATGCGTACCGCAGAGATCACCCGCAACACCAACGAAACCCGCATCCGCGTCGCCGTCAATCTCGACGGCACCGGCAAGCAGACCATCGACACCGGCGTGCCCTTCCTGGACCACATGCTGGACCAGATCGCCCGCCACGGCCTGATCGACCTCGACATCAAGGCCGAGGGCGACCTGCACATCGACGCGCACCACACAGTGGAAGACACCGGCATCACGCTGGGCATGGCCATCGCCAAGGCGGCGGGCAACAAGGCCGGCCTGCGGCGCTACGGCCACGCCTACGTGCCGCTGGACGAGGCGCTCTCGCGCGTGGTGGTCGATTTTTCCGGCCGCCCCGGGCTGCACTACAACATCCCGTTCACGCGCGCGCGCATTGGCGATTTCGACGTGGACCTCGCCCGCGAGTTCTTCCAGGGGCTGGTCAACCACGCCCTCATCACCCTGCACATCGACAACCTGCGCGGCGAAAACGCCCACCACCAGTGCGAGACGGTGTTCAAGGCCTGTGGCCGCGCGCTGCGCATGGCCCTGGAGGTCGACCCCCGCATGGGCGACACCGTGCCCTCCACCAAGGGCGTGCTGTAGCCGCCTTTCCGCTTGCGACCAGGTATTCCGAAGTGACCACTATTGCCATCGTCGATTACGGAATGGGCAATTTCCATTCCGTCGCACGCGCGCTCAAGTACGCCGCCCCCGATGCAGACATCCGCATCTGCAGCCAGCCCCGGGAAATCGAAGCCGCCGACCGCGTGGTGTTCCCGGGCCAGGGCGCCATGGCGGACTGCATGCGCACGCTCAATGAATCCGGCCTGCGCGAGGCCGTGGTGCGCGCCGCGCGCAGCAAGCCCCTGCTGGGCGTGTGCGTGGGCGAGCAGATGCTGTTCGATTCCAGCGAAGAGGGCAACACGCCCTGCCTGGGCATCTTTCCCGGCGTCGTGCGCCGCTTCCGCGGCCCGCGCTTCGCCGATCCCATCCTCGACACCGACGCCTGCGCGGCCGACGCGGGCCAGGCCGGCGCCGCGCCCGTGCGCGAAGAGCGCCTGAAGGTGCCGCACATGGGATGGAACAAAGTCCGGCAAACGCGCTCTCATCCCATCTGGGAAGGCATTCCGGACGAAACCCATTTCTACTTCGTCCATAGTTACTACGCCGACCCGGCCGATCCGGGCCTGACCGTTGGTGAAAGCGATTATGGCGTCGCCTTTACCTGCGCAGTGGCGGCAGCTAACATTTTTGCGGTGCAGTTCCACCCCGAAAAGAGCGCCGAGCACGGTTTGCGCCTGTATCGCAATTTTGTAGACTGGCAGCCGTAGCCCCTCGCGGCCGCGCGCGCCAGCCCATTCAACCCACCAATTTTTCGCTACCATGCTGCTGATCCCCGCCATCGATCTCAAAGACGGGCGCTGTGTGCGCCTGCGCCAGGGCGACCTGGACGATGCAACGGTGTTCTCCGAAGACCCGGCCGAAATGGCCGCCCGCTGGCTCGACCAGGGCGCCCGCCGCCTGCACCTCGTCGATCTCAATGGCGCCGTCGCCGGCAAGCCCAAGAACGAAGCGCCCATCAAGGCCATCCTCGACGCCGTGGGCGACGAAATCCCCGTGCAGATCGGCGGCGGCATCCGCGACCTGGACACCATCGAACGCTACCTCGACGCGGGCATCTCCTACGTGATCATCGGCACCGCCGCGGTCAAGAACCCCGGCTTCCTGCAGGACGCCTGCGGCGCCTTCCCGGGACAGATCATCGTGGGCCTGGACGCGCGCGACGGCAAGATCGCCACCGACGGCTGGAGCAAGCTCACCCGCCACGACGTGCTGGACCTGGCCAAGAAGTTCGAAGACTACGGCTGCGAAGCCATCATCTACACCGACATCGGCCGCGACGGCATGCTCTCGGGCGTCAACGTCGAAGCCACGGTGCGCCTGGCCCAGCACGTGCGCATCCCCGTGTTCGCCTCCGGCGGCATCGCCGGCATCGCCGACATCGAGGCGCTGTGCGCCGTCGAAGACGAGGGTGTCGAAGGCGCCATCCTGGGCCGCAGCATCTACGAAGGCACGCTCAACTTCCAAGAGGCGCAGGCACGCGCCGACGAACTGGCAAAATGACCCTCTCCAGCAGTGCCCCCGGGGCCGGCGCGCCCGCAGCCAGCGCGCTGACCCGCCGCATCATCCCCTGCCTCGACGTCACCGCCGGACGCGTCGTCAAGGGCGTGAACTTCGTCAACCTCACCGATGCGGGCGACCCCGTCGAAATCGCCCGCCGCTATAACGAGCAGGGCGCCGACGAGCTCACCTTTCTCGACATCACCGCCACCAGCGACGGCCGCGACCTCATCCTGCCCATCATCGAGCAGGTCGCCTCGCAGGTGTTCATCCCGCTCACCGTGGGCGGCGGCGTGCGCCAGGTCTCCGACATCCAGCGCCTGCTCAATGCGGGGGCGGACAAAGTCAGCATCAACAGCGCGGCCGTGGCCAATCCGGAACTGGTGCGGGCCGCGGCCGATTACCACGGCTCGCAGTGCATCGTCGTGGCCATCGACGCGCGCCGCGTGTCGGCCGAAGGCGAGCCCGCGCGCTGGGAAGTCTTCACCCACGGCGGCCGCAAGGCGACGGGCCTGGACGCCGTGGCCTGGGCGCGCCGCATGGCCGCCTACGGCGCCGGCGAGATCCTGCTCACCAGCATGGACCGCGACGGCACCAAGTCCGGCTTCGACCTGGCGCTCACCCGCGCCGTGTCCGACGCCGTGCCGGTGCCCGTCATCGCCTCCGGCGGCGTGGGCAGCCTGCAGCACCTGGCCGACGGCGTGACCACCGGCCGCGCCAGCGCGGTGCTGGCGGCCAGCATCTTCCACTTCGGCCAGCACACGGTGGCCGAGTGCAAGCGCTTCATGGCGGCGCGGGGCATTCCTGTGCGGATGTGAAGGCCCACCCCGGAAGCGCCTGCGGCGCTTCCCTCCCCGAGGGGCGCCTCAGGCGGGATTCAGGTTCGTTGGCGGGGATTGCCGTAAGATTATGAAACTTGCTTTCCTTTGCGTCGCCGTGCGGCCCGGAAAGATTTTGGACTACTGACATGAGCAACGCACCCGCCTGGATGGCCGAGGTCGCTTTCGACGACGACGGCCTGATTCCCGCCATTGCCCAGGACGCCGAGAGCGGCCAGATCCTGATGGTGGCCTGGATGAACCGCGAGTCGCTGGCCGAGACGGCCGCCACCGGCCGCGCCGTGTACTGGTCGCGCTCGCGCCGGCGCCTGTGGCGCAAGGGCGAGGAGTCCGGCCACGTGCAGACCGTGAGCGAACTGCGCCTGGACTGCGACGGCGACGTGATCCTGCTGAAAGTGCGCCAGGAGGGCGGCATCGCCTGCCACACCGGGCGCGTGAGCTGCTTCTACCGCCGGCTGGACGGCCAGGGCGCCGACGCCGCCTGGACGGTCGTGGACCCGGTGCTCAAAGACCCCGAACTCATCTACAAATGACGCCTTCCGAATCCCACGCCAGCGACATCCTCGCCCGTGTCGCCGACACCCTGGAAACCCGGCGCCCCGAAAACGGCGGCGACCCGCAGTCCTCGTACGTGGCCAGACTGCTGTCCAAGGGGCCCGATGCCTTCCTGAAGAAGATCGGCGAAGAGGCCACCGAGCTGGTCATGGCCGCCAAGGACGGCAAGCCCGACCGCATCGTGAGCGAAACCGCCGACCTGTGGTTCCATTGCCTGGTGGCCCTCACGCATTTCAAGCTGCGCCCCGAAGACGTGCTGGCCGAGCTGGCCCGCCGCGAAGGCCTGTCCGGCCTGGCGGAAAAGGCCGGCCGCCCGCAAAACTGACCCCGGAATCCGCAAGAAAATGAGCGAGAACTGTATCTTCTGCAAGATCGCCGCCGGCGACATCCCCTCCAGGAAAGTCTACGAGGACGAAGACTTCGTCGCATTCCATGACATCAATCCGGCCGCGCCGGTGCACTTGCTGGTGATCCCTCGACGTCATGTCACATCCATGCAGGATATTACGGGGGAGGACGCCCCCTGGTTGGGTAGAATGATGACATTGGCGCCCCGGCTGGCCGCGGAAAACGGCTGCACGCCGGGCCCCGATGGCGGATTTCGCATCATGATCAACTCTGGCGCCGAAGGCGGCCAGGAAGTCCCGCACCTGCATTTCCACATCATCGGCGGCCCGCGTCCCTGGAAAGGGCGCGTGGCTCCCACTGCGTAATTCGGAGAACCGTCATGGGTAGCTTTAGCATCTGGCATTGGTTGGTCGTTCTGGTCATCGTGGCGCTGATTTTCGGCACCAAGAAACTGCGCAATATCGGCTCCGACCTGGGCGGCGCCGTCAAGGGCTTCAAGGAAGGCATGCGCGAAGCCAACGACGACAAGCCCGCCGAGCCCATCGCCCAGCAACGCGTGTCGGGCGAGACCATCGACGTGCAAGCCAAGGAAAAATCCAATTCCTGAGGCGCGCGGGGCGTGCCGCCCCGCGCCATCCGCAGGCCCGCCGCCTTGAGGCGGGCCTTCACCGCCTTCCCTTCATAGCGGTCGCCGCATGTTTGATGTCAGCCTCACTGAACTGATGGTGATCGGCGTCGTCGCCCTGATCGTCATCGGCCCCGAACGCCTGCCCCGGGTGGCCCGCACCGTCGGCCACCTGCTCGGACGCGCGCAGCGTTACGTCAACGACGTGAAATCCGATATCCAGCGCGAGATCGAACTCGACGAATTGCGCAAGTTCAAGAGCGAAATGGAAGACGCCGCGCAGGGCGTGCAGCAGTCGCTGCACCAGACCCGCGCCTCGCTGGAAGAGCCGGTGCAGCAGTTCCGCGCCGAACTGGACGAAGTCGCCCGCGAAGCCGGCGGCAAGCCGCCCGCCGTCGGGGCCGGCGATGCGGCCCCGGCCGATGCCGCGCACACGATCGCGCCCCCGCCCGCCGCGGACGACAGCGCCGACCCCAACCTGAAGCTGGACCTGGAG
>NZ_CALSFU010000051.1 GCF_943737005.1 Achromobacter sp. Marseille-Q4962 | reverse complement strand
CCACCGCCCCCGCCGGAGGCGGACCGTCCCCCGGATTCGCACACGGAGCTCCCCGGCGCCCGCCGGCACCTGCTGCTGTCGCGCCCGCCGCCCTTCATCAAGGTGGCCATACTGGACGACCACCCGGTCGTGGCGCTGGGCGTGGACGCCTACCTGGAAAGCCGGCCCGGCTTTCGCGTCATCCACCGCGAGACTTCCGCCCGCGGCCTGCTCGACAAGCTGGCGGCCGCGCCCTGCGACGTCGCGCTGGTCGACTTCTACCTGCCGCTGGAGCCCTGGGACGGCGTGAATTACCTGCGCCGGCTGCGGCGCTACCACCCGGCCATGGCCATCATCACGTTTTCGGCGGGCAATCGCCAGGAAACGCAGTACGCGGCGTTCCGCGCCGGCGCCAACGGCTATCTGGCCAAGCAGTGGGGCCTGGCGCTGCTGCCCGAAATGATCCGGGGCGTGGTGGCGGGCAAGGACAGCTTTCTCACGGTGCAGGACGGCAAGGTCCGCGCCGTCCTGCCCACCCACCCGCACGACCGCCTCACCGCTTCCGAGGTCGAAATCCTGCGCCACATCAGCCAGGGGCTTTCGGTGACGCAGATCGCCGCGCGGCTGATGCGCAGCAAGAAAACCGTGAGCACGCACAAGCGGCGCGCGATGCGCAAGCTGCAGCTCTCGGATGACCTGTCGCTCGCGCTCTACCTGCGCGAGAAATTCTCGCAATGAGGCGCGCCGCGCGCCTCAGATGATGCGCGAGTAGCTGGCGCCGCTTCCGGCGGCGCGCAGATAGCCGTCGAAGGCCATGGCGACGGCGCGCACGAAATACCAGCCCAGCCCCGTCACCTGCACGCCCGTGGCGCGCAGGTTCACCAGGCCCAGTTCGGCGAGCCGGGCGAGCTGCGAGAGCTCCGGCCCGAAGTAGTCGCCGAAACGCAGCCCGTGCCGCGCCTCGATGTCGGCAAACTCCACCCTGCCCTGGCACATGATCTCCATGATGACCTCGCGGCGCACGAGATCGTCCGGATTGAGCTCCAGGCCGCGCACGGTGGCGTACCGGCCGGACTCGATGGCGGCGTAATAGCCGTCCAGGGTCTTGTCGTTCTGGCTGTAGGTGTCGCCGATGCGGCCGATGGCCGAGACGCCGAGCGCGACCAGGTCGCGGTCGGGCTGCGTGCTGTAGCCCTGGAAATTGCGGTGCAGCTCGCCGCGCTGCCTGGCGATGGCGAGCGCGTCGGTGGCCAGCGCAAAATGATCCATGCCGATGTACGTATAGCCCTCTTTCAGGAAGCCTTCGATAGCGGCGCTCAGCAGACCCACGCGGGTCGCGCGGCCGGGCAGGTCGCACACATTGATGCGGCGCTGGGGCTTGAAGCGCTCGGGCAGGTGCGCATAGGCATACAAGGCGATCCGGTCGGGCCGCAGTTCGCATACCTGGGCGATGGTGCGCGCGAAAGACCCCGCGGTCTGCAAGGGCAGGCCGTAGATGAGATCCACGTTGACAGACGCATAGTCCAGCTCGCGGGCGCTGCGCACGAGCGCGCTCACGTCCTCGAAGGACTGGATCCGGTGCACCGCCGCCTGCACCGCCTCGTCGAAATCCTGCACGCCGAAGCTCAGCCGGTTGAATCCCAGCCGGCGCAGGTGCGCCAGCCGCTGCGGCGTCGCCGTGCGGGGATCGACCTCGATGGAGATTTCCGCGTCCGGCTCGAAGCGGAAGGCGGCGCGCAGTCCGCCCATGAGGCGGGTGAGCTCTTCGTCGGACAGGAACGTCGGCGTGCCGCCGCCGAAATGAAGCTGTGAAACCGGCGTGCCCGTTCCCAGGCACTCGACGTGCAGCGCGATTTCCCGGGACAGCGCATCCAGGTAGCGCACGGCCCGGTCGTGATGGCGCGTCACAACCTTGTTACAGGCGCAGTAATAACAGACCGATTCGCAGAACGGGATGTGCACGTACAGCGACAAGGGGTCGGCGGTGCCGGATTCGCGCCGCTTTTCCAGCGCGCGCCGGTACTGCGCGGGCCCGAAGCCCTCGTGATAGCGGTCGGCGGTGGGATAGGAGGTGTAGCGCGGCCCGTTCTTGTCCAGGCGCTCGAGCAACTGCGGCGGAAAAAACGGATGGGCGGGTTCGGCCGCGGGCGCGGCGGGCGAAGAGCATAGGGCGGCTTGCATAGCGTGAATTATTTGCGCGCGCACGGCGGCCCGTATTGATCTTGCGCAAACCCCGCCCCGGCCCGCAGCAGCCGCCTACAATGGGTTTTTGCCCAAGATCGAGGATGCTTCCCATGGAAACCGAACTGGACGGCCGCCTGCTGGCCATGCGCCAGGCGCTCGCGCTCGCTATCGCGCTCGGCACCCGCAGCCACTCCCAGGCCACCGCCATGGCCCTGGAGCTGCTCGACGACCTGAAGGCCAGCCTGGACAACGCTCCCGCCGACAGTCCGTTCGCCACGCCCGCCTGGGTCGGCGGCGCGCAGGACGAACTCGAGCACATCGCCCGCCTGGTGCGCGCATTCACCGACGCCCCGGAACCGGACCCGGATTCCGGCGAGTAGTCCTCTCCCTTTCCCCGCCGGCGGGCCCCGCCCGCCGCTCTCCGGCCCTGTGCCCTGGGGCCGAGCCCCCGCCCGGCTTGCCGGACTTGCGCCGACGCAGGGCGCGCCGCAGCCGGAATTGGCCTGACCACCAGGGCAATATCCGGGCAAACCCTCTGATCGGTTTCCCGGAATTCCTCAAATTCCTCTTTGTTTTCAATTGCACACTACTTATAGTCGTGGCCTGACCACCAGGCCGAAACGCTCTATAAGCCCATGCTGCAAGCCGTCGCCGCCACCCGCCTGTACCGCCAGATCGCGGACCAGATCGCCGGCCGCATCCGCGCCGGGGATTTCGCGCGCGGCGGCCGCCTGCCCTCGGAACGCGAGCTGGCCGAGCAGCTGCAAGTAAGCCGGGCCACCATCCGGGAAGCGCTCATCGCCCTGGAAATCGAAGGCTACGTGGAAGTGCGGGTCGGCGCCGGTGTGTTCGCCACTGCCGCGCGCGATACCGTTTCGCCCCGGCCGGCCGGCGCGCCGCCAGACCAGGTGGACATCGGGCCGTTCGACCTGCTGGAAGCGCGCATGCTGATCGAGCCCGAATGCGCGGCGCTGGCGGCCCATGCGGGTTCGGACGCGCAGATCGCCGCCATCGCCCAGGCCCACCGGGCCATGTCGCTGACGGAGGCTCCCGAGCGGCACGACCGCGCCTTCCACAGCGCTATTGCGGCCGCCTGCGGCAATGCCGCGCTGGCCGCGACCGTGGCGCACCTGTGGCACCTCAGCCTTTCCAGCCCCGTATTCAGCCGCATGCAGGATTACTTCGTCAACGCCCAGGTCTGGGCGGTGGCCCACGCCGAGCACGAGCGCATCCTGGCCGCCATCCTGGCCCGCGACCCCATACGTGCGGGCCACGCCATGCGGGCGCACCTGCTGGGCATCCTGGCGCGGCTGCGCGAAGACTCCGCCCTGCTTCCCGACCTCTGAACTCCGCGAGACGACTTTCCGACCACAACCAGCCTGGAGGCTCCCAGTGAAATCGAAAAAATGGCTTTCCCTCGGCATCGGCGCCCTGATCCTGTCGGCCGCCCTGCCCGCCACGCAAGCGCTGGCCCAGACCAAAGGCGGCACGCTGAACCTGATCGTGCAGCCTGAACCGCCGGTCATCGTCACGGCCATCAACCAGCAGGGGCCGACCCAGTACGTGGCCGGCAAGATCTACGAAAGCCTGCTGACCTACACCACCGACCTGAAGCCGCAGCCCGGGCTGGCCAAGAGCTGGGAGGCCTCGCCCGACGGCCTGACCTACACCTTCCATCTGCAGGACAACGTCAAATGGCACGACGGCAAGCCGTTCAGCGCGGACGACGTGGTGTTCTCGCTGTCGGACATGCTGCCCAAGACGCATGCGCGCGCCCGGGTCATCCTGAACAAATTCGTGGATTCCGTGACCGCACCCGATCCCAAGACCGTGGTCATCAAGCTGAAGACGCCCTTCCCGGCCTTCATGCTGATGTTCGAGCCGGGCTTCGCCCCCATCATGCCCAAGCACATCTATGCGGGCACGGACTACATGAACAATCCCGCGAACCAGAAGCCGGTGGGCACCGGGCCCTTCATGTTCAAGGAATGGAAGCGCGGCGAATACATCAAGCTGGTGCGCAACCCCGACTACTGGAAGCCGGGCAAGCCCTATCTGGATGAACTGGTGTTCAACGTGATTCCCGACGCGGCTTCGCGCGCCGTGGCCTTCGAACGCGGCAGCGTGGACGTGCTGCGCGGCGGCGACGTGGACAACGTGGACATCAAGCGCCTGCGCGCCCTGCCCGACGTGGAATACACCACCGCGGGCTGGGAGATGTTCTCGCCCCAGGCGTATCTCATTTTCAACATGCGCAAGCCGCCCTTCGACAACGTGAAGGTGCGCCAGGCGGTGATGGCGGCCATCAACCGCAAGCTGGTGGTCAACAACATCTTCTTCGGCCTGGGCAAGGTTTCCACCGGCCCCTTCGTCATGACCGAGATGTTCTACGACAAGAACATGCCTGCGCTGGACTTCGACATGAAGAAGGCGCGCGCGCTCATCAAGGAGTCCGGCATCCAGCCCGGCGACTATACGATCCGCCAGCTGAGCTTCCCCTACGGCTCCACCTGGGACCGCCTGGGCGAGTACACCAAGCAGGCGCTGGAACAGCTCGGCTTCAAGGTGAACCTCGAATCCACCGATGCGGGCGGCTGGGCCAGCCGCACCGGCAACTGGGATTTCGACCTGACCACCAACTTCATCTACCAGTACGGCGATCCGGCGCTGGGCGTACAGCGCCTGTACGTCTCGTCCAACATCGTCAAGGGCTCGCCCTTCGCCAACGTGCAGGGCTACAACAACCCCGAACTGGACAAGGTGTGGGAAGCGGCCGCTTCGGAAGTCGATCCGGCCAGGCGCCAGGCCCAGTACACCCAGATCCAGAAAACCCTGGTCAATGACGTGGCCAACGGCTTCCTGGTGGACATGGAGTTCCCGACCCTGTACCGCTCCAACGTGAAGAGCCTGGTCAAGACGGCCATCGGCCTGAACGAGTCGTTCGACGACGTCTACATCGAGAAGAAGTAAGCGAGAGCCCAGCCGCCCGCCGCGCGCGGGCGGCGCCTTGCCCCCGGCCGCGCGGCGGCTGCATGCGCCCGTTCACGGAGGATCCCGCATGAAGTTCCTGTCGTTTCTCGTCTCCCGCATCGGCAAGGCCCTGGTGGTCGTGCTGGGCGTGGTCATCATCAACTTTTTCCTGATCCGGCTGGCGCCGGGCGACCCGGCCGCCGTGCTGGCAGGCCAGGCGGGCGCGGGCGACGCGGCCTACGTCGAGCAATTGCGCGTGGCCTTCGGCCTGGACAAACCCCTGCTGACCCAGCTGCTGCTGTACCTCAAGGGCGTGGCCCAGCTCGACCTGGGCTTCTCCTACCGCAACCACGTGCCCGTGCTGGACCTGATCGCCGAGCGCCTGCCGGCGACGTTCCTGCTCATGTCCTGCGCGTTTCTCTTTTCCATCGTGCTGGGCGTGCTGCTGGGCGTGATCGCCGCCCAGGCGCGCTACCGCAACAAACGCCGCTGGGTGGACAGCACGGTGATGACGGGCGCGCTGCTGCTGTACGCGACCCCGCTCTTCTGGCTGTCGCTGATGGGCATCCTGCTCTTTTCCGTGGTGTTGGGCTGGCTGCCCGCCTTCGGCATGGAAACCGTGGGCGCGGGCCTTTCCGGCTGGGCGCGCGCGGCCGACATCGCCCAGCACCTCATCCTGCCCACCGTCACCCTGGGCTGCTTCTTCATGGCGGTGTATGTGCGCCTGACGCGCGCCTCCATGCTGGAAGTCATCGGCATGGACTTCGTCAAGACCGCCCGCGCCAAGGGCGTGAGCCCCGGCCGCGTGATCCGCGCGCACGTGCTGCGCAACGCCCTGCTGCCGGTCATTACCTTCGCCGGCATCCAGCTCGGCCAGATGGCCGGCGGCGCGGTGCTCACCGAAACCGTGTTCGCCTGGCCGGGCATAGGCCGGCTGATGTTCGACGCGCTGCTGCAGCGCGACTACCAGCTCCTGCTGGGAATCTTTCTTGTCACCTCCGTGATGGTGGTGGTGTTCAACCTGCTCACCGATGTGCTCTACCGGCTCATCGATCCGCGCATCGGCGCGGGAGCGCAGCAAGGAGCCGCCGCATGAGGGCCTTTTCCCTGCGTTATGCCCGCAACTACGGCGCCGTGGCCGGCCTGGCCATCATGGCGGTGGTGATCGCCGTGGCCCTGGCCGCGCCGCTGCTGTATCCGGACTCGCCATGGATGATGGTGGCCGATCCGCTGATTCCCCCTTTCACGAACCCGGACTATCCCTTCGGGACCGACATGCTGGGCCGCGACATCACGGCGGGCCTGGTCTGGGGCGCGCGGGTTTCGCTCATGGTGGGCCTGCTGTCCACGGCCGTGGCGCTGGCCTTCGGCATCGTCGTGGGCGCGGTGGCCGGCTATTGCGGGGGCCGGATGGATGACGCGCTCATGCGGTTCACGGAGTTCTTCCAGACCATACCGCAGCTCGCCATGGCAGTGGTGCTGGTGGCCATCCTGAGCCCGTCGGTGTATTCCATCATGGGCGCCATCGCGCTGGTGTCCTGGCCGCCGGCCGCGCGCCTCGTGCGTTCCGAATTCATGACGCTCAAGCAGCGCGAATTCGTGCAGGCGGCCATCGTGATCGGGCAGTCGCCGGCGCGCATCGTGGGCTCGCAGATTCTGCCCAACGCCATGTCGCCCATCATCGTGTCCGCCTCCTTCATGGTGGCCACCGCCATCCTGACGGAATCGTCGCTGTCGTTCCTGGGCCTGGGCGACCGCAACCTGATGAGCTGGGGCTTCATGATCGGCGCGGCGCGCACCATGATCCGCGAAGCCTGGTGGATGAGCGTCTGGCCCGGCGTCGCCATCCTGCTCACCGTGCTGGCCATCAACCTCATTGGCGAAGGCCTGAACGACGCCCTCAACCCCCAACTGCGCAAACGCGGCGAATAGGAGACCGGCATGCCACCCGAAACGCCCCTGCTGTCCGTCCAGAACCTGAGCATCGCGCTGCCCGCGGGCGGCGACCGCCCCTACGCGGTGCGCGACATCTCGTACGACGTCCGTTCCGGCGAAATCCTCTGCATCGTGGGCGAGTCCGGATCGGGCAAGTCCATGAGCGCCAATGCCATCATGGGCCTGCTGCCCGACTACCTGCGCCCCGAACGCGGCCGCATCCTGTTCCGCGGCGCCGATCTGCTGCAGCAGGACGAGGCGACCTTGCAGTCCATGCGCGGCAAGGACATCGCCATGATCTTCCAGGAGCCGCTTTCCGCGCTCAACCCGCTCATGACGGTGGGCGAGCAGATCGGCGAGGTCATGCGGGTGCACAACGCCTATCCCGGCCCCCAGCGCATGCAGCGCACGCTGGACCTGCTGGCCTTCGTGGGCCTGCCCGACCCGGCCACGCTCTACCATGCCTACCCGTTCCGCCTGTCGGGCGGGCAGCGCCAGCGCGTCATGATCGCCATGGCGCTGGCGCTGGAGCCGGCGCTCCTCATCGCCGACGAGCCCACCACCGCGCTCGACGTAACGACCCAGGCGCAGATCCTGGCGCTGATCGCCCGCATCCAGAAGGAGAAGGGCATGGGCGTGATGTTCGTCACGCATGACTTCGGGGTCGTGGCCGAGATCGCGCACCGCGTGGCCGTCATGGAGAAAGGCGTGCTGGTCGAACAGGGGCCGGCCGAAGAGGTGCTGAACCGCCCGCGCCATCCGTACACGCAGCGCCTCATCGCCGCCGTGCCGCACCGGCGCGCCCGCGAACGCAGCGGCTGGGAGCAGGAGCCCCCGGTGCTGGAGGTGAAAGACCTGCGGAAAACCTATGTGCTGGGCCACGGCTGGCTGCGCGCCAAGCGCGAAGTGCATGCGGTGGATGGCGTCAGCTTCAGCGTACGCCGCGGCGAGACGCTGGGCATCGTGGGCGAATCGGGCTCCGGCAAGTCCACCATCGGGAAATGCCTGCTCAAGCTCGTCAATGTGGAAGGCGGGCAGATGCTGTTCGACGGCCAGGACATCGCGCCGCTGCCGGAGAGCCGCTTCCGCCCGCTGCGCAAGGACATCCAGATGATCTTCCAGGATCCGTTCGCCTCGCTCAATCCGCGCCAGACCGTGGGCCGCATCATCAGCGACGGGCCGGTCGCCAACGGCGTGCCGCGGGCGCGCGCCGAGGCCCGGGTGCGCGAGCTGCTCGCCCTGGTGGGACTGGACCCGTCCGCCTTCGACCGCTATCCGAACCAGTTTTCCGGAGGCCAGCGCCAGCGCATCGGCATCGCGCGCGCCCTGGCCCTGGAACCCAAGGTGCTGGTGGCCGACGAATCGGTTTCCGCGCTGGACGTCTCGGTGCAGGCCCAGGTGCTGGAACTGCTGCGCACGCTGCAGCAGCGGCTGCGCATCGCGCTGGTGTTCATCACCCACGATCTGCGCGTGGCCGCCCAGATCTGCGACGCCGTGCTGGTCATGCACCGGGGCAAGGTGGTGGAATACGGGACGCCGTCGCAGATATTCGACCAGCCCGGGCACCCGTACACACAGCAGCTCATTGCCGCGGTCCCCGGCCAGCACTGGGACCCCACCCAGGCCCGCGCGGCCTAGGTTGCGTTAACCCCAGGCGTGCCGACACGCCTTGACCCATCAACTTTCCGGAGCACTTCATGCAGCGTCCCGCCGCCGTTCCCACCGTACAAATCGACAACGAATTCGTGACCGTGACCGAATGGCGGTTTCCGCCCGGCGGCGAAACCGGCTGGCACCGCCACGGCATGCATTACGTGGTGGTGCCGCAGAGCACGGGACCGCTGCTGCTCGACACCCCCGAAGGCCAAATCACCAGCCAGCTCACCACGGGCGTGGCGTACTACCGGCCGGTGGGCGTGGAGCACAACGTCATCAATCCCGGCGACACGGAATTCGTCTTTGTCGAGATCGAACTCAAACAGGCCCCGCGGGCCTGAGCCGGAGCCGCAGACACCATGAAGGCCTTCTTCTCGGAAGAACAACTGCTGCACACGCCGCGGCAATTCATGCGGCTGGGCCGCATCTGCGCCCCCACCGACCTGCCCTCGCGCGCGGAAAGCCTGCGGGGCACGCTCGCCGCGCGCGGCATCGCCGTCGAGACCCCGCCGGACTACGGACGCTCGCCGCTGGCCGATGTGCACAGCCCCGATTACCTGGACTACCTGGAAAACGCCCATGCCCGCTGGCGCGCCCTGGAGATGCCCGGCGTCGAGCCCGGCGAGGAAGTGCTGCCCAACCTCTCGCCCTATCACAACGGCCGCGTGGAACAGCCCCGGCGCAGCCCATGCCCCTCGCCTTCGGTGGTCGCGCAGACGGGCTACTACCTGAGCGACCTGTCCTGCCCCATCGGCCCGCACACCTGGCGCTCGGCGCTGCGCTCCACGCACAGCGCCGTGGCGGCCGCCGACCACGCCGCCGGCGGCGGCGGCTTTGCCTACGCGCTGTGCCGCCCCTCGGGCCATCACGCCCACCGCGACCGCGCGGGCGGCTTCTGCTACCTGAACAGCAGCGCGGCGGCGGCCAGCCGCCTGCGCCAGACCCGGTCGCGGGTAGCGGTGCTGGACGTGGACGCGCACCATGGCGACGGCACCCAGCAGATTTTCTACCTGAGGCCGGACGTAATGACGATTTCCGTGCACGCCGATCCGGCCGGCTACTACCCCTTCTACACCGGCTACGCGCACGAGCGCGGACACGGCGCGGGCGAGGGCTGCAACCTCAACCTGCCCCTGCCCCACGGCTCGGGCAACGCCGCCTTCCTGCAGGCCCTGGACCAGGCCATGGCCGCCCTGGCCGCCTACGCACCCGAGGCGCTGGTGCTGGCGCTGGGCTTCGACACCTACAAGGACGACCCGATCAGCGTGCTCCGGCTCGACATGGACGCCTACCGGCAGATCGGCGCCCGCGTGGCCGCGCTCGGACTGCCCACCGTCATCGTGCAGGAAGGCGGCTACATGGTCCAAGCCATCGGCCCTGCCCTCGACGCCTTCCTGCAAGGACTGGACCCGACCGGCGCGCGGCGGGCATGAGCGCCGCCCGGCCGCCCGAAGGCGTTCATGCCGCAGCCCGTGAGGGCGCAGGCAGCCTCATCCCCGCCGCCCGGCCGCGCGAAGGCGTTCATGCCGCAGCCGCCCTGCCCGCGACCGGCTCGCGCCGGGCGGGCGTGGTGCTGTTCCTGGCCGCGCTCGTGGCCTTCGCCACCTTCGACGCCGGCTCCAAGTACATGCTGGCGCTCTATCCCGCGCCGTTCCTCAACGTGATGCGCTATTCGGCGGTGGCGACGCTGGCGCTCTTCCTGCTCTGGCGCGGCGGACGCCCCAGCCTGCGCAACGCTCCGCACAAACCGCTGCTCGTCCTGCGCGGCCTGCTGCTGGCCACCGTGGGCACCTGCTTCATGACGGCGCTCATCTGGATGCCGCTCTCCGAGGCTACCGCCATCTACTTCACCTCGCCGCTCATCATGGTGGCGCTGTCGCCCTGGCTGCTGGGCGAGAAGGTGCGCGCCGCGCAATGGGCGGCCGTCGCGCTGGGCTTTGCCGGCATGCTGCTCATCGTGCGGCCCGGCGGCGACCTGCCCTGGCTGGGCACCGTGCTGATGGCCGTGTCCGCCGTGAGCTATGCCGTATTCCAGGTGCTCACGCGCAAACTCTCGGGCCAGGTTCCGGGTCCGGTGCAGTACGCCTACACGGCCGGCATCTGCCTGGCCGCCACGGCGGCCCCCGCGCCGTTCTTCCTGCCCGACGCGTGGCCGCAACCGCTGCATCTGCTGCTCATCGTAGGGCTGGGCGCATGCAACGGCCTGGCGCAGATCCTGCTCATTTCCGCGTTCCAGCGCGTGCCGGCCGCCACGCTGGCCCCGTTGAACTACTTCCAGCTTCTGCTTGCGGTGGCCTTCAGCACTTTCTGGTTCCAGCGCCCGCCCGACGCTCCCGCCCTGGCCGGCATGGCCATGATCGTGGCCGCCGGCGTCTTCCTGGCGGCGCGGCGCGCCTGAGCCGCGCGCCGCCCGCACTTGTGGCGGGCGG
>NZ_CALSFU010000050.1 GCF_943737005.1 Achromobacter sp. Marseille-Q4962 | reverse complement strand
CCATCCGAACCCGCTCCGCCCGCCCCGCCCGCTCCCGGCGCGGGCGGGCAGCCCTGACCCCCGCTCCAGGACCGCACATGCCCCGCATCGCCTTCACGCTTTCACCCGGAAGCGAATTCATCGAAATCCACCAGCTGCTCAAGGCCGCCGGCCTGTGCGCCAGCGGCGGCGCCGGCAAAATGCTGGTGGCCGACGGCCTGGTGCGCGTGGACGGCGCGGTGGAAACGCGCAAGAGCGCCAAGATACGCGCGGGCCAGACCGTGACCTGCGGCGAGGCCCGCATCGACGTGGCCGCGGCGCCCTGACGTTCTCCCGAACCCGCCCCATGGCCCACCAGGAGCTGTCCCCATGAGCAATCCGGCACCCGACGGCGGCATGATCCGCGTCTATGACGCCTATGGCCGCGAATTCCAGATAACCCGCCAGGAGTGGCGCACCCGCATGCTGCCCGACGCCATCCGGCAGCGCTGGGACGACGCCGACGCGCTGGCGGGCCTGCTCGTGCAGTCGCTCGGCGACGGCTTGCATGCCGACCTCGCCGACGCGGCCGAACGCCTGTACGAGCTGGACGGCGGCGGCGAGCGCGGCGCGGTGCTGCTGGCCATCGTCCACCTGGAGAACGGGCGGCTCGACGACAGCGAACGCGTGCTCGAGCGCCACATCGAAACGCACGGCCCCACCGGCGTGGTGCTGACCAACCTCGCCAAGGTCCACGCGGAGCGCGGCGACCAGGCCGCCGCCCTGGACACGCTGTGGCGCGCGCTGGAGCTCGACCCGAACCAGGACAACGGCCTGGGATGGTTCGAGGCCATCCATCGCGAGCACGGCGGCGACACGGCCGGCCTGGCCGCGATGCGGCGCGTGGCCGGGCTGCCCGGAAGCTGGCGCGCCCAGCTCTGGCTGGCGCACGGCGAACTGGGCGCGCACAACCTGGCCGGCGCTCTCGGCTACTACCGCCTGGCGCTCGAACGCGCCGGTCGGCCCGTCCCCGCGGACCTGCTGCTGCGCATGAGCGGCGACCTGGGCCGCTCGGGCCAGCTGGAGGCGCTGGTTTCCATGACCGCTCCCCATTTCGACGCCGCGGCGCACGGGATGGGCGTGGGCGGCAATCTCATCAGGGCCTACGCCGCGCTGGGGCGCCCGGAACCGGCGCGGCAGGCGCTCGACGCGCTGTATGCGCAGCAGCGGCCCGACTGGAAAGAGGCGCTGGCCTACTGGGACGCCGAACTGGCGCGCCTTCGCGTCGGCGACGGCGCCGTGCCGGAATCCGCGCCCATGCGCATGAACATACTTTCCGCCCAGGGGCCGGTGTGGCTGGCCGAAGACTCGGCCGCCGCCGCGCTCTACCCGCGGCCGGCCGACGACGCGGTGCTGGTGACGTTCCTGGGCGCCTCGGCCGATGCCGGCGCCGGCCCGGCACGCCCCGAACGCCAGCTCGCCGACGCCGCGGGCAGGCTGAGCCGCGCCGTGCCGCTCTACCTGAACGAGCAGGCCCGCCTGCTGGCCGGCGCGCGCACGCAGACGCTGGTGCCCTGGCTGACGCAGCCCTCGCCCGGCTTCGTGCTGAGCGCGCGCGCCTGGGACGACAACGACGCCCTGCGCTACGCGGCCCAATGCGAGGCGCAGAGCGACTTCGTGGTGCTTACGCACCTGCTGGCCCCGCCTTCGGGTCCGTGGACGGCGCAATTGCGGCTGCTGCGCATGGAAGACGAATCTTGCGTGGGCGAGCTGTCGGCCCGCTTTGCGCCGGCCGATCCGGCCGCGGCGCTGAGCGGCCTGGCCCGGGACATGCTGGCCTTGCTGGCGCGGCATTCCGCGCTGCGCCCGCAGCCCGCGCCGGCCGCCTACCAGGTGCCCGAGGGCCCTGGCTTCGCCGATTACCTGCTGCGCCTGGAGCAGTTGCTGGCCGTGCGCTGCCACGGCGCTGGCGACCCGCGGGAACCCGGACTGAACGGAGAACGCGAGATCCTGGACGGCAACCTGCGGCAATGCCTGGCCCACCCGCACAGCGTCAACGCCCGGCTGCTGCTGGCGCGCACGCTGCGCGCCATGGAAAAAGCCCGGCCCCAGGCGGCGGCCGAATACCGCGAGCGCGTGCTCCTGCTGCAACGGGAGCATCCGCTGCCCGGCGCCGCGCAGGCGGCCGTGGACCAAGCCCTGCAGGCGGCTGGCTAGGCGCGGCCGGCCAGGCGCGGCCGGCGAGGCGTGCGGCCCGCCGCCGCTACAGGCTGCGGGCGATCACCAGGCGCTGGATATCGCTCGTGCCTTCGTAGATCTGGCACACGCGCACGTCGCGGTAGATGCGCTCCACCGGGAAATCGTTCAGGTAGCCGTATCCGCCCAGGGTCTGGATGGCGGCCGAGCAGACCTTTTCCGCCATCTCGGACGCGTAGAGCTTGGCCATGGATGCCTCGGCCAGGGCCGGCCGGCCCGCCTCGCGCAGCGCCGCCGCGTGCAGCACCATCTGGCGAGCCGCGTGAATCCGGGTGGCCATGTCCGCCAGCCGGAATGCCACGGCCTGGTGCTCGATAATGGGCTTGCCGAACGCCTGTCTTTCGCGCGCATAGTCGCGCGCGCATTCGAAGGCCGCGCGCGCCATGCCCACCGACTGCGCGGCGATGCCGATGCGGCCGCCTTCGAGATTGGATAGCGCGATCCGGTAGCCCTCGCCCTCCGCGCCCAGCCGCCATTCGGCCGGAACCCGCATGTCCTCGAAGGCGATGTGGCAGGTGTCCGACAGATGCTGGCCCAGCTTGTCTTCCACCCGCAGCACGCGGTAGCCCGGGGTGTCGGTGGGCACGATGAAGGCCGACATGCCGCGCTTGCCGGCCGCCGGATCCGTCATGGCGAACACGATGACCGTGTCGCCGTTGCGGCCCGAGGTGATGAACTGCTTGGACCCGTTGATGACGTAGTCGCCGCCGTCGCGCTGCGCCCGCGTGCGCAGGCTGCTGGCGTCCGAGCCCGCCTGCGGCTCGGTAAGGGCGAACGCCCCCAGGTGCTCGCCGCGCGCCAAGGGACGCAGGAAGCGTTCTTTCTGCTCATCGGTGCCGTACTTGAGGATGGGCATGCAGGCCACCGAGTTGTGCACGCTCATGATGGTGGACAGCGCCCCGTTGCCGGCGGCGATTTCCTCCAGCGCCACCGCGTAGGACACGTAACCGCTGTCGTTGCCGTCCCATTGCTCCGGCACCAGCATGCCGAAGAAGCCGAGCCGGGCCATTTCCTCGACCGCGTCGGCCGGAAAATGATGTTCGCGGTCCCAGCGCGCGGATTCGGGCGCCAGGCGCTCCTGGGCGAAACGGCGCGCCATTTCCTGGACGCTCAGTTGTTCTTCGGTCAATAGCATCGGGGTCTCCTGTCTGTATTTATTTATGCGCACGCGCCTTTTGGGCGCATGCGCGACAGCGAGAATACACCGGCGCGGCCCTTCAGCCGCTGGGCGCGTCGCGCTGCGCGCGCTGGCGCGCCGGGCCGACCGCCGCGTGCAGGTTGTACGCGGTGTTGACCAGGCCGATGTGCGAGAAACCCTGGGGAAAATTGCCCACCAGCCTGCGCCGCCCCACGTCGTATTCCTCGGCCAGCAGGCCCAGGTCGTTGCGCAGCGAGAGCAGACGGTCGAACAGCCGCTCGGCGTCGGTCAGGCGCTCCTGCATGGCGTAGGCGTCGGCCAGCCAGAAGCTGCAGGCCAGGAACACGCCCTCTTCGCCCGGCAGGCCGTCGTCGGTATGTTCGCGCGCATAGCGCCGCACCAGCCCGTCGCGCACCAGTTCTTCCTCGACGGCCCGCACCGTGCCCGCCACGCGCGGGTCGGAAGCCGGCAGAAAGCCCACCTGCGGAATGAGCAGCAGGCTGGCGTCCAGCGCGGTCTGGCCGTAGCTCTGTACGAAGCTGCCGCGCCGCGCATCGTAGCCGTAGAGGCAGATGTCCTGCCGGATTTCCTCGCGCAGGCGCCGCCACTCATCCACCGGGCCGCGCAGCCCGAAGCGCTCGCAAGACTTCACGGCCCGGTCGAACGCCATCCAGCACATCAGCCGCGAATGCGTGAAGGCGCGCTTCTCGCCGCGCACCTCCCAGATGCCGTGGTCCAGCTCGCGCCAGCGCTCGCGCAGCGGATCCAGCAGCACCTTCTGCAGCCGCCAGGCTTCGGCCAGCGGCGCCAGGTCGGCCGCGCGGGCGGCGTAGAGCGTTTCGATCAGCTCGCCGTAGACGTCGAGCTGCGTCTGGCTGGCCGCGCCGTTGCCCAGCCGCACCGGACGGCTGCCTTCGTAGCCGGCCAGCCAGGGAATCTCGTGCTCGGGCAGCCAGCGCTCGCCGGCGATGCCGTACATGATCTGCAACTGGCTGGGGTGGCCCGCCACCGCGCGCAGCAGCCACTGCCGCCACGCCTCGGCTTCTTCGCGGTAGCCGCCGTTGAGCAGGGCATACAGGGTCAGGGCCGAGTCGCGCAGCCAGCAATAGCGGTAGTCCCAGTTGCGGCTGCCGCCCAGCGACTCGGGCAAGGAGGTGGTGGGCGCCGCGATGATGCCGCCGGTGGGCTGGAACGTCAGCAGCTTGAGCGTGATGAGCGAGCGCACCACGGCATCGCGCCAGGCTCCGCCGCCATGCCCGTCCCAGCGGCAGCGGCGGGCCCATTCCTGCCACCACGAGGTGGTGCGGTCCAGGCTTTCCATCCGGTCGGGCACGAAGCGCGGCGTCTTGTGCGAGGGGTGGTACGAAAGCGTGAACGGCACGATTTCGCCGTCGCGCACCTCGAACTGGGCCACGGTCTTCATGTCCTGGCCTTCCAGGGCCACGGGCGTGTGCAGCTCTACCGCGTCGGGACCGGCGATGGCGCTCAGGCCGTAGTCGCGGCGGCGCACCCAGGGCACGGCCTGGCCGTAGTTGAAGCGCAGCACCAGCTCCATCTGCATGGCGACGTGCCCCGACTCGCCGCGCACCACCCGCACCACGTCCACACGCTCGTCGTCGTCGGACAGCGGCATGAAATCGTAGACGCGCACCGCGCCGGTGGCCGTCTCGTGGCGGGTTTCCAGCACCGCCGTATCGGGCAGGTAGCGGCGCGTGGTGCGCACGGCGGGGCCGCGCGGCGCGATGCGCCAGCGGCCGTTGTCCGCATCGCCCAGCAGCGCCGCGAAGCACGCGGGCGAGTCGAAATGCGGCAGGCACAGCCAGTCCATGGAGCCGTCTCGCGCCACCAGCGCGGCCGAGAGCATGTTGCCGATCAGGCCGTAGTCTTCGAGGGGCCGGGACATCGGGCCGCGCTCCTCAGCCCGCCCCGCGGAACTCGGGGTACAGCGTCATCCCGCCGTCCACGAACAGCGTGGTGCCGGTGACGTAGTCCGAGTCGTCCGAGGCCAGCCAGGCCGCGGCCCGGGCCACGTCTTCAGGCTCGCCGATGCGGCCGTAGGGAATCAGCCGCAGCAGCGACTCCAGGGCCTGCGGCGTGCCCCAGGCGGGCTGGTTGATGGCGGTGCGGATGGCGCCCGGGGCGATGGCGTTGACCCGGATCTTCTCCGGCGCCAGCTCCTGCGCCAGCGACTTCATGAGCAGCGAAATGCCGCCCTTGGAGGCCGCATAGTTGGCCTGGAACGCCCAGGGAATCACCTCGTGCACCGAGCTCATGAAGATGATGTTGCCCAGGCACAGCCCCTGGCGGGCCGCGTCGGCCGGATTGTCGCGGAAACGCCGCACTGCCTCGCGGGCGCACAGGAAAGCGCCGGTGAGATTGGTGTCGATCACCTGCCGCCAGTCGGACAGCGACATGTCGGCAATGGGGGACGGGTGCTCGATGCCGGCATTGCTCACCAGGATGTCCAGCCGCCCGTAGCGCCGCGCCGCGTCGTCGAACAGGCGCTCGACGTCGGATTCGCGCGAGACGTCGGCCGCCGAGGTCACGGCCGTGCCGCCGGCGCGCTGGATGTCTTCGACCACCGCCGCCGCGCGCGCCTGGGAATCGCCCCCGGCACGGTGATTCACCAGCACCCGCGCACCCTGCGCCGCCAGCGCGATGGCGGTGGCCCGGCCGATGCCGGAAGACGCGCCGGTCACCACGGCCACCCGGCCGTGCAGATCTCTCCTGCCAGCGTTCGCGTGCTGCATGCCTGCCTCCGATGGCGGACCCCGGCCGCGGAAACCGGACCGCCCCCCGCGCCCGGGCCGCAATTCCCGTCTGGAAACCGTCCAGTCCCTAGCTTAGCGCCGCGTCCGGCGGGGACACAACCGTTCGTTTCACTTGCGTTTTTGGCGGTAATCGAACAAAAACAATCTTCAAAAAGGGCGTTATTTTTCGCTTTTGTTGTTTTATGATACGAGCATGACTCTCAATCCCAGACAAAGCGCCTTGATCGAAATGGTGCGCGCCCAGGGCTCGGCCTCTATCGAGGAACTGGCCAGGCGTTTCGGCGTCACGCTGCAAACCGTGCGGCGGGACGTGCATTTTCTGTCGGAAGCCGGCCTGCTGTCGCGCTTTCACGGCGGCGTGCGCATCGAGGCCTCCACCATCGAAAACATCGCCTACCGTAAGCGGCAGGGCCTGCACGCGGCCGGCAAGCAGCGCATCGCCGAGGCGGTGGCGCGCGCCGTGCCCGACGGCTGTTCGCTCATCATCAACATCGGCACCACCACCGAGGCCATCGCGCGCGCGCTGCTGCGCCATCGCGGATTGCGGGTCATCACCAACAACCTGCACGTGGCCGACATCCTGTCCGATAACCCCGATTGCGAAGTCATCGTGGCCGGCGGCGTGGTGCGCTCGCGCGACCGCGGCATCGTGGGCGAGGCCACCATGGACTTCATCCGCCAGTTCAAAGTGGACATCGGGCTGATCGGCATCTCGGGCATCGAGGCCGACGGCACGCTGCGCGATTACGACTTCCGCGAAGTGCGGGTGTCGCGCACCATCATCGAACAGTCGCGCGAAGTCTGGCTGGCCGCCGACAGCAGCAAATTCCAGCGCCAGGCCATGGTGGAGCTGGCGCACATTTCCGAGATCGACCGCTTCTTCACCGACGCCCATCCGCAAGAGCCGCTGGCCCAGGTGCTGGCCGACGCGGGCGTGCGATGCGAAGTGGCCGCCGACCCGGCCCCGCAGAACGCCTGACACCGCCCCGCGCGACCGAACCCAGATCCTGCTTCGCGGGCGCCGCCCGCCTCCCGACCGACATGAACCAGACCCCCGCCTCCGTCACCCCTCCCGACCGCAAGCGCCTGCTCGCGCAGCTCGACAACACGCCTTCGTGGGACGTCATCGTCATCGGCGGCGGCGCGACCGGGCTCGGCACGGCGGTGGACGCCGCCGCGCGCGGCTTCCGCACCCTGCTGATCGAGGCCGCCGACTTCGCCAAGGGCACTTCCAGCAAAGCCACCAAGCTGGTCCATGGCGGAGTGCGCTACCTGGCCCAGGGCAACGTCAGCCTGGTGCGCGAGGCCCTGCACGAACGCGGCCTGCTCAACCGCAACGCGCCGCACCTGGTATGGCCGCTGGGCTTCGTGGTGCCAGCCTACAACCTGCTCGACCAGCCCTTCTACGGCATCGGCCTGAAGATGTACGACATGCTGGCCGGCAAGCTCAACCTGTCGCCCAGCCGCTGGCTGTCGCGCCGCGAAACGCTGGCCAACGCGCCCACGCTGGCCGAGCGGGTCGGCGGGCGCGGCCTGCGCGGCGGCGTGCTTTATTACGACGGGCAATTCGACGACGCGCGGCTGGCGATCAGCCTGATGCGCACGCTGTTCGACCTGGGCGGCACCGCCGTCAACTACGTGCGCGCCACCGGCCTGACCTCCAGCGGCGGCAAGATCGACGGCGTGACCGCCGAAGACGCGCTGGGCGGCGGCTCGCTGACCCTGCGGGCGCGCTGCGTGGTCAACGCCACCGGCGTGTGGGTGGACAGCGTGCGGCGCATGGAAGACCGCAACGCGCCCACCATGGTGGCGCCCAGCCAGGGCGTGCACCTCACCCTGCCGCGCGAGTTCCTGCCGGGCAAGCGCGCCATCCTCATTCCCAAAACGGACGACGGCCGGGTGCTTTTCGTTGTGCCCTGGAACAGCCACACCATCGTAGGCACCACCGACAGCCCGCGCGCCGACCTGCCGCTGGACCCGGACGCCAGCGCGCAGGAAGTGGACTTCATCCTGGAAACCGCGGCTCGCTACCTGAGCCGCAAACCCACCCGCGACGACGTGACCAGCGTGTGGGCCGGCCTGCGCCCGCTGGTCAAGGCCACGGACGAAGCCTCGACCAAATCGCTGTCGCGCGAGCACACCATCCTGGTGTCCAAGGCGGGCCTGGTCACGGTGACGGGCGGCAAGTGGACGACATACCGCCGCATGGCGCAGGACGTGGTGGACACGGCCATCTCGCACCAGTTGCTCACACAGGCGGGCTGCCGCACCGAAACGCTGGCGCTGCACGGCGCGGCCGGCCTGGCGCCGTCCGAAGAACATGCGGGCACGCCCGACAGCTACTACGGCAACGACCTGCCCCTGCTGCAATCGCTGCCGGGCGCCGGGCGCATGCTGGTCAAGGCCAGCGGCCTGTCCGAGGCGCACGTGCGCTTCGCCGCGCGCTACGAACTGGCGCGCGGCGCCGAAGACGTGCTGGCGCGCCGCAACCGCGCCCTCTTCCTGGACTGCGAAGCGGCGCTGCTGGCCGCTCCCGAAGTAGCGCGCATCCTCGCCGAAGAGCTGGGCCACGACGCGGCCTGGCAACAGCGCACGCTGCGCGACCTGCAGGCCGTGGCGGCCCACTACCGCCTGCCGAAGTAAGGGACGGCGCCGGGCGGGGGCCTCAGGGCGCCCGCAGCGGACTGCGGCCTATCATCGGCACGAAGACGCGCAGCAGGTCCGGATCGCACTTGGCGCCGGACTCGCTTTCCAGCACTTCCATGATCCGCACATGGTCGCGCGCGGCATGATAGGGCCGCACGTCGCCCAGCGCATCGTAGGTATCGGCCAGCGCGATGATGCGCGAAGCCAGGGGAATGGCGCTTCCGGACAGGCCGTCCGGATAGCCCGAGCCGTCGAAATGCTCGTGGTGGTGCCGCACGGCGCGGGCGATGACGGCGCCGCCGGCCATGCCGCTGCGCAGGATGATCTCCGCGCCCGCGGCCGCATGGCGCTTCATGATTTCCCAGTCTTCGCCTTCGAGCCGCCCGGGCTTGAAGAGCACGCGGTCGGGCGTGCCGATCTTGCCCACGTCATGCAGCCGGGCGGCCACCGCCACCGAACCGATTTCCGCCTCCGTCAACGCGCAGGCGCGGGCCAGGGCCACGCTCAGCGCCACGACCCGGCCGCAATGCCGGCCGGTGGCCGGGTCCCTCGCCAATATCGCGGCAAATAGCGCCGCTTCGCTGCCGCCTTCCTGAACGGGTGGTGGAAAATCCGATTGCATCTGGAATCCGGGGCGGGGCTGGAGTCGGCCCGCCTCGATGTCGCAAAAAGCGGCAATTCTGACACATTGCAACAGCCCTTGCCGGCATCAGGCCCGCAGACGCTCCAGCAGGGCCTGCGCGACACCCTCGGACGAGGCCGGATTCTGCCCCGTGATGAGCAGGCCGTCGCACACCACGTGCGGCTGCCAGTCGGGCGCGCGGCTATAGTGCGCCCCCAGGCGCGTCAGCTCGTCTTCCACCAGGAAGGGCACCACGTCGGTGAGCTGGACGGCCGCCTCCTCCGAGTTGGAAAAGCCCGTTACGCGCCTGCCCTGCACCAGCGGCTTGCCGTCGGCGGTGCGCGCGCGGCGCAGCACGCCCGGGGCATGACATACCGCCGTCACCGGCTTGCCCGCGGCCAGCATGGTTTCGATGAGGGCAATGGAATGGGGGTCTTCGGCCAGATCCCACAGCGGGCCGTGGCCGCCGGGGTAGAACACGGCGTCGTAGTCGGAAGCGCGCGCCTCGGCCAGCCGCAGCGTGCGGGCCAGCAGGTCCTGCGCGCGCGCGTCCGCGGCGAAGCGGCGCGTGGCGTCGGTCTGCGCTTGCGGCGCGTCGCTCTTGGGGTCCAGCGGGGGCTGGCCGCCCGCGGGCGAGGCCAGCGTCAGCTCGGCCCCCGCGTCGGCGAGCGCGTAATACGGCGCGGCCAGCTCCTCCAGCCAGAACCCCGTCTTGCGCCCCGTATCGCCCAGCTTGTCGTGGGAAGTCAGCACAATGAGTATTTTCATGTTCCGCTCCTCGCGTCCGGGCCCACGCGCACGATGCGCTTGCCGGCGTTTTCGCCCCTGAGCAAACCGATGAGTCCGCGCGGCGCGTTTTCCAGTCCGTCCACCACGTCTTCGCGGTATTTGATGCGGCCTTGCGCCAGCCAGGCGCCCATGGCGTCGCGGAACTCGCCGAAGCGGTGGCCGTATTCGCTGAAGACAATGAAGCCCTGCATGCGGATGCGCCGCGTCAGGATGGCGCGCATCAGGAGCGGCAGGCGGTCGGGGCCCTCGGGCAGCGCGGTCGCGTTGTAGGCCGAGATCAGCCCGCACACCGGCACGCGGGCGCGCGGGTTGAGCAGCGGCAGCACGGCGTCGAACACCGCGCCGCCCACGTTCTCGAAGTACACGTCGATGCCCGCGGGGGCCGCTTCGGCCAGCCGCTGCGCCAGCCCGGGCGCCTTGTGGTCCAGGCAGGCGTCGAAGCCCAGTTCCTCCACCGCGTAGCGGCACTTCTCGGCCCCGCCCGCGATGCCCACCACGCGGCATCCCTGGATCTTGGCGATCTGGCCCACCAGCGCGCCCACCGCGCCGGTGGCCGCCGCCACCGCCACCGTTTCGCCGGCCTGCGGCTGGCCGATGTCGAGCAGGCCCATGTACGCGGTGCATCCGGGCATGCCCAGCACGCCCAACGCATAGGACGGATGTTCGGGATGCGCGCCCAGGTGCAGCAGGTCTTTCCCGTTGGACAGCGCATAGTCCTGCCAGCCGGACTGCGCCAGCACCCAGTCGCCCGGCGCGTAGCCCGGCAGGTTGGAAGCCTGCACGCGGCATACCGTGCCGCCCACCATCACCTGCCCCAGCTCCACCGGCGCGGCATAGGAAGGCGCGTCGCTCATGCGGCCCCGCATATAGGGGTCCAGCGACAGGTACACGGTGCGCAGCAGCGCCTGGCCCGGGCCGGGCTGGGGCACGTCGCCGGTTTCGAGCCGGAAGTCGGCGTCGGCGGGCTCGCCGCGCGGGCGGGAGGCCAGGACGATGCGGCGGTTGACTGCGGAAGACTGGGGCATGGGTGTCGATCTCCTGTGCAATGCGCGATCGGACCCGCGCAGGGAGGGGGAGGGTTTGATTACACACCGATCGATCCGGCGCGTCCCGTCTTTTAATTAATTAAATAATTAATTAAACTC
>NZ_CALSFU010000049.1 GCF_943737005.1 Achromobacter sp. Marseille-Q4962 | reverse complement strand
GCCACGATGCTCTTGTACCAGACGCACGGCGCGGTCACGGACTTCCGGGGAAAACTTGTTCTGCTTGCTCATAAGGGCTCCATTCTCTCAAAGGTTGGAGCCTCCGCAAAACCCGGGGCAATTCACCCCTGCAGATCCGGAACGCGTGATTTCAAGGGAAAGCAGCAGCCTTGAATTCAAGGAATCATTTGGGTGGGCAAGCTTGCCAAAGTACCTGAAAACAAGCGCCGCATATGCCAATGCCAAAGGTGGCTATATCGTGTTTGGCATTGCCAATAAGCCACATCGACTTTGCGGCCTCTCAGGACCGAACCTGAAGTTATTTGAGGATATTGATCCGGAGAAGATGTCACATAACTTCAATGAACACTTTGCTCCGGAAATAGAATGGACGATTCAGGAATACGAACTTCAAGGGAAGGTTTTTGGCCTTCTGTATATCCATGAGGCCAAGGACAAGCCAGTCGTCTGCACCAAAGATGCTGGGAAGGAGCTGAAAGAGAGCGATATCTACTACCGATATCGAGGCCGCTCCGAGCGAATTAAATACCCGGAACTCAGAGCCATCCTTGAGGCCAAGCGGGAAACTGAGCAGCGCCTATGGATGCAACATCTCGAAAACATAGCGCGGATCGGTGTTCGTGAGGCTGGAATTTTCGATCTGCACACCGGTAGCGTAACCGGGTCTGGAGGCTCGTTCCTCATTGATGAGTCACTTCTTAGTCAGCTTTCTTTCATCAAAGAGGGTGAATTCTCTGAGGTCAAAGGCAAGCCCGCGCTAAAGCTGATCGGCCATGTTGAACCCTTGGCTGGCAGCGTTATCGGTACGACCAAAAAGCAAATTGTAAAAACCAAAGGCATAAGGACGGCTGATATCGTTCTCAGCACTTTGAATCAGGATAATGTTCCTGAGCCAGACGAGTACATCAAACAGATCTGCTTTGAAAGCACCGCATTTTTGCCCGTTTACTATTTCATCAAGAAATCCGGAATGACACTGGACAAAACCGTGGAGGTGCTCGAAGGCGTGGTTTCAAGATCAGCCACGCGAGGGAAACTGATTGAACGGTTGAAGAGTGGGAATACTCAGGAACTTGCAATCCCCAACGGAAGCACTGCCGCAGCCACTAAAAAGAGGAAATACGCAGAGGCGCTGCGCAGCAAAAAGGTCAATGCAGGCCTTACGGGGAAAGAGCTAGAGTATTGCCTTCAAGCTATACGCGGGCTGACGGCAGACGAGGTCAAACCCAACTCGAAGTATATCAGAGAGCTTTTGCGGAACTGGTTTAACAAGCACTACGCATCGGCCAAAAGCCCACTGGCTGACAACCTGCGACGGGCGATCTGCTGGGTTGATGAAGCATTGAATATGGGGGACTGTAAATGAGCACACAATCCCTGAAGCCCGGCTGGAAGATGGTGAAGTTCGGCGAGGTGGTGAAGAACGCCAACCTCGTGGAACGTGATCCCGAGGCCAATGGCGTTGAAAGAATCGTCGGGCTTGAACACATCGATCCCGAGAATCTGCATGTCCGGCGCTGGAACTCTGTTGTGGATGGCACCTCGTTTACCCGCAAGTTCGTACCGGGACAGACGCTCTTCGGTAAGCGCCGGACCTATCAACGCAAGGTCGCCTACGCTGAGTTTGAAGGCATTTGCTCCGGGGATATCCTGACGTTCGAGCCGAAGAACAGAAAGGTTCTACTGCCGGAGCTTCTGCCATTTATCTGCCAGAGCGATGCCTTCTTCGATCATGCGCTTGACACCTCGGCCGGATCGCTGTCGCCGAGAACCAGTTGGACGGCATTGAAGGACTTTGAATTCTCGCTGCCGCCGCTTGACGAACAGAAGCGTATTGCCGAGATTCTGTGGGCGGCCGATGAGGCGGTGGAGTCATGGAATAGTTGTCAATCAAGTTTGCAGCGTTTAATCGAATCTGTTGTTGAAGAGACGGCAAAAAATGCTCGTGACAAAAGTTGGGCTTTCAAAGCTCTTGGGGATGTCGCAACCGTCGAACGTGGGAAGTTTTCACATCGACCGCGAAATTTGCCTCAGTTTTATGGAGGGCCATATCCTTTTGCGCAAACAGGAGATGTGCATCGTGCAAAGGGCTTCATCAGGGATTTCGAATACACGTTGACCGATGAAGGGAAGCATTACAGCAAGAGCTTTCCCTCTGGCACCATCCTAATCACAATCGCGGCCGTCATCGGTGCTACAGCTATTACAGAAGCTGAAACCTGGGCTACTGACAGTGTTGTTGGGATTGTTCCCGGAGATGAAATCAACGTCTATTTTCTTGAGTATTTTTTGAGGACGCAGCGTCACTATCTCGAAAACGTTGCAGCGACCCAAACAGCTCAGAAGAATATCAATCTGCAAATTCTGCGACCACTCCAGGTGCCGGTTCCACCGTTGGCGGTTCAAGAATCTATCGTTCAGAAAATCGCAAAAATACAGGCTCAAATAGACCTTTTGGAAAGCCATTTGGCGAGCTGTCGCGGTCTGATTAAGTCAACGACAAATGGTATGGGGGCTATTCATGTTTAACGAAGAAAATACGGTCGAACAGATGGTTCTCGACACGCTCTGCGGCGGCGTGACTTCGAACATGGTTGCCGAAGAGATTGCGAGCTACGGCGGCGAAGTCAATAGCTGGCGCTTCGTGTCCGCCGAGGAGCTGCCCCGTCAGCACTCCGACGTGCTGGTGGAGTCGATGGTGCGCGATGCCCTCATCCGCCTGAACCCGGAAATCAAGGCCCAGCCCGACCGTGCCGACGAGGTGCTCTACCGCCTGCGGACCATTCCGCTGTCGGTGCAGAGCGAAGGCCTAGTGCGGGCCAACGAGCTGTTTGCCGAATGGCTGCGGGGCGAGAAGTCCATGCCCTTCGGCGAGCGCGGCGAACACACGCCGGTGCGGCTGATCGACTTCGAGAATCTCAGCAACAACGATTACGTGGTCACCAATCAGTGGGTCTATCCGGTCAAAGAAGGCGGCCGCCGTTTCGACATCATCATGCTGGTCAACGGCATCCCGCTGGTGGTCGGCGAGGCCAAGACGCCGGTGCGTCCGGCGGTGACCTGGGTGGACGGGGCCAGCGACATCCACAACGGCTATGAACAAAGCGTGCCGCAGATGTTCGTGCCCAACGTCCTCTCCTTTGCCACCGAGGGCAAGTGCTACCGCTACGGCTCGGTGCGCATGCCCATCGATATCTGGGGGCCGTGGCATGAAGGCGAGAACAAGGCCGAGGGGACTCTGGCGGACGTGCAGCGTTCCATCCGCTCCATGCTGCGCCCCCATGTGGTGCTGGACATCCTGCAGAACTTCACCCTGTTCGCCACCGACAAGAAACACCGTCGCATCAAGATCATCTGCCGCTATCAGCAGTACGAAGGCGCTAACCTGATGGTAGCCCGCGTGGTCAAAGGTTATCCCAAGAAGGGCCTGATCTGGCATTTCCAGGGTTCGGGCAAGTCGCTGCTTATGGTGTTCGCGGCGCAGAAGCTGCGGATGCACCGCAAGCTCGGCAACCCCACGGTGATGATCGTGGTGGACCGCATCGACCTGGACACCCAGATCACCGCCACCTTCAACGCCGCCGATATCCCGAACATGATCGGGGCCGCCACCCGGCAGGAGCTGCAAAGCCTGCTGGCGGCCGATACCCGCAAGATCATCATCACCACCATACACAAGTTCGGTGAGGCGGACGGCCGCCTGAACGAGCGCTCGAACATCATCGTGATGGTGGACGAGGCGCACCGCACCCAGGAAGGCGATCTGGGCCGCAAGATGCGCGACGCGCTGCCCAATGCCTTTCTCTTTGGTCTGACCGGCACGCCGATCAACAAGCGGGACCGCAACACCTTCTGGGCCTTCGGCGCGGACGAGGATGAGCAGGGCTATATGAGCCGCTACTCGTTCCAGGACTCGATCCGGGACAAGGCCACGCTGCCGCTGCACTTCGAAGCGGTGGACGTGAAGCTGCACATCAACAAGGACGCCATCGACGAAGCCTACTCTCAGATGACCGATGAGCTGAGCGAGCTGGATCGTGACGACCTGGCCAAGCGGGCCGCCAAGATGGCGGTGCTGATCAAGGCCCCGGCCCGTGTGAACGCCATTTGCCAGCACATCGTCAAGCACTTCCAGGAGAAGGTGGAGCCGAACGGCTTCAAGGCCCAGGTCGTGACCTTCGACCGGGAATGCTGCGTTCTCTACAAGAAGGCCATGGACGAACTGGTCGGCCCGGAGGCCAGCGCCATCGTCATGCACACCCAGGGCGGAAAGTCCGACGAGTACGCGGAATGGAAATTGGCCAAGGACGAGGAGGAAAAGCTCCTCGACCGGTTCCGCGATCCGAACGACCCGCTCAAGTTCCTGATCGTCACTTCCAAGCTGCTGACCGGCTTCGATGCCCCCATTCTGCAGGTGATGTACCTCGACAAGCCGATGAAGGATCACAACCTGCTGCAGGCCATCTGCCGCACCAACCGTGTTTATCCCGGCAAGACCCACGGCCTGATCGTGGATTACCTCGGCATTTTCGATGACGTGGCCACGGCCCTCGATTTCGATGAAAAGGCGGTGCAGAAGGTCATTACCAATCTGGATGACCTCAAGAAAGAGCTGCCCGGCGTGGTGGCAAGATGCCTGGCGTTCTTCCCCGGGGTGGATCGCACCGTAGGTGGCTACGAGGGGCTGATCGCGGCGCAGGATTGCCTGCCGGATAACGAGACCCGGGACAAGTTCGCGGCGGAATACTCGGTGCTCTCCCGTCTGTGGGAGGCGCTGTCGCCCGATCCCTGCCTCGCCCCCTATGAAAAGGACTACAAGTGGCTGACCCAGGTCTATGAATCGGTGAAGCCGCCGAGCGGCAACGGCAAGCTGCTCTGGCACGCCTTGGGGGCCAAGACCATCGAGCTGGTCCATGAGAACGTGCATCTGGAGACGGTGCGCGACGATCTGGACACCCTGGTGATGGACGCCGAGGTACTCGAAGGGCTACTCGATGCCAAGGACCCGGACAAGAAATCCAAGGAAATCGAGATCAAGCTCATCGCCCGCCTGCGCAAGCACAAGGACAATCCGAAGTTCGTCGCCTTGGGCGAACGCCTCGAAAAGCTCAAGGAACGGCACGAACAGGGCCTGCTCCACAGCCTCGACTTCCTCAAGGAGTTGCTGACCCTGGCCAAGGAGGTCGTCCAGGCCGAGAAGCAAGTGGACCCGGTCGATGAACAGGCCAAGGCCAAAGCGGCCCTGACCGAGCTGTTCGCCGAGGTGAAGAACGGCAAGACGCCGATGGTGGTCGAGCGGATCGTGACCGACATCGACGAGATCGTGCGCCTGGTCCGGTTCCCCGGCTGGCAAAACACCAAAGCCGGAGAGCGCGAGGTCCAGAAGGCCCTGCGCAAAGTGATTTACGTGAAGTACCAGGTCAAGGACCAGGATCTGTTCGACAAGGCGTTCGGATATATCCGGCAGTACTACTGAGAAGGGATGGTAATGGGGCTCTATGGCTAAAACAGGTCAGGCAAAGCAGATCATTGAAAACCGCAGAGGCGACACCTTTGGCGGTTGGCCTGCCCGTACCCTGCTGGAGGCGGGCGACATTCCCATTGCCCAAATCGCCGAACTTGCCCTGCGTGAAGGACAGAGCTCGAATCCTTTGTATCGGGTCCACCGCTGGTTTGCTCGCCGGGTGGGCTCTCAGTTCCGTTCGATCCTCACCGCGTTGACCCTTCCTCCTGACAAGGCCGACACCTTTTGGGATACCTATCTCGGCAAAACCTCCGTGCATGGCGCTGTCGTTCTCGATCCCTTCATCGGCGGCGGGACAAGTTTGGTGGAGTCCATGCGCTGCAACGCCCGGGTGATTGGTTTTGATATCGACCCGGTCGCGACCTTTATTACCCGATTTGAGTTGGCCGCCTCCCGGATGGAGGATCACTACCCGGAAATCGAGCAGATTTGCAATGAGGTCGCCCAACTCATTACGCCGTTGCATCGGACCATGGTTGATGGTGTCGAACGGGATGTTCTTCATCATTTCTGGGTCCAGGTGAAGCAGTGCTCGAATTGCCAGAGCGATGTAGAGCTCCATCCCCATTTTCAACTGGCCTACTCCAAAGAGAAAGGTCTGCAGTGGGTATTCTGCAAGGACTGTCATGCAGTCCACGAATTGCCGATTGAACGCAAGGTGCTGCACTGCTCTTGCGGCAAGCGCACGACTATCAGCGCGGGCACGCACGGCAACGGGATCATGACCTGCCCGACCTGCAAGAACACACAGAAGATCGCAGCGGATGACCTTGACGGTGCCGAAAGCCCCACTTGGAAGCTCTTTGCCCAGGAGTATCTGGTCGGAACCGGCAAGAACTGCACAAGGCATTTCAAGCGCGTCGAAGAGGCGGACCAGGAATTGTACGACCGAGCCACCCGGAAGCTGCGGATGATCGGGAATGGCTTGCTTGTGCCGACGAGAAGCATTCCCCGCGAGGGGCGTTCGGATGGACGACCTCTGATCCACGGGATTCGGCATTACGCAGACTTTTTCAACGACCGGCAGAAGCTCCACCTGCACCTTCTCGGTTCGGCCATCGGCCGAGTGGAAAGCGATGAGGCGCGGCGCTGCCTTGAGCTGGCCTTCAGTGAACATCTCACCACGAACTGCATGTACACGGCCTATGCGTTTGGCTATCGCCGAACGAGCCCAATGTTCTCCATCCACTCATACCGGCACATCACTCGTCCGGTCGAACTGAACCCTTGGCAGGATGGCGTCGGACGGGGGACGTTCATCAACACGGTCCGGAAAATATCGAAGGCGATTGCCTTTTCCAAAGCGCCCCAGGAGCTGCATCCGGAAGGCACCAGAGTTGCTTATGAAGATGATTTCGAGCGCGAACAAGCCTGCCTTGGCTCTGTCGATGATGTATTGAGCGGCAGCGCCACGGCGGCGATTGAAACCCAGTCTTCCGAGGAACTCCATTTACTACCGGACGGCTCAGTGGATCTCGTGCTGACCGATCCGCCGTATTTCGACAATCTGAGCTACTCGGAACTCTCGGACTTCTACTTGGCCTGGCATCAGGCTTTGGGAATCGCACCGCCCCCGTATGACGACAACGTCACTTCGGCTCCGATACTGCAGAACCTGGCCATCACGCGACGGTCCGATGAAGCCATCAAGGGATACCAGGAGCGGCTTCAGCAGATTTTCATGGAATGCAACCGAGTGCTCAAGCCGAACGGGATCTGCGTGTTCACCTACCACCATAAACTTGCATCGGCATGGGATGCTCTCGGCACGGCTCTGCTTCATTCGGGACTCTCGGTAACCAAGGTTCTGCCCATGCGTGGCGAAGGCCAAGGAGGCCTTCACACTTACGATGGCACCATCAAGTGGGACGCGGTGCTGGTCTGCCGCAAGAAGAAAGGCGTCATCAAGAGGGGCGTTCCGGTCATCAGCGAAACCGCCTTCAAAGACGCTGTCGTGGAGGCGGAATCTCACTTTGATGCCTTGTCCGCCCATAAACGGATCGGCTTCAAAATTCCTGATTTCACTAATTTGGCTCGGGCGTTGGTCGTCAGTAGAGGTTTTTTAGGCGAGGCGGATACCAGCACACGACCGATGTCGGATGCATTGAAGAACATACCAACCCCGGGAGAGTTGTGATGGCGAAACTCGATAAAGGAACGCTTGCCCTAACATTCAAATTCGATTGTGACCGGTTTCTCCGGTTTCGTCTGGCCAGTGATGCTGAAAGGGACTCACTTGGGGTCTCGGCCGAAACCTACAAACGCCCTGGTATTGAACTTATCAAAGCGGCCGGACGGCGTTGGGAAGCCGACAAATACCAGGATCTGATCGACACCTCAGATGATGGGAAAGTTGTGTTCCTTCTCGAGGACAAGGTCGATGATCTTCTGGGACGGAAGCCCTTCAAGAAAATTCAGAACCTTTTTGACATCCTCCGGCAACAGGAACCACCCCAGGCAATTATCGAGGCGGAGTTCACGGTTCCCACAAACATTACTCCCGGCCTTCAAAAGGCATACGACGATTTCGGTCTCGACCAGGTACGAGTGCGCCCGGACATCCTTTGGATACGTCCAGGTGGTACTGGTGCGCCGCTGATCGGCAATGGGACTGTGCCTGAATACGAAATCCATATCATTGATGTGAAAATGGCTGCGGAGCCATCCCTGCGGCACTTCACGGAAGTGACCTACTACGCTCTGGCATTGGCCACAACCATCCAGCAAGAAGGGCTTGGCGGCAGATATGCCGTTTCGGCGGAAGGCACCATCTGGCCAGGAAGCCATGACATCAATGCGTTCAGGAACCTGGTCCAGCTTTATCAGGCCAAGGGAGCCGCAGATCCTGTTTCCGAGGCCCTCAGCGAAACGTTGATTCGGGTTCCGTATGAAGTCTATGAAGTCCACGTGAAGCAGTTTTTCGAGGATCGCCTTCTCCGGGTTCTACAGACCGGTATGGAGGATGCCAGTTGGCATGTCGGTCCCAAGTGCCAGCTTTGCGACTACGTTCGCTACTGCCGAGACAAGGCATCCGAATGCGATCACCTTTCCCGGCTGGCCTGGCTCAATCAAGGGCAGGCGGAACTTCTCCGTTCAAATGGCATTACCACTACGGCGGGACTGACTGAAGCCGTGACTACCGCCGATGATCGGTGGCAATCCGTTATCGATTCCAGCCACCAGTTGCGGGCGGATGGGCCAGCGCTGGCAACTCGCGCCCGTTCCTTGACCGAGGGGGCACCCTTGCCGGTCGATGGACGGCGCAGCGCCATGATCCCCGCGTGGACTGACCAAAGCATCTTTATCACGATTCATTTCGACCCGGGCTCTGGTATCTCCTTTGCCCTGGGCGCGGCGCGGCTCTATTTCCCGCACGGCCGCAAACCCGGCGATCCTCCGGTGACGGACGAAAAGATTTTCATCGTCGACCGTGTCGATGCGATGAACCCGGAAACGGAGCGCGAGAGGCTGAAGGAATTTGCGACCGTGGTCTCTGAGTGGTTAGAGGAGGTGTCGACCGTCAACACAGGTCTACCGGCTCGTGACCGTCTCTCTTCCCACATCTTCTTCTGGGACATGCTGGAGGTGCGTCAGCTCAAGCGCATGTTCGAGCGTCATATGCAGAACCCTGACGTGATCGAACTGATCGAGGTACTTACCCGATTCTTCCCGCCGGACAGTCTGTTGCCCGATCCGGATGCTTTCAAGTCCCAGCCGGGGACCATCGTCAAGGAAGTTCTTCGAATGCTGGTTGGGCTGCCGGTTGCCCACGATTACTCCCTGTTTGATGCAGCGAACAGTTTCTTCCCAAATGTTCGAGAGGATGGCACCCCGTATAAATTCGATCTGCCTTTTGGGTTCGCTACCCCAATGAGCGATCAGATCCCCTTCGAACGTGCCTATGAGCTGTGGCAGGACAAAATTTTCGTCCGCCATTTCAATAAACTTCATCCTACTGACCCGTCAAAGTGGAGGCGCTACACCCGGGACGAACTCTACGATGGCATTAAGCGGGCCACGAAGGTTCACCTGCAAGCTTTGCAGCACATCGTCCGGCGACTGCGTGAAAACTACAAAGACCGGTTAGTGCTGAAAAAGAGCGGCTTCTCTGCCGCACGATCCTCACAGGCAAGCGTTCCGGAGGCGGCAAGAAGTCTGATCGCTTTTGAGAAGCTCAATGTCGCGTGCCAGGAAATGGAGAACCGGAACACTCGCTCACTGCCTGTCGATGAACGGGAGGCGAGGTTTTTCTCGATACGCGGGTTGACCTTGAAGCCTCAAGCAGAGGCTGATCCGATCATCGATGAGATCAAGTTCGGGAATCCACAGTACCAACACGAAACGCTCTATGTTTTCGATTTTTCTCCGACCAGCAGGGATTCCCGAATCAAGGAAGGCGAATTTACCGTCGCCCTATCCAACGAGAATGAATACGTGGATCTCGACGAACCGTGGCGTCGGCGACTTGGATTGGGCTTCCAGGATGCAGAAGAACTGCTGGGCGAACACGGCCTGACCGAGCGGTGGATGACGAACAAGTCGATAGGGGCATTGCTTCAGGTAGAGGTCATTCGGTTGGAGGCAATGCAGGACAATCCCTATGTGGTTCTTAAACCGGGTCACCAGGGGCTCTTTCAGTTTGCCGTCGCCCAAGGACTTGTGGCGCTCGACTCACCGCTTGTCCTCGATCCGATGTACCGGGATTTTTCGAGCGACAGGATAGAAAAAGCATTGAGGTCTGTCGGCGGCAAGGCAGCACCGATCAAACGTGCCAGGAAGCGGAGGTAAGGCAATGGCTAAGAGACCGACAAAAATGACCGAACCAGCCCATAGCCTGATGTATACCCCTGGCTCGCTGGCAGCAGGAAAAACATTCGCTGACACGAACCAGTTGTACGCGAAGGTGGCACCATATTTGAAGAATGCCTTTAACGAAAAGCAGGAATCCCTTTTTCACGATGCATTCGGAAACAGGATTTCTTTGCTTTGGGGGCCGCCGGGTACAGGAAAGACCACGGTCTTGGCCGGGACTGTTCTTGGGTGGATTGAGCATTACGCCGAAGCGGGAATTCCGCTGCGCGTCGGTATCGGGTCCAGCAACTACAACGCTATAGATAACGTTCTCAACGAAGTCCTGGAACTGATCAACAGACGGACGGCCACGGTCGGAGTGTTAGCTTGTCCGGTTCGTGTCACAAGGGTGAGGAGCGACTCCTCCGCACCTCCCTTGAGTGATCAGATCGAAGATATGCCGAGGACCTCCGCAAGGGCTCAGGGTTTTGTGAATGCCCTGAAAGGCGACGATCCCGGGATCATCATCGTGGGTGGAACCTGGCAACAACTTGGACGGCTGGCCGAGAAAGACCACCAAGATAGCGAGCCGACCGCCGAATGGTTTGATCTGCTGGTGATCGACGAGGCATCACAGGTTCAGGTTGCTGCGGCTGCGGCCTACTTTCTGCTTTTGAAGTCTGATGGGCATGTTGTCCTTGCTGGTGACGACCGGCAGCTTGGGCCGATTTACGGCTTCCAGATGAAGGATAGCGTTCAAGGGCTGTTTGACTGCATTTTCTCTTACATGAAGGAGACCCACGGCATCACCCCGGTGCAGCTTAAACACAACTACCGGACCAACGTGGAAATTTCTGCATGGCCCTGCAAGCGTTTTTATAAGAACGAATACGAGGCGTTCTTCCCCGAGAGAAAGCTGGATCTCGCCATCAATATTGATGGAAGACTGAATTGCCCCGGGAATCGAGGAGGCTGTTTGGTTAAAGTACAGCGTTCATCGGCACAGAGTCAGAGTTGGTACGGAGATAGCGTTCTTCAGCCTGCGCAGGAGGAATATACCCGATGGACCCGAG
>NZ_CALSFU010000048.1 GCF_943737005.1 Achromobacter sp. Marseille-Q4962 | reverse complement strand
TCGCCACGATGCTCTTGTACCAGACGCACGGCGCGGTCACGGACTTCCGGGGAAAACTTGTTCTGCTTGCTCATAAGGGCTCCATTCTCTCAAAGGTTGGAGCCTCCGCAAAACCCGGGGCAATTCAATAACGCAGTGCGGAATAATCTGGAGTGGGCTAGACTCTATGGACATCAGACCGTCGTCGGAAGCGATGGAAAGACGATCAAGAAGAAAGTGATTCTGCGTCCCCAGCCGAATAATTGAAGATCAGCCCCATGAGCCAAAAGAAAAACCGCCAATCCCGAAGGAACGGCGGTTTCACGGTTCTGTATGGGGATGGTTGCCCATCCCCAAGTCGGCTGAGAATTAACGCAGCAGGGACAGAACGCCTTGCGGCACTTGGTTGGCCTGGGCCAGAACCGAGGTACCAGCCTGTTGCAGGATCTGAGCGCGAGTCATGTTGGAGACTTCGACTGCATAGTCGGCGTCTTCAATACGCGAACGAGCTGCGGAGAGGTTGGTGACCGTGTTGCTTAGATTGGCAATCGTCGATTCGAAGCGGTTCTGAATGGCACCCAGCTCCGAACGCAGGGAGTCGACCATCGACAGAGCATCATCGAGAGTCTTCAGGGGATCATCAGTCGCCTTCTCGGCCGCAGCCGCATCTTCAGCGATGATTTTTACGTTACCCGCTTCGGTACGCGAGATAAAAGCAGTGACCACATCCGGATCGATGGCAGTGCCACGATCAAATGTCAGTTTGCTGCCGTCAGCATTGGCCGTGTACTCAGTGCCGCCAAGATTCAGCACGCTGCCAGTTTTGCCAGCACCTTGAAGATCGAGATCGGAAACTTTAGCCAGTCGGTTCGAAGTAGTCGCGTCAGTCGTATACGAACCATTCACAGCAGACCGATAGATTTCCGTGGACAGGGCCAGTGTTTCGTTGGTCGCATCCGCACCGGAAAGAGTCAGCGTTACTTTTTCACCATTGATGAGCGTACTTGCCGATCCAACAGCCGGTGTAGCGCCCGACCCAGTATCATCGACGCCCCGAGTAAAGGCCGTCTCCACCGTAAATTCGAGGCCTCCAAGCGTGAATGTAGCGCCCTTCTCCAAGTCTTCAAGATCCGAAGGCAAGCTACCGGTGGCTGTGAAGGTGCCCGAGACATCCGTGTTGTCAATCGTGCTGTCAACGGTCAATGCGCCATTAACGGCGCTGACGTAGACGTTCTCCTGATCGCCACCTACAGCTGTGGTGATCTTGCCGCTGTCGAGATCCACACGGATCTCTTTCCCGTCATTCGTACCGCCAACCGTTGCGCCTTCGTATCTGTCGAAGCCAGTAGCACCTTGTGCGCGGAGGTCGCTAACACTAGCCTGACGAGCACCGTCAATGCGGAATTCTTTAAGACCCAGAGATTGAGCGTCGATCTTCTTCAGGTTCACGGAGATCGTTTGGTTGTCATTTGCACCAACTTGGATCTTCAGGGCGTTGTCGCTAGCCAGAACTTTCACGCCGTTAAATTGCGTTTGTTCGGACACACGGTTGATCTCAGCCAGGCGCTGGCCGATTTCATCCTGGATCGACTTGAGATCAGAATCGGAGTTAGTGCCGTTCGTGGCTTGAACAGTCAACTCACGAATACGCAGCAAGTTGTTGTTGATTTCGTTCAACGCGCCTTCAGTCGTCTGAGCGATGGAGATACCATCGTTGGCGTTACGGGAAGCTTGGGTCAGACCCTTGATGTTAGCCGTGAAGCGGTTAGCAATCGCTTGACCAGCAGCGTCGTCCTTGGCGCTGTTGATAACGCTCTCCGTAAGGCGCTGAAAATAATGTGAAAAACAAGGGTTTTATTCCGATTTCCAGAAATTACTACTCTGTGACTACGGCTTGTCGATAAGAATCGGAATTTCCGACCTTACGGAATGACGTAGGTACCATAAGAATCAATGACCTATTGGCCGTCTTGGTCGGCATGATTTTCTACGGGCTGTCTACGTAGCCCAGCCGTCACGATATCCAAAGTGCCCGCTTGGGGTCGGGCTACTTCTTCCGATCAGGCCGTCTTAGGTTGGCATCTTGCAATCTGCCTTCCAGGATTGCGATGGCCCGCTCATCAAAATGCAGGCTCACGCCGTGCAGGTTGGAATCAATCTTGATACCGAATTCTTCGAGCCGTTCGACCATACGGGCGTAAAGATCATCCTTCATCGGCATTTCAAGCGTTTCAATTCGAGCAATCGTAGGCTTGGAGCTGCCGATCAATTCGGCAAACTGGACTTGGTTATATCCGAGGGCCGAACGAACCGACCGCATTACCAGGGCAATCCGTGTCTGCGTTTTATCGTCTGTTGTTGTCATTGCAATCGGGATCGTGTCCTATACTGAACGAGCATTAAATGATACTATTAGTATCGTTATTGGTTCTGTGTGATTCTGCCTCTGCCTCGTACATTACTGACCCAACAAGTTGTCGACTCCATGCTGTGCCCGACAGGTAAGCGCAGGATCGATTATTTTGACACACGGCTACCAGGGCTACTTATCAAGGCTTCGGACAGTGGGCGTCGTTCCTACTACATCCGGTATGTCGATACGCATGGCCGTACGAAGGAAAAGAGATTTGCCGATGCGGGAATCATGTCATTGGCAGACGCGAGGAACAAAGCAAAGGAACTATTGGCTCGCCTGAGTCTGGGCGACGATCCTTTCGTTGAAAAGAACCAGCGCAGAACCGTCCCGACCTATCGCGATTTCATCCTGAAGCGTTATCTGCCTCACATGAAGACCCACAAACGTAGTTGGCGGGTCGATGAGGCGCAATTGCGGCTCCATATCTTGCCTGTACTCGGCGGGCTGTATATGGACGAAATCAATAAGCAGCATGCTATCGAATTGCTGCGGCAGCATCGGGAAGAGAAACGCTTCAAACCATCGTCCACCAATCGAATGCTGAACGTCGCTCACAGAACTTTCAGTTGTGCTCTGGAGTGGGAGATTCAGGGGGTGGCATCCAATCCGATTTCAGCAGTTCGCAAGCTCCGTGAGAACAATTTGCGAGACCGGTATCTGAGCAATGAAGAACTACGCAGACTGATTGCCGAACTGGATGGGTCTGACCATCCCAGGATCAAGGAAATAATCGTTATGCTGATCCTCACTGGCGCACGACGCAATGAAGTGTTGGGCGCGAAGTGGTGCGATATCGATTTCCAAAACCGAATCTGGCGTATTGAATTCAACAAAAGCGGTATCACGCGATACGTCCCGTTATCCACTGGCGCAATTCAACTGCTTCGCAATGTTGATCGGGTTCCAGGTGTGGACTACATCTTCTTTAATCCCGCCACGATGCAGCCATACGTCAATATCTTCCATGCATGGAATCGAGTCCGTAAGGACGCAGGTATTGAGGATGTTCGGCTGCATGACCTCCGTCACAGCTACGCCAGCTTCCTGGTAAACCAGGGACGATCCATTTACGAAGTGCAGAAGATACTGGGCCACTCGAACGTGAAGACCACCCAGCGGTACGCGCATTTGAGCAACGACACTCTGTTGGCAGCCACCAATTCCGTGTCCGATTATGTGTCGAATGTTTCTAGCCGAGTTCTGGACAGCAGAATGAAGAATATTGCCGCAACATTTCCTTCGTTGGAAATGAGGAATGCAGGCTTTCTGCCATAAAGGGATTTTGAACAGGACAGGAGAAGGAATGCCGGATAAAGACCTTGTCGAACTCTACAGGCAGACTGTGGATCGGTTCGTAAATGCCATTCACAGGCAGTTCAAAACCTCGAATCGACTTGCCGATCACTGGGGGCAGTTTGAATCTCACTTCCGCGAAATCGCTGAACAGCACCGCAGCGCGATCCTCGCTGAACTGACCTTGTTTGAACGTCACTCGAAGCTTCGGGTGACGATCACTGAGCGGCTTTCTGAGCTGTTGGAGCAGGACGGCTTCTATCAGGTCTTAATGGCCGTGGAAAAGCGCAAGGAACGGCTTTCGGACATCATTGCCAAGCTGGACTATGACATCTGGTATGTCCGATTTTTTCGGCTCCGTACGAAGGTCATCATCTATTTGTTGGAAGCCGAGCAGGATGACTTCCTGAGAGAAGAAGACCGCCACATGTATGAACGGTTCCGAAATCGTCAAAGGGCGATGCGCAACCCCATCTATTGGCGTGGTGCCGGTACGGTCATCATGGAACCCACCGAAGATGTCGTGGCCTTGCGGTATCTGCGGGATTCCGACACGGTGGTCATGACGCGTCATGCTGGTGCCTTACATGCGACTTTCGAGCGGCTGAAGCATGATGCCCATGGAATATTGAATTACTTCAATAAACGCGAATTCTTTGGGCGTCTGGGAACATCCGTGAGGGAAGTGATCGACAGGAATCCCGAAGCAGAAGAGCAAGAACTGGTGCTGGCTGCATTAGGGGGCATCAAGCAACTTCTGTCGGAGTGGTCCGGGCGATACCTTCATGCCGGAACTTTGAATGTCGTGGATGAAGGGAAACTCATGAAGCTGACGACTGAAGCCAGATACCCATGAATGACAAAGAGGCCCATACATCGAGCCTCGCAGAAAGTTGTGTAAAGTCGGATATTGGCTTTTAACCAACTTTCCGCCCTGTAAGACAACACAAGTCATAGATGATGGTGTCGTCGTGCCGGTAGCAGTCCTTGGTCATGTAACCAGCCAGCCGTAATATATTTCCCTCGCGAACCGGTTCAAACCATGAATCTTCGGGATTGGAGCGGGAAGAAGTCATATCCAGATTCGTACTTGCCACCTTGAACCAATTCCGCTTGACTAGATCCCGTATTCCATACATGCCAATTGGTGCATGTGGTTTCGGTTCTTTGAGCAATGCATGGATGTGAAGTGACCCGTCGTCATGTCGTTCAATTGCCGAGTAGTGAATAATTCGGTTTTTTGATCTCTTGCCGTATATCTCACTGCTTAATCGGTCAAAGAATTTCTTCCCCAGAGAAACCACTTCGTCGTGGTCGTTTTTCTTATACCTGAAGGTTAAAGTGATGAACCAGTCGAATTCCTGCTGTGTGATGTCATAGATGTGCTGTTCCCTTTGTCTCTGCCGGAATTGCTCTCGATCTGTGAGGGATGTATTGCAATGGAATTCATTCATCAGGGCAGATCTGATGTCATTAAGCGTGATGGCTTTGTTGCCGTTATGGCTATTTCCCTGTAGAGATTGGGTGTTGTGATTCGGATTCATGTATGTCCTTTATTTGTGGTGTTGTTCCCATTACGGGCGGACTGATGTGAGATATGTGGATTAGGTCAGTCATGTGATCAACATTCCTTCAATGAAGTGGTTAGAGGGAAATGTTGATTAAAGGGATATTTTGTCTTTTCTTTGGTGTTTTGCCTGAGAGGTGATTCCGAGTATGCGCTTCACTTCATCATCTTCATTACAGATATTTTGGGCATAGTTTCACCAAGGGCATTTCCAAATGCCCGACGAGTATCCTGAACGACTGACCCCACGTTCTTGATCACAAAGTCGCCTGTCGCGTTAAATTGCGTCCTCATTGGCTCATGCCGATGAGTTCAGATTGATGAGATGAGGCCACTCGCTATCCCGGTTAAAAGTCCAAGCAGACAAGTGGCCGGGTATTTATCTGAAGCCGTCTAAAAAGCGCCGTTTTCTAAGGCGGTTTGGCTCATATGTGTTATCGTTTTTCTATGAGCACACAGCTATCAGCCGAAGAGCGGTTTCAACTGGTACAGACCATCTACAGCGCCGCGAATCATTCCGACAAGAAGAAGCGAAAAACAGTCACGCAAGCGTGTAAGGATTTGGGGCTGGCTCGCAGTACCTACAATCGCTGGAAGATGTCGCTGGACGAAAATCCGGAATGGATCAAGAAGGGCGTATTGCCTGCCCGGAGTAGAGCGCCGAAGAAGAACGGCAAGGCATTACCTGTGGGTGTGAGGCAACGTATTGGAGATATGGCCCGGTCAGGCCAATACGCCAATCCAAGTCAGATCGGCAAGGCATTACGAGCGGAAGGTATCAACGTCAGCGATAACGCTGTGAGGAATAACTTGGAGAGGGCTGGCCTCTACGGATATGGGACCGTCGTGGGAAGCGATGGAAGGCCGGTCAAGAAGAAGGTGCTCTTGCGATAAAAGGCGATCCCTTCAGCTATTGCAGCATCCCAAACGGAAAAACCGCCAATCCCGAAGGAATGGCGGTTTCGAGTTCTGCGTGGGGATGGTTTCCCACCCCCAAACCGGCTGAGAATTAACGCAGCAGGGACAGAACGCCTTGCGGCACTTGGTTGGCCTGGGCCAGAACCGAGGTACCAGCCTGTTGCAGGATCTGAGCGCGAGTCATGTTGGAGACTTCGACTGCGTAGTCGGCGTCTTCGATGCGCGAACGAGCTGCGGACAGGTTGGTAACCGTGTTGCTCAGGTTGGCAATAGTCGATTGGAAGCGATTTTGCACAGCACCGAGCTGGCCACGGAATTCATCAACGGTCGCAATCGCGGCATCCAACTTAGCCAGGGGATCACGCGAAGCAATAAGTGCTTGGTCCGCAGTGATAAGCTCTTGGCTCGTCTTGCCAGCATCGCGGACGTAAATTACGTCAGTGCCTTGGGTGACAACACCGCTACCATCCACGACATAAGCAGTTCCATCGATTTCAAGCTGAGCACCAGTCTTGCTGCCGCCATTGGAAGTGATGCTGGCCACCGTAGCATTTTCGTTCGTCAAGTTTGTTGTGAACTTCGCGGTAGCACTGTAAGCAGCCTCATCCATATAAAGGCTGCCTCCCGACACAGTCATGGTGCCGCCGGCACCATCAGTTGCACCACTGATAGTGACACTAATGTCGTTGCCATCGATACGAGTCGTGTACGTGCCGTTACCTTCTCCATCACCTGCGCCAACCTGCGTCCAAACATATTGACCGATTGTCGCAATGTCTCCATCATTCCCAGTCTCAAACGCCGTAGCGAATGCGTCGCGTACATCGTTGGTCGTGGCTGCAGTGTTGGTTTGTGTCGTAACGAGTTTACCAGTAGTGGCACTTACGTAGACACCCTGCGTACCATCGGTCGTTACTTTGCCAGAATGCACGTCCACTTGAATGTCCGTTGCAGCAGCACCGTCGACCTGAACATCATAAGTCGCATAGCCAGTCGCCTTGAAGTCACTTACCAGAGCATCCTGCGAAGCGGCTTGGTCACCAGTAACGGTAAAATTTCCAAGACCCAGGCTGCTCTTGGTGATTTCCTTAAGGTCAAGAGTGATTGTCTGATTATCGTTCGCGCCAACTTGAACTTTCAGTTTGTTGTCCGAAGCCAAGACGCGTACGCCGTTAAATTGCGTTTGTTCAGACACGCGGTTAATTTCGTCCAGACGCTGTTTGATTTCAGCCTGAATAGAATCGAGGTCACTCTGGGAGTTGGAGCCTGTCGCCGCCTGAACGGTCAGCTCACGAACACGCTGAAGGTTGTTGTTGATTTCGTTCAACGCACCTTCGGTCGTTTGAGCAATGGAGATACCATCGTTAGCGTTACGAGCAGCTTGTGTCAGACCCTTGATGTTGGCCGTGAAGCGGTTAGCAATCGCTTGACCAGCAGCGTCGTCCTTGGCGCTGTTGATGCGCAGGCCCGACGACAGGCGTTCGATGGCGGTACCCAGAGCGGACTGGGACTTGTTCAGGTTGGTCTGGGCAACCAGGGACAAGTAGTTGGTGTTGATAACTGCAGCCATGTTTTGGCTCCCAAGAGAGAAAGGCTTCTTCAAACCGGGCAGCTGGGCCGCCCATCGTAGTAACGGGAGAATTCGTCTTCTTGCGACGCCGAATTTCTCCGTTGCCAGGATTACGGCAGGGCCAAATCAATCTTTAGGGCTGTTTTACGAAGGTCAATCCGCCGGGTGGAGGAGGGGGGACGTCGGGCGGCGGCGCGCCATGCACGCCGGCGCCGGCGGGCCTCAGATAATCTGCGCCATCTGCTGTTCGTGCGGCAGATCCTGCCAGGCCTGCTCGCGCAGCTTGGCGCGGATGCGGGCGGTGGCCTGGGAGCGCAGCTGGCAGACCCGGGCCTCGGTTACGTTCATGATGGCGCCGATTTCCTTGAGGTTCAGTCCCTGCTCGTAGCAGAGCGAGAGCAGGAGCTTTTCGCGCTCGGGCAGGGCGTCGATGGCGTGGATGAGCGCCTGGCGGAAGTCGCCGGCCAGCAGGGAATCGAGCGGATTGCCGGCCTGGGCGTTGCCGGCATTGAGGGAAGCCGCCCAGTCGGCCTGGTCCGACGCGCTGTCCGTATCGGACGAAAAGTCTTCATAGTGGACGATCTGCACGCCCTGGGCGTCGTGCAGCAGGGTCTGATATTCGGCCAGGGGCAGCTCCAGCTGTGCGGCGATCTCGGCCTCGGTGGGCGCGCGCATGAGCTTCTGCTCGAGCTGCTGGATGGCCTGTTCTATCTTGCGGGCCTTGGCGCGCACGCTGCGGGGCAGCCAGTCCTGGCCGCGCAGCTCGTCCAGCATGGCCCCCCGGATGCGGGTGGTGGCGTAGGTCTCGAATTGCGCGTCGGCGGTTTCCTGGTAGCGGCGCACGGCGTCCAGCAGGCCGATCATGCCGGCCTGTATCAGGTCGTCCAGTTCGACGCTGGCCGGCAGGCGCGCGAGCAATTGCAGGGCCAGCTTCCGAACGAGCGGGGCATATTCGACCAAGCTGTCTTCTGCGTTGGGCATTGCGGAGTGTCAGACGAATCTATGGAGGCGCGGGTGTCGGACGCTGGCGCTGGCGTTGCCAAATAGCGACATTGTCGACAAGCGCGCGGTTGCGCTGGGCGAAGCTAACGAGGTGATCGGTACGGTGCCCATTGTGGTTAAAAGCGCCGATTTCATTCCGTAAAGAACACAACTTTTTGAATGTCTATTTGGCAAATTGACGTAAATTTGTCAGATAGTTTCATGTCAAGTTGTATCTTCATCTGTCTTATGAGCAACATCAAAAAACTTTTGTCATATTAGTCATAGAAAATTACACGAGATGTGATAAATTTTACTTAAATTGCGAATTACTGATACATTTCGCATAAAAACTGGACGCAGCTGGTTACGAAGCAATCGTTGCTGCTTGTGACTGTTGGTAGTTGATACGGACCCTCGCACGTAGGGATCAGGGAGCCTGGTGTGCAACAAGTCGAAAGTTCTTTGCTGGCAGATATCCGTGAAGTGAATCTGTCCTATCTTCTTCTCGCCCAGCGCATGCTGCGCGATGACTATGCTGCCTCGATGTTCCGGTTGGGCTTCAGCAGCGAGGTGGCGGACATTCTCATGCGCCTGTCGCCCGCCCAGCTCGTGAGGCTGGCCAGCTCCAGCTCGCTCCTGTGCCGTTTCCGCTTTGACGACTACAGCCTGCTTTCCGCCCTGACTCAGGACGTGCTGGGCGGCGCGCTGCAGCAGGCGCACGCCACCATCCTGCTTGCCAAGCAGCCCGTCGAAGAGCTGGCCTGAACGGCCCGCGCAACCCTCCGGATCTTCAAGCGCCATGGCCATCAAGAGCGTTTCCCAGGAAGCGGACGACATCCTCCTCGCCAGTTCCATGATCTCCCTGGGCGCCCGCCTGCAGGTGCTGGAGGCGGAAACCAGCCTGAGCCACGACCGCCTGGCGCGCCTGTATCGCGAGATTCGCGGCTGCTCGCCCCCGAAGGGCATGCTGCCGTTCTCGGTGGACTGGTTCATGACCTGGTTGCCGAACATCCATTCCTCGCTGTTCTACAACGTCTATTCGTTCCTGGACAAGCACACCAACAGCAAGGGGATCCGCGCCGTCATCGACGCCTACCGGCTCTATCTCGAGAACGCGGGCGTCGAAGGCGCCGAGAACGCGGAGCCCGTGCTGAGCTTCACACGGGCCTGGATGCTGGTGCGCTTCTTCGACAGCGGCATGCTGCAGCTTTCGGAGTGCCGCCACTGCGGCGGCCATTTCATCGCGCATGCCCACGATCCCCAGACGGATTTCGTCTGCGCGATCTGCCGCCCTCCGCCCCGCGCCGGCAAGACGCGGGCCGCGGCGAAGGCGCGCTCGGGCAGCCGTGCGGTTGCCGCCGCCGAGGCGGCCTCGGGCTGACGCCCAGCCTCAAATACATCAAAAGCCCTGAAAAACCTCCCGTAACCCGGCTTTTTGGGCCGGGGGGAGCAGGGGATCATTGACGCCGGTTTTAGACTTCGTTGGCAGGGGCCTGATGTGTTGATTGTTATCGGTTATTTGGTGGTGATCGCCTCGGTGGTCGGCAGCTTCATCGCGCTCGGCGGCCATCTGGGCGCGCTGTACCAGCCATTCGAGCTCACGCTGATCTTCGGCGCGGCCTTGGGCGCCTTCCTGGCGGGCAACAGCAAGAAGTCGCTGATCCTCGTGAAGAAGGCGCTGCCCGATGCGCTCAAGAGCTCCCAGTACAGCAAAGAGGTCTACATGGAGCTGATGGCGCTCCTGTACACCCTGCTGAACAAGGCGCGGCGCGAAGGGCTGATGGCCATTGAGTCGCACATCGAAGATCCGTCCTCCAGTCCGATCTTCAGCGAATACCCGCGCATCATGAAAGACCAGAAGCTCATGGAGTTCATCACGGACTACCTGCGCATCATGATCAGCGGCAACATGAGCTCGTTCGAGATCGAAACGCTCATGGACGAGGAAATCGAGACCTACCGCCACGAGCGCGAAGTGCCGGTGCATGCGCTGCAGCAGATGGCCGACGGCCTGCCGGCATTCGGCATCGTGGCCGCCGTGCTGGGCGTGATCAAGGCGCTGGCGGCGGTGGACCAGCCGCCGGCCATCCTGGGCGACCTGATCTCCAAGGCCATGGTGGGCACCTTCCTGGGCATTCTGCTGGCCTACGGCTTCGTGGGGCCGCTGGCCTCGCGCGTGGACCGGCGCATGGCCGAGGCCGTGAAGGTGCTGGAATGCATCAAGACCACGCTGCTGGCCAGCATGAACGGCTACCCGCCGCAGCTCGCCGTCGAGTTCGGTCGCAAGGTGCTGTACTCGGGCGTGCGCCCCACCTTCGGTGAGCTGGAAGAACACGTCCGGCAAGCCAAGTCGACCGCCAAGGCCTGACGGAGCGGGCAATGAGCACCGTCAACAATCACCGTGTGGTGATTCGCCGCAAGAAGGGCAAGAGCGGCGGACACCACGGGGGGAGCTGGAAGATCGCCTACGCGGATTTCATCACCGCCATGATGGCGTTTTTCCTCGTCATGTGGCTGATCAGCATCGTGCCGCGCGAAGAGCTCAAGGGCATTGCCGAGTTCTTCCGCATGCCGCTGCACGTGGCGATCGCCGGCGGGCCCAGCAGTTCGGCCGAAACCAGCGCCGTGCCCGGCGGCGGTCGAGATCCCCTGCGCGACGACGGCGACGTGCGCCGGGCGCAGGGCAACCGGGTGGAAGCCCAGCCCATGGCCGACGCGGAGCGCCGCGAGCGTCACCGCCTCGAGAGCCTCAAGAAGCGGCTGGAAAACCTCATCGAGACCTCCCCGGTTCTCAAGACGTTCCGTCCCCAGCTCCGCATCGACATGACGACCGAGGGGTTGCGCATCCAGATCATCGACAGCCAGAACCGGCCCATGTTCGCCACGGGCAGCGCCAACGTGCAGCCCTACATGCGGGACATCCTGCGCGAGCTCGGCCCGGTGCTGAACGAGCTGCCGAACAAGATCAGCATCTCCGGCCATACCGACGCCAGCCAGTATGCGCGGGGCGAGCGGGCCTACAGCAACTGGGAGCTGTCGGCCGACCGCGCCAACGCATCCCGCCAGGAGCTCGTGGCCGGCGGCATGAACGAAGACAAGGTCATGCGCGTGCAGGGCCTGTCCTCGAGCATGAGCCTGGTTAAAGATGACCCGTACGCGGCCGTTAACAGGCGTATCAGCCTGGTCGTGCTCAACCAGAGCACCCAGCGCCGCATCGAGGAAGAGAACGCCGCGGCCGCGGACATCAACGCCGGCAGCGCACAGGAAGTGGGCTCCGCGGTCGATGCGGCCCGCGCGGCGGCCGAGGCGGTGAAGTCAGGAAATCACAGCGGGACGGACAAGGCTCCGCCCGCCGAAGGGGTTCGATAGCAATGGCGGCAACGATTCTGGTGGCCGATGATTCGGCGACGATGCGCATGATCGTCCAGACGACGCTGACGGGCGCAGGCTGGAAGGTGGTGACGGCGGTCAACGGGCAGGAGGCGCTGGCGCGGGCCAAGGACCAGCCGGTGGACCTGGTCGTGAGCGACTGGAACATGCCCGTCATGGGCGGGCTGGAACTCATCCAGGGGCTGCGGCAACAGGCGCAGTACGAAGACGTGCCGGTGCTGGTGCTGACCACCGAAGACGACGTGGACAGCAAGATGGCGGCGCGCGACCTGGGCGTGTGCGGCTGGCTCTCCAAGCCGGTCGATCCGGACGTGCTGGTCGAATTGGCGGCGGAACTGCTCGGCGAGCAGCCCGCCGCATAAGCGAGTTCTTTTACGAAGGCATACGGGCCATGAGTGCTGGTTTGGATCTCAGTCAGTTTTACGAGACCTTTTTCGACGAGGCGGACGAACTGCTCGCGGAAATGGAGCAGCTCCTGCTGGAGCTCGACGTGGGGGCGCCCGACATCGAGCAGCTTAATGCCATTTTCCGCGCGGCCCATTCCATCAAGGGCGGGGCGGCGACCTTTGGCTGTTTCACCCAGCTTGCAGGCACCACGCACCTGCTCGAGAACCTTCTGGACGCGATCCGCCGCGGCGAAATGACGCTGCGCACGGACATGGTGGATATTTTCTTGGAAACGAAAGACGTGCTCAAAAGCCAACTGGACGCCTACCGGGCTTCCGAGGAGCCCGACGAAGCCGTGTTCGAGCGCATCTGCGCAGTGCTGAAACAGCTGGCGCTGGAGCACAAGGAGCCGGCGGCTGCCGAAGCCGCCCCGCCGGCGCCCGCGGCCGCTCCGCAACCGGCTGCGCCCCAGCC
>NZ_CALSFU010000047.1 GCF_943737005.1 Achromobacter sp. Marseille-Q4962 | reverse complement strand
GCTCGCGCACGTTCTCGCAGGCATGAGCCCGCCGGGCCGCCCCAAGGGCGAATACCGGAGCGCAAAGCGCCAAGGCGACCGCCCGAGCTGTAAGCAAGCTGACATCGATGTAATAAGACGGTACCGGCCCGCCGGCCCCGTCCCGGCGCGGCGGACGCCATCCGGCGCAACGTTCGCATAAGAATGTCGGGACTTGAAATATCTGGGGTCGGTACGCCCCCTAGAATGCCCCCCGACCCGTCGCCACCCCGTTGCGGCGATCTCCACGCGCGCGCTTCTTGCAGCAGAAGGCCCGTGAACGACAAAACGCTGTCAACCGGCTCTTGCTATAAGGATTCTTGCATGGCAAAGCGTGTTGCCCTCATTGGACTTTCCTTCCGATTTCCCGGCACCGACACCCAGAACTACTGGCCCGATCTTTTACAGGGCCGCGACCTCGTCACCGAGGTTCATCCCAGCCGCTGGTCGGCTGACGCCTACCGCCATCCACTGCGCGAGCACCCGGGCACCGCCTATACCCACGCGGCCGGCTCGCTGGGCGACATCTCCGGCTTCGACGCGGCCTTCTTCGGCATATCGCCGCGCGAGGCCAGCCTCATGGACCCGCAGCAGCGGCTGCTGCTCGAGCTGGCGTGGGAAACGATGGAGCGCGCGGGCGTGCGCCCCTCGCGCCTGCGCGGCAGCGATTGCGGCGTTTATATCGGCATCGCCAGCGCCGACTACTCCTACCGCATGTCCGAAGACCTGGGCGTGATCGACACGTCGTTCGCCACGGGCAACACCAATAGCATCGCGGCCAACCGCCTCTCGTATGTATTCGACCTGCGCGGCCCCAGCATGTCGGTGGACACCGCCTGCTCGTCTTCGCTGGTGGCTTTCCACCAGGCGTGCCGCGCCATCGAATCGGGCGAGATCTCGCAGGCGCTGGCCGGCGGCGTGAGCCTGCACCTGCATCCCTACGGATTCCTGATTTTCTCCAAGGCCTCGATGCTCTCGCGTCGCGGCCGCTGCAACGTGTTCGACGCGGCCGGCGACGGCTACGTGCGCTCCGAAGGCGGCGGGCTGTTCCTACTCAAGGACTACGACCGGGCGCTGGCCGACGGCGACCGCATTCTCGCCGTCGTGGCGGGCACCGCCGTCAACACCGACGGCCGCAAGGCAGGGCTGACGGTGCCCAGCGCCGATGCGCAGGCCGCGCTGCTGTCGCAGGCCTATGCGCGCGCCGGCATCGACCCCGCCGACATCGACTACCTCGAGGCGCACGGCACCGGCACACCCGTGGGCGATCCCATCGAAACCCGGGCCATCGGCGACGCGCTGGGCGCGCGGCGCCCCGCCGGCCGGCCGCTGCCCATCGGCTCCGTGAAGAGCAACATGGGACACCTGGAGGCCGCCTCGGGCGTGGCCGGACTGGTCAAGGCCGTCTATGCCCTGCTGCACCGCGAAGTCCCCGCCACCATCGGCATCCGCGAACTCAACCCGGCCATCCGCACGCGGGAATGGAACCTCGACATCGTCACGAGCAACCGGCCGCTGCGCAATGAGGGCCAACTGACCGTCGGCGTGAACTCGTTCGGATTCGGCGGCGCCAACGCCCACGTCATCCTGCAGAGCGCCGCGGACACGGCGTCTTCCGCGCCCGCCGCCGATGCCGGCGGGCGCGAATTGCCCGTAGTCGTGTCGGGCCGCAGCCCGCAGGCGCTGCGCGACGCCGCGCGGGCCATGGCCGAGCACCTGCGACGACAGGACGACGCCGGCTTCTACGACGCCGCCTGCGAGGCCGCCCTGCGGCGCGACTGGCACGAGCACCGCGCGCTGGCATGGAGCCGCTCGCCCGCCGAAGCCGCCGACGCCCTGCACGCCGTGGCGCAGGGCAAGCCCCATCCGCTCGCGCATGCCGCGCAGGCCGCCGGCCCGCAGGCGGGCGCGGTATTCGTGTATTCCGGCAACGGCTCGCAATGGGCCGGCATGGGCGCGCGCCTGATGGCCGATCCCGATTTCGCCCGGGCCGTGCGCGACATCGACGAAATCTATGCGCCGCTGGCGGGCTGGCGCGTGGCCGACGATCTGGCCGACACGGGCAATGCCGGGCGCTACGCGCGCACCGAGCGCGCCCAGCCCGCGCTCTTCGCCATCCAGGTGGGCCTGACCCGCATGCTGGCCGCGCGCGGCATCCGCCCCGCCGCGGTCGCCGGCCACAGCGTGGGGGAAGTCGCCGCGGCCTGGGCCTGCGGCGCGCTGACCCTGGCCGACGCGGTGCGCGTGATTCATCACCGCAGCCGGCTGCAAGGCGGCACCCGTGGCAGCGGGCGCATGATGGCGGTGAACATCGACGGCGCGTCCGCGCAGGCCCTGCTCGCGGAGCTGGGCCTGGCCTCGCGCCTGTGCGTGGCCGGCTACAACAGCGCACGCGGCGCCACCCTGGCCGGCGAAGCCGCCGCCCTGGACGAGCTGGAGCCCGCGCTGCGCGAGCGCGGCATCGCCGGCCGCCGGCTCGACCTCGACTATGCCTTCCACAGCCCCGCCATGGACGGACTGCGCCCGGAACTGGCCGCCTCGCTGGCGGACCTGGCGCCGCAGGCCACGCATTGCGCCTTCTACTCCACCGTCACGGGCGGCGAACTGGCCGCCGGCGCGCTGAACGCCGATTACTGGTGGCGCAACGTCCGCCTGCCCGTGAAGTTCGAGCAGGCCGCGGCCCAGGCCGTGCAGGCCGGCCACGGCCTGTTCGTGGAGATCGGCCCGCATCCGGTGCTGCGCGGCTATCTTTCCGAGGCGGTCAAAGACCGGGGCGACGGCCGCGTGCTGGCCACGCTGAGCCGCGGCGAAGACGATCCGTCGCGCGTGCGGGCCGTGGCCGCGCAAATCCTGCTGGCGGGCGCGGAACCCGACTGGCGCGCGTACTTTCCCGCGCCCGGCCGCCCTCACGTGCTGCCCGCCTATCCCTGGCAGCGCGAACGCCACTGGCACCCCGACACGCCGCAGACCCAGGGCCTGCTGCAGCGCCATGCGGTGCACCCGCTGCTCGGCTGGCGCCTGGCGCAGCACGAATGCGCCTGGGAAAGCCGGATCGACACGCACACCCATCCCCAGCTCGCCGACCACCGCGTGGGCGAGGCGGCGGTGTTCCCGGGCGCGGCCTATGCCGAAACCGCCTGGGCCGCCGCGCTGCAGCGCCAGCCGTCCGGCTTCGTGGAAATCGAGAACCTGGAAATCCACGCCCCCCTGCTGCTGGGGCCCTCGCCGTCGCGGCTGCTGCGCACCCACATCGAGGCCGAGGACGGACGGCTGCTCATCCGCGCCCGGCCCACGGGCGAAGACGCGCCATGGACCGTGCACGCCAGCGCCCGCATCCTGGCCGAGCCCGGCGACGCCCTGCTGCGCGCCCCCCTGGCCTCGCCCCCCGGGCGCGACGCCGACTTCGATGCGGCGCGCCACGCGGCGCTGACCCGGGCGGTGGGGCTGGACTACGGCCCGGCCTACCAGCGGGTCGAACGCGGCTGGCGCCTGGACGAGCGCACCGTGCTGGCCGAGTTGCGCGAAAGCGCGCAGGAAAGCTGGCCCGGGCACCTCGACCCCGCGGAGCTGGACGCCGCCTTCCAGTTGGCGGTGCACCTGTTCGCCGACCAGGCCCAGGCAGAGCCGGCCTGGCCGGGCCACGCCTGGCCGGGCCACGCCTGGCCGGGCCTTGCCTGGCCGGGCCTTGCCTACGTGCCGGCGCGCATCGACCGCGCGGCGCTGCGGGTGGACGCCGGCCCGGCGCGCTACGCCGTGCTGCGGCTGCGCCGCCGCTCCGCCCACGCGCTCACCGTGGACATCCGGCTGCACGACGCGGATGGCGCGCCCATCGCGGCCCTGCGCGAAACCAGCCTGCGCAGCGTGCGCCTGCTCCAGGCCGGCGCCGACCGCCTGGACTTTCTCGGCGTCGCCCTCACGCCGCGCCCGCGGGCGCGCACCGGCGACGCATCGCTGCTGGCCGACCTGCGCGCCACTCTCGAAGAGGCTTTCGAAGCAGCGGCGCGGGATCCGCGCTATGCGCGCTACGCCGGCGAAGCCGAGCCGCTGCTGGACGCGCTGTGCGACCGGTACGGCCTGGAGGCCCTGCGCGCGCTGGCCGGCGAAGACGGCTGGATCGCCGACAGCGCGCTTTCCCGCTGCCGCGCCCAGGCGCCGGACATGGCCCCGCTGCTCGATGGCATGCTGGCCCGGGCCGAGGCGGCCGGCGACCTGCAGCGCGACGGCCAGGGCTGGCGCGCGCGCGCCGCCAGCGGCGACGAAGCCGCGTCGGCCGACATCTGGAACACCCTGGCCCGCGAATACCCCGAGCACGCCGGGCCCGCGCTGGCCGCGGGCCGCGTCGGCCTGCGGCTGGCCGCGCTCCTGCAAGGCGTGGCGGAGCCGGACAGCGCCGAGTGCCCGGGCTTCGGGCCGCAGGACCTGGGCTCCCATCTGTGGGATGCCCCCGCACGGCACGAACTCGCCCGCGCGCTGCGCCGCTGCCTGCGGCGCGCCCAATCCAGCCTGGCGCCGGGCCGCCGCCTGCGCATTCTCGAATGCGGAGCCGGCGCGCCGCCGCTGGGGCCCGAGCTGTGCGAGGAACTGGATTTCCGCGTGGCCGATTACCGCTGCGCGGCCGGCGACGAAGCCGGCGTCCAGGCCGCCCGGGCGCGCCTGGCGGATTATCCCGATGCGCAGATCCTCCTGCTCGGCGACGAACAGGCGGGCGCCGGGCAGGCCGTGGACCTGGCCATCGTGCACTGCGACTTCGCCAGCCTGGAACAGGCCCGCGCCGCCCTGCGCGAGGCGCGCACGCTGCTGGCGCCCGGCGGCACGCTGCTGCTGGCCGCGCATCATCCCGCGGCGTGGGCGGACATGGTGTTCGGCATCCGGCCCTCGTGGTGGACCGATGCCGCCGACGGCGGCAAGCTGCCAGCCCAGCAGGGCTCGGATTTCTGGCGGCGCGAACTGCAAGCGCTGGGCTGCGCGTGCGGGCCGCTGCTGCAGGCCGTGCCCGGCTCGCCCAGCGGCCCGTACCTGCTGCAGGCGCAGGCGGGCGATCCCGCCGACGCCGACCCCGCCGACGACGCCAGCCCCGAGTCCCGGCGCTGGCTGGTTCTTTCGGACGCCAAGGGGGCGAGCGCGGGCCTGGCCCAGAAACTGACCCGCGAGCTGCGCGCGCGCGGCCAGGACGTGACGCACTGCCGGCTGGACGCCGATGCGGACAGCGACACCCTGCCCGCCATCGCGCAATCCGGCCCGTACGACCACGTGGTCCACGCCTGCGGCCTTTATGCGCCGGCGGCCGATGCGCAGCAGGCCTGGTCCGTGCAGACCCGCCGCTGCGCGCTCGCCGCGGCCGCCTGGCGCGCCATCGAGGCGCAGCAGACGCCCGCCGTGCTGTGGCTGCTCACCGCCCATTCGGGCCTGCAGGCCGACGCGGCGCTCTCCGGCTACGGCCGCAGCCTGGCGAACGAGTCGTCCGCGCACGCGGTGCGCCTGCTCGACCTGCCGCCGCAGGCCGCGGCCGCGCCCATGAAGGCGCTGCTGGCCGAACTGCTGGCGCCCGACGCGGAGCAGGAAGCGGCGCTGGCCGCCGACGGATCGCGGCTCGCGCCGCGCCTGCAGCCCGTGCCGCGCCCGGCCGTGTCTTGCCTCGGCCAGGAGGGCGGCGCGCGCCGCCTCGCTTTCGACTTGCCCGGCCAGCTGCGCAACCTGCGCTGGACCGTCCAGCCGCCCCGCCCGCCCGCTGACGACGAACTGGAAATCCAGGTCCATGCCACCGGGCTCAACTTCCGCGACGTGATGTATGCCCTGGGCCTGCTGGCCGACGAGGCCCTGGAGCAGGGCTATGCCGGCCCCACGCTGGGCCTGGAATTCGCCGGCACGGTGCTGCGCGCCGGGGCGGCGGTCAGCGGCTACGCGCCCGGCGACGCGGTGCTGGGCTTCGGGCCCGCCAGCTTCAGCGACCGGGTCTGCGTCGGCACCACCGCGGTCGCGCCCCTGCCGCCCGGCATGAGCTTCGAGGCCGCCGCCACCATTCCCAGCGCCTTCTTCACGGTCTATTACGCCCTGCACCACCTGGCGCGGCTGGAGCCGGGAGAAAGCATTCTCATTCACGGCGCGGCCGGCGGCGTGGGCCTGGCCGCCGTGCAGTATGCGCAGTGGCGCGGCGCCGAAGTCCATGCCACCGCGGGCACGCCGGCCAAGCGCGACTTCCTGCGGCTCATGGGCGTCTCGCACGTCTACGACTCGCGCAGCCTGGGCTACGCCGACGAAATACGCGAACGCACCGGCGGACGCGGCGTGGACGTGGTGCTCAACTCGCTGGCCGGCGAAGCCGTGCGGCGCAGCCTGGACGCCATGGCCCCCTTCGGCCGCTTCATCGAATTGGGCAAGCGCGACTTCTACGAGAACACGCGCATCGGCCTGCGCCCCATGCGCAACAACCTCAGCTATTTCGGGGTGGATGCCGACCAGTTGCTGCGCGCGCGCCCCGGGCTGGCGCGCCGCCTGTACGGCGAAATGATGGAGCTCTTCCGCGAGGGCGCGCTGCGGCCGCTGCCCCATTGCGTGTTCGAGGCCCGCGATGTGGTGGACGCCTTCCGCCACATGCAGCAGGCCAGGCAGATCGGCAAGATCGTCGTCACCTACCGGCGCGGCCTGCCGCCGCCCGCGCAGACGAGCGCCGGCGTGCCGCTGCGCCTGCGCGCCGACGGATGCTACCTCGTGAGCGGCGGCCTGTCGGGCTTCGGCCTGCGCACGGCCCAATGGCTGGCGGACAAGGGCGCGCGCCGGCTGGCCCTGGTCGGCCGTTCCGGCCCGGCCAGCGACGAAGCGCGCCAGGCCGTGCAGGCGCTGCGCGACCAGGGCGTGCGGGTCTGGGCCGAAGCCTGCGACGTGGCCGACCGCGCCGCCCTCTCCTCCCTGCTCGACAGGCTGCGCGGCGAAGCCGGGCCTTTGTGCGGCGTGGTGCACGCGGCGGCCGTCATCGAGGACGGCTTGGCCCGCAATGCCAGCGCGGACGCCATCGCCCGGGTGCTGGCGCCCAAGATGCTGGGCGCGGGGCTGCTCGACGAACTGACGCGCGAGCAGCCGCTGGAGCTCTTCGTGCTGTTCTCCTCGGCCACCACGCTGTTCGGCAATCCGGGGCAGAGCGCCTACGTGGCGGCCAACGCCTGGATGGAGGCGCTGGCGCGCCGACGTCTCGAACAGGGCCTGCCGGCGACCTGCGTGGGGTGGGGGCCGATCGCCGACGCAGGCTATCTCGCCCGCAACGCCGACGTGCGCGACGCGCTGTCGCGCCGCATGGGCGCCGCGCCGCTGGCGGCCGAATCGGCCCTCGCGGCGCTGGAAGACATGCTGCTGGCGCGCGCCAGCGGCCTGGGCGTCATGACGCTGGACTGGCCCGCGCTGGCCCGCCACCTGCCGGCCGCCGCCGCGCCGCGCTACGCCGCCCTGGCGGCGCGCGGCGGCGGCGCGCAATCGGCGGCGCAGGAAGCCGGCGGCCTGCTCGAAGAACTGGCCTCGCTCGACGACGACGCGCTGGCCGCGCGCATCGTGGAAGTGCTCAGGCACGAGGTCGGCGAGATCCTGCGCACCCCGCCCGACAAGATCGACCCGTCCCGTTCGCTGTACGACATCGGACTGGACTCGCTGATGGGCGTGGAACTCGTGGTGGCGCTGGAGGCCCGCTTCGGCATCCGCCTGCCCGTCATGGCGCTCAGCGAGAGCCCGACGCTGGAAAAACTGGCGGCGCGGCTGATGCGCGCGCTGCGCGGCGAGGAAAGCGGCGAGGCCGACGAACTGGACGCGCACATCGCCCGCCTGGCCTCCCAGCACGCCGCCGAGGTGTCTCCCGGCGAGCGCGTCGCCATCGAGCAGCGGCTGCGCGCCGCCTCTTCGGGCACGGGGGTGGCGTCATGACCATGTCAGGCCGTCCCAAGAGCGCACAACGGAGCGCGCAGCCCGGCCTGGCCGCCAGCCTCAAGCAGAAGCTGATCCAACAGGCCCTGCAGCGCAAGCTCGACCAGGCGGCGCGGCCCGTGCCCGCCGCCGCCGGCCCGCGCGAGGAGATCCCGCCGGCGCACTACCGCTTCGAGCTGCATCCCGGCTACCAGCAGGTGCGCATCCTCAGCGAGGGCGCCGCGGCAATGGGCCTGCCCAGCCCCTTCTTCAAGCTGCACGAAGGCAGCGCCGGCGCCGCCACGCGCATCGGCGGCCGGTCCTATCTCAACTTCGCCAGCTACAACTACCTGGGGCTCTCGGGCGACGAGGCGGTCAACGCCGCGGCGCGCGAGGCCATCGAACGCTATGGCACCTCGGTTTCCGCCAGCCGCCTGGTTTCCGGCGAGCGCCCGGTGCACCGCGAGCTGGAGCAGGCCCTGGCGGCGCTCTACGGCGTGCCCCAGGCCGTGACCTTCGTGAGCGGGCACGCCACCAACGTCTCCACCCTGGGGCTGCTGTTCGGGCCGCGCGATCTCATCGTGCACGACGAGCTGATCCACAACAGCGTGCTCCAGGGCATCGCGCTGTCGGGCGCGAAGCGCCTGCCGTTCCCGCACAACGACGCGGCGGCGCTCGACGCGCTGCTGGCCGCGCAGCGGCGGCGGTACGAGCGGGTGCTGGTCGTGCTGGAGGGTCTCTACAGCATGGACGGCGACTATCCCGACCTGCCCCGCTTCGTCGAGATCCGCCGCCGCCACCGCGTTTTTCTCATGGTGGACGAGGCCCATTCGCTGGGCGTGATGGGTCCGCGCGGCCTGGGCATACGCGAGCATTTCGGGCTGGCGGGGTCGGACGTGGACATCTGGATGGGCACGCTGAGCAAGACCCTCGCGGGCTGCGGCGGCTACATCGCGGGCGAGGCAGCCCTGGTCGAGCATCTCCGGCATCTCGCGCCCGGGTTCCTGTACAGCGTGGGCATGCCTCCGCCCGTGGCCGCAGCCAGCCTGGCCGCGCTGCGCCGCCTGCACGAGCTGCCCGGGCGCGTGGCGGCGCTGCAGGCGCGCGGCGCGCAGTTCCTGGCCCGGGCGCGCGCCGCGGGCGCGGACACCGGCACCAGCGCGGGCCTGTCCATCGTGCCCGCCATCGTCGGCAACTCGGTCAAGGCGGCGCGGCTGTCGGCCGCCCTGTTCGAGCGCGGCATCAATGCGCAGCCCATCCTGTATCCGGCCGTGCCGGAACAATCCGCGCGGCTGCGCTTCTTCCTGTGCAGCCAGCACAGCGAAGCCGACATCGAACAGGCCGCCCAGGCGCTGGGCGAGGAACTGGCGAAACTGTAGGGAGGCCCGCCCGCGCACCGGGCCTGGCGCGATGCCCCGGGAGGCTCAGCCTCCCGGCATCAGTCCCATGTGCGCCAGGAAGGCCCGCGCCAGGCGTTCCGCCGGCAGCGGCGCTTGCGCGGCCGCCCCGGCCCCGCCGCCGCTGCGCCAGATCAGGTAGTCGGTGTCGCCCGGCGGCGCGCCCAGGCGCCGGTACACCCCGGGCATGATGGGCACGTGGTCGCCGTACACGCACAGGCCGCCGGGCCGCGGCAGCGCCGCCAGCGTCTCGGCCAGCCGCGCGAACATGGCGTCCGCATTGCGCAGGTGGCGGGCATAGGCCACCAGATCGTCGCAGCCTTCCGGCAGCGCCTGCCGGCAGACGCGCGCCCTGTCCGCCGCGTCCACCGCTTCCCAATGCAGCGGCCCGTGGTTCTCCATGGTGATGACGTGGACGTACAGCGGCTGGTCCCGGCCGGCCAGCAGCCGTCCGCGCACATAGTCGGCCACGGCCAGGTCGCCCACGTAGGGGCCTTGCGCCTGGCTGGCGTCGAACGCGGTCAGGTCCACGAACTCGTCGAACCCCAGCAGCGGCAGCACGCGGTCGCGGCCGTAGAAACTGCCGTGGTACGGATGCACGCACACCGTGCGGTAGCCCAGCCCGCGTAGGTAGCTGGCCACCGTGGCCGGCCCCTTGCGCGCCAGCCTCCGGTAGGGCTGGTAGCGGTGCACGCCCTGCTCGCGCGGACCGAGCCCGGTCAGGAACGAAAACTCCGTGCGCACCGTGTTCGCGCCCCAGGACGCCACTTGCAGCGCGCCATGCGCGCAGGCCTGCGCCCGCAGCGCGTCGAAGGCGGCCAGCACCTCGGCGCGCAATTGCGGATAGACGCGGCGCGCGTCGAAAAAGGATTCGCTTTGCACGGCCACCAGGTCGGGCAGCCGCGCGGAGAGCGCCGGCGCCGGCACGGCCCCGTTCTCCGGCGCGCCGGAGAACGGCGTGCGCGGCGCGGGGCCGGGCTCGCGCTCGCGGCGGGCATAGGCCCACAGGCTGGCGCACAGGCCGTAGCGGCGCAGGTCCGGGCGCGCGCGCAGGCGCATGGGCGGCAGACGCTGCGCGCTCCGGGCCAGCAGGATCGCGCCCGTGCCGGCCATGGCCAGGGCCGCCGGCGCCGCATCGGCCCACGCCAGGGGCGTTTCCCAGGCCAGGCCGGCCCAGACCGCGGCCACGGCCGCCGCCGCGGCCAGCGCCGCTCTGCCCGCCCCGAGAAACGGCAGGTACAGGCGCGGGTGGCGCAAGGCGTCGGTGAAATACTCGAAATCGGCCCACACGAAGGGCTCGCGCAGCGCGGCGTACTTGGCGTTGTTGACCGCCACCAGCAGCACCACGAAAGCCAGCACCGCCGCGGCGGCGAACCCCGGGCGGCGCGTGAGCGCGAACGCGCCGGCCAGCGCCAGCAGCCACAGCCCGGCATGCAGGCCCGCGCATGCGGCCGGCCGCCGCCAGGGCGCGCGCGGCCTGGGCGCGAGCGCCGCCTCCAGCAGCCACGAGCACGCCAGTCCGCCCAGGGCCGCGGCCGCCGCCGACAGCATGCCTTCAGCGTCCATAGCCCAGCCAGCGCAACAGCAGGCCGGACCACGCGGGCGGCAGGCCGCCCAGCAGCCAGCAGCCCAGGTTGAGCGGAAACGGAAAGCTGATGCGCGCCCGGTTGCGCGCCAGGCCCCGGCGGATACGCCGGGCCGCGCGCGCCGCGTCCCACTCGAAGGGCTTGGGGCCCGGCATGGCGGCGCACATGGGCGAGGTGACGTAGCCGGGCATGATGACGGTGACGCCCACGCCGGCCGGCGCCATGACGTCGCGCAGCGCCTCGCCGTAGGCCTTCACGGCGGCCTTGCTGGCGCTGTAGCTGGGCGTCACCGGCAGGCCGCGCCACGCCGCCTGCGAACTCATGAGCGCGAGCTGTCCCGCGCCGCGCCGCCGCATGCCGCCGGCCAGCGCGCGCGCCAGCGCCAGCGCGGCGCGCACGTTGACTTCCAGCAGCGCATCCATGTCGTCCGCCGCCTCCGTCTCGCCGGGCGCGGGCGCGGCGATGTTCACGCCGGCGTTGAGAATGGCCAGGTCCGGCGGGTCGGCCGCCAGCTCGTCCAGCCAGGCGGCCAGGCGGGTCCGGTCGTGCAGGTCCAGCGCGTGGGTGCGCGCCTGCGCGCCGGCTTCGCGGCAGCGCGCCGCCAGCGCGGCCAGTTCCTCCTCCCGCCGCCCCTGCAGGTCCAGCGCCACGCCCGGCGCGGCATACTCCAGCGCCAGCGCCCGGCCGATTCCGCCCGTGGCGCCGGTGATAAGCACGCGTCGCGGCCGTCCGTTCATGTCCATTCCTCCAGCAGGGATCGCGGCCGGCGCATGCTGGCCACCGCCGAGGATACCGCCAGCGCGATGCCGTCGGCGCAGTAGAAGCCGCCATTGAGCTGCGTGGTGTGCAGCACGGCGGTCTTGAAGTCGGCGAACAGCGCCGCGTCGGGCGGTTCGGGCGCGCGCCAGAACGCGTCGAGGGGGCCCTGGAACGTCAGGCCCGGCAGGTTGTAGACCGCGCCGCTTAGCGCCAGCACCGGCCGGCCCGCGTCCAGCGCGGCCGCGCCCACGGTACTGTTGACCGTGACCACGCCCGCCGCGCGCGCCAGCAGGCTGGGCAGGTGGCCGGCCTCCAGATAGAGCACGCGGTCCTGCACGCCATAGGTCCGCGCGAGCTCCCGGATGCCGGAGGCGTGCCGGTCCAGCCCGGGATCGAGCGGATGGTTCTTCACGACCAGCAGGCTGTCGGCGGGCGCTTCGGCCGCGAACGAGGCGATGACGCGCGCAGCCGCCTGCCGCATGCTGCGAAACGGCGAATGCGTGCGGATCTGCGCGTCGCCCTCGAGCTGCAGCGGCAGCAGGAAATACGGGCGCGGCCCCGAGGCCACGCGGGCCACGGCGCGCGCGTCGGCCCGCGCGCGCAGCCGCAGCCGCACGGCCCGGCTCACATAGCCTGCATACTCCCGCGGCGCCGCATACGGGGCATGCCCGCGGTAGCGCGGGTAGCAGATGGGGTTGAGCGCCCCGCACAGGTGATACGCCACGTCGTGCGCCGCGCGCTTCCAGAACGGCGTGCGGAACGGCTGCGCGGCGGGCGCCCCGGCCAGACGCCTGGCCGCGTCGCGGTACCACAGCGGATCGCGCGGCAGGCGCGAATAGGCGTTCACGCCGCCGCGCTCGAGCGTGACCCAGTGCGGACGGAAATAGCCTTCCTCGAAGACGTGGATGCGCAGCCCGCGCGTCCGTCCCAGCTCGACGGCGGGCCGGTGGGCCGGCCGGCAGTCGCCGAAAAGCACCAGGTCGGTGGCGCCGGTTCGTGCGAGCGCCCGCTCCGTCCATTCGGGCAGCGCTTCGGGCGGGCCGCGGAACGCCATGGCGCCGCCCTGTCGCCAGTAAGCGGCGTCGCCCGCCGTGAAGTTCACCTTGGCCACGCGGTCGCCGCCCGCCCGCAGGGCCGCGCCCAGGCGGTCGAAAAACGGCGAGCACACTCCCTGCAGAAACAGGTACGAGCGGCTCACGGCGCGAACCTCGCGCGCAGCAGCGTATCCAGCTTGCGCCACTGCCGCCGCGCATAGCCGGTGCGCAGGCGCGACAGCTTGCCTTCGCGCTCCAGCGCCTCGCGCGTCTCGGCCAGACGGTTGAGCACGGCCTCGCAGGTCGTATAGCCGCGCAGCTCCCAATCCCAGTAGATGGGATAGCGCAGCAGCGCGCCGGCGACCAGCTCGTCCAGGGTGAGGCGGCGCTCGCGGCGCGGCATGTCCATGCGGTCCTGCGTGAGCCCCCAGCCTGCATAGAACGGGCGCCCGTGCGTGACCACGCGCTTGCCGCGCAGCAGCGCGTCAAAGCCCGACAGCGAGGTCATGGTGTGCATCACGTCGCAGGCGTCGATGCAGGCCGTGACGGACGCTTCGGTTTCGATGTGGTCGGCCAGCGCCCTCACCTCGGCCTCGGCCAGCGCGCCCCGCCGGTTGCCCGAGGCCACATCGGGATGCGGCTTGTAGACCAGCCAGGCGCGCGGATGCTCGCGCCGCGCCGCGCGCAGCAGCGACAGGTTGTCGGCCACCGGGCCGCAGCCCAGCCGCACCGACAGGTCGTCTTCCACCTGGCCCGGCACCAGCACCACTTCGCGCCCGCCATGGTCCCAGCGCACGGGCCGGGCCGGGTCGAGGTTGTACTTGGTGATGCCGTGCGCCACGATGAAGGCGCGCACGCGGCGCGCGGTGGCCAGCTCGCCCTCGGTGAAGCCGCCGCGGGCGAGTTCGCGCTCCAGGTCGCTGGGCTGGCGCGGGTCGAAATACATGCCGTGCCGGTCCAGCGCCAGGCTCAAGGGGCGGATCAGGTCGGACCCCAGCCCCACGGAACGCACGAAACCGTCTTCCATGCGCAGCAGTGCGCAGCCCGCCTCGCGCGCCAGCTCGGCCACGCCGTCCGGCGCCTGCGCGCCCCAGTGCACCAGCGCGTCGTCCGCGGCGGGCGCCAGCGCGCGGGCGCGCCGCGCGTCGGGCACGAAGGTCACGTCCTGCGCGCGCAGCGACAGCATGGGACGCACGTTGGCCGCCTTCCAGCGCCTGAAGCCCACGCAGATCATGCGGCGCGGCAGGCCCGCCGCCATGCGGCGCTGCCGCAGCAGCCAGCCGATGGCGTCGAAAATGCTGCCCTGGCGGTGGCTGACCGGGTCGAGATAGCGCGTGTAATGAAAATAGGCGGCGGCGAAAAGCTCGGGCAGGCTGCGCGCCCGGCCTCGCCGCGCGCAGACCTGGCGGTCGCGCGTGAGGCCCCAGCCGGCATACCACGGCAGGCCGAAGCAGTGCACGGTCTTGCCCAGCATCAGGGCCTCGAAACCCAGCTGCGAGGTCACGGCATAAACCTCGTCCACCTGCTCGGCCAGCGCCAGCGGATTGACCGGGTCGCGCAGCACCAGGGTATCGGCGTCATCCCGCTCCCGCGTCAGGTGGCCGGCCTTGCGGCCGGCACTCACTTCGGGATGGGTCTTGACGACGATCAGCGCGCCGGGATGCTCGCGCCGCGCCGCCGCCAGCATGGCGTCGAACGTCTCCTCGCCCGCGCCGCCCAGGCGGATGCTGGCGTCGCCCGCCGTCTGGTCCACCACCAGCACGCGCTTGCGCCCGGGCGCGCCGGGCAGGCGCGGGCAGTCCTCGCCGGCGTGGTTGTACTTGCTCAGCCTGTGCTCCCGGATGAGCGACATGGCCTCGTCCACGTCGTCCTCGATGCCGGCCAGCAGGTCTTCGCCCCCGGCCAGCAGGCGCTCCAGCGCGGACTCGCGGGTCGCGTCGTAGTAGATCCCCACGGGATCGACCACCAGCGAGATGGGCGGAAAGTCCGGCCCCGTGCCATATGAACGCAGGAAACCGTCCTCCAGCGCCAGGTAGGGCACGCCGAGCTGCGCGGCGCGGCGGCGCGCGGCGTCGGCGGAGGGGCGCATGCCCCACCCTGCCACCGCCTGGGGCCGGCGCGCCCCGCGCCCCGACAGCACGCTGCCGCGCGCCACGGGCGCGCCCAGCAGCGCCTCCAGGAACGGAATGCGGGCGATACCGGCGGAATGGATCTCTATCATGCGCGGTCGGAACGCGAGGCCGGCTTACAGCCGCAGGTCCGAGGCCGAGGCCGGCAGCACGTACTTGAGGTCGTACAGGATGTGCTCGGGCTTGCCCAGCTTGCGGATGCCCTCGGCGCCCAGCTCGGCGAACTGGTGGTGCGCCACCGC
>NZ_CALSFU010000046.1 GCF_943737005.1 Achromobacter sp. Marseille-Q4962 | reverse complement strand
CGGGCTGTTTGAAACCCCCGCCCCGGCCGGCCGCCCCCCCGGGCCGCCCCTCCCCGCCCCGCCGGCGGGCATGGATCTTGCATGACCCATCTGGTTGATGCCGCCTTTCCGGCGGTCCCGAGAGAGGAGAAACCCTTGGGCCACCCGATGCAGGAATTGCGCCTGCGCCAGCAGATGACCCTGGCGCCCCGCTTGCAGCAGTCCGTCAAGCTGCTGCAGATGACCGCCCTGGAATTCACCACGGCGATCCAGCAGGCCCTGGCCAGCAATCCTTTCCTGGAAGAAGTGGAGGAAAGCGAAGACGCGGGCGAGCCGCGGGCCGGGGACGCCGCCCGCGCCGACTCCGCCGCGCCGCCGGCCGCTTCCGCGCCTGCGGCCGAACCGGCCGCGCCCGAGGCGCCCGAAGCCCCCGCCTACTCCGGCGACTACCCCGTGCGCCCGGCCGGCGACGGCGCGGCGCAGGATCTGGGGCAGTGGGCCAGCGCCTCGGTTTCCATGCATGAACGGCTCTCGCGCGAGCTCGGCAACTATCGCCTGCAGCCGCGCGACCGGCTGATGGCCGAATTCATCATCGACGCGCTGGACGACGACGGTTACCTGCGCACGCCGCTGGACGCACTGTGCGACGCCGCCGCCGGGTTCTCGCCGCCGCCCGACGAACACGAATGGATGGCGGCCCTGCGGCTGGTCCAGCAGCTGGACGCGCCCGGCCTGGCCGCGCGCGACCTGTCCGAGTGCCTCGCCCTGCAACTGGCGGCCGCGCCCGGCGTGCCGGCCGCCAGGCGCGAACTCGCGCTGCGCATTGTGCGCGAACACCTCGACCGCCTGGCGCGCAACGACAGCGCCGGCCTGCGCCGCGCGCTGGGCTGCGAGGCCGACGCCCTGCGCGGGGCCTGCGCGCTGATCCGCGGCCTGGATCCCAAGCCGGGCCGGCGCTACAGCGACGAAGCGCCGGCCTATGTGGTGCCCGACGTATTCGTGGACAAATGGCAGGCCCGCTGGCGCGTGCTGCCCAACCGCCGCGCCATGCCCCAGGCGCGGCTGCACCAGGCCTATGCCGATCTGTTCCGCCGCGCGCGGCTGGACGATCGCAGCCCCATGGCGCAGGAGCTGCAGGAAGCGCGGTGGCTGGTGCGCAACGTGGAGCAGCGCTACACCACCATCCAGCGCGTGGCCGAAGCCATCGTAAGACGCCAGCAGCGCTTCTTCGAATACGGCGAAGTCGCCCTGCGGCCCCTCATGCTGCGCGAAGTGGCCGACGACCTGGAAATGCACGAGTCCACCGTTTCGCGCGCCACCGTGGGCAAATACATGGTGACGCCGCGCGGCGTGTTCGAATTCCGCCACTTCTTTTCGCGTGAACTGGCCACCGAATCCGGCGGCACCTGCTCCGCCGCCGCGGTGCGGGCGCTCATCAAGGAATTGATAGACGGCGAAGACCCCGCCATGCCCCTTTCGGACGTCGCCCTCGCCCGGCAACTCGCCGCCAGCGGCATCCTCCTCGCGCGCCGCACCGTCTCCAAATACCGCGGCCAGCTCCGGCTGCCCCCGGCCGAACTGCGCCGCCAGCAATAGGGCACGCCAGCCGCGAGCCGGTGGCGCGCCCGATTCCGCAGGCGCGCCGCTGCTGGCCGGGTTCACTGGGACCCGCCCGTATTGGGGTATCCCGGAGGCGGCGCCGCGCCGCCCGACGGCGTGGCCGGCACGTTGTCGTTGGCTTCGCGCTGGCGATGCGGCATCTGGCCCGCATGGCGGTCCGACCGCATGTGATGCCCGTCCTGGCCGCTGCCCTGGTCCAGCCGGGGCGGCGTCGTGGCCGTCGAGGGATTGGCGCTGGGCGCCGGGGCCGGCTGCCCGGCCGGCAATGGCCGGTTGGGCTGGGCGCCCGTGCTGTCGTTGGGCGTGGTCGAGGGCGTGGTGGGAGCGGCGGACTGCGCCTGCGCCGCGCCGCAGGCCAGGCCGGCGGCCAGCGCGAGCGCGCTGCTGAAGGCTCGGATCTTCATGCGTGGGCTCCTTGAAAGATGAAGGATGGAATGCGCCCTCTTTTCCGCAAGGCCCATGCCCGGGAACCGGCCCCCGCCCCGCCCGGCCAGGCGCGGGGCGCCGGGAAATTTTTACCTCTCCTGCAATCCTTCCGCCCGCTCCGGGCCGCCGCCCGAAGTCAGCATGCGCTGCACCCGGGCTCCCAGCGCATCCAGCGCAAAGGGCTTGACGATGAGTTCCATGCCCGGCGCGAGAAACCCCTTGTCGCTCGCCGCACTTTCGGCATAGCCCGTCATGAGCAGCACCTTCAGGCCGGGATGCGCCGCCCGCGCCGCGTCGGCCAACTGCCGCCCGTTGAGCCCGGGCAGCCCCACGTCCGTCACCAGCAAGTCGATGCCCGGGGTGCGCTGCACGAGTTCCAGCCCCGCCTCCCCGTCGCCGGCGGCCAGCACCCGCATGCCCAGTTCCGCCAGGCACTCGCGCACCATGTCGCGCACGTTGGCATCGTCTTCCACCAGCGCGACCAGGGCCTTGCGCGCCTGGCCGGGACGCGGCCCTGGTTCCTCGGATGCCCGGGGCAGATCCGCCGGCGCCCCGTCCAGGCGCGGCAGGTAGAGCCGCACGGAAGTGCCCACGCCGACTTCGCTGTCCAGCATGACGACGCCGCCCGCCTGCTTGGCAAAGCCGTAGATCATGGACAGCCCCAGCCCCGTGCCCTCGCCCAGCGGCTTGGTGGTGAAGAAGGGGTCGAAGGCGTGCGCCAGCACGTCCGGCGTCATGCCGCAGCCCACGTCCTTCACGCACACCGCGACGAACTCGCCGTCGCGCATGCCCGGGCTCTGGCGCAGTTGCGGACCGTCCAGCCGCGTGTTCGCGGCCGACACGGTCAGCACGCCGCCGCCCGGCATGGCGTCGCAGGCGTTGATGACCAGATTGAGCATGGCGTTCTCGAACTGGTTCTTGTCGCAGCGCACGGTCCACAGCCCGGGCGCCAGGTCGAACTCCAGCGACACGCTCTCGCCCGTATAGCGCCGGAAGAGATCGGCCATCGACTGCAGGGTAGCGGCCACGTCCACCGGCTTGGGGTCGATGGGCTGGCGCCGCGAAAACGTGAGCAGGCGCTGCGTGAGGTGGGCGGCGCGGCTGGCCGAATCCTTGGCCACATTGACGAAGCGCTGCGCCTGCTCCGGCGCGCCGGCGGCCAGCTTGCGCTCGATGAGGTACAACGCGCCCGAAATGCCCTGCAGCATATTGTTGAAGTCGTGGGCGATGCCGCCGGTCAGCCTGCCCACCGCCTCCATTTTCTGCGCCTGGCGCAGCGCCTGCTCGGTTTCGCGCAGCATCTCGGCCTGCACCTTGAGATCGGTGTCGTCGCGGCCGGTCATGTAGAGGCCGTCCTGCGCCCACGACATGCTCCAGGTAATCCAGCGGTACCCGCCCTCGCGGGTCTTCAGGCGGTTCTCCAGGTGTCTGGGGCCCTGCGCCGGCTCGCTGCGCGCCGCCCGGGTGAGCGCCGCGCGCGAGGCGTCGTAGTCTTCCGGATGCACCAGCTCGGCCAGCCCCATGGCCAGGAACTGCTCCGGCGTCCAGCCCAGGATGGGCTTGACGGCCGGGTTCACGCTCACGAAGCGGCCCTGACCGTCGGCCACCGCCAGCAGCTCCGGCGACAGCCGCCAGATGCGGTCGCGCTCGGCAATCGCGTCTTCCACCCGCTGCTCCAGCATGCGCGCATAATGCGAGCGTTCCACCGCATCGCACATGCGCTCGGCCACTTCTTCCATGAACGCGATGTCGCCGGCCTTGAAACGGCTGCCCGGCCCCCGGCAGGCGAGCAGCGCCCCGGTCGCGCGGCCCCACCGCCGCATGGGCACCGCCACCGCCCACGGCGCGGCGCGCGCCGCGCCCCGGTCCGCGTCCGGGCCCTGCAGCGAAGCGGTGCGCCCCTTGCGCATGGCCGCGTAAAACTCTTCGTCCAGGCTGCCCGGATCGAGCTCGGGCGCGCCGGGCGCGCGCCAGCTCGTCGTCACCGAAGGCGGGGCGCCCTCTCCGGGCCAGTCCAGCACCGCCGCCTGGCCCAGCGCCAGGTGCTGGGCCAGGGCTTCGCAGGCGGTGCGCTCGATGGCGGACTGGTGATGCAGCTCCCGCATGCGGTCGCCCAGCGCGAGCAGGAAATTCTTGCGGTGCTGTCCTTCCCAGAGTTCGGCCTCGGCCGCCTTGCGCGCCGTCACGTCGAGGAACAGCGCCAGAATGCGTTCGGCGCCCGCCTTGCGCACCCGCGCTTCGTACCAGGCCTCGCGCGGCGCCGGCACGGCGAATTCGAACTGGGCCGGCTCGCCCGTCTCGACCACCTGGGCGAAGGTTTCCATGATCTGCCCCGGCACGCCGGGGATCATCTCGCGCAGGGTATGGCCCAGCGTATCGCCCTCTTTCATGCCGCTTTGCCGCTCGAAAGCGGGGTTGACCTCCAGAAAGCGGAAATCCACCACCTGCCCCGCGTCGTTGCGCAAGGCCTCGCTCAGAAAAAACGCCTCCTGCATGCCCTCGAACATGGCCCGCCAGCGTTCGCCGCCCTGGCGCAGGGCCTGGTCGGTGCGGTGGCGCTCGATGGCCAGCGCCGCGCTGCGCGTCACCAGCGCGATGGCGTCGACGTCATGCGCCGAGGGCCGGCGCGGCTCGCGGTAGTAATTGGACAGCACTCCCAGCACGCGGCCGTCGGGCGCCTTGATCGGCGTAGACCAGCAGGCGCGCAGCCCGTGCGCCAGCGCCAGGCTGCGCCAGCCGTTCCAGGCCGGATGCGAAGAGATGTCCTCCGCGTACACAGGGCAGCCCGTATGCGCCGCCAGTCCGGGCGAGGCCGATTGCGGGCCGATGGGCACGTCATCCACCGCCGCGTTGAAAACGGCCGGCAGACTGGGAGCCGCGCCGTGGCGCAGCCGCGCGCCGCCCGCGTCCGTCAGCATGATGGAAGCCAGCAATTCGGTGCTGGACTGGGCCTCGATGGCGTGCAGCATGTGCTCCAGCACCTCGGCCAGCGGCATCCCCTCCGCGATGCGCTGCAGCATGATGCGCTCGTCTTCGAGGCGCGCGAGCGTGTCGGTCCACGGGTTGGCCACCCGGTCTCGCTTGGTCAGCATGTATGGAAATTTCCACAGTCCTCTCTGACGCCAGCGTAAAACGGCTTGGCCGCGCGCGAGACGCTCCAGATGCTACAACGGCAACGCGCCGTAACATCGGCGCGTCCTGGAACACCCGGGGTCAGCGCGTGGCGGCCTCGGCGGTTCCGAGGTGCAGCGCCGAGAGCGCCTCGGGCTTGTCCACCAGCACGCACTGCTTACCGGTGCGCGCGCAGTGATCGCGCACGCGCCAATAGGCGCCGTGGCTCACGCAGCCCGTCTGGCAGATGACGAGGTCGGCCGCCACCAGGCTGGCCTCCAGCGCCTCGCCGTCGCTCTCTCCGGTGTGCGCCAGATAGCGGCCGCCCGCCATCTCGACCACCTTGCGCGTCAGCATGAGGGCCATGTCGTCCGCGCCCACGCACAGCACGGATTTGGACTTCAGCGCCATGACCGCCGGCGCGGCGGCCGGAACCGCCGCCGGCGCAGGCCGGTGCGCGCGGGCCCGCATGCGCGCTTCCTGATGCAGGCGGTGCGAGGCGGCCCAGTCCTGCCACGAGAGGCGTTCGCGCATCAGCTGCTGCACGCGCTCCATGAGCTGCTGCACGCGGCGGGCCAGCGCCATGCGCCGGGGCAGCCCGGGAATCGCGCGTTCCAGGGCGGCGCGGTCTTCGCGCTCCCAGGCCAGCGCGGTCTGGGCGACGACGAAGGCGGCGCGCTGACGCATCAGCTCGGCCTCCAGCCGCGCGATGCGCGCCGCCTGTTCGCCGAGCAGCCTGCTGCAATGGTTCTGGGCCTGGCCATAGGCGGCGAGCAGCGCGGCGTGCTCGCGCTGGAGGGAGAAAAGATCCTGGGAAGAAGGCATCGCGGACCTCGAGGGCGGGAAAAAACCGCCCGCGGGACCGGGGCGGCTTCAGGCATGAGCGCGATTATAAATGAGAATGCTTGCTTTTATCATCAACCCGCCCGCGTCGCGGCGCCCGGCGCGGCCGGCGCCACGGACACGCGCCGGCCTCGGCGGTACAGGCACAGGCTCACGGCCAGCGCCGCCGCCAGCAGCGCCCCGCACAGGGCGGCCACGCCGGCCCAGCCCAGGCCGGCCCAGAACTTGCCGCCCAGCGCGCCCAGCACGCTGGAACCCACGTAGTACACCAGCAGGTAGAGCGAGGCGGCCAGCGCCTTGTAGCCCCGCGCCATGTGCCCCACCCAGCCGCTGGCCACCGCATGCGCGGCGAAGAAACCGAACGTGAACACCACGATGCCCAGGACCAGCACCGGCAGCGAGTCGGACAGCGTGAGCAGCAGGCCCGCCAGCGCAAGGCACGAGGCTGCCGTGAGCATGGCGCCGCGCCCGTGCCGGTCGGCCATGCGGCCGAAGAAGGTCGAGGCGAAGATGCCCACCAGGTAGACCACGAAGATCGAGCCGATGAACGTCTGCGAAAGCGAAAACGGCGGCGCCAGCAGCCGGAAGCCCACGTAGTTGTATACCGTGACGAATGCGCCCATCAGCAGCCCGCCCAGCGCGAACAGGGCGCACAGCGGACCGTTGCGCAGGTGGGCCGACACGCCCTGGCGCACGTCCTGCAGCACGCCCGCCCAGCCGTCGCCGCGGTGCGGCGTAAAGCCGCGCGATGCCGGCAGCAGCCAGATGAAAAGCAGGGCCGCCACGATACCCAGCACGCCCAGCGCGCCCATGGCCGCGCGCCAGCCGAAGTGGTCCGACACCAGGCCGGTGACGACCCGCCCCGACAGGCCGCCAAAGGCGCTGCCGCTGATGTACAGGCCCATGACGAAGCCCAGCGTGTCGGGCTCGACCTCCTCGGCCAGGTAGGCCATGGCGACTGCGGGCACGCCGCCCATGGCCAGCCCCTGCAGGGCGCGCAGCGCCAGCAGGCTGTGCCAGTCGGGCGCCGCCGCGGCGGCCGTGCCCAGCGCCGCCGAAACCGCCAGCGAGAACGCCATGGTGCGCTTGCGCGGCAGCGACTGCGAAAACAGGCCCACCGCGAAAATGGCCAGGGCCAGCAGGCCCGTGCACAGCGACAGCGCCAGGCTGCTCTGAGCGGGCGACACCTGGAAGGCATGGGTGAAGAGCGGCATGAGCGGCTGTACGCAATACAGCAGCGAAAACGTGGAGAAACCGGCGGCGAACAGCGCCCACTGGGCGCGGCGCAGGCCCGGCGAGCCGCGGCGCAGCAGGCCGGCCGCCGGCGCGTGGGACGCGGAGGAAGAGGAATCGGGTAGGGAAACAGCCATGGGAAAAGTCTCGTGATCGGCGGGCGCGCAGCCGGCCCGCCTTGCGAATAAAGGTAGACCTTTCTCCTGCATATGTCCAATATATGAAAGTACCTTTGACTATATTTAAAAAAGATGGAACTTCGGCATTTGCGCTATTTCGTCACCGTGGCGGAGGAGCTGCACTTCACGCGCGCCGCGGCCCGCCTGGGCATCGGCCAGCCGCCCCTGAGCCAGCAGATCCAGCAACTGGAGCGCGAGATCGGCACGCCCCTTTTCCTGCGGCTGCCGCGCGGCATCGCGCTCACCGAGGCCGGCGCGCGTTTCCTCGAAGACGCGCGCGCCATCCTCGCCGGCGCCGAGCGCGCGGTGGACACGGCCCGCCGGCTGGGGCGCGGCGAAGAAGGAGCCGTCACCATCGGCTTCACGGCTTCGGCGGTGTTCCACCCCTACCTGCCCAGCGCCATCCGCGCCTACCGCGACCGCTACCCCGGCGTACGCATTTCGCTCACCGAATCCACCACGCAGAGCCTGCTGCGCAGCCTGCGCGCGGGCGACGTGGACGTGGCCTTCGTGCGGCCGCCCTATGCGCCGGACCCGGAATTCGCCGCCGAGCGGGTGCTGGACGAGCCCATGCTGGTGGCGCTGCCGCCCGGCCATCCGCTGGGCCGCAAGCGCGCCGTGCCCATGAAGGCGCTGGCGGGCGAGGATTTCGTGCTCTACCCGCGGCCCATCGGCGCGGGGCTGTACGACGCGATTCTCTCGGCCTGCCAGCGGGCGGGCTTCTCGCCGCGCGTCATCCAGGAAGCGCCGCAGATGGCCTCCATCGTCAGCCTGGTCGCCGCCGGCGTGGGCATTTCCATCGTGCCCGCGGCCATGCGCCACATGGGCGCCGAGGGCGTGGAGTACCGGCCCATCCGGGGCGACGCGCCGCATGCGCTGCTGGATATGGCCTATCGCCGCCATGACCGCAGCGCGGCCGCCGCCAACGCGGTGACGCTGATGCGCGGGCTGGCGCACCCGGCCCCGGCCTGAGGCGCCAGCCCGCCCGGTTCGGCGCGCCGCCGGTCCCGCGCCGGGCGCATTGCGGCCCGGCTTGTCGTGTTTGCGCCGGTCTTGTCACCTTCTGTAAAACGCCCCGCCCGCTTCCCCCTTACAGTGGCCGCCGTCCCGTTCTCCGCAAAAGGCACCCCCTTGAACCGTACGCTCCTCACCCTCGCCGTGGCGGCGCTGCCGGGCATGGCCGCCGCCGTCGCGCTGCCCTCGTCCATTTCCGAAGTCACGGTCTACCCGGACCGCGCGGTGGTCACGCGTCTCGCCTCGGCCCAGCTCTCCGCGGGCGAGCACGAGCTCGAACTCGAGAACCTGCCCGCCGGGCTGCAGGAGAGCTCGGTGCAGGCCAGCGCCCGCGCCGCCGCGCCCGCCACGCTGATCGACGTGCAGGTGCGCAATGCCTATCCGGCCGGCGCGCCGAACCCGCGCGTGCGCGCGCTGGAAGAGGAATTGCGCGGCGTGGACGCGAAACTCGCGGCCCTGGACGACGAAAAGGCCGTGCTCGACAACCAGCGCGAACTGGTGCTGCTGATGCAACGCGGCGCCACCGACGCCGGCCAGGGCGCGCCGCGCCCGACGGAGCAGGACTTCAGGACGCTGCAATCGCTGAGCGCCGACGCGCTTGCGCGCGCCCTGTCCGGCCTGCGCGACGTGGCGGCCCGGCGCGGCGAGCTGGAACGCCGGCGCGATGCGCTGGCCGCGCAGATCGAGAGCCAGCGCGACCGGCAGCGCGCCAGCAAGACCGCCGTGCTGCGGCTGCGCCTGGCCGAGTCCTCCAAGGTGGAGGTGAAGCTGGCCTACGCCGTGCGCGAAGCGCGCTGGACCCCGGCCTACGACGCCCGCCTGCAGCCGGCGCAGCGCACGGTGCAGCTCGGATATTTCGGCGTGGTCCGCCAGCATACGGGCGAAGACTGGAACCAGGTGCGGCTCACGCTCTCCACCGCCCGGCCGTCGCTGGGCGGGGCTGCGCCCGAGCCGCGCGCCTGGATCGTCGACGTGGCTGCGCCGCAGCCGCCGGCGCCCCGCCCCGCGCCGGCCGCCTCGCGCCCGCGGGCCTTCGGGCAGGCCCGGCTGGAAGAAGCCGCCGAAGCGGCCGGAACGGCCTCGGCCGCCGACGAACCGCTCGAAGCCGAAGCCGCCACCGCCCAGCTCGAAAACGCGGCCACCAGCGCCGCCTTCCGCATCCAGGCCCCCGCCAGCCTGCCCTCGGACGACAGCGCGCAGCGCGTGGCCATCGCCACGGCCACCCTGCCCGCCACGCTGGTCTACCGCGCCACGCCGGGCCTGCGCGAAACCGCCTACCTCTCGGCGCAGGCGGAAAACAGCACGGGCTACCCGCTGCTGGCCGGACCGCTCAACACGTTCCTGGGCGATGCCTTTGTCGCCGCCGGCGCGCTCAAGACCGTGATGCCCGGCGAAAAGCTGGACCTGGCGATGGGCGCGGACGATGGCATCGCCATCGAGCGCAAGCTCGTCAGCCGCTATACCGAGAACACGGGTTTTTCCGGCAGCGGCCGGCGAGTTACCTACGAGTACCGCTACACCGTCCGCAACCACAAGCAGAGCGCGGAAACGCTGGAATTCCGCGACAGTATCCCCGTCTCGCGCAACGAGCGCATCGCGGTCAAGGTGCTGGCGCCCTCGGCCCAGGATGCGCGGCGCGAGGCCGACGGGCGGATCGCGTGGCACTGGAAACTCGCGCCGGGAGAATCGCGCGAGGCCACGCTGAAGTTCGCCGTGGAATACCCGGGCGACGTGGACGTCTACGGACTGTAGGCGCGGCAGAAATCCACGAAGTCCCGCGGGGCCAGCGGCCGCGCGATCGCGTAGCCCTGGGCCGCGTCGCAGCCCAGCTCGCGCAGCAGGGCCAGGTCGCGCTCCTGCTCCACGCCCTCGGCGACGACGCGCCTGCCCAGCGAACGGCCCATGTCGATCGCCGCGGCCACCACCGCGCGCGAGGCGGCGTCGCGATGCATGTGGACGATGAACTCGCGGTCTATCTTCAGTTCAGTGAACGGCATCGCGGAGAACAGCCGCATCGAGGCGATGCCCGCGCCGAAATCGTCCATCGCCAGCTCGAAGCCCCGCACCCGCAGCAGGTTGAGGGCCGAGGACAGCACCACCCAGTCGCCCACCGGCTCGTCTTCGGTCAGCTCGATCTTGATGAGGCGCGCGGGCAGGCCGGCCCGGGCCATGCGCCGCTCCAGCATGGCGGGCAGCGCCGGATCGCACAGCGTGGACGCCGAGGCATTCACCGCGACCGGAACCGCCAGGCCCTCGGCATGCAGCGGAACCAGCACGCCGGCCGCCGCGTCGACCACCCGCTCGAACAGCCGTCCGTCCAGCCCCAGCCGGTGCGCCGCCGCCACGAAGTCCGCGGGCGGCACCTCGCCCAGCGTGCGGTGGCGCCAGCGCGACAGCGCCTCGGCCGCGACGACCCGCCCCGTGCGCAGATCCACCTGCGGCTGCAGCACCACGCTGAACCCCGCCCCCGTCTGCAGGGCGCGGCGCAGGGCCGTTTCCATCGCCCGCCGCTGCAGCGGCGCGGGCGCCGCCTCCTGAGACGCCGCCAGGCTTTCGAGCGCCGTCTCCATGGCCGCCTGCAAAACGGCCGCCGACACCGGCATGGGCAGCGCCTGCACCGAGGCGCTGCCCGCTTCCAGCGCAAGCCTCACATGCGATTGCAGCAACTCCTCGCCCAGCCCGCTGGTCCAGATCACCGGCGGCACGCGGCCCATGCCGCGCAGCTCGGTCAGCAGGCTCGCGCTGCCCGCAATGCCGGTCGCGATGTCGCTGATGACGACATCGTGCGGCTGGCGCGCCACCGCCGCAACGGCCGCCGCCGCGTCGCTTGCCGCGGTGACGCGCCGGTAGCCCATGGCCGCCAGCATGTTCTGGAATAGCGCAAGCTCCACGGGGTGGTCGTTGAGCACGAGTATCCGCCGGGCAAAGCGCGGTCGCAGTCTAGGCATTCACGGATCCCCTCGATCGGCGATGCCGGTTTGGGCGGCCGCCTGCTGTACTTGATTTCCGCATCCTACGTCAACTCGCCGCCATCCAGCCCCGATTGCGCGCGGGGTTAATGCACATTCGCGCAAACCGCGAGCCGGCGGGCCGCCCACGGGTCCATCCGGATTAACGCCGCCGCCCCCGCGCCGCCGGCTTCCGCGGACGCCCGCTCATCCCGAAAGCCGACTCCGTCCCCCGATGTGTCACGTCCGCAGGTGCGATAATGGCGGTTTTGCGCAGCCACGGCACGGAGCTCCTCTTGACCCGCATCGACGATCCCCTGCACGACCGCGAGGTCGGCGCGGCCGATTCCTCCCCGGACACCACCCGTATCGACGGCACCCGCATCAGCGCGGTGCGCCCGCTCATCTCGCCCGCGCTGCTGCAGGACGAGCTTCCCGTGCCCCGGGAAACGCAGGCGCTGGTGGAACGCAGCCGCGCGGCCATCGCCGACGTGCTGCACGGGCGCGACGACCGGCTGGTGGTCGTGGTGGGCCCCTGTTCCATCCACGACCACGACCAGGCCATGGAATACGCGCGCCTGCTGCGCGGCGCGGCCGACGAGCTTTCCGGCGAACTGCTCGTGGTCATGCGCGTCTACTTCGAGAAGCCTCGCACGACGGTGGGCTGGAAGGGATACATCAACGACCCGCGCCTGGACGGCAGCTTCCGCATCAACGAGGGCCTGCGCCGCGCGCGCGGGCTGCTGCTCGACATCAGCGCGCTGGGCCTGCCCATCGCCACCGAATTCCTCGACCTGCTGAGCCCGCAGTACATCGCCGACCTGATCGCCTGGGGCGCCATCGGCGCGCGCACCACCGAAAGCCCCAGCCACCGCCAGCTCAGTTCCGGCCTGAGCTGCCCGCTCGGCTTCAAGAACGGCACCGACGGCGGCGTGCAGATCGCCGCCGACGCCATGGTGGCCGCCAGCGCCCGCCATGCCTTCATGGGCATGACCAAGATGGGCATGGCCGCCATCTTCGAAACCCGCGGCAACCAGGACACGCACGTCATCCTGCGCGGCGGCAAGCAGGGCCCCAACTACGACGCCGCCAGCATCGACGCCTGCTGCGCGGCGCTGCGCAAGGCCGGCCAGCGCGAGCAGGTCATGGTGGACTGCTCGCACGCCAACTCCAACAAGTCGCACCTGCGCCAGATCGACGTCGCCCAGGACGTGGCGGCGCAGATCGCCGGCGGCGACGCCCGCATCACCGGCGTCATGATCGAGAGCAACCTCGAAGAAGGCCGCCAGGACCTCAAGCCCGGCGAACCGCTGCGTCATGGAGTGTCGATCACCGACGCCTGCCTGGGCTGGACACAGACCCTGCCCGTGCTGCGCGCGCTGGCCGAGGCGGTGCGCCAGCGCCGCCGCGCGGCCCGGCACGCCTGACTTTTCTTCCACGCCAGACCGTCCTTGCCCGGCCCTTGCGCCGGGGCCCGCCCGTTCGCCCCTGCTCCGGCGCGAACGGCGCGGCCGTCCTGCCCGGAAGGCGCCGGCCGGCGCGAATGCGCGCCGATGCTGCGCCACATCAATGAAACAATTGGTATCATGCATGTCTTGAGCCATCGGACCCGCTCCTGCGGCCCTGGGTCCTTTCCGCCGCGTCCCGCGCGCGGCGCATCCATTTTCAAGCCATGCCACTGTCTGCCCTTTCGCCTGCCCCCGCCCAAGCGGCCCGCGCCCAGCGTCCGACCGTGTTCATCTACACCGAGGAACAGCGCGGCAAGCAACTGGTCGAGTCGCCCGTCATCGGGATGATGTCGGACGCCTCGGGCTCGGACAAGCTCATCGTCATCCAGGACCCGCACTCCGGCATCAAGTTTCTCTACCGCATCGATTTCGAAAGCAGCAACCTCGACGCCGCCGCCATCACCGAAGAAGAGGCCGCCGCCTTCGACGGCAAGCGCTCGGTGCAGATCGACGCCACCACGTATCGCCTGGGCACCGTCGACAATGCCGTCAAGCTGCTGCGCGGCAAGACGCGCTGGATCCAGGACAAGGGCGCGGTGCTGTCGGTGCTGCTGCAGAACGCCGCGGCGCGCAAGTCCCGGTTCGCGGCGGTGCGCATCGAGCGCGACCGCCTGCGCAAGGTGCCGGCCGACGTGCCCGTGGAATACCTGGCGCGCTGAGCCCGTGCGGTCCATGGCGCGAGCACGAACCCCGGCGCGAGGCGCGGCGCTTCCGGCGGCCCGCGGTCCGCGGCGATTGCGGACCGCGCCGTGACGATCCTCATCGTCGACGATCACGAAGACTGGCGCGACACCATCGCGGAGTACGTGCACGGCCTGGGGCTGGACGCGCAGGTGCTCACCGCCGGCTCCCTGGCCGAACTGGAGGGCCTGCTGCACGCGGTCACGCCCGCCATCCTGGTGCTGGACGCGATGCTGCCCGACGGCGACGGGCTGGCGCGCGTGTCCCAACTGCGCACCCGCTATCCTTCCATGGGCATCGTCATGCTCACCGGCAGGCTGCTGAGCGAAGACAAGATCTCCGGACTGAGCCTGGGCGCCGACCATTACCTCACCAAGCCCGTCAACCTGGCCGAACTCGGCGCCACGCTGGTGGCTCTGGCGCGCCGCCTGCGCGTCGTCGCGCCCGCCGCGCCGGCCGACGCCGCGCCCTGGCGCTTCGATCCCGCCCGGCGCACGCTGCAATCGCCCTCGCACGTGGTGGTGGACGTCACGGAAGCCGAATGCCGCCTGCTCGGCGCGCTGATCCAGGCCGCGCCGCTGCCCCTGTCGCGGCTGCGTCTGGTGCAGGCGCTGGGCGCCAGCGCGCAGTCCTACGACACGCACCGCCTGGACGCCCACGTGCACCGCCTGCGCCGCAAGCTGCGCGCCCTGGCCGGCGGCGACATGGGCATACGCACCGTGTACGGCGTGGGCTATGTGTGTACCATGCCTGTCGAGATCGTTTCCAACCCGCAACCCGCCGCGCGGTCCTGCCTGTCGGCATGAGCGCTCCGGACCGCCCCGAGGGCGGATGCCGGAGCGCGCGGCGCGAGCCCTGTCCGATGCCCCTTTCCCGATGACCCTCTCCATACGCCCCCGCCGCTCCGTCCTCTACATGCCGAGCGCCAACGAACGCGCGCTGGACAAGGCGCGCGGCCTGGACGCCGACGCCCTCATCCTCGACCTCGAAGACGCCGTCGCGCCGGACGCCAAGGCCCAGGCGCGCGAGCGCGTCGCGCAAGCGCTGCGCCAGGGCGGCTACGGGCGGCGCGAATGCGTGGTGCGGGTCAATGCGCTGGACACCCCCTGGGGACGCGACGACGTGCGCGCCATCGCCGGGGCCGGCGCCGACGCGGTGCTGCTGCCCAAGGTGGAAGATGCCGCCCAACTGCATGCGCTGGCGCGCGCGCTGGACGAGGCCGGCGCGCCGCCCGGGCTGCCGCTGTGGGCCATGGCCGAAACCCCGCTGGGCTTTCTGCGCCTGGACGCCATTGCCTGCGGCCACCCGCGTCTGGCGGCCATCGTGGTGGGCACGTCCGATCTGGTGAAAGACCTGCACGCCCGCCACACGCCCGGCCGCCAGGAAACGCTGCTGGCGCGCTCGCTGGCCGTGATGGCGGCGCGCGCGCATGGCCTGGCCGCGCTCGACGGCGTGCATCTCGACCTGAACGACGACGCCGGCCTGGCCGCGGCCTGCGAACAGGGGCGCGACCTCGGCTTCGATGGCAAGACCTTGATCCATCCGCGCCAGATCGCGCCGGCCAACGCCGCCTTCGCGCCGTCCGGCGCCGAGGTCGCGCTCGCCCGCAAGCGGCTGCTGGCCTGGCGCGCGGCCCAGGCGGCCGGCCAGGGCGTGGCCGTGGTGGACGGCGCGCTGGTCGAGAATCTGCACGCGCGCGAGGCCGAGCGCCTGATCGCGCTGGCCGAGGCCATCGGAAAATTCTGAGTTCCCAGCCGCGCCAGTACGGTTACAATGCCGCCGATCGAACGCGCCGCGGCCAGGCACGGCGCGCTGCAACCACGTCCCGCTGCATGCGGGACGCGCTTTTTCAGGGCCCTCGATGCCAATCAAAGACCAACTCTTCCTCGCCAGCCAGTATCTCGCGCCTCACCACCTGGTGTCGCGGCTGTTCGGATACGCCGCCGACTGCCGGGAACCCGCGGTCAAGAACTGGATGATCTCGCGCTTCGTGCGCCGCTATCAGGTCGATATGCGCGAGGCCGAGCAAGAAGACGCGCTGGCCTACCCGAGCTTCAACGAATTCTTCACGCGCGCGCTCAAGCCCGACGCGCGCCCGCTCGACGACCTGCCCGGCGCCGTGCTCTGCCCGGCCGACGGCGCCATCAGCCAGATGGGCGCCATCGAGCATGGCCGCATCTTCCAGGCCAAAGGCCACAGCTACGGCCTGGCCGACCTGCTGGGCGGCGACGCGGCCCGCGCCGAACCTTTCCAGGGCGGGCAGTTCGCCACGGTGTACCTGTCGCCGCGCGATTACCACCGCGTACACATGCCGGTGGCCGGCACGCTGCGCGAAATGGTCCATGTGCCGGGCCGCCTGTTTTCGGTGAACCCCCTCACCGCGCGCAACGTGCCCCGCCTGTTCGCGCGCAACGAGCGCGTGGTGTGCATCTTCGACACCGAATACGGCCCCATGGCCGTCGTGCTGGTCGGCGCCATGATCGTGGCTTCCATCGAAACCGTCTGGGCCGGCCTGGTCACTCCCCACAAGCGGCGGGTGCGCAGCATCCGCTACGACGAAACCGCGCGCGCGCCCATCCACCTCGAAAAGGGCGCGGAAATGGGCCGCTTCAGGCTGGGCTCGACCGTTATCGTGCTGTTCGGGCCGGGCCGGGTGCGCTGGGCCGACACGCCCTCGGTGCTGGGCCCGGTGCGCATGGGCGAACTGCTGGCGCTGCCCGCGGGCTGAGCGGGGGCGGCGCAGACGTCCGCTCGTTTCCACAAAGCGAATAACTTCCTCCATTTTTATTCGCTTTCAGCGCAGATGAGCGCTTGCTAGATTACGGGCTTTTGCGGCCCGACCATGACCAGCGCCACCCTGCCCCGCTCCACGCC
>NZ_CALSFU010000045.1 GCF_943737005.1 Achromobacter sp. Marseille-Q4962 | reverse complement strand
CGACTCAAGGACAAGCGCAAAGCAGGGAATATCAAGATCAGGAGCTAGGTTTTTTGGACGCCGGGGTGGGTCAGTTTTACTCCGACGATTCCGACGAAAGTGGGTCAGTTTTCAACCGGCGTTGACACCCACTTCAACGATTTGCTCGTTGTCGAAAAGCCTGGCCGCGATTGCGACGGCCAGCAGCATGAACGCTGCCAGAAACATGCCGGCCCCGAGGCTGGTACCCACGAACACGCAATGGGTCGGGAGGTGCCCGTACGCCGTGCAGCACGTGCGCCAGGCCGAGGCAAATTGCCGCACGTCGTCTTTCAGATCATTGAGCATGTTTTTCATGATGGAAATTCCAATGAAATGGCCCCGAGGTTGCCGTCACAGCCGGCGACATCAGGGCCAATGGAAGGTTTGGGGAGGCTAGCCCCCTCGATTGGTTGGGACGAACGTCCTTCAATGAACTACGACGTTGAGTTGCCGGCCAGTGCCTTGCGCGCCCGGGGCATTGGCGCATCGCGGGCGGATTCGCGCAGCAGCTTCTCCGCTTGTCGTTGTAGCGTGGCCATATCCCAGCGTGCCCGCTGCTCGGGCGAAACGCCATCAACATTCAATTGGGCGTGAGAGTCGCAGCCGTCGTGCAGCAGCTGCGCGATGGTGCCACTCTTGTGGACAGCCATTTTGCCTGAAACGGTCATGCGCCACTGCGACCGCCAGGAGCGGTTGCGATGGTTTCTCGTCACGGCACCCTGCCCCGGCTGGTGCGCTGTCTCACTGTGTCCCAGAGTGCCCGACGCGCTGTCGCGGAATCGATCTCGGGCGCGGGGACATCGTGAGGCAATGCCAGAGCTCGAGTTTCCTCCCAGTAGGCCCGCGACAGGCCGAAATATGTCCAGCGGCTGAGCGGCTCATCGACCAGCTCTGCCAGGGCTGCTCGAAACTCGGGCGTGCCGTCGAGATACATCTGCTCGAGCACCGCGTATTGGGTGGCCGTCGCCTCCCTGGCCTGGTAGATGCCGAGGGTGATGGCTGTGATGGATGCCATCAATAGGGGCAGGCCCAGATTGCGCTTAATCCACGGCAGGTATTTGCTCATTTGCGGCCTTCCTCCGGGAACGTTGTGGACAGGAATAGTTTGCTATTGCTCCACAGCAACCCGCATCGAATGAGAAACTGGCCATCCGCTTGTTCGTTGACCTCCAGGGGACTGCGCCCTTTGCACGGGCCCGCCATCAGGTCTTGCCACGTGGTGCCGGCGGCCAGTTCGCCGTTGGTCAACCACCGCGCATAGTGCATGTTTCCAGTGTAGTAAACCCGCTCAGCGAGTATCAGCAAACTCGCCAGAAGGACAATCGCGCATGTAGCCAGGATTCCCCCGAACAGCCGCCTATTCGCGCCGCGTTGCGTGTAGATGCCTCGTGCAGCGACTGCGGCGGTCATCCAAGTCGCTCCGAGCGCAAGCCAAGGCCACGCGGAATCGATCGATTGAGACATGATGGCTGCTGACACGGCGAGCGACAGGCAGATGCCAAGTACCACCCGTTGGCTCAGCGATAGCTCCCAGATGCCGGATCCGTTCTCGTTGGTAAAAGACATTGTCAGTAGCCGCGTAATTGATCGTCGATTGGCCCATCGATTGCCATTAAGGTTAGCCATGCCGCCCCGAGCAGCAGTAGCCCCATTGGCAACCCCAATCCTACCAGGGCGATTTTTTCATAGGCGGTCAGCTGGCTCGTGTCGGTATAGGTCGTGCGAACGGCGCAGTTTGCCACAAGAAGCATGCACCAGCAGAAGCCATTGAGCGCCAACAGCTTGATTCCCGTGCCGCATGGAGCGTCTTTAGGGAGCTTGGCCGTCAGGCAGGTGGCCCACGCAGATCCGCCCAATGCGACTGCGCCAACCGCCGCCGCGGCCCAGAAATGGCCGCCCAGGCTTACGGTCCATAGGAGCCAGTCCCAGACGTCCGCGATAGCGCGGCCGATGGTGGGGCCAGCATTGATCAGCGCACCGACAATGGCCAACGCGCAAATCAACGCAGCACCGCCGAGCACAACATTGCGTGCGCACGACTTGGCGGCCACAACGGTGGAAAATTTGCTCATTTTGTACTCCTGTCATTGACAAGGCCCCTGTGCTCCGAGGTGCGAGTGGGTTGATGTGAAAAAAGAGAGTCTCGATGGCACAGCCGGTTATCGTCTGCCAGCGAGGCGCGACACGACGGGAGATCGTTCGTCCCGTCCGGTGCTGCATTTGGATCAATAGTCCTATTCAGAAAGAGGAGATCATCCGAATCGGAGCGCTCTGGGCAGTGTTTAGCCGCTAAACCGCGACGCCTGATTGAACGCCGATTCGGATGCCGGCCGCGAGATACCACGACGCATGGCCGGTCATCCTGCCGACTTGCACGGCGCGAGCCAGTTGGTCTCCTGGCTCGGTGTTCGCCCAACCCGTTACCCGCCACGGGAGGCATGCTGCTTGGGCGCTCGGTCTCGGCATTGGGCGATATGGTCGCCGTCAGTGCCTCGAGCGGCGTCACGGCTCTCAGACGAGCCTCTTTTTGACACCTCCGAGATCGATGTGCGTTGGTTCTTTTCACTGGCGGGTACCCTGTTTTTGTTTTTTTCTCTGCCCCGGTAGGCCAGCGGACTTCACGGGTCACCAATAGGCGCATCGACTTTTGCTGCTTCTTTTCGTCCCTGGGGCTTTCCATTCCTCGCAGCCAGCTCCCCTTCGCGTCGCTTCACAGCGAACGCAGGACGGATGTTGCGTGTTGTTAAAGAGCATGTGCGAATAACTGTACTATTTAGTACATAGTTAGTCAATACTATTAGGTACATTTTTGAGGTGTGACGGAAAAGCAACAAAACGGAATATTTGATACGTTTTGATGCAAAACTGACGACTAATGCGGGCTTTTTGCTCGTCCCGCCCTCAATCCTTGCCGGGGGCAGACCAGACCAGTCGCAACGAGGGGCGACTGGCGACCGTGCACGCCCGTAGGACGGAGTCGCGGCCGGCCGAGCAAGGTTGTTCGTTATGCCTTTCTTTTTTTCAGAATCGCACCCGCGACAAACTCAGAGACTCGAATGTCAAGTTCGTGTCGCTTCTCAGGGGTCAAGGCCATGAGATCCTCATAAGAAGTGAGGCGAAATGGCCATGGCTTGAATGGCGTGGTGGCGTTGGGGCGGGTGTAGGCGGTGCCCGGCGAAACTTTGTGGTGTTGCGCGCCGGTGGGCGTACCTTCCAAGTATCGGAAGGGCATGCCGGTCTGCTGCTCCAAATTACGGGCTCGGCGTGAGCCAAAGCTTTTGGTACGCAGCAGTTGTGAGATCTCGCTCTCGTTCAGGCCATGGGCCCGACAAAATGCGCGCGCGCTGGGGTAATGCGCAGCAATCCACGCTTTCAATTGGTCCCGGCGGACCTGCATCTCGTGCGCTGCGGCGTCCATGCGACGGATTCTGCATGACCTGACATGTATTTACCAAAAAGTACAAGACACACGTGCTTAGAGCTCGTACTATTTGGTACATATGAATTCCGCCAAACGATATCCCCGTATTGAGGCCCTCGTTGAGTGGCTGAAGAACACCCCCTTGTCCGAGGCTCGGGTGCTTTGCGTAGCGCATGGCACGAGCTGGGAGTATGTGCGCCAAATTGCCTACGGTTACAAGCTTGTTGGGCCACGAAAAGGCGTGGCCATCGAGCGCATGACGGGTGTTCCGCGTCCTGCTCTTCGGCCTCACGACTGCTGGGAGGTTTGGCCGGACCTGCAGCGGCCATCATGAGATCGGCTGTACTGCGGAGGCTCAGGCTGCCGCGCGCGCTTGGCGCGCAGCGCTTTTGCGAGGCGTGCGCTTCCGAGAAGCGACCTTGCGAGAGGCACCAGCTGACTTGGAGATCTTGAGCTCGATGTAGTCTTCGATGTCTTCTTTGGTTGACGCATCCAAGGCGTCATAGGCTTCAGGCGTGATGCGAGGACTGAATGGCCAGCGAGGCCTGGCCGATTCCGTCTCGGTCGCGGACTCCTCAGCCACGACAGTATCGGCGACCCTCATTGGACCTTCGCCATCAGCGAGCCAACGTGCGCTCACATTGTAGATGTGGGCCAACCGAGTCGTGAATGTCGACGTTGGGTAGGAGTCGTTTTCCAGTTCGGACAACGTCGATTGCGACATTCCCGCCTTCTTGGCGGCTGCCGCTTGGCTGAGCTGCGCATGGAGGCGCGCGGCTCGAAGTCGTCGTCCAAAGGTCACCATATCGGAATTCTGAAGCCGTTCTTGATCGGCACGCCGATTGCACAACTATCGGAATTCCGATATTCTTCGATAATGAACTGGAAAGCACTTATTCACGACCTGGTGCGCGCTGGGTGGACCCAGGCCCAGATCGCCAAGGAAATTGGCATATCGCAATCTACGGTGGCCGGCATTTTGGCAGGCGATCAGAAGGATATGAAGTGGCACAACGGTGAACGCCTGCGTGCCTTGCATCGTCGCGTCTGTAGCAGTACGAGGGCGCGTCAGCCGAAATGAGATCTGCGAGCGTCGTCCCGTCACGGACAAGAGGAAACCACATGAAAACCGTCGTTATCGCACAAGGCAAAGGAGGCGTTGGTAAGACGGCCAGCGCAGCGCACGCCGCGTTTCATGCCGCTGAGGTCGGCCACAAGGTGCTTGTCGTCGATTTGGACACGGGCAATCTCTCGAAGACGATGAGCCAGTACCGGCTGGATGTGCCGGCCAGTGCTCTCTTTGGCGACACGCCGCCGCCGGTGCCCGACTCCGACAACCTCATCGGTCTGATCAATGCCGATCGCCTGATGGCAAATGTCACCTTTATGCCCCTTGGTCAAGCACTGAAGAATTTCCCGGCAAATCTTCGGCAGTTTGCCAATGCCGGCTACGACCTGTGTGTCGTGGACACGGCGCCGGGGCTTGGCATTCCGTTGGCTGCGGCACTGCATGCGGCCGACGGCGTCCTTTGCCCCGTCGAGATGGAGGACTACAGCATCGAAGGGATCAAAGACATGATGCGGGTGATTCTGAACGCCAAGCAGCGCAATCAGAAGCTGCAGTTTTTGGGCATCGTCCCCAGCCGGGTCGACCGCCGCAATCCGCGTCAGGTCCGCCATTTGGAAGAGATGCGGGCCGCCAACGCGAACCTGTTGGCTCCTGTCGTCGTTGGCCTGCGCACGTCTGTGGCCGCGGCATTGGCCGTCGGTGAGCCGGTCTGGCAGATCAAAAAGACCGCGGCGCGCGCTGCCGGTGCGGAGATGCGCGCGTTGGGCAAATACGTACTGGACAAGATAGAGATGGCGAAATGAGTTTAGCGGCTAAACACGATACGAGCGGCGGCCTCGACCTGGCTGGCCTGGGCGAGCTGGCCTCGATGCTGGACAGCCCCCAGCAACACGACGGCTACAGGATGTATGACGTGGTTCGCATCCATTTGGATCCGAATAATGTTCGTCGCGCCAACAATCCTGGTCTCAGCCCGGAGAGCATTACGGAGATGGCCGCGACCATTCGCGAAAGAGTGCAAGCAGGCAAGAGAGGGGTGCTGTGCCCCATCTCGGTACGACCTCATCCGACTATCCCGGGCGATTTCGTGATCAATCACGGCCACCGCCGTTACCTCGGCACGATCGAAGCGGGCCTTCAGGAGATTCCGGCGTACGAAGACCCCGATTTCGACGACTTCGACCAGGTCATGGAGAACCTCCATCATGAGCAGCTCACGGGCCGCGAAATGGCGGATTTCATCGGCACAAAGCTCGCGCAGGGCATGTCACAGGCTGATGTCGCGCGCAAGATGGGCAAGTCCAGGGCATGGGTGAGCATGCACGCCGCCATGCTTAACCTGCCGGAGCCTGTGGCGGAAGCCGTCGCAAACGGGCAGGTCGCGGACGTCACCCTGGCGAAAGAGCTGGTGGTGGCTCACCGCGAGAATCCTGAAGCCGTGGCTGCGATTCTGAGCGACGGCGCCAAAGTGACGCGCGCCCAAGTCAAGGCGCTTCGAAAGCCTGAGGCTGTCGCGCAATCGGAAGAGAACGTGGCCGAGGGACAGCCAGGTCCGACGCCAGCCAAACCGATTGAGATCAAGGCGTTCGCAAATGATTCCTTCGTAAAGATGCAAGAAGAGCTGCAGCACCTGGAACAGGCACAACCTGCCATATTGGCAGCTGGTGAGGCCGCATTGCGCCGGCTCCTCCCAGTCGCGCAGGGCGATACCCGGCAATCACGGGTCGTTGCCAGGTTCCTGCTGAATCTCTACAACGGCAATCGCTTTCCATTTGACAACACCGATCTTCGCTGTCTGGACCATGAGCTGTGGGAGGACTGCATCGCGGTGCTGCGAATGGACTCGCGCCCAGTTCAGGAAGTCCACAGCTACTTCGAAAACGGCTCGAAGATTTTGGAACAGCTTGCGAAAGACTGGGGTTTCAGGGACTTCCACGGAGAGGAACCCTGGCGGTGAGGGCAGAGTTTAGCGGTTAAACACGATATGGAACGGGCAACCGGGTCGTTCCATCTGGAAGGAGTAGGGTGCGGAAATGACGCTAAACAAGCGGACTTCCTCCTGAGATCTGCCACGTGCTGCCGTCTTCGCCATCGCCAGGCGGCCAAAGCAGCGCTGGATCGGCGCACAACAATCAGCGAACCGGACGAATTACGGCGGGAGCCGCGTCGACGGCTTGAATGTTGACAGGTATTGGCGGCATCCAGCGCAGGTCCATGCGTCGATCAGCACCGCTGCCTGTCCAGTAGGTGTGCCAATGCCAGCGGCGCCAATGCGGTCGTGGACTCGATCTGGATCCAGCCAACGCACCAGTCTCACCACTGCCGTCAGCGGCCTTGGCGGCGCGCAGCGCGCTGCCAATCTGCACGCCTACGTCGACAGCCGTCGGCGCGGCGGCGGGGAACGTCCGTGGTCCCCGTTTCGTGTGTCTCGGCAGCGGCCGCAACGGCCTGTGTTCGCCGAGGTCCGCCGCCTTGCTGCAGATGTATAGCAGCATGGACACAATCTGCGAGGCAACGTTGGCGAGTTCAGGATGGTTGACGCCCAGTGCCTCCAGTGCCTCTGGAATCGATTCATGGCGCAACGGAATCGCCATTGGCATCAACTCATCCTGAAAATCAAGCAGCAGCCGCAACTCCGACCCACCGACTGGACGGGAATCCCATTCACAGTGTGCGAATACGCCGTGGAACGGCCTGGTCGACAGGGTATGTCCGGGGGTTTCGATGTAGATCGACCACTCCGGCAGCATGAGAAGAATATCGGTGGGGACGCGTGTCGTTGGGTCGGCGTCTCGCAGCAGATCGTGCAGCGATGAATCGAACCTGTATATGGTCTGCGTCGTGCGCCATGCAGCGATGCTGGCCAGCCTGGCCGCGTCCTGAGCCATGTCGACTGCACGCCGACTGCACTCGGAGTGCCAGTATGGATCCTCTGCCATCAGTTTCAGGACCGTGCCGATGGGCACAAAACACCAGTGTGGCCAAGTGCCGTCCGCTCGCACTTCGTCAATCCGTCGCCAGATGTCGGGATAGAAATGGTTGGCAGCCTGTGCATGGGCCAGCGCGGAGTGTAGCGTCGTCATGTGGTGACGGTGGTTTCAAAGGCGCTGATGGTGATTTGCATGAGCCTGGAGAATAGATGCCCAGAGCGGAACAGTTTCGCGCATTGATGGCGAACCACCCATTCTGGGGCATCGCAGCCGGTCGAGACGATTTGAAACGCCAGAGGAATCGTCGTGTCCGCCTTGACCGTATCGGCGATGTCAAACACGAGGCCGCGCGCGGTACTGTCGCGGTGCAGGATGCCCAGCGACGGAACGAATCCCGTGGCGATGATCGCGGCGTGGGAGATGCCGTAGAGGCACGAATGTGCCGCACTGAGTGTCCGATTGATCGGATCCAGGCTATCCCAGGGATCGTGAATGTTCCGGCCCTGCCACGCGACGCCATGCCGACGGGCCATCGAGCGGTACAGCTCGCGCATGAATGCGCCTTCCGAGCCACGTATTACGCCCAACGAGTGTCGCGGGTGCAGGCGACGGTGCGGATATCGGACTTGGAACAATCGACGAGCAGCCGCGCGCTTGAGCACCGGGTCGCTCGTAATCCGGATCTGCTGCTGAATGCGCGCAAGCCTCTGCGGCGCTGCGTGGTTGACATACGACGTGGCTCCAGCGCCCACCCAGACCAGCGGGACGTCCAACCCTGCAGCCACCTCAACCGCCCGCGATGATACCGAAGCGCCTGGTTCGATGAGGATGGCGGACGGCGCGTCCATTATCGGTACGGGTATGGCGCCGTGGGCGCAAAGCGCCAGTCGGCCGGAAATGGCATCCAGCCGCGCGTCAGCCACAAACAGGGGAGTGGGGGAACGCTTCAATCATCAGACTCCACGCAGGCGCCCGGCGCTACTTCTTTGACGCCAGCTTGAGGGCCTTGCGGATGCCGTCACTGACATTTCCATCTTTTTGTGCGTATATTTTAATGCCCGCCCCAACGCCGGAGGTTTTTCCATCGTAGTGACGCGGGGTGGCGACATCGCGCGAGCGTTTAGCGGCTAAACACACAGCAGGGTCAAAATTCCGGACCCGTGGATATGTGGATGATCGCTGCGCGACCACCCCGCTCGCTGCGCTCGGCCCGTGGACAACCGCTGATGGACAAACGGTGGACAGGCTCCGCCTGCCCACGCGCTTGCCCACAGGGTATGCCCACCGGCTTCCGGGGTTTCACCCACATACCCACCGGCCCACACGAGGTCCCAATGAGACACAGAACCTCCAAACACTCTCGCCTGCGGCGCTCGACATCAGGGTGTCCGCAACGCCGGCCTGACGTGCGAACAGACCTAGGACGAGTTGCGTCGGGGCGGGCACGCATCAATTGCCGCGCACGCCAGCTCCAGCATGCGCGGCAGATCGCCCGACGCCGCGAGGTAGCGGGCGTATGTCGCGCGGGATATGCCCAGCGCTGCCGCTGCACTGTTGTAGGTGTACCCGTGGCGGGCCTGCCATGCGCGGAGGTCATCGGAGGTCATGTTTTTTTTGCCCGTTGCATCCATGTGTTTGCTCGTTTGCCCCAGCCAGGCGGTTTGGGGCGTCTGACAGCAGCGAGCCGGATATTGAGACCTTCGCAAGAACTTTTTTGTAACTGCAAAAGGAAAGGGCCGCCGAGATAGCCCGGCGGCCCTGGCCCCGCCGAGGCGGGGAACTGGCCTTTCGGCCAACACTACTCTCAATGACGAGAAAAGTGGTTCATCCCCGCATGGCGGGGAACGAAATCATTATGCCCAGGCCCTGCCGCGCTCGTCAATCATCATCCTGCGGGATGTCCAGCATGCCATCGCGCGCGATCTCAAACTCAATCCTGCCGCCACCAGCACCAGCGAGCACCTGCTGATACAGCCTAACCGAGCAGCGGCGCAGTTTGAGCTGGCCGTATGCCAACTCGGTATCCGGGGAAACGCGGCTCGCATTGGTCATGTCCACCACCACGCCATCGTCGTAGTGATCGTCCGGCGACATGGGGACCAGTTTGCCGGCCATATCAGCATCCTGGAGGGCTGCCCCGATGGACTCGCCCACGCCGTAGATGGCGCCGTGCCGGCCAGCGCTATCGTAGACGGCATATACCGGCGCGCCGGTCTTGAGGCTGTACAGCTCGCGCAGGCCCGGCGGCATCCTGCGCTCTCCCTGCTCGTAGCGTTGCCAGGCGCTGAGCGTGACGTATACGGTTTCGGCGGCCTGGGTTTGCGTGTGGCCCACGTAGCCCCTGGCGGTACGCACCTCGGCCGGGGTGGGGCCCGGACGCGAGGCGCGGTTGGGATGATTAGCCATTTTGGACTCGCTGAACATTTTCTTCTCCAGCCCCTGTATGCCCCGAGGCGCGGGGCGCTGAACAATCAGCGCATGAGGTAATTATACAGCCAATGGCTGTATTGGCAATGGCTATTTTGTAACAGAGCTCAGGCGTCAGGCACGCCATCCGCAGGATTGCGCTGCATGCCGAGCGGCACGCCGTCGCGGTGGTCGGCGCACCAGTCCTGCACCGCCGGCTCGCCGTTGAGCTCCGTGATCAGCGCGTCGTAGATGACGCCGTACTGCGACGAGCCGCCGTGCAGGTACTGCGCGACACGCCGCAGGCGGTCCTGCAGGCGTTTAATTTCCCACAGCAGGGCGCGGCCGTCGGAGCCAGCGGGGCTACGCGCACTGATAGCGCGCAGCTCGTCGAAGGTGAGGGGTGATTTGAAGGGCATGGCGATATAACTGTATATATATACAGTATATGACAGCGGGAACGGAATTAGCGGCGAGCCATTCGCCACGGTGCTGTATGGCCTACTGGATATTGGACACTTCGATCGAGCGGTCGGGCGGAGGGTGTGATCGGCCTTGCCTGTGCTCCAATTGTGCCGCGCTGTTCTCGCCGCCACGTGCAGCGCGCCGCCACAGGCGCGCTTGGGGCAGGCGGCCAGCTGTGCCACTTGACCGCTGCGCTGCAGCACGGCCCAGGAGCGACGGGCAATCACGCCGTGGACGCGCTCTTCGTACGAGATTCCGCTGGTGCGATGCGGCTGGCCACGCCGAAAGAGATCCTCGCAACGGCACGCGAGGCCGTCCAGCAGGAGATCCAGCGGGACCAGCCTTTGAATTCGCCAAATCGCTGTCGTTCGCAGCGAAGAGCTTGCTCGTGTGATCCGCAGAGTGGCCTGGCACAGGTGTCAGGCCTGGGCGCATCTTGGCCCTGCGCGCACCAGGCGCAAGGGGCTTTCGCGGCATAAACCGCTCGCTCGCGCTCGCTATTTATTCCACGTCCCCTTGCCCCCGGCGCTTGTTCCGCAGGGCGCCAGTGCTCCCGTCCCGCCACTTGGCCGGGCCCACTCTCAAGGAGCACAACATGACGCACGCTACCCTCGCACCTGCCCGCCTTGTCCCCGATGATGAGCGCATGGGCTTCCTGCCCAAGCACTTTGGCCAACGCCTCATGCTCCGCGGCGAACTGACCGTCTACGGATGGATGGATCGCCTCTCGCCTGACTACCAAGGCGGGTATTGGAACTACTACGAGATCAAGGGCGGCTTCTACTTGGCGCCCGCTGGCTACGACACACTGCACATCATCTGGCCGCTCAACTACTGCGACCGCATTATGTCGGCAGACGCCGCTGGCATCGTAGCCACGCTGTATGCGTTGTGCGAAGTGTGCCAACAGGCGCACGGCAGCGTGCTGGTCGACAAGTACTACGCCCTGCGCGATTTCGCCGGCGAGCACGCCGAGGCGGCTGCGATCTTCGCGGCCATCGACTAAGGCCTGCAGGCCCGCTCCGAGCGGGCCTTTCTCTCCGTGGCGCGGCCGCCTGGTGGTGACGGCTGCTCCCTGCTAAGCGACATCGCTAGGAAACATCTGCGCGCGAACACCGCTGCGGCAAGCCCCACGGGTGGGCGGGTCTGCATTCCCGGTCAGGGTGCCACGGCGTTCTCGGATTCAAGTGCGGCGCGGTGCGAGCTGCGCTCGCACCGCTTGCGGCCGCCGGCCGTCTTCGACACTTGAGTCCTGCGCTGCGCCGTGTCCTTCGGTTCCGGGCATTCCCGCCCTGGCAACCGGAGCACACACATGGCCACGAAGGCACAACAGCGTAAATTCCTCCAATCGGCCGACGAGCGGCAACAAGCCATCGTCAAGATCCTGCGCGATCTCTCGCGTACACACGGCCTGGATCGCACCTGGTCGGACTGGACGGAGATGGGTGCGTTGGCGCTGGCTAACGCCGTCGATCGGGCGCAGTTCGACAAGCGAGAGGCGCGCTACCTCGAGATTGTGGGTCGCTACGCACAAGACGAGCTGCAGCGGCTGGTCGAGGCCTTTGCGCTGCTGGTGCAGTGCTGGGATGAGCAGGTGGCCACGGGCGACTTCGGCGACGTGCTGGGCAGCACGTTCATGATGCTGGACATGGGCAATGCAGGCACGGGCCAGTATTTCACGCCCTATGAGGTGTCGCGTCTCATGGGCGGCATGATTCTGGGCGACACCCCCAAACTCACCGATCACGTAAACCAGCACGGCTTCATACGGCTGCTGGAACCGGCATGCGGCGCAGGCGGCATGATCATCGCCGCCGCTCACGCGCTGCACGATGCCAAGGTCAATTACCAGCAGGCCATGCACGTGGTGGCCATCGACATAGATCGCCGGTGTGTCCACATGACCTACCTGCAGCTGGCGTTGCTGCATATCCCGGCGATCGTCGTGCACGGCAACGCGCTCACCTCCGAAGAATGGGAACACTGGTACACGCCGGCGCATGTCATCGGAGGCTGGGGCGCGCGGCTGCGCGAGCGCGAGGCGATCCAGGCCACGCGCGACCTGCTGGCTGCGCCTGGAGCCGTCGCCGCGCCAACGCCGGCCGGCGAATCTGTTCTGACTGAGGCGGTAGCTCCTGTGCTGCGGCGGCCGGCGCTCTCCAAAGCGGCGCGCCAGGCGGCCGCCACTGGTCAAATGACGCTGTTCTAGCCTCCGGCCTTGGGCCCCTTTGGGGGCCTGGCGCGGCGCTGCCGCGCCTGTCTTCTTGCCAATTCACGGTCGTCAAGCACTGCACGGTGCATACCGTCGCAGGCCCTTCGGCTCCGGACAGGCCGGCCGCGGCGCGCGGCCTTGTAGCCGCGTCCGGCCTTTCAAGGGCTTTCGCGGCATAAACCGCTCGCTCGCGCTCGCTATTTATTCCACGTCCCTTGACCGGCTCCTTCCGGCCTGCGCCCGCCTGCCCCGTGCAGTGCAATGCAGATCGGCTGCCATTGCTGCACGCAAGGAGCCAACCATGAGCCGTGTTGTCCTGGGCGATTGTCTGTCCATTCTCCCCACATTGCCCCATCGCTGCGTCGATCTCGTTCTGACCGACCCGCCGTACCTGGTCAACTACGTTGACCGCTCCGGCCGCAGCATTGCCAATGATCGCCGTGACGAATGGCTGGTGCCGGCGTTTACCCAAATGTTCCGTGTCCTGCGCGATGACGCCTTCTGCATCTCCTTCTATAGCTGGAACCGCGTGGACCGCTTCTTCGCTGCCTGGCGCGCCGCCGGCTTTCGCGCCGTCGGGCACATCGTTTTCGCCAAGCCGTATCAATCGAAGTCGCGCTTTCTCGCCTACCAGCACGAGTCGGCCTACCTGCTGGCCAAGGGCCAGCCGGCCGTGCCGAACAAGCCGCTGCCTGACGTGCTGCCCTGGAAATACAGCGGCAACCGCCACCACCCAACCGAGAAACCTGTGGAATGTCTGGTGCCGCTCATTGAGGCGTTCAGCCGGCCGCGCGACATTGTGCTGGATCCGTTCGCAGGTTCCGGATCGACGTGCGTGGCCGCCCGCCAGACCGGCCGACGCTTCTATGGCATCGAAATGGACCCGAAATATCACGCCGCCGCTGTGGAACGCCTTCATCTGGCCCACCAAGACAGGTTCGCAGCATGAGCCGGGATGACAACGCAATGACCCAGGGCCTGGTCGCCTTCCTGCAGGGCTACGGCAGGAACAATCGCGAAGAACTGTCCGCCATCGCGAAGCATGAATCCTGGCCGAGGTTGGCAGCGCTGGAATATGAGCGGCGCATGTCACGCCTTCTTGAATCTCTGCCTCTAGATGAAGTCCGGGCTATAGCGCGTCAGGAAATCAATCTCAACGAGCTCGCTCGACAGGTACTGCGCGAGCCTCGGCCCCGCCGCTAGAGGCGTCCCTGTTGGCTGCAATGGTGGGGCGGTATCGCAGCCAATGTTTTGGGGGAAGGGCGGTGGTGTTTAGCTGCTAAACACCACCGCCGCCTATGGCTGCGCAGCTTGCTCTTCGGTCTTACAGCGCGGACAAGAGCCTGGATATGGCCAGGCATGCATCTGTGCCAATGAGCAAAGGCCAGGGCGTGCCCCGCCGGCTGCGCCGGCGGGACCGGGCTGTCGCGCTTCGCGTCGAGCCTGGCTGCGCCAGTCTCGCCCCTGCGGGCTTCCATCCCTCTCGCCTTCGCGCCGGCAGAGCCGACGCTGCGCGCCAGCACGTGCTGGCTTGCTGGCGGCCGATGGCCGCGGTCAGGGACCGCGCAAGCGCGGCCCGGCGGCGCTCGCCGCGCGGCCGGACCGGGATCGCAACACGGCGGGTGCAGCGCCTGTCCTGTCAGCCCGTCGCCCTAAACCGCCGACTGTATCACTACGTTCCTTCCGCCAAGGGTCCGCTGCGCCGGGTGCTCACCCGTTCGGTGCTCGCCCTCGCGGGCTGCGCTCCGCATGCGGCTTCCGCGCCCGCCCTTTCTGGTCGTCACTGCGTGATCCAGATCGGCAAGGGCGACGAACTAACAGGACGGGCGGCATACAACGCGCAGCCGCCGAACTGCGAAACCCGATCCGAAAACCTACGCAGGGGCTCGGAATCTTCAGTCCAGGTCAGCACAAAAACACCAACTATCAGGAGTTCAAAGTGTCACGGAACCAGTCGATTCAGGCCAACAACAGCAACTGTGAAGTCCTGCGCGGCATCACGATCCGCATTGCCTGGGGTATCGCCACCGGCCTGTTCAATGAGGAAAAGAAACAAGACGCCATGCTAGATGCCTACTTTGATGCCCATCAGCTTGGCCTGGACGACTATGCACGAGATGTGGTTGCCGTGCCTGTACTTTTTTCTGATGTGCCGGACCTGATTTCGGCTTGGCAGGCAGGACAGTGTTTAGCTGCTGAATTTGAAGAGATTGCCCATTGCCCTAGTTGCCGCGATGATGCTGGGCATCCGTGCTCTAGCCATCGTTAGGACTGTGCATTTCAACAAAACGCCCCATCTGCTTTGCGCAGGTGGGGCAGGTGAGCGTTCAACCAGACTGGAAGAAACAAAACGGGCCGCAAATGCGGCCCGTTGCTCGTTGTCCGGGACTACTGCGCGTTGATCGCCTGCAGCGCCGAGGCGATGGGTAAAAAGAGTCGCAGCGGTTCACGCTCGAATGAAATGAATCCGTGGTGCCTGTAGAACCGTACAGCGCTTTCATCCTTGGCGTCGACCAGCATTGCATAGGCTCCAACTTCGGCGTCCGCGCAGCGCATTAGAGCATCCATTAGCAGGGTGCCACCCAGCCCCGTTCCAGTGAAATGGGAATCCACGGCCAGGCGCCCCATCAAAACCACCGGAACACTGGGGTAGCGCGGTAGCTTTTTCTTCTGCTGCTCCGGCAGGTCCGCCAGGACGATACTCGATGCTGCAAGCGTATAAAAGCCCGCAATTGCGCCGCCCGGGGCTACAGCCACGTAGCAGGTGGCCACTCGGCGGCGTACGTCCTGGCTTACGGTGTTGCTGAAATATCCATCCAGGGCGGGAACGCCGCAGCTGAACTGCGTGCGGTCGTGCGCGGCTAGGCGCTCGATGACGTACGCCGGCTGGGTCATTTACTTTGAACCAGCTGGCGATGACGCAGCGCTGCACGCTTCAATGCCGGCGTCGGCGGAGCCGGGTCGATAAGTGCAGCAGCAAACCTTGCTTGATCGACTTGAGCAAGGCGAATGACCTCTGCGCGCTCCAAGGTCTTAACGACAGTGGATTGCAGGGATGTGATTACAAGATCGGTTAGCGAACGGCCTTCCATTTCAGCTGCGCGCTTGACCATTTCCATCAGGCCGGTCGGGATACGGGCCTCTAGTCGGGAAGTTTGTGCCATGGTGGTTGTCCTCCAAGAGAACCCAATTATACGGCAAATTGCCGTATAAATCCACCTTTACGGCAATTTGCCGTAAGCGTTGCGGCGTGCCCGCCCCGACGAGGCAGAGCTGCAGGCGGCGGCCGACGACCGGGACGAGGAATAGTCGGATGGAGCAACCGGCCGGACTTGCCCCGGCCGGTCCCTCGTGGCTTGATTTTTTGTCCCTTTTGAGAGACAATAACGCATGCTGAAATTCCGCGAAACCGAGACTTTCTCAAACTGGATTGAGGGCCTGCGGGACCCCAGGGCCAAGGCGCAAATCGTGCGGCGGCTTGCCAGGGCGACCGCCGGTAATTTTGGAGACGTCGAACCCGTGGGCGAGGGCATCAGCGAAATGCGCGTGGATATGGGGCCGGGTTACCGCGTCTACTTTGCCCGTCAGGGAGAGGTTGTCTACATTCTGCTGTGTGGCGGCGACAAGAAAAGCCAGCGGCGGGACATTGCCATGGCCAAGCGCCTATGGGCGAAGATCAAAGGGAGTGCATCCAAATGACCAAACTACGTGATTTTGATCCGGCGAACTATTTGACGGATGACGAGACGATTGCTCATTATTTGGCGGATGCCGCGCAAGAGGCGGACCCGGATGCGTTCCTCCAGGCGCTGGGGGATGTGGCCCGCGCGCGCGGCATCGGCAGTATTGCCAAAGAGGCCGGTCTGGCGCGGACCAACCTGTACCGCGTCTTGGCTCCTGGGGCAAACCCCAGCTATCACACGCTGCGTCGTGTCATGGACGCCCTCGGGGTATCGTTCACGACAGTGACCAAAAGCAAGGATGCCGCGCACGCCTGATTCCGACAGTCGTCGCAAAGCCAATGGGCCACCTTCGGGTGGCCCATTGCTTTGGGGTGGCGGTGGTTTTCACGCGAGGCGGCCAGTCCCACCGGCTTCGCCGGCGGGGCCGTCCTGTGGACGTTGTGAGCGTCCCCCGGACGCTCACCGGGGTCCCTTAAGGCCCCCGCCGCAGGGGCGCGGCGGACCCCTTAAGGCCCCCCACACACTACGCACCCTGCGGGTGCAGCTATCTTTTTGTTTTATTTGAGTTTTTTTCGCATCGAGCTGTTTTCTTTTGTCCGACAATGAAAACGCGCCAGACGCCGGAGAGCCGCTTGAAATCTGCCTTCGCGGCTTAACAGCCGCGTATACAAACAGCGATTTTTGAGCAAATTCCGCTGCCTATCAGCCGATCCGGGACATAGATAGGACACAAATGGGACATGAATGGGACAACAATGGGACATGAATGGGACAACAATGAGACATGAATGGGACAACAATGGGACATGAATGGGACAACAATGAGACATGAATGGGACAACAATGGGACATGAATAGGACAACAATGGGACATGAATGGGACACATTAGTCCTGAACACCCTGGGTAATCCCCCCGCAAAAGCGTTGAGGTCAGAAGTAGAATTTTCTCGTTGAGGAGTTCTACAGCATGAAGAAGTCACGATTCACGGACAGCCAGATCATCGAAGCCATCAAACGGGTGGAAGCCG
>NZ_CALSFU010000044.1 GCF_943737005.1 Achromobacter sp. Marseille-Q4962 | reverse complement strand
CGCCACGATGCTCTTGTACCAGACGCACGGCGCGGTCACGGACTTCCGGGGAAAACTTGTTCTGCTTGCTCATAAGGGCTCCATTCTCTCAAAGGTTGGAGCCTCCGCAAAACCCGGGGCAATTCAGTGTGGGGGCGGCGCGGCCGATCTGAAGCGCCTTCTGTAATGCGTGCGGTTCAACCTGTGCGTGGGCAACAACGACAGCCACGTCAAGAATCTGTCTGTGTTGCAGGCGCCTGGCTCGCAATTTTGCTTTGTCGATTGGCGGGGAGATGAAGCCCGGAGCGATCGGTTCCGAGCAACTGGAGGCGGTGGCGCGCGAGCTAGGCTTTGCCGGACGTAATGTCAGGGCGGTGCGATCGGCATTGACAAGCGGGCTGCTCCGCGCGTTGGCGCTGGTGCGGGCCGCTCTGTCCGGGCAGGCCCTGGCCGGTACGGAGCGCACGCTGGTGGAGCGTGTGGGCCGGTGGATCAATACGAATACCCAAACGCTCGCGAAACGCTGCGGCTGGCAGCCTTAGGCTTGAGCCCGTATCACCACCGCATCCAACGCGACCACTCCCTGTCCTTCGGGCAGCGCCAGCAAGGGATTGATTTCCACCGAGCTGAAGTCTGCCCGGCGGGCGTGGGCGAAGCGGGACAGCGCCGCCAATGCCTCGGCCAGCGCGCCGACGTCGCACGGGGGCGCGCCGCGCGCGCCTTGCAGCAACGCGTAGCCCTTGATCTCGCGGATCATCGCCAGGGCGTCGTCGCGGCCGAAGGGCGCGAGGCGGAAGCTCACGTCCTTGAGCACCTCGACGAACACGCCTCCCAGCCCGAACATGACTACCGGTCCGAACACCGGGTCGCAATGCACGCCGGCGATGCACTCCACGCCCTTGGGCGCCATGGGCGCCACGAGGACGCCGTCGATGCGGGCGTCGGGCCGGTGCTGGCGCACCGAGGCCAGGATGTCGGCGCAGGCGCCGCGCAGCGCGTCATCGCCCTGCACATTGAGCTTCACGCCGCCTACGTCGCTCTTGTGCGTGATGTCGGGCGACACCACCTTGAGCGCGCAGGGAACGCCCAGGCCGGCGGCGGCTCGCACCGCAGCGTCGGCATCGGCGGCCAGTACGCAAGGCGACGCGGGCAGGCCGGCCTGGCGCAGCAGTTCCATGGCCTGGACTTCGTTGTAGGCGTCCAGCGGCGGCGGAGCGCCGTCGTCCGTTGTTGCGGGGCTTGCTTCAACCGCGCCGGGGGCCGGGTTTGCTCCCAGGCCGGCCACCGCGCCTATCGTGCGGATGGCGGCGCTGGGATCGGGGAACACCAGGCAGCCCAGCCGCTCCAGTTCGCGGCGGCGCGCGGGCGGGAACAGCGCGCTGATCGCCAGCGGCACGCCGGGATGGCGGGCCTGCATCTGCCGAGCAAAGGCTTCGAAAGTCGGCCACAAGGCTTCGGACGATCCGGCAGCGGCCAGGAAGACCGCCAGGGCGTCATAGCGGCCGTCGGCCAGCATGTCGTCGGCGGTGTCCAGCAGCAGCCCGGGCTCCGACACGGCCTGGCCGGTGACGTCGACCGGATTGCGGCCGCTGGCAAAGGGCACGCGTTGCAGCAGCCTGGCCTGCGCGCCGGCCGCGGGCTCGGGCAGCGCCAATCCGACGTCGGCGGCCTCGTCGGCCATCAGCGCGCCCACGCCGCCCGAAATGGTGAAGATCCCCAGGCGCCGGCCTTGCGGCGGCCGCTTCCATGTATCCAGCGCATAGCCCAGGTTGAAGAATTCCTCGATGGTGCGCGCGCGCAGGGCGCCGTATTGGCGGAAGAGCGCGTCGTACACGGCGTCGTCGCCGGCCAGCGCGGCGGTGTGCGAGGCTGCTGCCTGCGCGCCGGCCTGGGTGCGGCCGATCTTGGTGACGACCACGGGCTTGTCCGCGTCGCGTGCCGCGGCCAGGGCGCGGCGCAACTTGGCGCCATCGCGGCAGCCTTCCATATAGGCCATGATGACGCGGGTATCGGTATCGCGCGCCAGCCATTCGATGCAGTCTGCAACGTCGATGTCGGCCTCGTTGCCGGTGCTGATCCAGTGCGACAGGCCCAGGCCGCGCTCGCGCGCCATGCTGTAGGCATAGGCCCCGAACGCGCCGCTCTGGGACACCATGCCGATGCCGCCGGGCGCGACCACGCCATTGGCGGGAGCGGGCGAGAAGGTGGCGTAGACATTGCGCCGCACGTTCATGAAGCCCAGGCAGTTCGGGCCCAGCAGCCGGATGCCGCGCTCGCGCGCGATGGTGCAAAGCCGTTCCTGCCGCGCGGCGCCGTCCGTGCCGGTCTCGGAGAAGCCGGACGTGAACACCACGGCTGCGCCGACCTGCCCGGGCCGGGCGCGTTCCAGCGCCTGCGCGGCATGGGCGGCGGGCACGGCCAGGATGGCCAGATCCACCTGGCCATCCAGCGCGTCCAGGCCCGCCAGGGCCGGCAGGCCGGCAATGGTGTCCGCTCGCGGGTTGATGGGAATGATGCGGCCGCCGTAGCCGTGTTGCAGCAACAGGGTGACGGGCATTGCGCCAATCTTGCCCGGCGTGGCCGAGGCGCCCACGATGGCGATGCCTTGCGGATCGAAGAGGCGGGACAGAGACGTGTCGGGAAGCTGAGTCATGGTGTGGCAGGGATCAATCAAGAGAAGCGCACGACGCTGCGGCCGATGCTGCCGCGTTCAAGCATGGCGGACAGCGCCTGCGGCAGTTCGCGGGGTTCGATGACGCGGGCGATCAGATCCAGGCGCGCGGGACGGTATTCGGCGGCGAGCTTGTTCCATACCTGGCGCCGCAGCGGCATGGGACTGTTGGCGTTGATGCCCAGCAGCTTGACGCCGCGCAAGATGAAGGGAATGACCGAGGCGGGCAGTTCCGCGCCGTCCGCATTGCCGAAGGCGGCGGCCACGGCGTCCGGCTTCAGGCTGGCGAGCGCGTAAGCCAGCAGCGGGCCGCCCACCGAGTCGACCACGCCGGCCCAGCGCGCGCTCAGCAGCGGCTTGATGCCGGCCGAGAGGTCGGGCGGCGCGAGCACCTCCTGCGCGCCCAGGGCGCGCAGATAGTTTTCCGCATCCGGCTTGCCCGACATGGCGCAGACGCGATAGCCGCGCCGGCTCAGGATGTCGATGGCAATGCCGGCGACGCCGCCCGTGGCGCCGGTGACCAGCACCTCGCCCTGCTCCGGCGCCAGCCCGCAATGCTCCATCCAGTGCAAGGACAGCGCGGCCGTGTAGCCCGCCGCGCCCAGCACGGCGGCGTCGCGCAGCCCGATGCCGGCGGGCAGCGGCAGCGCCCAGTCATGGCGCACCCGCGCGTATTCGGCATAGCCGCCGTCGCAGTCCACGCCGATGCCGAAGCCGTGCACCACGACCTCCTGGCCGGGCGCGAGCGCCGGATCGGCGGAATGCACCACCGTACCCGACAGGTCGATGCCGCCGATGCGCGGATACTCGCGGATGATGCCGCCGCGCCCGGCCTGCGCCAGCGCGTCCTTGTAGTTCAGGCCCGCATAGGCGACCTTGATAAGCGTATCGCCCGCGGACAACTGGTCCGGCGTCAACGTGTCGTAACGGCCTTGCGGCGGCTCGCCCGCCGCGCCGGCGTGCAGGCGGTAGGCCCGGAATTCGGGAGTTTCCATGCTTGTCTCCGTTGAGGCTCAGGCTTGCGCCAGCAGCCGGCGCGCCAGCGTGGCGCGGTGCAGTTCGTTGGCGCCGTCGTAAATGCGGAAGGGGCGCATTTCCTGCCAGACCATGGCGACGGGCGTGTCGTCGGACAGGCCCGACGCGCCCATCATCTGGACGGCGCGGTCGGCCACGCGGTTCACGGCTTCGGACACGAAGACTTTGGCCATGGCGCTGTGCTGCTTCACCGACAGGCCCGTGTCCATGCGGTCGGCGCAGTCCAGCGTCATGAGGCGGGCGGCGTACAGGTCGATGTGGGAGTCCGCGACCATGGCCTGGATCTGCTGCAGGTCCGCCAGGCGGGAACCGAAGGAATCGCGTTGCGCCACATAGCTTTGCGCGGTTTCCAGCGCGCGCCGCGCGCGGCCGATGTAGCGCATGCAATGGGACAGGCGGGCCGGCTCCAGCCGCAACTGCGCATACTCCAGGCCGCGGCCGGGCTCGCCCAGCACGGCCTCGTCGCCGACCTCGCAATCCTGCAGCACGATCTCGGCGTGGCCGCCGATCTGGTAGCCCGTCACCATGCCGATGTCGCGCACGACCCGGTAGCCCGGCGTGTCGGCAGGCACCAGGAACAGCGTGGCGCCGGTATCGGTGCGCGCCAGCACCAGCGCGAAATCCGCGCCCACGCCGCCGCTGATGAACTGCTTGTGTCCATTCAACACCCAGCGCGCGCTACGCCGTTCGGCATGGGTGCGCAGCATGGAAGGGTCGGACCCGGCGCCGGGAGCGGGCTCGGTCATGGCGAAGCAGGCGCGCCGTTCGCCGCGCACCAGAGGCCCGAGAAAGCGTTCCAGCTGGGCGGGAGTGCCCAGGCGCAGCAGCGTCAGCATGTTGGGCTGGTCGGGCGCGGCGCAGTTCAGGGCGGCAGGCCCCAGGAATCCGCGCCCCGCTTCTTCCAGGACCTGGGCCAGGGCGCGCCAGCCCAGACCCAGGCCGCCCCATTCCCTGGGAAGCTGCGGCGCATACAGGCCGGCCTCGCGAGCCTGGACGCGCAGGCGGGCGACGCAGCGGTCCAGCGCGGTCACGTCGCGGGCAATGGCGGGAGACTCAGCGGGTATGGCCACCTCTTCCACGAAGCGGCGCACGCGCGCGCACAGGTCTTGCGGGGCGTCGCCGCCGTTGCGTTCTTGCTGGGACTGCATGGCTTATTCCTCGATCTTCACGCCGGCCTGCTTGACCACGGCGCGCCATCTGTCGGTTTCGTCGGCGATGTGCCGGCCAAAGGCTTCGGGCGTGCCGCCGGTGGGCTGCATGCCCAGCCCGGTGAAGTAGCTGCGAACTTCGGGGTCCGCCAACACGGTATTGATCTGGCGGTTCAGCAGGGCGATCACGTCCTTGGGGGTTCCGGCGGGCGCCATCACCCCCCACCAGGAGGAGGCCGACAGCGGCACGCCCAGCTCGGCCAGCGTGGGAACGTCCGGCAGATCGGGGTTGCGCGCTTGCGCCGCGATGGCGATGGGCCGCAGGCGCCCCTCCTTGACTTGCGCGTACACCGGCGGCAGGTTGTCGAAGCTCATCTGGACTTGTCCGCCGACGAGCGCGGTGGCGGCCTCGCTGCTGCCTTTGTAGGGAATGTGCCGCAGCGCGATGCCGGTCTGGTGCGCAAACTGTTCACCCGCCAGATGCGGGATGCTTCCCGTGCCGGCGGTGGCGTAGGTCAGGCCCTGCTGCTGCGCGGCGGCGCGTTTCAGGTCTTCCAGGCTGCGTGCGGGGCTGGCGGCCGGCAACAGCAGATAGACCGGCACGTCCGTGGCCCAGATCACCGGAGCCAGATCCTTCTTCACGTCATAGGGCAGCCTGGCGTACAGCACACTGTTGGTCGCCAGGTTGGCCGTGCCCATCAGCAAGGTGTAGCCGTCGGGCGCGGCGCTGGCGACATAGGCGGTGCCGATCTGCGTAGCGCCGCCGGGCTTGTTTTCCACCACCACGGGCTGGCCCAGCAAGGGCGCCAGTTTGCGCGCGATCATGCGCGCCGCGGTGTCGGTGCCGCCGCCAGCCGCGTACGGCACGATCAGGCGCACCGGCTTGTCGGGATAGGCGGCCTGCGCCGCGCCTGCCGCGCCCAGCAGGGCAAGGGCGCCCAGCGCGCGCAGCGCTCGGAGAATGCGTTGCATGGCGGTCTTCCTGCAATGGGCTTACTGGATGCGGGCGCCGGTGGATTGCACCAGCTTGCCCCACCATGCGGTTTCGTCGGCGATCTGCTTGGCGAATTCGGCCGGCGTGCTGGCCAGCGGCTCGGCGCCCAGTTCCTGGAAGCGGGCGCGCAGCTGCGGGTCCTGCAGCGCCTTGACCACGGCCGCGTGCAGGCGTTCGATGACCGCCGGGTCGGTGCCCGCGGGCGCCATCAGGCCCTTCCAGGCCATTACCACGAAACCTTTCTGGCCGGCCTCATCGAAGGTGGGAATATCGGGCGCGGCCGTGGCGCGCTGGTCGCTGGGCACCGCCAGCGCGCGCAGACCGCCCGCTTTGACCTGCGGCAGCAGCGCCGGCATGTTGTCGATCATGAAGTCGATATGGCCGGCCACCAGATCGGTGATGGCGGGGCCGGTGCCCTTGTACGGCACGTGCTCGGCCTGGATGCCCGCCCGCTGCTTGAGCAGCTCGCCGGCCAACTGCGCGGGCGAGCCGTTGCCCGGAGACCCGAAGGACAGCTTGCCAGGGTGGTTGCGCGCATACTGCAGGAACTCCTGCAGCGTCTTCACCGGCATGGACTTCGTCACCACCATCAGGTTGTGCTCGCGCTCCAGGCAGGTAATGGGCGCCAGATCCTTGGCCGGATCGAACGGCATGTTGGCGTACAGGCTGGGGTTGATGACGGTGGGGCCCGCCGCCGCCAGCAGCAGCGTGTACCCGTCGGGGGCGGAACGGGCAACGAAGTCGCCTCCGATGTTGCCGCCGGCCCCGGGCTTGTTTTCGACAATGACCGGCTGGCCCAGGATGGGATGCAAGGCTTCGGCCAGCAGGCGGCCCAGGATATCGGTGGAGCCGCCAGGGGCGAACGGCACGATCAGCCTCACGGGCTTGTCAGGGTATGCGGCCGCGGCTTGCGGGGGCAGGGCGGCGCAGGCGAAGGCAGCGGCCACGGCGCCGATCCACTTCGGCAGGTGCTTGTGCAGCATGATGGAAGTCTCCTTTGGTTTGGCGGGCCGCCGGCTTCTTGCGGCTGCGGTCCCGGGATGGCCCTGGGGCCTGTTCACACGAACGCGGGTCTTGGGCAGGCCCTAGCGGCCGGGCGCATAGCCCGCCTGGGTCAGCGTGTGGCGGGCAATGGTCAGTTGATGGATCTGGCTGGTTCCTTCGTACAGGCGGAACAGGCGCACATCGCGGTAGAAGCGTTCAATGCCATGGTCGGCGATGTAGCCGTAGCCGCCGTGCATCTGCACGCAGCGGTCCGCCACGCGACCGCACATCTCCGACGCGAAGTATTTGCAGATCGAGGCGTTCAGCGTGACGTCCGCGCCAGCATCGCGTTCGCGGGCGGTCTGCAGCACCAGCGCGCGGGCGGCCTGGATCTCCGTCTGGCAGTCGGCCAGCATGGCCTGGATCAGCTGGAAATCCATCAGCGGCTTGCCGAACTGCTGGCGCTCAGCCACGAAGCGCAGCGTATCGTCCAGCATGCGGATGGCGGGCCCGATGCACAGCGCGGCCAGATGGATGCGTTGCTTGTTCAGCACTTTCATGGCCGTCTTGAATCCCAGGCCTTCCTGGCCGCCGATAATGTTGGCGGCCGGCACGCGGCAGTCCTGGAAATGCACGGCGGATACGGGAGATCCGGCCTGGCCCATCTTTTCGTAAGGCTGTCCGGTGGACAGGCCGGGCGTGCCGCGCTCCACAATGAAGGCGGTGATGCCCTTGGCGCCGGGCGCCTGCGGATCGGTCCGGGCCATGACCGTAAACAGGCCCGCCAGCGGCGCATTGGTGATGAAGCACTTTTCGCCATTCAATACGTAGTGGTCGCCGTCGCGCACGGCGGCGGTGCGCAGGGCCGTGGCGTCCGAGCCTGCTTGCGGCTCGGTCAGCGCGAAGCAGCCGGTCAGCTCGCCGGACGCCAGCCGGGGCAGATAATGCGCCTTTTGCGCATCGGTGCCGTCGGCCACCAGCGCTTCGGATCCGATGCCGGTGTTGGTGCCGACGCGGGCCCGGAATGCCACCGAGCATTGCGACAGTTCCATGGCGGCCAGGATCAGCTCTTCGGTCGTCATGCCCGCGCCGCCGTATTGCTCGGGGATGGAGTAGCCGAACAGTCCCCGCGCGGCCATGCTGGCAACCAGGTCTTGCGGCACCTCGTCCAGGCGGGCCACTTCCGCCTCGCGCGGCACCAGTTGCTCGCGCACATAGCGGCGCAGCGATTCGAGGAAAAGCGGGAAGCCGTCCGGGTCCCTGATCATGGTGAGTCTCCGTTTTATCCGGGCGCTGATGCGTGCCGCGCCGTGTTGAATCCAGGCTAGCAAAAGGCCGTGCGATTTGAGACAAGTGTTTCGATATCTTGAACGTCTCGCGCGTCGGCATGGCGGCCGCTGCTCTATGATCGGCAGGAATGCGCGCGCGTATCCGCGCGCCCCGGACTCAGGACCGCGACCATGACCACCCGCCCAGGCGAGCGCCATGCCGACCCCGCCTTCGCCACCACGCTGGCGCATGGCCTGTCGGTGCTGCAGGCTTTCCGGCACGGAGAGCCGGCGCTCGGCAACCGCGAACTGGCGGACCGCACCGGTCTGTCCAAGGCCACGATTTCACGGCTGACCACCACGCTGATGCAGCGCGGCCTGCTGCGCTATGATGCCGGCCTGCGCCGCTATCGCCTGGGAACCGCAGTGCTGTCGTTGAGCTATCCGCTCCTGGCCAGCATCAAGGTCAGGCAACTGGCGCGTCCGTTGATGAAGCGTTTGGCCGATGCGGCGGGCGGCTCGGCGTCGCTGGGCATGCATCACGGCTTGAACATGGTGTATGTGGAAACCTGCCGGGGCCACGACGCGGTGTCGTTCCGCCCGGATATCGGCGCCTTGCTGCCGCTGCTGCCCTCGGCCATGGGACGCGCCTGGCTGGCGCAGGCGCCGGCCGACGAGGCCGAATCCGTGCTGGCGGCGCTGCGGCGCCAGGATCCGGCGATCTGGCGGCGCCATGCGCCCGATTGGGAGCAGGCGCAGCGCGACTATGCCGAACATGGCTATTGCGTGGGGCAGGGCGACTGGCATTCGGACGTGCATGCGGTGGCGGTGCCCATGCGCACGCGCGTTGACGGCCAGACGCTGGTGTTCAACTGCGGCGTGCCGGTGACGCGATTGCGCGCGGGCGACTTGCGCGGCCGCATCGCGCCCCGCCTGCTCACACTGGTGGCGCGGGTGGAAAAAATGTTGGAGCGCCAGAATGACGACGCGTGACCCGGACCGGGAATTCACCTCCACGCTGGCGCACGGCATTGATATCCTGGCCTGCTTCCGGGCCGACAAGCCAGTGCTGGCCAACAAGGATTTCGCGCAGCAGACGGGGTTGTCGCGCAGCGCCGTCGCGCGCTTGACGCACACCCTGGTGGAATTGGGCTTCTTGCAGCGCGAAGACGAGCCCGCGCGCTACCGGCTGGGCGCTTCGGTGCTGGCGCTGAGCTACCCCTTGCTGGCCAGCATGCAGATCCGGCAATTGGCGCGGCCGCTGATGAAGCAGTTGGCCGACCACGCGCGCGGGGCCGTGTCGCTGGTGGTGCGCGACCGCCTGCAGATGGTGTATGTGGAAACCGCCCGCTCCAACGAAGCCTTGCAGACCCGGCCCGATATCGGCGCTTCGCTGCCGCTGCTGTCCAGCGCCGCCGGCAAGGCGTGGCTGGCGCGGGTTTCGGACGAAGAGCGGGCCGCCGTGCTGAATCAGTTGCGCGTGGCCGACGCCCGGCATTACGACGCGCATTTCCCCAGCCTGGCGGCAGCGCGCCGCGACCTGGAGCGCAAGGGCTATTGCGGCAACAACCTGGAGTGGCGCCCGGACGCCTACGGCTTTGCCGCGCCGCTGGGACGGCCTTACCAGTCGCTGCTGTATGTCTTCAATTGCGGCGTGCCGGCGGGCGACGGTCCTTACCGGGAACGCGCCGCCGACATCGGCCCGCGCCTGGTCGCCCTGGCAAGGGAGACGGAAAGGCTGCTGGGGCTGGTTTGACGCCGCAGGGCGGGGTTTGGGGGCCGCCTCCGGAATTCATGACTCCAAGTCAAAAGTGTTTCGCTGTTTCCTGGCTTTTTCCGCAAGCATGGGGGCGGCATACTGGGCGCCTGCCTTCCGATCGGGCTTTCCCGCGCCCCGGCCATCCGCGCCGGCTGGCTCCCGGGACTCCCCAATCGGCGCAATCGAACCCAAGGAAACCCTATGCATCCCCAGGACTCTCAGCCGGTGAAAACCGGCCTGCCGCTGTTGGCGCTCGCCGTCGGCGCTTTCGGCATCGGCGTGACCGAGTTTTCTCCCATGGGCCTGCTGCCCGTGATCGCCGAGGGCGTGGACGTGTCCATCCCCAGCGCCGGCATGCTGGTCAGCGCCTACGCCATCGGCGTGATGGCGGGCGCGCCGTTGATGACGCTGGCCCTGTCGCGCTGGTCGCGCCGCAATGCGCTGCTGGTGCTGATGGCGATCTTCACGGCAGGCAACGTGCTGTCCGCGTTGGCTCCCAACTACACCACACTGCTCTTGGCGCGGCTGGTCACCAGCCTGAACCATGGCGCGTTCTTCGGCCTGGGTTCGCTGGTCGCGGCCAGCGTGGTGCCGCGCCACAAGCAGGCCAGCGCCGTTGCCACCATGTTTCTGGGGCTGACCATCGCCAACGTGGGCGGCGTGCCGGCGGCGACCTGGCTGGGCCAGGCCATAGGCTGGCGCATGTCGTTCGCAGCGACCTCGGCGCTGGGCCTGATTGCGATGTTGTCGCTGTGGTTTGCGCTGCCGGCCGGCGAGGCTGGACGCCGCCCCGACATCCGCCGCGAACTTGCCGTGCTCAAGAGTCCGGTGGTGCTGGTGGCCTTGCTGACTACGGTGCTGGGCGCGGGCGCGATGTTCACGCTCTACACCTATGTGGCGCCGGCCCTGGCCGAACTGACGGGCGCCTCGCCCCATTTCGTCACGGCGATGCTGGTGCTGATCGGCATCGGTTTCACCATCGGCAATACCGCGGGCGGGCGCTTCGCCGACCGCTCGCTGGACGGCAGCCTGATCGCCTTCCTGGTGCTGATCATCGCTGACCTGCTGGCGTTTCCGTGGCTGGCCGCCACGCAGACTGGCGCGGCTATTGCCCTGCTGATTTTCGGCTTCGGCACGTTCGCCGTGGTGCCGCCGCTGCAGATGCGCGTGATGCGTGCCGCCACCGATGCGCCGGGCCTGGCCTCGTCGGTGAACGTGGGCGCCTTCAACCTGGGCAATGCGCTGGGCGCGGCAGCGGGTGGGGGCGTGATCTCGGCGGGGATGGGCTATGGGGCGGTGCCCATCGCTGGAGCCGTCATCGCCGCGGCGGGATTGGGCCTGGTGCTGTGGCAGCGCGCGAGCAACCAGCGGCAACGCAAGCTGGCAATGCAAGGCTGCTGATACCGCGATAAGCAGGGGAAAAGGGGGCGTCCATGTGGACTGCTCCCCGAGCGTTGGACATAGATCCGACCTTCGGGGGCAGTTTACTGACGTGCCCCGGAATTGGGGTCAGATAGCCGAGCGAGCCGCGGGGACGATGATGGTTGTAGTCGTGCTGGTTGGCCTCCAGACAGACACTCTCGCGACTCCATTGATCGATGACAGTCAGGATGCGAAAGCGGCGTCCGTCAAGCATCTGGTCATGAACGAAATCCATGCTCCAGTGCTGATTCGGCCCGGTGGGTACCGGTGGCTTGCCGCGCAGTAGCGCAATGCGCTTGCGGTGCTTGACCTTCATCCGCAGTTGCAGCCCTCCAGGCTGTAGAGCCGATAGACGCGCTTTTTGCCCACCTCCCAGCCCTCGCGATGCAGTATCACCAGCACCCGCCGGTAGCCAAACCGCGGGCGCTCATGGCGATGTCCCGGATGCGTTGGCGCAGCGCACTTTGATCTTGCGCGTGACTCTTCGCGCACCAGGTCGAGCGCTGCAGCAGCGCCAGCGCGCAGGAACGTTGCACGCTGATCTGGAAACGTGCTTGCATCCAGACCGCCAGCTCGCGCCGTTTGGCAGCCTTCAGACTTTTTTCGCACTACCTCTTGCAGGATCTGCTTATCCAGCGTCAGGTCGGCGACGATACGTCGCAGGCGTGCGTTCTCGTCTTCGAGTTGCTTGAGCTTACGCAGCTCACTAATCCCGAAGTCGGCGTATTTCTTTTTCCAAGTGTAGAAAGTCGCTTCCGACACATCGAGCTGACGACATACATCGACCACCGGTGTGCCGTTATTTGCCAGTCGCAGCGCATAGGCGATCTGCTCTTCGGTAAATCTCGACCGTTTCATGTGGCTCCTCCTCGCCCCGCTCGGGGCGCTGAAAAGCAACCTTAACTCTAGTTTTGACCTGTACGGATATTCCAGGGGCACGTCATGCGGCTGTATGGCTTGACCTGAGACGACCCGACATTCATGCAAGCAGCGACTACGATCATCTAAAAAATTCAACAGTTTTTTTTCTAGAAAATTGAATTAAGATTCCACGGTCAACCGAGCGGAGGCATGCAATGGGCGATCGTGGCAAGCAGCAACCCCCTTTCGATTTTGAGCTCAATCTGCGCATCCGGCGTCGGCGTGCAGTCTTGCCGTGGTTGGCTGTCGCTGGATTGGCGCTTATCTACCTCCCCAGATTTTGGGGTGCGTTTGAAAAGTTTCTGTTCAGCGCGGGTTGAAACTAGAAAAAAAGTCTGTTGGGCAGCCTGACAGATGCCTCGGGGGTGTCCGCCCCCGAGGCATCCATTTGAGAGGATGTACATATGACTTTTGGTATTCGCCTACTCGTGAAAGGCGAGCGCGCCTGCTTCACCAGACCCGAGATGAAAAGCGAGCGTGTGAGTTATGACGTCATCACGCCTTCGGCCGCGCGCGGCATCCTGGAGGCCATTCACTGGAAACCGGCGATCCGCTGGCACATAGACCGCATCCGCGTGCTCAAGCCGATCCGCTTCGAATCGATCCGGCGCAACGAGGTCGGCAGCAAGATTTCCCCGGCCAACGTGTCCCGGGCCATGAAGGCCGGCTCGACGGCGGGATTGACGAATTACGTGGACCAGGACCGCCAGCAGCGCGCGGCCATGGTGCTGCGCGACGTGGCCTATGTGATCGAGGCCCATTTCGAGCTTACGCCCAAGGCTGGCGCGGACGATTCGGTGGGCAAGCATCTGGACATCTTCAATCGCCGCGCGCGCAAGGGGCAGTGCTTTCACATGCCGTGCCTGGGCGTGCGCGAGTTTCCGGCGGCCTTCGCCCTGATCGAGGAGGGCGAAAGTCTGCCCGCGCCGCACGAAAGCCTGTTGGCCGAGCGCGACCTGGGCTGGATGCTGCATGACATCGATTTCGCCCAGGGCATGGCGCCGCGCTTTTTCCGCGCCCGCATGGCGCAAGGCGTGATCGAGGTGCCGCCCTGGCGCGGCGTGGAGAGCCGGCCATGATTCTGCAGGCGCTCGTCGATTATTACCAACGGCTGCTGGAACGCCGGACCGAGGGCCTGGCGTCCTTTGGCTACAGCCCCGAGAAAATCAGCTACGAAATCCTGCTGTCCGCCGATGGCGGCGTGGTGCAGGTCAACGACATCCGCGACAACACGGGCAAGAAGCCGCAGCCGCGCCTGATGAACGTGCCCCAGCCCGAAAAACGCACGGTGGGCATCAAGTCCAACTTTCTTTGGGACAAGACCAGCTACGTACTCGGCATCAGCGCGACCAGCAAGCGCGCCGACAAGGAGCACGCCGCCTTCAAGTCCTTGCATCAGGAGCATCTGGCCGGCACGCAGGACGCGGGCCTGAAGGCGCTGCTGGCTTTTCTGGAGGCCTGGACGCCAGCGCGGTTCGCCGCTCCGCACTTCAGCGAGGATATGCTGGACGCCAACCTGGTGTTCCGCCTGGACGGCGAACGGACCTATTTGCACGAGCGCCCCGCCGCGCAGGCTCTACGCGCGCAGTTGCTGGCCAGCCAGGCGGAGGGCCAGCCGCCGCTGGCGATTTGCCTGGTGACCGGCGAGCCGTTGCCCGCGGCGCGCCTGCATCCGGCCATCAAGGGTGTCAGCGGCGCGCAGAGCTCGGGCGCCTCCATCGTCTCCTTCAATCAGGAGTCCTTCGCTTCCTACGGCAAGAGCCAGGGCGACAACGCGCCCGTTTCCGAACGGGCGGCGTTTGCCTACACCGCCGTGCTCAATCATCTGCTGCGCCGCGGCGAGCACAACCGCCAGCGCCTGCAGATCGGCGATACCAGCATCGTCTTTTGGGCCGAGGCGGCCGATGCGCAAGAGGCCGAGCAGGCCGAGCTGCTGCTGGCCGACCTGCTTGACGACCGCCCCACGGACGAGCAGGAGGCCGCACGCATCCGGAGCGAACTGGAAAAGGTGCAGAAGGGCCGGCCCTTGGCCGATATCGATCCCAGGCTTCAGGAAGACACGCGCATGTACGTGCTGGGCCTGGCGCCCAATGCCGCGCGCATCGCCATCCGCTTCTGGGAGGTCGGCACCCTGGGGCTGTTCGCCCGCCGCCTGGCCGAGCATGCCGCGGACTTCCATCTCGACCCCCGACCCTGGAAGACCGCCCCCTCGGCCTATCGTGTCGTGCTGGCCACGGCGCCGCAACACAAGGACAGCGCATCCATGGACGACGCGGCCAGCCAGCTCGTCGGTGAACTCGTGCGCGCGGTGCTTACCGGCAGGCCCTATCCGCGCAGCCTGTTGGCCAACGCCCTGATGCGCATGCGCAGCGACGGCCATGTGTCGGGGCTGCGCGTGGCCATTTGCAAAGGTATTCTGGCGCGCGAGCGCCGCCTGGGAATCAATAGCGACAAAGAGGAGATCCCCGTGAGTCTCGACAAGGCATCCACCCATCCCGGCTATCGGCTCGGACGTTTGTTCGCCGTGCTGGAGGCCGTCCAGCGGCTGGCGTTGGGCAAGCAGATCAATGCAACCATTCGCGACCGCTACTACGGCGCGGCGTCGGCGACGCCGGCATTGGTATTCCCTGTGCTGCTGCGCAACGCGCAAAACCATCTGGCACGGTTGCGCAAGGACAAGCCGGCCGCCGCAGCTGGTCTGGAAATGGACATTCGAGAGATCGTCGGGGGACTTGCCGACAACTTCCCCCGCAGCCTGCGCATCGAGGATCAAGGCCGGTTCGCCATCGGTTACTACCATCAGCAGCAAAGCCGCTTCCGCCAGGAGGATGGCGTCGACAGCGGCAATACGGAATCCACCGAAGACCACATCGAGGAAACTCAAGCATGACCGCCATCACCCACCGTTACGAATTCGTCTACCTGTTCGACATCACCAACGGCAACCCCAATGGCGACCCGGACGCCGGCAACCTGCCGCGCCTGGACCCCGAAACCAACCGGGGCCTGGTCACCGACGTCTGCCTCAAGCGCAAGATTCGCAATTTCGTGGCGCTGGACAAGGAGGACGCTGCGGGCTATGCGATCTACATGCAGGAAAAGGCCGTTCTGAACAACCAGCACCTCAAGGCGTATGAGGCCGTGGGCATCGAGCCGGTGGACAAGAAGCTGCCCAAGGAGGAGGCCAAGGCCCGCGAGATCACCGCCTGGATGTGCGCCAACTTCTTCGACGTGCGCAGCTTTGGCGCCGTGATGACGACCGGCGTCAATGCAGGCCAGGTGCGCGGGCCGGTACAGATGGCCTTCGCCACCTCCATCGATCCCGTGGTGCCGCTGGAAGTTTCCATCACCCGCATGGCGGTCACCACCGAGAAAGAGGCCGAAGCGCAGAGCGGAGACAACCGCACCATGGGCCGCAAGCACATCATTCCCTATGGCCTGTACCGTGCCCATGGCTATATTTCCGCCAGGCTCGCCGAGCGCACGGGATTCTCCAACGAGGATCTGGAGCTGCTCTGGCGCGCGCTCGCCAATATGTTCGAGCATGACCGCTCCGCGGCGCGCGGCGAAATGGCGGCGCGCAAGCTCATCGTGTTCGAGCATGAGAGCGCGATGGGGAACGCGCCGGCCCACGTGCTGTTCGATGCCGTCAAGGTGGAGCGGGCCCCGGGCGCGGATGCCGCCTCGCCCCGCCGATACGAAGACTACCGGGTCCGCGTCGACACCGCGGCCGTGCCGGCCGGCGTGACCGTGCGCGAGCTGATGTGACCTCGCGCGCCTCGCGGGGAATGCCATGGACGAAGACGACGTCATTGCCCTCTCGGCATTGCAGCATTACCTGTATTGCCCGCGGCAATGCGCGCTGATCCATGTCGAGCAGCTTTGGGCGGAAAGCCGGCATACCGCCGAAGGCCGCCTGCTGCACGAAAAGGCTGACCGGCCCAAGATCGAGCGCCGCAAGGGCGTGCGTGTCGTCACGGCGATGCCGCTGGCCGAAAATCGCCTGGGGGTCAGCGGCATTGCCGACGTGGTGGAATTCCACCAGGCCCCGGACGGCGAGCGCGCCTTCCCCGTCGAATACAAGCGCGGGCGCCCCAAGGCGAACCGGGCCGACGAAGTGCAGTTGTGCGCGCAGGCTCTGTGCCTGGAATCCATGCTGGGGCAGCGTATCGACGCCGGGGCGCTCTACTACGGCGCAACGCGCCGGCGCGTCGAAGTGCTTTTCGACGACGGACTGCGCCAGCTTACCCTGGAAACCATCGCCGCCGTGCGCGCGATGCTCGTGGCGGGTCATACGCCCACGGCCCGGTACCGTCCTCGCTTATGCGATGCCTGCTCGCTGCTGGACCTTTGCCAGCCCCGGCTGCTGGGGCGTGACAAAGGGGTCAATGTCTGGCTGGCGGAGCAGTGGTCCAAGGATATGGAAGGCGAGTCATGCGCAGACAGTTGAATACCTTGTACGTCACCACCGATGGCGCTTGGTTGCACAAAGATGGCGCCAACATTGTTATGGAGGTCGAACAGCAGGAGCGCGCCCGGTTGCCGGTGCACATGCTGGAGAGCCTGGTCTGTTTCGGGCGGGTACTGGTGTCTCCGCCTTTGCTGGGCTATTGCGCGGAGCAGGGCATATGCACCAGCTTCCTCACGCCGAACGGCCGGTTCCTGGCGCGCGTCGAAGGGCCGGTGTCCGGCAACGTATTGTTGCGCCGCCAGCAGTATCGGGCCAGCGACAATCCCGGGCGCTGTGCCGCCATCGTGCGCAACCTGCTGCTGGGCAAGCTGCACAACCAGCGCGTGGTGCTGGGTCGCGCCTTGCGGGATCACGGCGACGGTTTGCCGACCGATCGGCAGGCGGCGCTGGCGCACGCGCACAAGCGCCTGGAGATGATCGCCAAGAAGCTGCACGATGAAGACTCTGGCGTGGACCTGCTGCGCGGCTACGAGGGCGAGGCCGCGCAAGCGTACTTTGGCGTTTTCGATGCGCTGATCCGTGTGGACAGTCCGGCCATGCGCTTTTCGGGACGCAGCCGGCGGCCGCCGTGCGACGCCGTCAATGCCTTGCTGTCGTTTCTCTATACGCTGGTCACGCATGACTGCCGGTCGGCGTTGGAAAGCGTGGGCCTGGACCCGGCGGTGGGCTTTCTGCACCGGGACAGGCCAGGACGGCCCAGCCTGGCGCTGGACCTGTTGGAGGAATTCCGGCCGCTGCTGGCGGATCGCCTGGCGCTTTCGCTGATCAACCGCAAGCAGGTGGGCGAGCAAGATTTTCAGTACATGGACAACGGCGCCGTATTGTTGAGCGAGGCCGCGCGCAAGGCGGTGCTGGTGGCCTACCAGGAGCGCAAGCGCGAGGAGCTGCGTCATGCGTTCATCGACGAAAAAGCGGCAATCGGCCTCTTTCCGTTCATCCAGGCGCAATTGCTGGCGCGTCATCTGCGAGGCGACCTCGATGCCTATCCGCCATTCCTGTGGAAGTGAGGTCCGTCGATGATGGTACTGGTCAGTTACGACGTCAGCACCGCGGACCCGGGCGGCGCACGCAGATTGCGCCGGCTTGCCAGGGCCTGCCTGGACTACGGTCAGCGCGTGCAATTTTCCGTATTCGAGATCGAGGTGGATTCCGCCCAATGGACCATCTTGAAGGCCAGGCTGATGGAAACGATCGATCCGGTCCAGGACAGCCTGCGGTTCTACTACCTGGGCCGGCAATGGCGCAGCAAGGTCGAGCACGTCGGCGCCAAACCCGTGTTGGACCTGGATGGGTAATCCCCCCGCAAAAGCGTTGAGGTCAGAAGTAGAATTTTCTCGTTGAGGAGTTCTACAGCATGAAGAAGTCACGATTCACGGACAGCCAGATCATCGAAGCCATCAAACGGGTGGAAGCCGGC
>NZ_CALSFU010000043.1 GCF_943737005.1 Achromobacter sp. Marseille-Q4962 | reverse complement strand
GTGGGGGCGGTCGCGGGCAGGGGCGGCGCAGCCGTGGCGGATAGGGAAGAAGACGGCATCAGGCTGGAAGCGGGCATCAGGCGAACGATTATAAAATCACCGCACTTCGTCTGCCTCCATCCTTCATGTCCGATTCGATCGTTGCGATTGTCCCGGCCGCCGGGGTCGGCGCGCGCGCCAGCGCGCCCGGCGCCCAGGCGGTGCCCAAGCAGTACCGGCCGCTGGCCGGCCAGCCCATGTTGCGCTGGGCCGTGGGCGCCCTGCTCGAGGACGAGCGCATCGCCCAGGTGCGCGTGGCGGTCAGTCCGGGCGACGGCTGGGTGGACGGCGCCCTGCGGGGCCTGCCGCGCACGGTATGGCGGGCCTGCGGCGGCCCCACGCGCGCCGATACCGTGGCGGGGGCGCTGGCCGAAGCCGGCCTGCCGGACGACGCCTGGGTGCTGGTGCACGACGCGGCGCGCCCCGGTCTGCCTCCCGAGGCGCTCAGGCGGCTCATCGACGCCTGCCTGGCCGACCCGGTGGGCGGCCTGCTGGCGCTGCCCGTGGCCGATACGGTCAAGAGCGGCCACGAGCGCGTGGAGCACACGCTGGACCGCAAGGGGCTGTGGCTGGCCCAGACGCCGCAGATGTTCCGGGCCGGCGCGCTGCGCGATGCCCTGGCCAGGGCGGCGGTGGACGGCGGAACCGTGACGGACGAGGCTTCGGCCATGGAAGCCGCGGGCTTCGCGCCCCTGCTCGTGCCGGGCGCGCAGCGCAACTTCAAGGTGACCTGGCCCGACGATTTCGAACTGATGGAAAAATGGCTATGAAATTTCCCTACCGAGTCGGACAGGGGTTCGATGTGCACGCCCTGGTCGAAGGCCGGCCGCTGGTCGTCGGCGGCGTGACCATTCCCCACACCCATGGCCTGCTGGGCCATTCCGATGCCGACGTGCTGCTGCACGCGATTACCGACGCGCTGCTGGGCGGCGCGGGCCTGGGCGACATCGGCCGCCACTTTCCCGACACCGATCCGGCCTACCGGGGTGCGGACAGCCGCGAGCTGCTGCGCGTGGCGGTGGCGAAGGTGCGCAAGGCGGGCTGGGCGCCGGTCAACATCGATGCCACGGTGCATGCGCAGGCGCCCAAGATCGGCCCGCACGCGCCGGATATGGTGCGCAACATCGCCGCCGACACCGGACTCGAAGAAGGCGAGGTGAACGTCAAGGCCAAGACCAACGAGGGGCTCGGCTACCTGGGCCGCCAGGAAGGCATCGCCGCCACCGTGGTGGCGCTCCTGGCGCGCGTCTGAGGCCCGGGCGCTCTATGCCCGGACACGAACGGGGCGCAGGAAAGCCGGTTTCCTGCGCCCCGTTCTGCTTTCGCCCCGGCGGGGCGGACGGTGCTTACTTGCCCTGCGCGGCCAGTGCCAGGGCGGCGGCGTTGACCACGGCGGCAATGCGGCCGGCATCGCGCAGCTGTTCGGTCGTCAGGCCGTCTTTCTTCAGGTTCTCGTAGTGCGACTGCACGCAGAAGTGGCACTTGCCGATAATGGACGCCACCAGCGCGAAGAGCTCGAAGCGCTTCTTTTCCACGCCGCCGTGGGTGGCGTAGGCGTTCATGCGCAACTGGGCCGGCAGGCTTTTGAGCTGGGCGTCGCCCGACATTTCGGTGTAGGGATACCAGACGTTGTTCATGCCCATGAGGGCCGAGGCGGTCAGGGCGGCGTTGGCGTCGGTGTCGGAAAGACCGCTCTTGAAGGCTTCCACCAGCACCGGGCTGCGCGCGGCATAGGCCGCCGCCAGGGCCGAGGCGAGTGCGTCTTCGGGGGACAGGGTGGAACGGGAGATCACGGCGTCCAGATTCAGGCGGATGTCCTTGGCCCAATCCGGCAATTGTTCCTTAATGGTCGTCAGAAATTCCATAGTTTTTACCTATAATCTAGCGCAATTAAAGCCCGGCGGGGCCTCGTGGCGAGAACCCCAGGCCGGGCCGGGAAATTACAGCGTGGCGCCGCCAACCGAGCGGTTGCACGGGCACAGCTCATCGGTTTGCAGACCGTCGAGCAGGCGCAGGATTTCTTCGGGGCTGCGGCCCACGTTCAGGTTGTTCACCGAGACGTGCTGGATGGTGTTGTCCGGGTCCACGATGAAGGTGGCGCGCAGGGCAACGCCGGCGGCCTTTTCGCGCACGCCGAGCTGGTCGATCAGCGAACCGGTGGTGTCGCCGAACTGGTAGTGGCCCAGCTTGCTCAGGTCGGGGTGCTCACGGCGCCAGGCCAGCTTGACGAATTCGTTGTCGGAGTTGCCACCCAGCAGGACGGCGTCGCGGTCTTCGAAATCCTTGGCCAGCTTGTTGAAGCCGACGATTTCGGTCGGGCACACGAACGTGAAGTCTTTCGGGTAGAAGTAGATCACCTTCCACTTGCCGGGGAACGAGCTCTCGGTGATGTCTTCGAACGCCGACACGCCGTTTTCTTCGTGCTGGTTGAAGCCGGGCTTGACACCGGTGACCTTGAAAGGCTCGAGTTTGTCGCCAACAGTTTTCATGTTTACTCCCAGTAGTTGTTGGGTGGAGATAAGGCTGTGCCTCAAACCCTAAATTCTACGCTATTGATTGTCCGTGTCTAATTGATAATTCCTAAACCTGGCTTTGGGCAACTCTATGCGCGCGGTCAGTCCGCCGCCTTCGCGCGGCAGCATGCGCAGCGAGCCGCCGACATGCTTGAGCAGGCGCTCCACGATGGCCAGGCCGAGCCCGGCGCCGCTGACGCCGGTGCGCGCCGCCTCGCCGCGGGAGAACGGCCGCAGCAGGCGCTCCACTTCTTCGGGGGCGATGCCGGGGCCGCGGTCGGAAACTTCGATCACGATGAGCCCGCCCTCGGACTGCAGCGTCATGAGCAGGTGCGCCATGCCGTCGGCGGAGCGTCCGTAGCGGCGCGCGTTCTCGATGAGGTTGCTGACGATGCGCTTGAGGTCCAGCGCGGTGATGCGCGCCCGCAGGCCGGGTTCGAGCGCAGCCTCCAGCTCGCCGCCCAGGGAGGCGGTGTGGCTGCGCTCGCGCTCATAGAGCTCGCCCAGCACGGCCGAGATGTCGGTGGCAAGCTGCGGCAGCGTGCCGGCCGGGCGCGCATATTCCATGAGCTGGCCGATGCTGTGGTCGATCTGGCCCAGGTCTTCGTCGATGGCCTGGCGCGCGTCTTCCGACACGCCGCTCAGTTCGATTTCCAGCCGCATGCGCGCCAGCGGCGTGCGCAGGTCGTGCGAAATGCCGGCCAGCATGAGTTCGCGGTCGGCTTCGGCCTGCCGCAGATCCTTGGCCATGCGGTTGAACGAGGCGTTGAGGTCGCGGATTTCGAGCGGCCCCTGCTCGGGCAGCGGCGCGGGCGTCTCGCCGCGCGACAACACCTGGGCGGCGCGCGCCAGCCGCGACAGCGGCCGGTTCACGAAGCCCACGCTGACGGCCGCCCCCACCAGGGAGAGCAGCAGGGCGGTCGCGCCCCAGCCCAGCCATTCGATGCCGCCCGTCAGGCCGATCTGCTCGCGCTCGAACACCAGCCAGTACAGGTCTTTGTCGATCTGGAAGCTGACCCAGAAGCCGGGCACCTGGTTCACGCCCCAGGCGATCTGGGTCTCGGGGCCGAAGCGCGTGCGGATGTGCTGGGCCACGCGCTGCCAGTAGTCGTCGTCGGGCAGGGGCTCGGCGAAGTCGGTGACTTCGCGCGGATAGACCTGGATGCCTTCGTTGGTGGCGAGGTCCAGCAGCAGCTTGCTGCGCTCGCCGTTGTGCGAATAGATGAGAGCCGTGCGCGTGATATTGACGGCCGTGATCACCCGCTGCGCCATTTGATTGGCGCGCGGGCCCAGCTCCATGCTGAAAAAGACCTGCAGCCACGCCCCGAGGCTGACGAGCATCAGCGCGGCGAGCAGCAGAAAGGTCCGGCCGAACAGGCCGAGCCGCAGGCGCGATGTCAGGTTCTTGAAGGTTTTGCGCAAACGGGGCACGAGGCTGCGCTCCTGCCCTGGGCGGGCGTAAAGATCAACTGCCACCGTCCGGGACGAACACATAGCCCAGGCCCCAGACCGTCTGGATGAAGACGGGCTTGGACGGGTTCGGCTCGATCAGTTTGCGCAGGCGGGAGATCTGCACGTCCAGGCTGCGGTCGAAGGCCTCGTACTCGCGGCCGCGGGCCAGTTCCATGAGCTTGTCGCGGGATAGGGGAATCTTGGGATGGCGGGCGAACACCTTCAGCACGGAGAATTCCCCCGTGGTGATGGGAACCTGCTCGCCGTTGCGGGTGAGCGTGCGGGTGGACAGGTTCAGCACATAGGGGCCGAAAACGATGGATTCGTTCTCCTGGCTGGGCGCGCCCGGATGCTCTTCCGTGCCGCGGCGGCGCAGGATGGCGTTGATGCGCGCCAGCAGCTCGCGGGGATTGAAAGGCTTGGAGAGATAATCGTCGGCGCCCATTTCCAGACCGACGATGCGGTCGATTTCTTCCGCCTTGGCCGTCAGCATGATGATGGGCGTATTGTCGTGCCCCCCGCGCAGCCGGCGGCAGATGGAAAGGCCATCTTCGCCCGGCAGCATCAAGTCCAGCACGAGCAGGTCGAAGTGCTCGCGTTGCCAGAGCTTACCCATCTCTTTCGCGTCTTCGGCGACGAAAACGTTGAATCCCTGTTCCGAGAGGTACCGGCGCAGCAGATCGCGCAGGCGCGGATCGTCGTCGACGACGAGGATTTTGCGGGTAGGGGTGGTGTTTTGCGTATTCATGGCCGGAAATGTAACAGTGACGAGAACCAGCGGCTAGAGGGCGTTCACAAGATATTACACATTGCGAGCCATGGTTGAAATCCCCCTTACTCACGGGGACATAGCCCCTAATTTCGTACAATCTGCATCTATGGAACTAAACCTGCTGGCCCTGGAAACCTCGTCTTCGCGCTGCGGCGTGGCCCTGTTGCGGGCGGCTGCCGGCCGCGTCGATGTGAGCGTGCGCGAACACGAGGGCTCGCAGGAACACGCCGAGCGGCTGCTGCCCATGGCCCAGGAATTGCTCGAAGAAGCCGGACTGGCTCCGGACGCCCTGGGGGCGGTGGCCTTCGGCCAGGGGCCGGGCGGCTTCACCGGTCTGCGCGTGGCTTGCGGCGTGGCCCAGGGCATGGCGTTGGCCCTGGACATCCCGGTGGTGCCGGTGGTGTCGCACCTGGCGGTCGCCGCACAGGCCGCGCCCGGGCCCGGGCAGGCCGTGGTGGTGGCCCTGGACGCCCGCATGAACGAGGTCTACCTGGCCGCGTACCGCCGCGCCGCGGCCGGCGAGCACGCCGGCGGCTGGGTCGAGCTGCAGGCGCCCATGCTGATCGCCGCCGCCGAGGTTGCGCCCTGGACCGCGCATCACCTGCCGCGGTGGTCGGAGGCGGCGGGGCGTCCGCTGAACGTGCTGCGGGCGGGCGACGCCTGGGACGCCTACGCGGCCGACATGGCCGTGCCCGCCGGATGGGCGCGGGCCGGCGCGGCGCTGCGTCCGGATGCGGCGAGCGTGGCGCGGCTGGCGCTGGAAAGCTGGCGCCGCGGCGAAACCGTGCCGCCCGAAGCCGCCGCCCCGCTGTACGTGCGCGACAAGGTGGCCTTCACCACCGCCGAGCGCATGCAGGGCGAGGGCGGCAATCCGCGCGCCCGCCCGGCGCTGGCGGCGGCCCGGCCGCTGCCGCGGCCCGAGCCCTTCACCGAAGCCGACCTGGACGAGGCCGTGGCCCTGGAAGCCCACGTGCAGGCCTTTCCCTGGACGCGCGGCAATTTCTCGGACGCACTCGCGGCCGGTTACGACGCCTGGGTGCTGCGCCAGGACGGCAAACTGGCGGGGTTCTGTATTTCCATGTTTGCCCCCGACGTGGCGCATCTGCTGGTCATCGCCGTGCGCCGCGATCTGCACCGCCAGGGCCTGGGCGGCGTGCTGCTGCGCTGGTGCGAGGCCCGCGCGCGCGAGCGTGGGCTCGAAGGGGTGCTGCTCGAAGTCCGTCCTTCCAACGAGCAGGCCGTCTCTTTCTATCGGCGCCACGGCTATCTGCAGATCGGGGTGCGCCGCGGCTATTACCCTGCCGAAAAGGGCGGCCGCGAAGACGCCCTGGTCATGCAAAAGCGCTTTCCGGCCGAGGCGGCCGCATGATGGCCGCCGCCACGCCGCCCGACCAGGCCGCGCGGACTGGCGCGTCCCGGACTAGCGCGTCCCGGACTGACGCAGACGCGCCCACGGCGGGCGCTTCCGTGTCCGGCAATGCCGGCGCCCCTCGCGTCAATCCCCTGCAGCGGCTCTGGCTGCGAGAGATCGGCATGGAGCGGCTTTGGCTGCGGCAGGAGCCGGCCGCGCCGTCCCGTCCCGCCGCCGCGCAGGCGCAGCAGCCTGCGTCCGCACCCGCCGCCGGGGCCGGACCGGCCGCAGCCCCGGCGGCGCCCGCCGCCCTGGCAGGCGCGCCCGCCGCCGCGAAGGCATCCCCGGCCGCCGCGCCCGCAGCCGCGCCCGCCGCCGCCGTGCGCAGCGGCCCGCCTCCGCGTCCTCCCGCCAGGACGCGGGAGGCATCTCCCGATCCGGCGCCCGCCCCGACGCCCGCGGAGGTGGCCGAGCGGGTGCGCGACGCGAGCCTGGAGGAGTTGAGCGCGCAGGTGCAGGCCTGCACGGCTTGCGGGCTGTGCCACGGCCGCCGCCATGCGGTGTTCGGCCACGGCGGGCAGCCCACGCGCTGGATGGTCATCGGCGAGGCGCCGGGCGAGCAGGAAGACCGCCAGGGCCTGCCTTTCGTGGGGCGGTCGGGCCAGTTGCTGGACGCCATGCTGGCCTCGGTGGGCATGAGCCGGGAGCGCGACGTGTTTATCGCCAACGTCATCAAGTGCCGCCCGCCCGGCAATCGCAATCCCAAGCCGGAAGAGATCGCGGCGTGCAGCCCGTATCTCATGCGGCAGATCGCGCTGCTCAAGCCGGAGCGCATCCTCGTGGTGGGGCGCTTCGCGGCCCAGACGCTGCTGGGCACCGATGCGACCATCGGCAATCTGCGCGGCCGCATCCACCGCTTCAAGGACGAGAGCGGCCGGGAGATTCCGGTGGTGGTGAGCTATCACCCGGCCTATCTGCTGCGCAGCCCTTCCGAGAAGGCGCGCGCCTGGCAGGATCTGCGCCTGGCCTGCTCGCAGCTCTAGCGAGATAGGGGAGAGGCCGGCCGCGCGCCGCCCGGCGCGCGCCTGCCGGGTTCAGTGCGTGGAATTGAGGGCGCGGCCGTGGCCTTCCTGGCCGATCTGGTCGTGCAGTTCGGGGTCGGCCTGCAGGTTGCGCCGGCTCCAGCGCATGAACACCACCATCAGCACCGTCACCACCGTGCCGAAGATCGCGATGATGAGGTTGATGGGCAGCTCCAGCCAGAGCAGCAGGGTGTACATGGCCACCATGAGCAGGATGTTGAGCTGTTCGTTGAAGTTCTGCACGGCGATCGAATGGCCGGCCGACAGCAGGACGTGGCCGCGGTGCTGGAGCAGCGCGTTCATGGGAACCACGAAGAACCCCGCCAGCCCGCCCGTGACGAGCAGCAGCAGATAGACGCTCCAGGGCGAATAGACGAAGGGCATCAGCAGCACCACCAGGCCCATGGCGGCCCCCACGGGCAGCACGGACAGCGCGCGCCGCAGCGGAATCCGGCCGGCGAGGATGGAGCCGATGACAGTGCCCAGCGCAGCCACGCCCATGAGCATGGAGGCTTTGTCGAGCTGGTAGCCGAGGTGGCTGCGGCCCCATTCGATGACGATGAGCTGCAGCGTGGCGCCCGCGCCCCAGAAGAGGGTGGTCACGGCCAGCGAGATCTGGCCGAGCTTGTCCCTCCAGAGCACGCGCACATAGCCCCAGAAGGTGCGCACCAGCCGGGCGGGGTTTTTCTGCTGGGGCGGGTAGCGGACGTGGGTGCGGGGAATCATGAGGTTGCACAGCGCGGCCAGCAGGTAGACGCAGGCGATCACCAGGATGGCCGCTTCGGCCGGGGTGTGCACCAGCCGGCTGATCATGGGGTGCGCCAGCAGGGCCTCCGAGACCGTGGAAGTGATGAGCAGCCCGCCCAGCACCGTGCCCAGGATGATGGAGAACACCGTCAGGCCCTCGATCCAGCTATTGCCCTTGACCAGCATGGAGGGCGGCAGCATTTCGGTGACGATGCCGTACTTGGCGGGGGAGTAGGCCGCCGCGCCGATGCCCACGATGCCGTAGGCGGCACAGACGAGGTAGGTCTGGTACTGGGGGGCGATGCCGATGTTGGCGTAGGAGAACATCAGCATGCAGCCGCCCACCTTAAGCGCATTGGTGGCGAACATGACCCGGCCCTTGGGGAAGGAGTCGGCCACGGCGCCCACGAAGGCGGCCAGCACCACGTACGCCAGCGCGAAGGACCACTTCATGATGGGGGCCATCCAGTCGGGACCGTGCAGTTCCTGTATCAAGGCGATCGCGGCGATGAACAGCGCATTGTCCGCCAGCGACGAGAAGGCCTGCGCGGCCATGACCAGATAAAAACCTCGTTTCAAGAATGTCCCCGTGCCACGACCTGAGCCTGGTCAGTCCGCGTGAAAATCATGTATGGAGCGTAAAGTGTCAGCGAGTATAGCCGGAGGGCCCCCCCGCGGCGCTTCCGCATTTCCCCTGCCCGCGCCCCGGCGGACGCCGGTTCGGGGACAGAGCGCCTGCGGTATCATACGGGCCATGTCAGAGCCGGCCCTACAGGGGCCGGTTTGCAATCTGTGCGGCAGGTCCGTTAACGCCATCCGTTCAACCCACCCCGTCGTCATCGTACTGTGCGCCTTACCCAGATAAAACTCGCCGGTTTCAAGTCCTTCGTCGATCCCACCGTCATCCCCGTGCCCAGCCAGCTGGTGGGCGTGGTGGGTCCGAACGGCTGCGGCAAGTCGAACATCATCGACGCGGTGCGCTGGGTGCTGGGCGAAGCCAAGGCCTCGGAGCTGCGCGGCGAGTCCATGCAGGACGTCATTTTCAACGGCTCGGGCAACCGCAAGCCGGCCGCCCGCGCCTCCGTCGAAATGGTGTTCGACAACAGCGAGGGGCGGGCCGCCGGCCAATGGAGCGCCTACTCCGAAATCGCGGTGCGCCGGGTGCTCACCCGCGACGGCACCAGCAGCTATTTCGTCAACAACCAGCAGGTGCGGCGCCGCGACATCCACGACATCTTCCTGGGCACCGGCCTGGGCGCGCGCGGCTACGCCATCATCGGCCAGGGCATGATCAACCGGCTGATCGAGGCGCGCCCCGAGGAGCTGCGGGTGTTCCTCGAAGAGGCTGCCGGCGTTTCGCGCTACAAGGAGCGCCGGCGCGAAACCGAGAACCGCCTGGCCGACACCCGCGAGAACCTGACCCGGGTCGAGGACATCCTGCGCGAACTGCATACGCAGCTCGAGAAACTGGAGGCGCAGGCCGAAGTCGCCACGCGCTACCGCGAACTGCAGGCCGATGGCGAGAAAAAGCAGCACGCGCTCTGGTTCATCAAGGAAACCGCGGCGCGCGAAGAGCGCGCGCGCAAGACCCAGGAAATCGCCCAGGCCCAGAACGAGCTGGAAGCCGCCATCGCCGGCTTGCGCGCAGGCGAGGCCGAGCTGGAATCGCGCCGCCAGGCGCACTACGCCGCCGGCGACGCCGTGCACGCGGCCCAGGGCCAGCTCTATGAAGCCAACGCCCAGGTCAGCCGCCTGGAAGCCGAGATCCGCCACGTGGTGGACTCGCGCAACCGCCTGCAGGCCCGCCGCGACCAGCTCCAGCAGCAGATCGAGGAATGGATCAGCCAGCGCGAGCACTGCACCGAGCAGATCGCGCAGGCCGAAGAAGACCTGGCCGCCGCCGCCGCGCGCACCGAAGAGGCGCGCGCCGCCGCCGAAGACGCGCAGGCCGGCCTGCCGGCCATCGAGGCCCGGGTGCGCGAAGCCGCGGCCGGTCGCGACGAAATGCGCGCCGCGCTGGCGCGGGTGGAACAGAATCTCGCGCTGGTGGCCCAGAGCCAGCGCGACGCCGACCGCCAGATGCAGGCCCTGGAGCAGCGCCGCGAACGCCTGCAGCAGGAGCTGCGCGAGCTGCACAGCCCCGATCCCGAGCGCCTGGAGCAGTTGGCGGGCGACCGCGCCGCCGGCGAAGAACAACTGGAGCAGGCGCAGGCCGAACTGGCCGAGCTCGAGGCCCGCGTGCCCGAGGCGGACGCCGAGCGCAGCAAGGCCCAGGCCGCCGCGCAGGCCGAGGCCCAGAGCCTGGCGCGCCTGGAGGCCAGGCTCTCCGCCCTGGTCAAGCTGCAGGAAGACGTGCAGAAGCAGGGGGCGCTCGAGCCCTGGCTCGCCAAGCACGAGCTGGCCGGACTGCAGCGGCTGTGGCAGAAGCTGCACATCGAACCGGGCTGGGAAACCGCGCTGGAAGCCGCGCTGCGCGAGCGCATGGCGGCCCTGGAAGTGCGCAGCCTCGATTGGGCGCGCGCCTTCGCCGACGACGCCCCGCCGGCCCGGCTGGCGTTCTACCAGTTGCCCGCGGCGGCGCCCGCGCCCGCCGCGCCTGCCGGCCTCACGCCGCTATCCAGCCTGTTGCGCCTCACCGACCCGGACCTGCGCACGCTGCTCAACGACTGGCTGGGCGGCATCTACACCGCCGGCGACCTGGCCCAGGCCCTGGCCATGCGCAAGTCGCTGCCGCCGGGCACGGCCTGCGTGGTCAAGGCGGGACACCTGGTGGACGCCCACAGCGTGCGGTTCTATGCCCCGGATTCCGAACAGGCCGGCCTGCTGGCGCGCCAGCAGGAAATCGAGAACCTGCAGCGCGAGATCAAGGCGCAGCAGCTCATCGCCGACCAGGCCCGCGCCGCCGTGGCCCGCGCCGAGGCCGGCTGGCAGCAGGTATCGCAGGCCATCGCCCCGGCGCGCCAGCGCGTGGCCGAGGTCACGCGCCGCGTGCACGACATCCAGCTCGAGCATTCGCGCCTGCAGCAGCAGGCCGAGCAGTCCGGCGAGCGCGCCTCGCGCCTGCGCCAAGACCTGGAAGAGATCGCGGTCCAGGAAGAAGACCTGCGCGCCGCCCGCGAAGAGGCCGAAGCGCGCTTCGAGGCGCTGGACGAGGAACTGGCCGAGCACCAGTCGCGTTTCGCCGACGCCGAGATCGACGGCGAAACACTGGCTTCGCAGGCCGACGAGGCCCGCGCGCGGCTGCGCGAGCTCGAACGGGCCGCCCAGGAAGCCGAATTCGCCGAGCGCGGCATCCAGGTCCGCATCGCCGACCTGCAGCGCAACCGCCAGCTGGCGGCCGACCAGACCGAGCGCGCCCAGGCCGAGCTCGGGCAGCTCATGGCGGACCTCGGCGAACTGGACGCCTCGGCCTCGCAGGCCGGGCTGCAGGAGGCCCTGGAGCTGCGCGCCGAACGCGAGGAAGCGCTGTCCCGCGCGCGCCAGGAGCTCGACAACCTGAGCGCGCTGCTGCGCGGCGCCGACGAAGAGCGCCAGCAGCAGGAGCGCCTGCTGGAGCCGCGCCGGGCCCGCATCACCGAGCTGCAGCTGCAGGAGCAGGCGGCGCGCCTGGCCGAGGAACAATTCACCGAGCAACTGAACGCGCGCGAAGTGGACCGCGAGGCGCTGGCCCAGGAACTGGCCGCCCAGAGCGACGAATGGCGCCGCGCGAACTGGCTGCAGTCCGAAGTCGCCCGCATCTCCCGGCAGATCGACAGCCTGGGCTCGGTCAACCTGGCGGCGCTGGACGAGCTGAACGCGGCGCGCGAGCGCAAGGGCTTCCTGGACTCCCAGCACCAGGACCTGATGACCGCCATCGAAACCCTCGAAGACGCCATCCGCAAGATCGACCGCGAGACGCGCGAGCTGCTCCAGGAAACGTTCAATACCGTGAACGGGCATTTCGGCGAGCTTTTCCCCAAGCTCTTCGGCGGCGGCGAGGCGCGCCTCACCATGACCGGCGAGGAAATCCTCGACGCCGGCGTGCAGGTCATGGCCCAGCCTCCGGGCAAGCGCAACAGCACCATCCACCTGCTGTCCGGCGGCGAAAAAGCCCTCACGGCCACCGCGCTGGTGTTCGCGCTGTTCAAGCTCAACCCGGCGCCGTTCTGCCTGCTCGACGAGGTGGACGCGCCGCTGGACGACGCCAATACCGAGCGCTACGCCAACCTCGTCAGCAGCATGAGCGAGCAGACGCAGTTCCTGTTCATCTCGCACAACAAGATCGCGATGCAGATGGCCAAGCAATTGGTCGGTGTAACCATGCAAGAACAAGGGGTTTCGCGTATCGTGGCGGTAGACATAGATTCGGCCGTGCAAATGGCTTCCGAAGCGGCATAAACACCAAGAGAGAAGGGCGCCGGCCTGCCGGGCGGCGCGGGATTTACACATGAGTGATTTGCAGATCGGGCTGATAGCCCTGGGCGTATTGCTGATCCTGCTGGTGCTGGGATTCAACTGGTGGCAGGACCGCCGGGTGCGGCGCAAGATGCAGACCCACTTCCCCGCCAGCGAGCAAGACCCGCTGCTGGGGGCGGGGCTGGGCGCCGGGGCCGGCGCGCCCGCGCCCTCGCGCCGCGAGCCGGGCATGGGCGGCGAATCCGCGGCCCACCTGCCTGCCGAGCCCGCCGCCGCGCCCGGCAGCGACGCGGACGACGCCGAAGAGCCCGATCCCGCCACGGAAGTGGTGATCGAGGTCCACTTCTCCGAGCCGGCGCGCGGCGCCGACCTGTTGCCTTACATGCAAAGCCTGCGCCACGTGGGCCGCAAGCCCATGCGCGTCTTCGCCACCACCGACCAGGGCCGCCACCGCGCGCGCCTGCACGCGGCCGAGTCCTATGGCGCGATGCAGCTCGCCGTGCTGCTGGCCAACCGCAGCGGCCCGCTGACCGCCATCGAATGGTCGCAGGCCTGGGCGCGCGCGCAGGACCTGGCCGAGCGCTTCGACGCCACCATCGAGGGGCCCGACCAGCAGGCCGTGCTGGAGCAGGCCGCGCGCCTGGACGACACCTGCGCCGCACTGGACACCCAGGTCGGGCTGACGCTGTTGCTGCACCAGGCGCAGCCGGCCGCCGAAGTGCTGAACATCGCGCGCGATGCGGGTTTCGCGGCCGAGGGCAACCGCCTGCTGTGGCCGGCCGAGGACGGCGCCATCCGCTTCACGCTTTCGCGCGCCGACGGCGCGGCTTTCGACGCCGGCATGGGCGGCATCGAGCGCCTCTACCTGCTGCTGGACGTGCCTTGCGCGCCTGCCGATCCGCGGGCCTTCGGGCGCATGGTCGACGTGGGCCGCGACCTCGCCGCGCGCCTGCGCGCCGACCTGGTGGACGACCAGGGCAAGCCCCTGGCCGACGGCGCCGAAAAAGTCATCGACGAGCGCCTGCAGGTGCTCTTCGGCCAGCTCGAGCAGGCCGGCCTGCCCGCAGGCAGCGCCCGCGCCCAGCGGGTGTTTGCCTGATGGGCAAGGCCGCTGGAGGATCCGGCGCCGGGGAGAGCCCGGCGCAGGCGGCCGCGCGCCTGCGCGCCGATATCGAGCAGCACAACGTCCGCTACTACGTCTACGACGAGCCGTCGATTTCCGACGCCGAGTACGACGAGCTGATGCGGCAGCTCCAGGCCCTGGAAGCCGAGCACCCCGAACTGGTCACTCCCGAGTCGCCCACCCAGCGGGTGGGCGCCGCCCCGCTGCCGGCCTTCGGCAGCGTGCGCCACGCGGTGCCGATGCTGTCGCTGGGCAACGCGTTCGCCGACGAGGACGTGCTCGATTTCGACCGCCGCGTCACCGACACGCTGCGCAAGGCCGGCATGCTGGGCCCAGCGCAGGAGGCGGACTACTTCTGCGAACTCAAGCTCGACGGCCTGGCCATCAGCGTGCGCTACGAAGACGGCCTGCTGGTGCAGGCCGCCACGCGCGGCGACGGCCAGACCGGCGAGGACGTCACCGCCAACATCCGCACCATCAAGGCCATTCCGCTGCGCCTGAAAGGCAAGGCGCCCCACGTGCTGGAAGTGCGCGGCGAAGTGCTCATGAACCGCGCCGATTTCGAGCGCCTGAACCAGGCCCAGGCCCGGCGCGGCGAAAAAGTCTTCGTGAACCCCCGCAACGCCGCGGCGGGCAGCCTGCGCCAGCTCGATCCGCGCATCACCGCCCAGCGGCCCCTGCGCTTCTTCGCCTACGGCTGGGGCGAAGTGCACGGCCTGCCGGGCGCGCAGCAGGGCCTGTTCGACGAGGCCACGGCCGGCGCGGCCGAAACGTCCACGCTGCCCGAGAAATCGCACGGCGCCATGCTCCAGTGGCTGGCGTCGCTGGGCGTGCCCGTGAATGTGCGCCATAACCATCGCTGCAAGGGCGCGCAAGGCCTGCTGGATTACTACGCCAAGGTGGGCGGCCTGCGCGCCGGCTTGCCCTACGATATCGACGGCGTGGTCTACAAGGTGGATTCGCTGCCCGCGCAGCGCGTGCTGGGCTTCGTGGCCCGCGCGCCGCGCTTCGCGCTGGCGCACAAGTTTCCGGCCGAGGAGGCCACCACGACGCTGCTCGACATCGAAGTGCAGGTGGGACGCACCGGCGCCATCACGCCCGTCGCCCGCCTCAAGCCCGTGTTCGTGGGCGGCGTCACCGTCACCAACGCCACGCTGCACAACGAAGACGAGATCCGCCGCAAGGACGTGCGCATCGGCGACACCGTCGTCGTGCGCCGGGCGGGCGACGTGATCCCCGAAGTGGTGAGCGCGGTGCTCGAAAAGCGCCCGGCCGACGCCCGCGAATTCGTCATGCCCAAGACCTGTCCGGTATGCGGCTCGGCCATCGAGCGCCCCGAGGACGAGTCCATCGCCCGCTGCACCGGCGGCCTGTTCTGCGCCGCGCAGCGCAAGCAGACCCTGTGGCACGCGGCCAGCCGCAAGGCGCTGGACATCGAGGGCCTGGGCGAGAAGCTCGTGGACCAGCTCGTGGATGCCGGCAGGGTCAAGTCGCTGGCCGACCTCTTCAGCTTGCGGCCGCTGGAGCTCGTGGGGCTGGACCGCATGGGCCAGAAGTCGGCCGACAACCTCATCGCCGCCATCGACAAGGCGCGCTCGCCCACGCTGGGCCGCCTGCTGTTCGCGCTGGGCATCCGCCATGTGGGCGAAACCACTGCGCGCGACGTGGCGCGCCATTTCGGCAGCATCGAAGCCATCATGGACGCCGACGAAGACGCGCTGTCCGCCGTGCCCGACGTGGGGCCGGTGGTGGCGGGGTCCATCCGCCGCTTCTTCGCCGAGCCGCACAACCGCGACATCATCGAACAGCTCAAGGCGCGCGGCGTGCACGCCGTGGCCGAGCCCGCGCCGCAGGACACCACCCTGGCTGGCAAGACCTTCGTCCTCACCGGCACGCTGCCCAACTGGACCCGCGAAGAGGCCGCCATGCGCATCCAGGCCGCCGGCGGCAAGGTCAGCGGCTCCGTCTCCCGCAAGACCGCCTACGTGGTGGCCGGCGAGGACGCCGGCAGCAAGCTCGCCAAGGCCCAGGAACTGGGTGTGGCCATCCTGGACGAGGACGGCCTCAAGGCGCTGCTCGGCGCGTAGCGCCGCGACGGCCGCGCCCCGCAACCGCGGCGCGGTCCGGCCGGCGCTGGCCACGGCCACTCACCGCTGACCCGCGCCATGCGACGTCGCACCCGACGAAGACGCAAAAAAACTGCCCGCAGACGCGGGCAGTGCTCGTAACGCGCGGACCTTGCGGCCCACGCCGATCGTTACTGGATCTTGGCCTTCTCGCGCAGGTCTTTCTGGTAGTTGGCCAGGGTCTGCTGGCGCAGCATTTCCTCGATCTGCGGGCGCACCTGGTCCAGGGGCGGGAACTGCACCGGACGGGTGTCCTCGACCTTGATGATGTGCCAGCCGAACTGGGTCTGGACCGGCTTGTCGACCAGTTCGCCCTTCTTCAGCTGCGTGACGGCCTGGGCGAACGGCTGCACGTAGTTGGTGGGAGGCGCCCAGCCCAGGTCGCCGCCTTTCTCGGCGCTGCCGGGATCCTTGGAGTTCTTCTTGGCCAGGTCTTCGAACTTGCCCTTGCCGTTCTTCAACTGGGCCAGCAGGTCGTTGGCGGTTTTCTCGTCTTCGACCAGGATGTGGCTGACCTTGTATTCCATCTTGCCGGCCTGCTCTTTCTTGATCTTGTCGTATTCGGCCGTGACCTGGGCGTCGGTGACCGGATGCTTGGCGAGGTGGTCGGCCATGAGGGCGCGCACCAGGATGCCCTGGCGGGCCAGCTCGATTTCGGTCTGCACGTCGGCCTGCTTGGCGATGCCTTCTTTCTCGGCGGCCTGCACGAAGATCTGGCGGTTGATCATCTCCTGCTTGACCTGGTCGCGCAGTTGCGGCGAATCGGTGGCGCCCTGGCTCACCAGCAGCTTGACGAATTGATCCAGGCTCTTTTGCGAAATGGCCGTGCCATTGACGGTGGCCACGTTTTGGGCAAAGGCGGGCACTGCAACGGCGCAGGCCGCGGCCAGCATGACGATGCGTTTCATGTAAATCCTTTATTACCTTCTATTGGGGAGCCTGTGCGTCTAGCGCAAGCGCGTGGATCGGATAGGGGATCAAATCTTGCAAATGATGATACACCAGCCTATGTCGCGCTACCGGCGCCAGGCCGGCGAAACAGGCGGCGACGATGCGGACGCGATAATGGCCGGCGCCGTTTTTACTGCCTTCGTGGCCGGCGTGCAAATGGGAGTCGTCGAGGATTTCCAGGCTAAGCGGCTCCAGGACGGCGAGTCGCTCGCGGATCAGGGCGATGCGGTCGGGATCGGGCATGGCGGATGCGGGGGCGGATGCGAGGGCGGATGCGGGGCCGGCCGAGGCCGGCGCCGCCGGGTCAGGAGCGGGACGGCGGGTTGCCGGAAGAGCTTTCGTCGGCCTGGATGTGCTTGCCGAGCCAGAACGACTGGACGATGACGAACGCCACCAGCAGCCCCATGAGGCCGAAAGCCTTGAAGCTCACCCATTGCGACTCGGTGAAGTGGCCCGAGAACGCCACGTACAGGTTCAGCGCGCCGGCCAGCAGGAAGAAGGCCGCCCACATGAGGTTGAGGCGGTCCCAGGCGGCATCGGCCATCTGGATCTGTTTTTCCATGAGGCGGCGGATGGGGTTGCGCCCCAGCAGCCGGCCTCCCAGCAGCGCGCCGCCGAAGAGCCAGTACAGCACGGTGGGCTTCCATTTGATGAAGACGTCGCTGTGCAGCCAGATGGTGGCCCCGCCGAAGACCAGGATGATGGCCAGGTTGATCCAGTGCATGGGCTCGATGGCCTTGCCCGTCAGCCTGAGCCAGACGATCTGGGCCACGGCCGCCGCCATCGCCACGCCGGTGGCCACGAAAATGTCGGTGTACCGGTAGGCGATGAAGAAGAGCAGGAGGGGAAACAGGTCGAACAGGAACTTCTTCATTCGTCGAGGGGCTCGAATTTCAGCGAAAGGGAGTTGATGCAGTAGCGCAGGCCGGTGGGCTCGGGGCCGTCGGGGAACACGTGGCCGAGGTGGGCGTCGCAGATGTTGCACAGCACCTCGGTGCGCACCATGCCGTGGCTGGTGTCGCGCTCTTCGCGCACCCGCTCGGGGTCCAGCGGCTCGAAATAGCTGGGCCAGCCACAGCCCGCGTCGAACTTGGTGTCCGAGGCGAAGAGCGGAGTGCCACAGCCCACGCAGCGGTAGATGCCGTGCTGGAAGGTATTCCAGTAACGTCCGGTGAAGGCGCGTTCCGTACCTTTCTGGCGGGCGACGGCGTATTCTTCGGGGGACAGTTGGGCGCGCCATTCGGCGTCGGATTTGCGTACTTTTTCCATGACAGTGCTTGGAGTCTGTTGGCCCGGAATGGTTCGGGCATAATCCCGCCCCATGTTAATCGAGTTTGACCAGGCGGTCGTGTCCGCCGCCCAGGCCCAGGTGCTGCGGGGGGTGAACCTGCGGCTCACCGAGAGGCGCATCGGCGTGGTCGGGCCCAACGGCGCCGGCAAGAGTACGCTCGCCCGTCTGGTCAACGGACTGGTGCTGCCCACGGCCGGCGCCGTCCGCGTGGACGGCCTGGACACCCGCGCCGATCTCAAGGCCGTGCGCCAGCGGGTGGGTTTCGTGTTCCAGAATCCCGAAAACCAGATCGTGTTCCCCATCGTGCGCGAGGACATGGCATTCGGCCTGAAGCGGCTGGAGCCGGACCGCGCGCGGCGCGAGGCGCGCATCCAGGCCGGGCTCGACGCGCTGGGCGTGGCGCACCTGGCCGACCGCGCCAGCCACAGCCTGTCGGGCGGCGAGCGCCAGCTCGTGGCCCTGGCCGCCGTGCTCGTCATGGAGCCCGCGCTGGTCGTGTTCGACGAGCCCACCACGCAACTGGACCTGCGCAACCGCAACCGCGTGCGCGACGCCATCGCCGGCCTGCCGCACGACGCCCTGGTGGTCAGCCACGACCTGGAGCTGCTGGAGGATTTCGACCGCGTGGTCGTGGTGCGCGACGGCCTGGTCGCGGCCGACGACCGCCCGGGCGCCGCGCTGCGCTGGTACCGGGAGCATTGCTCATGATGGAGCCCCTCTACCTGACCGGCGACTCGGCGCTGCACCGGCTGCCGGCCTGGCTCAAGCTGTTGGTCCTGGCGGCGGCGGGCGCGGCGCTTTTCCGGGTGGACGATCCGCGTCTGCTGGCCGCGGCCTTCGCGGTGGCGGCCGTGCTCGCGGCGGCCACGGGCGTGACGGCCGCGACGGCCTGGCGCCATGTGCGGCCCCTGGCCATGGTGCTGGCGGCGCTGGCGGCCTTCACCTGGGCCGTGCAGGATGCGCGGGCCGCGCTGGCCGTGCTGCTGCGCGTGGCGGCGCTGGTCGCCCTGGCGCTGGCGGTGACGCTGTCCACGCGCACCTCGGACCTCATCGGCGTATGCGAGCGGCTGCTGGCGCCCTTGGAGCGACTGGGCCTGCTCGACGCCGGCAAGACGGCCCTGGCGCTGGCGCTGGCGGTGCGCTTCGTGCCCGAGATCTGGCGCAACTTCCAGGACATCCGCGAAGCGCAGGCGGCGCGCGGGCTGGCGGCCAACCCGCTGGCGCTGCTGGTGCCGCTGCTGGTGTTGACGCTCAAGCGCGCCCAGGAAGTGTCCGAGGCCATCGACGCGCGCAGCCCCTGAGCCGCGCGCCCCGTTGTTCCACCACCCAGGGGAGAGTCCCGTGAAATCCAACAACACCGTGCTGGTCGCGCTTTTCGCGGCGCTGATCGTCGTGCTCAGTCTGATTCCGCCCATTCCGTTGCCGGCTATCCCGGTGCCCGTCACCCTGCAGACCCTGGGCGCGATGCTGGCCGGCGCCATGCTCGGGCCGGTGCGCGGCGCGCTGGCCTGCCTGCTGTATCTGGCGCTGGCGGCCGTGGGCCTGCCGGTGCTGCCGGG
>NZ_CALSFU010000042.1 GCF_943737005.1 Achromobacter sp. Marseille-Q4962 | reverse complement strand
GGCCTCGTCGATGGGCAGGGGCGGGCGCGCCATCGGGCTGCGCGCCGACATGGACGCCCTGCCCATCGACGAGGCCAGCGGGTGCGCGCACGCCAGCAGCCGGCCGGGCGTGATGCACGCCTGCGGGCACGACGGTCATACCGCGACCCTGCTGGCCGCCGCGCGCGAGCTGGCCCGTACCCGCGACTTCTCCGGCACGCTGCACCTGATTTTCCAGCCGGCCGAGGAGGGCGGCGCGGGCGCGCTCGCCATGCTGGAGGACGGCTTGCTGGATGTGGCGCCGTGCGAGGCGGTCTACGCGCTGCACAACTATCCCACCCCTACGCTGCGCTTCGGCCAGATGAGCATCGGCATCGGGCCGGTCATGGCCTCGGTGGACAGCCTGCGCATCGTGGTGACGGGCCGAGGCGGGCATGCCGCGTCGCCGCAGTTCGTGGCCGACCCCATCGTGGCGGCCGGCGGCATCATCGCCGCGCTGCAGACCATTGTCTCGCGCAATACCAACCCTTTCGACAGCGCCGCGGTCAGCCTGACCAGCATCCATGCCGGAACCAACTACAACGTCATTCCGGGCGAGCTGGAAATGAAGCTGTCGGTGCGCGCGCTGGACGAGGCGCAGCGCCGCATGATCCTGGACCGGGTAGGCGACATCGTGCAAGGGCAGGCGGCCAGCTTCGGCGTGCGGGCTCGGGTGGAGACGGCAGGGCACAGCTATCCGGTGCTGGTCAACGCCGAGGCGCCCGCGCTCGCCGCGCGCGATACGGCGGCGCGGCTGTTCGGCCCCGACATGGTGGTGGCCGGGCATCCGCCCATTCTCGCCGCCGACGATTTCGCCTTCATCGCCCAGCGCGTGCCCTCGTGCTACATCAACATGGGCGCGGGCGCCGGGCCGAACCTGCACAACGCCGGCTACGACTTCAACGACGAGCTCATCCTGGCCGCCGGCAGCTTCTGGGTGCGCCTGGTCCGCGACCAGCTGCGCCCCGGCGCCTGAGCCGAGCGTCAGGCGAACCGCAGCACCACGCGCCGGTTGCTGCGGCTTTTCTTCTCGATCCTGGTCACCACTACTTCGCCGATCTCGGCGGTGTTGGCCACGTGGGTGCCGCCGCAGGGCTGGCGGTCCACGCCGGGAATCTCCACGATGCGGATGCGCGCCGTGCCGGCGGGCGGCGCTGCGCCGATGGTGCGCACCAGGTCCGGTTCGCGCGCCAGTTCCTCGGGCGTGATCAGCGTGGTTTTCAGGGCCGTGGCGGCGCGGATGAGCGCGTTGAGCCGCGCGGTGAGGTCGTCCTTGTCCAGCGTGGATTCGGGCAGGTCGAAATCGATGCGCGCCGAGTCCGGCGAGATGCCGCAGCCGGTCACGGGCGCGGGCACCAGCGAGCCCAGCAAGTGCAGACAGGTATGCAGCCGCATCAGGCGGTGCCGGCGCGCCCAGTCGATGGCCACGGCGACGCGCTCGCCGGGCCGCGGCAGGCGCTCGCCCTCGACCTGGTGCAGGATGCGCTGGCGGTCGTCGGCGTAGACGGTGTCGGTCAGCGTCAGCACGGCGCCGTCGGCCAGGGTCAGGGTGCCGGTGTCGCCGGCCTGGCCGCCGCTGCGGGCATAGCAGACGGTGGCGTCAAGCTCGATGCCGTCCGGGCCGGCGGCCAGGACGGTCGCCTCGCATTGCGCCAGATAGGCGTCGTCGTCGAACCATTTGCGGGTGCTGGGCATGCTTGTCTACTCCGGAAGAAAGGAAGGTCCGGGCGGCGGGGCGCTGCGCGGCCCGGCCTGCATCAGCGCAGCGTTTTCACGCCGCCGGGGGTTTCTATCTGTGCGGCGAGCCAGGGCGGCCCGTCGGCGGTTTCCAGTTCGATGAGGCCGGCGCCGCCCAGCCAGTCCAGGCCCGCGCGCAGCAGCGCCGCGTCCGGGTGGCCGGCGCGCAGGCGCCGCAGCGATAGCGGCGCGCGCGGCAAGGTATCGGCCGGCGTGGGGCGCACGTCCCATTGGATCAGCGTGGGAAAGACGCCGTCGCCGGCCGCGCGGCCGTCTTGCGCCCATGCGGGCAGGCTGCCGTCGTCGGGCACGGTGAGCCGCCAGCGCAGTTCGCCGCGCGTCATGGGGATGACCGGCGCCAGCCGGTCCGGATGGCGGGCCTGCCATTCGGAAAGACCGGCCTGCGCGTCTGCCCGGGCCACCCAGTGCGCCAGGAACGGACCCTCGCGCAGCCGGGCGCGCATGGCTGCGCTGTCCAGGCCGAACCAGCGCGGGCGCTGCGGCGGCGGCGCGTCCGGGTCGATGGCGATGACTTCCAGGTAGATGCCGCCGGCCATGCCGAGCAGGCGGTTGTGGGTGCCCATGCGGGGGTGCGCGCCGCCGGCGGCGGGCGCGACGCCCAGCGTCCGGGCGACGTGGGCCGCGCCGCTTTCGAGGTCGGGCGCGGCCACGACGAGATGATCGATCGCGAGTGCCATGATGCGCCTATGGTAGCCAAAGCGGCCGGCGGCGCGCAAAACAAAGCCGCGGACGGGGCCGCGGCTTGGTCGGAAAGAGGAGGAAGGCGGCCGGGTCAGGCCACTTCGCCCTCGGTTTCCTTCTTGGCGGGCTTGACCAGGTCTTCGCGCTTGACGCCCATCCACATGGCCAGCGCGGCGGCGACGAACACCGAGGAATAGATGCCGAACCAGATGCCGATGGTGAGCGCCATGGCGAAGTAGTGCAGCGTGGGGCCGCCGAAGAACAGCATGGACAGCACCATCATCTGCGTGGAGCCGTGCGTGATGATGGTGCGCGAGATGGTCTGGGTGATGGCGCTGTTGATGACTTCCTGCACGTCGGCCTTGCGGTACTTGCGGAAGTTCTCGCGGATCCGGTCCATGATGACCACGGATTCATTCACGGAGTAGCCCAGCACGGCAAGCACGCCGGCCAGCACCGACAGCGAGAACTCCCACTGGAAGAAGGCGAAGAAGCCCAGGATGATGACCACGTCGTGCAGGTTGGCGATGACGCCCGCCACGGCGAACTTCCATTCGAAGCGGAAGCCCAGGTAGACCATGATGCCGATCACCACCACCAGCAGGGCCATCAGGCCGTTGTGCAGCAGTTCCTGGCCGACCTGCGGGCCGACGAACTCCACGCGCCGCAGCTCCACGGTGGAGTCGGCGGCCTTCAGCGCGTTCATCACGGTTTCGCTCTGCGTGGCCGAGGTCTGGCCCTCGGCCAGCGGCAGGCGGATCATGACGTCGCGGGAGGTGCCGAAGTTCTGCACCTGGAAGTCGGAATAGCCGAGCCGAGACACCGTGCCGCGCACCGTCTCGAGCTGGGCGGTGTGGGCGTAGCTCACTTCCATGACCGTGCCGCCGGTGAATTCGATCGACAGGTGGAAGCCGCGCGTGACGATGAAGAACACCGCCGCGACGAAGGTCACGAGGCTGATGATGTTCAGCACCAGCGCGTGGCGCATGAACGGGATGGTGCGGTGAATACGGAAAAATTCCATGTTTCGCCTTCGCTTTTATTCAGTGCGGGCGGCCGGGAACCGGGCTCCGGCCGCCCCTGCGGTTCAGTTCGCCTTGGGTTTCCAGACTTCGCCGATGGAGATCGAGGCGAGCTTCTTCTTGCGGCCGTACCAGAGGTTGGCCAGCGCGCGCACGCCCACGACGGACGAGAACATCGAGGTCAGGATGCCCAGGCAGTGGACCACCGCGAAACCGCGGATCGGACCCGAACCGAAGGCCAGCAGCGCCAGGCCCACGATCAGCGTGGTCAGGTTGGAGTCGAAGATCGTGCCCCAGGCGCGCTCGAAACCGTGGTGGATGGCCTGCTGCGGCGTGGCGCCGGCGCGCAGTTCCTCGCGGATGCGCTCGTTGATGAGCACGTTGGAGTCGATGGCCATGCCCAGCGTCAGCGCGATGGCCGCGATGCCCGGCAGCGTCAGCGTGGCCTGCAGCATGGACAGCAGCGCCAGCAGCAGCAGCACGTTGAAGGTGAGGCCGATGGTCGAGAACACCCCGAACAGGTGGTAGTACAGGATGATGAACACCGCGATGGCCAGGAAGCCGTACAGCGTGGAGTCGAAGCCCTTGGCGATGTTGTCCGCGCCCAGGCTCGGGCCGATGGTGCGTTCCTCGATGATGGACATGGGCGCGGCCAGCGCGCCGGCGCGCAGCAGCAGCGCCGTGTCGGCGGCTTCCTCGGCGGTCATGCTGCCGGAGATCTGCACCTGGCCGCCGGCGATTTCGCTGCGGATCACGGGCGCCGTGACCACTTCGCCCTTGCCGTTCTCGAACAGCAGGATGGCCATGCGTTTGCCGACGTTGTCGCGGGTGACGTCGCGGAAGATGCGCGCGCCCTTGGCGTCCAGCGTGAGGTGCACGGCGGGCTGCTGGGTCTGCGTGTCGCGGCCGGGCTGGGCGTCCTGGAGGTTCTCGCCGGTGAGCAGCACCTGGCGGCGCACCAGCAGCGGACGGCCGTCGCGGTCGGTGTAGCGCTCGAGTCCGAAGGGCACGGTGCCGCCCAGCAGCGCGGCCTGGGCGGCCGGCGAATCGTCCACCATGCGGATCTCGAGCGTGGCGGTGCGGCCCAGCAGTTCCTTGGCCTTGGCCACGTCCTGCACGCCGGGCAGCTGCACCACGATGCGGTCCGAGCCCTGCTGCTGGATGACGGGTTCGGCCACGCCCAGCTCGTTGATGCGGTTGTGCAGCGTGCTGATGTTCTGCTTGAGGGCGGAGTCCTGCACGCGGGTGATGGCCGCGGGGCTCAGCGCGCCGATCAGCATGGGCTTGCCGTTTTCTTCGCGGTCGGTGAATTCGAGGTCGGGCAGCCGGGTGCGCAGCGTGGCGACGGCGCGGTCGCGGTCGTCGGCGCTGGCGAAGGCGGCGGCCACGCTCAGGCCCGAGCGCTCCACGCCGGCCACGTTGACCTTCTGGTCGCGCAGCACGGTGCGCACGTCGGCGGCCAGCGAGTCGTAGCGGGCGGTCAGGGCGCCCTGCATGTCCACCTGCAGCAGGAAGTGCACGCCGCCGCGCAGGTCCAGGCCCAGATACATGGGCTTGGGCTCGAACCAGCCCAGCGCGCGCATCCAGGTGGGCGAGGCGGGCAGCAGGTTGAGCGCCACGGTGTAGTGCGGGTCGCCCGGCACCGTGTTCAGGGACTTGTCCAGCAGGTCGCGCGCCTGGAGCTGGACGTCGGTGGACGGAAAGCGCGCGCGTAGGGTGCCCAGCGTGCCGTTCTGCTCGTAGTACACGCTGTCGGCGGGAATCTTGGCGTCGGCCAGAATCTGTTCGACCTGCGGCAGCATCGAGGGCTCGACCTTGATGGTGGCCTTCGCGCTGGAAACCTGCACGGCGGGCGATTCGCCGTAGAAATTCGGAAGCGTATACAGCAGGCCGATAACGACCGCAACCAGGACCGTAATGTATTTCCAGAGAGGATAGCGGTTCATTGCCGGCTACTTCATGTCAGATTGAGAGGGAACCGCCCGTGGCCGGTCCGGCATGGGACGATGGCGGCGGGCGGAGTAAGGGCGGAGTAAGGGCGGCGCATCGGCGACGCATGGGCGACGCACGGGGCGGGGCGATGTGGCGCCCGCGGCTCCGTGGGACGCTTACAGGGCCTTGATGGTTCCCTTGGGCAGCACCGTCGACACCGACGACTTCTGCATGATGACTTCGACCGGCTTGTCGGCCAGCTCCGAAACCTCGACGGTCACGTAGCTGTCGCTGACCTTCGTGACCTTGCCCAGCAGGCCGCCGGCGGTGACGACTTCGTCGCCCTTGGCCAGGGCGGCCAGCAGGTTGCGATGCTCCTTCTGGCGCTTCATCTGGGGACGGATCATCAGGAAGTAGAGGATCACGAACATCAGAATGATGGGCAGCATGCCCATCAGCGCGCCGCCTTCGGGGGCGGCAGCCTGAGCCACGACGAGGCTGGCGGTATCGATAGCGGACATGAAATTCTCTCCTGCGTTGTAAGTCTGTGTTGGGGATTGATGCCGCGTGGTGTTTTCTCTTGCGGTCTACGTGCCCATCCCCGCGCGAGCCATGGATAGGGCAAGCCGACTATTGTAGCGAGGTTCTCGGCGAGGGGAGAGGCGCGGGCCGACGGGCCGCCCTTGCGGGGGCCGCCCTCGCGGGCGTCCGCCTATTCGACCCCGCGCGCGCGGTCGGCGGCGAATTGCTCGCGCCAGGCCTGGAAGCGGCCGGCGGCGATGGCCTCGCGCATTTCCTGCATGAGGGTCAGGTAGAAGTGCAGGTTGTGCAGCGTATTGAGCCGGGCGCCGGTGATTTCGTTGGCGCGCTGCAGGTGATGCAGGTAGGCGCGCGAGAAATGCCGGCAGGTGTGGCAGGCGCAGGCCGGGTCCAGGGGGCGGGTGTCGTCGCGGTACTTGGCGTTGCGGATCTTGATGTCGCCGTAGCGGGTGAAGAGCCAGCCATTGCGCGCGTTGCGGGTGGGCATGACGCAGTCGAACATGTCCACGCCCCGGCTCACGCCCTCGACCAGGTCTTCCGGCGTGCCCACGCCCATGAGGTAGCGCGGGGCGCGTTCCGGCAGGCGCGGGGCCACGTGGGCCAGGATGCGCTGCATGTCTTCCTTGGGCTCGCCTACCGACAGCCCGCCGATGGCGTAGCCGTGAAAGCCGATATCTTTGAGCCCGGCCAGCGATTCGTCGCGCAGCGACTCGTACATGCCGCCCTGGACGATGCCGAAAAGCGCGTTGGGATTTTCCAGGCGGTCGAATTCCTCGCGCGAGCGGCGCGCCCAGCGCAGCGACATGCGCATGGAGCGCGCCGCCTCTTCCAGCGTGGCCGGCCGGCCGTCGATTTCATAGGGCGTGCACTCGTCGAACACCATCACGATGTCGGAGTTCAGCGAGCGCTGGATGCGCATGGATTCCTCGGGCGTGAGAAAGAGCCGGGCGCCGTCGATGGGCGAGGCGAACTTCACGCCTTCTTCGGTGATCTTGCGCATGCCCTGCAGGCTGAAGACCTGGAACCCGCCCGAATCCGTGAGTATGGGCTTGTCCCATTGCATGAAGCCGTGCAGGCCGCCGTGCTTTTCCATGATCCGCGTGCCGGGACGCAGCCACAGGTGGAAGGTGTTGCCCAGCACGATCTGCGCGCCGATCTCCTTCAGTTCGTGCGGCAGCATGGCCTTGACGCTGCCGTAGGTGCCCACGGGCATGAAGATGGGCGTTTCCACCACGCCATGGTTCAGCGTGATGCGGCCGCGGCGGGCGCCGCCGTCGGTGGCGAGCAGTTCGAAATTCAGTCCGGTCATGGGGCGGGGGCGGAGGCGGGGGATTCGATGAACATGGCGTCGCCGTAGCTGAAGAAGCGGTAGCGCTGGGCCACGGCGTGGGCGTAGGCGCGGCGGATCGGCTCGATGCCGGCCAGCGCCGACACCAGCATCAGCAGGGTCGACTGGGGCAGGTGGAAGTTGGTGACCAGGGCGTCGATGACGCGGTAGCGATAGCCTGGCGTGATGAAGAGCCGGGTGTCGCCCTGGGCGGCGGCCAGCGGGGCGCCGGGGCCGTGGCGCGCTTCGGCCTGGGCGGCGGCCGATTCCAGCGCCCTCACGCTGGTGGTGCCCACGGCCACCACGCGCCCGCCGCGCGCGCGCGCGGCGGCGATGGCGTCCACCGTGGCTTGGGGCACGGTGTACCACTCCGCGTGCATGACGTGGTCGGCCAGGTTCTGCACGCGCACCGGCTGGAAGGTGCCGGCGCCCACGTGCAGGGTGACGAAGGCGCGGGCGATGCCCAGCCCGGCCAGCCGCTCCAGCGTGGCCTCGTCGAAATGCAGGCCGGCGGTGGGGGCGGCCACGGCGCCGGGCTCGCGCGCGTAGACGGTCTGGTAGCGTTCTTCGTCGCCGGCGTCGGCGGCGTGGGTGATGTAGGGCGGCAGCGGCGTGGCGCCGTGCGCTTCCAGCAGGTCCAGCACCGGGGCGGGGAAGCGCAGGTCGAACAGCTCGCCGTCGCGGCCCAGCACCACCGCGTCGAAGGCGTCGGCCAGGCGCAGCCTCATGCCCGGGCCGGGGGTCTTGCTCGCGCGCACGTGGGCCAGCGCCCGGTCGGGCCCGGTGATGCGCTCGACCAGCACCTCGACCTTGCCGCCGGTGGCCTTGTGGCCGCCCAGGCGCGCCTTGATGACGCGGGTGTCGTTGAAGACCAGCAGGTCGTCCGGGCGCAGCAGGCCGGGCAGGTCGGCGAACCGGAGGTCGTGCAGCGCGCCCGCGGCGTCCAGGCGCAGCAGGCGGCTGCCGGTGCGCTCGGGGGCGGGCGTCTGCGCGATCAGCTCGGGCGGCAGCGCGTAATCGAAATCGGAAACGGTAAAGGAACGGGTCACGCGGATAGGACGGCGGATAGGAAGACGGATGGGGGCGGCGGGCCAGGCGGACGAGCGGGGCGGCCCGGCGGCCAGCGCGTATTGTAAAGGCCCCGGCGGGGCGGCCGCCGCCCGCAAGCGGCGCAGGTTTTGTATGCTCTCGGTTTTGCGGGCGGATACGGCAAGGTGGTGCAGGGCATGACGGGACGGAAGCGTGGGCGGGCAGGCAGGCTGAAGCGGTGGCTGGCCGGCGGGTTGCTGGCGGCGGCGTCTTCGCTGGCGGCGGCGCAGATACCGGGCCTGCCGCCGCAGCTCGTGAGCGCCTGGAAATCGACCAGGCTGCCCGACAGCTCCCTCTCCCTGGTGGTGCAGGAGATCGGCGGCCAGCGCCTGGTGGCCCTGAACGCCAAGGAGCCGCGCAACCCCGCGTCCGTCATGAAGCTCGTGACCACCTGGGCCGCGCTGTCGGAGCTGGGGCCCAATTACGTCTGGCGCACGGAATTCCTGGCCGAGCCCGGCGCCCGGCCCGACGCGCGGGGCGCGCTGCCGGGGCCGCTCTACCTGCGCGCGGGCGGCGATCCCCAGCTATTGCTGCAAGACCTCTGGACCCTGTTGCGCGAATTGCGGCTGCGCGGGGTCAAGCAGATCAACGACCTCGTCATCGACCGCAGCATTTTCGGGCAGGTGAGCATCGATCCCGGCGCCTTCGACGGCGCGCCCGACCGGGCCTACAACGCCAGCCCCGACGCCCTGATGGTGGGCTTCGGCGCCGTGCGCCTGCTGTTCTCGCCGGATTCCGCCGCCGGCAAATGGGTGCCCATCATCGACCCGCCGCTGCCGGGCCTGCGCATCGAAGGCAAGGTCGAATGGAGCGACGCGCGCTGCCCGGGGCCGCCGGTGGTCAATACCGATCCGGTCATCACCCAGCAGGGCGTGTCCCTGCGCGTGAGCGGCAAGGTGGCGGGCTCCTGCGGCGAGTTCAGCCTGTACCGCCTGGCGCTCTCGCAGCCCGAGTACGCCACCGAAGTGTTCCGGCTGCTCTGGAAGGAACTGGGCGGCACCTTCAAGGGCCAGGTCCGCCCGGGCGTGGTGCCGGGCGATGCCGTGGTGCTGGCCTCGCACGAATCGCCCACGCTGGCCGAGGCCATCCGGCAGATCAACAAGCGCAGCAACAACGTCATGGCGCGCACCCTGCTGCTGACCCTGGGCGCCGAGCGCGGCCGGCGTCCGGCCACCGTGGCCAGCAGCGAGGCCGTGGCCAAGGACCTGCTGGCGCGCCAGGGGCTGGACATGCCGGAACTGGTCATCGACAACGGCGCGGGCCTGTCGCGCGAGGCGCGGGTGTCGGCCGACAGCCTGGCCTCGCTGCTGACCGTGGCCTGGAATTCGCCCTTCATGCCCGAATACATGTCGTCTTTCGCCATCGCGGGGGTGGACGGCACGGTGCGCCGACGCCTCAGGGGCGACGGCGCCCAGGGCATGGCCCACCTCAAGACCGGATCCCTGCGGGACGTGCGCGCCATCGCCGGCTATGTGCTGGGCGCCAGCGGCAAGCGCTACGTGGTGGTCAGCATCGTCAACAGCGAGCAGGCCGCGGCGGTGCGGCCGTTCGACGACGCGCTCATCGCCTGGCTGGCCGAACAATAAACAATTTGCGGCAAACCGTTTACGATGCTCGGGCGCGGTCTGCGCGCCCGAGGTGAAAACCCCCCGATTTTTCATCTGATTCTGGAGATTTACGCACATGCCCGTGCACGAAATCCGTCATCCGCTGATCCGCCACAAGCTCGGCATCATGCGGCGCGCCGACCTCAGCACCAAGAGCTTTCGAGAACTGTCCCAGGAAGTCGGCGCCCTGCTGACCTACGAGGCCACCAAGGATTTCCCGCTGGAATCGTCGGTGGCCGAGGGCTGGTGCGGGCCGGTGCAGGTCGAGAAGATCGCCGGCAAGAAAGTCACCGTGGTGCCCATTTTGCGCGCCGGCATCGGCATGCTGGACGGCGTGCTCAGCCTGATCCCGGGGGCCAAGGTGAGCGTGGTGGGCGTGGCCCGCAACGAAGAAACCCTGGAGGCGCACACCTACCTGGAGCGCCTGGTCGGCGAGCTGGACCAGCGCCTGGCCCTGATCGTCGATCCCATGCTGGCCACGGGCGGCTCCATGGTGGCCGCCATCGACCTGCTCAAGAAGGCCGGCTGCAAGGAAGTGCGCGCGCTCGTCCTGGTGGCCGCGCCGGTGGGCATAGACGCGGTGCTGGGCAAACACCCCGACGTCCACATCTATACCGCGTCCATCGACGAGGGCCTGAACGAGCATGGCTACATCGTGCCGGGCCTGGGCGACGCGGGCGACCGCATTTTCGGCACCACGCAGAAAACCGACTGAGCCGCGGGGGTCAGGCGGCCGCCGGCTGCGGCGCGCCTTCCAGCATCTGGCCGTACCAGTGCAGGTCCGGCGCCAGGGCGGCCACTTCGCCCACGATGAGCAGCGCCGGGGCGCGGATGCCGTGGGCGTCGGCCAGGGCCGGCAGGCGCTCGAGCGGCCCGCTCAGTACGCGCTGGCCGGGCCGGCTGCCGTTTTCGATGAGCGCGAAGGGGGTGCGCGGCGAGCGGCCATGCGCGATCAGCCGGGCCGACAGCAATTCGAGCTGCGACACCCCCATATAGAACGCCAGCGTCTGTTTCGCGCGGGCCAGCGCCGGCCAGTCGAGGTCGTTGTCGTCGTCGCGGCAGTGCGCCGTGACCAGGCTGACCGACTGCGCATGCTCGCGGTGCGTGAGCGGCACGCCCGCGTAGGCCGCACAGGCCAGGGCGGCCGTCACGCCCGGCACCACTTCGTAGCGCACGCCCGCCTCGCGCAGCGCCTGCAGCTCTTCGCCGCCGCGCCCGAAGATGAAAGCGTCGCCGCCCTTGAGCCGCACCACGCGGCGGCCCGCGCGGGCGTGCTCGATCAGCAGCGCGTGGATGCGGGCCTGGGTGGCATTGTGGTCTTCTCCGGGGCGCTTGCCGACGGACACGCGCTCGGCATCGCGCCGCGCCAGCGCGAGCACCTCGTCGCTCACCAGACGGTCGTGCAGGATGATGTCCGCCTCGTTCAGGGCGCGCAGCGCCTTGAGCGTGAGCAGGCCGGGGTCGCCCGGGCCTGCGCCCACCAGCGCCACGCTGCCCTCGGGCGCGGGTTCGGGACGGGCCAGCGCCTGGTCGAGCGCGGTTTCGGCCTGGGCGGGCCGCTGCTGGCGCAGCAGGGCGGCGACCGGGCCGTCCATCAGCCAGTCGTAGAAACGGCGGCGCGCGCCCAGGTCGGGATGGGCCGCGCGGATGCGGGCGCGGTAGCGCGCGGCCAGCGCCGCCAGGGGACCCAGGCTGTGGTCGAACAGCGATTCGATGCGCTCGCGCAGGCGGCGCGCCAGCACCGGCGCCACGCCGGACGAGGAAATGGCGACGATGAGAGGAGAGCGGTCCACGATGGACGGCACCTGGAACGAAGACAGCTCCGGGTCGTCCACCACGTTGCAGAACAGCCGGCGCGCCCGGGCCGCTTCCGAGACGGCGGCGTTGACTTCGCGGTCGCCGGTGGCGGCCACGGCCAGCCAGGCGCCGTCCAGCCAGGCGGGCTCGAAGCGGCCCGCCAGGTGTTCCACCCGGCCCTGGTTCCGCAGCCCGGCCAGGGCGGAGGTCAGTTCGGGCGCGCCCACGCGCACGCGCGCGCCGGCCTCGAGCAGGGCCTGGGCCTTGCGTTCGGCGACCGCGCCGCCGCCCACCACCAGGACGAGCCGGTCGTGCAGATCGGTAAACAAGGGGAATAGCTTCATGAACGCCAGCCTCGGGCGAGCCCGTCACAATGTCGGTCGATGATAGGGACTGGCCTACATTCCCACAACGGCCGATTTCTTTATTCCTTATATCTGCAATTTATTTGCAATGCGCGCTCCGGGCCCGCGCGGCCCGGGGCGCGCCGGTGTAGTATCAAGCCACGACGCGCGGCGGGGTCCGCCGCGCGAACCCGCAATGACAGGAGTGACGAGTGGCGCGGCGTAGTGTGTTGGCATCGATGTACATTTTCGCGTTGGCGGGCGCGCTGGGCGCCGGCGCGGCGCAGGCCGGCGTGTGCGACGCCAGGTTCATGCACGACGGCGGCGCGGTGCAGCTCAAGGGTTCCGGCAACCTGGCCCTGGGGGCCGACCTGAGCTTCGCCGAGGTTACAAAAAGCAATGGCGACAACTGCCGCGCGCGCGTGCAGGGCGTGGCGACATTCAGCTATGCGGGCCTGCCCCCGGGCAAGTCGCGCCTGGACTACCTCATGACGGTCAAGGGGGGCCAGGCCACCTTCGTGCGCTACGCCGAGGCCGGCGAGGCGCCCAAGCCGTCCGAAGGCCAGTTCGACCTGCGCATGCTGGGTCTTTTCGCCTACGACGGCAGGCTCGATGCCGGCCAGAAGCTGCCCGGATCCTCGTTCCGCCTCAAGATCGGCAAGGACGCGCCCGTGGGCGGGCAGCCCGCCACCACGGTGCGCATCGGCGAAAAGACCGTGGGCCAGAAGACGCCGCTGCAGACCGCGCTGGGCAAGCTGAGCTGCCACCCCATCCGCTATACGCGCAATTCGGATCCGACCATGGCCACGTTCCAGGGGCTGACGCTGCCCATTCCGGGGTTGAACACCACCGTCACCGACTGGTATTGCCCCGCCGTGAATCTGGTCATGAAACAGGACATCGACCAGGGAGGAATCAAGTCCGCGGTTGAGATCACGCAAATCAAGTAGCACACGGTAGCAAGCGCATCGTGCCGTCCGTGGGGCGGCTGGTATGATGAATTCGTCATTGGCATACAAACAGGAGCTCAAAGCATGGCCACGAGAAAATCCGAAGAAGTCGCTAAGGAAAAACTGATCGACAGTGTCAAGACCAGCCTCAACGATGCGGAAAGCCTGCTGCGCGAGGCTGCGAGCAGCACCGGCGAAAAGGCCGCCGAGCTGCGCGAACGCGCGATGACCTCGCTCAAGCGCACGCGGGAAGCGCTTTACGAGGCCCAGGACGCCGTTCTGGAGCGCGGCCGCAAGGCCGCCCGCGCCACGGACGACTACGTGCATGACAATCCCTGGCAAGCCATCGGCATCGCGGGCGTGACCGGCCTGCTGCTCGGCTTGCTGATCAGCCGCCGCTGACGGGCCGGACGTCCGGGCGGGGAGCGCAGGCCGGATCCTGGGTTCCCCGCCCGGCGTTCTTTGCACGCATGGGTCTGCGCAAATCGGTATTCGGCGTGGCGTCCAGCCTGGTCGGGCTGTTTCGCACGCGCCTCGAACTGCTGGCTCTGGAAGCCGCGGGCGAGAAGGCGCGCCTGCTCAAGCTGCTGGGCATGGCGTTTGCCGCCCTGCTGTTCCTGACGCTGGCGGTGCTGGTGTTCACCGTATGCATCGCGGTGGCGTTCTGGCCCACCGAGAACCGCTACCTGGCCCTGGGCCTGCTGGCGGCGTTCTACGGCCTGCTGGGCCTGGCGCTGCTGCTGGCGGTGCGCCATGGGCTGCTCTACGGCCCCCCGCCTTTCGCGGCCACGCTGGAAGAGCTGGGCCGCGACGCGGAGCTGCTCGACCGCGTGCGCGAAGCGCAGGACGAAGACGACGACAACGCCCGGGCGCGGCGCGCGGGAGGCATCGAATGAACAAGCGTTCTCCCACCGTCGACCGCGCCGTGCGCATCGAACTGCTGCGCGCCCGCGCCGCCATCGAGCGCGAATCGCTGGCGCAGGGCCTGGCGGCGGCCGGCCGCCGGCTCGAGCCCGCCGCGCTGCTCAAGAGCTTCATTCCGGGCCTGGGCGGCGGGGGCGGGGCGGCTTCCCGCCTGGCGCTGCAGGCCATCAGCCTGGCCCGCCGCTACCCCATCATCAGTTCCTCGCTGTCCGCGCTCTTCATGGGCGGCGGCAAGCGGTCCAAGCTGCTCAAGGTCGCGGGCGGGCTGTTCGTGGGCTGGCAGTTGTACAGGATGTGGCGCGGGTCGGACGACCCGCCTTCTTCGGCCCGCTGAGACGGGCTTGCGGCCGGATCGGTCCCGATCCCCATCCGGTGCGCCGGGTGGGGATTTTTCTTTGGTGCGCCGCGGACCGGCGGGCGCGGCATCGCAGGACATTCCCCCTTTCCGTCCCTGAATATGCAAGAATGAATCTCATTCTTTATTGTTCAGACAGAAGGGTTTCGGCATCATGCGCGCTTCGCGTCGGCGGTTCAGGGCGGGTTCTTTCGCGGGCTTTCATCGGGCGTCTTCCGGGCAGCGGCCGCGGCTCGCGGCGGCAACGCCGTTTCCGGGGTGGGACTGGCTGCGCGGCAGCGAGGGCCGGCGGATCGCGCTGGCGCTTTCGCTGGCGCTGCCGGCGCTGGCGTTGTGGTTCCACCTGTTCGATGCCGGCTGGACCAGCCTCTACGCGCAGGCCGTGCTGTCCTGGCAGGCGCTGGGGCTCGTCCTGGTGCTGGGCGTCGGCCTGCTGGTGCCCATGGCGGTCGCGGCGGCCGTGGCGGCGCCCGCCATCCTGTTCCTGATCTTCTGCGCTCCCGCCGCGCGCAAGCTTTCCGGGCGCCGGCTGCGCGCGTCCAGCGCACTGGTCATGGGGCTGGGGGTGGCGTGGCTGGCGCTGCTGGCTGTGCTGATCGTGGACCGGGACGAGACGCTCGGATGGCGCTATCCGTTGCTGGCATCCGCGGCCGTGCTGCTGCTGTCGGCGGCCGCGTGCCGCCGCGCGGTGGCGCGGGAATGGGGGCTGTCCGACCGCGCGGCGTTCGGCATGGTCGCCCTGTGGGGCGTCGTGCTGGCGCTGGCCAGTGTGCCGGCGATGCTCGTCATGTTCTGGCTGCTGCAGCCCCTGAAACTGAGCAGCATGTGGTTGCCGGCAATCCTGGCCATCTTGACGGTGTTGGCAATGGGCTTGGCGCCGATTTTCCGTATGCTGGGGCCCGCCCGGATCGAGGGCGGGGTTGCCTCGCTTTTGGGAAGCGGGGCCATCGTATTCACCACGATATTCTGGCTGCTCGTCATGCTGGGCAGCTATGTGCCGCTGGTTCTGAAAAACGCCGGCATCTACGACGAGCGGCCCCGCCATTACCTGCTGCGCGGGGCGGACGCCGCGGCGGCGGCGCGGGCGGCCGGACTGGCGCCGGACGAGGTCCGGGGCGCGGCGGGCGTGACGGTGCGCGGCTACCAACGCTTCGCGCTGGGCGAGGTGTTTCTGTTGTGCGCCCGGCCGCTGGCCGCGTCGTCGCGCGACGGCTCGGGATGCGCGGCGCTGCGCCGCGAAGACGTGCTGCCCTATCTGCCCGCCGGGGCAACGCCGCGCCAGGGCGCCGGCAACCTCCGCAAGAAGCGTCCGCGCCGCATGGAAACGGAACTGCAGGACGCCTGAGCGCGGGCGGGCCGCGCATGCGTCCGCCTGCCCATGCGGCCCGCGCGTCTACAGCCCCAGCCGCCCCCACATCTCGTCCACCCGCTTGCGCACGCCGGCGTCCATGGCGATGGGCGTGCCCCATTCGCGCTGGGTCTCGCCCGGCCATTTGTTGGTGGCGTCCAGGCCCATCTTGCCGCCCAGTCCCGAGACCGGCGAGGCGAAGTCCAGGTAGTCGATGGGCGTGTTCTCCACCAGCAGGGTGTCGCGCACCGGGTCCATGCGGGTGGTCATGGCCCAGACGACTTCCTTCCAGTCGCGCACGTTCACGTCCTCGTCCACCACCACGATGAACTTCGTGTACATGAACTGCCGCAGAATGCTCCACAGCCCGAACATCACGCGCTTGGCGTGACCCGCGTACTGTTTGCGGATCGACACCACCGCCAGGCGGTAGCTGCAGCCTTCCGGCGGCAGGTAGAAGTCCACGATTTCCGGAAGCTGGCGGCGCAGCAGCGGCACGAACACCTCGTTGAGCGCCACGCCCAGCACGGCGGGCTCGTCGGGCGGCTTGCCCGTATAGGTGGAGTGGTAAATGGGGTTGCGCCGCATGGTGATGCGGTCGACCGTAAACACCGGGAACCAGTCCTGCTCGTTGTAGTAGCCGGTGTGGTCGCCATAGGGGCCTTCGAGCGCCATCTCGTAGCCGGTGTCCGGCGGCGGGCTCACACCCTCGGGCACCGTCGGCGCGACGGCGCGCGGGTCGCCGGCGGGCAGCAGATGGCCTTCAAGCACGATCTCGGCCCAGGCGGGCACCGAGAGCTTGCTGCCCAGCGCCTGCGCCACTTCGGTGCGCGAGCCGCGCAGCAGGCCGGCGAACTGGTATTCGGACAGGCTGTCGGGCACCGGCGTGACCGCGCCCAGCGTGGTGGCCGGATCCGCGCCCAGCGCCACCGCGATGGGGAAGGGCGTGCCGGGGTGCGCCAGCGCGTGGTCGCGGAAATCGAGCGCGCCGCCGCGGTGCGACAGCCAGCGCATGATGAGCTTGTTGCGGCCCAGCAGCTGCTGGCGGTAGATGCCCAGGTTCTGGCGGCGGGCGTTGGGGCCGCGCGTGATCACCAGCCCCCAGGTGAGCAGCGGCGCCACGTCGCCCGGCCAGCACATCTGGATGGGCAGGCGCGCGAGGTCCACGTCCTGGCCTTCCCAGACGATTTCCTGGCAGGCGGGGTTCTTGACGGTCTTGGGGCTCATGTCCCAGAGCGCGGACTTCAGCATGGATACTTTGGCCAGCGCGTCGCGCAGCCCCCGGGGAGCCTCGGGCTCGCGCAGCGAGGCCAGCAGCTCGCCGATGTCGCGCAGCGCGCCCACCTCGTCGGCGCCCATGCCGCGCGCCACGCGCGCGGGCGTGCCGAACAGGTTGGCCAGCACCGGCATCTCCGCGCGGCGGCCGTCGTGCGTGGCGTGCTCGAACAGCAGGGCGGGGCCGCCGGCGCGCAGCACACGGTCCGAAATCTCGGTCATTTCGAGCCGCGTGGATACGGGCGCGGCGATGCGCTTGAGCTCGCCGCGCTGTTCGAGTTGGGCGATGAAGTCTCTAAGGTCGCGGTATTTCACTACAGATCCCGGCGATTTGGTTACATTTTGGGGAGGAAGAGAGGTTAACATTGACTCCCTCTTTTTTACGCAGGAGGTTTCCATGCCCGATGCGTCAGTGGCCCGCCTGTTCCGAGGCATGGCCCAAGGAGTGCACCACTATCTTGCCGAATTCCTGCGCATCTGCTCGGTATACCTGGGTATCGCGGTAATTGTCACGGTGAGCATGGGGTTCGCCTTGCCCGGTTTGCGCGACCAGGCATTGCAGGTGCACAAAGCCTTGTTGACCGCCCTAGCGCCTTCTTCCCTGGGTTCCGATGCCGACATGGGCGTCGAGCCCGGTTTCGACAGCTCGTCGGCCATCGCGATGGCCGTGCCCGAAGCGCCCGCCAGCAATGCCACCGGCATTCTGGGGCCGGCGCGCGTGGCCGTGCCCGCGCCCAAGAAAACCGCCTCGGCGGCCAGCGGCGCGCAGACCGAAGCCCTGCGCAACTATATTTCGCGCAAGTACAAGGTGGCCTATGACGCCACCGGCCCATTGCTGAACACCGTGTACAAGGTCGGGCGCGAAAAACAGCTCGACCCGCTGCTGCTGCTGGCGGTGATCGCCATCGAGTCGCGCTACAACCCGCTGGCCGAAAGCCATGTGGGGGCCCAGGGCCTGATGCAGGTCATGACCAGCGTGCACCAGGACAAGTTCGACGACCTGGGCAAGAACCCGCTGGACCCCAGCGCCAACATCCGCGTGGGCGCGACCATCCTGAAAGACTGCATCAGCCGGCGCGGTTCGGTCGATGGCGGCCTGGCCTGCTACGTGGGGGCCACCGGCCCCAACGACAACGGCTACGGCGCCAAGGTGCAGGCCGAGCGCCGCCGCCTGGCCCTGGCCTCGGGCATCGCCCTGGCGCGCGACTGACGCGCCGGGCCCGGGCGGGTTCCCGCCCGCCTTCCCCCGCTTACCGCTGCAGCAGTCTTCCCATGCGGGCCACCGCCTCTTCGAGGCGGTCCAGGCCGGTCGCATAGGAAAAGCGCATGGTGTGGCGGCCGTGCGCGGGGCCGAAATCCAGGCCCGGCACCGCGGCCACGCCGGCTTCGAGCAGCAGGCGTTGCGAGAAGGCGGCGCTGTCCGTGCCCAGGCCGCCGATGTCCGCATAAATATAGAAGGCCCCGTCCGGCTTGACCGGCACGCGCAGGCCCAGGCGCTCGAATTCCGGCAAGAGGTAGTCGCGGCGCTGCTTGAACGCTTCGCGGCGGTGCTCGAACGTGCGCAGCGCATCGGGGGCGAAGCACGCCAGCGCGGCATGCTGGGCCAGGGTCGGCGCGCAGATCGCCAGGCTGGCGGCGATTTTCTCCACCGGGGCGATCATGTCTTCGGGCACGATCATCCAGCCCAGGCGCCAGCCCGTCATGTGGAAATACTTGGAGAAGCTGTTGATGACGATGATGTCGTCGTCCAGCGTCAGCGCCGAGCGCGGCTGCCCTTCGTACGACAGGCCCAGGTAGATTTCGTCCACGATGGCGAAACCCTCGCGCGCGCGCACCTGCGCCAGCAGTTCGGCCAGTTCGCCGTGGTCGATGGAGGTGCCGGTGGGGTTGCTCGGCGAGGCGACCAGCACGCCCTGGGTGGCGGGCGCCCAGTGCTCGGCCACGTCGTGCGCGCTGAGCTGGAAGCGCTTTTCCGCCGTGCTGGGAATCAGCCTGGGCACGCCGCCCGCGGCCAGCACGAAATTGCTGTTGGCCGGATAGGAGGGGTCGGGCATCAGCACTTCGCCGCCGGTGTTGACCAGGGCGGCGCAGGCCAGGGTGAGCGCGCCGGACGCGCCCGCCGTCACGATGACACGGGCCGGGTCGATGCGGGCGCCGAACTGCTCATGGTAGAACGCGGCAATGGCTTCGCGCAGCGCGGTCAGGCCGGCCGGGGGGCTGTAGCCGCTCAGGCCCGCGGCGGCGGCGCGTTCGAGCGCTTCCACGACCTGGGGCGGCGCGGTAAAGTCCGGTTCGCCGATGCCCAGGCTGATGATGTCCTTGCCCGCCGTCTGCAGCGCCTGCGCCTGCTTGAAGAGTTCTACAACCTGGAATGTCAGGAAATCATGGGTGCGATGGGCAAGGCGGGGCATTTGAATCTCGAAGCGTTTGAAGCGAAAAGGGGATTGTAGTCATGCAGCCATCGCGGCGCGCTTTTCTGCTGGGCCGCAGGCCGGTCCGCGACCCGTGGACGGTGTTCCTGGAAGACCTGGCGTTGCGCTGCCGGGGCGCGGTCGGGCCGGGCGCCGCCGGCGGCGGGCCGCCGTCGGCCCTGCTGACGCCCTGCGACGAAACCGATGTGGCGCGCGCCCGCGCCCTGTGCGCCGAGCGGGGCGTGACCCTCGCCCTGGCGGGTGCGCCCGGGCCGCATGCCGTGGACGGCAAGCCGGTGCTGCGCGTGGATCCGCGCCTGCTCGACGCGCTGGAGGCGCTGCCGGACGGGCAGGGCTGGCGCGCGCAGCCCGGGGTGTGCGCGGGGGCGCTTGCGCGCGCCGGCCTGGCGCAGTTCGCGGACGCGCCCGGCGATCTGATGCTGGCGCAATGGCTGGCGGCTCCCGCGCCCTGGCCGGAGGGCCGCACCGCGGCGTCGGGGCTGGCCGAGGTGGAGGCGCTGCTGGCCGACGGCGCCCGCGAAACCCTGGGCGCCTTCGGCGAGAACGATGTGCGGCCCTTGCGCACGGCCACGGTGCAGCGCCTGGCGCCGGCGCTGTTCCAACTGGCGGCATCCGGTCCCCATGACGGGCGCTACCGGCTCGACGCATTGCGGCCGCAGGCGCCGGCCGGGGTCAATCTGGCCCACCTGCTGCTGGGCCATGGCGGCACCCTGGCCTGGGTGGCCGGCGCCGTGCTGCGTCCGCCGGCCGCCGCGGCGGCGCCGGGCGCTGAGCGGCCCGCCGCCGTTTCGGCGCGGGACGGGCGCATCAAATCGCTGTTCGACCCCGGCGGCCTCTTTCCCGGCTTTGTGTGCAATAGAGACATTTTGTAAATAAGCGCGCCGATCCGGCCCCGGCATATCTGCCGTATCCGAAAGGCCGGGCATGGGAATAGAATTGCCGCTCCTTTATGTCTTGAGTCTGTTCCCTTCCGCCATGGACGCCAATTTTCGCAAAGCCGCCCTCGAATACCATGAGTCCGGCCGCCCCGGCAAAATCTCCGTCACGCCCACCAAGCAGCTTTCCAACCAGCGCGACCTGGCGCTGGCGTACTCGCCGGGTGTGGCGGCGGCGTGCGAGGAGATCGTGTCGGACCCGTCGAACGTGTTTCGCTACACGGCGCGCGGCAATCTGGTGGGGGTGATCACCAAC
>NZ_CALSFU010000041.1 GCF_943737005.1 Achromobacter sp. Marseille-Q4962 | reverse complement strand
GCCGCCGAACTTGCTCGACAGCACCGTCGTGATGGCCGCCGTCAACGTCGTTTTGCCGTGGTCAACGTGACCAATCGTACCCACGTTCACGTGCGGCTTGGTACGTTCAAACTTGCCTTTTGCCATGATCTCTATCCTTTGACTTTCAAGGAAACTTGGATGTTTGCCGCGCTGCCCTGAGGCAGACGCGGCGAGGGTTGTTTACTTGGCCCGAGCGGCGATGACTTCGTCAGCGACGTTCTTCGGAGCCTCGGCGTAATGCTTAAATTCCATCGTGTAGGTCGCACGGCCCTGCGTCAGCGAACGCAGGTTCGTGGCGTAGCCGAACATCTCGGCCAGCGGCACCTCGGCCTTGATGACCTTGCCGCCGCCAACCATGTCGTCCATGCCCTGGACCATGCCGCGACGGGACGACAGGTCGCCCATCACGGTGCCGGCGTAGTCTTCGGGCGTTTCGACTTCAACGGCCATCATGGGTTCGAGCAGCACAGGGCTGGCCTTGCGCATGCCTTCCTTGAACGCCATGGAACCAGCCATCTTGAACGCGTTTTCGTTCGAGTCCACGTCGTGGTACGAACCGAAGAACAGCGTGACCTTGACGTCCACGACCGGATAGCCGGCCAGGATGCCCGACGGCAGGGTTTCCTGGATGCCCTTGTCCACCGCGGGGATGAACTCGCGCGGCACCACGCCGCCCTTGATGGCGTCCACGAATTCGTAGCCGCCGCCCGGTTCCAGCGGTTCCAGCTTGATCACGACGTGACCGTACTGGCCGCGGCCGCCCGACTGCTTGACGAACTTGCCTTCGACTTCTTCGCAGGTCTTGCGGATGGTTTCGCGGTAGGCCACCTGGGGCTTGCCGACGTTGGCTTCCACGCCGAATTCGCGCTTCATGCGGTCGACGATGATTTCCAGGTGCAGCTCGCCCATGCCCGAAATGATGGTCTGGCCGGATTCTTCGTCGCTGCGCACGCGGAACGACGGATCTTCCTGCGCCAGGCGCGACAGCGCCAGGCCCATCTTTTCCTGGTCGGCCTTGGACTTGGGTTCCACGGCCTGCGAAATCACGGGCTCGGGGAACTCCATGCGCTCCAGCGTCACGTGCGAATCGACGTCGCACAGCGTTTCGCCGGTGGTCACGTCCTTCAGGCCCACGACGGCGGCGATGTCGCCGGCCAGAACTTCCTTGATTTCCTCGCGGTTGTTCGCGTGCATCTGCAGGATGCGGCCGATGCGTTCCTTCTTGCCCTTGACCGGGTTGTAGACCGTGTCGCCCGATTTCAGCACGCCCGAGTAGACGCGCACGAAGGTGAGCTGGCCGACGAACGGGTCGGTCATGAGCTTGAACGCCAGCGCAGAGAACTTCTCGCCGTCGTCGGCCTTGCGCTTGACTTCGTTGCCGTCGTCGTCGGTGCCTTCGACCGGCGGGATGTCGACCGGCGAGGGCAGGTAGTCGATGACGGCGTCGAGCATGCGCTGCACGCCCTTGTTCTTGAAGGCGGTGCCGCACAGCATCGGCTGGATTTCGCCGGCGATGGTGCGCTGGCGCAGGGCCTGGTTGATCTCGGCTTCGTCCAGCTCGCCGGTCTCGAGGTACTTGTTCATCAGTTCCTCGGACGACTCGGCGGCGGCCTCCACCAGCTTCTCGCGCCATTCCTCGGCGGAAGCCTGGAGCTCGGCCGGGATGTCTTCGTAGTCGAACTTGGTGCCCTGGCTGGCTTCGTCCCAAATGATCGCCTTCATCTTGATGAGGTCGATCACGCCCTTGAAGGTGTCTTCGGCGCCGATCGGGATCACGATGGGCACGGGGTTGGCGCGCAGGCGCGTCTTCAGCTGGTCATAGACCTTGAAGAAGTTGGCGCCGGTGCGGTCCATCTTGTTGACGAACGCCAGGCGCGGCACGCCGTACTTGTTGGCCTGGCGCCACACGGTTTCCGACTGCGGCTGCACGCCACCCACGGCGCAGTACACCATGCAGGCGCCGTCCAGCACGCGCATGGAACGCTCCACCTCGATGGTGAAGTCCACGTGTCCCGGGGTGTCGATGATGTTGATGCGGTGCTCGGGGTAGTTGCCGGCCATGCCACGCCAAAACGCCGTCGTAGCAGCCGACGTAATGGTGATGCCACGCTCTTGCTCTTGTTCCATCCAGTCCATGGTGGCGGCGCCATCATGCACTTCGCCAATCTTGTGATTGACGCCGGTGTAGAACAGGATGCGTTCGGTCGTGGTGGTTTTCCCTGCATCGATGTGCGCAGAGATACCAATGTTGCGATAGCGCTCGATCGGGGTTTTGCGGGCCATGGTGGGTTAGTCCTTAAATTACCAGCGGAAATGGCTGAAGGCCTTGTTGGCCTCGGCCATCTTGTGCGTGTCTTCGCGCTTCTTCATCGCGGCGCCACGACCTTCGGCGGCGTCGATCAGTTCGCCAGCAAGACGCAGGTCCATCGACTTCTCGCCACGCTTCTTGGCGGCTTCACGGAGCCAACGCATAGCCAGGGCCAGGCGGCGCACGGGGCGCACTTCAACCGGCACTTGGTAGTTGGCACCGCCAACGCGGCGGCTCTTCACTTCGACGATGGGCTTGATGTTGTTGATCGCCGTGCTGAAAACCTCGAGCGGCTCCTTGCCGGTCTTGGCTTGCACTTGCTCGAGGGCGCCGTAGACGATGCGCTCGGCGACGGCCTTCTTGCCGTCCAGCATGACGACGTTCATGAACTTGGCGAGCTCGACGCTGCCGAACTTGGGATCGGGCAGAATCTCGCGCTTGGGTACTTCGCGACGACGGGGCATTGTTGCTTCCTTGTGTCTGTTCAGTTGAACCGTGTTTCCTACACGGCCATGGCCGCCCAACGGGACGACCCCTTACGTGCCGCGCACCTGCCTGTACGGGTCGGCGCGGTTGCACATCTTCCTTCGTGACGGACCTCCGCCACCAAGGGGTACTGCGTGATACTGCTTGCTATCAAGCCTTCTTCGGACGCTTGGCGCCGTACTTCGAGCGGGCCTGCTTGCGGTCCTTGACGCCTTGCAGGTCGAGGGAACCGCGCACGATGTGGTAGCGCACACCGGGCAAGTCCTTCACACGACCGCCACGCACCAGAACCACCGAGTGCTCCTGCAGGTTGTGGCCTTCGCCGCCGATGTACGAAATGACTTCGTAACCGTTGGTCAGGCGAACCTTGGCGACCTTGCGCAGAGCGGAGTTCGGCTTCTTGGGGGTGGTGGTGTACACGCGCGTGCACACGCCGCGGCGTTGCGGGCAGTTTTCGAGCGCAGGGCTCTTGCTTTTGATGATGCTGACTTCGCGCGGCTTGCGCACGAGTTGGCTAATGGTAGGCATGACCTTTGAAATCCCTTTTACGTACCACTGGTAGTACTACTGGTAGTACTTACGTACTTTCCTCCTCGGGATGGGCTCCCTCGGAGCAGGCAGTTCGCGCAAAACCGCCTCAAACGTTCGTATACGTAAAAGAGCGGACTTGCCAACAAACCATGTAAACGCACAACCTACTGCCAGATGCCGGCCGATGCCGAAGGGCTGTTCCGTGTCAGGTTCGTGACGCACCTGCCGCCGCCCCGCCTTGCCATCCAACCCGGCAAGAACCGGGCGCACGCACTTGGCGCAAATAAAGCAGTAAGCCCTTTAGCATAACTTAGACCTGGCTGTCATGTCAAAGAACTTTGCAACGCAGCATATGGCCGCGTTGCCGGCGGAAGACGCGAGAATCCGGGAGAACCGCGCATGCTGGCTGAAAATCGGCCCAAAAAGAGGGTCGCATCGTGCGCGGTCACCGATCGGCGAACAGGTATCCGCTGCCGTATACCGTGCGAATGGGCAGAATGATTCCCGCCATTTCCGCCTTGCGGCGCAGCCGGCTGATGATCACGTCGATGCTGCGCGCGCTGCTGGCGCGCGCAGCGCCTCCTTCGACACGCAATTCCTCAGCGAGTTCGCTGCGGCCCACCGCACGGCCGGCCACCTCGAACAGGGCGCGCACGATCAGGCGCTCGTTGGAGGACAGGGAAATGGTCGCGCCGCTGGGCGCGACCAGCGTCCAGCCCTGGTCGCGCAGCTCCCACTCGCCGGGCGTGCCGTCGGCGTCCCCGGCGGCGGGCGGCGAATCGGACGGCAGGCGCCGGGCCAGGGCCAGCAGGATGCATGCGAGTTCGCGGGGGTCGCCGGGCTCGGGCAGGCAGGCGTCGGCGCCGCCCTGAAGGCAGCGCAGGCGGACGTCGACCGTCAGGCCCCGTCCCATCACCACGATACCCATGGGCGAGGAGCCGCGCAGCCGCGCCACCAGCGCATAGCCGATCTCGCCGAGCGAAGCGACGTCCAGCGCCACGGCATCGCAGGCGCCGGCGGCGAGCAAGCCGAACAACTCCAGCGAAGTCGAGCAGCCGCGGGCGGAAATGCCGGCCTGCAGCAGCGCCGAAACCGCCGCGGACCGCAGCGCCTCGTCGGGCGACATCAACAATACGCGCAATTGATTCATTTTCGATTCCATCCCGCGTCCCGCGGGCTTGTCGACACGAGCAAGCCTCCGCACGGACACGCAAAGGGTTGTCTGGAACGCGCCATGAAAACCGCAGCAACGATTGCTGCACCGCGAGCAGCGGCATACGGCGGGCGGGGTGGATGGGTTCGTGTCGAGCAGCCCCGCCAAGTGGCGGCGCGGCGCGTTGCGCGCCCGCCGCGGCGAATTGGAAACAGTGTGGCGTCCCGGACTGCAACAACTCCAGTCAAGATTCGTTAACTTTGCAATGTTTGACAGTTCCTGACGCGGCATTCCCAAGACGGCGGCGCACCCGGGTTATCATTCGTTTACACATTCCCCGCCCGCACCGGAAGGCGCCGACAGGCGCCGCGCAGCAACCCTCGCGAGAAAAAATCTAATGAGAATTGCGTCGCTGGAAGACGATCTGGACCAGGCGCGCCATATTCAGCAAGTCCTGACCGCCGCTGGCTACGATTGCGGCAGTTACCAGCAGAGCCGAGACCTGCTCGCTGCCCTGCGCAGTGAAACATTCGACCTCGTGCTGCTGGACTGGCACCTGCCCGACATGGACGGCGATGAGGTGCTGCGCTGGATCCGCGCCAATGTCGGCCATCGCATTCCCGTCATTTTCCTCACCAACCGTTCCGGCGAAGACGACCTGGTGAAAGGCCTGCGCGCGGGCGCCGACGATTACATCGTCAAGCCGCTGCGCCCCATGGAGCTGCTGGCGCGCGTGGCCGCGCTGCTGCGCCGCAGCCGGCTGTCCGATCCGGTCGACGAAACCTTCGAGGTGGCCAGCTATCGCATCGATCCCGCGGCCCGCACCATCTCGCTCAACGGCGTTCCGGTCGCCCTCGCTCCCAAGGAATGCGAACTGGCCCTGCTTTTTTTCCGCAACCTGGGCCGCCTGATGTCGCGCGACGTGCTGGCCGAATGCGTATGGAACCGCGAAATCCCGGCCACGTCGCGCACGCTGGACACGCATCTGTCGAACATTCGCCAAAAGTTGCAATTGCGCCCCGAGAACGGCGTGCGCCTGAGCTCGTCCTATGCCCTGGGATACCGGCTGGAACTGGTTGGCCAGGGCGGCGAGGACGCCCGCGCCCCGCAATGAACCGCGCCCCCCGCAAACCGGCCCCCACTGGAGAGACATACATGAGCCGCCCGAGCGCGCCTTTCCTGCCTGCTCTGACCGCGTGCGCTGTCGGCGCCCTGCTCGCGCACGCCGCGCTGGCCCAGCCCGCCGGCGCGCTGGGCGAAGACTTCATCTACCGCGTGCGGCCCGGCGACACCCTGATCGAGCTGGCCACCGCCTACACGGGCAATCCCTCCAACTGGAACCCCCTTCAGACGCTGAACCGCGTCATCACGCCGGAGCTGCTGCCCATCGGCCTGGAGCTGCGCATCCCGCTGTCCATGATTCCCGAACGTCCCGCACAGGCCACGGTGGCGCACGTCAGCGGCCAGGCGACCCGGGACGGAAAAGCCGTGCAGCCGGGCGAGCGCGTGGCCGAAGGCAGCACGATCGCCACGGCCCCGGGCGGGTTCGTCACCCTGCAGCTGGCCGACGGCTCCACCCTGACCGTGCCGTCGGAAGGCGCGGTGGAACTGCAGCGGCTGCGCCAATTCGAGCATTCGCACCTGACCGATTCCGTGATCCGGGTGCGCCAGGGCACGGTGGAATCCTCCGTGGCGCCCGCCGGCCAGGGCGTGGGCCGCTTCGAAGTGCGCACGCCGGTGGCGGTGACGGGCGTGCGTGGCACGCGCTTCCGCGTGCAGGCGGCCGCCAACGGCATGCAGAGCGAAGTGCTGGAAGGCAGCGTGCGGCTGCAGCCGCATGCCCCGCAGGCCGCTCCCGCACGCACCGTCGCCGTGCAGCGCGGCTTCGGCGCCAAGGTGGCCGCCGACGGCCGCATGTCGGAGGTGCGCCCCCTGCTGGCCGCTCCCCGGCTCGGCCCCGCCCAGCGTCTCGGCGGAGGCGTCTGGACCAGCGCCTTCGCGCCGGTCCCGGGCGCAAGGCAGTACCTGGTGCGCGTCTCGCGCGACCCGCAGGGCGCGCTGCCGGTGTCGTCGACGGTCTACGCCACCAACGACATCCGGTTCTCCGCTTCGCGCGCCGGCACGCACTACGTCTCCGTGCGCGCCATCGACGAGCTGGGCCTGGGCGGCGAAGACGCCATCGTCAGTTTCGAAGGAGCCAACCAGCTCATGACTTCCTACGGGCTGGGGGTGTCTTCCGGCTCCGGCGGATTGGTGACGCTCACCGATTACTGAGGCAGCCATGCCCGAAACCGCCGAACCGCAGGACCGGACATCGCGCTCAGGGCTGTGGCTGACGGCGGCGCTGGCGCTGCTGGCCGCCCTGCTGGGCTGGTGGAACGGCCTGGGGCGGGTGGACCAGATTCTGTATGACCGGGCGGTAACGCTTGCCGGCCGCCCGGCGGCGAACGACATCGTCATCGTCGCGATCGATGACGCCAGTATCGAGGCGCTGGGCCGCTGGCCCTGGCGGCGCGCGATCCATGCCGCGCTGCTCGAACGCCTGCGGAACGCCCGCGCCGTCGGCATGGACCTGATACTCGCCGAGCCCGACGGCGTCCATCCGGCGGATGACGCCATTCTGGCCGCCAGCATGCGCCGGCACGGACGCGTGGTGCTGCCGGTGGTGTTCGACCGTCTGCGCACGCCCACCACGCTCAGTTCCCCCATTCCGCTGCTGGCCGAGGCGGCCGCCGGCGAGGGTTTCATCAACGCCCTGGTGGACGCCGACGGCAGCGTGCGCCGGGCCGTGCTTTCGGTGGATTTCGGGGGCCGGCGCTGGAATACCCTGGCGCTGGCCATGGTGGCCGTGGGCGGCGAAGGAGAACGGGCCACGCATTTTCTCCGCCAGGCGGCGCAGGATGCCTCCATTCTGATTCCCTATGCCGGACCGGCGGCCCACATGCGCACGGTGTCGTATCTTTCCGTGCTGCGGGGCGAGGTGCCGCCCTCGGCGCTGCAGGGCAAGTATGTACTCGTGGGCGCATGGGCCACGGGCCTGGGAGATATGTTTCCCACGCCCGTGTCGCGGGAGGGCAATGGCATGTCCGGCGTGGAAATCCAGGCCAACCTGCTGCAGGCGGCGCGCGAGCGCATGGCCTTCCAGCCCACGCCGCCCTGGCTGGCGTCGCTGCTGTCCGCGCTGCCCGTCCTGCTGGCCTGTCTGGCGCTCTGGCGCCTTTCGCCCAAGCAGGCGCTGCTGGTCTGCGTAGGACTGCTTTTCGCCATCCTGGCCCTGGCGGCGCTGCTGCTGATCCACGGGCACGAATGGTTTGCGCCATCGGCCGCCCTGCTGGGCGTGGCGCTGGCCTACCCCGCCTGGAGCTGGCGCAGCCAGGAAGCGGCGCTGCGCTACATGGATAACGAGCTGCGCCGCCTGCAGCGCGAATACCCGCCCGTCCTCAACGAAGCGCGCGCGCTGTCGGCCGACCCGGGCGCGTCGCTGGAAAGCCGGATCGGCGAGCTGCGCCGCGCGCTGGCGCGGGTGCGCAACCTGCGGCGCTTCCTTGCCGACGGGCTGGACGGCATGCCCGACGCCACCCTGGTTTTCGACCAGGACGGCCGCGTGCAATTCCGCAACCAGGCGGCCGTCATGTATTTCCGGCGGCTGGGGCTGCGGCCCCCCCGCATGGGCCATCCGGCCATGCATCTGCTGGCGCACACCATCCCGGACGACGAGGCCCGCCAGCGGGTGGCGGAAGCGCTGCGGGGCCTGGGCCCGGCCGCATCCGCGTCGCCATGGAGCGCCGACCTGGAACTGCGCGACAAAGCAGGCCGCGACCTCATCCTGAAATGCGCACCCATCCACACGGCCGAAGGCAACTTCGCCGGCACGGTGGCCACGCTCACGGATATCTCGCGCATCCGCCGCGCGGAGCGGCAGCGCGAGGAAACGCTGCGCTTCATTTCGCACGACATGCGCGCTCCCCAGAGCTCGATACTGGCGCTGGTGGACATGCAGCGCGCCGGGCCTGCCCCACCCGAGCAGGAAGAAACCCTGGACCGCATCGCCCAGTTGGCCCGCCGCACCTTGCGGCTGGTGGACGATTTCGTGCACCTGACGCGCGCGGAGTCCATGACCATCGGCACGACGGAACTGGATCTGTCCAGCCTGCTGCAGGACGCCGTGGACGAGTTCTGGGCTCCGGCCCGCCAGCGCAGCATCGCGCTGGAAATCGCCCAGCCCCTGCCTTGCGCCTATGTGCAGGGCGACCAGACCCTGCTCATGCGCTCGCTGTGCAACCTGATCGACAACGCCATCAAGTACAGCCCGGCGCAGACCCGCATCCATTGCAGCATCGCCGAGGACGCGGGGTGCTGGCGCGTGGCCATCCGCGACCAGGGCCAGGGCATCGCCCCCGAGAACCTGGGCCGCCTCTTCGAGCCCTTCTCGCGAATGGCCGCCGACACGCGCAACGACGTGGGCGGCGCGGGCCTGGGGCTGGCTTTCGTGCGCACGGTGGCCGAACGCCACAACGGACGCGTGGAGGTGTCCAGCGTCCCGGGCGCCGGCTCGGTGTTCACCCTCGTGCTGCCAAAAGCGCCCGAGCCGGAGGAAGGCTGACCGCTTCCTACTGGAAGGTGTGGGAAATGACGGCGGGCTGGCCCGGCTTGATCTCCAGCGTCGCGCGGTAGGGCGGCAGGTCGGCGTTGCGCAGCACGACCTGGTACTTGCCCGGGATCAGCCGTATTTCTTTCACCGGCGGGCTGATGCCCTTGGCGATGCCGTTGACCCATACCTCGCCCCAAGGCCGGATATCAAGCCGCACCCGGACAGGCACGGGCTTGGCCTTGGGAGCCTCGTCGGCGGCGGGCGGCGCTTCGACCGTTGGGGGCGGCGCGGCCTGCTCGGGCGGGGAAGCGGGCACGCCAGCGCCCTCCGCCTGGGCGGCGGACGGCGTCTCGGTCGGGGCGGCCGGGGGCTGGGCGCCGTCCGGAGCGGGCGCCGGGACAGGCTCCGGCGCGGACGCCGGCGGTGTCTCGGCCGTGCCGGAGGCCGTGGACAGCCCCGCGGATGGCGGCACGACTTCCGAGCTGCGGATGACGGAATGGGAGGTTCCCAAATTGAACTGGAACCAGGCATACAAGGCCGCGCCCCCCAGCGCCACCGCCAGCAGCAGCGCCAGCAAGGGGAGCCGCGATCCGCGACGCGCACCGCGCACGGCTTCCGCCGGCGCGGCGCAAGCCGCGACGGCGGTTCCCGCCGCCTCGTCGTTCGCGGCGGGCGCCGCCTCCTCCAGCTGCGCGGAAATACCGAGCAGGTGTGCAAGCTGCTCCAGCGTCTGCGGACGGTCTTCGGGATGCATGGCGAGCCCGGCATCGATGACGGCCAGGAACTCCTGGCTGTATTTGGGCGGGCCCACGACGGCCAGGGGCTCATAGGGATCGACGGCGCGCCGCTCCGGGGCGGGCGCCGGCCGCGCGCCGGTCACCAGCGAGTGCATGACGGCACAAAGCGCATAGATGTCGGTCCAGGGGCCGCGCGGCCATTCGGCGGAGTCGGTGGTGTACAGCTCGAAGGGGGCAAAGCCGGACGCCGGCACGGCGTTCGAGCGCTGGGAAAGCGGATCCTCGACCTCCGGCATCAGGTGCGCGTGCGCGTTCTCGTCCATGCCGACCATGTCCAGGCTGACTCCTCCGCAGATTTCGGCCTGCGCATGCAGCGCGGCGAGCGAGGGAATCAGATCGGAGACGATCCGCTTGATGCGGGACTCCGGCACCCCTCCCGCCGAGGTGGCGGCGATGGCGCTCAAGGGACGCAACGCAAGCGGCGCGGCGCCGGAAAACGGACCGCGGGGCGTCAGCAGACCGGCGGATGAAGGCATGATAGGTGCTGCGCGCAGGCGCAAGAAATACAGATAGGAATTTTAATAGGGCGAATATTATCCAATCCGTCCGGCCAGGGCATTGCGGAAAATGTCCGAGCGCATCAGGCTGTGGCACGATTGGACTCGGCCGAAACAATCTTTATTTTTCAGGAAGCCCATGAAACTCCGCACCCTGAACACCGCGCTGGGCATCTCGGTACTCCTTTCCGGCTGCGCCGCCCTCTCCCCGCTCACCGCCGAGCCGCCTCCCACGGCAGAAGCCGTGGCGGAACTGCAACAGGTCCGCGACGACTACGCGGCCGGCCGCTACGGCGCGGTGATCCGCGGCGTGGCCACTTCCGATGCGCTGGCCACCGCGCCCAAGGCCGTGCGCATCGAAGCCTACAAACTGCAGGCGTTCAGCTATTGCGTCACCCGCTACGCCCAGCTCTGCCAGGACAGCTTTGCCCGCATCCTGCAACTGGACCCCGGCTTTCAACTCGCCCCCAACGAGGCCGGCCATCCCATTTGGGGGCCGGTATTCCGGCGCGCCAGGGCCCGGGCCGCGGAATAGGCGCCGCTCTCGGAAAAAACAAAGGCCGCTGGCATAAGCCAGCGGCCTTTTTGCTGCGGCCGGCGCCTGCCAGGAAGACAGGGCGCCGACGGTGGCGGGACGAACCCGGCAAGGACCCGCTTATTCGGCGGTATCCTCGCTTCCGGCGTCGGAAGCCGGAGCCTCCGGCTCGGTGTCCGAACCCACCGTGACCGGCGAGTCTTCGAACGGGTTGGCCATCTGGCGGGCGGCTTCGCGTTCCGCGGCCTCCAGCGCTTCCTTGTCCTTGCGGGCCAGGTGGTACGCCAGGCCGGTGCCCGCCGGGATCAGGCGGCCGACGATGACGTTTTCCTTCAGGCCGCGCAGGTCGTCGCGCTTGCCCATGATGGCGGCCTCGGTCAGGACGCGGGTGGTTTCCTGGAACGACGCGGCCGAGATGAACGAGTCGGTCGACAGCGATGCCTTGGTAATGCCCAGCAGCACGTTGTCGTAGGTGGCCGGACGCTTGCCTTCGGCAACGACGCGGTCGTTCTCGTTGAGCAGCTCGGAGCGCTCGACCTGCTCGCCCGGGATGAAGTCGGTATCGCCGGCATCGACGATATTCACGCGGCGCAGCATCTGGCGAACGATCACCTCGATGTGCTTGTCGTTGATCTTCACACCCTGCAGGCGGTACACGTCCTGGACTTCGTCCACGATGTAGGTCGCCAGTTTTTCGATGCCCTGCAGGCGCAGGATGTCGTGCGGGTCGGCCGGGCCGTCCACGATCATTTCACCCTTGTTCACCACCTGGCCGTCGTGCACCAGCACCTGTTTTTCCTTCGGAATCAGGAACTCGTGGCTGACGCCTTCCAGGTCGGTGATGACCAGGCGCTGCTTGCCCTTGGTGTCCTTGCCGAACGAAACCGTGCCGGTGACGTCGGCGAGCATGCCGGCATCCTTGGGCGAACGCGCTTCGAACAGCTCGGCCACGCGCGGCAGACCGCCGGTAATGTCGCGGGTCTTCTGCGATTCCTGCGGAATGCGCGCCAGCACCTCGCCCACGGCGACCTGCTGGCCGTCGCGCACGGTGATGAGCGCGCCGACCGGGAACGAGATGTTCACCGAGTGATCGGTGCCGGCGATCTTGACGTCTTCGCCGTTCTCGTTGACCAGCTTGATCTGCGGACGCATGACGGTTTTGCCGCTGCGCGTCTTGGGCGTGATGACGACCAGCGTCGACAGGCCGGTAACTTCGTCCACCTGCTTGGCGACGGTAACGCCTTCCTCGATGTTCTCGAAGCGCACGGCGCCGCCGTACTCCGAAACGATCGGACGGGTCAGCGGATCCCAGGTCGCCAGGCGGGTGCCGGCCTTGACGGCTTCGCCGTCGCCCACCAGCACGGTGGCGCCGTAGGGGATCTTATGGCGTTCGCGCTCGCGGCCGTTGTCATCGAAGATGGCCAGTTCGCCCGAACGCGAGATCGCCACACGCTCGCCCTTGGCGTTGGTGACGTAGCGCATGGTGCTGGCGAAGCCCACGGTGCCGCTGGACTTCGTTTCGACCGCGCTGGCCAGGGCCGAACGCGAGGCCGCGCCGCCGATGTGGAACGTACGCATCGTAAGCTGCGTGCCCGGTTCGCCGATGGACTGGGCGGCGATGACGCCGACCGCCTCGCCCTGGTTGACCGGCGTGCCGCGGCCGAGGTCGCGGCCGTAGCAGTGCGCGCACAGGCCATGGCGCGTTTCGCAGGTCAGCGGCGTGCGGACCTTGACTTCGTCCACGCCCAGGCGGTCGATCATGTCGACCATGTCTTCGTCCAGCAGGGTGCCGGCGGTGATGGCCGTTTCCTGCGTGTCGGGATTGACGATGTCCACGGCAGCCACGCGGCCCAGAATGCGGTCGCGCAGCGGCTCGATGACTTCGCCGCCCTCGACCAGCGCCTTCATGGCGTAGCCCTGGGACGTGCCGCAATCTTCCTCGGTGATGACCAGGTCCTGCGTGACGTCCACCAGGCGGCGGGTCAGGTAGCCCGAGTTCGCGGTCTTCAGCGCCGTGTCGGCCAGGCCCTTGCGCGCGCCGTGCGTCGAAATGAAGTACTGCAGTACGTTCAGGCCTTCGCGGAAGTTCGCGGTAATGGGCGTTTCGATAATGGAGCCGTCCGGCTTGGCCATCAGGCCGCGCATGCCGGCGAGCTGGCGGATCTGGGCGGCCGAACCGCGCGCGCCCGAGTCGGCCATCATGTAGATGGAGTTGAACGACTCCTGGCGCACTTCCTCGCCGTGACGGTTGATCACGGGCTCGGTGGCGAGCTGTTCCATCATCGCCTTGCCGACCTTGTCGCCGGCCTTGCCCCAGATGTCCACCACGTTGTTGTAGCGCTCTTGCGAGGTCACCAGGCCCGACGAGTACTGCTTGTCGATTTCCTTCACTTCGCGGCTGGCCTCGGCCAGGATCGCTTCCTTGGCCTTCGGGATCAGCATGTCTTCCATGGCGATGGAAATGCCGCCGCGCGTGGCCAGGCGGAAACCCGACTGCATCAGCTTGTCGGCGAAGATCACCGTATCGCGCAGGCCGCAGCGGCGGAACGACTGGTTGATCAGGCGCGAGATTTCCTTCTTCTTGAGCGCCTTGTTCAGCACCGAGAAGGGCAGGCCCTTGGGCAGGATCTCCGACAGCAGCGCACGGCCGACCGTCGTCTCGTGACGGCGGATCACGGGCTGCCATTCGTTGTTCTCGTCGCGCTCGTATTCGGTCAGGCGCACGGTGATGCGGCTCTGCAGCTCGACTTCGCCGTTGTCATAGGCGCGCTGCACCTCGGCCACGTCGGTAAAGAAGATGCCTTCGCCCTTGCCGTTGATGCGCTCGCGGGTCGTGTAGTACAGACCCAGCACGATATCCTGCGACGGCACGATGGACGGTTCGCCGTTGGCCGGGAACAGGACGTTGTTCGAGGCCAGCATCAGCGTGCGCGCCTCGAGCTGGGCTTCCAGCGACAGCGGCACGTGCACGGCCATCTGGTCGCCGTCGAAGTCGGCATTGAACGCCGCGCAGACCAGCGGATGGAGCTGGATGGCCTTGCCTTCGATCAGCACGGGCTCGAAGGCCTGGATGCCCAGGCGGTGCAGCGTGGGCGCACGGTTCAGCATGACCGGGTGCTCGCGGATCACCTCTTCGAGGATGTCCCACACCACCGGCTCCTGGCTTTCCACGAGCTTCTTGGCGGCCTTGATGGTCGTGGCCAGGCCCATCATCTCCAGGCGGTTGAAGATGAACGGCTTGAACAGTTCCAGGGCCATCAGCTTGGGCAGGCCGCACTGGTGCAGCTTGAGCTGCGGGCCCACCACGATGACCGAACGGCCCGAGTAGTCGACGCGCTTGCCCAGCAGGTTCTGGCGGAAACGGCCGCTCTTGCCCTTGATCATGTCGGCCAGCGACTTGAGCTGGCGCTTGTTGGCGCCCGTCATGGCCTTGCCGCGGCGGCCGTTGTCCAGCAGCGAGTCGACGGCTTCCTGCAGCATGCGCTTTTCGTTGCGCAGAATGATTTCCGGCGCCTTGAGCTCGAGCAGGCGCTTGAGGCGGTTGTTGCGGTTGATGACGCGGCGATACAGGTCGTTCAGGTCGGAGGTCGCGAAGCGGCCGCCGTCCAGCGGCACCAGCGGACGCAGGTCCGGCGGCAGCACGGGCAGCACTTCCATGACCATCCACTCGGGCTTGATGCCCGACTTCTGGAAGCCTTCCAGCACCTTCAGGCGCTTGGAGATCTTCTTGATCTTGGCTTCGGAGCTGGTGGCCTTCAGCTCGCCGCGCAGCGTTTCCACTTCGCGGTCGATATCGATGGTGCGCAGCAGTTCGCGCACGGCTTCGGCGCCCATGAGCGCGCGGAAGTCGTCGCCGTACTCTTCGGTCTTGGCGAGGAAGTCGTCATCGGACATGATCTGGCCGCGCTTGAGCGGCGTCATGCCGGGCTCGATCACGCACCAGGCTTCGAAGTAGAGCACGCGCTCGATGTCGCGCAGCGTCATGTCGAGCACCATGCCCAGGCGCGACGGCAGGCTCTTCAGGAACCAGATGTGCGCAACCGGGCTGGCCAGCTCGATGTGGCCCATGCGTTCGCGGCGGACCTTGGCGACGGTGACTTCGACGCCGCACTTTTCGCAGATCACGCCGCGGTGCTTCAGGCGCTTGTACTTGCCGCAAAGGCACTCGTAGTCCTTGATGGGGCCGAAGATCTTGGAGCAGAACAGACCATCGCGTTCCGGCTTGAACGTGCGGTAGTTGATGGTCTCGGGCTTGCGCACTTCGCCGTAAGACCACGAACGGATCTTCTCGGGCGACGCGATGCCGATCTTGATGGCATCGAATTGCTCGTCTTGCGAGACTTGCTTAAAGAGGTCGAGTAGCGCTTTCATTAGTTACGCTCCAAATCCATGTCCAGGGCCAACGAGCGGATTTCCTTGACCAGCACGTTGAACGATTCCGGCATGCCGGCGTCGATGACGTGGTCGCCCTTGACGATGTTTTCGTATACCTTGGTGCGGCCGGTGATGTCGTCGGACTTCACCGTCAGCATTTCCTGCAGGGTGTAGGCGGCGCCGTAGGCTTCCAGCGCCCACACTTCCATTTCCCCGAACCGCTGGCCGCCGAACTGCGCCTTGCCGCCCAGCGGCTGCTGGGTGACGAGCGAGTACGGGCCGGTCGAACGGGCGTGCATCTTGTCGTCGACCAGGTGGTGCAGCTTCAGGTAGTGCATGTAGCCCACGGTGACCGGGCGCTCGAATTTCTCGCCGGTGCGGCCGTCATAGAGCCAGGCCTGGGTGCGCGACGGCGTGAGCTGCATGCGCTCGGCCACCTCGTCGGGATAGGCCAGTTCCAGCATCTTGCCGATTTCCTCTTCCGTCGCGCCGTCGAAGACGGGCGTGGCGAACGGCACGCCGTTCTTGAGGTTCTGCGCCATCTCGATGACTTCGTCGTCGGTCAGCTCGTCGATGCGCGCGCCGGTGCCGGTCGTGTTGTAGACCTTCTCCAGGTAGGCGCGCACGTTCTTGACCTGCGCCGTGCGCTCGTCGCGCAGCATGTCGGCGATGCGCTGGCCCACGCCCTTGGCGGCCCAGCCCAGGTGCACTTCGAGCACCTGGCCGACGTTCATGCGCGAAGGCACGCCCAGCGGGTTCAGCACGATGTCGGCAGGCGTGCCGTCGGCCATGTGGGGCATGTCCTCGACGGGGGTGATGCGCGAAACCACGCCCTTGTTGCCGTGACGGCCGGCCATCTTGTCGCCGGGCTGCAGGCGGCGCTTGACGGCCAGGTACACCTTGATCATCTTCAGCACGCCCGGCGGCAGTTCGTCGCCCTGCGTGAGCTTCTTGCGCTTTTCCTCGAAGGCCAGGTCGAACTGGTGGCGCTTCTGCTCGAGCGACTCCTTGGCCTGTTCCAGCACCACGGCGTGGGCTTCGTCGGCCAGGCGGATGTCGAACCACTGCCAGCGGTCCAGGTCGGCCAGGTAGGCCTTGGTGATGGTGGCGCCCTTGGCGAGCTTGCGCGGGCCGCCGTTGACGGTCTTGCCGACCAGCATCTTCTCGATACGGTCGAACTGGTCGTTCTCGACGATGCGTAGCTGGTCGTTCAGGTCCTGGCGGTAGCGGCGCAGTTCGTCGTCGATGATGGACTGGGCGCGCTTGTCGCGCACGATGCCTTCGCGCGTGAACACCTGCACGTCGATGACGGTGCCGGTCATGCCCGAGGGCACGCGCAGCGAGGTGTCCTTCACGTCGGACGCCTTCTCGCCGAAGATGGCGCGCAGCAGCTTCTCTTCCGGCGTGAGCTGGGTCTCGCCCTTGGGCGTGACCTTGCCCACCAGCACGTCGTCGGCGCTGACTTCGGCGCCGATGTAGCAGATGCCCGAGTCATCCAGGCGGTTGAGCTGGGCTTCGGCCAGGTTGCTGATGTCGCGGGTGATTTCCTCGGGTCCGAGCTTGGTGTCGCGCGCGACGACCGTCAGTTCCTCGATGTGGATCGAGGTGTAGCGGTCATCGGCCACGACCTTCTCGGAGATCAGGATCGAGTCCTCGAAGTTGTAGCCGTTCCAGGGCATGAACGCGATCAGCATGTTCTGGCCCAGGGCGAGTTCGCCCAGGTCCGTCGATGCGCCGTCGGCCAGCACGTCGCCCTTGGCGACCTTGTCGCCGCGCTTGACGATGGGACGCTGGTTGATGTTCGTGTTCTGGTTGGAGCGGGTGTACTTGATGAGGTTGTAGATGTCCACGCCCACTTCGCCGGCGACGTTTTCGTCGTCGTTGACGCGGATCACCACGCGCTCGGCGTCGACGTGGTCGACCACGCCGCCGCGCAGCGCCTGCACGGTGGTGCCGGAGTCGACCGCCACGGTGCGCTCGATGCCGGTGCCCACCAGGGGCTTCTCGGGGCGCAGGCAGGGCACGGCCTGGCGCTGCATGTTGGCGCCCATCAGCGCGCGGTTGGCGTCGTCGTGCTCCAGGAACGGAATCAGCGAGGCCGCGACCGACACGATCTGCGACGGCGCCACGTCCATGTAGTGCACGTTGGCCGGCGCCGTGAGCATGGTTTCACCCGCTTCGCGGCAGGCCACCAGGTCGTCCTTGAAGCGGCCTTCCTCGTCCAGCGCCGCGTTCGCCTGGGCGATCACGTAGTGGCTTTCCTCGATGGCCGACAGGTAGTCGATCTGGTCGCTCACCTTGCCGTCGATGACCTTGCGATAGGGCGTTTCCAGGAAGCCGTACTCGTTCAGGCGGGCGTACAGCGCCATGGAGTTGATCAGGCCGATGTTCGGGCCTTCCGGCGTTTCGATCGGGCAGACGCGGCCATAGTGCGTGGGGTGCACGTCGCGCACTTCGAAGCCGGCGCGCTCGCGGGTCAGGCCGCCCGGGCCCAGCGCGGAAACACGACGCTTGTGCGTGATTTCCGACAGCGGGTTGGTCTGGTCCATGAACTGCGACAGTTGGCTCGAGCCGAAGAACTCCTTGATGGCGGCCGAGATCGGCTTGGAGTTGATCAGGTCGTGCGGCATCAGGTTTTCGGTTTCGGCCTGGCCCAGGCGTTCCTTGACGGCACGCTCGACGCGCACCAGGCCGGCGCGGAACTGGTTTTCGGCCAGTTCGCCCACGCAACGCACGCGGCGGTTGCCCAGGTGGTCGATGTCGTCGATCTGGCCACGGCCGTTGCGCAGCTCCACCAGCACCTTGATGGTGTCGAGGATGTCCTCGTTGGTCAGCGTCATGGGGCCGGACGTGTCTTCGCCCCGGCCCAGACGGCTATTGACCTTCATGCGGCCCACGCGCGACAGATCGTAGGTTTCCTCGCTGTAGAACAGGCGCTGGAACAGGGCCTCGACCGCTTCCTCGGTGGGCGGCTCGCCCGGACGCATCATGCGGTAGATGGCGATGCGGGCAGCGTTCTGGTCGGCGGTTTCGTCGGTGCGCAGCGTCTGCGAAATGTAGGGGCCGCGGTCCAGGTCGTTCGTGTAGAGCGTCTGGATCTCGCGCACGTTGGCCGCGCGCAGCGCCGACAGCACGCTTTCGGTGATCTCGTCGTTGGCGTTGGCAATGACCTCGCCCGTGTCGGGATCGACGATGTTCTTGGCCAGCACGCGGCCATAGAGGAATTCCTCGGGCACGGAAACGCGCTGGATGCCGCCGTTGGCGAGATCGCGCAGATGCTTGGCGTTGATGCGCTTGTCCTTCTCGACGATCACCTTGCCGGAACGGTCGGTGATGTCGAAGCGGGCCATTTCGCCCTTCCAGCGCTCAGGCACGAACTCCATCATCGCGCCTTCGCTCTTCAGTTCGAAGTTGTCGAAGTCGAAGAAGTTGGCCAGAATGGTTTCGGGCGTCATGCCGATCGCCTTGCACAGGATCGTGACCGGCATCTTGCGGCGGCGGTCGACGCGGAAGAACAGGATGTCCTTCGGGTCGAACTCGAAATCGAGCCAGGAGCCGCGGTAGGGAATCACCCGGGCGGAGAAAAGCAGCTTGCCGGAGCTGTGGGTCTTGCCGCGGTCGTGCTCGAAGAACACGCCGGGCGAGCGGTGCAGCTGCGACACGATGACGCGTTCCGTGCCGTTGATGACGAAGGAGCCGGTGCTGGTCATGAGCGGAATCTCGCCCATGTACACTTCCTGCTCCTTCACTTCCTTGATGGTGGGCTTGCTGACTTCGCGGTCGAGCAGCACCAGGCGGACCTTGGCGCGCAGCGGCGACGCGTAGGTCAGGCCACGTTGCTGACATTCCTTGACATCGAACACCGGTTCGCCGAGCGAATAGCTCACGAACTCGAGGCGCGCCATTCCGTTGTGGCTAACAATCGGGAAAATCGACGTAAACGCCGCCTGCAAGCCGTCGGCAACGCGTTCGGACGGGGCGGTATCCGCCTGCAGGAAAGTTAGGTAGGATTGAAGCTGAGTCGCCAGCAGGAAGGGAACGTTCTGAACGTCTTCACGCTTGGCGAAGCTTTTGCGGATGCGCTTTTTTTCGGTGTACGAGTAAGGCATGAGCACTCCGACTCGAGGTTGCATGGGCCGTCAACCACGGCCCCAGGTGATACGACTCCAGGAAACCCCACTGAAAAGCTCGGGCCGTCAGTAGGGGTTTCCTGGAAACGCAAAAGCCCGGGGACGGCAAACTGCGCTGTCCCCGGGCAGTTGACGCAAGGTCTTACTTGACTTCGACCTTGGCGCCAGCTTCTTCCAGCTTCTTCTTGGCGGCTTCGGCGTCAGCCTTGGCGATGCCTTCCTTGACGGGCTTCGGAGCGCCGTCCACCAGGTCCTTGGCTTCCTTCAGGCCCAGGCCCGTCAGTTCGCGCACGGCCTTGATGACGCTCACCTTGTTGGCGCCGGCTTCGGCCAGCACGACGGTGAACTCGGTCTGCTCTTCAGCGGCGGCGGCGGCGCCACCGGCAGCGGGAGCAGCCACGGCCACGGCGGCGGCGGCAGCCGACACGCCGAACTTCTCTTCCATTTCCTTGATCAGCTCGGACAGCTCGAGCACGGTCATGCCAGCGATGGCGTCAAGGATTTCAGCTTTGCTAAGTGCCATTTTCTAAGAACTCCAATAATTGGGTAATGCCAGGGTTTGGGTGTCGCTCGGTCGTTCAGCGAAGTCCGGGGGCGAGGCCTCAGGCCGCCGCCTTCTGGTCGCGGACCGCAGCCAGGCCACGGGCGAACTTGGTCGGAACTTCGTTGAGCGTACGCACGAATTGCGCGATGGGGGCTTGCATGGTGCCCAGCAGCTTCGAGAGCAACTCTTCGCGCGAAGGCATGGTGGCCAGGGCCTTCACGCCGTCTTGGTTCAACAGGTTGTTGGGCAGAGCGCCCGCCTTGATGACCAGCTTGTCGTTGCTTTTCGCGAAACCTGCGAGGACCTTGGCCGCGGCGACCGGATCAGCGCTGATACCGTAGATCAGCGGACCGGTGAGTTGCTCGGCGATCGGCTCGAAAGCCGTGCCGGCAACCGCACGACGGGCCAGCGTGTTCTTCAGAACACGCAGGTACACGCCCGATTCACGCGCAGTTTTGCGCAGTACGGTGACAGAGGCGACGTCCAGACCACGGTACTCGGCGATAACGATCGACTGGGCCTTGGCGACTTCCGCCGAGACTTCCTCGATCACCACCGCTTTCTCTTGACGATTGAGACTCACGGTTTGAACACTCCATCAAAAGACGCTTGGGGCGTAAGCCTTGCGCGTCAACCGAATGCGGCGCCTGGGTTGAGTTCTTCAAATAAAAAGAAATCTTCCGTGGGACGCCGTCTACGCTGGATCCGAACTGGGAAAGCTTCGGGATTAAGCGGGACAGCAGAGGTACGGCTTCGATGCTTCCGAAGGGGCGGACCCCTTTGCTACCCTGCTCCAGCGGTCTTTGACAGCAGCATCCGGAAGAGCCCGGATGCAGCCCAAAGTACGTTTTTCGCTGTGCCGCCCTATCAGGCCGACAGCGAGGCGATTTCCACGCGCGCGCCGCCGCCCATCGTGGACGAAACGGCCAGCTTGCGCAGGTAGATGCCCTTGGCAGCGGCGGGACGAGCCTTTTGCAGGGCGTCGACCAGGGCGGCCAGGTTGGTTTGCAGCTGTTCCACGCCGAACGACGCGCGGCCGATGGTGGCGTGGATGATGCCGGCCTTGTCGGTGCGGTATTGCACCTGACCGGCCTTGGCGTTCTTGACGGCGGTGGCCACGTCCGGGGTCACGGTGCCGACCTTGGGGTTCGGCATCAGGCCGCGGGGGCCCAGCACCTGGCCCAGGGCGCCCACGACGCGCATGGTGTCGGGCGAGGCGATGACCACGTCGAAGTCCATCTGGCCGGCCTTGATGCGCTCGGCCAGGTCGTCCAGGCCGACGATGTCGGCGCCGGCGGCCTTGGCGGCCTCGGCCTTGTCGCCCTGGGCGAACACGGCCACGCGGACGGTCTTGCCGGTGCCGGCGGGCAGCACCACGGAGCCGCGGACCAGCTGGTCGGACTTCTTGGGATCGATGCCGAGCTGCACGGCCACGTCGATGGATTCATCGAACTTGGCGACAGCGGTTTCCTTGACCAGGGCCAGGGCTTCGGCCACGGGGTACAGCTTGGTGCGATCGATCTTCTGGGCGATCGCGGCGGCGCGCTTGGACAGTTTTGCCATGATTAGATCCCCTCAACCGTGATGCCCATGCTGCGGGCGCTGCCAGCGATGGTGCGGACGGCGGCTTCCATGTCGGAAGCGGTCAGGTCCGGACTCTTGGTCTTGGCGATTTCCTCGGCCTGGGCGCGCGTCAGCGTGCCGACCTTGTCGGTGTGCGGCTTGGACGAGCCCTTCTGGACGCCGGCGGCCTTCTTGATGAGGACCGTCGCGGGCGGGGTCTTCATGATGAAGGTGAAGCTCTTGTCCGCGAAGGCGGTGATCACCACGGGGATCGGCAGACCCGGCTCCATGCCTTGGGTCTTGGCGTTGAACGCCTTGCAGAATTCCATGATGTTCAGGCCACGCTGACCCAGGGCCGGGCCAATCGGGGGGGAGGGGTTGGCCTTACCAGCCGGCACTTGCAGCTTGATAAAGCCGACGATCTTCTTCGCCATGCTTATGCTCCTTGCGGGTGATATCGCTACGCGTCAAGAGTTGCGCAGCTCCCCGGGGTTGAAATCAGGTCTTTTCGACCTGGCTGAAATCGAGCTCCACGGGCGTGGCGCGACCGAAAATGGTCACGGACACACGCACCTTGCTCTTTTCGTAGTTGACTTCCTCGACATTGCCGTTGAAGTCAGCAAACGGACCTTCCTTGACCCGCACCATCTCGCCCACCTCGAAGAGGATCTTGGGACGGGGCTTCTCGACACCCTCTTCCATCTGGGAGAGGATCTTCTCGACTTCCTTCTCGGAAATCGGGGTCGGGCGGTTGCCCGAGCCACCCAGAAAGCCGGTGACTCGGTTGGTGTTCTTGACCAAGTGCCACGTTTCGTCGGTCAGGTCCATCTCGACGAGGACGTAACCGGGGAAAATGCGACGCTCGGTGATGGACTTCTGGCCGCCCTTGACCTCGACGACTTCCTCGGAGGGCACGAGAATGCGACCAAAAGACGTCTGCAGGCCCGCGCGCTCGATGCGCTCGTTCAGGGCTTTCTGCACGCTTTTTTCCATGCCGGAGTACACATGGACGACATACCAACGCTTACTCATTCGCCGCCCTTATTTCCAGCCCAGCAGCAGGCCGTAGAGAATCCATTCGATGCCCTTGTCGAGCACCCACATGAAAATGCCCATGATCGCCACGAACGCGAAAACGATGCCCGTCATCTGGGTCGTTTCCTTGCGGGTGGGCCACGAGACACGCTTGACTTCGTTGTACGACTCGCTGGCAAAGCTCAGGGTGCGGCGACCGGGTTCGCTGAACCACGCGATCGCGGCTGCAATGACGAGGCTGCCGACGAACACCCCGATACGGGCAGGCATCGGCTGCGCGCTCAGCACAGAAAACCCGACGATGCCAGCAACAACGACAAGAACCGCCAGCCAGAGCTTGATCCGGTCAGCGGTGCTGGTGACATTTTCTACGCTGGTATTAGACATATTGCGACGCGAGCCGCCGTGTATGCGTAACTCGCGATGATCTCCCGCGGGTTTTCCTGGCGGTGGCAGGGGCAGTAGGAATCGAACCTACAACCTTCGGTTTTGGAGACCGACGCTCTGCCAATTGAGCTATGCCCCTAAAACACTACAGACTTGCACTCGCTGCTGGCCTATGTGCGAAACCTTGCGGAACCATACATAGTACTACTTTTCCAGCAAGAATGGATAGAGGGGCCGAAGCTCCTCTACCCATCGGGTATTGCTTGTTACAACTTAGGCGATGATCTTGGCGACCACGCCGGCGCCGACGGTACGGCCGCCTTCACGTATGGCGAAGCGCAGGCCTTCTTCCATGGCGATCGGCGACAGCAGCTTGACCGTCATCGTCACGTTGTCGCCCGGCAGCACCATCTCCTTGTCCTTGGGCAGATCGATCGTGCCCGTCACGTCCGTCGTGCGGAAGTAGAACT
>NZ_CALSFU010000040.1 GCF_943737005.1 Achromobacter sp. Marseille-Q4962 | reverse complement strand
GCTCGGGTCCATCGGGTATATTCCTCCTGCGCAGGCTGAAGAACGCTATCTCCGTACCAACTCTGACTCTGTGCCGATGAACGCTGTACTTTAACCAAACAGCCTCCTCGATTCCCGGGGCAATTCAGGGGAAATCTTGAAGATTTCGTTCAGTTCCTCTTGAGAGAAAGGCGTCTTAGCTTCCATGCAGCCCTCCCTCTAAGGTTGACAGCAGACCGTCCATCGTCTCCCGCAATGCGATCGAGCTTTGCTGCCAGTTCGCAATAGCCTGTTTGAAGGTGACTGTTTCGGTCACTCCGTTGCCATTGCCGTTTCCGTTGTCTGCCCGAACGTAGAGCGGGATGCTGAGGTTGCTGCCTTTCTCCCGGACCTCGTCATTGCTGACCACCCGAGCAAAGCCGTCCTCGTCACCGAAAGCCTGGTAGGCGGCGACAATGCGCTGGATGTGATCTTCGGTGAGGAAGCTCTGTGCCCGCTCGCGGGTCACCTCGTTCACTGCGTTGATGAAGAGCACCTTATTCCTGCGCTCCTTGGGTTTGTTCATCTGGCAAATGACGACGCAGGCTTCCATGGGCGAGTTGTAAAAGAGATTGGGACCGAGGCCCAGCACACACTCCACCACGTCGTGGGCGACCAGCTTCTCGCGCATGGCCGATTCTTCGTTGCGGAAGAGGACGCCATGTGGAAACAGGATGGCGCAGCGGCCGCTCTTGGCCTTCATGCTCTTGATGATGTGCTGCCAGAAGGCATAGTCGGCGCGGCCCTGGGGTGGCGTGCCGTAGATGTTTCGGCCCCATGGATCGGCGGACCATGCATCGCGGTCCCACTGTTTGATGGAGTACGGAGGATTGGCCAGGACCACATCGAACTGCATGAGCCGGTCGCCTTCGACAAAGGCGGGATTGGCCAGGGTGTCGCCCCGGACAATGCGGAAGTCCTCGATGCCGTGCAGGAACAGGTTCATCCGGCCGATGGCCGAGGTGAGCAGGTTGCGCTCCTGGCCGAACAGCCGCAGGTTTCGCCACTCCTTGTTCTGCCGCTTCAGATGGGTGACGGCGGAGAGCAGCATGCCCGCCGAACCGCAGGTGGGGTCATAGATCGACTCACCCGGTTTGGGTTCGAGCATCTCGGTCATCAGATGGACCACGGTGCGGTTGGTGTAGAACTCAGCAGCGGTGTGGCCGGAATCGTCGGCGAACTTCTTGATCAGAAATTCGTAGCCCACCCCCAGCTCATCCTCCGGGCAGTTAGCGAGTGAAAGCGTCTGCGAGCTGAAATGCTCGATCAACTCGCGCAGCATGCGGTCCGGTAGGCGGTCCTTGTTGGTCCACTGGGCGTCACCGAAGACCCCGTACAGAGTGTCGGGATTGACCGTCTCAATGGCCCGCAAGGCATCCTGAATGGCCTTGCCCACGTTCTTAACCTTAGTGCGGGTAGCCTTCCAGTGAGCGTCTTCCGGAATCTGGAAGCGGTGCTGCTCGGGAAGCGCGGCGTATTCCTGATCGCCGCCGGACTCCTCCAGCGCATCGGCCAGCTCCTCGTCATAGACGTCGCACAGGCGCTTGTAGAACAGCAGCGGGAAGATGAACTGCTTGTAGTCTCCGGCGTCGATGTAGCCGCGCAGCAAGGTGGCCGCGCCCCAGAGGTAGGATTCGAGTTCCGATTGGGAAATGTGTTTGCTTTTCTTCATCGCGCTACCACTTCCCATTCAGAAATGTCCGTTGGAATATCGACGCCATCCAGGGAGTCCCAGTCGTAATCGCCGGTCGCCTGCATGTAGACGTCATCGGCGGCCGCCATGGCCGAGTGATAAGAGCCGAGCAGGTCATCCTTGAACCAAAGCCCCCAGCGACCGCTGGCTTGCGGTTTGATGAGGAAGCAACCGATGGGTGATCTGTACTGGTAAATCTTCACAGCAGACCCTCCCGGAGCAGCAGACCCTTCAAGCGATCCTCGGCCGCATACGCTGCCTGCAGCGATTCCTTGAGGTTGGCGATGGCCTGATCGATGGTCATGGATTCTTCCTCAATCACCGGTTCCACGTAGCGGGGGATGTTCAGGTTGAAATCGTTCTCGCGGATCTCGTCGAGCGTGACCACCCGGCAGATCCCTTCCACATCCTGATAGCCCTCGTACCAGCGATGGATGTTGTCCACGTGTTCCGGCAGCAACTCGTTCTGGGCGCGGCCGGTCTTGAACTCCTTGGAGGCGTCGATGAACAGCACCTTCTGGCGGTGGGCTTTGGGCTTGCTGTCCCGGAAGACCAGAACGCACGGCGCGAGACCGGTGCCATAGAAAATGTTCTGACCGAGGCCGATCACCGCTTCGAGCATGTCCATCTCCAGCAGCTTGCGCCGGATCTCGCCTTCCTTGGACATGCGGAACAGCACGCCATGGGGAAGCACCACGGCCATGCGGCCGGTCTTGCGGGCCATGGATTTGATCATGTGCTGAACCCAGGCGAAGTCGCCGGACTTGGCTGGCGGCAGTCCGGCAAAGTTCCGGCCGTAGGGATCATTGATCCAGACATCGTCCCCCCACTTTTCCAGGGAGAAGGGAGGATTGGCGATGACGCAGTCAAAGGTGGCGAGGCTGTCGCCTGAATAAAAGGCGGGCAAGCGCAGGGTGTCGCCGCGTTCGATATGGAAATCTTCCGCGCCGTGGAGAAAGAGGTTCATCCGGGCGATGGAGGATGTGGTCAGGTTCTTTTCCTGGCCGTAGAGCTTGCCCAGCATGAGGTTCTCGTCGCCGCCATGCTCTTTGACATGGTGCAACGCTTCGAGGAGCATGCCGCCGGTCCCGCAGGCCGGGTCATAGATGGTTTCCCCGGCCTTGGGCGCAAGGATGCGAACCATCAGCGCGACCACGGAGCGTGGGGTATAGAATTCACCGGCCTTCTTGTTGGTCAGGTCGGCAAATTTCTTGATCAGGTATTCATAGGCCTGGCCGAGAATGTCCGCCTTACAATGCTCGTTGCCCAGGTTGAGCGACGAGAAGTGTTCGATCAGGTCCTTGAGCAGCGCGTCCGAAAGGCGGTCCTTATTGGTCCACTGAGCGTCGCCGAAGATGCCGTGCAGGGTGTCCGGGTTGGCCTGCTCGATACAGCGCATCGCCTTCTGGAGCGCATGGCCGATATTGGCGCTCTTGGCCCGGACATCTTTCCAGTGGCAGCCTTCCGGAACCTGGAACCGGTGGTTCTCGGGGAACTGGGCAAATTCCACGTCGCCGTCGGACTCTTCCAGTGCCACGGCATATTCCTCGTCATAGACGTCGGAAAGCCGCTTGAAGAACAGCAGCGGAAAGATGTAGGTCTTGAAATCGGCCGCGTCGACAGGACCACGCAGGATATTGGCCGCCTCCCAGAGATGCCCGGAGAGGGTCCCGATATCCAGATCGACTGAATTGTTATTTCCGTTCTTCCTGCTCATTCAGCTTGATCCTGTCTGCTCTTGTCCGCCGCGCCGCCAGCCTTCACCCACTCGTCGATCTCGTCTTTCTTGAACTTCCAAAGACGGCCCATGCGATGGGCGGGCATCGCATGCTTGTCGATCCAGCGGTAAACGGTGTCACTGCTGACACCGAGGTACTTGCCTATCTCGTCTACTGATAACCAGCGGTCTTCCATCTCGGCCATTTCTCTAGCTCCTCATGGGCGATTGGTTTTCTTGCCACGCCAGAGGCGGTAACGGGGATGCTGGGCGCAGCTTCCCCAACTTAAAACATCCTCTAATATATTTAGGCAGGGGCCGATTGTCAAACGCTTTCGTCCGGATAAGGCCGCAAAAGTCGGCTCACGGGCGTAACCACTGGCCGCTGGCTACTCTCTCCGCGTATGGAGGGCATGACATCCAGTAGGTCCAGGCTGGAATCGAGGTGCGCCCGCACAGCACCGCCACCATCACCCGCTGATACATGCTATGTCCGCCGGGCCGGAAGCCTTCCAGCCGGTCGATGGGCGGCAGGTCGCGCTGCGGGTCGGTGAAGGTCACCAGCTCTCCATGGATCAAATCCCAATCTCCGGTCGGGCGACCGAAGCGAGGCGTGCCGATCTTCTGCTGCCTGCGGGCGTCGGCCAGTGGATCGGCGGAGCCCCGGCCCAGGATCAGACCTTCCGGCACTTCGAGGGCCGGAAAACCGGCGTGGAGATGGTAAAGCCTGCCCCAGACCACGGCCGGTTCGATGCTGCGGGCCTGGGCGCAGAAGCGTTGATGATTCCAGTAGCCCCTTTTCAGGGTGCCGTAGACGAAGAGCCGGAGGATGGTCTCGGGACTGTCTTCCGGGTTTGTGTTCAGCTTCGCGGTGTCTCCAATGTTCATGCATTCACTCCTTCGGGCAGTGTCCCTTTACGCTCCTGGGGTATGAAGCGGAATTCGCTGTTTTCGATGGCCCGCACATCCTCGTGGCGGATGGTGAGCATGGTCATGGGCGGCACCTCCAGCTCGCGCCAGCCCTTCTCGTTGTCCACGGCAAAGTCGATGAAAGCGGCCTCCGAGGCGTAGAGCACCACCCGGTGCTGGCGGTGGATGCGCAGGCAAAGCGGCTTGTTGCCCTTGAGCACGGTGATGGTGCCGGGGTCGAGCCGCGAGGCCAGCACGGTGATGGTGCCGGGGTCGAGCCGCGAGGCCAGCACGGCGCTCATCTGGCCGCGACAGAGGGCAAGCGCCTTTTTCAGGCCGTCCTGATCGATGGGGCCTTCGGGCGCGAAGCGGTCGGCCAGACGGAAGATCAGCTCGCTGTCCACCTCGGCGTAGCGCGGCAGACCGAGACGGCGGAACAGATAATCGGCGTTGTAGATGGTGCCGTTGTGGGTGCCGATGACGATCCCGGCCCGGATGGGATGATTGTTGCGGTTGTTGAACTCATTGCCCCGGGTGCGCCAGCGGGTATGCCCCATGAGAACGGTGGTCTCGTTGTCGACCTGCCCGAGCAGCTCCTGGAACGGCTTCTCGTAGACCAGCTCGTGCGCCCGCATCGGCCGCTTGAAGATGCGGTGGCTGCCATCGGTTTTGAGCCAGGCCAGACCGGAGGCGTGAGGGCCGCGCTCCTCGCTGTGCAGCAGCATGCGGATGAAGAGCTCGCGCAGGTAATCCCGCTCGTCCGGCCGTCTGCGCTGCGGCCGAAGATGATGCCTACTTGTCCGCACATGGAGCCGGGTCCTCCTTGCCGCCGAAGTTCTTGCCGAGCGGTCTCGTCCCTTCGAGAACGAAGGCTGCGTATTCTCGCCGGTGGTCAGCCAGCCACTCGGCCGCCTCCGGGTAACCCATCTCGGCGGTCAACCGGGTCACCTCCGGGTGATCGAGCATGTTGGTGCGCCCGGAGAGCCGCACCGTCTCCAAGGCTTCGAGGAAGCGTTCCGGCCAGGGATCGCTGGTCTTGTCGTCGGGCAGGAACTCGATCAGGCCGTGCCGGGCCAGACGGGTGAGAAACTCGGCCGCCGCAGCGGCGGCGTCATCCGGCAATGGCTGGATCGGCCCGCCTTCGATGCCGGAGAGCACCTCGGTCATGTAGTCCCGGGGCGGTCGGCTGGCGGTGAACGGCGTCTGGCCGCGCATCAGCTCGATAACTTCGAGGCAGTCGGCGGCCTGCAGGGTTTCCCCACTGCCGGGGATCGGTTCGCCGTCCAACGTGGTGGAGCGGATCAAAATCTTCATGGGGCACCTCCTTAAACAGTGAGGCCGGGAACTTGCCCGGCCTCGTTGGTGAGAGTGGTGGTTTCGGGTTCATCCGGAAGGACGTCCTCCGGTTTGGGCCGTCCGTTCTTGAAGGCGGCGTCGCCGGGCATGTTGGCCATCAGATGCTTGCGGGCGGTCTTGAACTCATCACCGATCAGGCCGAGGTGGAGCAGGAATACCCGGAAGTCGTACTTGGCGCTCTGAGGATCGAAGTCCCGCTTGCGGCTGGAGGCGGCCCGGCCATTGAGCGCCTTGGCGGCGACGGCGAGGCAGAACTGCAGGTAGGCCTTGATCCGCCCCGCGTGGAGGGTCGCCTCGAACCAGCGGAACTCCACCGTGCCCCGGTACCAGACGTTGTGCAGGTTGACCCCGGGGGGATTCAATGAGGGATAAGATAATGCAGATCGTACCAAGCCGGAGGCCATATCTAGCTCCAGCCCATTGAATTCCTTGGCGCTGAACCTGTAGCTTTGCTAAATGACAGCTTTGCAGCTTCTGCCTGAATGTCGGCTCAGGGTTGCGGATTCAACCGGTGATGCGATACGTACTCTGGGAGGACAAAGAACGACGTTCCGACGCCCCGCATATCCCTGCGAAACGTAGCGTCCTCTTTCGCAAACGTTTCCCATCAGTGGGTGCCCCCTGCATATCATTGGGACAGCAGCCGCTACGACAGTAAAGAGATGGCATTGAGCTTGCCAGAACATACAAAATATTGTATAAATCTCGCATGCCGCCATCCAAGCCTGTCGAGTTCCTCGGAACCTCACTTGATGATCTTCGTGCCTTCCCGCCCTCTGCCAAGCGCGAAGCGGGTTACCAGATCGATCAGGTGCAAAACGGTTGGGAGCCGGACGACTGGAAGCCTATGAAAGCAGTGGGCCAAGGTGTCAAAGAAATCCGCGTTCACGATAGTGAGGGCGCTTTCAGGGTCATCTACATCGCCAAGTTCGCCGATGCCGTCTATGTGATCCACTGCTTTCAGAAAAAGACGCAGAAAACCAACAAGGCGGATATAGATCTGGCCTCGAAACGTTATCGAGACCTATTGCAGGAACTAAGCAAATGAGCAACCAACGATTTGCCAGCATCTGGGATGCCATCGAAGACACTCAGGAAGTCGCGGAAAACATGAAGCTTCGTTCAACCCTGATGACGGCGCTTAGGCACCACATAGTCCACGCCAAGATGAGTCAAGCCGAAGCCGCCAAGATTTTTGGCGTGACCCAGCCCCGCGTCTCTGACCTGATGCGTGGAAAAATCAATGTTTTTGGTCTTGATGCACTGGTCAATATGGCCGCTGCCGCTGGACTGCACATTGAGATGCGCGTACTTGAGCCTGCCTAGGGCTGGGCCCAGGGTTTCGAGTCAGAAAATTTGGAATAAAAGCCTGCAAAACCGCATGAAATCGACACGTTTTTAACATTTTTTGGAATGCGATTTGGCTGGAAACCCGCATAAACATTGACTTCGATACCGTTCCTGTCACGCCGGGGGTCGCGGGTTCGAGCCCCGTCCGCTCCGCCAAGCTTTCCCGCCGTCCGGCCCGCCGGACACCGGAACGCACGAAACCCGACGCAAGGCTCCGTTATTTCACGGAGCCTTTTGTTTTGGCCTTGCGTTTTGATCTTTCGTTTTCCAGGCCGGGCGCCGGTCGCGCCGGCGTCCATCGGGGGCATCGTCCTTTTTGGCCACTGGACAGTCCCGCCGCCCGCCTGCATTCTTGATGCCGTTGCCCATCCGACCGAACGAGGGGTCAGTGACCGCATCTCCCGCCGCGCCGCAGGCGCATCGCCAGCACTTGCAGCACATCATCGCCGGTTTGAGCGAGGGCATCATCGTGCTGGAGCCGGATGGCGCGGTGGCATGGGCCAATGCCAGCGCGCTCGCGCTGCATGCCGTGACCAAGCCCGCGGACCTGGGCGGCACGCCGGCGGGCTACCGCAAGCGCTATGCGCTGAAATACCGCAACCGCCATGCCGTGCCGCCCCGACAGTATCCGCTGGACCGCCTGGCCGCGGGCCAGTCGTTCGAGGATGTGCTGTTCGAGCTGCATGCGCGGAACAACCCCGGCCAGGTCCGCTACGTGGCCGCGCGCGGCCTCAGCCTGAACGGCGAGTCCGGCGCCGAGTACCGGGTGCTGATCCTCACCGACCATACCGAACGCTTCGACGCCGAACAGCGCTTCGAGCGCACGTTCGCCGCCAATCCGGCCCCTGCCCTGATCTGCCGGCTGTCCGACCTGCGCTACGTGAAGGTGAACGCGGGTTTCCTGGAAATGACGGGCTACACCCGCGAGGCCGTGCTGGGGCGGTCCACCTATGAGCTCGACGTGCTGGACGGCGACCCCGACAAGGAAGCCGCGGTGGCCCTGCTCAACGAAGGCAAGACCATTTCGCAGCGCGAAGGCGTGATCCGGCTGCCCGACGGCTCCGGCAAGTTCGTGGTGGTGGCGGGCCAGCCCATCGACATGCACGGCGAACCCTGCATGCTCTTCACTTTCATCGACCTGGAAGCGCGCAAGCGCACCGAGCTTGCGCTGCGCGAAAGCGAAGAACGCTTTTCCACCGCTTTTCGCCTGGCGCCGGCTCCCATGGCCTTGTGCGAAGCCGAAACCCTGTCGGTGCTGGAGTCCAACGACGCCTTCGCGGCCGCCACCGGCGCCGATGCCGCCCGCTCCGCCGGCCAGCCCCTGCCCGCCCTGGGCGCACACCTTACCGAGGACGTGCTTGCCAGCCTCAAGAACGGAGAGAGCCTGCGCAATCGCGACATGGCGCTCGCCACCCCCGACGGCGAGGTGCTGGATTGCCTGCTGTCGGCCGAACCCGTCACCATCGGCGGCTCGCGCCGGATGCTGATCGTGATGCAGGACATCACGGAGCGCAAACGCTCGGAATCGGAGCTGCTGGCGGCCATCGAGGCCGTGATGCGCGACACGTCCTGGTTCAGCCGCGGCGTCATCGAGAAGCTGGCGCAGTTGCGCCAGCCCTCGCCCTCGCGCGACGTCGCCGAGCTCGCGCAGCTCACGCAGCGCGAGCGCGAAGTGCTGGGGCTGATCTGCCAGGGCCAGGACGACGACGCCATCGCCCGCGCGCTGGATCTCTCGCGCAACACCGTGCGCAACCACGTGGCCACCATCTACAGCAAGATCGGCGTGCACCGCCGCAGCGCGGCCATTGTGTGGGCGCGCGACCGCGGCATTACCGGCCGCGAGACGCCGCGCCCCCGCCGCAAGCCCGCCCCATCCTGATGTTTACAATTTGAATCAAAATAATCCGCCTCCGCGATCGCCGGAGATGACGCCGGATTGACGATCCAGCAACCCCAAATCGCCGATAACTCCAGCCATATTTCACCATTTACACGTTAATTCACATTCAACTCACGGACTTGCATCCGGCGAACCGGCCTTCTTACGATCCGCCCGTCATGCCGCCCCTGCCGGGGCGTGCGCGACCCGACCGCAAGGAGCCCGTTCATGCATATCGCCCACGTTTCCATGCCTTCCCCCAGCCCCCGGCAGCCCGAGATGGCCTGGAGCACGCAAGACATCCTGAAGCTTTACGAACTGCCGTTCATGGACTTGCTGTTCCGTGCGCAGGAAGTCCACCGGTCGAATTTCGAGCCCAACACCGTCCAGCTTTCCAGCCTGCTGTCGATCAAGACCGGCGGCTGCCCGGAAGACTGCGCCTACTGCCCGCAGTCGGCCCGCTACGACACGGGCGTGGACGCGGAAAAGCTGATGCCGCTGGACGAAGTGGTGGCCGCGGCCCGGGCGGCGCAGGCCGCCGGCGCGCAGCGCTTCTGCATGGGCGCGGCCTGGCGCAGCCCCAAGCCGCACCATCTGGAAGCCGTCGCGGAAATGGTGAGCGCCGTAAAGGCGCTGGGCCTGGAAACCTGCGTCACGCTGGGCATGCTGCGCGAAGGACAGGCGGAAGCGCTGAAGCAGGCGGGCCTGGACTACTACAACCACAACCTGGACACCTCGCCGGAGTTCTACGGCAACATCATCTCCACCCGCACCTACCAGGACCGCCTGGACACGCTGGAGCGCGTGCGCGAGGCCGGCATCCACGTCTGCTGCGGCGGCATCGTGGGCATGGGCGAGTCGCGCCGCGAGCGCGCCGGCCTGATCGCCCAGCTCGCCAGCATGGACCCCTACCCCGAATCGGTGCCGATCAACAACCTGGTGCAGGTCGAGGGCACGCCGCTGGCGGGCACGGAGCCGCTGGACCCGTTCGAATTCGTGCGCACCATAGCGGTGGCGCGCATCGCCATGCCGCGCGCCATGGTGCGTCTGTCGGCCGGCCGCGAGGCCATGGACGACAGTATGCAGGCCCTTTGCTTCATGGCCGGCGCCAACTCGATGTTCTATGGCGACGCGCTGCTGACCACCGCCAACCCGCAGGTCGAAGCCGACCAGCGCCTGCTGGCGCGGCTGGGCATGCGCGCCGACGCGGGCGGCGGCCAGTCCTGCGAACGCAACGCCTGATGCCCGGCGCCGGCATGCTCTACCTGGCGGCCAGCGTGGCGTGCAGCGTCACCGTGGCCGCCATGCTGAAGCTGGCGCGCCGCTGGGACGTGGACGTGCGCCAGGCGATACTGGCGAACTACGCGGCGGCCTCGCTGCTGTGCGTGCTGGCGCTGCGGCCCGACACGGCGCGATTGCTGGCGCCGCGCACGCCCTGGGCCGTGCTGGCCGGCCTGGGCGTACTGCTGCCCTCGGTGTTTCTCGCCATGGCGGCCTCGGTGCGCCATGCGGGCGTGGTTCGCAGCGACGCGGCCCAGCGTCTCTCGCTGTTCATTCCGCTGCTGGCGGCATTCCTGCTCTTCGGCGAAACGCCCAGCGGCCGCAAGCTCGCCGCCATCGGCGTTGCCTGCGCAGCCCTGTACTGCCTGCTGCGCCGCCCGCGCGGCGGGCGCGGCGAGGCCGAAGGGCGCGCGGCCTGGCTCTGGCCGCTGGCGGTGTGGGCCGGCTACGGCACGATCGACATTCTGTTCAAGCAGGTGGCGCGGGCGGGCACCGCGTTCGCCGGCGCGCTGCTGAGCGCCTTCGCCATGGCGGGCGTGCTCATGCTGCTCTGGCTGCTCGCGCGCAAGACGGACTGGAACCGCCGCAGCCTGCTCGTCGGCCTCGCGCTGGGGCTGGCGAACTTCGGCAACATCCTCGCCTACATCCGCGCGCACCAGGCCCTGCCGGACCACCCCTCGCTGGTGTTCGCCTCCATGAACCTCGGCGTGATCACGCTGGGCACGCTGGTGGGCGCGCTGGGCTTTCGCGAGCGGCTGAGCGGGCTCAACCTGGCCGGCATCGGCCTGGCGCTGGGCGGCGTCGCGCTGATGGCCTCGGCCTGAGCCGCGCCGAAGCGCGCACCGAAAAGGGCGCCGCTTCCCGCTAGGTGCCGGTGCGCCTGGAACGCTCCCCTTCGAGACCGGGCGCGGCCGGCTCAGGCGCGGCCGGCTCGTCCGCCGCCATCGGCGGTCCGGCCGGTGGCGGTCCGGCCGGTGGCGGTTCGGCCGGTGGCGGTTCGGCCCCGGGCGCCACCGCGTCGGCCGGAAAGGCGGGTTCCGGCGGCCCGGCGGCGGGTTCGGAAACATGCTCGGCCCCGGGCTCGCCGGCCGGCGGCGCGGGCGCGGCCGAGGGATCGGGCTGCACCATTTCGATGGCGATGTCGGTTTCGGGATCCACGCGCGGATCCAGCACCGCCGCCGCCGGCGAGCTTTGCAGCGTGTCGGGCATGGGCACGAAATGCACCGGCGCTTCCTGCACCTGGTGCGCGCCGGTGACGCGGGTGGGCCGCACCTGCCACACCAGGATCAGCGCGCAGGCGGAAATGAAGACGTAGTACATGCTGTGGCCCGCCACGGCCATGAGCATGCCGGCGATCATGGGGCCGACACAGGCGCCCACGCCATAGGTCATGAGCAGCACGGCGGACAGGCTCACGCGGCGCTCGGATTCGACGTGGTCGTTGGCGAAGGCCGCACCCAGCGGATACAGGGTGAACTGCAGCACCCCGAACACGCAGGACATGAGCACCAGCGCCCAGAAGGGCAGCGACACCCAGCCCCACATGACCACGGGCAGCAGCATGAGCAGCAGCGCGTTGAAGCGGATCAGGCCGGCGCGGTTGATGCGGTCGGACAGCCAGCCCATGGGCCATTGCGACAGCAGCCCGGCCGTGACGGCGGCGGCCACGAAAACGGCCGCCTGGGCGGTAGTCATGCCGTCCTTGGCGCCGTAGACCGCCGCCAGGCCGTAGAACGCGCCGGACAGATTGCCCGCCACGAACAGCACCGTCATCGACAGCGGCACGCGCTGCATGAAGAAGCGCACGTCCAGCGGCGCCGGCAGCGGCGTGGGCGGGTGCGAGCGCGCGGTGACGGCAATGGGCACCAGGCAAAGCACCAGGCACATCGCCACCAGCGTCAGCGGCCGCAGATCCAGCGTGGCGTAGGCCGTGAGGGCGAGCTGGCCCAGCACGGTGCCCAGGCCCGACACCACCATGTACACGGAAAACACGCGGCCGCGCTGGTGGTTTTCGGTCTGCTCGTTGAGCCAGCTCTCGATGACCATGAACTCGGTGACCATGGCCACGCCGGACACCACGCGGAACACCAGCCACAGCGGCAGGGAATCGACCAGGGTCTGCGCCAGGATCATGCTGGTGGCCACCGCCGCGCAGGCCACGAAAGCGCGGATGTGGCCCACGCGGATGATGAGCCGGTGCCCGAGCCGCGCGCCGCACACCAGCCCGAGGTAATAGCCGGCGATGAGGGCGCCGATCCAGATTTCGCTGACCGATTGCGCGGTCAGGCGCAGGCCCATGTAGGTATTGAACAGGCCGGTGCCGATCAGCATCAGCAGCGTCGCGAAATAGAGCGACGAGAAAGAGGAAATGGTGGCGAGCATGGCGTCGGGCAACCGCCGCCGCCCCGGCTGGCCGCGCTGGGCCGCGCCGGAACGGCGGTAAAGCGGGTTACGGCATCATCAGAGTTGCGACAGCAGGGTGGCGGCGTCGCTCACTTCGAACTTGCCGGGCGCCTCGATGTTGAGCTGCTTGACTACGCCGTCGACGATGAGGGCGGAATAGCGCTGCGAGCGCACGCCCATGCCGCGCTGGACCAGGTCCAGCTCCAGGCCCAGGGCGCGGGTCCAGAGCGCCGAGCCGTCGGCCAGCATGCGCACCTTGCCCGCCGTGCCCTGCTCCCGGCCCCATGCGCCCATGACGAAAGCGTCGTTGACGGCCACGCACCAGATTTCATCGACGCCCTTGGCCTTGAGCGCGGCGGCCTGTTCGACGTAGCCGGGCAGGTGCTTGGCCGAGCAGGTGGGCGTGAACGCGCCCGGCACCGCGAACAGCGCGATGGTCTTGCCGCGCACGAGGTCGGACACCTGGAAGGCGTTGGGCCCCAGCGAGCAGCCGGCGGTTTCGGTTTCGATGAATTCGGTCAGGGTGCCGTCGGGCACCCGGTCGCCGACTTTGATCGTCATGGATATCTCCAGGAAGGGTTTGGGGGCAAAGCAGAGGGGCGCCGCGCGCCCCGCAGGCTCCATCATAGTTCGTGCGCGGCGGGCATGCAGGCAGGACGGGGCGGGAAATGAACCCCAACAGTCTGAAACGACTCCACACCCCCTCCTTACGGCCCCGAAACGCCGGCTTGCCATAATGGACCGCGTGTCCAAGCCCGACGCGGGCCTGCCCGGCGGGCGCATCGCGGAGACCCACTCATGCGCAACATCCCCGATCCCGTGACCTGGGCGCTGGCCGCCCTGCTGGCGTGGCCGGGACTGGCCGCCGCCGACGATTCCGACCAGACCCAGTTCGAGTCCTTCGTCGTGGCGGCCGGCGCCTCCAATGGCGCGGCCCGCGCCTGCGGCGCCTCCGAGCCCGACCTGGCCGAGCACCAGGCCACCGCGCGGCGCAACCTGCAGCGCTACGCCCAGGAATACAGTCTGCGCGCCGACGGCTACGACGCCCTGTTCCGCCAGGGGCAGGGCCAGGGCAAGGCCATGATGGACGAGATGAAGCAGTCTGGCGTGGACGGCTGCCGCGGCGTGCTGGGCAGCTTCCAGCACGAGCGCGCCATCAGCTACGAAGACATGAAGGCGGCGCTCGCCGAAGTGAGCGATGGCCTGCCCGGCGAGAAAGCGCCCTGACCGGCGGCGCCCGGCCTGCGCCCCCCCGGGGCGGGCCGCCCCGCGGATGGCCGCCCCGCGGATAGCCGCCCCGCGGATGGCCGCCCCGCAAATCCTACAGCCCGTGCTGGTGGAACCAGTCCAGCATGCGCTGCCATGCCTGTTCGGCCTCGGCCTTGCGGTAGCTGGGCCGGTAGTCCGCGTGGAAAGCATGCGGAGCCTCGGGGTAGATGTCGATGCGCGAAGCCTTCGCCGGCGCCGGCCCCTGCGCGAGCGCCACGCGCATGCGGTCCACGTCGGCCAGGGGAATGCCGGCGTCCTTGCCGCCATAGGCGCCCAGCACGGGCGCCTTCAGTTCGCCCACGCTGGCCAGCACCGAACGGGGCTTGAGCTCGCTGGGCTCTCCGCCCAACTGGCCGTACCAGGCGGCCCCCGCCGCCAGCTTGGGATTGTGGGCCGCGTACAGCCACACCTGCCGGCCGCCCCAGCAGAATCCCACAATGCCCAGCCGCGCCGCATCGCCGCCATGCCCGCCCGCCCAGGCCGCCGCGGCGTCCAGGTCCGACATGACCTGGGCGTCGGGCACCTTGGACACCACTTCGGAAATGAGCCTGGCCGTTTCGGTGTACTGGGACGCGTCGCCCTGGCGCACGAACAGTTCCGGGGCGATGGCCAGGTAGCCCAGGTGCGCGAACCGGCGGCAGATGTCCTCGATGTACGCGTGCACGCCGAAGATCTCCGACACCACCAGGATGATGGGCAGGTTCTTTTTGCCTTCGGGCGCGGCGCGGTAGGCCGGCAGCTTGCCGCCGGAAACCGGGATGTCCACCCGGCCGGCCAGCAGCCCCTGGGCATCGGTGACGATGGCCGTCTCGGCGGCCACGGGACCGGCGGCCAGGGCGAATCCCGTGGCCACCGTGGAAGCGATGAAGCCGCGCCGGTTCAGTTTCAGCGGCGGCAGCAAGCTGTCGAAGTGCGAATCCTGCTCTTTCATGCGAGTCTCCTGGACATAAAAGCGGAGGCCCCGCGCCGGGTTGCCTCTTGCCCCCGCTCAGTTCACTTCAGGGAAAAATCCACGCGCGAAGGCTGGCCGCCGTCCTTGATGCCGTCGGCGTTCAGCTGCGGCGCCACGATGAATATGCGCTCGGCCAGCCCCTCGTGCCGCTGCAGCTTTTCGTACACCGCCTGCGCGCGCGCGTCGGCGAGCTGGCGCAACTGCTCGTCGCCCACCTGCGCCGCATTGCGCAGCAGCGCCTCCATCTGGTCGGCCGGAATCGACTTGGCCATGCCGATGAAATTGCGCGGCTTGTCTTCGATGTCGGTGTCGTCGTAGACCTCTTCGAGGTACTTTTCGCGCTCGGCCGGCGACACCTCGACCTTGGACGGATCGGGCTTCTTGCCGCGCGGCGCGACGTCGCGGGCCTTGGCGGCGCGGATCTGCGCCTCCACCCAGGCCTGGCGCAGCCCGGCATCGTCGGCGGCGGGGTCCGCGCGGCCGCTGATGTCCATCTTGAGCCCCGGCCGGTCGGCCAGCGCCTTGCCCAGGGTTTCGATGCGTTCGAGCGATTCCGGCGTAAGCGCGGCGCTGCCCGGCGCGAATTCCACATACGATAGTTCTTCGTCGCTGCCGAAGGCCGAGGCCAGCAGGCTGAAGGGCGAGGTGACGGCCTTGACCAGCAGGTTGCCCAGCACGCGCAGGATGATGCCGCCCACCGAGAACTGCGGATCGTCCAGCGAGCCGGAGATGGGCAGGTTGATGTCGATGTTGCCGCGCGAGTCCTTGAGCAGCGCCACCGCCAGCAGCACCGGCAGCTTGGTGGCGTCGGGACTGTTGGTCTTGTCGCCGAACGTGAGCTGGTTGAGCACCACGTGGTTGGACGCGGTGAGGTCGCGGTTCTTGATCTTGTATTCGAGATCCACCGAAAGCTTGCCGCGCTTGATCGGATAGCCCACGTACTTGGCCGAATACGTAGTGAACCGAGGCAGGTCCACGCCCTTGGCGGAGGCTTTGAGGTCCAGCGCGAGGAACTTGGCGAAGGGCTGCACGACCCCGCTGATGGAAAGCGGCGCCGTGGTGTATACGCGGCCCGTCACCTGCACCTTGGCCGGCTGCGGACGCATGGACGACACCGCCGATATCGAACCCTCCACGCTGGACAGCTCGGCCACGTAGTTCGGCTTGACGAAGCGGTCGGTGAAGGTCATGCGGCCGCGCGTGAGCTTGACGCTGTTGACGGAAATGTCCGGCAGCGCGCCGCTGCCGCGCTCCGGGGCGCCGGCGCGCCGGCCGCGGGTCTGCGTGTCCTGCGTGATGGAGCCGCCCGCCTGGCCCGGCTCGGCCACGAGGTCCATGACGTTCAGCCGGCCTTCGGCGTTGAGCAGCACCCGGCCGTAGAAGTCCTCCAGCGCCACGTCGCCCAGCGCCACGGCCAGCTTGTCGCCCGCCATGGACACGTCCATGCCGGCAAAGCCCAGCCGCTTCCAGTTGAGGAAATCGTCCTTGTTCACGCGGTCTTGCAGGTCCACGTCGGTAACGTCCACGCCGCCTTTCCAGGACGCCTTCATGGGCGAGCCGCCGCCGGCGGCGAAGGCCGCCTCGCCCTTGGCGCCCAGCGTGACGGATCGCACCGTGGCGTTCAGGCTGGACGCCGCATAGGGCGCGAAAGCCGCCACGTCGAGGCCGGCGAGGTCCACCGAGGTCTGCACCGCCAGCGGCTGGGGCGTGAGCGTGCCCTTGAGCGCCAGCCTGCCCTCGCCCTGGATGCCCGTGGCCGACGCCGTGAAGGGCGTGGGCTGCGAATCGAGGGCGAGGCGGTCGGCCGCCACGTGGAGCTGCGCCAGCGACAGGTCCAGCGCCGGCTGGAGCGATTCGTCGCGCGCCTTGAAACTGGCCAGATCGAGCTGCGCGCCGGTGGCGGATACGGCGACCTTGCCCGCTTCCTGGCGCACGCGCACCTGGGCCGCCAGGCCCAGGCGGCCGTCCTGCACCAGCAGCGGCGACACGCTGCGCACCGCCGGGGCCAGCGGCGCCAGGGCCACATTGCCCATGCGCAGGTTCAGGTCCAGCGCCAGCGGCTGCAGCACCAGCGGACCCTTGGCGCGCAGCCAGCCGCCGTCGGCGGCGTTGTCCATGGTGACCCAGAGATTGACCGGCTCGTCCGCGGCCTGCGGCAGCGCGACGGCCTCGGCCGTGGCGCCCAGGCCGGACAGCGTGTAGTCGAGCTTGCTGGCGGCGTCGGTAATGGCGACCAGCCCCTCGTGCAGGTTGAACGCGTCCAGCGCCACCTTCCAGGCGCCGGGCTCGGCGGAAGCCGCGTCGGGCGGCGAGGCCGGCTCGCCAGACGGGACGGACGAGGCCGGGGCGGCCCCGCCTGGCTGCGCGGCAGGCGGCTGCGCGCCGGCCGGGGCGTCCGCGGGCGGGGCGCTCTGCGTCGCCTGCGCGGCCTGCTCATGCGCGGCCTGGGCCGGCGGCCGGGGCGGGCTCGCGGCCCCGCCCAGCGCCTTGAGCTTGTCGGCGACCTCTTGCCAGTTCAGGCGCTGCTGCGCATCGCGCCGGGCATAGACTTCGGGCGCCCAGAGCGCGATCTCGCCCACGTGGACCGTGCGCGCGATGGGCTCGAGTTCCAGCCGGCTGACCGTCAGCGCGCTCCAGGCCGCCAGCGGCTGGCCGGAGAGGTCGCGCAGATCGAAGCGCCGCAGGCCCAGGTCGCCGGCGATGCGGATCTTGGGCGGGGCGTCCTTGGGCTGCTCGAACACGATGCGCAGGTTGGAATCCAGCAGCGCGCGCTGCAGGCGGAACGGCAGCGGCAGCGGCCATGCGTCGGCCCATTTTTCGAGCTGCAGGCCGGTGAAGGCCACGCGCAGGGACGACGAGGGCACGACGTCGAAGGGCCGGGCCACGCCGTCCAGGTCGAAGGGGCTGCCGTTGATGCGCAGGTGCAGGCGCGGCTGCACGTCGATGTCGGTGGCGTAGCCGAAAGTGGAGATGAAGGGCACGCCCAGGGCCAGCTCGTCCACCACCTGCTTGCGGCCGGTGACTTTGTCGTCCAACGTGATCGCACCGCCCTCGATGCGCATGTTGTTCAGCGAAAAGCGCGGCAGGCCCTCGTCCTTGGGCGGCGGCTCGCCGGGCCTGGGCGCGGAAAGCTCGGCCACGCGCTGCTGCACGTCGGAGAAGTTGAACCGCGCCACATCCTCGCGCACCACGGCGATGCGGGGCTCGCGCAGGGTAAGGCGGTCGATCACGGGCGCGAACCAGAACAGCGAACTCCAGGCCGCGCTGACGTCCAGTTCGGACAGCGCCAGCAGCGGCGCGTCCGCCCCCGGCTGCGCCACCGAGAGATCGTGCGCGCGCACGGTGAGCGTGAAGGGGTTGAAGCTGATCTTGCCCACCGCCACATCGCGCCCCAGCATGCGCGAAACGTCCTGCGTGAGCACGTCGTGCAGCACGCGCGGCACCTGCCAGGCAGCCAGCCCGCAGACGACGAGCACGAATATCAGTATCCCCAGGAGAACCTTGCCGGCTCGGCGCGTGAATCGGAACCTTGGCAGCCTCAGGGGCATCGATGATCTCCTGGTACATCCACGGGCGCAGCGCCCGTGGCCTGTTGACGACCGGAGGCGATTATCGCGCCGCCTCCACAGCTCGTCTATGATAGGCGCATCCGCGGCGCCGGCCGATCTGGCGGCGCAGCACTTTTCATTCGTTAACAAATACTCGACCCCGAACGCCATGAGCACGACCGCCCCCACGCTGAGCCACCTGGACGAATCGGGCCAGGTGCGCATGGTCGACGTCATCGCCAAGGCCGACACCGAGCGGGTGGCCGTCGCGGCGGGCAGCGTCCGCATGAACGCCCAGGCCTATGCGCTGCTGACGGCGCCCGGCCGCGGCAAGGGAGAGGTGCTCAACACGGCGCGCGTGGCGGCCATCCTGGCGGCCAAGCGCTGCGCCGAGCTGATTCCGCTGTGCCACAGCCTGCCCCTGTCTTTCGTGGGCGTGGAGTTCTCCCTCGACGACGGCGCCTGCCGCGTGGACATCCGGGCCACCTGCCGCACCAGCTACAAAACCGGCGTCGAAATGGAAGCCATGACGGCCTGCAGCGTGGCGGCGCTCACCATCTACGACATGGTCAAGGCGGCCGACAAGGGCATCGTGATCGAGCAGGTACGCCTGAAGTACAAGGCGGGAGGAAAAAGCGGTGAGTGGCGCAACGATTAATCTGCTGTATTTCGCGCGGGTGGCCGAACTGACGGGCAAGCGCTCCGAGCCCTGGCCCCTGCAGGGCGAATCCACCGGCGCGCAACTGCTGGCCGAGCTGGGCGAGCGTTATCCGCAGCTGCAGCCCAGCGCGCGGCTGAAACTGGCCATCAACCAGACGCACGCCAAGCCCGGCGCGGCCATCCGGCCGGGCGACGAGGTCGCGGTGTTCGAGCCGGTCACCGGAGGCTGACATGGTCATCGTCCAGGAAGCCGATTTCGACGCCGCCGCCCTGGCGGCGGGCCTGCGCGAACGCGCCGGCCCGACCGTGGGCGGCATCGTCACGTTCGTGGGCTATGTGCGCGACTACGCGCCCGACACGCCCACCGAGACCCTGTTCCTCGAACACTACCCGGGCATGTGCGAGCGCGAGCTCGAGGACATCGCCGCCACGGCCCGCGCGCGCTGGAACCTGGCGGGCACGGTCATCGCGCACCGCGTGGGCGCGCTGCCGCGCAACGCGCAGATCGTCTTCGTGGCCGCGGCCAGCGCCCACCGCGGCGACGCCTTCCGCGGCTGCGAATACATCATCGACGCGCTCAAGACGCGCGCGCCCTTCTGGAAGCGCGAGACGCTGGCGGGCGGGCGCAGCTTCTGGGTCGAGCAGCGCCAGTCCGACCTGGACCGGGCCGGCTCCTGGGCCGACGCCCCCGCCTCCAAGGAATCCACGCCATGACCGCCGCGCGGCAGCCCGTGACGCTTGCGCCGGCGGCGCCCGCATCGACGCCCGCCCGGGCAAAGGACTCCCCATGACCGAAGAAGAACCGCAAGTCTGCCTGGCCTGCGCCGTGCTCACCGTGAGCGACACCCGCAGCGCCGGCGACGACACCTCCGGCAACCTGCTCGCGCACCACGTGGCGCACGCCGGCCACCGCTGCGTGCGGCGCGACATCGTCAAGGACGACATCTACCAGATCCGGCGCGTCGTCAGCGACTGGATCGCCGACCCCGAGGTGCAGGTCATCATCACCACGGGCGGCACGGGCTTTTCGCATCGCGATCACACGCCCGAGGCCATCCTGCCCCTGCTCGACCGCGAGATTCCCGGCTTCGGCGAACTGTTCCGCCACATCTCTTACACCGAGATCGGCAGCTCCACGCTGCAGTCGCGCGCAGTGGCGGGTTACGCCAACGGCACGCTGGTCTTCTGCCTGCCCGGATCCAACAACGCCTGCGAAACCGCATGGACGCGCATCATCCGCGAGCAGCTCGACAGCCGCCACCGCCCGTGCAATTTCGCCACGCATTTCAAGCCCCACGACAACGACTGACCCCATGCTGGATTTCGACCAAGCCCAGGCGCAGCTGGCCCAAGCCGGCGCGCCGCCCGCCCGCACCGAAGAGGTCGCCCTGCACGAGGCCGAAGGCCGTGTGCTGGCCGATGCGCTGCAGGCCACCGTGGACATTCCCCCGGCCGACAACAGCGCCATGGACGGCTACGCGCTGCGCGTGGCCGACTGGCGCGCGGGCGCCCGCCTGCCGGTGCAGCAGCGCTGCTACGCGGGCGACACGCCCGAGCCGCTCAAGCCCGGCCAGGCCATCCGGCTCTTCACCGGCAGCCTCATTCCCGAAGGCGCGGACGCCGTCGTCATGCAGGAAGACGCCCAGGAAAGCGACGGCCACGTCGAAATCTCGCGCGCACCGGCCCCTGGCCAGCACATCCGCCGCCGCGGCGAAGACACCCTGGCCGGCGCCCCGCTGCTGCCGGCGGGCACGCGGCTGGAGGCGGCCCACATCGCGCTGCTGGCGTCTCAGGGGCTGGCCCGCCTGCGCGTGCGCGGCCGGCTGCGCGTGGGCATCCTGACCACCGGCGACGAGCTCGTCGCGCCCGGCTCGCCGCGCGCGCCGGAGCAGATCTACAACTCCAACGGCCCCATGCTGGCCGCGCTGGTGCGCGGCATGGGCGCGGACCCGACGCACGTGCTGCATGCCCGCGACACCGAGGCCGAGCTGCAGGCGGCGCTGCGCATGCTGCTGGCCGACTGCGACCTGGTGCTCAGCGTGGGCGGGGTGTCGGTGGGCGAGCGCGACCTGGTCAAGCCGGCGCTGGCCGCCCTGGGCGGCGAGCTCTCGCTCTGGAAGGTGCGCATGAAGCCGGGCAAGCCCGTGGCGCTGGCGCAGATCGGCGGCAAGCCCGTGGTCTGCCTGCCCGGCAACCCGGTTTCGGCCTATGCCGTCTACACCCTGCTCGTCTCGCCGCTGGTGCGCCGCATGCAGGGACGCGCCACGGTTTTCCCGCCGGTCAGCCGCCTGCCGCTGCGCACCGGCCGCACGCGCCAGGACAGCCGCGAGGAATTCCTGCGCGTGCAGCGCCAGCCCGGCGCCGCGGGCGCGGACGAACTGGTGCCCTACGCCAACCAGGGCTCGGGCGTCATCAGCTCGCTGCCCTGGGCCACCGGCCTGGCGCGCCTGCCCGCCGACGTGCCCGTCACGGACGGCGCGGTGGTCGGATACTACGACCTGCGCCACTGGCTGGCGTAGCGCTCGGCCAGGGCCAGGTCCTCGGGGGTGTTGACGTTCATGAAGGCGGGCTCGCCGTCGGCGAACGGCACCCGCGCCGCGCCGGCCCGGTCCTGCCACAGCCCCACGCGGCGCTCGCCGCTTTCCAGGAAAGCCCGCAGCGCGGGCAGCAGCGACACCCGCAGCGCCATGCAGGCGGGATGGCGCCGCCCCTGCGCCACGGCGCAGGCGAGCGGCGCGCCGGCCGACCGCGCGCCGGCGATCAGCCGGCCGGCCAGATCGGCGGGCAGGAAAGGCGTGTCGCACGGCGCGCACACCAGCCACTGCGCGCCGCCGGCCGCGGCCAGCCCGGCCGCCAGCCCCGCGAGCGGCCCCTGCCACTCGCCCAGTGCCCCGACCTCGTCCGCCACCACCTCGCCATAGCGCGCATAGGCCTGGGCGTGGCGGTTGGCGCTGACGATAATGCGCCCCACCTGCGGCGCGAGCTGGCGCGCGACGTGCGCGACCAGCGGCTCGCCGGCCAGCTCGACCAGGCCCTTGTCGCGCCCCTGCATGCGCGAGCCCTGGCCGCCGGCCAGGATCAGGCCGGCGATGCCGGCCCGCGCGGGCGGCGCCGGGGCGTCATCCACCGATGTAGCTCATCTCGATCTTGCGCGCCGAGGCGGCCGTCTCGCGGCCGCGCGCCTCGGAGTAGTGGTCGTCGCGCCCGCTCCAGATGCCGGCCAGCATGGCCGCCAGCTCGTCGTCGGTGGCGCCGTCGCGCAGCGGCGCGCGCAGATCGTGCCCTTCATGGGCGAACAGACAGAGGAACAGCCTGCCCTCGGGCGACAGGCGCGCGCGCGTACAGCCGCCGCAAAACGCATGCGTCACGCTGGAGATCACGCCGATCTCGCCGCCGCCGTCCGCATAGCGCCAGCGCTCGGCCACGCGGCCCATGGCGTCGGAGGAAAGCGGCTCGAGCGGGAACTCGCTGGCGATGCGCGCCAGCACTTCCTGGCTGGGCACCACCTCGCCGAGGTTCCAGCCGTTGGTGCTGCCCACGTCCATGAACTCGATGAAGCGCAGGATGTGGCCCGTGCCGCGGAACCGCCGCGCCATGGGCAGGATCTGCCCATCGTTCAGGCCGCGCCTGACCACCATGTTGACCTTGACCGGGGCCAGCCCCGCCTCGGCGGCCGCGTCGATGCCGCGCAGCACGTCGTCGGGCGTGAAGCCGCTGTCGCTCATGCTCTGGAACATGGCCGGATCGAGCGCATCGAGGCTGACGGTGACGCGCGTGAGGCCGGCCTGCTTGAGCGCAACCGCCTTGCGCGCCAGCGCGCTGCCGTTGGTGGTAAGCGTGAGCTCCAGCGGACGGCCCGCGGGCGTGCGCAGCTCGGCCAGCAGCGCCACCAGGTTCTCCAGGTGCTTGCGCAGCAGCGGCTCGCCGCCCGTGAGCCGGATTTTCTCGACGCCCAGGCGCGCGAACACGCCCGCCAGCTTCGCGATTTCCTCGAACGAAAGCAGCGCGGAATGCGGCATGAAGGTGTAGTCGCTGTCGAAGACCTCGCGCGGCATGCAGTAGGTGCAACGGAAGTTGCAGCGATCCGTCACCGAAATGCGCAGATCGCGCAGCGGGCGGGCGCGCCGGTCCAGGGCCGGCTGTCCCGGCGGCGGCGGCTCGGCCGACGCGGGCCGCCGGCCCGCGCGCCCGTCGGCGAGGAAAATCACTTTGCTCATGACGGCATCATATCCCGGCCGGCGCCCGGCGGGCGTGGTATATAGCGGAGAACGACGATCCGGCGCAAACCGCCCCCTCTTTTCCCATGTCCACGCCCGACTCCCTGCCCGCCGACCACGTCCGCCTCCCCGTCATCCGGCTGCGCGAGGGCGCCGCCGAGGGCGGGCGCGCCGAAGACGCCGTGGCCGAGGAAACCCCCGTGGCGCTGGAATACAACGGCATCAGCCACGCCACCATGCTGGCCACGCCCGCAGACCTGGAAGATTTCGCGCTGGGCTTTTCGCTCTCGGAAGGCATCATCGACCGCCCGGGCGACGTGCGCGGCATCGACGTGGCGCCGCAGTGCGGCGGCGTGGTGGTGCAGGTGGAGATTTCCAGCGCCTGCGAAATGCGCCTGAAGGCGCGCCGCCGCGCCATGGCGGGCCGCACCGGCTGCGGCCTGTGCGGCGTGGAGACCCTGCCCGAAGTGCTGCGCCCGGTCGCCCCCGTGCCGGAGGCGCCGCCCATACCCGTATCCGCCGTGCTGCGGGCCATGCGCGACCTGCGCGCCAGCCAGCGCCTGCACGCGCTCACCGGCGCCACCCATGCCGCCGCCTGGGCCGCGCCGGACGGCCGCCTGGCGCTGCTGCGCGAAGACGTGGGGCGGCACAATGCGCTGGACAAACTGGTCGGCGCGCTGGCCCGCCAGGGCCGCGCCGCCGCCGACGGCATGGTGCTGGTTTCCAGCCGCGCCAGTTTCGAAATGGTGCAGAAGACCGCCGCCGCCGGCGCGGGCGTGCTGGCGGCCGTGTCCGCGCCCACCGCGCTGGCCGTCCGGCTGGCCGGAACCGCCGGCATCGCCCTGCTGGGCTTCGCCCGCGGGGACAGCGCCACGCTCTATACCCACCCGGAACGGCTGGTCGCCTGACGGCCGGGCCGCGGCGAAGCTGCTACAGTGGCGGGCGCCCCTCTTTTTCCCGGTTTCATGAGCCCGCCATCC
>NZ_CALSFU010000039.1 GCF_943737005.1 Achromobacter sp. Marseille-Q4962 | reverse complement strand
CGGCCCTCGAAGACCGCGTCGTCGTTGGTGGGCACGGTGACGACGATGCCGCCGGTGGTGCCGGCGGGCACGGTGATGCTGTAGGTGCCGTTGCCGTTATTGGTCACGACGACGGACTGGCCGCCGATGGTGACGGTGGGCGTGCCCACGTCGCCGGCTTCGATCTGGCCGCCCAGCGTGAAGGTCAGCGTGGTATCCGCATCGACCGGCTTGGTCAGCGCAACATTGAAGACAGCCTCACTGCCTTCGTTCACGTCGCCGGCGTCGGAAACCGACAGCGCGGGCACGTCGGCGCCCGGGTTCGGGTGGGACGGGTCGGTGCTTTCGGTGTCGACGATGGTGGCGCTGCCGGTGTCGGTGATGCCGCCGGGCAGGGCCACGCCGCTGGCGGATTCGCCCGTGAGCGTGGCTTCCAGGGTCAGGCTCTCGCGGCCCTCGAAGACCGCGTCGTCGGTGGTCGGCACGGTGACGACGATGCCGCCGGTGGTGCCGGCCGGCACGGTGATGCTGTAGGTGTTGTTGCCGTTATTGGTCACGACGACGGACTGGCCGCCGATGGTGACGGTGGGCGTGCCGACATCGCCGGCTTCGATGTCGCCGCCAAGCTTGAAGGTAAGCGTGGTATCCGCATCGACCGGCTTGGTCAGGGCGACATTGAAGACCGCGTTGCTGCCTTCGTTCACGTCGCCGGCGTCGGACACGGTGAGCGCGGGCACGTCAGCGCCCGGTCCATGATCGTCCACGATCACGGCGTTGCCGGTATCGGTGATGCCGCCCGGGAGGGCCACGCCGCTGGCCGAGCTGCCGGTGAGCGTGGCTTCCAGCGTCAGGCTCTCGCGGCCCTCGAAGACCGTGTCGTCGGTGGTCGGCACGGTGACGACGATGCCGCCGGTGGTGCCGGCCGGCACGGTGATGCTGTAGGTGCCGTCCTGGTTGGCCGTTACGACAACCGACTGGCCGCCGATGGTGACGGTGGGCGTGCCTACGTCGTCGCCTTCGATCTGGCCGCCGAGCGTGAAGGTGAGCGTGGTATCCGCATCGACGGGCTTGGTCAGGGCGACATTGAAGACCGCGTTGCTGCCTTCGTTCACGTCGCCGGCGTCGGACACGGTGAGCGCGGGCACATCCTTGCCGCCGCCCTGGGTATCGACGATGGTGGCGCTGCCGGTGTCGGTGATGCCGTCGGGCAGGGCCACGCCGCTGGCGGATTCGCCCGTGAGCGTGGCTTCCAGGGTCAGGCTCTCGCGGCCCTCGAAGACCGCGTCGTCGGTGGTGGGCACGGTGACGACGATGCCGTCGGTGGTGCCGGCGGGCACGGTGATGCTGTAGGTGCCGTTGCCGTTATTGGTCACGACAACCGACTGGCCGCCGATGGTGACGGTGGGCGTGCCGACATCGCCGGCTTCGATGTCGCCGCCAAGCTTGAAGGTCAGCGTGGTATCCGCATCGACCGGCTTGGTCAGCGCAACATTGAAGACAGCCTCACTGCCTTCATCCACATCGCCGGCATCGGAAACCGACAGCGCGGGCACGTCGGCGCCCGGATTCGGGTGGGACGGATCAGTGCTTTCGGTATCGACGATGGTGGCGCTACCGGTGTCGGTGATGCCGTCGGGCAGGGCCACGCCGCTGGCGGTGCTGCCGGTGAGCGTGGCTTCCAGCGTCAGGCTCTCGCGGCCCTCGAAGACCGTGTCGTCGGTGGTCGGCACGGTGACGACGATGCCGTCGGTGGTGCCGGCGGGCACGGTGATGCTGTAGGTGCCGTCCTGGTTGGCCGTTACGACAACCGACTGGCCGCCGATGGTGACGGTGGGCGTGCCCACGTCGCCGGCTTCGATCTCGCCGCTTAGCTTGAAGGTGATGGTGGTGTCGGCATCGACCGGCTTGGAAAGCGAGACGTTGAAGTCGGCGCTGCTGCCTTCGTTGATGTCGCCCGCGTCGCCCACCGTAAGGGAGGGAATGTCGGCGCCCGGATTCGGGTTGGACGGATCGGTGCTCTCCACATCGACGATGGTGGCCGTACCGGTATCGGTGATGCCCGCCGGCAGTTGGGCGCCGTTGGCCGCCTGACCGCTGAGGGTGGCCTCCAGGGTCAAGCTCTCGCGGCCCTCGAAGGTGGCGTCGTCGGTAGTGGGCACGGCCACCACGATGCCGCCTGTCACGCCCGCCGGAAGCTGGAAGCTGTAGGTGCCGTCCGGGTTGGCGGTGACCGTGACGGCCACGCCGCCGATGGTGACGACGGGCGTGCCGACGTCGCCGGCCTCGACCTGGCCGCCGATCTTCAGCGTGATGGTGGTTTCGCGGTCGAGGTCGATCGTGTTGCCCAGGCTGATGTCGAACGTGGCGATGCCGCCTTCGTTCACCGTGCCGGCATCGGAAACCGAGATCGTCGGCACGTCGAGCACGCCGGTCACCGTGACGGCGACCGTGGCCGTGGAAGTGGCGCCGGACGGATCGGTGATCGTGTAGGAGACGGTGGAGACCGCCGTTTCGCCTTCGCCCAGCGCCTTGTATTCGCCGTTGGGGTTGAAGACGTACGAGCCGTCGGGATAGACGGTGAACACGCCGCCGTTAGAGCCGGGAACGGTGATGCCCTCGCTCGTCATCGGGCGGCCGTTGACGGACACCAGCGTCAGCGCGTCGCCGTCGGGGTCGCTGTCGTTGGAGAGCAGGTTGCCGCGGATCGCGTCGTCCTGGCGGGTGCCAACGGCGTCGTTGACGGCCAGCGGCGGCGCATTCCCCGCGCCGTCGTCGTCCGTGGCGCTGGCGCCGGCCAGCGGCGCGATGACTTCCTCGCCGCGCGACGGGTTGGGGTAGGAGAGGTCCAGCGGCGTGGTGGTTTCCAGGATGCGAGCCAGGCGCACGAAGCTGCTGCCGCCGGCATCGCCGCTGCCCGCCACGATGGCGGCGGTGGGGTCCAGCTCGTCGAACGGGTCGCGGCCGGCTTCGAGGGCGGCCAGCAGGCGGTCGGAGTCGGTGCCGGAGGGCGGCGCGACCGCGGCCTCGGAAGGATCGGCCAGCGGGCCCGCGCCGGCATCGCCGTTGAGCGCCACGTCGCGGTTCTCGCCGATGACCAGCGGCATGCCGTTCTCGACCTGGAGCGTGAGCGTGGCGCCCGAGGCGGTGACGATGTCGCTGCCGGCCGGCACCTTGCTGCCTTCGTGCAGCTCGGTCAGGGAACCGTCGCTATTGCGTATCCACGCGCGGCCGGTGAGTTCGGAAACGATAGCGGGGGAGGCATTGGCCATTTTGGATCCTTTGAGGGAATCATCCGTGATGGCCGAATACTAGAGGGCATGCCGCGGCGGCGGTATTGTCCTCAAGGACAGGTTATGAGGCGACTTTGCTGCGCCGTTCCTGGGGAGCGGAAATACCGTGCACGAGCAGCGCCAGCTGCAGGCGGTCGGATACGCCCAGCTTGTCGAATACGGCCGACAGGTGCGCCTTGACGGTGCGTTCGGTAATGCCGAGGTCGGAGGCGATGCTGGCGTTGGCCTGGCCGGTGGCGGCCCGGCGCGCGATCATGTCTTCGCGCTCGGTCAGACCGAGGTTCCAGGAGGCCGGAGGCTGGGCGCGCTCTTCCACCAGGCGCAGCAGGCGCGTGACCAGCGAGCGTCCCATCCAGATGCCGCCGGATGCCACGACTTCCAGCGCCTGGGCCAGCGCGGCCGGCGAGGCGTAGGCATGGCAGTAGCCGGCCGCGCCCGCGCCCAGGGCCTGCGTGCCTTGCTCATCCGTGGGGCGAGGGCTGGCCACGATGACCTGAGCGCCGTCCAGCACGGCCGCCCAGGAGGCGTCGTGCCACCCCGGCAGGCGGGGCAGGTCGCTGTCCAGGATGGCGAGGCTGCGGCCCTGGCCGCGCCAGCGGGCGAGGTCGGCCAGCGTGCGCCCGCGCGCCGGCAGCCACCGCGTGCCATCCAGGTTGCGCCATTGTTGCCAGAGCAGCTCGTCATGCGTGATCAACAACACGGGTGTCGGTTTCATAACTCCTTCAGCGCTCGGTAAATGCGTTCGCCTTGGCGCGCAGCACGGGCTTGAGCAGATACTGCAGCACCGTCCGCTTGCCGGTCAGGATGTGCACCTCGGCCACCATCCCAGGGATGATGGGCAGGTGCTTGTCGCCCACCGTGCTGCGGTTCGTGCGGACCCGCACCACGTAATAGGAATTGCCCTTGTCGTCCGTCACCGTGTCGGCGCCGATCTGCTCGATTTCGCCTTCCAGCCCGCCGTAGATGGAGAAGTCGTAGGCGGTGAATTTCACTTCCGCCTTCTGCCTGGCATGCAGGAAGCCGATGTCGCGCGGCTGCACGCGGACCTCGAGCAGCAGCGTGTCGTCGGCGGGCACGATCTCGATGATGTCCTTGCCGGGCTGCACCACGCCGCCCACCGTGTTGTTGAAAATGGTCTTGATGATGCCGCGCACCGGCGCGCGCACTTCGGCCAGCTTGACGCGGTCGGCCAGCGCCAGCTTGCTCTGCTGCAGGGTCGCCAGCTTGGTGTTGGTTTCCGAGAGTTCGCTGCGCGCCTGGTTGCGGATGTTGAGTTCCGTTTCCTGGATCTTGCTCTCGGCTTCCTTGATGGAGGCCTGGAAGCGGTCGATCTGCGCCTCGGCGCCTTTCTGCTCGCCGCAGAAGCGGGCCACGTCGCGCTGCAGGCGCAGCAGGTCCACCTCCGAAACCGCGCCGCTCTTGAGCAGCGGGCGCGTCACTTGCAGTTCGCGCGAAGTCAGCGCGCAGCTGGCGGCGGCCTGGTCGCGCTTGGCGATGGTTTCGCGCAGGTCTTCCTGGCGCTGCTTGAGCTGCTCGCGCGCCACGTTGACGGTGGCGTTCAGCTCGGTGGTGCGCGCCTGCCAGGCGTTGCGCTCCATCTCCACCAGGCCCGGCGCCTGCTTCAGCACTTCCTCGGGCGCGGTAAAGGGTTCGCCCGTGGCCAGCGCCTTCAGGCGAGCGGCCTTGGCCAGCAGGGAAAGGTATTCGGCGTTGTTCTCGCCGAGCGAGGAGGCGAACCGCGTGGGGTCGATCTTGAGCAGGATCTGGCCGGCTTCCACTTCCTGGCCGGGGCGCACGAGGATTTCGTCCACGATGCCGCCGTCCAGGCTCTGGATGATCTGGACCTGGCGCGAAGGCACCACTTTGCCCTCGCCGCGCACCACCTCGTCGATGGGGCTGACGGCAGCCCAGACCAGCAGCAGGGCGACCGCGATCAGGGACACCCACAGCAGGATGCGCGAGCCGCGCGCCTCGGACTCGTGGATCAGCCATTCGGCATTGCCCACGTAGCCGGAGCGCTTGCGGGGCTTGCCTTTTTCGACGCCGTTGAGCAGCAGGTCGAACAGCGACACGAAGGCGCCGCGCAGCATGCGCCAGGGCAGGCTGAAAAGCGAAGGACGGTTTCGGACGGAATCGATTTGCATGGAATCCTCAGCTGCCCCGTCCGACCCGTCCCTGGCGCAGCGCCTCGACGACCTGTTCCTTCGGGCCGTCGGCCACGATATGGCCGTTGTCGATGACGATGAGACGGTCCACCAATTCCAGCAGCGCCGTGCGGTGCGTAATGAGCAGAACGGTCTTGTTCGCGCTGGCGGCCTTCAGGCGCTGGCGTAGCTGGGCCTCGCTCTGGTGGTCCATATTGCTGCTGGGCTCGTCCAGCAGCAGGATGGGCGGGTCGTTGATGAGCGCGCGCGCCACCGCCACCGACTGGCGCTGGCCGCCCGAGAGCGATTCGCCGCGTTCGCCGATCACCATGTCGAAGCCGTCGGGATGCAAGTTGGCGAATTCGGTGACGCCCGCCGTGTCCGCCGCCGCCAGGATGGTGGCGTCGTCGGCGTACGGCGCGCCCATCGCCAGGTTGTGCTTCAGGCTGCCGTAGAACAGCAGCGGATCCTGCGGAACGTAGCCGATCGCGCGGCGCACGTCGGCGGGGTCGATCTGGCGGATGTCCACGCCGTCGAGCAGCACCGCGCCCTCGGTGGGCTGGTAAAGGGCGAGGGCCAGCTTTTCCAGTGTGGTCTTGCCCGAGCCGATGCGGCCGATGATGCCCACTTTTTCGCCCGGCTTGAGCTTGAACGACACCTTCTTGAGCGCGGGCTGGCGCGCGCCGGGGTACACGAAGCTCACGTCGCGGAATTCCAGGCCGCCATGAAATACCGGGCGGTGCAGGAATTCCGACTCGGGCGGGCGCTCCACCGGCAGCTTCATATAGTTGTCGATGGAAGCCAGCGAGGTGCGCGCGTTCTGGTACTGCATGAGCAGCCCCGCCACCTGGCCCAGCGGCGCCAGGCAGCGGCCGGCGATCATGGAGGCCGCGATGATGCCGCCCATGGACATGGCCGAGTCCTGCACCTGGTAGACACCGATGATCACGACCGAGATCGAGACGAGCTGCTGGCATGCCTGCACGAATCCCACCGCGGACGAGGAAATGAGCTTGAGCTTGCCGCCGGTCTGGGCAATGAACTCGGTGGCGCGCTCCCAGTTGCGCTGGATAGCGCTCTGCGCATTCAGGGTCTTGACCGATTCCAGGCCGGTCAGGGCTTCCACCAGCGTGGCATTGCGCTGCGACGATGCCTGGAACGAGGACATGGTCAGCGACTCCATGCGCGCCTGGGCCGCCAGGGAAACCAGCAGGATCAGCACGATGGCCGCCAGCGGGGGCAGGATCATCCAGGGCGAGATCCAGACCAGCGCGGCCAGGAACAGCAGGATGAACGGCAGGTCCACCAGGGTGGTGATGGTGGCCGAGGCGATGAAATCGCGGATGGATTCGAAAGAACGCAGGTTGGCCGCGAACGACCCCACGGACACGGGCCGTCCTTCCAGGCGCAGATCGAGCACGCGTTCCATGATCTGGGCCGAAAGACGGACGTCCACGCGCTTGCTGGCGCTGTCGACCACGTGCGCCCGCGCGGTGCCCAGAATGGTGTTGAAGATCGTGACGAGGCCGATGCCGGCGGCCAGCACCCACAGCGTTTCCACCGCGTTGTTGGGCACGACGCGGTCGTACACGTTCATGGTGAAGAGCGGCATGGCCATCGCGAACAGGTTGATCAGCAGGGCGGCGATCAGCGCGTCGCGGTACAGGCGGCGGTTTTCCATGATGGCGGCCCAGAACCAGTGGCGCGTGCGCACCTTGGCCACCTCCGGAGAGCGGGCGTCGAAACGGAACTGGGGCCGGATGAGGCAGGCCAGGCCGGTGTATTGGGCCAGGAGCTGGTCTTGGCTCATCTCGATGGCGCTGCCGCCCAGCTCGGGGTGGCTCACGATGCAGACGTCGCCGTCTTTCCTGAGCAGCAGGCAGGCCCGCTCGCCGCGCAGCAGCAGGATGGCGGGCAGCAGGTCGGCGGGAATGTCCGCCAGCCCGCGCTTGACCACCCGCGCCGACAATTGCGCGCGCGCCGCGGCGCGCGGCAGCAGGGCGGGCGTGAGCCGGTGCGACTCCAGCGGCAGGCCCGCCGACAGCGCCTGCGCGGTGGCCGTCACGCCATGCAGGCGCGTGACCTCCACCAGGCAGTCCAGAAGGGGGTCGTCGTGCGCGGCGCGCGCATCGGCGCGCCACTCCCGGAACGAGGTTTCAGATAACTTGTCCATCGTCGTCATCGAGCAGATCGAGATGTTTCGAGAGACGGGCGCGAGTCTGTTTGCGCTGCGTCAACTTCTGCTGTGCCTGGATGGGCAGATCGGTCAGGCGCAAGGTGCCGTTGGCAATCAAGGCGTCGATCAGGTCTTCCAGCACGCGGACAAAGTCCGCGTCCAGTTGCGAAAAGTCTTTCTTCGGATTTGCCATGGGGCCTCCTGCGCCCGGCGCGGGTCAGGGCGCGGCTTTGGGCGCCTTGGCCGGCGCGTTCAGCGGCACCAGCGTCGGCGGCAGCGTTCCTTCGTTGTATTGCACCCTGACCGGAGCCAGCCTGGCGGCGTCCGGAACCGTCGAGTTGCAGAGCTTGATCACTTCGTCGGAAACCTCGAGCTTGCCGTTTTCCTCGGGCATCTCGTCGCGCGCGGGGCGCAGCGACAGAGCGGGCAGGAGCTGGTGCGACAGCGCCAGCCACCGGTATTGGGCGAGGCGCAGATCATAAACCGCATTGGTGAGCGCGCGGCGGGATTCGAAAAGCTCGTTCTCGGTGTCCAGCAGGTCCAGCAGCGAGCGCTGGCCGATCTGGAACTGCTGGCGGTAGGCGTCGCGCACCTTGGCGGTGGCGATTTCATGGTCGCGCAGGAAGGGCAGTTTCTGGTTCAGGCTGACGATGTTGTTCCAGGCCACCGCGAGATCCTGCTGCACGTTGCGGCAGGTGTAGTCGCGGATGTCGCGGGCGGCATAGGACTGCGCGGCCGTCTGGCGCACGCGCGCGGAGTCGGCGCCGCCGCGGTACAGGTTGTAACTCATCACGAGTTGCACCGACGAGGTCTGGATGTCGCGGTTTTCCGGGGTCGGATCCGTCTGATCGCGCCCGGTGGCCGCCACGAATTCGAACTTGGGCGAGAACGCGCCCTTGGACGAGGCCACGCCCGCCTGCGCGGCCTGCAGACCCGCCTGCTTCGACAGGAACGACGGGTTGCGGCGCAGCGACTCGTTGAAATCGGCCGGCTTGCCGGGCAGCTTGCCGCTCAGGTCGGGCACGGGCTGCAGACTGGCGGGCGGCAGCGCGCCGGTGATGCGCTGGAAACGCTGCTGCACGTCCAGCAGGTTGGCCGATTCCGTCATGAGGTTGGTCTGGGCCAGGGCCAGGCGGCCGCCGGCCTGTTCCTGGTCCACGCGGCGTCCCACGCCCGATTCGGTGCGTTCGCCAATCTGCTTGAGGGTTTCCTCGTGCAGCGAGTAGTTCTGGCGGGCGAGCATTTCGAGGTCGCGGTAGCGCTCCAGGTCGATGTACGCCTGGGCCGCGGCCAGCGCGGTGCTGTCGCTGGTGGCCAGCAGGTCATAGAAGCGGGCCAGCTTGTCGAAACCCGCCTGCTTCACATCGTTGCTGGTGCGAAAGCCGTCGAAAATGAGCTGGCGCAATTCGGCCGACCAGCCCGGCTGCGTCCATTGCTGGGAGCCTTCGCCCGGCACCTTGTTGCGGTACTGGCGGCCGATCGAGCCCTGCAGGTTGACCTGCGGGAAGAAGGCCGCGCGCGCCACGTTCTGGCCTTCGAGCGAAGCCTGGAAGTCGTGGTACTTGGCCTGGATTTCGGGGTTGCTGAGCAGCGTCTGTTCGACGATCTGGTTCAGTGTGACCGGCGTCTGGGCATATGCCGCGGGAAGGCCGGCCAGAGCAAGGGCGACAACAGTGCTTTTAAGCGTGAACGAAGCCATGGTGATTATTCGAGGACGAGTGGGTTTCGATAGATCGAGATAATGTTTGTAAATGTCAGGATTGGCGAGTCAATGTTTGCAAACTTGTGACGCAACTGACCGCCTGCGCTGACTTTCTCCGCGATACTTCCCCCAAAAGCCTCGAAATCACGCAAATTCTTCAATGCTTTCGGCTCGCTTTATATTTAATACGGTTTATTTCGTATTATTTCTTATTATTTATAGTCAGGCGAGAGAGGATTATATCTGTTTGCGACTTCTGTATCTAATTTGTTTTTGTTGTCGCGCGAATTTTATGGATTTTGATAGTTTTTTCGAGACATCCGCGGCCCGTGTCCGGGACGCCCGCATACAGGATGGTAGTTTTAGTACTGGTATATATGCTTAGGTTGTACTAGGTTGTCCGCCTGGGCATAATGTGTCCATGCCGCAGCGGCGGACGCGGCCCGCGCCGTGTCCGCCCGAGCCGGACCGTCTTGTTCACCGAGCACATTCATGGCCCAAACCCTCTACGACAAACTCTGGGACGCGCACGTCGTCCACCAGGAATCCGACGGCACCTGTCTGCTCTATATCGATCGCCACCTGGTGCACGAAGTCACCAGCCCCCAGGCGTTCGAAGGTCTCGCGCTGGCCGGGCGCAAGCCGTGGCGCGTCAGCGCCAACCTTGCGGTTGCGGACCACAACGTGCCCACGCTCAACCGCGCCCAGGGCATCGAAGATCCCGTTTCGCGGCTGCAGGTGGATACGCTGGACGCCAACTGCGACAAATACGGCATCACCGAATTCCGCATGAACGACCTGCGCCAGGGCATCGTGCACGTCATCGGGCCTGAACAGGGCGCCACCCTGCCGGGCATGACCGTGGTCTGCGGCGACTCGCACACCAGCACGCACGGCGCCGTGGGCGCGCTGGCCTTCGGCATCGGCACCTCCGAGGTGGAGCACGTGCTCGCCACGCAGACGCTGCTCATGAAGAAAGCCAAGAGCATGCTCATCAAGGTGGAAGGCGAATTGCCTTTCGGCTGTACGGCCAAGGACCTGGTGCTGCACGTCATCGGCCGCATCGGCACGGCGGGCGGCACGGGGTACGCCATCGAGTTCGCGGGCAGCACCATCCGCGGGCTTTCGCTCGAAGGCCGCATGACGGTCTGCAACATGGCCATCGAAGCCGGCGCGCGCTCGGGCATGGTGGCGGTGGACGACAAGACCATCGAGTATTTCCGCGGCCGTCCCTTTGCGCCCACGGGCGTGCTCTGGGACCAGGCGGTGTCGTACTGGCGCACGCTGCATACCGACGAGGGCGCCCGCTTCGACGCCGTGGTCGAGGTCGACGCGCGCGACATCAAGCCGCAGGTCACCTGGGGCACTTCGCCCGAAATGGTGCTGCCCGTGGATTCCCGCGTGCCGGACCCCGACCGCGAGAAAGACGACGTGCGGCGCAGCGGCATGGAGCGCGCGCTGCAATACATGGGCCTGAAGCCCAACACCCCGCTGACCGACATCCGCGTGGACCGCGTGTTCATCGGATCGTGCACCAATTCGCGCATCGAAGACCTGCGCGAGGCCGCGGCCGTGGCCCGCGGCAAGCGCGTGGCGTCCAACGTGCGGCAGGCCATGGTGGTGCCGGGCTCCGGCCTGGTCAAGCAGCAGGCCGAGCGCGAAGGGCTGGACAAGATCTTCATCGAGGCCGGCTTCGAATGGCGCGAGCCGGGCTGTTCGATGTGCCTGGCCATGAATGCCGACCGCCTGGAACCGGGCGAGCGCTGCGCCTCCACCTCCAACCGGAACTTCGAGGGCCGGCAGGGGCAGGGCGGCCGTACGCACCTGGTCAGCCCCGCCATGGCCGCCGCCGCCGCGGTGGCGGGCCATTTCGTCGATGTCCGCACTTTCCGTTAAGCACCGGGTATACAGATCATGCAAGCATTCACCACTCACGAAGGCTTGGTCGCGCCGCTGGATCGCGAGAACGTCGATACCGACCTCATCATTCCGAAGCAATTCCTCAAGTCCATCAAGCGCAGCGGCTTCGGGCCGAACCTGTTCGACGAGCTGCGCTACCTGGACCACGGCGAACCCGGCATGGACAACAGCAAGCGTCCGCTGAATCCCGATTTCGTCCTGAACCAGCCGCGCTACCAGGGCGCGTCCGTGCTGCTGGCCCGCAAGAACTTCGGCTGCGGCTCCAGCCGCGAACACGCGCCGTGGGCACTGACGCAATACGGTTTCCGCGCCATCATTGCGCCGTCCTACGCCGACATTTTTTTCAACAACAGCTTCAAGAACGGCCTGCTGCCGATCGTGCTCTCCGAACTGGAAGTGTCGCGGCTGTTCGACGAAGTGAAAGCCTTCCCCGGCTACAAGCTGCGCATCGACCTGGAGCGCCAGGTGGTGGTGGCAGCCGACGGCCGCGAAATGGCGTTCGACATCGAGCCTTTCCGCAAATACTGCCTGCTCAACGGTTACGACGACATCGCGCTGACCCTGCGCCACGCCGACAAGATCCGCGCCTTCGAGGCCGAGCGCCTGGCGCGTCATCCCTGGCTCGAAAGCCGGCCCATCGCCTGACGTCTTTTCATAAACAGGAATACCCATGACTCACCAAATCGCAGTGCTGCCGGGCGACGGCATCGGCCCCGAAATCGTGGAACAGGCCGTGCGCGTCCTGAAGGCGCTGGATCTGCCCCTGGAAATCCGCCAGGCCGCCGTCGGCGGCGCGGCCTTCGACGAGTTCGAGCATCCGTTGCCGCCCGCCACGCTGAAGCTGGCCAAGGAATCGCACGCCGTGCTGTTCGGCGCCGTGGGCGACTGGAAGTACGACAGCCTGCCGCGCGAATTCCGTCCCGAGCAGGCCATCCTGGGGCTGCGCAAGGCGCTCGGGCTGTTCGCCAACCTGCGCCCGGCCATCCTGTATCCCGAACTGGCCAGCGCCTCCTCGCTGAAGCCCGAAATCGTGTCGGGGCTCGACATTCTCATCATCCGCGAGCTCACCGGCGACATCTATTTCGGTACGCCGCGCGGCGTGCGTTCCGCGCCCGACGGCGCTTTCGCCGGCGAGCGCGAGGGCTACGACACCATGCGTTATGCCGATTCCGAGGTGCGCCGCATCGCGCGCATCGGCTTCGAGTCGGCGCGCAAGCGCGGCAAGAAGCTCTGCAGCGTGGACAAGGCCAACGTGCTCGAGACTTCGCAGTTCTGGCGCGACATCGTCGTCGAAGTCGCGCGCGACTACCCCGACGTGGAGCTCTCGCACATGTACGTGGACAACGCCGCGATGCAGCTGGTGCGCAACCCGCGCCAGTTCGACGTTATCGTCACCGGCAACCTGTTCGGCGACATCCTGTCGGACGAGGCCGCCATGCTTACCGGCTCCATCGGCATGCTGCCCTCGGCTTCGCTCAACGCCAGCGGCCAGGGCCTGTACGAGCCCAGCCACGGTTCGGCGCCCGACATCGCCGGGCAGGGCATTGCCAATCCGCTGGCCACCATCCTGTCGGCTGCCATGCTGCTGCGCTATTCGTTGAACCAGCCGGCGCAGGCCGACCGCATCGAGGCCGCCGTGCGCAAGGTGCTGGCCGACGGCCTGCGCACCGCCGACATCCATGAGGCGGGCGCCACCAAGGTAAGCACTGCGCAAATGGGCGATGCCGTCCTGAAAGCGCTGGCCTGACGGCCTTTCCGTTGCGCGCGAGGCGCGGAACGGGCCGCGTCCGGACGAGCCGGGCGCGGCGCAAGGGCCGCTCCCGGCTTGGTGCGGCCCTTTTTTTCTGGTTGCGCTGCGGCATGGAGCGCGGCATTCTGATAAATTGTTGAAAGTTGCACCGCAATTTTCTCCCGGATCCCCCTTTCTTTTTTAAGAGCGATTGAAATGAAGCAAGCAGTAGGCCTAGTCGGCTGGCGCGGCATGGTCGGCTCGGTGCTCATGCAGCGCATGCGCGACGAGAACGATTTCGCACTGATCGAACCGGTGTTTTTCTCCACCAGCAATGCCGGCGGCGCTGCGCCCGCCTGGGCCGACGGCGCGGGCCCGCTGCAAAACGCCTACGACATCGACGCTCTGAAAAAACTGCCCATCATCGTTACCGCCCAGGGCGGCGACTACACCTCCGAGGTGTATCCCAAGCTGCGCGGCGCGGGCTGGAACGGCGTCTGGATCGACGCGGCCAGCACCCTGCGCATGGCCGACGACGCCATCATCGTGCTGGATCCGGTCAACCGCCCGGTGATCGACGCCGCCCTCAAGCGCGGCGTGCGCAATTTCATCGGCGGCAACTGCACCGTGAGCTGCATGCTGATGGGCCTGGCCGGCCTGTTCAACAACGACCTGGTCGAGTGGATGACCACCATGACCTACCAGGCCGCATCGGGCGGCGGCGCCCAGCACATGCGCGAACTGCTGACCCAGTTCGGCGAGCTGAACCAGGCCGTCAAGCCGCTGCTGGACGATCCCGCTTCGGCCATTCTCGAGATCGACCGCGGCGTGCTGGCGCGCCAGAAGGATCCTTCGCTGCCCCAGGAGCATTTCGGCGTGCCGCTGGGCGGCAACCTGATCCCCTGGATCGACAAGGACCTGGGCAACGGCATGTCCAAGGAAGAATGGAAGGGCGAGGTCGAAACCAACAAGATCCTGGGCCGCGGCGCCGCCTTCGGCACGCCGGCCACGCCCATCGACGGCCTGTGTGTGCGCATCGGCGCCATGCGCTGCCACAGCCAGGCGCTGACCATCAAGCTCAAGCGCGACCTGCCGCTGGACGAGATCGAATCGCTCATCGTCCAGGGCACGCAATGGGCCAAGGTCGTGCCCAACACCAAGGAAGACACGGTGCGCGCGCTTACGCCCGTTGCCGTCACCGGCACGCTCGACATCCCGGTGGGCCGCCTGCGCAAGCTCTCCATGGGGCCGCAGTACCTGGGCGCCTTCACGGTGGGCGACCAGCTCCTGTGGGGCGCTGCCGAGCCGCTGCGCCGCATGCTGCGCATCGCGCTGGCGGAAGCCTGATTCCGCGAGCCTCGCGGCTTGCGGGCAGCGCGCATGCAAGGGCACCTTCGGGTGCCCTTGCCCATATGGGGGGGCGCCCGGGGCTCGCCATGCGGTTCCTCGCCGGTCCGGCCGCGCCGCATGCCGCGTTTCGATGCGCCCGCCTGCGGTCGCGCGACAGTCTTCCGGTTTATGAAACGGCACCGATACATTACACTTTTGCCGTGAATTCAGGCCCCCGGGCCCTCTGGCGGCGCCGCTGCGGTATCGCCGGATTTCAACGACAAGATAGGGGATTCCCGCTCATGATCCAGCGTTTGCGCCCAATGAAGCCCGTCCGTCGTCTGAAGGCCCTGCATTGGGCCGTCGCATTGGCGTTGGGCGCGGGCGCCGCCAGCCCGGCGCTGGCCATGCGCGTGGGGCACTCGCGGGTGGTTTCCGCGCCCGGGGCGCCGCTGCAGGCGGTCGTCGGCCTGCAGGAACTGTCGCCCGACGAAGTCGCCTCGTTGAACGTGAGCGTGGCCGACGAAGCGGCCTGGCAGCGCGCCGGCCTGAAACCGCCGGTGCCGCTGGCGAGCATGGTAGTCCGGGTCGAAGACGGCATGGACGGCACGCGCAAGAACCTGCGCGTGCGCTCCGACCGCGCGCCCAACGGCGGCGCGGTCGACCTGCTGCTGAACATCGGGTCCAGCTCGGGCCAGCGCCAGGTGCAGGTCAGCATCCTCGTGCCCTTGCGCGGCACCACCGCCGACGTGACGCCGGCGTCCGTGGGCACGCCACGGCGCGCCGCGGCCGCGCGCAGCGTCAACGTCAGGTCGGGCGACACGCTGTTCGGCATCGCCCAGCGCAATGCCGTGCCCAACGCCAACGTCTATCAGATGCTGGTGGCCCTGTGGCGCGCCAATCCGCGAGCCTTCATCCAGAACAATATGAACCTGGTCAAGGCGGGCGAAAAGCTCACCATTCCCGACGCGGCTACCGTGCGCGCCGTGGATCCGGCCGAGGCGCGCCGCATCTTCAATGAGCACGCGGAAGCCTTCGCGCGCTACCGCTCGCGCATCGGTGCGGCGGCCGGCGCCAGCCCCGCCGTCGTGAAAGGCCAGGACGGCGCCGCGGGCACGGTCGGCAAGGCCGAGGAGGACGCCGGCGTCGCCGCCGCCGATCAGCCTCAAGACCGCGTCCGCCTGTCTTCCGCCTATCCGCCGGGCAGTCCCCAAGCGCAGGCGGAGGCCCAGGCCGATGCGCGGGTGTCCAACGAACGCGCGCTCGCCGACGCCCAGGGCCGCGTCAATCAATTGCAGAGCAATGTGGACGCGCTGAATCAGGCGCTGGCCGAACAGAACGCGGCGAAGACGGGTAATGCCTCGGGCGAGGCCGGCACACCCGGTGCCGCTGGCACGCCCGGATCGGCCGGCGCGGCGGGAACGCCTGGCGCAGCGGGAACGCCCGGCGCGGCGGGAACGCCTGGCGCAGCAGGAACGCCTGGCGCGGCGGGAACGCCCGGCGCGGCGGGAACGCCCGGCGCGGCGGGAACGCCTGGCGCAGCGGGAACGCCTGGCGCGGCGGGAACGCCCGGCGCGGCGGGAACGCCTGGCGCGGCGGGAACGCCTGGCGCAGCGGGAACGCCCGGCGCGGCGGGAACGCCTGGCGCAGCAGGAACGCCTGGCGCGGCGGGAACGCCCGGCGCGGCGGGAACGCCCGGCGCGGCGGGAACGCCCGGCGCAGCAGGAACGCCTGGCGCGGCGGGAACGCCCGGCGCGGCGGGAACGCCCGGCGCGGCAGGAACGCAGGGCGCAGCAGGAACGCCTGGCGCGGCGGGAACGCCCGGCGCGGCGGGAACGCCCGGCGCGGCGGGAGCGCCTGGCGCGGCGGAGCAGCCGCGGGCCGGCACGCCGCCCATCAACAAAACGGAGGATTCCGGCATGCCATCCTGGCTGGCGGACAATCTGCTCGTCATCGTGACGGCAGTGCTGGCGCTGGTCGCCTTCGCCATTGCGTGGCTGCTGCGCCGCGCGGGCACGCGGCGCGGCGACGAAGACGAAGAAACCTACGCCTATGGCGAGCCGGCGCTGGACGCGGCCGCGCTCGATCGCAAGCTCAAGGGCATCAATCTGGACCTGGACGAACCGCCCACGGACGAGCCTCGCCACGCCGGGGGTCCGAGGGTTTGAATACCGGCAGGATGGCGCTGGGCCTGGCCTATGACGGTTCCGCCTGGCAAGGCTGGCAGACTCAGCCGCATCGGCAAACGGTTCAAGATACGCTGGAAGCGGCATTGGCCCGCTTTTGCGACGTTCCGGACCCGGTGCCCACGATTTGCGCCGGCCGCACGGACACCGGCGTGCATGCGGCCATGCAGGTCATACACCTCGACACGGCCCTGGACCGCCGCACGGAATCCTGGGTAAGAGGCGTGAACGCCTTCCTGCCGCCCACGATTTCCGTGCAGTGGGCGCAACGGGTATCGGGCGATTTCCATGCCCGCTTTTCGGCCCGGTCGCGCACCTACGTCTACCTGTTGTTCAGGGGAAGGGTGCGGCCGGCGCTGTGGGCCGGACGTGCGGGCTGGAGCTTTCATCCCCTGGACGTGGACGCCATGCGCAAAGCGGCGCAGGTCTTGCTGGGCGAACACGACTTCTCCAGCTTCCGCTCTTCGCAGTGCCAGGCCGCCCATCCGGTGCGCGTCCTGCGCCGGCTGGACATCGCGGAGCGGGGGCCGTTCCTGGTGTTCACCCTGCAGGCCAACGCATTCCTGCATCACATGGTGCGTAATATCATGGGCGCATTGCTGCAGATCGGGCAGGGCCGCGAACCGGTATCGTGGATGACACAGCTCCTGGCCGCCCGCGACCGGCGCCAGGGCGCGCCCACCTTTGCTCCCGACGGCCTGTACCTGTCCGCCATCGAGTATCCGCCCGAGTTTGGCCTGCGCGAACTCGACGGCGCAGCGACGCTGTTGTCGCCTTTCACCCAATCCTGAGCGCTGCCGCGGGCCGCGCTCTTTTACAGACTCGCACCCGGAGGCTTGCCATGCAACGCCGCGCATTCCTGAAGCAGACCGCCCTGGGCGCCGCGGCGGGCGGCGCGGCGCTGGCCGCGCCCGTCGTGGCGCAGACCGCGCCGTCCATTTCGTGGCGCCTGGCGTCGAGTTTTCCGTATGAGTCGCCCACGTTGTTCGCCGGCGCCGAGGACGTCGCGCGCTACCTGAGCGACGTTACCGACGGGCGTTTCCAGATCGAGATCTTTCCGGCCGGCGATCTCGCGCCGGCGGGGCAGGTGCTGCAGGCGGTGAGTGACCGGGTCGCCGATTGCGGACACACCGCGTCTACGCGCTATTTCGACATCGACCCCGCCCTCTGCTTCGATGGCGCGGTGCCGTTCGGCCTGAACACGCGCCAGATGCATGCATGGATGATCCAGGGCAACGGCCTGGCCCTGACTCGCGTGCTCTTCGACAAGCACAACATTCTCAATTTTCCTTGCGGCTATACCGGCGCCCAGATGGGCGGCTGGTTTCGCCCGGAGATCAAGACGGCGGATGATTTCCGTGGGCTCAAGGTCAAGGCGGGCGGTTTCGCGCGGCAGGTGCTCGCGCGGTTGGGCGCGACGCCCGTGGACGTGGCCGCGCCCGACGCCTACACGGCCCTGGAGCAGGGTGAGGTGGATGCCGTCGCCTGGATCGGTCCTTATGACGACGAAGGGCTGGCGCTCTACAAGGTCGCGCGCAACTACTATTTTCCCGGCTGGTGGGCCGGCACGCTGCAGCTTTCGCTCTACGTGAACCAGGATGCCTACGACGAGCTGCCCAAGTCGTATCAGTCCGCGCTCGAGCTCGCCTGCCGCATGGCCAGCGGCAACATGCTCGCCAAATACGACGCCGGAAATCCCGACGCCTTGCACAGGCTGGTTTCGCGCGGCGCGCAGCTCAAGGCATTTCCGCGGCCCGTGCTCCAGGCCTGTCGCGACGCGTCCCTGCAGCTCTACGACGAGCTGGGCGCGAAAGACCCGATGTTCAAGAAACTGTACGAGAGCATGAAGAGCTTTCGCGACAAGCAGGCGCCCTGGTTCCGTCTCGCGGAGACCAGCTTCGACAACCTCGGCCTGAGCCTGGGACCGGATGCCTCGTCCGGCTGAGCGCGGCGCGGCGGATATACTGGCTTTTCGCGCCGCGCATGACGGCGCCGCTCAAGAGAAACATGCGTACCCGTATCAAGATCTGCGGCCTCACCCGCGAAAACGACATCGAAGCGGCCGTGGCCGCCGGCGCCGACGCCATCGGCTTTGTGTTCTACGCCAAGAGCAAGCGCTGCCTGGCGCCCGCGCGCGCGGCCGAACTGCGCCGCCTCGTGCCGGCTTTCGTGGACGTGGTGGCGCTCTTCGTCAATCCCTCCGAAACCGAGGTCCGCACCGTGCTCGACCAGGTCGGCCCCGATCTGCTGCAGTTCCATGGCGACGAGCCCCCCGAAGCCTGCGCGCGCTACGGGCGCCGCTACTTGCGGGCCTTCCGCGTGGGCGCGCCGGGCCTGGATACCGCCGCGGGCCTGGCCGAACACTGCCGCGCCTACGGCGATGCATCGGGCTGGCTGTTCGACAGCTACAGCAGCGGCTACGGCGGCAGCGGCCTGGCCTTCGACCATGACTTGCTCGCCGGCCTTCTGGCCGATGCCGCGGCGCGTCCGCTGATTCTCTCCGGCGGCCTCAATGCGCAAAACGTGGGCGCATCCGTCCGGCGCATCCGCCCCTGGGCGGTCGATGTCAGCAGCGGTGTGGAAGATTCCCCAGGCATAAAAAATTCTGCTAGAATTTTGGACTTCGTTTCGGCGGTGCAAAACGCCGATGCGGGCTGAAGAAAAGTGTTTGTGGCATCGTTTTGGTAGTGTCGCTGTGGCGGTATCGCTGCAGCGGTATCGGCGCGAGTCAGGCGCACAACGCGAAACGCTGGGTCGAAAGGCAAAACAAGACAAAGCGATTTGCAAACCGCAAAAAAGCCATATATAATTTTTCTTCTTTGCAGGCGGTTAGCTCAGCTGGTTAGAGCGCCACGTTGACATCGTGGAGGTCGTTGGTTCGATTCCAATACCGCCTACCAAATTCCTGCAAGTGCCGCCAGGCACGGCAAACTGAAAAAGCCGCCAGTCAATGACCAGGCGGCTTTTTTTGTTTGTTTTTTCGTTCACGGGAAATCGTGCCGGCGGGCGCTTGAATGAGCGGCTGCCGGGCAGGCGTCGGCGCCCGGTTTACGTCGGACGCGCATCCGTCGCCCGCCCGCTTCCCCTCTTGAAATTCCTTTCGCTGCACCTACATTTACATCGCTGGCCGGCCGACAGGCCGGCCGGGGGTTTTGGTCAAAGGCGGGCGCTGTCGCCGACAGAGGCCCGGCCGATTCGATAGGAGAAAGATTATGAGCGTACGTGATCTGATTCCTTGGGGCCGCAACTCCCAGGCCCCTGCCGCTTATCGCGACAAAGAGGAAAACCCGTTTCTGTCCCTGCACCGCGAAGTGAATCGGCTGTTTGACGATGTTTTCCGCAGTTTCGACATGGGTTATCCCGCGGGACGGGCGTTCGGCGGCTGGCCCAGCATCGAGGTGACAGACGAGGGCGAGAGTATCCGCGTTACGGCCGAGCTGCCCGGGCTGGAGAAGAAGGACGTGGAGGTCCTGCTCGAAAACGGGGCGCTGACGCTGCGCGGCGAGAAGCGCGCCGAATCGCAGGACAATGCGCGGCAGTTCTCCGAGCGCTACTACGGGCGCTTCGAGCGCGTGATCCCGATCGGCGATGACATCGACGAAGACAAGGTTGACGCCAGCTTCAAGAACGGCGTGCTGACCGTTACGCTTCCCAAGAGCGAACAGGCCCAGTCGCGCGTCAAGCGCATTGCCGTCAGCAACTGACCGGCCCGCTCCGCAGAGGCCGGTTTCTGCCGAGGAGGCCGCCTTTTCCGGGGCGCATCGCGCATGGGCGATGCGCCCCGTTGACGCGCACCCTTGCCGAAAAAGCGTCTTGGCCATGCCGGCGCCGGACGGTACATCCGGCGAGCGGAGCGCCGTTCTTGCCGGCCAGCCCGCGCCCGGCGGTGGCTTGCGTCCGTCTTTTGTGTGACACTGCCCGTTTGGCTGACCAAATCCCCGGGATACCCGAGTTTTTGCATGCCCAGCTTTCCGGGAGTAGCCCTGTCGTGACGCAACAACTCGATATCCGGTCCATCATGGACCGGCTTCCGCATCGCTATCCGATGCTGCTCGTGGATCGCGTGATCGATCTGGTTCCGCAGAAGAAGATCACGGCGATCAAGAACATCTCCGTCTCGGACCCCTACATGCAAGGCGTGCACGGTCTGCCGCCGGCCCTCATCGTGGAGGCCATGGCGCAGGCGGCCGCGTTGTTTTCCTTTGCCGACGAGGGCGATCAGCAGCGCCCGGGCAAAGGCAAGGCAGTGTATTACTTCCTGGGCATCGACGATGCTTCGTTCATCAAGCCGGTGGTCGCGGGCGACCAGCTTCGCATCGAGGTGGCGGCGCTGCGGCTGAGCCGGGCCCTGTGCAAATATCGCGGCCAGGCCTTCGTGAAAGACGAGCTCGTGGCGCAGGCATCCATCCTTTGCGCCATCCGCGACGCGGCGGAACCCGCGGGCGCCTGATCCGCGGCGGCGTTCCGGCACTTCAATTTGAAACGTCCATTGACGCGCAGGGCCAATGCGCCCATAGTGAACCGGATCTTCAAGCGTTGTGATCGTGTTCGATCGTGTGCGGCGACGTGCCCATTGCCTGCTTTCCTTCCTTGATCGTCATCCCGAGCAATGGCTCGCAATTTCAGGAAAGGAAACGCTATGGAAACGGGTATCGTGAAGTGGTTCGACGAGCACAGGGGCTTCGGGTTCATCATGCCCGAACTCGGCGGCAAGGATCTGTTCGCGCATTCCTCGGCCATCGAGGGCGAGGGCTTCAAGACGCTGCAGGAAAACCAGCGCGTCAGCTATGAGCGGACGCAAGGGGCCAAGGGCCCGCAGGCTTCGAACATACGCATCCTCGGATGACGCCTGGCCCTCCCAGGAGGGCCGCGTCCATTTTGCGCGCCGCGCCGTGCGGCGCAAGCGCGCCGAGGTGGGAGGCACCACATGAACGCCAACAGCACCGTGTACAAGGGCTACAAACTGATCGCGCGCGTCGTGCGCATACCGCAGGACGAGGCTGGAGGCGCGTCCAGATTCCGGGCGACCGTCAGCGTCGGCTTGTCCTCGGGCGATCTGCAATCGGCGGAGTCCTATTCCATTCCTCTCTACGACGCGGGCGGCTTCGCTTCGTCTCCGCGCGTGGCGGTCGACGCGGCCATCCGGCACGGGCGCTACCTGGTGGACCACAGCCTGCGCTCATGGGCCTGATCCGCCGGTAAAGGCGCGCCCGCCCCGCGGAAAGGCTTGCATACATGAAAACGCCAGGCGCGCGCATGCGCCTGGCGTTTTCATTATCGAGGCGGACGGATGGGCCGCCCTACCGGCCGCCCAGCAGCGCCTCCAGCACAATGCCGGTAGTGACGCCGATCAGGAAATAGTCGGCGCCGACGCTGATCCAGTGATAGCCGCGTGGCGGCTGGCGCAGATGGTGCGCGTGCCAGTCGTTGACGACGTATTGCGGGCCGCGGTAGGGGCTGGGCACCCGCTGGCCCTTGGACCAGTGTTGCGGCGGCGGATCCGCCGGGCCGCGGCCCGGCCCGCCCGATGGCCCGCGTTTCGGGCCCGCGTCGTGGCCATGGCCGTGGCCGGGCGCGCCCGGCGGTCCGCCGGCAGGGCCGGGCCGCGAAGCCTGGCCGTGACCCGGACCTCCCGCAGGCCCTCCCTGTCCGTGGCCCGGTCCCGGACCGCTCGGCTGGGCCACGGCGACGCCGCTCGACGCCAGGATCGCCGCCAGCAGGGCAGAAGCGAATTTGCGGTGCATGAAGTTCTCCTTCTTCCGGCAAAGGCCGGTGGGAGAAATTCTACGGGCGCGAACCCGCTGCGCCCGCAGCAAGCGTTACCCGAGGTAAGCGGAACGCTGTTCTGAAATCCACTGTGACAGCCGCTGCGATTGCAGCCGCAGGCGTTGCGGGTCGGCCGGACAAGCGCGCTGGACGCGGCGCGGGCGGAGGAGCAACGAGGGGAGGGAAAATGGAAGAGAAGAAAAAGGCCCGGCCATGATGGCCGGGCGGAACGACTTCGCCGATGTTTACCGGCATAAACATCGGCCGGTTAAAAATAGCATTGCCGAGACGAAAAGCCGAATATTTGTCCATGCCATGGACGGGTAGTGGCAGTTCTTCGGACGTTTTTTTGCCGCCGGGCCGCCCCGACGCCCCACTTCCGGCGGGGGGGCGGCCCCCGGACGGCAGGCGAGGCGTGGGGCGACTGGGGGTGGCGGGCGCGCATTCCGGCAGCCCTGCCAGCCAGCCACCTGCTATCCTGCTGCCCATCATGATGAGAGCTTTCTGGCTGGTCCTGGGATGCGTGATGGTCGCGCTCGGCGTGATCGGCGCATTCCTGCCGGTCATGCCGACCACGATTTTCCTGATCCTGGCGGTAGCCTGCTTTTCCCGTTCTTCGCCGCGCCTGGAGCGCTGGCTGCTCGAAAGCCCCACCTACGGCCCCGCGCTGCGCGCCTGGCGCGAGCAGGGCGCCATATCGCGCAAGGGCAAGTGTTTCGCCTGCCTGGGCATGGCGCTGGGCTATGCGGTTTTCTGGTGGGGCGCGCATCCCTCGCGCTGGCTTGCGGCCGGCGTGGGCGTTTTCCTGGCGGCCAGCGCCGCCTATGTGGTGACGCGGCCCGACCCGCGCCCGCTCGAGGAGGCGGGCCCTCCCGCGCCTTGACCGGGAGTCAGGGCCGCGCCGGCGCCGCCCGCGCGCGGCCCGGGTTCAGTGCGAATGCCGCGGGTCGCCGCGGGTTTCCACGACCCGCAGGTAAAGCGTGGCCGGCTCCAGGCAGCCGCCGGTGGAAAGCTGGCCCACCCACAGGCGGAAGAATTCCTGCCACGGCGTCTGTGAAGGCGGCGCCTGGTGCGGCGGTTCGCGCCGGCGCGCCTCGAGCTCCGCCTCGTCGAGCTGTACGGTGACGCTGCGCCGGTTCAGGTCCACGCGGATGCGGTCGCCGGTGCGCAGCAGGGCCAGGCCGCCGCCTGCCGCGGCCTCCGGGGACATGTTGAGGATGGAAGGGCTGGCCGAGGTGCCGCTTTGCCGGCCGTCGCCCATGCAGGGCAGCGAATCGATGCCGCGCTTCACGAGCCGGGAGGGCGGCGTCATGTTGACGACTTCCGCGCTGCCCGGGTAGCCCACGGTGCCGCAGCCGCGTATCACCAGCATGCAGTGCTCGTCGATGTTGAGCGCGGGGTCGTCGATGCGGGCGTGGTAGTCCTCCGGGCCGTCGAAAACGATGGCGCGCGCCTCGAAGGCGTTTTCGTCGCCGGGCGTGGAAAGGTAGGTCTTGCGGAAGTCCTCGCCCACCACGGACATCTTGATGATGGCGCTGTCGAAGAAATTGCCCGAGAGCACGATGAAGCCGGCGCGGTGTTTGAGCGGCGCTTCCCAGGCGCGGATGATGTCGCGGTCGTGGGCGGGCGAGGCCGCCGCGATCTCGCCGATGGTCTTGCCCGACACGGTCAGGCAGTCTTCGCGCAGGCGGCCGGCCTTGCGCAGTTCGTGCAGCACGGCGGGCACGCCGCCGGCGCGGTGGAATCCTTCGCCCAGGTATTCGCCGGCGGGTACGCAGTTGACGAGCAGCGGCACGTCCTCGCCCAGGCGCTGCCAGTCGTCCAGGCCCAGTTCCACGCCCATGTGGCGCGCGATGGCGATGAGATGGGGCGGGCAATTGGTGGAAGCGCCCAGCGCCGATGCGGCCACGATGGCATTTTCAAAGGCGGCGCGGGTCAGGATATGCGAGGGCCGCACGTCCTGGCGCACCAGTTCGCAGATGCGCAGGCCGGTGGCGTACGCCATCTGTCCGCGCTCGCGGTAAGGGGCGGGAATGCTCGCACAGGTGGGCAGCGACATGCCCAGCGCCTCGGCCAGGGCGTTCATCGACAGGGCGGTGCCCATGGTGTTGCAGTGGCCGATGGAGGGCGAGGAGGCGGTGGCCAGCGTCATGAAGCCTTCGTAGTCGAGCTTGCCTGCCGCCATGAGATTGCGGGCATGCCAGATCACGGTGCCGGAGCCGACCCGCTGGCCTTCGTGCCAGCCGTCCAGCATGGGGCCGCCCGACAGCACGATGGCCGGGATGTCCACGGTGGCGGCGGCCATCAGGCAGGCCGGCGTGGTCTTGTCGCAGCCGGTGGTGAGCACCACTCCGTCCAGCGGGTAGCCGTGCAGGATTTCCACCAGCCCCATGTAGGCCAGGTTGCGGTCCAGCGCCGCAGTCGGCCGCCGGCCCTGCTCGGCCAGCGGATGGACGGGAAACTCCATGGGAATGCCGCCCGCGTCGCGGATGCCGTCCCGCACGCGCGCGGCCAGCGCCAGATGGTGGCGGTTGCAGGGCACGAGGTCGCTGCCCGTCTGGGCGATGCCGATAATGGGACGGCCGGATTGCAGTTCCTGCCGGGTGAGGCCGTAGTTGAGGTAGCGTTCGACGTAGATGGCCGTCATGTCGGCGTGGGACGGGTCGTCGAACCATTTCTGGCTGCGCAGTTTGCGGGGACTCTGTGACATGGCTAGTCGCTTGCCTCCAGGAGGGGAACGGGTCCGCGTCTTCCTCCGCGCGCGACGGCGGGGAGGGCGGGCCTGGAAGGGGCGCCGTCTGGCGTCTGCAAGTTCCTAGTTTGATCCCGCG
>NZ_CALSFU010000038.1 GCF_943737005.1 Achromobacter sp. Marseille-Q4962 | reverse complement strand
CCCCCACCTTGTTCACCGAGTCTTCGATCAGGCCCTTGATCTCCTTGGCCGCCTGCGCGCTGCGCTGCGCCAGCGAACGCACCTCGCCCGCCACCACCGCGAAACCCTTGCCCTGCTCGCCCGCCCGCGCCGCCTCCACCGCCGCGTTCAGCGCCAGAATGTTCGTCTGGAACGCGATGCCGTCGATCACCGACACGATCTCCGAAATCTTGCTCGAGCTGGCCGAAATGCTCTGCATCGTGCTCACCACCTCGGACACCGCCTGACCGCCACGCTCGGCCACGTCCGACGCGCTGGCCGCCAGCTGGTTGGCCTGCCGCGCATTGTCCGCGTTCTGCTTGACCGTCGAGGCCAGCTCTTCCATCGACGCCGCCGTCTGCTCCAGCGACGCCGCCTGCTCTTCGGTGCGGCTGGACAGGTCCGTGTTGCCCGCCGCAATCTCGCGCGAACCCACCGTGATCTCGTCCACCCCGCGGCGCACCGCCGCCACCGTGCGCGTCAGGCTCTCCTGCATGCGCTTGAGCGCCGAGAAGAGATGGCCGATTTCATTCGTGCTGCCGACTTCGATGCGGGCCGTGAAATCGCCGGCGGAAATCTTGTCGAAATGATCGCCGGCCACGCGCAGCGGCCTGAGCACCATGCGGCTGATGAACAGCCAGCATCCCGCCGCCAGGACCACGGCAAGCGCGAGCAGCGCCAGCGTCACGCCGCGCGACACCCGATGCGCCGCTTCGGCCTCGCGGACCAGTTCATCGGTGCGGTTGTCCACGTACTGGAGAAAATCGTTGCTGGCTTTCGCGAAGGCGGCGTTCACGTCCCGCGCCGCGTCGTTGAGGTCCAGGAATTGCTGGATCTCCATCTGCGACAGGGCTTCGGCCTGGCGCCGGCCCAGTTCGTCGAACGGCTTGAACGCGGCTTCCAGCTTCTGCACCAGCGCGTCGGAACCTTCGAGCCGGGAAGCCTGGCGGAAAGTCTCGAACGCCCTGTAGCCCTTCTGCATGACTTCTTGCGCCAGCTTGCCGTCGGCCGCCGCGGCCTCGGTCTTGCCCTGCTGCATCTCCATGAGCGCCGTGTTGAGCAGCACCCGGCCACGCATGAATTCGCTGTAGGCTTCGTGCAGGCGCCCTGCCTGATCGCCATAGGCCGAGTTGATCGCCTCCATCTTTGCGTTGCTGGAATTCAGCCCAAACCACGCCACGCCATTGGAGGCAAACATGGCGCCGGTGAACAACAAGAGCACCAGCAGGATGCAGGTGCGGACTTTCAGATTGACAAGCATGGAAGACCCAAGCGTTATGCGACGTGTGACAACGGTTCCCGGCCCGCACACAGGCACGGACGCTGCGGCGCCAGGGCCGGCAGCGTCCGTCAGGCGCTGTCGCCGCTCCCTGCGGGGCGGCGCGTTTCGACGGCCTATTTGCGACTGAACAGACTCGACCCCTGGATGGTCATGAATGCCGCGGACGCGGCCTGCAAGGCAACCTGCCGCAGGGCAAGCTGGCTGGCGCCAGAGTAGTAATCCAGATCCTCCAGATCAGAGAGCGATTTCGAGTACGACAGGCCTTTCTGCGTACCGGTGGCGTCCAGCGCCTCCAGCTCGTTCATGCGCGCGCCGACGGAGGCCGCCACGGTCAACACGTTGTCGTAGTTGGTCGACAGCTTCTTGTTGGCGGTGGCCAGCACGTTGTTCAGCCTGGCCAGCGCGACCTCGTCGCCCGCGATGGGCGAATCCAGCGTTTCGATGAGATTGTCCAGCGTGCTGAAGAGATCCACGTCGGTGCCGCTCTGCTGGAAGCTCTCCACGTCGATGCGGTCGCCCGCCTTGGGCGCGCCGGTGATCGTGACGGACACGCCGCCGAAGTCGATGGCCTCGCCCGCCTGATAACCGGTGGCCGGATCGGGCGGCGAGGGAACCGTGACCGGCGCGACGGGCGGATCGGCGTCCGGATCGCTGGTGGTGATGCGGTAGCCGATCGCGCCCGACACCGGATCGGCCTCGAACTCGACGCTGAAATTCTTGCCGATGTTGGCGCTGCCCGGCGTGACCGATACGGTGCCGAACTGGGCCGTTCCCTGGTTGGACGCCGCCGCGCTCGCCACGTACCCGGTCGAGCCCGGGTTGGCGCGGTTAAAGATGTCGGAACCGATGTCGCTGGTGGACATCTGGCGGCTCTGATCCACCTGCACCACGCGCTGGCCCGTGTCGCCGTTGTATTCGATCTTGCCGTTGGCCGGATTCACCGCGTAGGGAATGGTGTTTCCCTGGTAGCCCGAGAACAGGTACTGGCCGTTGCCGTCGGTGCTGTTGGCCAGGCCCAGCAGCGCTTCGCGCGCGCTCTTCAGCGCGGTGGACAGGGCCTGCCGGTCGCTGTCGGAGAACGTGCCGTTGCCCGCCTGCACGATGCGCGTGCGGATGTCCTGCAACGCGGTCGTGATGGATTCCAGGACATTGTTTTCCTGGCTGAGGTTGGTGCTGGCCGTACCGCGGTTCATGGCGTACGTGGAGTTCATGCTCTGCGTCTGCGCCACGTTGATGCTGAGGGAGGCCGACAGCGGATCGTCGGCGGGGCTCAGGAACTTCTTGCCCGTGCCGATCTGCTCGACCAGGCGGTTCATGTCCGATTCCTGAGAAAGAATGCCCTTCAGGCCATTCGCGTACATCATGCTGGTGCTCAGGCGCATCGTTTCGCTCCGATTCGTTCTCTATGTTCCGTCAATCCAGGGCCGATCAGCCGCGCAGGCCCAGCAGGGTATCGAACATCGTGCTGGCCACGTCGACGATGCGGGCGGCCGCCTGATACTGCTCCTGGTACTGCGACAGGTTGACGTACTCTTCGTTCAGGTTCACGCCCGAAACCGCCTGCTGGGCGGCGAGCTTCTGGGCGACGAGGTTCTGCTGGGCCGTGGCGGCCGACTTGATCTGCGCCGTCTGCACGCCCACGGTGTTGACCAGCTGGGAGTACATTTCGGTCAGGTTCATGCTGCCCTTGCCCAGCACCTTGGCGGTCTGGAGCTGGGCCAGCTTGAGGGCGTTGTTGCCATTGGCGTCGCCGCCCGCCGCGTCCGCCGCCGCGATCTTGTTCGGGTCGGAGATCAGCACGGTCAGGTCGCGCGCGGCATCGCGGGTCGGGGCGATGGACCATTTGTCGCCCGCCGCCGGCGGCGCGCTGATGGTCAGTTTCACGCCCATCTCGGCTTCGAGGTCGAGCACGGCATTGGGCGGCGCGCCCGTGGCCGGGCCGTTGTAGACCTGCGTGCCCGCGGGCAGGCGCAGCACCTGGTAGTTGGTGCCGTCGAAGCTGATGGAGTATTCGTTGGCGTTGATGTTGGCGACGTTGGTGAACTCGCCCGAGATCTGCGCGTTGCTCTTGTTCTGGGTGTTGGGCACCGCTTGCGGCGAAGACAGCCCGAAAAAGTCTTCGCCGGGGTTGCCGTCCAGGTCCACGCCTTGCGCGTGCTGCTCGTTGAACGACAGCGCCAGCCCCACGGCGAGCTGGCCGAGCTGGCTCTGCATCACGTCGAGCGACGAGGCGCGGAACTGCAACAGGCCGCCCAGCGTGCCGCCGGTGACTTCGGCGTCGGTCAGCTCCACCGTGGTGGTCTTGCCCGCGCCGGCGGGCAGCGTGTAGGCCAGCACGGTGCGCCCCACGTCCTTGGAAGAGGACACGGCCTGCAGCGGATAGATGGTGTCGCCGCTCAGCAGGGCCTGGCCGCCCGCCAGCGTGATGTTGATCTTGTCGCCCTGCTCGTAGGTCGTCACGCCGACGAGCTGGTTCAGCTCGGACACGGCCTGGTCGCGCTGGTCGAGCAGGTCGTTGGGCGGCGCGCCGTTGGCCTTGCCCGTGGCAATGGTGATTTGCTGGTTGAGGTCGTTGATGCGGGTCAGGTAGCTGTTGACCTGATCCACCACCGTGGAGATCTGCGTATTCAGGCCCAGGCGCTGGTTCTGCATTTCCTGGTAGGCCGAGCGGATCTGGGTGGCCAGGCTGTTGGCCTTGCCCAGCAGGTCCTGGCGCGCCGCCGGATCCGCGGGCTTGCTGGCCACGGTGTTCATACTGGTGAAGAAGTTGGACAGCGCGGGGGACACGCCCACGGTGCGGTCGGCAAACAGGTTGTTGATCTGCGAAACCTGGTCGAGCTGCGTCTGCAATTGCGCGCTGCTGCCCTGGGCGCCGACGAGCTGTCGGTAGAGGAAACTGTCGTAGCTGCGCACGACCGTATCGACCTGCACGCCGCGGCCGATATACCCGTTGGAGGTGGCCTGGGCGCCGGCGGTGGACACCATGACCTTCTGGCGGTTGTATCCGGTCGTGGTGGCATTGTTGATGTTGTGGCCGGTGGTGGCGATACCCGCCTGAGCCGCGTTGAGCCCGCCCAACGCCAAGTTGTACATGTTCATGCTGACAATGCCCCGTCTGTAACCGCAAATCTGTGTTCGGAATACCCGGTTAACGGCCTGCGGTCATTCAAATTTAGAGTCCTTCCGGAATTCCCGAGGAAAACCCCGACGCCGCGGGCCCGCCCCGGAACTGGCTCATGATGCCTATCAGTTTCTGCGCATATTGCGGGTCGGTGGCGTAGCCCGCGTCCTGGATGCGGCGCGCCGCCTCGATCTCGTTGCGCGCCTGGGCCACCGCCTCGTAGCGTGGGCTGCTGCCCAGCAGGCGGGCGTAGTCGGCGAAGGATTCCTCGTACGACGAATAGGCCCGGAAAGGTTGCGTCACTTTTTTTGAAACGCCATTCTCGTACTCGGTGGTGAGCACGTTCACCACCTTGCCCTTCCAGCTCGCGCCGGCCTTGATGCCGAAGAGGTTGTAGCTGGTGCTGCCGTCGGGATGACGGATCTCGCGCTGGCCCCAGCCCGATTCGAGCGCCGCCTGGCCCAGGATGAGGCGGGCGGGCACGCCGCTTTGCTGCGAGGCGAGATTCGCCGCCCGCGCCATGCGCGACACGAAGCTGACGACATGGTCAGGCGCTCCCTCGGCGGCGGCGATGGCGCGGTCGCTGGCGCGGTTGTAGCGCATGACGTTCAGGAGCGCCGACACCTCGCGCGACCCGCCCGTGGCGAAATCCAGGTCGGATCCCTGGCCGACGCCCTTCAGGGTGTCGGCCGACAGTTCGCCGGGCTTGCCCTGCCGCATCTGGGCCAGGATGGACTGCGACAGCCCGATGCCCGGCGTGGCAAGATGCAAGGCCAGCTGCTCGTCGGCCATGGACTGCAGCATGCGGCTCTGGTCCGAGTCGAACAGGCCCTCGCGCGGCGTGGCTTCCCGCATGCGCTTGAGCATCATCTGCAGGAACAGGGCCTCGAACTGCTTGGCCACCTGCTTCTGCTGCTCGGTGCCCGAGGGGTCTTTCGTGACTTCGCGCCGCAGGTTCGAGAGGCGGCCCAGGTCGAAGACCGAATCCTGGCCGCCCGAGCCTCGCGCCGCGTCGCCGTTTCCGCTGATCGCCATCAGATGATTTCCAGTTCGGCGCGCAATGCTCCCGCGCTCTTCATGGCCTGCAGGATGGCCAGCAGATCCTGCGGCGTGGCGCCCAGGGCATTGAGGGCCTTGACCACGTCGGCCAGGTTGGCGCTGGTGTTCAGGCGCTGCAGCGAGCCGTTTTCTTGCCGCACCTCGATCTGCGTATTGGGCACCACCACGGTCTGGCCCTCGGTGAACGGCGTGTCGGGCTGGGAAACCTGGTTCTGGCGGTTGATGATGACGGACAGGTTGCCGTGCGCCACCGCCGCCTCCTCGATCATCACGGTGCGGTTCATGACCACGGAGCCGGTGCGGGCGTTGATGATGACCTTGGCCGCCGAGGGCGCGCGCGCCACCTGCAGGTCTTCGACCTGCGACAGGAAGCGGGCCATGGAACCCTGCTCCAGCGGAGTGCGGACCTGCACCGCGCGGCCGTCGAGCGCCACCGCCGTGCCGGCCCCGAACTTGCGGTTGAGGGCCGACGCCACGTTCTGCGCCGTGCCGAAATCGGTACTGTTCATTTCCAGCATGATGTAACCGTCGCGCGCCACCGTGGTGGGAACGGCGCGCTCCACGATGGCGCCGCCGTTGATGCGGCCGCCGTTGAGCTGGTTGATCTGCACGCTGGAGCCGCCAGCCGACGCGCCCGCGCCGCCGACGAGAATGTTGCCCTGCGCGATCGCGTAAACCTGGCTGTCCGCTCCCTTGAGCGGCGTCATGAGCAGCGTGCCGCCGCGCAGGCTCTTGGCGTTGCCCATGGACGAGACGACCACGTCCAGGGTCTGGCCGGGCCGCGCAAAGGCCGGCAACGTGGCCGTCACCATGACGGCCGCCACGTTCTTGAGCTGCATGTTGCTGCCCGCCGGCACCGTGATGCCGAGCTGCGAGAGCATATTGGTCAGGCTCTGCTGCGTGAACGGCGTCTGCCGCACCTGGTCGCCGCTGCCGTCCAGCCCCACCACCAGGCCGTAGCCGATGAGCTGGTTGCCCCGCACACCCTGGATGGACGCCAGGTCTTTGATGCGCTCGGCATGGGCGGCGCCCATGCCGGCCAGCAGGACGGCGGCCAGGCAGGCGCGCGTCAGCGCGGAAACCAGGGCGGAAATCGGAGAATCGTGTTTCATCGTCAGAACGGCGAAGCGATCAGGAAGAAGCGCTGGAGCCAGCCCATGGTCTGGACCTCGTCCATCACGCCCTTGCTGCGGTATTCGATGCGGGCGTCGGCCACCTGCGTGGACGAGACGGTGTTCGTCCCGGTGATGGAGCGCGGATCGACGACGCCGGAAAAGCGCACGTACTCGCTGCCGCGGTTGATCGCGATCTGCTTCTCTCCGGCCACCTGCAGGTTGCCGTTGGGCATGACGCCCACCACCGTGGTGGTGATGGTGCCGGTAAAGGCGTTGTTGGCCGTGCTGTCGCCCTTGCCCTGCGCCACGTTGCCGCCGGTGGCCTCGGTGTTGAGGTTGGCGTTCGCCCAGCTGTTCATGAAGGACGGCGCGGCGGCGATGCCCAGCGAGGTGGACGACGTGCGGTTGGTGTTGGTGGCGACGTTCTTGGAGGCGTTCGTCTTTTCGTTGAGGACGATGGTGACGATGTCGCCCACGTTGCGCGGCCGGCGGTCTTCGAAGAGCGGGTAGTTGCCGTAGGCGGTGGGCTGGTAGATCGAACCCGTGGGCTGCGCCGCCGGCGCGGGCGGCGGCGGCGGCACGGCCGTGGTCGGCCCGGTCACGATGGGCTCGGGCGGAATCATGGCGCAGCCCGCCACCGCCAGGGCCAGGGCCGCACTCGATACCAGGCGCATTACGGACATGGGCATCACAGTTGGGTCAGGCGGGCGAGCATCTCGTCCGAGGTCTTCACGGCCTTGCTGTTCATTTCGTAGGCGCGCTGCGTGGTGATCATGTTCACCAGCTCCTCGGCCACGTTGACGTTGGACGTCTCCACGTAGTTCTGCATGATGGAGCCCGCGCCGTCCACGCCAGGCTGCAGCAGGTTCGCCGGGCCCGAGGCGTCGGTTTCGAGATACAGGTTCTCGCCCACGCTCTGCAGGCCCGCCGGGTTGATGAAGGTGGCGATCTGCAGCTGGCCGACCTGCACGTTGACGCCCGCGGCGCCCGGCTGCGTCACCGACACGATGCCGTCCTTGCTGATGGAGATCGTCAGCGCGTTGTCGGGGATGTTCATGGGCGGCTGGATCACGTAGCCGCTGGCCGTGGTGAGCTGGCCGTTCTGATCGCGCTGCAGCGCGCCGTCGCGCGTGTAGGCCTGGGTACCGTCGGGCAGCTCGACCTGCAGGAAACCGCGCCCGTTGATGGCGATGTCCAGCTCGCCCCCGGTGTTGTTGAGGTTGCCGGTGGTGTGGATGCGCTCGGTGGAGGCCACGCGCGCGCCCGTGCCGAGCTGCAGGCCCGAAGGCAGCTGCTGCGCATCGCCCACCTGCGCGCCCGGCTGGCGCAGGGTCTGGTACATGAGGTCCTGGAACACCGCCCGGCCGCGCTTGAAGCCGTTGGTGGCCACGTTGGCGAGGTTGTTCGAAATGACGTCCATCGACGTCTGCTGACCTTCGAGGCCGGTCTTGGCGATCCACAACGAACGCATCATGATGTCTTACTCCTGAGGCGGCGGACGGGCCGCGCGCTGAAAAATTGGTCGGTCAGGCGCTCACGGACAGGATGCCGTTGGCGCGCTCGGCATTGCGGTCCGCCTGCTGGATCACCTGCATCTGCTGCTCGAAACGGCGGGCATTCTCGATCATGCCCACCATGGCCGCCATGGGATTGGCGTTGCTGCCTTCCAGCACGCCGGACAGCAGGCGCAGCGCCGGATTCGCCGGCACGGGCGGCGCCGGCTGGCCGTTCTGGCCCGCCAGCCGGAACACACCGTCGTCGCCGTGCACGAGCTGGTCTTCGGGCGGGCTGGCCAGCTTGATGCGGCCCAGGTTCAGGATGTTGTTCGGCGCATCGCCCGCGCCGATGGCGGTGATGGTGCCGTCCGAGGAGATGGTGAGCGCGGCCTGGTCGGGCACGTCGATCAGCCCGTTCTGTTCCGACAGCACGGGCTGGCCCAGCGAGGTCTGCAGCACGCCGTTCACGCCCACCTGCAGGCTGCCGGCCCGGGTGAACGCCTCGCCCTGCGGCGTCTGCACGGCGATCCAGCCCTCCGAGCCGGCCAGCGCCACGTCCAGCTCCCGGCCCGTGGTCTGCATGGTGCCCATTTCGAAGTTGTTGCGCGGCGTGGACGTTACCGTGGACACCCGCGTGGGCAAGCTCACGCCGTCGGTCACCGGCACCGAGCGGTACATGGCGATCTGCTCGCGAAAGCCCGGCGTGTTCACGTTGGCCATGTTGTTGGACAGCGCGGCCTGGTGCTCCGTGATGCGCGCCGCGCCGTTCATGGCGGTGTAGATGATTCGATCCATAGCGTGTTACCTGCTGCCGTCTCGCCGCGCTTACTTCAGGTTCATCAGGACTTGCATGATTTCGTCCTGCGTCTTGATGGTCTGCGAGTTGGCCTGGTAGGTGCGCTGGGCGATGATCATGTTGACCAGTTCCTGGCTCATGTCCACGTTGGAGGCCTCGGTGGCCTGGCCGACCAGGGTGGACAGGCCGTTGGTGCCCGGCTGGCCCAGGATGGGCTGGCCCGACGCGGCGGTTTCCTGCCAGGCGTTGTTGCCCACCGGCTTGAGGCCCTGCAGGTTGGAGAAGTCCGCCAGCACGATGGTGCCGACCACCTGGGTCTCGCCGTTGGTGTAGTTGGCAACGATGCTGCCGTCGGCCGCGATGTTCACGCCGCTGAACTCGCCCGAGGTATAGCCGTCGGGCTTGGCCACCAGCTTGTAGTCGCTGCCGTATTGCGTGGTGCCGGCGTAGTTCATGGCGATGTTCAGCGGATCGGCGGGCGTGGTGGTGCCGCCCGGCTGGGCGAACGACAGGTTCACCACCGGCGCGCTGGTCAGCGCGCCCGCCTTGTTGAAGGTGAACTGCGTGCCGCTGGTCCAGACGCCGCCCGCCTCGGTCGTGGGCGCCATGGCTTCGCCGTCCATCGTGTAATAGACGTCGTAGACGCTGTTGCCGGCGGCGTCGGCCGGGCGCTTGACGAAGTACTGCATCACCTGGTGCGAGTTGCCCAGGGAGTCGTACACCGTCATGGGCGAGGCGTTGGTGTAGGTGTCCGATTGCGAGGGATCGAAGGGCTTGCCGAGCTCGGTCACGGCGGCCGTGTAGTCGACGAAGCCGGGGATGTTGGCCAGCGCGCCGGCGATTACCTGGCCCGTGCCGTCGAGCTCGACCGTGTTGGGCGCCGTGCCGTAGACACCGGCCGGCGGATTGCCGGGAGCCCAGACCAGGTTGCCCGTGGCGTCCTTGGTGAACGTATAGGGGGTGCCGCTCAGCGTGACCGAACCGGGCACGGCGGGCTGGACGACCGTGTCCACCGGATAGATCACCTTCGCGTTGGCGTCCAGGTTGGCCACCGTGGTGCCCGTGCTGGTGGCCTTGGGCTGTACGTTGGCCGTGGGCAATTGCAGCTCGACGGGGTTGGCGCCCACCGCGCCGGCGGGATAGCCGGTCAGGCGATAGCCCTGGGCGTTGACGATGTAGTTGGTCTTGTCGACCAGGAACTGGCCGTTGCGGGTATACATGACCGCGCCGCTCTGGTCCGTGACCCGGAACAGGCCCTTGGCGCCGTCGATGGCGATGTCGTACTCGCCGCCGTTGCCCGTCACCGCGCCCACCGTGAAGCGCTGGTTGATGGCCGCCACTTTCACGCCCAGGCCCACGCGCGAGCTGGCGTAGACGTCGGCAAACGATGCCGTGGACGACTTGAACCCGACCGTGCCGGAGTTGGCGATGTTGTTGCCGATGACGTCCAGGTTCTGCGCCGCGGCATTCAGGCCGCTCAATCCTTGTCCGAAACCCATGTTTACTCTCGCTAATCTGTAGGGAACAGGCCGCCGCCCGAGCGCCGGCCGCTAGTCAACTCGGCCGGTTTCAGCCGATCACCTTGCGCACATCCAGCATGCTGGTCTGCCCTTCCAGGCCCAGGTCCAGCCGCAGCCCTTCGGTCGAATAGGAAACGCTCTTGACCAGGCCGTAGCTCAGCACTTCCGAAGAAACCTTGGCGCCGTCCGCGTCGGTGGCGAGCGCGGAAACCGTATAGGCGCCCGGCTCCAGCGCCACGCCGGCGTCGTTCTTGCCATCCCATTCGAAGCTGTACACCCCGGTCTTCTGGTCGGTCAGCTCGATGGTGCGCACCACGGCGCCGGTGGAATCGGAGATGCGGATCTGCACCTTGGCGGCGTCTTTCTGCAAGTCCAGGCCATAGGGGGTGGCCACGCGCTCGGCCTGGTTCTCGGCATCCACGCCCAGCTTCACGGTGGAGCCCGGAATCAGCACGCCCTTGCCGATCATGGCCACGGCGTTCATGGACTGCGACACGTCGATCTGGCCGCTGATGGCCAGCATGGTGTTCTTGAGATTGGTGATCCCTTCCACCGTGGAAATCTGCGCGAGCTGCGAAGTCAGCTCCGCGTTCTGCATGGGATTGAGGGGATCCTGGTTCTGCATCTGCGTGACCAGCAGCGTCAGGAACTGGTCCTGCAGGCTCTGGGCGGAGCTCGCCGAGTTCGCTCCCGTTTGGGCCAGGCCCATGGCCGTGGAGCTGGTGGTTTGGTCGATAGTCGTCATGGAATCGCCTTGTCGTCTGGGGCGTGCCGGGGTGATCAGGACTGGCCGATGGTCAGCGTCTTCTGCATCAGGCTCTTGGCGGTGTTGAGCACCTCCACGTTGGCCTGGTAGGAACGGGAAGCCGCGATCATGTTGACGGTTTCGGCCACCGGGTCGACATTGGGCATGTTCACGTAGCCCTCGGCGTCGGCCATCGGGTGCTTGGGGTCATAGACGCGCTTGAGCGGCGAGGAATCCTGGATCACGCCGGCCACCCGCACGCCGCCGATCTCCTGCCCAGCCGCCTGCCCGCCCGCGGGGTCGACCTGGAACACGACCTGCCGCGCCCGGTAGGGCTGGCCGTCGGGGCCCACCACGCTGTCGGCGTTGGCCATGTTGCTGGCCGCCACGTTCATGCGCTGCGACTGCGCACTCAGGGCCGAGCCCGCGATACTGAAAATGCTCAACAAGGACATTGCCTGACGCTCCCTTTGAATGTCATTCCTGGATGGCCGCCATCATGGTGCGGATGCGGCCCGACAGGACTTGCATGGTGCTCTGGTAGTGCAGCGTGTTGTCCGCGAACTGCACCCGCTCCACGTCCATGTCCACCGTGTTGCCGTCCAGGCTGGGCTGGTAGGGCAGCCGGTAGAGCAGCTCGGTCGGGCCCGGCGAGGCCGCCTTGGCCGGGATGTGCCGGGCCGAGGTCAGCGTGAGCTGGGTGTCGGGCAGCCGCATGCCTGCGTCCATGGCGTTCTGCATGGCCGTGCGGAAATCGAAGTCGCGGGCCTTGTAGTTGGGCGTGTCGGCGTTGGCGATATTGGAAGACAGCACTTCCTGGCGCTGCGCGCGCAGCGCCAGCGACTGCTGGAAGAAGCGGAAATCCTCGTTGAGCCTGTCTAGCATCGGATAGCCCTGTGCGTTGCAATACGGATGTCTCGGCGCGGACGCGCCATGGACTTGTTCGGATGACGGCATCATAGGGGCCGGCCGCGCCGCACAATCAGCCAAATAACCCGTTATTTCGCATCCAATTCCCGTATTGCCGGAGCCGGCGGGCTTCTACAATTCATTCACCATGAAGATTCCCGCACCGTGCCGCTTCCGCCCGCTGGCGGCCTGCGCCCTGCTGGTTGCCGCGCTGCCGCTTCCCCGGGCCGCGCACGCCCAGGATGCCGCCGTCCAGGCGCCCGAAGCCGTCGCCGCCGCCGCCCGGTCGTACCTGATCGAGCAGCTGTCCGCGCTGCGCGGACAGCCCACGGTGGCCATCGACCCGCCCCGCACCGACCATCTGTCGGCCTGCACCGATCTGTCCCCCTTCCTGCCTTCCGGCATGCGCCCGCGCGCCCGCATGACGGTCGGCGTGCGCTGCATCGCCCCCAGGCCCTGGACCACCTATGTGCAGGCCACGGTCAGCGTTCCCGGACAGTACTACGTGGCCTCGCGCACGATTGCGGCCGGCCAGGCGCTGACGCCGTCCGACCTGGCGCCGCGCGACGGCGACCTGGTCGCCCTGCCCCCGGGCGCCATCACCGATCCGCGGGCGGTGCTCGGCATGTCGGCCGCCTACCGCATCAGCGCGGGCCAGCCGATCAAGGCCGCTTCCCTGCGCAGCGCCCAGGCCGTCGTGCGCGGCGCCACCGTGCGCATCGACGCGCGCGGCAAGGGCTTCGTGGTGAGCAGCGAGGGCGAGGCGCTGGACAACGCCGCGCCGGGCGCCACCGTCCAGGTGCGCACGGCGGGCGGCCAGGTGGTCAGCGGCATCGTCAAGAATGCCGGACTGGTGGAAATACAACTTTAGGCTATGTTACATATCGCACCGCTTCGGGGGCCCGCAAGCCCTAAAGTTCACCCCGCCCTTGTCGTTACCGAGACATAAGTAGGCGGATCGCGTGACAGCCCGATCCTCGACGCCCTGCGGAGATATCCCTTGAAAATCAATGCCACCACCAACCGGCCGCTCACGGCCGAAGCCATCAGCCCGCGCGCCGAATCCGCGCTAGCCCAGGCCTATGGCGCCGGCGGCGCCGGCTCCACCGGGTCAGGCAGTTCCCAAGTCGCGCTGAGCTCCGCGTCCCGCAAGCTGCTGGCCCTGCAGGACGGCGCCAACGACATCAACGTCGAGCGCGTCGCCGCCATCCGCGAGGCCATCGCCTCGGGCCAGCTCAAGATCGACACCAGCCGCATCGCCGACGGCCTCATCGCCAGCGCCCGCGATCTGCTGAAATAGGCCGCTGCCGCCAACCGACCATTCTCCCCACCTCTTTTTCTCGCCCGGCATGAGCAACACCACCGTCGAATCGCTGCAAACCTGTCTCAGGCAGGAAGATGCCCTGGTCGCCGAATTTGCCGTCATCCTGGAACAGGAAACCGAGGTGCTCGTCGGCCCCGGCGACGTGGACGCGCTGAGCAAAGTCACCGAGCGCAAGAACGAGGTCGCGCTCAAGCTGGTGGAACTGAGCCAGCAGCGCGACCGGCTGCTGGCCGACGCCGGCCTGCCCCCCGGCCACGCAGGCACCGAACAGGCCGTGGCGCGCCATCCCGAGCTCGCCGAAATCTGGCAGGCGCTGCTGGCCAAGTCCGGCTCCGCCAACGAAATCAATCTGCGCAACGGCGCCCTGATCGACGTGCACCTGCGCTACACGCAGCAGTCGCTCGAAGCGCTGCGCCAGATCGGCGGCGTGGGCGGCACCGCCACCTATGACGCGCTGGGCCGCGGTCCGCGCTACACCCCGGCGCGCAAATCCATCATCGCCGGATAGGGTTCCGCCGCGCGGCTTGCGGCCGCGATCCAAGGCGGCGATTCCCCGCGCAAACCGCCCTCTCCCTGCGCCTTTCTTCCCGTTTCCTGCGTCCGCCGGGGCGGCCCGCGCTCTTGTCAGGCGCCGTCGGCCATTTCCAGCATGGCGTACATCTTGAGCAGGGCCACGGGCAGTTGGCGCGCCGCCAGGCGTTCGTCCGCGCCGACCACGCCGGCCAGCGTGCGGCGCGCGACGGCCGCCGGGGCCGTATGCCCCAGTTGCCAGCAGGCCGAGGCCAGCTGGCCCGCCATGAGCGACTGCCTGGCCAGCGCGTGAGCGCCGTCCACCGCCGGCAGGGCTTTCCAGGCGTGCGGCATATAGCGCATGCCCGCCTTGATCTCGTCCTGCAGCACCAGCCAGCGCGCTACCGTGGCGGCGTCGGCCTGGGACGCCGGCAGATTGGTCAGACCGAACAACTGGCCCGCCACCTCGCCGCTCTCGGTATCGATGAGGCGCGCGCACACCAGCCGGAACGTGGGCTGCTCGCCGCGGCCCGCCAGCGTGATCTCGGTGCCGGAAGCCCAGAGGGCCAGCGCGGCCCGCCGGCCATTGACTCCCGCGGCCAGCCCCGGCATGTCGCCGGGCTGCCCGGCGGGCAGGTAGCCCACGCTCTTGCCCACCGCATTCAGCGTGGTCGGGCATTCGTCCTGCACCACGCGCATGCCGCCCGTGCAGCGCGCCAGCCAGGACACGCCGCCTTCGCTCAGCGACTGCCACAGCGCGGCGTTGCCGCCGTCGAGCGCATGCACCAGCGGAATCCGCTGCAGCTCCGCGCCCAGCCAGGCGACGCGCGCCTGCAGCGCCTGCGCGGAATCGGCCGGCCCGGCCGTGGCCGGATCGAAAGAAGACAAGGTGCCGTGCGGCAGGGCCAATTGCTGCGCGGGCGCGGCCAGCACCACGCCCCGGTCGCTGGCCAGGAAGGCTCCCGCCCAGGCGCCGCCGGGCAGCCCTTCGCCTTTCATGGAAGCCTTGCCGTGCACCGCCAGCAGATGGCGGTTGCAGGCCGCGGGGAACTCCCGCCGCACCATTTCGACAATGCTTCCGCCAAGCTCCGCCAGGCCGGCGCCGTCGCCGGTATAGCGCCGCCACGCGTCGCGCGCCTGCACGCAAGCCGTGTCGGTTTCCAGCCAGTGCAGCGTCTCGTCCAGTCCCTGGGCTGCGGAGATGGCGGACTGGCCGCCCTGCGGGCGCAGGATGGCCGAAGCCAGCAACTGGCGCCGGCGGGCGGGATCGGGCGCGGGCGCGCTATCGCGCGCGGAAGACCATAGCGAAGCCATGTCGGCCTCGCTGGGAGAATAAAGCGCCCGCGCCCGCTGCATCATGGCGAACGCGCGGTCGACCAGGATGTCCGCCCGGGCCAGTTCCAGGTGCTCCGGCACCTTCTGGCCCACGCTCGCGTAATGAATGGGCAGGCGGTGGCGGATGGCCGTGTCCAGCGCCGCGCCCAGGCGCGTCGCCTCGTCGAGCTTGGTAATGATGCAGCCGGCCACGTCCTCGCCCACGCCGTTGCGATAGGCATGCGCCACCTCGTCGAGGGTGTCGCCCTGGCTCGCGGCGTTGAGCACCAGCAGCCGGCGCACCGGCTTGCCGCCGTTGCACAGCAGGGCCGCCTGCTCGGCGACCTGCCGGTCGCGCTGGCTGATGCCCGTGGTGTCGATGAGAACGATCTTGCGGCTGCCCAGCTCGGCGAGCAGGCGGCGCAGCTCGCCGGCGTCGCGCACGGAATGCGCGGGAATGCCCATCAGCCGGCCGTAGATTTGCAACTGCTCCAGCGCGCCGATACGAAAATTGTCGGTGGTCAGCATGGCCACCTGCTCCCGCCCTTCCCGGGCCACGCAACGCGCGGCGAGCTTGGCGAGCGTGGTGGTCTTGCCCACGCCGGTGGGGCCCACCAGGGCGTACACGCCGCCGCCCAGGAACTCGTCTTCGGACCTCAATACGGGCAGGTGCGTGACCAGCTCGTTGCGCGCCCATGCGAGCGCGGCCTCGGCGCTCATGCCTTCGGGCAGCCGTTCGACCAGCGCGCGCACCAGCTTCGTGCTGAAACCCGCGTCCAGCAGGCTGCGGAACAGCGCCACGCCGGAAGGCTCGCGTCCCGGCCCCTGGCGGCCGCCCCAGAGCAGGCCGTCCATGCGGCTTTCCAGGGCGCCGCGCAATGCGCTGATGGCGTCCTGCAGGCCGGCGGCCGCCTCGGGCGGCAACGCCGCCGGGGCGGGCAGCGAGGCGCCGTGCCGCAACGGGGCGTCCGGCGTGCGCGCCATGCCGGCAGCGGGCGGAACGGCGGAAACGGAAGGCGCGACGGACGCAGCGGGCGCGGCGGGCGCCGGCTGGGCGGCGGCCTCCTGGCGATCGGCCAGGGGCGTATCCAGCACCGACTGGTACGCCGCAATAGGACGGGCCGGGGACGGGAACGCGGGCGGTTCGGGCATCCGGGCGGCGGGCGCGGAGGGGCCGGCCATGCGCGCCGCCGGCACGGGCGGCTGAGCCGCCATGGCGGGAGCCGGCGGAACCGGCGCCGGATGGCGGCCGCCATACCCCCACCCGTCCGCCGCACCAGGCGCCGTGGACGCAACGGCCGCGTGGCCCTGGCCGTGCGCATGCCCCTGGGCCTGTCCCTGGCCTTGGGCCATGTCCGCGGCCGGCTCGTCGAATGCGCCGTCGGCCGTCGCCAGCACCTCCACGCCGCCTTCGACGCTGCGGTTGGAAACGATCAGGGCATCCGGCCCCAGGGCCTGGCGCACCAGGCGCATGACCTCGCGGCTATTGGCGCCCACAAACCTGCTTATCTTCATGCTCAGTTACCTCCGCCGATGAGCGCGGTCACGCGGACCATGCGCTCATCCGGAATTTCCGTGTTCGACAGCACGCCGAGCTGCGGCAGGTGATGCCGCAGGAACCTCGACAGCGGCGCGCGCAGCACCGGCGACACAAGCAGCACCGGCGCATTGCCCTGCGATTCCTGGCGCGCCAGGGCGGCCTGCGTCTCGCGCAGCAGGGTATCCGCCAGGCCGGGCTCGAGCCCGCCGCTGGTGGTCATGGCCTGCGAGAGCACGCGCTCGAGTTTCACGTCCAGGCCGATGACACGCAATTCGCCCTCGCCGGGGAACCATTGCTGCGTGATGGCCCGGCCCAGCGAGCGGCGCGTGAGCGCGATGAGTTCCTGCACGTCGGGCTGCCCGCCGGCGGCGGCCGCCTGCGCCGCCAGCCGCGGCCCGTGCTCGGACAGCGTATCGATGATGGTGCGCATGTCGCGGATGGGCACTTCCTCGGCAAGCAGCCCCTGAAGCACCTTCTGCAGCACCGTGAGCGAGAGCGTCTTGGGCACCAGGTCTTCGACCAGCTTGGGCGCCTCGCGGCCGATGCGCTCCAGCAGCTGCTGCACTTCCTGGCGGCCCAGCAGGCTGGAGCCGTGGCGGTGCATCAGATGGTTGAGGTGCGTCGCCACCACCGTGCCGGCGTCCACCACCGTGTAGCCCGCCACCTGGGCCTGGTCGCGCAGGCTGGCGTCGATCCACAGCGCGGGCAGGCCGAAGGCCGGATCGGTGGTGGGCGTGCCCTTGATCTGGACCGACACGCCGCCCGGGTCGATGGCCAGCCACTGGCCCGGCATGGCCACGCCGCGGCCCACTTCCACGCCGGACAGCAGGATGCGGTAGTCGTTGGGCTTGAGTTCGAGATTGTCGCGAATGTGCACGACCGGCGGCAGAAAGCCCACATCCTGCGCGAACTTCTTGCGCAGGCTGCGGATGCGGTGCAGCAGCTCGCCGTTCTGGGCATGGTCCACCAGCGGGATCAGGCGGTAGCCCACCTCCAGCCCGAGCTGGTCCACCATCGACACGTCGTCCCAACTGGCTTCCTGCGCGGCCGCCTGGGCCTGGGTAATGGCCTGGGGCGGCACCTCCTGGGCCTTGGCCTCGGCCTCCAGCCTGCGCTTGTGCAGCATCCAGCCGCCGCCGGCCAGCGCGGCCGCCAGCGTCAGGAAAGCGATATGCGGCATGTTGGGAATCAGGCCCATGATGCCAATGATGGCCGCCGTCAGGAACATCACGCTCGGATTCGAGAACAGCTGGCTGATCATCTGCTGGCCGATATCCTGGTCCGTGGCCACGCGGGACACGACCACGCCCGCCGCGGTCGAGATAACCAGCGCCGGGATCTGGGCCACCAGGCCGTCGCCGATGGTCAGCAGCGTATAGACGCGCGCGGCCTCGCCCATCGACAGGTCGTGCTGCGCCACGCCCACGATCAGCCCGCCGAAGATGTTGATCGCCATGATGAGCAGGCCGGCGATGGCGTCTCCCCGGACGAACTTGCTCGCGCCGTCCATGGAGCCGAAGAAGTCCGATTCCTGCGCCACTTCGGCGCGGCGCTTGCGCGCCTCTTCCTCACCGATGAGCCCGGCGTTCAGGTCGGCGTCGATGGCCATCTGCTTGCCGGGCATGGCGTCCAGCGTGAAGCGCGCGCCGACTTCCGCGATGCGGCCCGCGCCCTTGGTGATGACGATGAAGTTGATGATGGTCAGGATCACGAAGAGGATGATGCCGACCGCGAAGTTGCCCCCCACCAGGAAGTGGCCGAAGGCCTCGATGACCTTGCCCGCCGCGTCCGGCCCGGTATGGCCGTTGAGCATCACCACCCGGGTGGACGCCACGTTCAGCGACAGCCGCAGCAGCGTGGCGAACAGCAGCACCGAAGGAAAGGCCGCGAAGTCCAGCGGCTTGCGCGTGAACATCGCCACCAGCAGGATCATGACCGACAGGGCGATGTTGAACGTGAACAGCAGGTCCAGCAGGAAGGTGGGCAGCGGCAGCACCATCATGCCCAGCACCATCACGATCAGGATGGGCCCGGCCAGCAGCCGCGCGTGCGCGGCCCCGTTCGTCTTCAACATGGAGAGCAGTGCGCTCATTCCTCAAGCTCCTTGCGCCGCGGCCTTGGCCTGCGGGTCGAGTTCGGCCGGCACGGCCAGGTTGCTCGGCGCGACGGGTTCCGCGCCCCAGCCCGAACGCCAGGAGCGCAACTGGAACACCCACGCCAGCACTTCGGCCACGGCGGTATAGAGCTCGACAGGGATTTCCTGGCCGAGCTCGACATGTTCATGCAACGCGCGCGCCAGCGGCGGCGCTTCCAGGGTGGGAACGCGATGCTGGGTGGCCAGCTCGCGGATCTTGGCGGCGATCAGCCCCGTTCCCTTGGCCAGCACGCGCGGCGCGCCGTTCCTGCTTTCGTCGTAGCGCAGGGCCACGGCGTAGTGCGTGGGGTTGGTGACCACCACGTCGGCATTGGGCACTTCGGCCATCATGCGGCGGCGCGCCATCTGCCGCTGCTGCTGGCGGATGCGCGCCTTGACGTGCGGATCGCCCTCGCTTTCCTTGTGCTCCTGGCGCACGTCTTCCTTGGACATGCGCAGCTTCTTGAGGTGGCTCCAGATCTGCCAGGGCACGTCCAGCCCCACGATCACCAGCAGCGACGCCACGATGCAGGCGCAGCACAGGGCCACCAGGTCCAGCGCCCGGATCAGCGCGGCCGAGGGCGCCACGTGCATCAGGCCCAGCATGTCGTCGTGATAGCGCCACAGGACCCAGACGGCCACGCCGCCCACCAGCAGGGCCTTGGCCAGCGCCTTCACCAGCTCCACCAGGGTCTGCGCGGAAAACATGCGCTTGATGCCCGCCAGCGGACTGAGCTTGGAGAAATTCGGCTGCAGCGGCTTGCCCGAAATCACGATGCCGCCCAGCAGCACGCTGGACAGCACGGCCACCACCGCCAGCAGGCCGAATACCGGCAGCACGGCGAACAGCCCATGCCAGAAGCCCTCGGCCGCCTGCTCCACCATGACGCCGGGGTCCATGGTGACGCGCTGGTCGAAGGCCAGGCCATTGCGCAACACGCCGCTCAGGCCGCGGTAGATGGCGGCCCCGCCCGCCCAGAGCGCGCCTACGCCGGCGGCCAGCATCATGAAGGTGCCCAGCTCCCGCGAACGCGCGATCTGCCCCTCCTCGCGCGCCTTTTCCAGGCGCCGTGGAGAGGCGGCTTCGGTTTTTTCGAGGTCGCTTTCGTCGGCCATGCTCTGCGGATCGAGTGCGCTTCGCGGATTGCGGGATTGGCGAAGCGTCCGCCGAGATTCTAGGAGGCCGGCCGGCGAACCGATCAGCCAAGAAACGGGGGGAAAGCGGCGCTATTCCCCCGCGCGCCCCTTCGTTCCGGCTTTCAGCCCGCCGCCCAGGCCGGCGCCGGCGCGCGCCCGGCGGCCGCCTCGCTGGCGTAGCGGGCGTAATCCAGTCCGATCCTCACCGCGCCCCAATGTTCCGTCCCCAGAAATACCGGCAGGGAAATATCGTTGACGATTTCCCCCGTGTCGCGCGGATAGGTCTGGAACAGCATGGGGCCGTCGTTGGCGGCCAGCCGCGCGCCGACCGGGTCGTCGAAGATCCGCTTGTGCCGGCAGCGCGCCAGGTCGTGCTGCGGATCGCCGGTGGGCTCGTGGGAATAGCGGCTGTTGTGCGCGGGCGCATAGCCGCGCGCATCGACCAGCAGCGCATAGGCGCCCGCCGGCACGGCGTCGAGCACCGCGTCGAGCAGGCGGGTAAGCTCCGCGTCGATGTGCCGGTCGTAGGCGGTATGGTAGCGGGCCGGCTCGCCGCCGGAAATACGCCGGTACTGGCGGTCGAACACGTCGCGGCCCGCGCGCCGGGCGCGCTCGAGCAGGGCCTGGGCGGCGTCCCGGAATGACTCCAGCGTGTCCGAAAGCCGGTCGAACGGCGTGCCGCCCGTGCGCATGCCGGCCAGCACCTCCTGCATGCTCTCGGTCTGGCGGCGTATGCGCTCGATCTGGCCCGACATGCTGGCCACGCGCTCGCGCACATCCCCGCTCAGCGCGGCGATCCGCCCGACCTCGCCGCTCATCGCCCGGTTGGTCCGGTCGACTTCGCCGATGGCCTGCACCACGGCCTCGACCTGCCGGTTCATGGCGCCGAAGTCCTGCACGAAACGCCCGAAGTCGGCCAGCGTGCCATCCAGCACCGTGCCGGACGCCTCCACGTCTTCGCGCAGCGTGGCGGTCTGCGCGCGCGTCGATTCCACCAGCGTCAGCATCTGTCCGGTGTGCTGGCCGATGTCGCCGGTGGCGCTGTTGACGCGCTCGGCGAGCTTGCCGACCTCGCTGGCCACCACCGCGAACCCGCGGCCGGCGTCCCCGGCCCTGGCGGCCTCCACGCCCGCGTTCAGCGCCAGCAGCTGCGTCTGCAGGGCGACGTCGCGGATGAGCTTGCTGATGTCGCCCACGGAACGGGCGCGCTCGGTGAGCTGGGCCACCACTTCGGCAAACGCAGTCATTTCGCGGTTCATGCGGTCCACGCGCGCTTTCACGTCGGAAAGCTCGGCCAGCGCATGTTCGGCCGCGCCCAGGTTGCTGCCCGACAGGGCGGCGATGTCGCGGGCGTGGGAAGAGGTCGAGGCCGACAGGTCCGCGATCTGCTGGCCGCTGGCGGCCAGCGCCTGTGCCGCCTGCGCTTGTTCCTGGGCCAGCGCGGCGCAGCGCTGGGCCTGGAATTGCGTGCGGGCCGCGTTCAGCGCGATCTCGATGCCGGATTGCCGGATGGTGATGATGCGCTCGCGGACCTGCGCCAGGAAGCGGTATAGCGGCCATGCCGAAGGGCTGAACGACAGCGCGCGCGCCGCCAGCGTGGCCTCGCCCCGGTTGAGCCGGCGCAATAAGGCCCACATGCCCCCGAACCGGACAAAGGTTCTGCTCACGATCCACCTCCTCTTGCCGGCCGCGGCCGCAGTGCAATCGACGGTCCGCGCCGGAACCTGCCTGCCGCAAGGCCCCGATCTTTTTCTTTTTTATGGAGCAGAGTCTATCCAGGCGCGCAAGAACGCGCCCTTAGGGAAATCAAGCATTAATTTCAGGCATTGATCGCGCAAAAAGGCGCGCCGCCGGCGGGCATGTCCGGCGGCGCGTCTCCTGGGCAGGCGGTCAGAAGCCCAGGCTGGCGAGCAGATCGTCGACCTGGTCCTGGCTGGTTACCACATCGGCCTTGCCTTGCGGATTGACCTGGGGACCGTTCAGCAGGCTGTTCGCGTCGTCGCGGCGTTCCTGCGGCACGTTGTCGAGCAGCACCTGCAGCAGCTCGCGCTCGATCGCGCCCACCACGTCCATCATGCGCATGATGACCTGGCCGGTGAGGTCCTGGAAGTCCTGCGCCATGATGATTTCCATCAGCTTGGACTGCGTTTGCTGCGTCTGGCGCGGCACGTCCTGCAGGAAGCTGCGCGTGTCCTGGACCAGTTCGCGCGCTTCCGGCAGCTCCAGCGGCTGGTCGAACCACTGCTGCCAGCGGCCGTCGAGCTCCTGCGCCGTGCGCGAGAGGTTGTCCTGGATCGGGCCGGCGGCCTCGGTGGCGTTCAGCACGCGGTTGGCGGCCTGTTCCGTCATCTGCGCCACGTAGCGCAGCCGGTCGCGTGCGTCGGGAATGGCGTCCGCGGCGTCCTTGATCGCCTGGTCCAGTCCCAGCTCCCGCATGCTGTCGCGCAGCATGCGGGTGAGCGAGGCGATGCGGTGGATGAGGTCAGGCGATTCCGCCGGGACGACGTTTTCCGTTGTGCTCATGGCGCACCTCAGCCGGCAATTTTCTCAAAGATCTTGGTGAGCTTCTCTTCCAGCGTCGCCGCCGTGAAAGGCTTGACCACATAGCCGTTGGCACCGGCCTGGGCGGCGGCAACGATGTTCTCCTTCTTGGCTTCCGCCGTCACCATGAGCACCGGCAGCGACGCCAGCGCGGCGTCGGCGCGGATCTGCTTGAGCATCTCCAGCCCGTCCATGTTGGGCATGTTCCAGTCCGAGACGACGAACTGGAAGCCGCCGTTGCGCAGCTTTTCCAGCCCGATGGCGCCGTCTTCGGCTTCGTCCACGTTCTCGAAGCCCAGCTCTTTCAGCAGGTTGCGGATGATCCGCCGCATCGTGGGGAAGTCATCCACCACGAGAATCTTTATGCCCTTGTCTACCATGCTCTACTCCAAAAGAAATGTTTCCGGACGCCCGCCCTGCCCGCATCAGACGCGGTGGCCGCGGTCGCCCAGACGCGTCAGAATGCGCTCACTCATCGCCGACAGCGGCACCACCTCCTCGGCCGCGCCGATGGCGATGGCTTCGCGCGGCATGCCGAACACCACGCAGCTCGCCTCGTCCTGGGCCATGGTGTGCGCGCCGGCACGCCGCATGGCCAGCATGCCCGCGGCGCCGTCCTTGCCCATGCCGGTGAGAATCACGCCGATGGCGTTCTTGCCCGCCGCGGCCGCCGCCGAGTTGAACAGCACATCGACCGACGGGCGGTGCCGGTTGACCGGCTCGCTGGCGTCCAGCTCGACGATGTAGTTGGCCCCGCTGCGGCCCAGCCGCATGTGCGTGTCGCCGCCGGGAGCCAGATAGACGTGGCCCGGCAGCACCCGCTCGCCATGCACGGCCTCGCGCACCGTCACCGCGCACAGGGCGTCGAGCCGCTGCGCGAACGAGCGCGTGAAGCCCGCGGGCATGTGCTGCGTGATCAGGATGGCCGGGCTGTCCGGAGGCATCGGCATCAGCACCTCCCGGATGGCTTCGGTGCCGCCCGTCGAAGCGCCCACGATCACCAGTTTTTCCGAGCTGGCCAGCGGCCGGCGCAGCATCGGCGGCGGCGCGGCCGGCGCGCCATGGGGCGCGGGCGAGCGCAGCCTCGCCCGCGACGCGGCGCGGATCTTGTCGGCGATGATCTCGGTGTACTCCAGCAGCCCGTCGCGGATGCCGAGCTTGGGCTTGGTGACGAAATCGATGGCGCCCAGCTCCAGCGCGCGCAGCGTGATTTCGCCGCCGCGCTCGGTCAGCGACGACACCATGACCACGGGCATGGGCCGCAGGCGCATCAGCTTCTCGAGGAAATCGAGCCCGTCCATGCGGGGCATTTCCACGTCCAGCGTCAGCACGTCGGGGTTGTGCCGCTTGATGAGCTCGCGAGCCACCAGCGGATCGGGCGCCGTGGCCACCACTTCCATGTCCGGCTGGCTGTTGATGATCTCCGTCATCAGGCCGCGCACCAGCGCGGAATCGTCCACACAAAGAACCTTGATCTTCTGCATCTTGTCCTCGAACTTCTCAGGCCTGGCTGGTGCACTCGTACACGGTCTGGCCGCGCAAGCGGAAATCACGACTGATGTACGTGAAGTTCTCGGAATGGCCGGCAAACAGCAGGCCGCCCGGCTTGAGCAGCGGGACAAACCGCTCCAGGATCTTCGCCTGGGTAGGTTTGTCGAAATAAATCATGACGTTGCGGCAGAAAATGGCGTCGAACTTCTCGTGGATGGGCCATGAAGGCGCCAGCAGATTGAGAGTTTCGAAGCGCACCATTTCCGCCAGCTCCGGGCGCACCTTCACCTGGCCCGCGTTGGCGCCGCGTCCCTTGAGGAAGAAGCGCTTGAGGCGGCTCTCTTCCATCTTGGCGACGCGTTCGGCCGGATACACCCCTGCGCGGGCGCGATTCAGCACATTGGTATCGATATCGGTGGCCAGCACGCTGCTGGCGCCGGCGCGCGAGCCCAGGGCCTCCGTCAGCGTGATGGCGATGGAATACGGCTCCTCTCCTGTGGACGCCGCGCAGCACCAGACCGAAACCGGCCCGCCGCGGCGCTGCGCGAACTCGGCCAGGATGGGAAAGTGATGCGCCTCGCGGAAGAATGCCGTCAGGTTGGTCGTGAGCGCATTGACAAAGTCTTCCCATTCGGCGGCTTCGGGCTCGCGCTCCAGGTGATCGAGATAGCTGGCGAAGTCCTGCCGGCCCAGCGCGCGCAGGCGGCGCGCCAGGCGGCTATAGACCATTTCGCGCTTGTGCTCGCCCAGCGATATTCCCGCGCGCGCATGAATCATCTTGCGCACGCGGGAGAAGTCCGCATCCCGGAAATCGAACTGGCGCTCCGCCCCGGAAGGCGGCGCGAAACCCGCTGCCGTCGCCACGTCTGCCCTCAGTGTTCCAGCGCGAGCGAGTCGGAGGCCCGCAAGCGCGTATGGTCTTCATCAGCGGCCTGCGGCCTGGCCGCCAGGCGTTGGGCGGGCACCTCGATGACCTCGCCCGCGTTGATCTTGAACACTGACACCGCCTCGGCCAGCCGCTGCGCCTGCTCCTGCAGCGAACCGGCCGCAGCCGCCGCCTCCTCCACCAGCGCCGCGTTCTGCTGCGTCACCTCGTCCATCTGCGACACCGCCCGGTTCACCTGGT
>NZ_CALSFU010000037.1 GCF_943737005.1 Achromobacter sp. Marseille-Q4962 | reverse complement strand
TGGCGCTGCTGTCGAGGTCGAACTTTGGTTCGGGCAGTTCGGCCTCGGGGGCGAAGATGCGGCGGGCGCTGGAGCTGGTGCGCGAGGCGGCGCCGGAGCTGGAGATCGACGGGGAGATGCACGGCGACTGCGCGCTGGACGAGGCGCTGCGCATGCGGATTCTGCCGTCGTCCACGCTCAAGGGCGAGGCGAACCTGCTGGTGTGCCCGAACGTGGATGCGGGCAACATTGCGTACAACCTGCTGAAGACGGCGGCCGGGGGCAATGTGGCGGTGGGCCCGTTCCTGCTGGGCGCCAACGCGCCGGTGCACATCCTGACGTCCAGCTCTTCGGTGCGCCGCATCGTCAACATGGCGGCTCTCACGGTGCTGGACGCGAACCGCGCGCCCGCCTGACCGGGGCGGCGCGCGCCATGGCCCGGCGCCGCGCCGGGCCGCGGCGGCCTGCTCAGGTGCTGCTGGCTTTCCAGGTGCCGTCGGGCTGCTTGCAGAACCAGAACTTCCAGGTTTCGGACGTGGACGTGCGGGAGAAGTCTCCCTGCAGGAAGCGGCAGAGGCGGTCGTTGCTGCCTTTGCTGGTCTGGGTGGGCGTGAGCTTGACCGTAATGGGCGGCGCGCCCTTGCGGCGCGGCGTGCTGCTCCAGCTCGTGCTCAGGCCGTCGGGAGACGTGTTCAGCGCGTCGGCCACGGCCTGGCGGAACGCGGCCTGGTCGCTCTTGGGAATCTGGGTGATCAGCGCGTCGTTGAGCATGACGGGCGGCGCCGCGAGCGCGGCCGTGCCCAGGCTGCAGGCCGCGGCGAGCGCGGCGAAAAGTGCCAGGGGTTTCTTCAAGATGAACCTCCTCATTCTTGTGTAGGCGCAAGTCGCAGGATGCCAAATGGTACGCCACGAAAGCGGTTTGGTGTGAGTGGACTTCACGGCCGGCAAGCGGATACGCGCGCCGGCAAGCGCATGCCGCGCGCCACCCACACCGCCGCCGCGCCCACCAGCAGCGCCGCCGCGGGCCAGCCGTAGGCGTCGATCGCGGCGCCCACCGTCATCGGTCCCACGACCTGGCCCAGGCCGCTGCCCTGCATCAGCAGTCCGATCACGATGGGCGCCAGCGCGACGCGCGGCGCGACCGCCGGCGCGCTGGCGATCAGCGTGGCCGGGACCAGGCCGCCCACGCCCGAGAAGATCAGGCACAGCGCATAGGTCGCCACGTTGCCGAAAGGCGACAGGAAAATGCCCAGCGCGGCTGCGCCCATGACCGAGCAGGCCCCCGCGATCAGCGTGGCGCGCCCCGCGCCCCGCGCCAGCAGATGGCCGGCCGCCAGGTTGCCGGCCACGTTCGCCAGCACCGTCGCGGCCGAGAGCAGGCCGACCGCGCCGTGCGCCACGCCCATGCGCTCGATCAGCAGAATGGGCAGGAAGCTGTACAGCGCGAAGGACATCAGGCTGTACAGCGTGAAGCAGGCCGCCGAGCGCAGCGCCGGGCCGCCCCGGACGACGGCGGACACGTCCGCAGCCATACCGCGCAGGAGCGCGCCAGCCGTGCGCGGCAGCGGCGGCGGCGGGCGGCGGGGCACGGCTATCCACACCGCCGCGCCCGCGGCCAGCGCCAGCGCGGCGCTGGCCCACCACAGCGCGCGCCATCCGGAAAACAGCGGCCCGGCCGCCATCGCCAGCGCCATGCCGGCCGGCATGTAGCAGCTCCAGAGCGCGAAGACCACGTCGCGCCGCGCGGGCGCGGCCACGCGCTGCAGCGCCGCGGGCGCCGACACCGTGACCAGCAGAAAGCCCAGCCCCTCCGCCACCCGCGCGGTCATCAGCACGGCGAGCGAGGGCGCGAGCGCCCCGGCTGCCGCGCCGCCGATGACGGCCAGCAGGCCGGCCAGCAGCATGCGCCGGTCGCCCAGCACGGGCACCAGCGCGCTCGCGGGAACACTGGCGGCCAGGGCCAGCACGGCCACCACCGACATCAGCGCGCCCGCCTGCGCCAGGCTGAGCCCCAGCGCGTCGCGCAGCATGGGGATGGCGATGGGCACCTTGCCGACCTGCGCGGCGGCCACGATGCCCGCGCCGAGCACGGCGAACACGGTCGTCCATACGGCGTGCCCGCCGCGCGCGTTTTCCACGGAATCCGTCATCGATCCTCCCTCTTGGCGATGCCGATCGGGAAATAGCATCGCACCTGTTTCATATCTACGGAAGTGATATAAATTTGATGCAGATGATCTATGAATCAGATCGGAAAAACGCGCTTTTCCCGCCATGCTCGATGCCCTGACCCTGGACCAGTTGCGCACGTTCGTCACCGTCGCGGAGGCGGGCAGTTTCCGCGCGGGCGCGGCGCGCCTTGGCCGCGTGCAGTCGGCCGTCAGCCACGCCATCGCCAATCTCGAGGCCGAGCTGGGCCTGGCGCTGTTCGACCGCAGCCGGAGGCGTCCCGCGCTTACCGCGCAAGGCCAGGCGCTGCTCGCCAATGCGCGCGACATCCTGCTGCGCGTGGATACCCTGCGCGCCCGGGCGCGCGGGCTTGGCCGCCACCTGGAACTGGAGCTGTCGGTGGCAGTGGACACGCTGTTTCCGCTGGGGCAGGTCGGAGAGGCGCTGGCCCGCATGCGCCGCCGCTATCCCTCGGTGGCCGTGCGGGCGGCCCGCTGGCCGCCTTGCTGCAGGCGCGGGCCAGCCTGGCCGTGATGGTGGGCGAAGGGTTCCGCGACCCGCGGGTGGCGCTGGAGGCGCTGGCGGCCACGGAAATCGTGGCGGTGGCGGCGGCCGGACATCCGCTGGCGGCGGCGCCGTCCGGCCGGTCCCTGGGCCTGGACGACCTGGCCGATCATCTGCAGATCGTGCAGTCCGATCCCTCGGCGTTGTCGGAGGGGCGCGACTTCGGCGTGCTGTCGCCCCAGACCTGCCGCGTCAATACGCAGGACGCCAAACACGCCATGATCCTCGCCGGCCTGGGCTGGGGGCGTCTGCCTGTCTGGCTGGTCGAGCGCGACCTGCGCGAAGGGCGGCTGGTGCCGCTGCCCACCGCTGCCCTGGGCCGGGAGGCGCGGGTGGCTTACGAGGCCTACCTCGCGCACCGCGTCGACCAGCCGCTGGGGCCGGCCGCGCAGGCGTTCCGCGAAATCCTCGCCGCCATCGCGCGCGTCGCGTGAAGAGGGCCTTGCCGCCGCGCCGCCCCGAGGTAAAAAAAGCCGCCATTGCTGGCGGCCCAAGTACAACAAGAGGAGGGGGTATTCACATTATTGTGATGGGGCGGTGTTCATTGGCCATAGACGCCCTGGAAGGGCATGTCGTTGGGCTCGACGTTGGATACCTGGCCGGCGGCCTTGGCGGCGGCCAGTTCGGCGCGGACCTGGGCGCGGGTCTTGCCCGATTCCACGGCGCCGTAGACGCCCTGGAAGGGCATGTCGTTGGGCTCGACGTTGGACACCTGGCCGGCAGCCTTGGCGGCGGCCAGTTCGGCCTGGACCTGGGCGCGGGCCGGGCCGTCGTAGGCGGCGCCGTACACGCCCTGGAAGGGGATGTTGTTGGGTTCGATGTTCTGCGAAGCGTAGGCGCCGGAGCTGATGGCGGCCAGGGACAACATCAGAGCAGTAGCAAGCGTCTTCATGATAAACCTCCGATTTCAAGAGCTTTGGGAGCGAATCCGGCGGCCTGTCCGTCGTGGTTCGTTGCTGTATCCCGATGCGAATAGTGTGCGCTCTTGGGAGGTAGGGATAAACCCTTATATCCGTAAAAGATATTTTCACTATTGGGATAATAATGAATATATCCGTTTTTTTTTGCCGTGTATGGAATCAAAAGGGCGTGAGATAGCCCGCGCAGCCGGCGCGCCGTGCGGGCGTTCAGTAATGCGGGGGAATCTCGTCGCGCAGGCTGCGAAATGCCGGGGCGTTTTCCGGCCCCTGGCGGCGCAGCTCGGCCAGCTCGCGCGCCAGCAGCTCGATCTGCTGCTGCTGGCGCGCGATGACCTGGTTCAGGTGGTCGAGCAGGTCGTCGGCAAAGCTCGCCTTGATTTCCAGCTCGGTGAGGCGGCGTTCAATGTCTTGCGATGGGTTCATGCGCGCTATTAGAACGCAATCCCGGCGCGGCCGCCGCAAGGCAGTATGATCCAGGCCGTCCCCGGTTCCGGGACACCATTATGCCGAGGAAGAAACCATGAGCGATAACGAGGTCAGCATAAGCCGCCTCGATGGCGTCGCGGCGGCCGCCAGCGTGCAGGAGCTGGCCGATGTGCTGATCGACTGCGTGGAAGGCGGAGCTTCCGTGAGCTTCATGCTGCCCCTGGCGCGGCCTGCCGCCGTGGCGTTCTGGACGTCGGTGGCGCAGGGCGTGGCGCGCGGCGAGCGCATCCTGCTCGTGGCGCGCCTGGAGGGGCGCATCGTCGGCACCGTGCAGCTGGTGACGGCCCAGCCCGAGAACCAGCCGCACCGGGCCGACGTGGCCAAGATGCTGGTCTGCCGCTCGGCCCGGCGCCGGGGCATCGGCCAGCGCCTGCTGCAGGCCGTGGACGAGGCCGCGCGGGCCGAGGGCAAGACCGTGCTGGTGCTGGACACCGTAACGGGCGGAGACGCCGAGCGGCTCTATGCGCGCTGCGGCTGGCTGCGCGTGGGCGTGGTGCCCAACTATGCGCTGATGCCGGACGGCGCGCTTTGCGCCACGACCTACTTCCACAAGCAGCTGGGCGGCGCGCCGGCCTGAAGCGGGGGCGTCAGGCCGTGGGCAGCGCCACGCCGAGGGCGGCGAACAGGCCGCCGCATACTTTGTTGAAGCGCCGGCCGGCGCGTTCCAGCCAGGGCCGCACGCGATGCGCCAGCCGGGCCAGGCCATACTCCACCGCGAATTCGATGCCGGCGAAGGTGGCCGCCATGACCGCGAACTGCGTGAGCAGGCTGCGCGCCGGATCGACGAACTGCGGCAGGAAGGCGCCGTAGAAAAGCAGCGCCTTGGGGTTGGAGATGGCGGAGAGAAAGCCCTGGCCGAACATGCGCGTGCCGCGCAGCGCGGGCGCGCCGGCCGGAGGCCGCAGCGTGACGCCCGGGGCGCGCCAGAGCTGCACGCCCAGGTAGATCAGGTAGGCGCCGCCGGCCCACTTGAGCGCCGTGAGGGCCGGCGCCCAGGCCTTGAGCAGGGCGCCGATGCCGAGCATGGAAAGCGCGATCAGCGCGACGAAACCGGCGGCGCCCCCCGCGATGGTGCACAGCGCCCTGCGGTGTCCGTGCAGCGCGCCGTGGGTCAGCGCGAGCAGCGTATTGGGGCCGGGCGTGAGCGACAGGCCGGTGACGGCGAGCAGATAGAGCAGCCAGGTGTGCAGGGCCATGGGGAAATTCCGCGGATCGAAGGATGGGGGAAGTATACGTTTGCCGGCCCGTTTCCCTTGCGGGCGCGCCGCGCCCGGGCAGGCAAAAGAAAAACGGGCGCCAGCGGCGCCCGTTTTTTCGTGCAGCGTCGGAACAGGAGCCTTACATCGAATGGCCCATGTTGACGTTCATGTTGTACAGCACCCAGGCCGACCCGCCCACGATGATGAAGATGATCAGCGCGGTGAAGACGAAGGTCGAAAGGTTGTCGCGCGAGGACTTGGAGCCCATGTGCAGGAAGTAGACCAGCTGCACCAGAAGCTGGGCCACGCACAGCGCCACCACGCCGATGACGACAGTGGCGCGCGGCAGCGCGCCGCTCATCACCAGGCCGAAGGAGCCGAAGGTGAGGATGAGCGAGAGCGCAAAGCCCACGATGTAGGACTTCAGGGTGCCGTGGTCGGCGGCGTGCTCGTCATGGCCGCTGGCGGCCGCGGAATGGTGCGACATCAGATGGCTCCCATGAGATAGACGAAGGTGAAGACGCAGATCCAGACGATGTCCAGGAAGTGCCAGAACAGGCTCAGGCAGGCCAGGCGGCGCTTGTTGATCGCGTCCAGCCCGTAGCGGCGCATCATGTCGAGCATGATGACGATCCAGATCAGGCCGAAGGTCACGTGCAGGCCGTGGGTGCCGATCAGCGTGAAGAAGGCCGACAGGTAGGCGCTGCGGCCGGGGCCCGCGCCTTCCTGGATCAGGTGATGGAATTCGTAGAGTTCCATCGCGATGAAGCCCGCGCCGAACAGGAACGTGATGGCCAGCCAGCCCATGGCGCGGCTCTTGTTGCCGGCATGGACGTTGAGGTTGGCCAGCCCGAACGTGAAGCTGGAGAACAGCAGCAGCAGGGTCTCGACCAGCACGAACTTCAGGTCGAACAGTTCCTTGCCCGTGGGGCCGCCCGCGGTGGCGTTGAACAGCACCGCGAACGTGGCGAACAGGACCGAGAAGATCAGCAGGTCGCTCATCAGATAGATCCAGAAACCGAAGACGGTCTTGGATCCATCGTCATGGTGCGCATGGTCGTCGTGGCCGTGCGCGTTGGGGTGAGTGGCTACAGCGTGAATCATGGCTCAGGCGGCCTTCTGCATTTTGTCAAAGTGGGCGTTTTCGATCCGCTCGACTTCCGCGGCGGGGACGTAGTAGTCCACGTCGCGGTCGTAGGCGCGAACCACGAACGAGGCGATCATGCCGACGAAGCCGGCGATGGAGAGCCACCAGATGTGCCACACCAGGCCGAAGGTCATGGCCAGGCCGAACGCGCCGATGTAGACGCCCGCGGCGGTGTTGCGCGGCATGTGGATGTCCTCGTACTTGGCGGGGCGCTTGTAGGCGCGGCCGTTCTGCTTGTCTTCCCAGAACTGGTCCAGTTCCTCGACGTGGGGAATGTGGGCGAAGTTGTAGAAAGGCGCGGGCGAGGAGATCGACCACTCGAGGGTGCGGCCGTCCCAGGGATCGCCGGTGAGATCCTGGTTCTGCTTGCGCTGGCGCACGCTGACGAACACCTGCTGCAGCAGGAACCAGATGCCCAGCATGACCAGGGCGGCGCCGGCCAGCGCGACCAGCAGGTAGGGCTGCCACTCGGGGTTGTCGTAGTGGTTCAGGCGGCGCGTCATGCCCTTCAGGCCCAGGATGTACAGGGGCATGAAGGCCAGGAAGAAGCCGACGGTCCAGCACCAGAACGAGTACTTGCCCAGGCGCTCATTGAGCTTGAAGCCGAACGCCTTGGGGAACCAGTAGGTCATGCCGGCGATGCAGCCGAACACGACGCCGCCGATGATGGTGTTGTGGAAGTGGGCGATCAGGAACAGGCTGTTGTGCAGCACGAACGACACGCCGGGGATGGCCATGAGCACGCCGGTCATGCCGCCGATGACGAAGATGACCATGAAGCCCAGGGTCCACAGCATCGGGGTGGTGAAGTGCACGCGGCCCCGGTACATGGTGAACAGCCAGTTGAAGATCTTCGCGCCGGTCGGGATCGAGATGATCATCGTGGCGATGCCGAAGAACGTGTTCACGTTGGCGCCGGCGCCCATGGTGAAGAAGTGGTGCAGCCACACCAGGAACGACAGCACGCCGATGCAGGCCGTGGCGTAGACCATGGATTTGTAGCCGAACAGCGTCTTGCGGGCGAAGGTGGCGACCACCTCGGAATACACGCCGAAGGCCGGCAGCACCAGGATGTAGACCTCGGGATGGCCCCAGATCCAGATCAGGTTCACGTACATCATGACGTTGCCGCCCATGTCGTTCGTGAAGAAGTGCGTGCCCAGGTAGCGGTCGGCGGTCAGCAGCGCCAGGGTGGCGGCCAGGACCGGGAAGGCGGCCACGATCAGGATGTTGGTGACCAGCGAGGTCCAGGTGAACACCGGCATCTTCATCAGGGTCATGCCCGGCGCGCGCATGCGCAGGATGGTCACGATGAAGTTGATGCCCGAAAGCGTGGTTCCCAGGCCGGATATCTGCAATGCCCAGAGGTAGTAATCCACCCCCACGCCCGGGCTGTAGTCCAGGCCCGAGAGCGGCGGATAGGCCAGCCAGCCGGTCGCGGCGAATTCGCCGACGAACAGCGACAGCATCATCAGCACCACGCCCACCAGGAACAGCCAGAAGCTCAGCGAGTTCAGGAACGGGTAGGCCACGTCGCGCGCGCCGATCTGCAGCGGCACCACGATGTTCATCAGGCCCGTGATGAAAGGCATCGCCATGAAGAAGATCATGATGACGCCGTGGGCGGTGAAGATCTGGTCGTAGTGGTGCGGGGGCAGGAAGCCGGCGGAGTCGCCGGCCGCCACGGCGAGCTGGGTGCGCATCATGATGGCGTCGGCGAAGCCGCGCAGCAGCATGACCAGGGCGACGATGATGTACATCACGCCGATGCGCTTGTGGTCGACCGAGGTCAGCCACTCCGTCCACAGGTACTTCCACTTGCCGAAGTAGGTGATGGCGCCGAGCAGCGCGGCGCCGCCCAGCAGCACGGCGACCAGCGTGACCATGACGATGGGTTCATGGTACGGAATCGCCTCTAGGGTGAGTTTCCCGAACATTGTTAGTTAATTCCTGCGATCAGATTATTCGACGTGGGGGTGCACGTGGCGGAGTCCACGCCGGCCATCTTGCTCATGGTGCTGTTCAAGATGTAGTCGAACATGGCCGGAGGCGCCGAGGCGTACTTCACGACCGGGTTGTGTTCGCTGGGCTTGACCAGTTGCTGGTAGGTTTCGGGGGTGAGGGCGTTGCCGGAAGCCTTGGCTTCCTGGACCCACTTGTCGAACCCTTCCGCGGAGGTGGCGTGCGCCTTGAAGCGCATGCCGGAGAAGCCGCCGCCGCTGTAGTTGGCCGAGATGCCGGCGTAGGTGCCGGGCTCGCGCGCGATCAGGTGCAGCTTGGTTTCCATGCCCGCCATCGAATAGATCTGGCTGCCGAGCTGGGGAATGAAGAAGGAATTCATCACCGAAGCCGAGGTGATGCGGAAGTTCACCGGCGTGTCCACGGGGAAGGCGATTTCGTTCACCGTGGCGATGTCGTACTCGGGGTAGATGAAGAGCCATTTCCAGTCCAGCGACACCACCTCGATGGTCACCGGCTTGCGGTCGGAGGCCAGGGGCTTGTAGGGGTCGAGGGCGTGGGTGGAGCGCCAGGTGATCACCGCCAGGATGGCGACGATGATGACCGGGATGGTCCAGACCACGAGCTCGATGGCCGTGGAGTGGGACCACTTGGGCGCGTAGACGGCTTTGGTATTGGATGCGCGGTACTTCCAGGCGAAGGTCAGGACCATGATGATCACCGGCACGACGACGAGCAGCATGAGCCACGTTGCCGTGAGGAGCAGGGTCTTTTCCTGGGCGCCTATGTCTCCCTTGGGAGACAGGAGTTCCATGTTGCAGCCGCCGAGCAGCATGACCGCGCCGACGCCAAAAATGCGCGTAAGGGTCGCAAGGAGGGGGTGTTTCACGTACAGCCTTGGATGGAAGGTGGAGAATGCTGCTACGCAGCAGGCCAGGTGCTGCGGAGCAGCAACGTCCATCCTAGCGGTTTGATCTGGCGCAAGCCTGCGACAAATGGTCGCATTGGCCAGGGGAACTTACGGGAGATCGGCGGAAGAACCCGGATATCCCTGGGCGCCGCAGGGGCTCTGCGGGCACCGGAGGTGCGACGATATGTCGCACCCGCACATTTTCAATCCAGCAACACTTCGCGTTCCGGCCCCGGTTTCTTGGCAAGCTTGCGCTGCAGGGAGCGCCGGTGCATGCCCAGGAGGCGGGCGGCGGCCGAAACGTTGCCGCCGGTTTCGTGCAGGGCCTGGTGGATATGCTCCCATTCTAGGCGGTGCAGCGGCGTCATGGTGGTTTCGATGGTAACCGTTTCCGGCTTTACCAGGCCCAGGGTGCGCAGGATCATGGGCGCGGTGGCCGGCTTGGGCAGGTAGTCGTCCGCGCCCCGCTTGATGGCCTCCACGGCCGTGGCCACGCTGGCGTAGCCCGTGACCAGCAGAATGCGCATGTCCTCGCGCAGCGCGCGCAGGGGCCGGATCAGCGTCAGGCCCGAATCCTCGCCCAGGCGCAGGTCCACCAGGGCGAAGGCGGGCCGGATCTCCTCGGCCACGCGCAGCGCCTCCGCGATGCTCGTGGCGGTGCGGGTTTCCAGGCCCCGCCGCGACAGGCTGCGCTGCAGGGTGCGCACGTAAAGCTCGTCGTCGTCGATCAGCAGTCCAAGGTCGGTAGGATTCATGTCTCAGGTTCCCGGGTTGCCCAGGGGCAGGTAGAAGCGGATGCGCGTGCCTCCCCCCTCGGCCGCGGTCATGGTCATTTCGCCGCCCAGCTGCTCCACCGTGGCGTGCGAGAGCGCCAGGCCCACGCCCAGCCCGCCGGGTTTGCCGCTGTTGAAGAGGCTGGTGGCCGGCAGCAGGGTCTGGTCGGGGTCGAAGCCCCGGCCGTAGTCGCGCACCTCGCCGCGCAGCGCGCCATAGCCGTATTCCAGGTGCAGGTCCACCCGCGGCGCGCCGGCGGCCTCGCCCGCGTCGGCCGCGTTGTTGAGCAGTGCCTGCAGCAGGTGCGCGATGGCCGGATCCACCCGCAGGCTGGCGGGCAGGGCGCCCGAGCGCTGCAGGTCGATGGTGGGGCGGATGAGGCGCCACTGGCCCACCACCCGCACCAGGTCTACCGCGGTGGGCACGGCCAGGTTGCGGATGCGCTCGCGGCACAGGGCCAGGAGCTGCCGCAGCGTGGCCACGTCCTTGCGCACGTCTTCGTCGCTGACTTCGGCGGCGATCTCGTCGGCCAGCAGCGTCATGGTGGCCAGCGGCGTGTTCAGTTCGTGGGCCATGGCGGCGGCGTGGGTCGCCAGGGCCACGATGCCCTCGTTGCGGGTGAAGCGCTCGCGCAGCCCGGCCAGCTCGCGCTCGCGGGCGCGCAGGTCCGAGGCCAGCCGGGTGGAGAAGAACAGCACCACGATCACCGAGATCAGGAAATTGGCGCCCAGCCCCCACAGCAGCAGCACATGGGTGTTGGCGCTGCCCCGCAGCGGCTGGCCGAAGGCGGCGGCCGCGGCAAACCCCAGGATGCCCGCCAGCGCGGCGGCCAGGGCCCAGTTACGCGGCAGCGCCAGCGCCGCCAGGGCCGTGAGGATGAGGAACATCATCCCGAAGGGGTTGCTGATGCCGCCGCTCCAGCCCACCATCCAGGCCAGCACGGCCATGTCCACCAGCAGGTGCGAGAAGGCCGTGGCGTGGGAAAGATCGCGCGGATGCCGCAGGCGCAGGCTGGCGTAAACGTTGAAGCCGATGAGCGCGCCGACCCCGATCCAGAGCGGCTCCAGGGGCAGGTCCAGGCCCAGCAGGCTGCTGCTCAGCAGGATGGTGGCGGCCTGGCCCGCGATGGCGAGCCACCGCAGGCTGCAGAGCGTGCGCAGGAAGGAGAAAGCGGAACTACCGGGCATATACCTATAGAGCAGGGCCGGCAGACTGGCCGGCAGTCCTGGCGCCTGGCGCGTGGAACGCAGGCATCCCGGTCTGGCGGCGAGGCGGGGGCCGCGGCGGGGAGCGCCCGGGACGTGACCCGCATTGTAGGGGGAATCGGGGGACGGCGCTGCCCGACGGGGGCGTTAATGCGTCCCCTTTTCGCTGGCGCGGAGGCGGGCGCCGCCGCGCAGGATTGCGCCGCGCAGGACCGCGCCGCGCAGGACCCCGCCGCGCAGGACCGCGCCGCGCACGAAAAATCTTGGTACCCTTGGGCCATTCCGCTCACACCGCCAGCCCGCAGGTATCAGTGCCGCCGTCCACGCCCGCTTCGAGTCCGCTCCGTTCCGCCTCTCCGTCCGGCCGCAGGCCGCCGTTTTTCCGCCTGCTGGCTTCCATGGCGCTGGCGATGCTGCTGGCGGCCTGCGCCAGCACCCGGGTCGAGCCGGGCCATTACCGCGTCCAGTCCGGTGACACCCTGACCCAGATCGCGCGCAAGCAGGGCACCACGGTCGGCAATCTGGTGCGCTGGAACGGCCTGAAGAACGCCAACGAGATCGAAGTCGGGCAGGTGCTGCGCGTCGCGCCGCCGCCGGGGCAGGCCAGCGCGCCGGCCCCGCGTCGCCAGACGTCCAAGCCCCGGACCTCCAGCCCGGGCGGCGCCTCCGCGTCCCGCCACCGCACGGCGCCGCCGGGCGCCATTTCGCTGGTCTGGCCGGCCCAGGGCAAGCTGGCGCGCCGCTACGACGGCTCGCGCTCCAACGGCATCGTCATCGCCAACTCGGCCGGCACGCCCGTGGTGGCCGCCGCCCCGGGCACGGTCGCCTATTCCGGCAGCGGCCTGCGCGGCTACGGGCACCTCATCATCGTCAAGCACAGCGGCGGTTTCCTCACGATCTACGCCCACAACAGCAAGCTGATCGCCAGGGAAGGCCAGCGCGTGAGCCAGGGCCAGAAGATCGCCGAAATGGGCAATAGCGACAGCCGGCAGGTGGGGCTGTACTTCGAGCTGCGTTACGACGGCCAGGCGGTCGACCCCCTGGGATCGCTGCCGTCGCGCTGAGCGGGCGGCGCGGCCGCCAGCGCTCGCCGGGGGAAGGAGAGCGTCCATGGAACAGCAGTGGAGCAGGCGGGTCTTCATGATGGCGGCCGCCGGGGCTGCCGCCCTGGCCCGCGCGGCCCCGGCCGGCGCGCAGGCCGCGAAGCCCATGCCCGGCCAGGGCAGCCTGACCCGGGTGCCGGGCATCAAGGTCGGGCATTACACGGATACGCGCCGGCCCACGGGCTGCACCGTCATTCTCGCCGAGGGCGGCGCGGTGGCCGGCGTGGACGTGCGGGGCGCGGCGCCCGGCACCCGCGAAACCGACCTGCTGCGGCCCGGGAACCTGGTGGAGCAGGTGCATGCGGTGCTGCTGTCGGGCGGCAGCGCCTTCGGGCTGGACGCCGCCGGCGGCGTGATGCGCTACCTGGAGCAGCAGGGCATCGGCTTCGACGCGGGCGTGGCCCGCGTGCCCATCGTGCCGGCCGCCGTGCTGTTCGACCTGGGCGTGGGCGACGCGTCGGTGCGCCCCGACGCCGAGGCCGGCTATCAGGCCTGCAAGGCCGCCAGCGCGGAGCCGGTGCCGGAGGGCAACGTGGGCGCGGGCGCCGGGGCCACCGTGGGCAAGCTCTATGGCGCGGCGCGCGCCATGAAAGGCGGGCTGGGCAGCGCCGCCCTCATGGCCGGCGGCGTGACCGTGGGGGCGCTGGTGGCGGTCAATGCGGTGGGCGACGTGGTGGACCCGCAGACCGGCCGGGTGCTGGCCGGGGCGCGCACCGCCGACGGCCGGGCCCTGCTCGACACCCGGGCCGCCGTGCTCGGCGGCGAGCTGCCTCGCGCCATGCGGCCGGGCTCGGCCACCACTATCGGCGTGGTCGCCACCGACGCCGTGCTGACCAAGGCCCAGGCCGGCAAAGTGGCCCAGCTCGCGCACGACGGCCTGGCCCGCGCCATCAACCCCATCCACACCATGCTGGACGGCGACACCATTTTCGCGCTGGGCACGGGCGCCTCGCGCAAACCGGGCAATCCCATGCTGCTGGGCGTGCTGGCCGCCGAGGCCATGGCCATTGCCGTACAGCGCGCCATCCTGAGCGCGAGGGCGATTGCAGGCTATCCCGCGGCCGTCGATTTCGCGGGCTGAACGCCGGGCTGTCCTCAAGCTGTCATTCCGCGCGGGCATGCTCGCACGGGCGGGAACGGCCGCGGCCGCAACGCCACCCAGGGCGGGCGGGGCGCGCCGCCCGGGGCGGCGCACGGCGGGAGGGCGCGGATGGAGGAAGGGGAACGGTTCAACGGGGCGACGCACCTGGCCGGCCTGGCCATGGCCGTGCCTGCGTCCGGCGCGCTGCTGGACCGCGCGGCCGAGCTGAACGCGGACCCCCGCCAGCTCATCGGCTGCGCGGTGTTCGCGGCCAGCATGATCGCGGTGTATGCCTCGTCGGTGCTGTATCACTGGAGCCGGGGGGCGCGCAAGGCGTTCTGGGCCAGGGTCGACCATTGCGCGATCTTCCTGCTGATCGCGGGCACGTATACCCCGCTGGCGTTCGGACCCCAGCGGCCCCATTGGGGCCTGGCCATGGGCGCGCTGCTGTGGCTCATGGCGCTGGGCGGCATGGCGCGCGAGCTGTGGTGGGCGCGCGGCGCACCGCCCGCGCTGCCGCTCTACCTGGCCATGGGGTGGCTGGGCGTGATCTCGGCCGCGCCGCTGGCCGCCTCGCTGTCGCCCGACGGGCTGGCGTGGCTGCTGGCGGGAGCGGCCGTCTATACGGCCGGCACGGCGTTCTATGCGCGCGGCGCGCGCTGGCGGCACGCGCACGGCGTCTGGCACCTTTTCGTCATGGGGGGCACGGCCTGCCACTTCGTTGCCGTGTTCGGCTTTCTGCACGGCGCCCGCGGCTGATCCGGCGGATCGGCCCGCTTCAACGCCAGGCCGCCAGCGGCAGCATGCCCTGCCGGTCTTTCACTTTGCGCATCACGATGTGGGAGCAGATGTCGCGCACGCCCGCGATCTTGCTCAGCCGCGTTTCCACGAATTGCGAGAACGCGGCCAGGTTGCGCGTGCGCACGGTGAGAATGTAGTTGGAAGCGCCCGTGACGATGCTGGCTTCGGCGATTTCGTCATAGGCGGCGATGCCGGCCAGGAACTGCTCGTGCCAGTCCGCGCGCGACTGGTCGATGGAGACGTGCACGATGGCTTCCAGCTCGAAGCCCAGCTTTTCCGCGTCCAGCACGGCGCGGTAGCCCCGGATGAAACCGCGTTCTTCCAGCGCGCGCACGCGCCGCAGACAGGCCGAGGGCGAGAGCGACACCTGTTCGGCCAGATCCTGGTTGCTGAGCTGGCCGTTTTCCTGCAGGCGGCAGAGAATGCGATGGTCGGTGCTGTCCAGGGACATGGTGAATTTCCTGTCGAAATCATGGTTCAGAACAGAATTAAATTCGAAAAACCAGGGTTAGTCACGCCTGGATTTGCAATTTTTCGGCTCGCCGGCGCTGCTAGTATTTCCGCAGAGCCACATTGCCAGGAGTTTCCCCATGAATACCCGCCAAGCCTGCGCCGCCGCCGATCTCCAGGATCCGCTCGCGCCGCTCAAGCACCGTTTCGACCTGCCGCCGGGCGTGCTTTACATGGACGGCAATTCGCTGGGCGTACTGCCCAAGGCCGCCGCCGCGCGCGCCGCCGCCGTCATCGGCCAGGAATGGGGGCAGGGCCTGATCCGGAGCTGGAACACCGCCGGCTGGTTCGAGCTGCCGGCCCGCCTGGGCGACAAGCTGGGCCGGCTGCTGGGCGCGCGCGAGGGCGAGGTGGTGGTCACCGACACGACTTCGCTCAATATCTTCAAGGCCCTGGCCGCCGCGCTGCGCATCCAGGAGCAGCGCGCGCCCGGGCGCCGGGTCATCCTGTCGGAGCGCGACAACTTCCCGACCGACCTGTACATGATCCAGGGCATGATCGACCTGCTGCGCCAGGGCTACGAGATGCGCCTCATCGACGACGAGCTGCCGCTGGAAACGGCGCTGGACGAGTCGGTGGCGGTGGTGCTGCTTTCGCACGTGAATTACCGCAGCGGCCATATGCACGACATGGCGGCCGTGACCGCGCTGGCGCACGCGCGCGGCGCGCTGGCCATCTGGGACCTGGCGCACGCGGCGGGCGCGGTGCCGGTGGACCTGAACGGCGCCGAGGCCGATTTCGCCGTGGGCTGCACATACAAGTACCTGAACGGCGGCCCCGGCTCGCCCGCCTTCATCTGGGTGGCGCCGCGCCATACGCGCGACTTCTGGCAGCCGCTGTCGGGATGGTGGGGCCACCAGCGCCCCTTCGACATGGCGGTGTCGTACGAGCCGGCCGGCGGCATCCGGCGCTATCTGTGCGGCACGCAGCCCATCGTGTCGCTGTCGCTGGTGGAATGCGGGCTGGACGTCGCGCTGGAGGCCGACATGGCCGAGGTGCGGCGCAAGTCGCTGGCGCTGGGCGATCTGTTCATCGGGCTGGTCGAAACGCGCTGCGCCGGCCATCCGCTCACGCTGGTCACGCCGCGCGAGCATGCGCGGCGCGGCAGCCACGTGAGCCTGCGCCATCCGCACGGTTTCGAGGTCATGCAGGCGCTGATCGCGCGCGGCGTGATCGGCGACTACCGCGAGCCCGAGGTGCTGCGTTTCGGCCTGACGCCGCTGTACTTCGGCTACGCCGACGTATGGGACGCGGTGGAGATCCTGAAAGAGGTGCTCGACTCCCGCGCCTGGGACCGGCCCGAATTCCGCGAACGCGCCGCCGTGACCTGAACGCGCGCATCGGCGCGGCGCAGACAACAAGGAGGAGACGATGCAGCAACAACATGGATTCGGCCGGATCGCGGCGCGCGAGGCCGGGCTGCGGCGCAGGCTCAGCGCGGGGCAGATGAGCATGATCGCCATCGGCGGGGCGATCGGCACGGGGCTGTTCCTCGGCAGCAAGTTCGCCATCGGTTTCGCCGGGCCCAGCGTGATACTCAGCTACGCCATCGGCGGCCTCGTCACGCTGCTGCTCATGGGCTGCCTGGCCGAGATGACGGTGGCCCATTCGACCTCGGGTTCGTTCGGCGCGTACGCCGAGCACTATGTAGGGCCGCTGGCGGGCTTTCTGGTGCGCTACGCGTACTGGTCGTGCGTGGTGCTGGCGGTGGGCACCGAGGTGACGGCGGTGGCCCAGTACATGGCGTTCTGGTTTCCCGGCGTGCCGGGGTGGCGCTGGGTGTGCCTGTTCTCCGCCGCGCTCATCGTGGTCAACGCCTTGAGCGTGCGCGCCTTCGGCGCCATCGAATACGGTTTCTCCGCCATCAAGATCGCAGCCATCGTGGGGTTCATATTGCTGGGCGCCTACGTGGTCTGGGACAGCCCGCAATACGGCGTGGCGCGTTACACCGGGCACGGCGGGTTCTTTCCGCACGGCGCCTGGGGCATGTGGGTGGCGGTGGTGGTGTCCATCTTCAGCTACCTGAGCGTGGAGATGATCGCCGTGGCCGCGGGCGAGGCCGAAGATCCGGAGCGCGCGGTGCGGCAGGCGTTTCGCGCCACGGTGGCGCGGCTGCTGGTGTTCTACCTGCTGACTCTCGCGCTCATCCTGGCCATCGTGCCCTGGGACGAGGCGGGCAAGGCCGGGAGCCCCTTCGTGACGGTGATGCAGGCGCTGAAGATTCCGGGCGCGGCGGCCGTCATCAACTTCATTGTGCTGGTGGCGGCGCTGTCGGCGATGAACAGCCAGCTCTACATCACCACGCGCATGATGTTCAGCCTGGCGCGCGCCGGGCACGCGCCCGCGCCGCTGGGCCGCCTGACGCGCGGCGGCATTCCGCTCAACGCGCTGCTGGTGTCATCGGTGGGCATTGCGATCGCCGCCGTGCTCAATGCCTGGAAGCCCGAGCAGTCATTCACGCTCATGATGGCGATTTCGATGTTCGGCGCGCTGTTCACGTGGATGATGATCTTCGTCACGCACTACCGCTTCCGCCGCGCCTGGGCGCGCGGCGGCGCGCCCCTGTCGTTCCGCATGCCCGGCTTTCCGGTGCTGACCCTGCTGGGCGCGGCGGCCATGGCGGCCATCCTGCTCACCACGTATTTCACCGAGGCGTTCCACATGACGCTGCTCTTCGGGCTGCCGTTCCTGGGCGTGCTGGCGGCCTGCTATGCGGCGTTCTTCCGCCGCGCCGGCGCCGTGCCAGGGCGCGAGGCGGAGGCGGCGGGGGAGGGGGCCGGCAGGTGACCCGGTCGGCGCGCGACCCGGTCGGCAGATGAGCCGGCCGGCCCGCCGTCCGGCGCCTTCAGGCCGGCGGCGATGCATGGGCCGCGGCAAGCTCCGGCGCCGCCTCCTGGGCGATTTCCGGCGCGAGCGAGAACACGCGCAGCCGGTGGCCGTCGGGGTCCAGCGCCACGAACGAGCGGCCGAAATCCATGTCGGTGGGCGGCTGCAGGATGGCCAGGCCGCGCAGGCTCCAGTCGCGGTGGCGGCGGTTCACGGCGTCGGCGTCGGGCAGGCGGAAACCGATCTCCGCGCCGCCGCCCCGGCCGGCGGGGGCCGGCTCCACGGTGTGGCGCGACCACAGGCCCAGCTTCAGGCCGGTGTCCAGCGCGAAAAGGGCGAAGGTGGGCGAGCGCTCGATGGGGGAGCGGGCCAGCAGCGCGCTGTAGAAGGCCGCGCTGGCTTCGGGCTTGTCGACGTAGAGCAGCACATAGTTTCCGTCAGGGGCGATGGAGGATGAGTGGGACATGATGCGCTCCGGTTGCGGGAAGGAGCGTTCATCTTAGGCAGGCGCGCTGTCAGTTTCCGGCAGCAGTGTGCGCGTCTTGCCCGAGCCGCTCGCGCAGGCGCTGGCGCCATTCCTGCAGCAGCGCGTGCCGCCGCCGCGGGTAGCGTTCGCCGGCCTCCAGCGCCGCGATGCGGTCGGTGCGGAAATGCCGGAAATCGCCGCGCAGCTCGCACCAGCTCATGAGAATGCGCACGCTGTCGAAGAAGCCCAGCGCGAAAGGCCAGATCACGCGGGTGGAGGCCACGCCTTTTTCGTCGCGGTACTCGATGCGCAGTTTGCATTCGGCGCGGATGGCCTGGCGCACGAGCGCCAGGTCTACCTGGTCGGTCACGCCCGCGGAGCTCGGGCCGATGAGCAGCGGGGTGCCATCGATTTCGTCGCGCAGCCCGGGCGGAAGCACCGCGCCGATCTTGGCCAGCGCATTGACCGCGGCCTGGCCCAGGCGGGCGTCCGAGCGTTTCGCCACCCAGCGCGCGCCCAGGGCCAGGGCTTCGATTTCCTCGGTGCTGAACATGAGCGGGGGCAGCGTGAAGCCCGGACGCAGCACGTAGCCCACGCCCGGCTCGCCTTCGATCCGCGCGCCCTGCGACTGCAGTGTCGCGATGTCGCGGTAAAGCGTGCGCAGGCTGATGCCCAGCGTGCCGGCGAGTTCGCGCCCGCTCACCGGCAGGCGGTGGCGGCGCAGGACTTGCAGCAGGTCGAGCAGGCGGGCGGCGCGGGACATGAGAAGGGCGGCAAAAAAACGCATGCTGCCACGAAATGCGCCGCCCGTGCGCCCGGGTTGACGTTTCCCCTCGCTTCCCATTTAGAATGAGATTGATTTTTATTTGACTTGTTTTTCGGGGGTGTTTTGGCTGACCATGCGTTCGCCTCTGGCGATGCCGTCCAGGCGCTGTACCGCGCCCACCACGGATGGCTGCACAACTGGCTGCGCGCCAGGCTGGGCAATTCCTTCGACGCCGCGGACCTGGCCCACGACACCTTCGTGCGGGTGCTGCGCCATCGGCACGAGCTGGAGGCGCTGCGCGAGCCGCGCGCCTACCTCGCCACCGTGGCGCGCCGGCTGATGCTCAACCATCACCGGCGCCGTTCGCTGGAAGCGGCCTACCTGGAGGCCCTGGCCGCGCTGCCGCCGGCGCAGGTTCCCCCGGCGGAGCAGCGCCTCATCCTGCTCGAAACCCTGAACGAAATCGACGACATGCTCGACGGCCTGCCGCCGCGGGTCCGCCAGGCTTTCCTGCTGGCCCAGCTGGAGGGGCTGAGCCACGCCGAGATCGCGGCGCGGCTCGGCGTCTCGCTGCGGTCGGTGCATCGCTACGTTACGCGGGGGCTGGAACAATGCATCATGGTGGTGAGCTGAGGGCGGGCCTGGCCGGGCTGCCGCCCGTGGACCGCCGGGCGGCAAGGCAGGCGGCCGGCTGGCTGCTGCGCCTGAACTCGCCGCGCGCCACCGAGGCCGACGTCCGCGCCTGCGACGCATGGCGGGCCAGCAAGGCCGAGCATGAGCATGCATGGCAACGCGCACAGCGCGTCAATGCGCGGCTGGGACTCATCCCCGCCGGCCTGGGCATGGCCTCGCTGAACCGTCCCGCGCAGGCGTCGCGCCGCGCGGCGCTCAAGACGCTGGCGGCCCTGGCGGCCGCGGGGCCGCTGGCCTGGGCCGCCTGGCGCGCCGATCCTTTCGACTGGACCGCCGACCTGCGCACCGGCGTGGGCGAGCGGCGCTCGGTGGCGCTGGGCGAAGGGTCCACCCTGGAACTCAATACCGGCAGCGCGGTGGACATCCGGTTCGACGGCGCGCGGCGGCTGCTGCGGCTGCGCGAGGGCGAGATCGCGGTGCGCGCCGTGGCCGATGCCGGGCCGTCCGCGAGGCCGTTCATCGTGCGCGCGCCGCAGGGCGACATCGTCGCGCACGAGGCGCGCTTCTGCGTGCGGCTGCTGCGCGGCGCCTGCGGCGTCTCCGTGCAGGAGGGCGCGCTGCGGCTGGATCCGGCCCGCGGGCCTTCCCTGGCGCTGGCCGCGGGCATGCGGGCGAGCCTGTCCGCCGGCGGTGCGTCGGAGCCGCTGGCGGCGGACCCGCACGCCGTCGACTGGCTGCGCGGCGTGCTGTATGCGGATGCCGCGAAGCTGGGCGCGTTCCTGGCCGAGCTGGGGCGCTACCGGCCGGGCCTGCTGCGCTGCGACCCGGCCGTGGCCGGCCTGCGCATTTCCGGGGCGTTCCAGTTGCGCGACACCGACGCGGTGCTGGCCGCCTTGCCGGCCACGCTGCCGGTGGCGGTGCGCTATCGCACGCCGTACTGGGTCACGGTCGGGCCGCGCGCCGCGGGCGCTTGAAAGAGTCTGATTCTGCATCCGTCCCCGCGGTTCAATCGAAAATGAAAAGAAAAATGGTTCCTGTTATGTCAGGTTTCGTGCCCAGGCGGGTCATGGTGGGTAGAGGCAAACGAATTGCCGATACCCGCTGGATCGAAAGGACCTTCCATGGCTCATCTCCCCGCACGCCGCTCGCGCGGCATTTCCCCGGCGGCCGCCCGCGCCCGCCGGCCCGCCCGTTCGCGGCCGGCCCTGCATGCGGCGCTCGCGCTGTCTGCCGCGGCGCTGGCGCTCCCTCTGCATGCCGCATCCGCGCCGTCGCCGTCGGCGCCGGCCGCATCTGCGCCGGCCGTGCCTTTGCCGGCCGCGCCCATCCTCGCCCAGGCGGCTGCGGGCGCCGGGGCCGGGGCGCGCAGCTTCCGCATTCCGGCCGGGTCGCTGGCCGGCAGCCTGCCGCGCTTTGCCGACAGCGCGGGAATCACCGTGCTGTTTGATCCCGCCCTGGTCGGCGCGCGCCGGGCGCCCGCTCTGGAGGGGCGCTACACCGTCACGCAGGGTTTTGCCCGGCTGCTCGAAGGGTCGGACCTGGCCGTCCAGCGCCGCGGCGGCGGCGTGTACGTGCTGCGCCCGGCGCCCGAGCCCGGCGTCACCGAGCTTGCGCCGGTACAGGTCGAAGGCGAGGAGTCTCCGGAACCGGCCGCCTGGCAGACCAGCACGGACCGCGAGCGCCTGGACGCGCTGCAGATCCGTGGCTGGAGCGATCTGGGCAGGCGCGCCGAGCCGGGCGTGAACTTCAACCGCCAGAGCGGCAGCATCAACATCCGCGGCCTGGACCAGGACCGCGTGCTCACGCGCGTGGACGGCGTGCGCCTGCCCTGGCTGGACGACGGCGCGCGCGGCGTGAAGGGCGGGCTGGAGGCGGTGGATTTCGACATGCTGTCGCGGCTGGATATCCTGCGCGGCGCCGACGCCATGGCGGGCAGCTCGGGCGCGACCGGCGGCCTGGCCGACCTGCACACGCTGGACCCCTCCGATCTGCTGCCGGACGGCCAGGCCTTCGGCGCCCTCGCCAAGGCCGACTACGATTCGGCGGACACCAGCCGGGGCATCAACGCGGCCCTGGCCGGCCAGCTGCGCGACCACACGTTCTGGCTGCTGCAGGCCGGCGCGCGCCGGGGGCACGAGCTGGGCAACCGCGCCGACGCGGGCGGCCTCGGCCCCAGGCGCAGCGAGCCCACCCCGGCTGGCTATGACCAGACCAGCGTGCTGCTGAAGCTGCAGCAGCGCCTGGAGGGCGGCCACCGCCTGGGGCTGACCGGCGAAACCTTCCGGCGCAGGGAGCGGCTGGACAATCTGTTCCAGCAGGGCCCGGGCACCAGCTACCTGGCCGGCGCCAACACGGGAAACAAGGAAAACCGACGCGAGCGCGTGTCGTTCGACTATGACTACCGCGCACCCTCGGCGGGCGGCCTGCTCGATACCGCGCATGCGGTGGTGTACTGGCAGCGCACCACGCTGGACAGCGGCCTGGACGGCGTGCGGTCGGTGGACAGGCGCGCCTACGCGATCCCCGGCGACCCCTTCTACTACCGCTATCCCAGCGGCCCCTTCGGCCGCGGCAACTCCATCCGGCAGACGCTCTACGGCGTCGACGCCGAGGCGTCCAGGCGGCTGGGGTCCGGTTCGTTCCGGCAGACGCTGTCGGCCGGCGGCGAGTGGTTCGGCAACAAGACCGAGCAGCATTCCGGCGGCTACGACAATTGCCCCGCGCTGCCGCCCGGCCTGCCCGCGCGCCTGGGCCCGCGCCTGTGCGACATGCTGCACACCAACCAGGCCGACATGCCGGAATCGCGCGGCAGCCAATGGGCGCTCTGGGCGCAGGACGAGTTCGGTTTCGCCGAGGGCCGCTATACGCTCGCGCCCGCGCTGCGCTACGACCACTTCGAGCAGAAGCCGCGCGCGACCGCCGGCTACGCCAGCAACCCCAACGCGGGCCCGCTGCCGCCGTCCAACAGCGGCGGCCGTTTCTCGCCCAGGCTGCTGGCCACCTGGAGGGCGCGCGAGGCGCTCTCGTTCTACGCCCAGTACGCCTACGGCTTCAAGGCGCCCACGGCCACCGAGCTCTACACCAACTACGGCGGCCCCGGCACCTACCTGCGCGTGGGCAACCCCTACCTGAAGCCCGAAACCAGCCGGGGCTGGGAGCTGGGCGCCAACATGGGTTCCGGTTCGCTGGGCGGCGCGGTATCGTTCTTCGATAACCGCTACCAGGACTTCATCGACAAGGGCGTCTCGCTGGATGCCGGTTCGCCGCTGTGGCAGCCGGGCTGGGAAGACCTCTATCCCAATGGCGTGACCGGGGCCGTGAACCGGGCGCGGGTGCGCATTTACGGCGCCGAGGCCAGCGGGCACTGGAGGTTCGCGCCGGGCTGGCGCACGTGGGGGTCGGTGGCGTGGGCCGTGGGCAAAGACCAGGACACGGGGCGGCATCTGAATTCCGTGGCGCCCCTGAAGGCGATCCTGGGTCTGGGTTATGCCCGCGACGCCTGGGGCGTGGACGCCACGCTCACCACGGCGCTGCGCCGCGGCAAGGTCCAGTATCCCGACGCCGCCGCCAAGGCGCCCAATGCCGATTTCAAGGCGCCCGGCTACGGCGTGGTCGACCTGAGCGGCTACTGGCAGCCGGCGCCCGTGCGCGGCCTGCAGGTGCGGGCGGGCGTCTTCAACCTGTTCGACAGGAAATACTGGGAGGCGCTGAATGTGCCGACCGCGGGGCCCATGGCGCTGCCGCGTCCGGTGGACTGGTACACGGAACCGGGCCGCAGCGTGCGCGTCTCACTGAGTTATCGGTACTGATCCGCCAGGGGGCCGCCGGCCCCGTGCCGGCGGCGGTTTCGCAGCAGTTATATTTCAGGCCGGAGGGCCACTGAACATGAGCGAACGAGATTTCGAAAACCGCGCGGCGGCGCTGCGCGCCCGCCACGACGCGCTGGCCGCTTCGCAGCCCAGGCTGCGCGCACGCAACGCCGCCCAGGCGCTGGGCGTGTCCGAAGCGGAATGGGTGGCGGCGGGCTGCGGCGGGTTGCGGGCCACGGCCTTGCGGGGCGCGCCCGATGCGCTCGCCCCGCAGGCCATCTTCCGCGAACTGGGTTCGCTGGGCGAGGTCATGGCGCTGACCCGCAACGACTGGTGTGTGCACGAGCGGCACGGCCGCTACGAGGACATCCAGGCCGAGGGGCCGGTGGGCCTGGTGCTGGGGCCCGACATCGACCTGCGGGTGTTCTTCTCATGCTGGAAATCGGCCTGGGCCGTGGAAGATGAGGGGCGCCAAAGCCTGCAGTTCTTCGACGGCGCCGGCGTGGCGGTGCACAAGGTCTACCGCACCGACGCCACCGACGCCGCCGCGTGGGACGCCCTGGTGTCGCGTTTCGCCGCGCCCGCGCAGTGGCCCGAGGTCCAGCCCTACGCGCCCTCCGACGAGGCGCAGCGCGTGGCGGACAGCGCCGGCTGGCGCGAAGCCTGGCTCGCCATGCAGGACACGCACGAATTCTTTCCGTTGCTGCGCAAGTTCAAGGTGTCGCGCCTGGCGGCGCTGGCGGCGGCGGGCGAAGACCTCGCGCAGCGCGTGCCTGCGGATTCGGTCGAGCGCATGCTCGAGTCGGCCGCCGCTTCCGGGCTGTCCATCATGTGCTTCGTGGGCAACCGGGGCATGATCCAGATCCACACCGGCCCCGTGCACAAGCTGCAGCGCACCGGCCCCTGGTACAACGTGCTCGACCCGAAGTTCAACCTGCACCTGAACACCACGGCCATTGTGTCGGCCTGGGTGGTCAACAAGCCCACTTCCGACGGCTGGGTGACGTCGCTCGAGCTGTACGCCGGAACCGGCGACCTCATCGCGCAGTTCTTCGGCGAGCGCAAGCCCGGCAAGCCGGAACTGCGCGCGTGGCGCGAGCTGATGCTGGGCCTGTGCGCCGCGCCCCTGGCCGCCTGAGGACGACGCCATGAAAACCTGGATGGCAATCGCGCTGGGCTGGGCGATGGCGGCGTGCGCGCATGCCGCGTCCCCGGAGCGCGTGGTGACGCTGGGCGGCAGCGTCACCGAAATCGTCTACCGCCTGGGACAGGAAAAGAAGCTGGTGGGAGACGATCTCTCCAGCCTCTACCCCGAGGCGGCAACCAAGCTGCCGCGCGTGGGCTATTACCGCGCCGTGCCGGTGGAGGGCGTGCTGGCGCTCAAACCCGACCTCGTTCTGGCCTCCGAGCAGGCCGGCCCGCCCGAGGCGCTCAAGCGCCTGGGCGAGGTGGGCGTGCGGGTCGTCACGCTGTCCGACCAGCCTTCGGTGGAATCGCTCATGGACCGCATTCACGGCGTGGCCGAGGCGCTCGACGCGCAGGCCGAGGGCGAGCGCCTGGCGGCCAGCGTGGCGCAGGACCTGGAACGCGCCGAGGCGCTGCCGGCCACCCGGGCGCGCGCCGTGCTCCTCGTCAACCGCACCGGCACGCCGCAGGGCGCGGGCGCCGGCACGGCCGCCAACGAAGTCCTGCGGCTGGCCGGGCTGGAGAACGCGCTGGCCGGCCAGCAGGGCTACAAGCCGGTGTCGGCGGAGGCCATGGGCGCGCTGGCGCCCGACATCATCGTCATCACGCAGACCTCGCTGCAAGCCACCGGGGGCATGGAGGCCCTGCTCAGGCTGCCCGGCATCGCGTCCACCCCCGCGGCCGCCAGGCGCCGCGTGGTGGTCATGGACGACCTGCTCATCCTCGGCATGGGCCCGCGCCTGCCGCAGGCGCTGACCGAGCTCAAGCAGGAGGCGGCGCGTGCCATGGCGCGATAGGGAGCGCGCCTCGAAGGCGGCCCGGGCGCCGCTGGCGTTGCTGGCCCTGGCGCTCGCCCTGGCGGCCGTCATGCTGGCGGCCAGCGCCAGCGGAGCCGTCGAGATTCCGCTGCGCGCGCTGCCCGGCCTGCTCTGGGGCGCGCCGGCGGGTTCCGCCGCGCAGGGCGGGGCCGACGCGCTCTGGCGCAACGTGCTCATCGATATCCGCCTGCCGCGCGTGGCTTTCGCGGCCGTGGCGGGCGCCGCGCTGGCCGTTTCCGGCGCGGCCATGCAGGCGCTGTTCCGCAATCCGCTGGCCGAGCCCGGCCTGATCGGCATTTCGGCGGGCGGTGCGCTGGGCGCGGTGAGCGCCATCGTGCTTACCTCGGGAGGTTTCTGGGTGCTGGCGCCGGCCGCGTTCGCGGGCAGCCTGCTGGCCACGTTCTGCGCCTACGTGCTGGGGCGGCGCGTGCCGGGCGTGGCGGGCCTGCTGCTGGCCGGCATCGCTATCAACGCGGTGGCCGGCAGCATGATCGGCCTGTTCACGTTCATCGCCAACGACGCGCAGTTGCGCGACCTCACCTTCTGGAGCATGGGCAGCCTGGCGGGCGCCAACTGGAAGCTGCTGGCGTTCCTGGCGCCGTGGGTGCTGGCCATGTCCTGGTGGCTGATGCGCCAGTGGCGCGTGATGAACGCGCTCCTGCTCGGCGAGCGCGAGGCCCAGCACCTGGGCTATGCGCTCAAGCGGGTGCGGGCCCGCCTGGTGCTGGCCTGCGCGCTCATCGTCGGGCCGCTGGTGGCCGCCACGGGCGGCATCGGGTTCGTGGGCCTGGTGGTGCCGCACCTGGTGCGCATGACGCTGGGCGCCAACCACCGCTGGCTGCTGCCGGCCTGCGTCATCGGCGGCGCGCTGGCGCTTACGCTGGCCGACTGGCTTTCGCGGGTGGCGGTGGTGCCGGCCGAGCTGCCCATCGGCCTGGTGACCAGCCTGGTGGGCGGGCCTTTCTTTCTGTGGCTGCTGGCGCGCGGCCGGAGGCGGTTCTGATGCTCGCTGCCGAGAATCTCACGCTTGCGCGCGGCGGCGCGCGCATCCTGGACGGCGTTTCGCTGCGGCTGGCGCCGGGCGAAGTGGTGGGGCTGCTGGGCGCCAACGGCGCGGGCAAGTCCACCTTGCTGGCCGTGCTGGCCAACGAGCTGGAGCCCGATGCGGGCGCGGTCGTCCTGGACGGCGAGCCGCTGTCCAAGGTGGCGCACCGGCGGCAGGCGCGCCGCCGGGCGGTGCTGCCGCAGAAGCCGGGCCTGAGTTTCGACCTCGACGTGCGCGAAGTAGTGGGCATGGGCGCTTATCCGTTTCCCGAGCTGTCGCCCGCGCAGGTGGAACGGCTGGTCGACGATGCGCTGGCGCGCGCCGACGTGGCCCATCTGAAATGGCGCCGCTATCCGGAGCTGTCGGGCGGGGAACAGCAGCGCGTGCAGTTCGCGCGCGTGCTGGTGCAATGCGCCGCGGGGCGCGCGGACGGCGAGCCGCGCTACCTGCTGCTGGACGAACCCACCGCCAGCCTCGATCCCCGGCACCAGACCGACCTGCTCCGCGTGGCGGCGGCGCTGGCGCACGGGGACGGCGCGGGAGTGCTCGTCATCCTGCACGACATGAATCTCGCGGCCCGCTGGTGCGACCGGCTGCTGCTGCTGGCGCAGGGCCGCCAGGTGGCCGCCGGCGCGCCGGCCGAGGTGCTGCGGCCGGCGCATCTGCGCCAGGCCTACGGCATCGAGGCCCACGTCATCGCGCATCCCCTGCAGGCGGGGCGGCTGCTGGTGCTGACCGACTGAGGGAGGCGGCCGCCGCTAAAATGGGCGGATTCGTTCATCCCGCAGTCGTTCACCCTCTTACAGGACTTACGTGTCATGCCTTCCTTCGACGTAGTTTCCGAAGTCGATAAACACGAACTTTCCAATGCCGTCGACCAGGCCAACCGCGAGCTGGCCACGCGCTTCGATTTCAAGGGCACGGACGCCAAATTCGAGCTCGAGGGCTATGTGGTGACGCAGATCGCTCCGAGCGCGTTCCAGCTCAAGCAGATGCTGGACATCCTGCGCGGCCGCCTGTCGGCCCGCGGCATCGACGTGCGCTGCCTGGACGCGGCCGCGCCGCTGGAGAACCTGGGCGGTGCGCGGCAGAAGATCACCATCAAACAGGGCATCGAGCAGCCCGTGGCCAAGAAACTGATCGCCGCCATCAAGAACGCCAAGCTCAAGGTCGAGAGCCAGATCAACGGCGACAAGCTGCGCATCAGCGGCAAGAAGCGCGACGACCTGCAGACCGCCATCGCGCTGCTCAAGAAGACGGACGTGGACCTGCCGCTGCAGTTCGAGAATTTCAGGGAATAGGGGCCCCACCCCCGAAGCGCCCGCGCTTCCCCTTCGAGGGGAAAGCGCGGGCGCTTCGGGGGTGGGGCCCCTATTCCCTGAAATTCTCGAACTGCAGCGGCAGGTCCACGTCCGTC
>NZ_CALSFU010000036.1 GCF_943737005.1 Achromobacter sp. Marseille-Q4962 | reverse complement strand
GCCCTCCGGAGCGATGTCTTGACCGCCCCCGAACTCGTCTGGGAAGAAAGCGGCGGCGCGCGCCGCGCGCGCTGGCAATCCGAAAGCGGCGCCCCGGCGCCCCGGCGTGTGGCCGTGGCCGACGACCGCATGCCCGCCGACACGGCCTACCGGCTCGCCTGCGAAGGCACGGCGCTGCTGTGGCGCGGCGATTTCCACAACGCCCGCCAGCTCCTGCAGGCCATGGCGCGCCGCATCGACCGCAAGCCGCGCAAACCCGCGGCCACGCCGCGCGAGGCCTTCAACCAGCACCGCCAGGCGCAATCGCAGCGCGCCCGCATCCTGGGCATGCTGCTCATCCCGTTCGAGGCTGGCCATGCCATTGCCCTGCGCCGCGCGCCGGACGCGCGCCAGGCCTGCGAGGAAGCGCTGGGACCGGCCGACGCGCCCTACGTGGCCTCGCTGCGCGAGCTGCTGGGCCTGGTCGGCGCGCACGAATGGCGGCGCAAGGGCGTGGAGATCCCCGCGCTGGGCGCCCGCATCCATCCGCACTACGGCGTGTTCTCGCCCGTGCGCGGCGAGTACGTGGAACTGGCGGCGCGCGCGCCGCTGCCGCCGGGCGCCGAGGGAGGATCGGCTTTCGACATCGGCGCGGGCACCGGCGTGCTGTCGGCGGTGCTGGCGCGCCGCGGCGTGGCCCGCGTAACGGCCACGGACCTGGACCCGCGCGCCCTGGCCTGCGCCGCCGAGAACCTGGCCCGGCTGGGCCTGGAACACCAGGTGCGGCTGCTGCGCGCCGACCTCTATCCCGAAGGCCGTGCCCCGCTCGTCGTCTGCAATCCGCCCTGGCTGCCCGCGCGCCCCAGCTCGCCGCTGGAACATGCCGTGTACGATCCCGACAGCCGCATGCTGCGCGGGTTTCTCCAGGGCCTGGCATCCCATCTGGCGCCGGGCGGCGAAGGCTGGCTGATTCTTTCCGACCTGGCCGAGCACCTGGAATTGCGCAGCCGCGCGGAACTGCTCGAGATGATCGACGGCGCCGGCCTGCGCGTGGCGGGCCGCCTCGACACGCGCCCCGTGCACGGCCGGGCCCGCGACGCCGGCGATCCGCTGCACGCGGCGCGCTCGCGCGAGACGACCTCGCTCTGGCGCCTGGCGGCGGCCTGACGGCCCGGCTCGGCCGCCTACGCGCGGCCCGCCGCCACGTTGACGCTGATGGCGATGATGAACACGTTGAAGAAAAACGCGATCACGCTGTGGATGAGCACGGTGCGCCGCAGGCGCCGGTTCACGATCTGCACGTCCGACACCTGGAACGTCATGCCCAGCACCAGCGCGAAGTACGCGAAGTCCCAGTAGTCGGGCTCCTGGGTGCCGGGAAAGTCCAGTCCGTTGTGCATGGCGTTGCGGTGACTGTAGTAGCCGTGCGCGTAATGCAGGGCGAAGATCATGTTCATGTAGAGCCAGGACAGCACGATGGTGGACGCGGCGGCGACGATGGCCAGCACGCCCGGCGCGTCGCCTTCGGCGCGCAGCTCCACCCACAGCGCCATCATCACCATGCAGGAAAGCGCCACGCTGCTCCAGAGCACGCCGGCGCGGCCCACGTCCTGCTGCTGCGCCCGCACGCGCATCTGGGGCACGCTGGTGCGCCCGAACGCCCGCACGGTGACCACCAGGAACACCAGGGCCGCCGCGTCGAACCCCGTCAGCAAGGCCAGGCCGACCGATACGCCATAGGCCGCCAGGCCGCCCGCCGCCGCGGCGAACAGCAGCGCGCACACCACCAGGCGGCGGTGCGCGTGCCAGAACGGCAGACTGGGAATATCGGGAGGGGGCGCATCCGGGCCGGTTTCGGACGGCTTGGCCTGCGAGGACATCATCGGGCTCCTGTGGCGACCGCCCGGGATCAGGCGATGCCGAACAACCCGACCATACTGCCTGCAAACAGCAGCCACAAGGGATGGATGCGCGTGAAGCTGCCCAGGGCCGCCACGGCCGCCGTGATGGCGCCCAGCAGCCAGGTGTGCGCCGACGCCTCGGTGATGAGCGCGGCGCTGGCCGCCACCAGCCCCACGGTCATGGGGAAGATGCCGGCCTGGATCACGCCGCGCCAGGGGCGGTCCTTGAACCGCTCCCACAGGCCCAGGGCCGCGATGGTGATGAGCGACGAAGGGCCGAACTTGGCGATGGTGGTGACGAGCATGCCGGCCCACCCGGCCACGTGCCAGCCCACCAGCGTGACCACCATCAGGTTGGGGCCGGGCGCGGCCTGTCCCAGCGCGAACAGCGCGGAGAAATCCGCCGCGCTCATCCAGCCGTGCACCTCGACCACCTGGCGCTGCATTTCGGGCAGGATGGTGTTGCCGCCGCCGAAGGCCAGCACCGAGAGCTGGGAAAAGATCAGCGCGAGCGCGATGAGCGTCTGGATCATTGACGGCGCCTCCAGACCAGCAGAATGCTCAGCGGCGTGAGCACCGCCATGGTGGGCAGCAGCGGGACGCGCAGCACGGCGATCGCCACGAAACAGGCCAGCGCGACCACGCCCGACAACCAGTCGCGGCGCTGCAGCACGGGCAGCCCGATCTTCACGGCCATGGAAATCAGCAGGCCGGCCGCGGCCGCGGCCAGACCCGCGAACAAGTGCTGCACGTGCGGATCGTTCTGGAAGCGGTCGTACACCATGCCCAGCATGACCACGATGGCCGAGGGCGCCAGGATCAGCCCCAGCAGCGCCGCCAGCGCGCCGCGCGGGCCGCGGAATTTCATGCCCAGCGCCACCGACAGGTTGATGATGTTGCCGCCGGGCAGGAACTGGCACAGCCCCAGCAGATCGGTGAACTCCGGGCCGCTCAGCCAGCGGTGCTTCTCGACCACCATGCGGCGCGCCAGGGGCAGCGCGCCGCCGAAGGCGGTCAGGCCGAGCATCAGGAAACCGGAGAAGAGTTGCCCGCAAGTGGGCGGCGGCCGCAGGTCGGCCTCGACGGGGAATGCTGCGCTTTTCATGCTTCATGCCGGCGCGGGGCCGGTCGGTGGGTCCGGACGGATGGCCGGAAAGAACGAGACTCGCAGCCTACTCCTGACATTGGATAATGTCTAATATATGACAACGTAATTACTCATATTCAACCGATATGGCATCCGTGGACCTGCGCCTGCTGCGCTACTTCCTGGCCGTGGCCGAGGAAGGCCATCTCACCAAGGCGGCCGAGCGCCTGGGCATCCGCCAGCCGCCGCTCAGCCAGCAGATCCGCGTGCTGGAGGCCGAGCTGGGCGTGGCGCTCTTTCATCGCCTGCCCCGGGGCATGGAACTCACCGAAGGCGGCCGCGCCCTGCTGGAAGACGCCCGCCAGATCGTGAGCCTGGTGGACCAGGCGGTCGAAGGCGTGCGGCGCGTGTCGCGCGGCGAAACCGGCCGCCTCACCGTGGGCTTCACCGGCTCGGCCGCCTTCCATCCGTTCGTGCCCTCGCTCATCCGGCGCTTCCGCGAAAGCACGCCCGATGTCCGCCTGGAACTGGAGGAAAGCAGTACCGGCGAGCTGATGGACGCCGTGGCCCAGGGCCGCGTGGACGCGGCTTTCGTGCGGGGCGACTACGGCCCCGGCCACGGCATCGTGGCCGAACCGGTGCTGGAGGAAACCATGCTGGCGGCGTTTCCAGCCGGGCATGCGGCGCTGCAGGGCGGCGCGCGCCGGCATATCGCCCTGGCCGAGCTGGCGGGGGAATCCCTCATCCTGTACCGGCGCCACAGCGGGCCGGGCCTGTACGACGCCATCATTTCCGCCTGCGGGGCGGCCGGCTTCAGCCCGCGCGTGGCGCAGGAAGCGCCGCGCATCCTGTCCACGCTGAGCCTGGTGGCGGCCGGCCTGGGCGTGTCGCTGGTGCCCGCCTCGCTGCGCCGCGTCAACATCGAAGGCGTGGCCTACGTGCCGGTCAGCGAGCCGGCCTCGCTGCGCGCCCCGCTCAACCTGATCTGGCGCGACGCCGCCCCCTCGGGCGCGGTGCGCCGCCTCATCGCGGAAGTGCGGCGGCACCGCGCCGCGCTGCAAGCCGCCGGCGGCGCTACACTTGCCGCCTACTAGGGCGTGTCGGCACGCCCCGAGCCATTCCGTTGTTCCCATGCCTGCCCTACACCCCATCGGGGTCTACGACTCCGGCGTCGGCGGCTTGAGCGTGCTGCGCGCCATCCGCGACGCCCTGCCCGGCGAAGACCTGCTCTACGTGGCCGACTCGGCCCATGTCCCCTACGGCGAAAAATCCCCGGCGGCCGTCGCCGCCCGGGCCCGCGCCATCGCGGACCGCTTCGTCCGCCTGCGCGCCAAAGCTATCGTCGTGGCCTGCAACACCGCCACCGCCGCCGCCATCGGCGAACTGCGCGCCCTCCATCCCGGACGCATCATCATCGGCGTGGAGCCGGCCATCAAGCCCGCCGCCCACCTCACCGCGAGCGGCGTGATCGGCGTGTTCGCCACCACCGGCACCCTGGCCAGCCCGCGCTTTGCCGCGCTGGCGCAACGCGAGGCGCCCGAGGTCCGCATCCTCCTGAAACCCTGCCCGCAATGGGTGCGGCTGGTGGAACAGGGCGAGCTGGAGGGCGCCGCGGCCGACGCGGCCGTGCGCCAGCCGGTGCAGGAACTGCTCGCCGCGGGCGCCGACGTGCTGGTGCTGGGCTGCACGCATTTCCCTTTCCTGCGCGCCGCCATCCAGGCGGCCGCCGGGCCCGGCGTAACGCTGCTCGACACCGGCGCGCCCGTGGCGCGCTGGCTGCGCCACCAGCTGCAGACACGGCATTTGCTCAACCCCGCAACGGCCGGCCGCCTCGAGCTGGCCGCCACGGGAAATCCGCGGGCGCTGGCGCGCGCCGCGCGCGCGCTGCTCGGCCTGGACCTGCCCGTGCAGCCGGTGCCCGCCGCATGGTGCTGAACCGCCCGCGCTTTGCGCCGCCGCAAGCCCGCCGCCCGCGATTTCCGGTAAAGTCGGAAAGACGTCGGGTTTCCCCACGAGGCAATGGCGATGAAACGCATCTTGATTCCCACTGACGGATCCCAGGCGTCTCTGCACGCGGTGCAAGCGCTGCTGCAGGCGCGCCGCTACGATCCTGTCTCGCAAGTGGACCTGCTCACGGTGCAGCCGCCGCTGCCCGTCGGCCTGCTCGACCGCCCGCTGGCGCCCGAAGAACTCGACGCGCTGTGCCGCGAAACCGGCGAGCACGCGCAGCGCGAAGCCGCCCGCCTGCTCGACGATGCGGGTCTGCCCTGCAACCGCCGGGTCGAGCTCGGACCGCCCGCCGAAACCATCGCGCGCGTGGCGGCCGAGACCGGCGCCAATGAAATCTACATGGGCTCGCGCGGGCTGGGCTCGCTGTCCTCCGTGCTGCTGGGCTCGGTCGCCGCCAAGGTGCTGCGCCTGACGGAACTACCCGTCACCCTGGCCAAGTAATGCGCAAGGAGCGGACATGCTGAAGATCCTGGTTCCCGTGGACGGCTCCGAATCCAGCCTGCGCGCCGTGCGCCACGCCTGCGCCCTGGCGGGCGGCGCGCCCGCCGCCCGCCTCTACCTGCTCAACGTGCAGACCCCGCCGCGCGGACGCGCCGGCCTGTCGCGCATGATCACGCAGGAAATGATCGACGACTTCTACCGCCGCGAAGGCGAGGACGCGCTCAAGGATGCCCTCGCGCTGGCGCGCACGGCGCAAACGGCGCACACTGCCGAGGTGGCGCTCGGCAAGCCGGCGCAGGAAATCGTCGAACATGCGCGCCGCCACGGCTGCGAGCGCATCGTCATGGGCTCGCGCGGCAACGGCGCGCTGGCCGGCGTATTCCTGGGCTCGGTGGCCAACCAAGTGCTGCAGCTATCCGACCTGCCTGTCACCCTGCTTCGCTGAGCATCAGGCGCGGCGACCGCGCTTGCGCTGCGTCAAACGTCCGCCCCGCCCGCCGCGCGACAATGCCGGCAGCGGGCCTGTCCCGCATTCCGCACCTTTGGAGGCATGAACATGATGTTGAAGAAACTCGGCCTGGCCGCCCTGCTCGCCGCCGCCTGCTCGCCCGCGCTGGCCGCCGAATGCTCGGTGGACATCGCCGGCAACGACCAGATGCAGTTCGACAAGAAGGAAATCACCGTCAGCAAGCGCTGCAAGCAGTTCACGGTGAACCTCACGCATCCGGGCAAGCTGGCCAAGAACGTCATGGGCCATAACTGGGTGCTGACCCGCCAGGCGGACCTGCAGGGCGTGGCCACCGACGGCATGGCCGCCGGCCTGGACAACGACTACGTCAAGAAGGGAGATGCCCGCGTCATCGCCCACACCAAGGTCATCGGCGGCGGCGAATCGGATTCGGTCACGTTCGACGTCAGCAAGCTGGCCGCGGGCCAGGACTATGCCTATTTCTGCTCCTTCCCCGGACACTTCGCCGTGATGAAGGGCGTGCTCAAGCTGGCGGACTGATCCCGCCCGCGCTCCGCCGGGGCCGCGCCGCAGCCCTACAATGGCCGCTTCCGGAATCCCCGACAGGAGCAGGCATGAGCAACGAAAAAGTAGCAATCGTCACCGCCGGCGGCAGCGGCATGGGCGCGGCGGCGGCCCGCAAGCTCGCGGCCGACGGATACCGTGTGGCCATTCTGTCGTCTTCGGGCAAGGGCGAGGCCCTGGCCCGGTCGCTGGGCGGCCTGGGCGTCACCGGGTCCAACCGCTCGCCCGACGACCTGGCCCGGCTGGTCGACGCGACCCTGGCGCGATGGGGCCGCGTCGATGCCGTGGTCAACAGCGCCGGCCACGGCCCCAAGGGGCCGCTGCTGGAGATCAGCGACGACGACTGGCACCTGGGCATGGAGTTCTACCTGCTGAACGTGGTGCGCATCACGCGGCTGGTGGCGCCCGTCATGAAGCAGCAGCAATCCGGCTCCATCGTCAACATCTCCACCTACGCCAACTTCGAGCCGGAAGCGCTCTTTCCCACCTCGGGCGTATTCCGCGCCGGCCTGGCCGCCTTCGCCAAGGTGTTCGCCGACGAATACGCGCCGCACAACGTGCGCATGAACAACGTGCTGCCCGGTTTCATCGACAGCCTGCCCGAAAAAGAAGACCGCCGCTCGCGCATCCCCATGGGCCGCTACGGCAAGGCCGAGGAAGTCGCCGAGCTCATCGCCTTCCTGGCGTCGGATTCTTCCTCGTACATTACCGGCCAGAACATCCGCATCGACGGGGGCATCACGCGGTCGGTATAGCGGCGCGGCGACACGGCGCGGCTCGCGGGAACTACGACTTAAGTCGTAGTCTCTCGTCCTAACGGCGGTATTGAACCGCCGCGGCCTCTTGAGTACCTTAGCTTTTCGCGCCAGACGAGAGGTGTCCGCATGACCGCCGCGCCGCCGTCCGCGGCCGACGCGCAGGCCGCTTTCGCCCGGTATCCCAAGCCCACGGCCGGCCAGGCCTCGCGGTTCCTGGCCCAGGCCACGTTCGGCCCCGCGCCGGCCGACATCGAGGCGGTGATGCGCGACGGCTATGCCGCGTGGCTCGATGCGCAGCTCGAGATGCCGCCTTCGCAGACGCATTTCGACTGGCTCATCGCGCAAGGCAAGAACACCGAGGAGTTCAAGGGCAACGGCATCAACGCGCCGCTGGAATCCACACTGTGGCGCAAGTTCATCTCCGCGCCGGACCAGGTGCGCACGCGCGTGGCCTTTGCGCTGTCGGAGATTTTCGTGGTGGGCGTGTCTGCCATCACGGCGTCCTGGCCGCTGTTCGGCGCGGCCGGGTTCATGGACCTGCTGGCCGAGCACGCGCTGGGCGATTACCGCGAGCTGCTGACGGCGGTGTCGCGCAATCTGTCCATGGGCTGCATGCTGACGTACCGCGGCAACCGCAAGGAAGACCCGCGCACGGGCCGCCACCCCGACGAGAACTACGCGCGCGAAATCATGCAGTTATTCAGCATCGGGCTCGTGCTGCTCAACGACGACGGCACGGTCAGGCTGGTGGACGGCAAGCCGGTGGAAACCTACACCAATGCCGACGTGCAGGGCCTGGCCAAGGTGTTCACGGGCTGGGACCTGGACGGCCCCGAAACCGACGTCGGGTTCCACCGCCGCCCCATGGCGCTGAACAATGCCCTGCATTCGATGGCCGAGAAGCGTTTCCTGGGCGCGGTGATTCCGCCCGGCACCGACGGCCATCTGTCGCTGGCGCGCGCCATGGAGGTGATCAGCGGCCATCCGAACGTGGCGCCTTTCATCGGCACGCAGCTCATCCAGCGGCTGGTCACGAGCAACCCCAGCCCGGCTTACGTGGCGCGCGTGTCGACGGTGTTCAACGACGACGGCAGCGGGCGGCGGGGCAATCTGAAGGCCGTGGTGCGGGCCATTCTGCTGGACCGCGAGGCGCGCTTCCCCGACCTGGATTCTCCCGCCTGGGGCAAGGTGCGCGAGCCCATCGTGCGCTTCGCGGCCTGGGCCCGCGCTTTCGGCGCCACGTCGGTGAACGGCGCCTGGGCCATGCCCGACACCACCGACAACACCATCCGGCTGGCGCAGAGCCCCATGCGCTCGCCCAGCGTGTTCAATTTTTTCCGGCCTCGCTATACGCCGCCGGTCACCGAGCTGGCCCGGCGCCACCTGGTCGCGCCCGAGCTGCAGATCACCGACGAAACCAGCGTGGCGGGATATCTCAACTTTCTTTCCATCTATGTGGACCGGGGCTGGGAAGACCTGCAGACTTCGTATGCGGCGGAGATGGCGCTGGCGGGCGATGCCCGGGCGCTGGTGGACCGCATCGTGCTGCTGCTGGCGGGCGACGCCTTCAGCGCGCAGACCGCGGCGGCCATCGCCGCGGCGGTGGAGAAGATTCCGGCCGGCCGGCCGCGCGACCGGGTGCGCGCGGCCATCATGCTGGTGGCTGCCACGCCCGAATACCTGGTGCAGAAATGAACCGGCCCGACTCGCCCGACCGCCGCCGCTTCCTGCGCCGCGCCTGCGCCCTGGGCGCGGCGGGCGGCGCGCTGCCCATGGCCGTCAACCTGGCGGCGCTGGGCGCGGCGGCGGCGCAGTCCGCGCCCGCGCAATCCTACAAAGCGCTGGTCTGCGTCTTTCTGTATGGCGGCAACGACCCCTACAACACGCTGGTGCCCTGCGACGAAGCCGCCTATCGCGCCTACGCCAGGGCGCGCACCGACATCGCGCTGCCCCGCCAGGCGCTGGCGGGCACCGCGTTGACGCCGGAAGGGTCCGGTGGTCCGGGCATGCAATTCGCGCTGGCGCCCGCGCTGGCGCCGCTCAAGCCCTGGTTCGAGCGCGGCCGCATGGCGGTGCTGCTCAACGTGGGCCCGCTGGTGGTGCCCACCACCAAGGCCGAGTACATCGGCGCGCGCGTGCCGCTGCCGCCCAAGCTGTTCTCGCACAACGATCAGCAATCGTACTGGCAGGCGCTGGCCCCGGAAGGCGCGGCGTCGGGCTGGGCGGGCCGGCTCACCGATCTCTTCGCCGGCGCCAACGCGCAGCGCAGCTTCACCGGCATTACGGCGGGCGGCTCCACGGTGCTGCTGGCGGGCCGTCAGGTGGCGGGATACCGGGTAGGCGTGCAAGGCTCGACGCGCATTGAGCTGCTGCAGCGCGATATGTACGGGTCCAGCGACTGCACCGCGCTGCTGCGCCGGCTCATTACCCAGCCGCGCGAGCACCTGATGGAGCGCGAGCTTTCGCGCATCGCGGCGCAGTCCATCGACGCCGATACGCGCCTGCGCGCGGCGCTGGCCGGTGTGGCGGTGCCGGGCGACTTCTCCACGCCGCTGGCGCAGCAGCTGCAGATCGTCGCCCGCATCATCGCGGCGCGCGAGGCGCTGGGTGCGCGCCGCCAGGTGTTCTTCGTGTCGCAGAACGGCTACGACAACCATACCGGCCTGCGCGACACCCACCCCGCCCTGCTCGGGGAACTGGGCCAGGCGCTGTCGGCCTTCCAGCAGGCCATGGAAAGCCTGGGCGTGGCCGGCCAGGTCACCACCTTCACCGCCTCGGAGTTCGGCCGCACGCTGGGGTCCAACGGCAACGGCTCGGACCACGGCTGGGGCGCCCACCATTTCGTGCTGGGCGGCGCCGTCAAGGGCGGCCGCTACTACGGCACGCATCCCGATATCGCCGTGGACGGGCCCGGCTTCGTCGACAACGGCCGCCTGCTGCCCACCATGGCGGTGGATCAGTTCGGCGCGGCGCTGGGCCGCTGGTTCGGGGCGGAAGAAGACGAGCTTGGGCTCGTGTTCCCCAATCTGCGCCATTTCGACGCCCGGGCCGTCGCGCTGTTCTGACCGCGCCCCCGCTCCTCAGTTTGCCGCCAGGCGCGAGCGCGAGGCGAGCTGTCGCCAGCGCTGCACTTCGCTCTGCACGAAGGCGCCCAGCTCCGCCGGCGACGAGCGGCGGACCTCCGCGCCCTGCTCGCCGATCTTGGCGCTCACTTGCGGATCGGCCAGGGCCTGGTTGAGCGCGGCGTTGAGCTTTTCCACCACGGCGGGGTCCGTCTTCGCGGGCGCGAAAATGGCGTACCACTGCGGCACTTCCACGCCGGGCACGCCGGCCTCGGCCAGCGTGGGCAGGTCGGGCAGCACGGCGCTGCGGTCGTGGCCGGCCACCGCGAGCGCGCGGATGCGGCCCGACTTCAGGTGCGGATAGGCGCTGAACAGGCTCGGGAACATCACTTGCGTGGTGCCGGCCAGCGTATCCGTCATGGCGGGCGCCGAGCCCTTGTAGGGCACGTCGAGCATGGTGGCGCCGATGGCCTGGTTGAAGAGCTCGCCCGCCACGGCGGGCGCGGTGCCGGGGCCGGCCGAGGCAAAGCTCAGGTCGTTGGGGTGTTCATGCGCGTAGCGCACCAGGCCCGCCACGTCCTTCACGTCGAGCGTGGAAGACACCACCAGCAGCGTGGGCGAGCTGGCCACCATGCCGATGGGCGCGAAGTCCTTGACCGGATCGTAATTGAGCTTCTGCAAGGCGGGATTGATGCCGTGCGTGCCGATATAGCCCAGCATCAGCGTGTAGCCGTCGGGCTCGGCGCGGGCCACGTAGTCGGACGCGATGGCGCCCTGCGCGCCGGGCTTGTTGACCACGATGACGGTCTGGCCCAGCAGCTCGCCCATTTTCTGGCCCACCACGCGAGCCAGCGCATCGTTGCCGCCGCCAGGGGCGGTGGGAACGACCAGCGTCACCGGGTGATCGGGGTAGGCGGCCTGCGCGGGCGCCTGCCCGAGGGCGAAGGCGAGCGCGGCGGCGCAGGCAAGTCGGAACAAGGCGGGTTTCATGATGCGTCTCCTGAATGAAAAATGGTCTCTGCCGGACCTGGAAAACAAGGCGCCGCGGCGGGCGCCCGGCGAAATGCGTATCGGGGGCGTGTTCAGGCGTGTTGGGGCGGGGCCGGCTCCGGCCAGGCGGCCGCGAACGGCAAGGGATGGATGGCCCGCTGCGCCGGCCAGGCCGCCTCGGGGACGTATAGCGTGCCCTTCATGATCTTGCGCGCGGTGCGCACCAGGGCGGCCGTCCGCACGCCGGAGCCGTCGGGCTCCAGCGCCACGTCGATCTCCATGGCGCCGCCGGGGTGCTCGACCCGCACCGCGCGCCGCCCCGGGGCCGGCGCGGGGCCGCCGCAATCGTGCGCCACGGTGCCGGGAATGAGGAAGGCCGCCGCCACGCCCACCGCGCCGGTGGCGGCATGGGCCCGATGGCAGGCCCAGGGCGTGAAGTAGCGCGAGCGGATGGCCGCGCACGCCTGGCCGGCGTCCATGGCGGCGGGCGACACGAGCACGGGCTTGGGAATGACGCTGGCGCTGACGTCGCCCAGCCCCATGCGCGCGCCCGCCTCACGGCGCAACGCCTCCAGCCTGGCCAGCAGGGCGGCGTCGCCGTCCAGCGCCTGGGGCGTTTCGTCGCCGCGCAGGCTGAAGCTGGCGGCGGGCATCAGCACCATGGGCATGGCGGCGTCGATGAGCGTGGCGGGCACGCCGTCCAACCGCTCCTGGCGGCGGCCGGTCGGGAACAGCCGGCCCGTGACCGCGCCCCAAGCCTGCAGGAAATTCAGGCGCACCGGCGCGGCGGAGCCCGCCACGCCGTCGATGCGCGTGTCGCCCTCGTAGGTGATGCGCCCGCCCGGCGTCTGCGCCACGGCTTCGATGACGGCGCCCGTGTTGACGTTGTGCACGCGCACGGCGGTTTCGCCGTCGCGCGCCGGCACCAGCCCTTCCTCGATGGCGAAGGGCGCGGCGCCGGCCAGCATGTTGCCGCAGTTGGGCCGCGTGTCCACGCAGGCGCGGTCCACCGAAACCTGCGCGAACAGGTAGTCGATGTCGCAGCCCGGCCGCGAGGAGCGCGAAACGATGGCCACTTTGCTGGTGAGCGAGTTGCCCCCGCCCAGTCCGTCGACCTGCAGGGCATGGGGGGAGCCCATGGCGGCCAGCAGGACGCGGTCGCGCTCGGCGGGGTCGGCGGGCAGCCAGTCGGCCAGGAAGAAGGGGCCGCGCGACGTGCCGCCGCGCATCAGGACGCATGGGATTTCGGTTTTCATGCCGCGCATTCTGAGCGCGGCGCGCTAATATTTGAATTGCAACTTATGGATTGATTAATGCATGTCACGCATCAATTTCGATTTGCAGGAATTGCAGGCATTCGTGGCGGTGGCCGAGCGCAGCAGCTTCCGCGCCGCCGCCGAAGACCTGCACCTGTCGCAACCGGCGCTCAGCCGGCGCATCGACAAGCTCGAAGACCTGCTGGGCGCGCGCCTGCTGGAGCGCACCACCAGGCGCGTGGCCCTGACCAGCGTCGGACGGGTCTTCCTGGAGCGCGCCCGCGGCGCCATCGATGAACTGGAGCGCGCCGTGCTCAGCATCGGCGATCTCGCGCTGCAGCGCGGCGGCCTGGTCACCGTGGCCTGCGTGCCTTCGGTGGCGTATTACTTCCTGCCTTCGGTGATCCGCGAGTATGCCGAGCGCTTTCCCCGCATCCGCGTGCGCATCATCGACGAAACGGCCAACACCGTGCTCAACAGCGTGGTGTCGGGGCGCGCGGACTTCGGGATCAGCTTCTTCGGCACCCAGGAGCCGGACGTGGATTTCAAGGCTGTGCTGCGCGAGGACTTCGTGCTGGCGCTGCGCAAGGACCACCCGCTGGCCGGCCGCCGCAGCATCGCCTGGGAAGACTTGGCCGGCGAGCGCTTCATGACCGTGGCCAAGGAAAGCGGCAACCGCCTGCTCATCGACGACGCCCTGGCCAGGAGCGGAAAGCGCACCGTCAGCGCCTTCGAGGTCAGCCACGTGATGACGCTGCTGGGGCTGGTGGAGGCGGGCCTGGGCGTGGCGGCGGTGCCCCAGCTCGCCATGCCGCTGCACGGGCATGCCACGCTCACCGCCATCAAGCTCGAACACCCGCGCGTCACGCGCACGCTGGGGCTGATCTCGCGCCGCGGCCGCCCGCTGGGTCCGGCCGCGCAGCAACTCTACCACCTCATCCGCCAGACCGGCAGGACGGCCAAGCGCCAGCCCGCCGCCGCGCCGCCCTCGCCATGAGCCCCGACGACACCCCCGTCCTGCGGCCGGCGAGCGAGGACGACCTGCCCTTCCTGCTGGCCCTGCGGCGCGCCGCCATGGGCCCGCACCTGCGCCGCGCGGGCGCGCCGCTGGACGAGGCCAGCATGCTGGCGCGGGTGCGGCACCGTTTCGAGGACGCGCGCATCGTCTGGCTCGGCGGCCGGCGCGCCGGGCTGTTCAAGGTGACGCGCGAACCCGGGCGGTGGCACGTGGCGCAGATACAGATCGACCCGTCCCTGCAAGGCCGGGGGCTGGGCCGCCGCCTGCTGTCCGGCCTGCTCGACGAGGCCGATGCGCAGGGCGTGCCGGTCACCCTGTCGGTGCTGAAAGACAACCCCGCCAGGCGCCTGTACGAGTCGCTGGGCTTTGCCATCGTCGGCGCGGGCGCCCTGGAGTACGACATGCGCCGCGAGCCGGGGCGCAGGTTTTTTTCCGCGCCGGGGGAATAAACCCGGCCCGCCGGTCGTCTACTGGAAGCAGTCCCCCTTTCCCCTTCCATTCGATTCCTTTGCGAGGCTCATCATGCGCATTCCATTCGCCGCCGCCCTGCTCATCGGCTCTTCCGCGCTTTGCGCGTCCGCGCTGGCCCAGCCTGTCAAGACCCAGGACGGCATCCTGGTCGACAGCGCGGGCATGACGCTCTATACCTTCGACAAAGACAGCGCCGGCAAGAGCGCCTGCAACGACCAGTGCGCCCAGAACTGGCCGCCGCTCGCGGCCGACGCCGGCGCCAAGCCGCGGGGCGATTTCACCGTCATTACCCGCGACGACGGCTCCCAGCAATGGGCGCTGCGCGGCAAGCCCCTGTACCGTTTCGTCAAGGATGCCAAGCCGGGCGACAAGACCGGCGACAAGGTCCGCGACATCTGGCACGTCGCCAAACCCTGAGGCCGCGCCTGCCGCCGTGCCTACCGCCATGCGCGACGACGAAGCCCGCATCGTGGCCTGCATCCCCAGCCTGCGCCGGTATGCGCGCGGGCTGACGGGCGACCCGCACCGCGCCGACGACCTGGTGCAGGACACCCTGGAGCGGGCCTGGAGCCGGTATTCGCGCTGGCAGCGGCGCGGCGACCTGCGCGCCTGGATGTTCGGCATCATGCACAACCGCTATATCGACGGCCTGCGCGCCAGCGCGCGCCGCGCCGAAGACTCCCCGCCCGAGGGGCTGCCCGAGGTGCCGGTGCGCGCCAGCCAGGCCGACGGCCTGGAAATGCGCGACCTGGACCGCTGCCTGCAGGCCCTGCCGCCCGAGCAGCGCACGGTGCTGCTCCTGATCGGCGTGGAAGAGCTCTCCTACCAGCAGACCGCGCAGGCGCTGGACGTGCCGCTGGGCACGGTGATGTCGCGCCTGTCGCGCGCGCGGGAGCGGCTGGCCGCGCTGATGCAGGGACGCGAACCCGTCAATCGTCTGCAGCGCGTGAAATGACATGAACGATCCCCGTATCCGCCCGGTTCCCGCCCCCGGCGCCCCCATCGCCGAGGCCGACCTGCACGCCTATGCCGACGGCTGCCTGCCCGCGGCCCGACGGACCGAGGTGGAGACTTTCCTGGCCTCGCACCCGCAGGACCGCGCCCGCGTGGAGACCTGGCAGGCGCAGCGGCGCGTGCTGCATGCCTTGCTGGACCCGGTGCTGGACGAACCCCTGCCCTTGCGCCTGCCCCTGCGTCCGCCGCCTCGCCGCATGCCCTGGCGCGCGCTGGCCGCCGCAGCGGCGGCGGCCGTGGTGAGCGCCGGCGCGGCCTGGCTGGCGCGCGGCGAACTGGATGCCCGCCGGGCGCTGGCCGCGCAATCGCAGGCGGCCGCCGTCCCCCATTACGCGCAGCGCGCGGCCGTGGCCTACGCGGTCTACGCGCCCGACCGCGGACGCCCGGTGGAAGTGCCGGGCAGCCAGGAACAGTCGCTGGTCGCCTGGCTCACCCGCCGCCTGGGCGCGCCCGTGCGCGCGCCGTCCCTGGGCGCGGTGGGCTACGAGCTGGTCGGCGGCCGCCTGCTGCCGGGCGGCGCGGGGCCGGTGGCGCTCTTCATGTACGGCGCGCCCGACGGCCGGCGCCTCACGCTGTATGTGACGCGCGAGGCCACGGGCGGCGACGCCGCCTTCCGGTTCACCCGCGAGGGCCCGGTCAACGTCTTCTACTGGGTCGAAGGCCCGTTCGGCTACGCGCTGTCCGGCGCGGTCAGCCGCGAGGAGCTGCAGCGCGTGTCGCAAGAGGTTTACCGGCAGTTGTCGCCGGGCTGACGCGCGCGGCCCTCAGCCGCCGGCGGCGCGCGCCTCGTGCAGCATGTGCAGGGTGATCTTCCGCACTTCGGCCTTGCTCATTCCGATGTGCGAGCGCAGCATGCGGCAGGCTTCGTCCGCCCGGCGCGCCAGCACCGCCCGCAGGATGGCCGCGTGCTCGGCGTAGGTGGCGTCCACGCGGAAATCCTTGGTGAAGTCCAGCCGGCGGATGATGCGGATCTTCTCCGTGACGTCGCGATGGATCTGCGCCATCTCGGCATTGCCGGCGGCCGCCACCAGCGAGCAATGGAACGCCTCGTCCAGCTGCGCCACCAGCCGGCCGTCCAGAATGCGCTGCGGCGCGGGCGCCAGCCAGACGTCGGCGAGCGCGCCCAGCATGCCCGACTCGTCCATGCGCTCGCGGGCGCACAGCCGCTCCACCGCCGCCGTCTCCATCACCACGCGCACGTCGTACAGCGCCTCAAAGCGCTCGAAGTCGAACGGCCGCACCTGCCAGCCGCTGCGCGGGCGCGGCACCACGTAGCCTTCGCGCTCCAGCCGGGCCAGCCCCAGCCGCACCGGCGTGCGGCTGACGCCCAGCCGCGCAGCCAGGTCCGCCTCGGTAAAGCGCTCGCCCGGCAGCAGGCGGAAATCGAACAGATCGTCCTTGAGGCGTTGGTAGACCTGGTCGGCCAGCGAGCCGGTCAGCGCCGGGGTCTGGCGGATGGCGGGACCGGCCTGCACCGATGCGATCTTCATGCTCAGTCCACCGGGCAATCCGCATCCTCCGCCAGCACGATCAGGGGATCGCCGGCGTTCACCGGCTTGCCGGGCACGCAGCGAATGGCCGCCACGGTGCCCGACGCCGGCGCGATGACGGAAAGCTCCATCTTCATCGCCTCCACCACCACCAGGGTGTCGCCGGCCGCCACGCTCTGGCCCACCTGCACCGGAATCTTCCAGACGTTGCCGCACATGTCGGCGCTCACCAGCCGCTCGCCTTCGCGCAGGGCGGCATCGCCGGGCGCGGCGGCGGTCGGCGGCTCGGCAACGCAGTCTTCGGTCTTCCACAGGGCCGCCTCGGCATCGAAAGCCGCTTTCTGGCGGGCCTGGAAGGCGGCGATGCTTGCCGACTCCGCTTCCAGGAAGCGCCGGTGCGCGGCGAAGTCGAATACCTCTTCCTCGATGCGCACGCCGGCGCGGCCCTGGCGGAAATCCTCGCGCAGCGCGTCCAGCTCCGCCTCGCTCACCGGATAAAAGCGCACCTGGTCGAAAAAGCGCAGCAGCCAGGGCTTGCCGTCCTGGAACGCAGGGTTCTTCAGGAACTTGTTCCAGATGGGCAGCGTGCGGCCCACCAGCTGATAGCCGCCGGGCGAGTCCATGCCGTAAATGCACATGTACACGCCGCCGATGCCCACCGTGCCCTCGGCCGTGAAGGTGCGGGCCGGGTTGTACTTGGAGGTGAGCAGGCGGTGCCGCGGATCCACGGGCACGGCGCAGGGCGCGCCCAGGTAAACGTCGCCCAGCCCCATGACGAGATAGCTCGCGTCGAAGACGATGCGGCGCACGTCCTCGCGCGAGTCCAGCCCGTTGATGCGCTGGATGAAGTCCACGTTGTTGGGCAGCCAGGGCGCGCTGGCGCGCACGGTTTCCTGGTAGCGCCGCACCGCGCCCAGCGTGGCGGAGTCTTCGAAAGCCATGGGCAGGTGGACCACGCGCGTGGGCACCTTGAGCGTGTCCACGTCGGCCAGGCCGGCCTCGATTTCCAGCAGCCGGGCGACGAGCGCGTGCTGCAGGATCTCGCGGCTTTCGTAGCGGATCTGCAGCGAGCGCACGCCGGGCGACAGCTCTTTCACGCCCGCGATGGGCTGGCGGTCCAGCGCCTCCATCAGCAGGTGCACGCGCATGCGCAGCGCCAGGTCCAGCACGTTGTCGCCGTATTCCAGCAGCAGGTAGCCGTCGCCCGCCTGGCGGTACGACACGGCCGGCCGCGAACCCGAGGCCGGCAAGGCCGCCACGATGGTTTCCGAGGGCAAAGCGGAGCACACCGGCGCGGTGCGCGCCGGCGCGAATGCCGGCGGCGCCAGCGGGGGCACGGGCCGCAGTCCGGCCACGCTGAGGTCCTGCGCCTGCTCCAGCGCCACCGCGTGGGCGTAGTCCATGCGCACGAAACGGATGCGGTCGCCCGGCTTGACCTGCCCCACCTTCCACAGCTCGGCCTTGGCGATGGTCACCGGGCAGACGAAGCCGCCGAGGCTGGGGCCGTCGCGCGTGAGGATGACCGGGCTGTCGCCGGTGAAGTTCACGCTGCCCACGGCGTACTCGCAATCGTGGATGTTGGACGGATGCAGGCCCGCTTCGCCGCCGTTCTCGCGCGCCCACTGCGGCTTGGGGCCGATAAGCCGCACGCCGAGCCGGTTGGAGTTGTAGTGCACCTCCCAGTCCGTGTCGAAGAAGGCCTCGATGGAACCGGGCGTGAAGAAGTCGGGCGCGCCGTGCGGGCCGTACAGCACGCCGATTTCCCAGCGGCTGCCGTAGGCCGGCACCAGCTCGGGCGGCGCGGCCTGCGGCTCGTCCTGGGGCGCGGCCGGCGCGCCGGGCAGCCCGGGCTGCACCAGCGGCAGCATGTCGCCCACCCGCAGCGTCCGGCCGGCGTGCCCGCCGAACTGGCCCAGCGCGAACGTGGCGCGGCTGCCCAGGTAAGGCGGCACGTCGATCCCGTTGCGCACGGCGATGTAGCCCCGGCAGCCCGACAGGGCGCGGCCCGTGGCCAGCACCTGGCCCGAGCGCACGGGCACCGGCCGCCACAGCGGCACCGGCTCGCCGTCCAGCGTGGCGGCGCAATCCGCGCCCGTCAGCGCGATCACCGTGTCGCCATGGAAGCGCAGCGTGGGGCCGACCAGCGTGGTTTCGATGCCGGCCGCGTCGGGCGCGTTGCCCACGATGCGGTTGGCCAGGCGGAACGCATAGTCGTCCATCGGCCCGGAGGGCGGCACGCCGATGTCCCAGTAGCCCACGCGGCCCGGATAGTCCTGCACGCTGGTGTAGGTGCCCGCCTCCACCACTTCGATGGCGGCCGGACGGTACTCGAAATTGTCCAGAAAGCGCGTGGAGAGCCGCGCCTGGCGGAACCGCTCGTCGGCCACGACCTGCCGCAGATAGTCCAGATTGGTGGCGATGCCCGCCAGCCTCGTGCGCGCCAGCGCGTCGCCCAGCCGGTCCAGCGCCTCGTCGCGCGTGGCGCCGTGCACGATCAGCTTGGCGAGCATGGGGTCGTAGAACGCGGGCACCTCGGTGCCGGTTTCCACCCAGCCATCCACCCGCGCATCCCGCGGGAAGCCGACCTCGGTGAGCACGCCGGGCGAAGGCTGGAACTGGCGCAGCGGGTCTTCGGCATACAGGCGCACCTCGATCGACGCGCCGCGCGGCGGGCGCGACATGGCCTCCCAGTCCAGCGGCTCGCCCGCGGCCACGCGCAGCATGCACTCGATCAGGTCCAGCCCCGTCACCGCCTCGGTCACCGGGTGCTCCACCTGCAGCCGCGTGTTGACCTCCAGGAAATAGAAGCGGTCCTGCGCCGTGTCGTAGATGAATTCCACCGTGCCGGCCGAGCGGTAGTTCACCGAGGCGCCGAGCTGCACCGCCGCCTCGTGCAGCGCCTGGCGCGTGGACGGCGGCAACAGCGGCGCGGGCGTTTCCTCGATGACTTTCTGGTTGCGGCGCTGCACGGAGCAGTCGCGCTCGCCCAGCGCCAGCACGCGGCCGCGGCCGTCGCCGAAGATCTGCACCTCCACGTGGCGCGCATGGTCCACGCAGCGTTCCAGGAAGGCGCCGCCGTCGCGGAAGAAATGCTCGCCCATGCGCTGCACGCTGTCGAAGGCCACGGTCAGCTCGGCCTCGTTCGCGCAGCGCGACAGGCCGATGCCGCCGCCGCCCGCCGTGCTCTTGAGCATGACCGGGTAGCCGATGCGCTCGGCCTGGGCCAGCGCCTCGCCCAGGCTGGACAGCAGGCCCGTGCCCGGCGTCATGGGCACGCCTGCGGCGGCGGCCAGTTCGCGCGCCCGGTGCTTCAGGCCGAACTCGCGGATCTGGCGCGGCGTGGGGCCGATGAAGGCCATGCCCGCGGCCTCGCAGGCCTCGGCGAATTCCGCGCTTTCGGACAGGAAGCCATAGCCCGGATAAATGGCCTGCGCGCCCTGAGCCCGGGCCGCGGCCAGCAACAAGTCGGCGCGCAGGTAGCTGTCGGCCGCTTTTTCGCCGCCCAGCGCCACGGCGACGTCGGCCTCGCGCACGTGGGCCGCGTTGCGGTCGGGGTCGGAATACACGGCCACGCTGCGGATGCCCAGGCGCTTGAGGGTGCGGATGGCGCGGACGGCGATTTCGCCACGGTTGGCGATCAGAACGGTATCGAACACGGTGCGACTCCTGGTCTATCGGATTTGCGGATTCAGTGCTTGAGGCTGGCCAGATAGGCGCGCCAGCCGCCGAAGCGGGTGATGTCGAGCGCGCCCTCCAGGCCGCATGGCTCGCAGATGAAGCCCTTGACCTGGCGCCCGTCCGCCAGCTCCAGCGTGCCTATGCCCAGCGGCGCGGGGATCTCGGCCACGAACGCGCCGAAGCGGGCGGCGGGCACGTCCCACAGTTCCACCTCGATCGGCGCGCCCGACTCGGCGCGCACCAGTCCGGGCTTGGGCGGAACGGTGCCGGCCAGCGCGTAGAGGCGGTAGCAGGCGGCGCTGTGCGTCTGCTCGACGAACACGGCTTCGCGGCCGAGGAGCTGGTGATTCAGCGGCATGCCGCGCAGGTGCGCGCCCACCACCGCCACCCGCACGGTGTGCGGGTCCGGCGCGGGGCCCGCCGCGCCGGCGGCCGGCGGCAGCGGCGCTCCGGTCGCGCCCAGCGGCAGGCCGCGGGCCGCCTGCCAGCGGCGGCCGAATCCGGCCAGCGCGGCGTCCTGCCATGCGCGCCCGATGAGCGTGATGCCCGCCGGCAGTCCGTCGGCGCGCATGCCGCCGGGCAGCGCCAGCGCCGACAGGTCGGCCAGGTTGGCGAAATTGGTGTAGACGCCCAGGCGCGAATTCAGCGTCACCGGATCGGTCTGCAGCTGCGCGATGGTGTAGATGGAGGGCGAGGTCGGCACCACGAGCGCGTCGCAGCCTTCCAGCGCCAGGTGGATGCGGCGGCTGAGTTCGGCGCGGCGGTATTCGGCCTTGAACGCGTCCGCCGCGCTGTATTGCGCGGCCTGTTCCACGATGCCCCGCACCACGGGGTGGATGGCGTCGGGCCGCTCGCGCCACAGCGGCTCCACGGCGACGAAACGCTCGGCCACCCAGGGCCCCTGGTAGAGCAGCGCGGCCAGTTCCTCGAAGGGCGCGAAGTCGATGGCTTCGATGACGGCGCCGTCCGCGCGCAGGTCGTCCAGCGCGCGGCGAAAGGCCGCTTCGGCCTGCGCGTCGCCGAAGAATTCGAGCGCGCCGGGCACGGCCAGGCGTGGCCGCGCGGACCAGGCGGGCGCCGCGCCCAGCGGACCCGTGCGCGAGTACGGATCGCTGTCGTCGCGGCCGCCCGCGAGACTTGCCGCGAGCCAGGCGTCGTCCACCGTCAGCGCAAACACCGATACGCAGTCCAGCGTGCGGCAGGCGGGCACCACGCCGGCGGTGCTCAGCCAGCCCTTGGTCGGCTTGAGGCCGACGATATTGTTGAAGCCCGCGGGCACGCGGCCCGAGCCGGCCGTGTCGGTGCCCAGCGAGAACGGCACCAGCCCGCGCGCCACCACCGAAGCCGAACCCGAGCTGGACCCGCCGCTGACGTAGGCCGGGTCGAAGGCGTTGGGCACCGCGCCGTGCGGCGAGCGCGTTCCCACCAGGCCGGTGGCGAACTGGTCGAGGTTGGTCTTGCCGACCAGCACGGCGCCGGCGGCGCGCAGGCGGCTCACCACGGTCGCGTCCCGCCGAGGCGCGTAGGCGAAGGCCGGGCAGGCCGCCGTGGTGTCGAACCCCTCGGCGTCGATGTTGTCCTTGACGGCGAACGGCACGCCATAGAGCGGCAAGCGCGACAGGTCGCCGCCCGCGGCCTCGCGCCGCGCCTGCAGCGCCTCGAGCTGGCGCGCCAGGCCGGCCGCGTCCACGCGGCTGATCCAGGCGTTGTCCGCGGCCTGCCCGGCGGCCGCGAAGCCGGCCAGCAGCGTCTCGGGCCGCGCCCCTTCCCGGTATGCGGCCTGCCATTGGGCGATGGTCCACCCCTGCGGGGCCTGCTGCCTGGTGTCGGCGTTCATGCTGGAATCCTCACTGGTATACAAGTACGGATTCCCAAGCAATCGGCATGCCATGCCGCGCCCCACGCCCGTTTTCCCTCTGGCGCGGGGCTGGCCGGCAGGCTGCGCACCGCGGGCCGCGCACCGCGTGCGGGCGCGGCGGGCACCGGGCTTGTGCATCGGGCACCAGTTTGAACCGCGCCGCGCCGGCCTCGCCCGGCCCGCGCGGCGCGCGCCCGGCCCCGCCCTTTCCTATGGCGGGCGTCCCTGCGCATGCATCTGGCATGCGTTTTGCTTTTGGCTCCTCATCCGATGCGGAATCCGCCGCCGGCCCATCCTCTCCAGGAGTCAACATGAAACGCAGACTAGCCCTCAAGCAACTGACCGCCGCAAGCCTGTTGGCGCTGTCCGGCTGGATGCCGCACGCGCACGCCGCCGAAGACACGATCAAGGTCGGCATCCTGCATTCGCTGTCGGGCACCATGGCCATCTCGGAAACCTCGCTCAAGGACGTGGCGCTGATGACCATCGACGAGATCAACGCGCAGGGCGGCGTCATGGGCAAGAAGCTGGAGCCCGTGGTGGTGGACCCCGCTTCCAACTGGCCGCTGTTCGCCGAGAAGGCGCGCCAGCTGCTGTCGCAGGACAAGGTGGCGGTGGTGTTCGGCTGCTGGACCTCGGTGTCGCGCAAGTCCGTGCTGCCGGTATTCAAGGAGCTCAACGGGCTGCTCTTCTATCCCGTGCAATACGAAGGCGAGGAGCTGGAGAAGAACGTGTTCTACACCGGCGCCGCGCCCAACCAGCAGGCCATTCCCGCCGTGGAATACCTGATGAGCGAAGACGGCGGCGGCGCCAAGCGCTTCGTGCTGCTGGGCACCGACTACGTCTATCCGCGCACCACCAACAAGATCCTGCGCGCCTTCCTGCATTCCAAGGGCGTAAAGGACGAAGACATCCAGGAGGTCTACACGCCCTTCGGCCATGCCGACTACCAGACCATCGTGGCCAACATCAAGAAGTTCGCCACCGGCGGCAAGACGGCGGTGATCTCCACCATCAACGGCGACTCCAACGTGCCCTTCTACAAGGAGCTGGGCAACGCCGGACTGAAGGCCACCGACGTGCCGGTGGTGGCCTTCTCGGTGGGCGAGGAAGAGCTGCGCGGCGTGGACACCAAGCCGCTGGTGGGCCACCTGGCCGCCTGGAACTACTTCGAGTCGATCAAGAACCCGGCCAACGCCGCCTTCATCAAGAAATGGAAGGACTACGCCCGGGCCAAGAATCTCCCCAACGCCTCCACCGCCGTCACCAACGACCCCATGGAAGCGACCTACATCGGCATCCACATGTGGAAGCAGGCCGTGGAGCAGGCCAAGAGCACGGACGTGGACAAGGTGATCGCGGCCATGGGCGGCCAGAAATTCAACGCGCCCGACGGCTTCACCGTGGAAATGGACAAGACCAACCATCACCTGCACAAGCCGGTCTACATCGGCGAGATCAAGCCGGACGGCCAGTTCAACATCGTGTGGAAGACCAAGGGCCCCATCCGCGCCCAGCCGTGGAGCCCGTATATCCCCGGCAACGAAGGCAAACAGGGCCTCTGAGGCAAAGGGCAGCCATGCGCATCGCGGCAATCGCAGTCACTCTGCGCCATCTCCTGCTTGCCTGGCTGCTGGCCATGCCGGCGCTCGCCTCCGCGGCGGCGCCGCGCGTGGACCAGGCCATGCTCGCCCCGCTCGCGGCCGGGGACACCCAGGCCAGGCTGGACGCGATTGCCGCGCTGGGCGCGGCGCCCGGCGCCGAAACCGTGCTGCAGGCCCTGGGCGGCGACCAGCTCTATGCCGCGCCCGACGGCAGGGTGCTGATCAGCGAGGACGGCATTCTGGCGCTGGATCCGGCCACCGGCCGGCAGGAAAGCCTGCCGCCGGGCTCGGAGGGCCTGAGCATCAACAACCGCCTGCGCCGCGCCATCGAGGCGGCGCTGGCCACGACCCGCCTGTTTTCCGACGACGCCGCACAGCGGCTGGCCGCGGCGCGCCGGCTCCAGCAGTCGGGCGACCCGTCGCGGCTGCCGCTGCTGGACCGGGCCCTGGCGGCGGAGCGGAACGAGGAAGTGCGCGCGGCGCTGGAAATCGCGCAGGCGAACCTCGAACTCAAGAGCGAGGACGCCGCCGTGCGCCGGCACGCGGTGGAATTGCTGGGCAAGACGGGCAATGCCGCGTTCCGCTCCACGCTGGCCGCGCTGACGGCGCAGCGCGACGGGGCCTATGCCGAGCCCGATCCCGGCGTGCGCGAGGCCGCCGCCGCAGCGCTGCGGCGGATCGACCGCCACCTGGCCACCATCGAATGGGCGGGCAATCTCTTCTACGGCGCAAGCCTGGGCAGCATCCTGCTGCTGGCCGCGCTGGGGCTGGCCATTACCTTCGGACTGATGGGCGTCATCAACATGGCGCACGGCGAGCTGCTGATGATCGGCGCCTACGTGACCTACGTGGTGCAGACGCTGTTCCGCGCCTGGCTGCCCGGCTGGCTGGACTGGTACGTGGCCGCGGCGCTGCCGGCCGCCTTCGTGGTGACGGCGCTGGTGGGCATGGCGCTGGAACGCACGGTGATCCGCTGGCTGTACGGACGCCCGCTGGAGACGCTGCTGGCCACCTGGGGCATCAGCCTCATTCTCATGCAGGCCGTGCGCAGCCTGTTCGGCGCGCAGAACGTGGAAGTGGGCAACCCGAGCTGGATGTCCGGCGGCATCACCGTGCTTGGCGGACTGGTGCTGAGCTACAACCGCCTCGTCATCATCGGCTTCGCGCTGTTCGTGGTGTTTCTGGTGTGGGTGCTGCTCAACCACACGCGGCTGGGGCTGTTCGTGCGCGCCATCACGCAGAACCGCCGCATGGCCGACTGCGTGGGCGTGCCCACCGGCCGCGTGGACATGCTGGCCTTCGGCCTGGGTTCCGGCATCGCGGGCCTGGCCGGCGTGGCGCTGTCCCAGCTCGGCAACGTGGGGCCGGACCTGGGACGCGGATACATCGTCGATTCCTTCATGGTGGTGGTGCTGGGCGGGGTCGGCCAGCTCGCCGGCACCGTCATCGCCGCGCTCGGGCTGGGCGGCATCAACAAATTCCTGGAGCCTTACGCGGGAGCCGTCATGGCAAAGATCACCATCCTGGCGCTCATCGTGCTGTTCGTGCAGAAGCGGCCGCAAGGCCTGTTCGCCCCGCGCGGCCGGAGCGTCGAATGAAACAGACCGCCTTGACCGACCTGGCGCTGCAGGCGCGCCGCCCGCTGTTTCCGCCCCGCGGCTGGGCCGCCCTGGCCGCGGCCGCCGCGGCGCTGGCCCTGCTGCCGCTGCTGAACCTGGCGTTTCCGCCCGGGCACGCGCTGCACGTGTCGGCCTACGCGGTGGCGCTGCTGGGCAAGTTCATGTGCTACGCCATCGCCGCGCTGGCCCTGGACCTGGTGTGGGGCTATGCCGGCATCCTGTCGCTGGGACACGGGCTGTTTTTCGCGCTGGGCGGCTATGCGCACGGCATGTACCTGATGCGCGCCATCGGCCGCGACGGCGTCTACCAGAGCGACCTCCCGGACTTCATGGTGTTCCTGGACTGGAAGCAGTACCCCTGGTACTGGTCGTTCACGGAACACTTCTGGTACGCCATGCTGCTGGTGGTGGCGGTGCCCGGCGCGCTGGCGTTCGTGTTCGGCTACTTCGCCTTCCGCTCGCGCATCAAGGGCGTGTATTTCTCCATCATCACGCAGGCGCTGACGTTTGCCGCCATGCTGCTTTTCTTCCGCAACGACACGGGCTTCGGCGGCAACAACGGATTCACCGATTTCAAGCGCATCCTGGGATTCGACATCACCGCGCCCGGCACGCGCGCGGCGCTGTACTGGATCACGCTGGCGGCGCTGGCGGGCGCGCTGGTGCTGGGGCGGGCCGTCACGCAATCCAAGCTGGGCCGCGTGCTGACCGCCGTGCGCGACGCCGAGAGCCGCCTGCGCTTCATCGGCTACGAGCCGCTGGGCTTCAAGCTTTTCGTCTGGACCCTGTCGGCCATGCTGTGCGGCATCGCGGGCGCGCTCTACGTGCCGCAGGTCGGCATCATCAACCCCGGCGAAATGTCCACCGAGAACTCCATCGAAATGGTGATCTGGGTGGCCACGGGCGGGCGCGGCACGCTCATCGGCCCCATCATCGGCGCCGGCGCCGTCAACGGACTGAAAACCTGGTTCACCAGCGTGCTGCCGGAATTCTGGCTGTACGCGCTGGGCCTCATCTTCGTGCTGGTGACGCTGTTCCTGCCCACGGGCATCGTGGGCCTGGTCCGGCGCATCGCCGCACGCGTGCAGGAGCGACGCGCATGACGAGCACCCACACCGAATCCGCCCTGCTCGACGGCGGCCCGAGCGGCGACGCGGGCTACGGCCGCGTCAGCCCCAAGGGGCTGGACACGAGCCACGGCGCCATCCTGTACCTGGAGGGCATCACCGTCAGCTTCGACGGCTTCAAGGCGCTCAACGATCTCACGCTGGACATCGGCGTGGGCGAGCTGCGCTGCATCATCGGGCCCAACGGGGCGGGCAAGACCACGATGATGGACGTCATCACCGGCAAGACGCGCCCCACGTCGGGCACGGCGTACTTCGGCCAGAACATCGACCTGACCGCGCTGAGCGAAACGCAGATCGCCCACGCCGGCATCGGCCGGAAGTTCCAGCGCCCCACGGTGTTCGAGCAGCACACGGTGTTCGAGAACCTGGAGCTGGCCATGAAGACCGATAAGCGCGTGCGCCCCACCCTGTTCTCGCGCCTGACCGGCGAGCAGGCCGACCGCATCGGCGAAACGCTGGAACTGATCCGGCTGCGCGACCACGTGTGGCGTCCCGCCGGCCTGCTGTCGCACGGGCAGAAACAATGGCTGGAGATCGGCATGCTGCTCATGCAGGAACCGCGGCTGCTGTTGCTGGACGAACCCGTGGCCGGCATGACGGACGCCGAAACCGAGCGCACGGGCGAGCTGCTCAACGAGCTGCGGGGCCGCCATTCCCTGATGGTGGTGGAGCACGACATGGATTTCGTCAACCAGATCGCCGGCGGCGGCAAGGTGACGGTGCTGCACGAGGGCTCGGTGCTGGCCGAGGGCCCTATGGCGAAGGTGCAGGCCGACCCGCGCGTCGTCGAAGTCTATCTGGGGCGTTGAGCCCGCGCACGCACACCAAGGAAATCCGATGCTGGACGTAAGCACTATCGATCAGTTCTACGGCGGCAGCCACACGCTGCGCGGCGTGTCGCTCTCGGTCAGGCAGGGCGAATGCCTGGCGCTGCTCGGACGCAACGGCGTAGGCAAGACCACGCTGCTCAAGTGCGTCATGGGCGTGCTGCCCGTGGCGCGCGGCGAGGTGCGTTTCGGCGGCGCCGACGTCACGCGCCTGCCCCCGCACCAGCGCGCCGCGCGCGGCATGGCCTACGTGCCGCAGGGGCGCGACATCTTCGCCCGGCTCACGGTGGAGGAAAACCTGCTCATGGGCATGTCGGCCAGGCCGGCGTCGCAGGCCCGGCGCATCAAGGAGGAAGTGTTCGAGCTGTTTCCCGTGCTCAAGAGCATGCTGGGCCGGCGCGGCGGCGATCTCTCGGGCGGCCAGCAGCAGCAGCTCGCCATCGCCCGCGCGCTGGTGGCCGAACCCCGGCTCATCATCCTGGACGAACCCACCGAGGGCATCCAGCCCTCCATCATCAAGGACATCGCGCGGGTCATCCACATGCTGCGCCAGCGGGGCGACATGGCCATCCTGCTGTGCGAGCAGTACTTCGAGTTCGCGCGCGAGCTGGCGGACCGCTTCGTGGTGCTCTCGCGCGGCGAAGTCGTGGCCCGCGGCGACCGGGCGGCCATCGACGGCGAAGACGTGCGCCGGCACCTGTCGGTCTGAGCGTCCGCCCGCCGGCCCGGCGCCCGCGCAAACCCGCCGTCGCGGCGGCCTCTCCCAGGGCCGGCCGGACTGCCGGCGGCGCCGGGCGGTGCGGGTATGATGGGCGGACCTCATTTCATTTCCGTCCGCCATGACCGACGTCACCATCTACCACAATCCCAAATGCGGCACGTCGCGCAATACCCTGGCGCTCATCCGCAATGCCGGCATCGAGCCCGAAATCGTGCTGTATCTCGAAAAACCGCCCACCCGCGCCACGCTGAAGGCGCTCTTCAAGAAGGCCGGCATCGGCGTGCGAGATGCGCTGCGCGAAAAAGGCACGCCCTACGAAGAACTGGGCCTGGGCGATCCTTCGCTGTCGGACGACGCCCTGCTCGACGCCATCGAGCAGCATCCCATCCTGCTCAACCGCCCCTTCGTCTCCACCCCGCTCGGCGCGCGCCTGTGCCGGCCCTGCGAGCGGGTGCTCGATATCCTGCCCGCCCCGCAGCGGGGCGCGCTCGCCAAGGAAAGCGGCGAGCCGCTCATCGGCGAGGACGGCCGGCTCGTGAGGAAAGAGTAAGGCCCCGGAGCGCAGTCAGGCGCGGATCCAGCCGCGCGAAATGGGCAGGGCCAGCAGGCGGCGGTAGGCGGCCTGCGCCAGCCCGGTAAGCGGGCCGCCGATGCGTCGCCATGCCGGCGCGGCCACGCCCGCGGCCAGCGGCGCCATGACCAGCGCGCCGGCGATGTCCAGCGGGAAATGCACCCCCAGGTAGACGCGGGACCCTCCCACCGCGATGCCCGCCGCCAGCACCGCCCAACCCCAGCCCGCCCAGCGGCGGTCGAAGATCAGCGTGAACGCCAGCGTGGCGATGATGATGGTGTGGTTGCTGGGAAACGACGAAGTGGGCTTGTGCTTGAAATAGGCCTGGCCCAGCCCCACCACGAAAGGCCGCGCATGCGGCCACAGCGCCCCGGCCGCGTAGCTCATGAGCAGCGCCAGCCCGATTCCGGCCAGCGCCTTGAGCGCCAGGTCCCGCTGCGCCGCGCCGCCCCACAGCCACAGCGCCGTCAGCCCGCAAGGCACCAGCAGGATCAGCCGGTTGGCCAGCAGCAGCGCCGCCTGGATCTGCCACGCCGGCGTAGCCGGATCGGCATTGGCCAGCAGGAACAGGGACTGGTTGAGAGGCTCCAGAAACTCCATGACACGTCATCGTATTGAAATGAACAACACGATGGTAACGGCCTTTCCTCTCAAACCCCTTACAAAAAATGTCCCTCCGCCAAATGGTGTAAGGGCCGCAAACGGCCGCCCCGAAAGGGCCGGAGCCTGCACCAACTGGCCGCGTGCCGCCGGCAATCGCACGCCGCTCGCGCTCAACCCGGCAAGCGCTTCCCCTTCAGGGAAGCCCCTCC
>NZ_CALSFU010000035.1 GCF_943737005.1 Achromobacter sp. Marseille-Q4962 | reverse complement strand
GGCGGGGGCGTTACGCGCCACGAGGCGCGGCGGCGCAGGGCGCCGAGCAGTTTCAGGCCGTCGGGCCATTGGCCCAGGCCGCTGTCGGCGTTGATGTGGCCGGCGCCGCGCAGGACGACGAGGCGGCTGCCCCAGTCCTGGGCGAAGCCGCGGGCGCGCGCGAGCGCGCAGTAGGGATCGTCGTCGCTGGCCACGACCACCGTCTGGAACGGCAGCGGCCGCCGCGCGATGGGCGCGAAGCCGCGCAGGCATTCGGGCGCGTCGGGCCGCTCGACGTCGGCCGGCGCCACCAGCAGCGCGCCGGCCACTTTGTGCCAGAGCGGCACGGGCAGCGCCGCGCTCACCAGACAGCCCAGGCTGTGGGCGATGAGCAGCGCCGGCGTGCGGGCGCGCTCCACTTCGGCCGCGAGCGTGGCGATCCATTCGGCGCAGACCGGATTTTCCCAGTCGCGCTGGCGTACGCGCACCGCCTGCGGCAGCATGGTTTCCCACTGCGATTGCCAGTGGCCGGGGCCGGAGTCTTTCCACCCGGGGACGATGATCGGTTGGAGTCTCATGGCGGCCATGATGCCGCGCCCGCCTAGTAACGCAAACGAATAAATCCTCTTTTGCATATGCGCGCGGCGGTATAAACGAAGGGCGCGCAGCCTTGCTGCGCCGCAGCGCGCGAGGGGCTCGCGCAGGCGCTGGAAACAAGGGGTTTCAGTGTATGCTTGCCGGGCAATATGCACCGCGGCGGGTCGCGCATGCGCGACCCGCCCAGAAGCCAACGAGATCATCAGAGGAGTCCATCATGAAGCCCGTATTTCGTCTGACCCCGGTCATCGCGGCCTTCGGCGTCGCCGCCGGCCTGGCGTTCGGCGCCGCCGCGCAGGCCCAGACCATCAAGATCGCCATCGTGGGCCCCACCACGGGCCCCGTCACGCAATATGGAGACATGGTGCGCGAGGGCGTGGACACGGCCGTGGAACGCATCAACGCGGCGGGCGGCGTCAATGGCAAGAAGCTGGAAACCGTCGTGATCGACGATGGCTGCGAGCCCAAGCAGGGCCCGGTGGCGGCCAACCGCGTCGTGAACTCCAAGATCGGCTTCGTGGTGGGCCACGTGTGCTCGGGCGCCACCATCGCCGCCGCCGACATCTACGACAACGAAGGCGTGGTCATGGTGACCCCGTCGGCCACCTCGCCCGCGCTCACCGACGGCAAGAACTATGAGTTCATCTTCCGCACCATCGGCCGCGACGACCAGCAAGGCCCGGCCGCCGCCAAGTTCGTGCTCGAGAAGATCAAGCCCAAGAAGGCCGCCGTGCTGCACGACAAGCAGTCGTACGGCCAGGGCATCGCCACCGCCGTCAAGAACGACCTGGAGAAAGGCGGCGTGAAGGTCGCGGTCTTCGAGGGCATCAACGCGGGCGACAGCGACTATTCCGCGGTCATCACCAAGCTCAAGAGCGAGGGCGTGGACTTCGTCTACTACGGCGGCTATCACCCCGAAATGGGCCTGCTGCTGCGCCAGGCGGCCGAGCAGGGCGTGAAGGCCAAGTGGATGGGGCCCGAGGGCGCGGGCAACCCCGACATCAACGCCATCGCGGGCGACGCGGTCGAGGGCATGCTGGTCACGCTGCCGGCCGACTTCACCCAGAACGCCGCCAACGCCGACATCGTCAAGGCCTTCCAGGCCAAGAAGCGCAATGCCGGCGGCGCCTTCCAGATGACGGCCTACACGGCCACGCAGGTCATCGCCGACGGCATCAAGGGCGCCGGCAGCGAAGATCCCGCCAAGGTCGCCAAGTACCTGCATGCCAATTCGTTCGACACCCCCATCGGCAAGGTGTCGTGGAACAAGCAGGGCGACCTGAACGACTTCAAGTTCGACGTGTTCGTGTGGCACAAGGACGGCAGCAAGTCCGTCTACAAGTAAGCAGCGGCGCCGCGCGTCCTCCCTCGGGGAGGGCGCGGCAAAAAGGCCCGGAAGGCGGCGACGCCTTCCGGGCCTTGTCGTTGCGCGGCCGGCGGACCGGCGGACGCGTGCGCCGCCGCTAGACGCCTTGCACGCGGCGGCCGGTATCGGCCTCGAACCAGTGCAGCGGATGGCGGCCGTCGGGGCCCACGTTGACCGTGGCGCCCACCTTGGCGGGCGATTCGCTGAGCTGGCGCGTGGTGCAGCGCACGACGAGCGCGGTCTTGCCGCAGCGGCAATGCACCAGCTGCTCGGAGCCCAGGGTTTCGACCATTTCCACCTCGGACGGCAGGCCCTGGGTGTTGAGCAGCATGTGCTCGGGCCGCATGCCCATGATGACCTTGCGGCCGCGCACCTGGGCGGGCACCTGCAGCGGCGAGATCTCCAGCGGCAGTCCGTCGGCGGTCTGCACCGTGCCGTCGCCGGCCACGTTCACGTCGATCAGGTTCATGGGCGGCGAGCCGATGAAGCCGGCCACGAAGGTGGAGGCGGGCTTTTCGAACACTTCCGTGGGCGTGCCGATCTGCTCGGGCACGCCCTGGTACATGACGACCATGCGATGAGCCAGGGTCATGGCCTCGACCTGGTCGTGCGTCACGTAGAGGCTGGTGGTGCCGAGCCTGCGGTGCAGCTTCATGATCTCCAGGCGCATCGCCACGCGCAGCTTGGCGTCCAGATTGGACAGCGGCTCGTCGAAGAGGAACACCTTGGGCTCGCGCACGATGGCGCGGCCCATGGCCACGCGCTGGCGCTGTCCGCCGGACAGCGCGCGCGGCCGGCGGTCGAGCAGGTGGCTCAGCTCCAGGATCTGGGCGGCCGCGTCCACGCGCTTCTTGATCTCGTCCTTGGAGAATTTGCGGATCTTCAGGCCGTACGCCATGTTCTCGAACACGGTCATGTGCGGATAGAGCGCATAGTTCTGGAACACCATCGCGATGTCGCGCTCGGCCGGCTCAAGGTTGTTGACGACCTGATCGCCGATGAGAATCTCGCCGCTGGTCACGGTTTCGAGCCCGGCGACCATGCGCATCAGCGTCGACTTGCCGCAGCCGGAGGGGCCGACGATGACGATGAACTCGCCATCCTTGACCTCCATGTCGATGCCGTGGATGACCGGCACGTTGCCGGCATAGGTTTTCTTGACGTTGCGAAAGCTGAGAGTAGCCATGGATTATTCGTAGTCGGAGTCGTGTTGGGTCGGGCGTCGGGCGGCGGGCGTCACTTTTCCGTGTCGACCAGGCCCTTCACGAACCATTTCTGCATCAGGATGACCACCAGCACGGGGGGAATCATGGCCAGCATGGCGGTGGCCATGGTGATGTTCCATTCGGTCACGCTGTCGCCGCCGGAAATCATGCGCTTGATGCCGATGACCACCGGGTACATGTCTTCCCGGGTGGTGATGAGCAGCGGCCACAGGTACTGGTTCCAGCCGTAGATGAACTGGATGACGAAGAGGGCGGCGATGCTGGTCTTGGACAGCGGCAGCAGCACGTCGCGGAAGAAGCGCACGGGGCCGGCCCCGTCGATGCGGGCCGCCTCGACCAGCTCGTCGGGCACCGTCAGGAAGAACTGGCGGAAGAGGAAGGTGGCGGTGGCCGAGGCGATGAGCGGCAGCGTCAGGCCGGCGTAGCTGTTGAGCATGCCCAGGTCGGCCACCACCTTGTAGGTGGGCGCGATGCGCACTTCCACCGGCAGCATCAGGGTGACGAAGATCATCCAGAAGAAGAACATGCGGCCGGGAAAGCGGAAATACACCACCGCGAAGGCCGACAGCATGGAAATGGCGATCTTGCCGATGGAAATGCACAGGGCCATGATCAGGCTCACGTACATCATGCGGCCCACGGGCGTGCCCGAGGAGCCGCCGCCGGAGCCGGCGAACAGCGCCTGCATGTAGTTGTCGAAGAAATGCTTGCCGGGAATCAGCGACATCGGCGCCGAGGCCACTTCCTGCGCGGTCTGGGTCGACGCGACGAAGGTGACGTACAGCGGAAATGCCACCAGCGCCACGCCGCAGAGCAGGATGGCATGGGCCAGGAAATCCAGCCAGGGACGGCGTTCAACCATGGTTTGTAGCCTCGAACGGAATCAATACTGCACTTTGCGGTCGATGTAGCGGAACTGCACGACCGTCAGGGCGATCACAATGAGCATCAGCACCACCGACTGGGCGGCCGACGAGCCGAGGTCCAGGCCGCGGAAGCCGTCGCTGTACACCTTGTAGACCAGGATGGACGTGGACGTGCCCGGGCCGCCCTGGGTCGTGGTGTCCACCACGGCGAAGGTGTCGAAGAATGCGTAGATGATGTTGACCACCAGCAGGAAGAAAGTGGTGGGCGACAGCAGCGGGAAGACGATGCTCCAGAAGCGCCGCGAGGGGCTGGCGCCGTCGATGGCGGCGGCCTCGATGAGCGAGCGCGGGATCGACTGCAGGCCGGCCAGGAAGAACAGGAAGTTGTATGAGATCTGCTTCCACACCGCCGCCACCAGGATCAGCAGCATGGCCTGGTTGCCGTCCAGGCGCGGGTTCCAGTTCACGCCCATGCGCTGCAGCGCCGTGGCCAGGATGCCGACCGAAGGCGAAAACAGGAACAGCCACAGCACGCCCACCACGGCCGGGGCCACGGCGTAGGGCCAGATCAGCAGCGTCTTGTAGAGCCCGGCGCCGCGGATGACGCGGTCGGCCATGACGGCCAGCAGCAGCGACACGGCCAGGCCCACGAAGGCGACCAGCGCGGAGAAGACGGCGGTCACGCGGAAGGAATCGAGATACGACTGCTGCGAGAACAGATCGACGAAATTGGCGAACCCGACGAACTCGGAGGAAAGCCCGAAGGCGTCTTCCAGGCGCATGGATTGCCACATGGCCTGGCCGGCGGGCAGGAAGAAAAAGACCACGGTGATGGCGATCTGCGGCAACAGCAGCAGATAGGGCAAGGTCTTGTGCCCGAATACTACGCGTTTTTCCATAGGGGAACCCAAGGGTCGAAAAACGGCGGCCGGGGATGACCGCCGCCTGGAACTGGCTCGCGTCCCTCGGGGGACGAAGCTTGCGCGCCGGCCATTGGCAGCACGATAGGCGCAACGGCCGAAAAACACCAGGGTCTGGGGCCGCGGCCGTCTGCGCGCGCCAGGCCCGGTCCGGCGCGAGCCGGAAGGGCGCTGGCGCCGGCGGGGCGCGCAAAGGGCGCTACTTTACACTTTTCTCGAACTTTTCCAGCAGCTCGTTGCCGCGCTTGACCATGTTCTCGGCGCCGTCCTTGGGCGAGACCTTGCCGGACACGATGCGTTCGATTTCCGCGTCCTCGATCTCGCGGATCTGCGGCAGGAAGCCCAGGCGCAGGCCGCGCGATTGCGCGGTGGTTTCCACGTTGAGCTGCTTCACGCCGACTTCGGTGCCGGGGTTCTTGTCATAGAAGCCCTGCTTCTTGGTCAGCTCGTAGGCGGCCTTGGTCACCGGGACGTAGCCGGTCTGCTGATGCCAGCGGGCGGCGATCTCGGGGCTGGACAGGAACTTGAAGAAGGCGGTCACGCCCTTGTAGACCTCGGGCTTCTTGTTGGCAAAAACCCACAGCGAAGCGCCGCCGATGATGGTGTTCTGCGGCGCGCCCTTCACATCGCCGTAGTAGGGCAGGGTGGAGGTGCCGAACTCGAACTTGGCGTTCTTCATGATGTTGGCGCGCAGGCCCGAGGAGCCGGTGATCATCGCGCACTTGCCGCTGATGAAGAGCGAGTTGGGCTCGTCGCCGCGGCCGCCGTACATGAAGATGCCTTCCTTGGCCAGCTTGGCCAGGTTTTCCAGGTGGCGGATGTGCAGCGGGGTGTTGATCGCCAGGCGGGCGTCCAGGCCGCCGAAGCCGTTGTCCTTGGTGGCGTAGGGCACGTTGTGCCAGGCCGAGAACGTCTCGAGCTGCACCCACGACGGCCAGGAGGTGGTGTAGCCGCATTCCTGGCCGGCGGCCTTGAGCTTCTGGCCGGCGGCGGCCAGTTCTTCCCAGGTCTTGGGCGGGGCCTCGGGATCCAGGCCGGCCTTCTTGAAGGCGTCCTTGTTGTAGTAGAAGACCACGGTGGAGCTGTTGAAGGGCATGGAAACCAGTTTGCCCTCGGGCGAGGAGTAGTAGCCCGCCACGGCGCCGATGAATTCCTTCGGGTCGATGGGGTTGCCGGCTTCTTCCGACATCTGCTGCACCGGCTTGATGGCGCCTTTGGCGTACATCATGGTGGCCGTGCCCACTTCGAAGACCTGGAGGATGTCCGGAGCGTTGCCGGCGCGGAACGCGGCGATGCCCGCATTCATCGACTCGCCGTAGTTGCCCTTGTAGACTGCCTTCACCTGGTAGTCCGGATTCTTCTTGTTGAACTCTTCGACCAGCGAATTCACGCGGTCGCCCAGCGCGCCTTCCATCGAGTGCCAGAACTGGATCTCGGTGGCGGCGTGGGCGGAAGCGCCCGCGAAGGCCGTCATGATGGCGGCGAAAGTCAAGGCAAGTCGATGGGATCGCATGGGGAAGGTCCTCCAGTTTTGCGTGGGCGCGCGCGGGGTCCGCGCGCGAAACACGACACCTTATGAATTGTTTGTGACAAAAACGTGACTTTTACATCACCTTCGGAACCTGTCAAATTGCGCGTTTCATGCGCGAACGAACATTTGAATGGCGATTCCCCCGGCAGATGGTCGGTTTACAATCTACCCCTATGAAAAACGAACTTTCGATTGCGTTCATCGGCGGCGGCAATATGGCCTCCGCGCTGGCAACCGGCCTGGCCGACAAAGTATGCCCCGCCCGCCACATCCATGTCATCGACATAAACCAGGAGGCCCATGCCGCCTGGCAGGCGCGGGGCATGTCGGCCGCGCTCGCGCCGGACGAAACGCTGGCCCGCAGCCGCGTGTGGATTTTTGCCGTCAAACCCCAAAACATGCGTGACGTTGTGGCGTCGGCGCGTCAATGGCTGCAGCCGGACACGCTGGTCATCAGCGTGGCGGCCGGCATCCGCGCCGACACCCTGGCGGCCTGGCTGGGCGCGCCCGGCGCGCCCTGGGGCAGGCTGGTGCGCTGCATGCCCAACACGCCGGCCCTGGTCGGCGCGGGCGTGACCGGGCTGGCGGCGCTGGACGGCGTGAGCGAGGCCGACCGCGCGCTGGCGGCGCAGCTGCTGGGCAGCGTGGGCCAGGTGGTGTGGGTCGACGGCGACGATGCGCTGGACGGCGTGACCGCGCTTTCGGGCAGCGGGCCCGCGTATGTGTTCCTGATCCTGGAGGCGCTGATCGCCGGCGGCCGGAAAGTCGGTCTGAGCGCCGAGCAGGCGCGGCAGCTCGCGCTGGGCACGCTGGCCGGCGCCACGCGGCTGGCCAGCGAATCCGACGAGCCGCCGTCGGTGCTGCGCGAGCGCGTCACGTCCAAGGGGGGCACCACGGCCGCCGCGCTCGCCGTGTTCCAGCAGGCCGGGCTGGCCGGCATCATTGAGCAAGGCATGCAAGCCGCGGCCCGGCGCTCGCGCGAGCTGGCCGAGGAATTCGGCAAATGAGCGGCAGCGCGCGCCGCTACGAGCCGATGCGGCCGGCGCAGTTCGCCGTGGCCGTCTGCTGCATGCTGCTGGTGGTGGTGGGGTCCAACATCCTGGTGCAGGTGCCGCTGAATGACTGGCTGACCTGGGGCGGGCTTTCCTATCCGGTGGCGTTTCTGGTCACCGACGTGCTGAACCGGCGCTTCGGGCCGGCGGCGGCGCGCCGCGTGGCCTGGTTCGGTTTCGCGGCCGCGCTGGCGGTGTCGGTGTGGGTAGCCTCGCCGCGCATCGCGCTGGCTTCCGGGCTGGCGTATATCTGCGCGCAGCTCGTGGACATCCACGTGTTCGACCGGCTGCGCGACCTGCGCTGGTGGCGCGCGCCGCTGGCCTCGGGCGTGCTGGGCGCCATCCTGGACACGGCGGTGTTCTTCAGCGTGGCCTTCGCGGCCACGGGCACGCCATGGCTGACCTGGATGCTGGGCGACCTCGGCGTCAAGCTCGCGGTCAACGTCAGCATGCTGGCGCCGTTCCGGGCGCTGATGTGGAACCTCGCCCGGCCTGCCAACGCCTGAGCGCGAGGCCGGCGGCGGGGCGCCCGCCGGCATTTTCCCGATAATGCGTAAGACCTGCGTAAGTCATCTAAATAAATATCGCGGGCCGCGCCGATTTTTATCACCGCAATAATGATTGCGATTCGCCGCCGCGCCAGTATTCATGCGGCTGGCGGCGCTATGCGTCACGTTTAAAGCGGCGCGCGCAAATATTGGGGATTACACGCAGTGACAGCCTGACGGCCAGCTTTCAGAATACCGCCCACATGTTTTAGCCCAAGAAGCCGGCAACGGACGACCAGGAACGCGAAGCACCCTTTCGGCGATTCCGCCTCCGACGAAGCCGCTCCAAAAACCCCGCTGGAGAACTCCGCATGAAGTTTCTGCCCCGCCTCACCCCGGTTGTCCTGGCCCTGGGGGCGCTTGCCCTGGCCGGTTCCGTGCACGCCGCCGATACGATCAAGATCGGCATTCCCCAGCCGATGACCGGGCCCAACACCCAGTACGGCGACCAGATCCAGGCCGGCGCGCTCACCGCGATCGAAACCATCAACGCCAAGGGCGGGGTCAAGGGCAAGAAGCTCGAGCCCATCCTCATCGACGACGGCTGCGAACCCAAGCAGGCCGTGCCGGCCGCCAACCGCGTGGTCAACTCCGGCGCCAAGTTCGCCGTGGCGCACGCCTGCTCGGGCGTGACCGTGCCCGCGGTCAACGTGTACGAGCAGGAGGGCATCGTCGCCATCACCCCGGGCGCGACCTCGCCGCTGGTCACCGACACCATCAAGCCGCATTTCTTCTTCCGCACCATCGGCCGCGACGACCAGCAGGGTCCGTTCGCCGCGCGCTACATCGCCAAGACGCTCAAGCCGAAGAAGGTCGCCGTGCTGCACGACAAGCAGACCTACGGCTCGGGCGTGGCCACCCAGGTCCGCGACACGCTCGCCAAGGAAGGCGTGAACGTGGCGATGTTCGAAGGCATCAACGTGGGCGACAGCGATTACTCCGCCGTCATCACCAAGCTCAAGTCGGCGGGCGTGGATCTGGTCTACTTCGGCGGCTACCACCCCGAGCTCGGCCTGCTGCTGCGCCAGTCGCGCGAACAGGGCCTGAACGTGCAGTTCATGGGCCCCGAAGGCACGGCCAACCAGGACCTGGTGGCCATCGCCGGCCCGGCCATCGACGGCCTGCTGGTCACGCTGCCGTCCGACTTCACCAAGCTGCCCGGCAACGAAGGCGTGGTGAAGGCCTTCAAGGACGCCAAGCGCGACCCCGACGGCGCCTTCCAGATGCCCGCCTACGCGGCGGTGCAGATCCTGGCCGACAGCATCAACGCGGTGGGAGAAGACCCCGCCAAGGTCGCCGACTACATGCACAAGACCGCCTTCAATACCGCCATCGGCAAGGTCGAGTACGACGCCAAGGGCGACCTGAAGGACTTCGAGTTCGCCGTCTTCAAATGGGACAAGAACGGCAAGAAGACCCAGCTGTAAACTCGCGATTTCGCCGGCCCTGGCCGGCGGCAGGGCCTGTCACCGTCGTACCGCCGTCATCCGCGTAGCGATGCGCCAAAAGCGCTGTGCGGCCGGCGGGGCGAAGGCGCCAGGCCCTTAGAATACGCCCAGGTTTCCGGCTCCGGGTCTTGTCGCACCGGGGCCGGAACCATTTGGAGCATAGAGAACATGTCCGACCTCATACCCCAACTCACCCAGCAATTCTTCAATGGATTGTCGCTGGGCGCGATCTACGCGCTGATCGCCATTGGCTACACAATGGTCTACGGCATCATCGGTATGATCAACTTCGCACACGGCGAGATCTACATGATCGGCGCCTACGTGGGCCTGGTGACGCTGACCGCCATCGGCACCAACAGCGGCCTGCCCATGCCTTTCATCGTCGCGGCCATGCTGGTGGTGGCCATCGTCGTCACCGGCGTCTACGGTTTCAGCGTGGAGCGCGTGGCCTACCGGCCCGTGCGCAACAGCCCGCGGCTGGTGGCGCTGATCTCCGCCATCGGGATGTCGATCTTCCTGCAGAACTGGGTCGCGCTGGGCCAGGGCGCGCGCGACATGGCGGTGCCTTCGCTGATCTCCGGCGCGGTGCAGTTTCACATGGGCTCCAAGTTCGACGTGACCGTGCCTTACTCGCGCATCATGATCATCGTCGTCACGGTGGTGCTCATGGTGGCGCTGACGCTGTTCATCAAATATTCGCGCATGGGGCGCGCCTCGCGGGCCTGCTCGCAGGACATGCACATGGCGAACCTGCTGGGCATCGACACCAACCGGGTCATTTCCTTCACCTTCGTGCTGGGCGCGATGCTGGCGGCGGTGGGCGGCGTGCTCATCGCTATCACCATCGGCAAGCTCAATCCCTTCATCGGCTTTCTGGCCGGCATCAAGGCGTTCACCGCCGCGGTGCTGGGCGGCATCGGCAGCATCCCCGGCGCCATGCTGGGCGGCGTGCTGCTGGGCCTGGCGGAAACGTTCGCGGCGGCCTACATCTCCTCGCAATACAAGGACATCGTGGCGTTCTCGCTGCTGGTGCTGATCCTGCTGTTCCGTCCGACCGGGCTGTTGGGCAAACCTGAGGTGGAAAAAGTCTGATGTCGAACCAGAACGTGAATCTCAAGAACGCCGTGATGGCCGCGGTGCTGACCGCCGTCATCGTCACGCCCGTCTTCGGCCTGCAGCTCATCCGGCAGGGCGCGCGCACCACCATGGAATCGAACTGGAAGCTGGTTGCGCTGGCCGCGGTCATCGTGTTCGTGTTCCAGCTCTTGCGGCCGTGGATCGCGCAGCCGTTCCGCAAGCTCAGGACCAGCCTGCCGGCGCTGCCGGCCGCGCCGACCAAGGGGCACAAGCCGCTGGCGCTGCTGCTGCTCGCCGTGGCCGTGATCTGGCCGTTTTTCGCCGGGCGCAGCTCGGTGGACATCGCCACCCTGGTCCTGATCTACGTCATGCTGGGGCTGGGCCTGAACATCGTGGTGGGCTTTGCAGGGCTGCTGGACCTGGGCTTCGTGGGCTTTTACGCCGTCGGCGCCTACACCTACGCCTTGCTGTACCACTGGGGCGGCTGGTCATTCTGGGAGGCGCTGCCGTTCTCGGGCGCCATGGCGGCCCTGTTCGGCTTCCTGCTGGGCTTTCCGGTGCTGCGCCTGCGCGGCGACTATCTTGCCATCGTGACGCTGGGCTTCGGCGAGATGATCCGCCTGCTGCTCATCAACCTCAACACGCTCACGGGCGGCCCGGACGGCATTTCCGGCATTCCGAAGCCCACGGTCTTCGGCCTCGAAATGGCGCGCCGCCCCAGCGCCGAGGGCGCCACCACGTTCCACGACTTTTTCGGCCTGACCTTCAACAACCAGCACATGGTGGTCTATCTGTACCTGATGGCCCTGGCCCTGGCCCTGGCGACGCTCTTCGTGTCCACGCGCCTGATCCGCATGCCGGTGGGGCGCGCCTGGGAAGCCCTGCGCGAAGACGAGATCGCCTGCCGCTCGCTGGGGTTGAACCCTACGCGCATCAAGCTCTCGGCCTTCACGCTGGGCGCCATGTTCGCCGGCTTTGGCGGCGCCTTTTTCGCGGCGCGCCAGGGCATGGTCAATCCCGAATCCTTCACCTTCATCGAGTCCGCGCTCATCCTGGCCATCGTGGTGCTGGGGGGCATGGGGTCGCAGGTCGGCGTCATCCTGGCGGCCGTGCTGCTGACCGTGCTGCCCGAGGTGGCGCGCGAATTCGCCGAATACCGCATGCTGATGTTCGGCCTGGTGATGGTGCTGATGATGATGTGGCGTCCGCAGGGGTTGTTGCCCATGAAGCGTCCCCACGTGGAGCTGACCAAATGAGCGAGGCATTGCTGAAAGTATCCGGACTGACCATGCGGTTCGGCGGCCTGCTGGCCGTGGACAGCGTGGCGTTCGACGTCAAGTCCGATGAGGTGTTCGCGATCATCGGCCCCAACGGCGCGGGCAAGACCACCGTGTTCAATTGCGTGGGCGGCTTCTATGCGCCCACGGCGGGCGAGATCGTCATGGACGGCAAGCCCATCACGGGCCTGCCCAGCCACAAGGTGGCGCGCCATGGACTGGTGCGCACTTTCCAGAACGTGCGGCTCTTCAAGCACCTCACGGTGCTGGAGAACCTGCTGGTGGCCCAGCACACGCAGGTGGAGTCGCGCCTGCTGCCGGGGCTGCTCAAGCTCAAGTCGTACCGCCAGGCCGAGGCCGACGCGCTGGCGCGCGCCGCGCAATGGCTGGATTTCATGGGCCTGCGCGAGTATGCCAACCGCGAGGCCGGCAACCTGGCCTACGGGCACCAGCGCAGGCTGGAGATCGCGCGCTGCATGATCACCAAGCCGCGCCTGCTCATGCTGGACGAGCCGGCCGCGGGCCTGAACCCGCAGGAAAAGCGCGACCTGCAGGCGCTGATCGACCAGCTGCGCCGCGAATTCGGCGTGGCGGTGCTGCTGATCGAACACGACATGAGCCTGATCATGGGCATTTCCGACCGCATCCTCGTCATGGAGCACGGCAAGCCCATCACTACCGGCACCCCCGAGCAGGTGCGCAACGACGAGCGCGTCATCAAGGCGTACCTGGGGGAGGAATGATGCTCAAGCTGGAAAACATCCATACCTACTACGGCGCGATCCAGGCCCTGAACGGGGTTTCGGTGGAAGTCAACAAAGGCGAGATCGTGACGCTCATCGGCGCCAACGGCGCCGGCAAGACCACGCTGCTCATGACGGTTTGCGGCAACCCGAGGGCGCGCGAAGGCGCCATCACCTTCGAGGGCGAGGACATCACCCGCAAGGACACGCACCACATCATGCGCAGCGGCATCGCCATCTCGCCCGAGGGGCGGCGCGTGTTCAAGGACCTGACGGTGGCCGAGAACCTGATGATGGGCGGGTTCTTTTCCGGGAGGGAAGAGATCCAGGCGGGCATCGAGCACGTATACGGGCTGTTTCCGCGCCTGAAAGAGCGGGCCTCGCAGCGCGCCGGCCTGATGTCCGGCGGCGAGCAGCAGATGCTCGCCATCGGCCGCGCCCTCATGACGCGGCCCCGGCTGCTGCTGCTGGACGAGCCCACGCTGGGCCTGGCGCCGCTGGTCATCGCGCAGATCTTCGACATCATCCGCGAGATCCGCGAGCAGGGCGTGACCGTGTTCCTGGTGGAGCAGAACGCCAACAAGGCCCTGCAAGTGGCCGACCGCGGCTACGTGCTGGAAAACGGCCGCGTGGTGCTGCAGGACACGGGCGCCAACCTGCTGGTCAACGACAAGGTGCGCAAAGCCTACCTGGGCGGCTGAACCGGAGCCCGGCTTTCCGGGGCGCAGGCCCCGGGGCCGCGCGGCGGACGTCGCGCCGGCGGGAAGGGAGGCCGCCTCACGCGGCCAGCCTTTCCTCGGGCTCGCGAGCCTGGTAGCGGGCGATGGCGGCGCGCGCGAGCGCGTCGATCGAATCGGTGAGCGGCACCCCCAGGCCGGGCCGCAGCGCATGCGGCACGGCCAGCGGCAGTTCGGTGCAGCCCAACACCACCGCGTCCGCGCCGCGCGCCTTCAGGCTGCCGATGCAGCGGGCGGCGGGCGCGTAGGCGTCTTCGAGCTGGTTGGCCTTGACCGCGCGGATGGAAGCCATGCAGTCGCGTTCGACTTCGTCGTCGAAAGGCACGAGGCATTCGTAGCCGCGCGCTTCGAGGTGGCGCTGGTACAGGCCGAGCTTGAGCGTGGCGGCCGTGCCCATGAGGCCGATGCGCCCGCGCGGCAAGCCCATGCGCCGCAGGTCGTCGGCCACGGCTTCGATGATGTGCAGCACCGGCACGCGGGTGGCCGCGGCGATCTGCTCGTACCAGAGGTGAGCGGTGTTGCAGGGAATGGCGATCAGTTCCGCGCCCGCGTGTTCGAGGAAGCGCACGCCTTCGACCATGTGGGGCAGGGGATTCTCGCCGCCCGCCATGTGGGCGCTGGAGCGGTCGGGGATGCGGGGATCGTTGCGCAGCAGGGTGGGAATGTGCGCCTGGTCGGAATCGGCGGGCGTCAGCGCCGCCAGACGCAGGGCGAAGGCCGCGCCCGCCATGGGCCCCATGCCGCCCAATACGCCCAGGTAACAGCCCTGGGATTGACTACTCACGTTGAATGCTCCGAGGTATTGCGAGCCCCGCCATTGCGCCGGCACGCCCGCCAGTACAGAAACCGAATGAGAGGCGCCGCCGCGGCCGGGCCGGGCGGCGCCTGTGCACATCATACTCCTGTATCCGGGTTTACCCCAGTGCCCGCGAGTTGGGCCGGCTCAGGCCAGCCCTTCTTTCCCGAGCGCCGACCGCACGGCGGGGTCGGCGTCCATGCGCCGCGAGAAAGCGGCCAGGTTGGCCTGGCCCGAGAGGTCCACTTGCTTGGCGTGTGCCCAGCGCAGCACCACGTAGAGGTAGGCGTCGGCGATGGAGGGCGCGTCGCCCGCCAGGTAGGGCCGGCCTTCGAGCCGTTCGTTCACCAGGGCGAACAGCTTGGTCAGCATGCGGGAGGCCGAGGCCGCCAGTTCCTGCTGGGCGGCCGCTTCGCTCACGTAGCGCTGCGGCCCGAAGAGCAGCGAGAAGGTCTTGTGCACGTCGGAATTCAGGAAACCCAGCCAGCGGCGCACTTCGGCGCGCGAATGCGCCGAGCCGTCGCCCATGAGCTTGCCCTGGGGCGCCTGCTCGGCCAGGTACTCGAGAATGGCCGCGTTCTGGGTCAGCGTCCAGTCGCCTTCGGTCAGCGCGGGCACCGCGCCCAGCGGGTTGATCTTCAGGTATTCGGGGCTCTTGAGCTCCTCGCGGCTGAGCCGGTGCGACTCATAAGGCTTGCCGATCCATTCGAGAATGATGTGGGAAGCGAGCGAGCACGCGCCAGGCATGTAGTACAGTTTCATCAGTTGAGTCTCCTGGAAGGATGCGGGGGAAGATATCGTTCCTCCCGCGGCGCATATGGTACGCCGCCGGGCCCGCGCGTTCCTTTCCCCACTGTCGCGGAGGCCGTTCCATGTTTCCCCGATTGCCCGCCCGTGCGAGGCCGCTTTCCGCGTCGACGCGCCCCGGGGCCCGCGCGAGGGTCCGGCTTCTGGTTCTCCTGGCATTGAGCGCCGCGCCGTTCCTTCCGGCTTCCGGCCCGGCCCAGGCCGCCGGCCCCCAGGCGCGCGTCACCGTGGTGGCGCAGGGCCTGGAGCACCCGTGGTCGCTGGCCTTTCTGCCGGACGGCGCCATGCTCATCACCGAAAGGCCGGGGCGGCTGCGCCTGCTGCGCGACGGCCGGCTCTCGCCGCCGCTGGCCGGCGTGCCCGAGGTGGCGGCGCAGGGGCAGGGCGGGCTTCTCGACGTGGCGCTGCCGCCCGGCTTCTCCCGCAACCGCTATGTCTATCTTTCCTATGCGGAATCCGACGGCAAGCGCAGCGGCACGGCGGTGGGCCGGGGCCGGCTGTCCGACGACGGCCGCGCCCTGGAGGATTTCCGCGTGCTGTTCCGCCAGGCGCCCAAGCTCTCCACCGGCGTGCACTACGGCGCGCGCCTGGTGTTCGACGGCAGGGGCTATCTGTACATCTCGCTGGGCGAAAACTACCAGCGCATGGCCGCGCAGGACCTGGACAAGCTGCAGGGCAAGATCGTGCGCCTGCGCGAAGACGGCTCGGTGCCGCCCGACAACCCTTACGCCGGCAAGCCGGGCGCACGCGCCGAAATCTGGTCCTACGGCCATCGCAATCCGCAGGGCCTGGCGCTGCATCCCCGCACCGGCCAACTCTGGGAGAGCGAGCACGGGCCGCGCGGCGGCGACGAAGTCAATCTCGTCAAGCGCGGCGCCAACTACGGCTGGCCGCTGGCGACCTACGGCATCGACTATTCGGGCCGGCCCATCCCCGAGGCCCGGGGCGGCGAGGCGCCGGGCACCGAGCAGCCGCTCTACTGGTGGAAGCAATCGCCGGCCATCAGCGGCATGGCGTTCTACGATGCGGACCGCTTCCCGGCATGGCGCAACTCGCTGTTCCTGGGCGCGCTGGCCGACCGCGACCTGATCCGGCTGACCCTGGACGGCCACAAGGTGGTGGCCGAGGAGCGGTTGCTGGGAGAGCGTTCCAGCCGCATCCGCGACGTGCGCCAGGGACCGGACGGCTATGTCTATGTGCTGACCGACGCTTCCCCCGGCGAATTGCTGAGGGTGGCGCCGGCGCAACCGGGAGAGTGACATGAAACCGTATGAACTCATCGGCTCCATGGGCTGCGGTTCGGCCATCGTCGAGATGGCCCTGGCGCTGGCCCGCGTGCCCCACACGCTGACGGACATTCCCTATCTCAAGCCCGGGCCGCAGCGCGACCGGCTGCTGCGCATCAATCCGCTGGGGCAGGTGCCCACCATGGTGACGCCCGACGGCGAAGTGCTGACCGAGAGCGCGGCCATGATGCTGCACCTGCACGACGTGGCGCCTCGGGCCGGGCTGGCGCCGCCGTCCGACGACCCCGCGCGGCCCCGCTTCCTGAACCTGCTGATCCGGCTGGTCGCGGCCGTCTATCCGACCTTCACCTATGGCGACGACCCGCCCCAGTGGACCGGCCCGGGGCCCGCCGCGGAGCATCTGCGCGCGCGCGTGCACGCGCGGCGGGCGGACATCTGGCAGGAGATCGAGCGCTACGCCGGCGCGCCGCACATGCTGGGCGCGCGCTTTTCCGCGCTGGATCTGTACCTGGCGGTCATGACGCGCTGGCGTCCGGGGCCCGCCTGGTTTGCCGAGTACTGCCCGGCGCTGTCGGCCGTGGCGCGCGCCGCGGCCGAGAAGCCGGAAGTGGCCGGCGTGCTGGCGCGGCATTTTCCGCCGCCGACGGAGTAGGGCTCAGCCCCGGCCGCCCCGCGCCGCCTTGGCGCTGCGGGTTTCGCGCAGCGCGATGTACACGCCGCTTCCCGCAATGAAGAGCGCCCCCACGAAGGCGTAGGCATCGGGCGTCTCGTGCCAGAAGATCCAGCCGATCAGCGTGGCCCAGATGAGGCCGGTGTAGTCGAAGGGCGCGACCACGGAGGCGGGCGCGATGCGGAACGCCTGCGTGATGAAGGCCAGGCCCAGGGTGGAAAACAGCGCCACCGCCGCGAAACGGGGCAGGTGCGCGGGTTCGGGCGCCTGCCAGACCCAGGGCAGGGTGACGGCGCTGCAGACGAGCTGCCCGGCCACGATATAGAACGTGGTGGTGAGCATGCCTTCGCCCTGGCCGATGCCGCGCGCGGTAATCATCATTACCGCGTACAGCATCGCCGTGGCCAGGGGCAGCAGGGTGGCCGCCTGGAAGGCCGAGGTGCCGGGGCGCACGATGATCAGCACGCCCGCGAAGCCGGCCAGCACGGCCAGCCAGCGACGGCCGTCCACCTGCTCTTTCAGCAGCAGCACCGACAGGGCCGTCACGAAGAGCGGCGCCGCGAATGCGATGGCCGTGGCCTCGGCCAGCGGCAACGCGCGCAGCCCGAGATAGAAGCAGGTGGCCGATATCACGTTGATGGCGCCGCGCAGCAGGTGCAGGCCGGGGTGCGCCGTGCGCAGGATGCGGCGCCCGCCGAGCGCCAGGGCGATGCCGGCCACCGCCGGCAGCGCGATCAGCGCGCGCAGGAACAGAATCTGCAGCGGGCTGTAGTGCGCGCCCAGCCATTTTGCGTTGGCGTCGCTGAGCGTCAGGAAGAAAATGCCGCCCACGATGCAGGCGATGCCAGCCGCATGGGACGCGGGGCGGCGGGCGGCAAGGGTACAGGAGTCGGACATACTGCGTGGAAAAAGGGCGGCCTGCCGCCGCCGGAAAGGGAGAAAAACGATTGCGGGCGCGGCTTCAGGCCGCGCGCCAGGCGGCCCAGGCCACCATGGCCCAGGCGGCGAGAAAGGCCGTGCCCCCCACGGGCGTGATGGCGCCCAGCCAATGGGTGCCGGTCAGGGCCAGCACGTACAGGCTGCCGGAAAACAGCACGATGCCCGCGAACATGACCGCGCCGGCGGCGGAAAGCAGCGGCGAGCCGAAGCGCGCGCCCAGCAGGGCCACGATGAACAGGCCCAGCGCGTGGAGCAGGTGATAGAGCACGCCGGTCTGCCACACGGAAAGCAGTTCGGGCGTGAGCATGCGCTTGAGCCCGTGCGCGCCGAACGCGCCCGCGCCCACGGCCGCGATCATGTTGAGCGCCGCGAGAACGGTGAGTTGCCTGTCGGTCATGGAGTGCCTCGTTGTGCGAAAAAGTCCTGGAGATGGGGACGCCGCCTATGATACGCATTCTCCCCGGCCCCGGCCCAGGCGTCGGATCGGGCATGTCCATGTTCCTGGCAATGGAATTCCATATGAGCTAAAATAAATTCCAATTGGAAACAAGGGCTGCCGGGTCCGGGCCATCCGGCCAGGGCGGGCGCCCGAGCCAGGAGGTTCGCATGTCTACCGCACTTGCCGAGAAAGTCCCGGGCCGTAAGACGCCTCCCCGCGCACCGGGCCGGGTGGCCGGCCGTTCGCGCCAGCTCTTCCTGGAGCTGGTCGACAGCCCGCTCAAGGACATGGCGCGCGACGTGCGCCGCGGCCTGCCCGCGCGCATGGTGGACGACGCCGCCGATTTCCTGGGCGTGCCCAAATCCGAAATCATGGCCATTGCGGAGGTCAAGCCGGCGTCGCTGTCGCGCTGGACGCGCGAAGGCCAGGCGCTGCCGCTGGGCGAATCCGACCGCCTGGCCCGCGTGGCCCGCGTGACACGAGTCGCCCGCCAGGTGCTGGGCAGCGACGAAGAAGCCGTGCTCTGGCTCAACACGCCGGTGCCCGCGCTGGGCAACGTCAAGCCCCTGTCTTTGCTCACGTCCGACGCCAGCACCCGCATCGTGGAAGACACGCTCACGCGCGCCGCCGCGGGCGTGTACGCATGAGCCGCGGCGTTTCGCTCTGGCGCATCGGCACCACCGCGGGCAAGTACCGCGCCGACGACCTGAGCGGCGCGGGCGCGGCGGCGGTGGGCGGGCGCTACAACAGTCCGGGCACCGCCGTGGTCTACACCTCCTCGAGCGTGTCGCTGGCGGTGCTGGAAACCGTGGTGCATTTCGGGGCGCGCGCCTCGGCGCAGGCCAACCGCTACCTCATCGAGCTGTCGGTGCCGCTCCAGGTGTACGAAGACCGCCAGATCCTCACCGTGGAGCAGCTCGAGCGGGATTATCCCTTCTGGGACGCGGTGCCCTTTGCCGAAGCCTCGCAGGCCGTGGGCGACAACTGGGTGGCCTCGGGCGTGTCGGCGCTGCTGCAGCTGCCCAGCGCCATCGTGCCGTGCAGCGGGGTGCCCGACTGCAACGTGCTCATCAATCCCGCGCATCCCGACGCCGGGCGCATCCAGGTCGCCCGGCGCGAGAAGTTCGTCTACGACCCCCGGCTCAAGCCGGCCTGAACCGGGAGCGCCGCGCGGATCAGGCCTGGGTCAGCACGGCCCGGCCCAGCACCTTGCCGGCGCGCAGCGAGCCCAGCACGCTGTCGGCCTGTTCCAGCGCGTAGCGGTGCACCTGCATGGGCGGCACCTTGCCGGCGCGCACGAGTTCCATCAGCTCGCGCAGTTCGGCCAGGTTGCCCACATAGCTGCCGATGATGGACAGGGCTTTCATGGGAATGAGCGCGACCGGCCAGGTGACCGCGCCGCCGAACAGGCCCACGATGACGAGCTTGCCGCCCTTGGCCAGGAAGTCAAAGGCCATGGTGGCGGTGGAGGGCGCGCCCACCAGGTCGATCGCCGCCCGCAGGGGCTTGCCGCCATTGGCCTGGAGGATCTGTTGCGCGGCGTCGGGCGCGGCGCCGTCGATGGCGGCCAGGGCGCCGGCGGCCAGCGCCGCTTCGCGCTTGGCGGGGTCGATGTCCACCACGATGGCGCCCGCGCCGCCCAGCGCCTTGATGATGGTCAGGCTCATCAGGCCCAACCCGCCCGCGCCGAAGATCACCACGGGATTGTCGCGGTAGACGGCTTCGCCGATTTTCTTCAGCGCGGAGTAGGTGGTCAGGCCCGAGCAGGCGTAGGGCGCGATCTGCGCGGGGTCCAGCTCGCCGATGTCGATGAGGTAGCGCGGGTGCGGCACCACGATGTGGTCGGCGTAGCCGCCGGGCCGGTGCACGCCCAGGCAGGCCGGCTGGGCGCAATGGTTTTCCTGGCCGGCCAGGCAGGTCGCGCACTGGCCGCAGCCGATCCACGGATAGACGAGATAGTTGCGGCCTTTTTCCACGCCCTGGGCCTCGGGGCCGGCCGCTTCCACGGTGCCCACCGTTTCGTGGCCCATGGTCAGGGGCAGCGACACCCCCCTGTCCTTGAGCGACAGGGTGCGGCCCTGACCGAGGTCGTAGCCGCCTTCCCAGAGGTGGATGTCGCTATGGCAGACGCCGGCGGCGCGCACGCGCAGCAGCACCTGCGAACCCGTGGGCCGCGGCGTGGGCTGCTCCATCTCGCGCAGCGATTCGCGGAAATTGACGACGCAATAGCACTTCATGGACTTGTCTCCTGGTTGCGGTTCTTATTTCTTCACCAGCGGGCATTCGCTGTCGGCCAGCGAAACGAACACCTGGTCGCCGGGCACGGTGGACAGAATGCGGTAGTAATCGCCTTCATACTTGGACTCGGACGGCTTTTTCACTTCCACCAGGTACAAGTCCATGATGACGCGCCCGTCTTCCGGACGGATGCGGGCATTCTTTATCAGTTTGGTCGTGATAGGCAACTCGCGCATCTTCTTGTTGACCGCCTCGCCCTCGAAAGTGCCGGCGGCCTGCGCGGCCTGCAGGTAATGCGTGGTGGCCACGTAGCTCAGCGCCTGCACGATCGAGGGCGGCCTGGTCACACCCATTTTCTGCTGCCAGCGGCGCGTCCAGGCGCGCGTGTCTTCGTCGGCGTCCCAGTAGAAGCCGGTGGGAAAGGTCAGCCCCTGCGCCACGGGCAGGCCCATGGCGCGCACGTCGTTGATGAACGTGAGAAAGGTGAGCAGGCGCTGCTTGCCGCCCCCCAGGCCGAATTCCTGCGCCTGCTTGATGAGGTTGACCAGGTCGCCGCCGGCGCTGGCCAGGCCCACCACCTGGGCCTGCGAAGACTGCGCCTGGATCAGGAAGGATGCGAAGTCCAGGGCCCCCAGCGGATGCCGCGTGCTGCCCAGCACCTTGCCGCCGGCCTGCTGCACAAAATGCGTGGCGTTGCTTTCCAGCGATTTGCCGAAGACGTAATCGGTGGTGATGAAATACCAGCTCTTGCCGCCTTTCTCGACCACGCTGCGCACCACGGCGTTGGACAGCGCATAGGTGTCGGGCGCCCACTGGGTGCTGAGGGGGCTGCACTGCTTGCCGCTGAAATCGCCCGCGAAACCGCCGCTGATGAGGGCGGTGCCGCCTTTTTCGCGCGCCACGCCCTGGGCCGCCAGGCCGGCCGAGCTGGCGCCGCCGTCCACCACCGCCACCAGGTTCTGCGTGTCGAACCAGCGCCGCACCAGGGCCGAGGCCACGTCGGCCTTGTTCTGGTTGTCCGCGCCGACGACTTCCACCGTCTTGCCGGCGACCTTGCCGCCGAAATCCTCCACGGCCATGCGCACGGCCATTTCGGAGCCCAGGCCGCCCAGGTCCGAATAGATGCCGGAACGGTCGTTCGATACGCCCAGGCGCACCACGTCGGCCTGGGCATGGGCCGCACAGGCGGCCAGTGTCGCGGCCAGGGCGGCCAGCAGGGGGTTGATACGCATCTTTCTTGTCTCCGCGGCCCTCGGGCCGTATTCAAGTTCTTGTCTGGATGATGCTGCGGTATCTTGCGGGCCGCCGGAAGCGGCTCCGGCTGCAGGAGTTTTCCTATATGTGAAGAAAAATTCCTGTGCAAGAATTTAGGTTCGCATCTGTGAAATGTCAACGTAGTGAAAAACCTGAGGCCGCCATGGAAGTGAAGCTCGTCGCCCGCACGCTGGACCTGGTTGAACTCTTTGCGCAGGAGCGCCGCCCCATGCCGCTGACGGAGCTGGCGCAGGGCCTGGGCGCCCCTATGTCGAGCTGCCTGGCGCTGGTGCGCACGTTGGTGGGGCGCGGCTATCTGTACGAGGTGCGCCGGCGCGGCGGCTATTACCCGACGCCGCGCCTGGCCGCGATGTGCGCGCTGATCCAGGACGGCGATCCGTGGCTGGAGCGGCTGCGGCCGCGGCTGGCGGCGCTGCGCGACGCCACCGGCGAAACCGCCATGCTCGGCAAGATCCAGGACGGCGCGGTGGTGTTTCTCGACGTGGCCGAGTCGGCGCAGCCGGTGCATTATGCGCCGCGCCCGGGCGCGCGGCGCCCCCTGCACACCAGCTCCGTGGCCAAGGCCATCCTGGCGCGCATGGCGCCGGCCGAGCGCGAGACGGTGCTGGCCGGGGTGTCCTACACCCGCTACACGCCGCGCACGCTGGACGGGCGGGTAGCCCTGCTGGAGGAGCTGCGGGCCACCGAAGCGCGCGGCTGGGCGGCCAACGTGGGCGAAAGCGTGGCCGACCTCACCGGCCTGGCCGTGGCGTTGGACCTGGCCGGCGAGTGGTATGCGTTCTGCGTCGCGGGGCCCACGCACCGCGTCTGGGAGGAGCGCGAGGCGCACGTGCGCAGCCTGCTGGACGCCGCCGGGGCCGCGCGCCAGTGGAGCGAGCGCTGAGCCGGGCGCGTCAGCCGCGCATCAGCGTGGATTTGCCGAACAGGCTCTCGATCAGGTCCACGGCCAGTTCCGCGGTGCGGTTGCGCACGTCGAAGGCGGGGTTGAGCTCCACCACGTCGAGCGAGCGCATCCGGCCCGTGTCGGCGATCATTTCCATGCAGAGCTGGGCCTCGCGGTAGGTCGGGCCGCCCGGCACGGTGGTGCCCACGCCGGGCGCGATGTCCGGATCGAGGAAGTCCACGTCGAAACTCACATGCAGGTGCGTGTCGGTGTCCAGCCCCTCGAGCGCGCGCTCCATGGTGGCGCGCATGCCCATTTCGTCGAGATAGCGCATGTCGAACACTTCCAGCCCCGCCTGGTGCACGAGGCGCTTTTCGCCCGCGTCCACGCTGCGTATGCCGATCTGCCGCACCCAGCCGGGCTGGATGTCGGGCGTCTGTCCCGACAGTCCGGTGATCTGCGCCGGCCCGTGGCCGCACAGGCAGGCCACCGGCATGCCGTGGATGTTGCCGGTGGGAGTCAGCTCGCGGGTGTTGAAGTCGGCATGCGCGTCCAGCCACAGCACGCGCAATTTCTTGCCGGTTTCGCGGCAGTGGCGCGCCACGGCGCTGATGGAGCCGATGGCCAGGCAGTGGTCGCCGCCCAGCAGCACAGGCAGGCGCCGCTGGCCCAGCTCGGCGTAGACGGCGTCGTGCACCGTGCGGGTCCAGGCGGCCACTTCGTCGAGGTGCCGGTAGCCGCCGCGCGGCGCCTGCCACGGATTGGGCGGCCCGTACAGGTTGCCGCGGTCGGCCACGGTATGGCCTTGCGCCTGGATGACCGCGTCCAGGCCGGCCACCCGCAACGCTTCGGGGCCCATGGAGGCGCCGCGCGCGCCGGCCCCGACATCGGTGGGCGCGCCGATCAGGGAAACGCAGGCGGGCAGGGGAGGATGGGACACGAGCAGACTCCTGGAACGGGGTTCAGGCCGACAGCACGGCTTCGAGCTGATCGCAGGCCCAGTCGATCTGATCCCGCGTGATGACCAGCGGAGGCGCCAGCCGCAAGGTGTGGCCATGCGTGTCCTTGACCAGCATGCCGCGCGCCAGCAGCCGCTCGCACCACCGGCGCGCGCCGCCGGCGTCCGGCTCCAGTTCGAGGGCCAGCATGAGGCCGCGCCCGCGCGCCTCGCGCACCGGGCCGGGCAGGGCGCGCAGGCGCTCCAGGAAGTATTCGCCCTGGCGCGCGGCGTTTTCGATCATGCCTTCCTCGACCAGCACGGCGAGCGCCGCGCGCGCCACCGCGCAGGCCAGCGGGTTGCCGCCGAAGGTGCTGCCGTGCTGCCCGGGCTGGAACACGCCCAGCACTTCGGCGTTGGACAGCACCGCCGACACCGGATAGAAACCGCCGGACAGCGCCTTGCCAATCAGCGTGACGTCGGCCTCGATGCCCTCGTGGGCCTCGGCCAGCAGCTTGCCGGTGCGGCCCAGGCCGGTCTGGATCTCGTCCAGGATCAGCGTGATGCCCTGCTCGGTGCAGCGCCGGCGCACCCGGGAAAAATAGCCGGGCGGCGGCAGGATGACGCCGGCCTCCCCCTGGATGGGTTCGGCCAGGAAAGCGACGGTGCGCGGCGTGATGGCGGCTTCGAAGGCCCCATAGTCGCCGAAGGGCACCACCCGGAAGCCGGGCGCGAACGGCCCGTAGCCGCCATAGGCGTCGGGGTCGGTCGAAAAGCCCACGATGCCCAGCGTGCGGCCGTGGAAGTTGTTGGCGCAGACGATGATCTCGGCCTCGCCGGGCGGCACGCCGCGCACTTCGTAGCCCCATTTGCGCACCGCCTTGATGGCGGTTTCCACTGCCTCGGCGCCGCTGTTCATGGGCAGGATCTTGTGCGCCCCGGTGAGCCGGGCCAGGTCTTCGTAGAAGGGCGCCATCTGGTCGTGGCGGAAGGCGCGCGAGGTCAGGGTGAGCCTGCGCGCCTGTTCTTCCATGGCGGCGAGGATGCGCGGGTGGCAATGCCCCTGGTTGACGGCGGAGTACGCGGACAGGCAGTCGAGGTACTTGCGGCCGTCCACGTCGTAGAGCCAGACGCCGCTGCCGCGCGAGATGACCACGTCCAGCGGATCATAGTTGTGGGCGCCGAGCTGGGCTTCCAGCCAGTCGCGGCGCTGTGCGCCGGCTGGAGGGGCAGGGTTCGCGCTCATGGTCGTCTCCTGGGCCTGCCTGGCCGATGGCTTATCTTAGGGCCTGCGCCGGGCGCTGAACACCCCGCGCCGCGGCGGGCCCGCGCAAGGCCGGACGGCGCGCAGGGACTTTGGGCAGAGGCGGCGCGGACTGCGGCAAAATAGAAAATTCTTCATTTCCCGGTGCGACGCTCCATGGCTGTGTCTTTTTTCATCCCGATTTTCAGGCGCGCGCTGGCGGCCGCGCTGCTCGGCCTGTCTCTTGCCGGCGCGGGCGCGCAGGCGCAGGACCAGCCTTTGCGCATCGGCGTCATTCCCAGCGTGGCCAACGAGGCCACCGAGCAGGCCATCGCCGAGGCGCGCCAGCAGGGGCTGGACGTGAAGCTCGTGGAATTCAGCGACTGGGTGCTGCCCAATATCGCAGTGGCCGACGGGTCGGTGGACGCCAATTTCTTCCAGCACGAGCCGTTTCTGCAGCTTTTCAACCAGCGGCGCGGCACGAAACTGCAGCCCGTCGCCTACGGCTATTCCACCACGATCGGCCTGTTCTCCAAGAAGCTCAAGAAGGGCGACCCGATTCCGCAGGGCGCGACCATCGCCGTGCCCAACGACCCCGTCAACACGGGCCGCGCGCTGCTGCTGCTGCGCGCCATGGGCCTGATCGAACTCAAGCCGGGCGCGGGCCACCAGGCCACGCTGCAGGACGTGACGTCCAATCCCAAGGGCATCAGGTTCGTGCAGATCGAAGGCTCGCAGTCGGCGCGCGCTTTCGACGACGTGACCGCCTCGGTCACCTACACCACCTTCGCCAAGCAGGCGGGGCTCGACGAAAAAGACGGGCTGGCCTTCGACAACACCGACCCCGACAACGTGCGCCGCTATGCCATCCGCTGGGTGGCCACGCCCGAGCGCGCGCACGATCCGCGCCTGCTGAAGTTCATCTCCATCTACCAGCAGTCGCCCCAAGTGAAGGCGACCCTGCGCCGGCTGTATGGCGACCTCATCGATTTTCCCTGGTAGGCCGGGGCGCGGCCTCAGGCGCGCGCGGCCGCATCGCCGCGGGCGCGGCGGCCGCGCGCATTGAGCTGCCAGTGCAGGCCCAGCGCGGCGGCGGCGGCCGCGCCGGCGGCCGACAGCCCCAGCGCGGAGAAGCCGGCGTGCGCGTAGACCGCGCCCGCGATGGCCGTGCCCAGGCTCGCTCCCAGATAGGTAGTGCAGGTGTTCAGGCCCAGCACCGCGCCGCGCGCCTGGGGCCGCGCCCGCGAGAGCAGCAGCACCAGCAGGTTCAGGCTGCATTGCGAGGCCGCGCCCCACGCCACGGCCACGGCCAGCACGGCGTGCAGGCTGCGCGTGGCGGCCGGCAGGCCCACGTACACCGCGGCGATGACCGCCAGCGCCAGCGGCAGCGCGCGGCGCGCGCCCAGCCGTTCGATCAGCGGCGCGCCCAGCAGGTCCGCCAGCAGGAAGCCGCCGCCATAGGCGCAGGCGATGAGTCCGGCCCGGCCGGCCGACAGCGCCAGCGTCTGGCGCACGTGGTCGGCAATGAAGGCATAGACGCCGTAGAACGCGGACGAGAAGGCCAGGCAGCCCAGCAGCAGCGCCGCCACCTCGCGCTGCGCCAGCGGCGCCAGCAGCCGCGACAGCCGCGCCGGCGCGGCGGCCGCATCGCGGCGTTCGGGCAGGCGGCGCAGGCCCGCCAGCGCAATGGCGGCGCACAGCGCCAGCACGCCGTAAGTGGCGCGCCAGCCGATGGCGTCGGACACCATGGCCGACAGCGGCACGCCGGCCACCAGCGACACCGACCAGCCCGAGATCACCCGGCCCAGCGTGCGCGCCTCGCGTCCGGGCGCCGCCACCAGCGTGGCCGAACCGTAGGCCGCCGGCAGGATCACGCCCGCCGCCGCGCCGGCCAGGGCCTGCGCGGCGCTCAACACCGCCCAGTGGGGCGACAGCGCCGACAGCGCCAGGGCGGCGATGAGCGCCACCATGGCGGCCAGCAGCGAGCGGCGCACGCCGTGCCGGTCGATGCGCGCGGCCAGGAACAGCGCGCTGGCCGCGGTCGCCGCGCCGTAGGCGGAAATGGCAGTGCTGACGGTGAGCGGCGAGGCGGACAACGAGCGCGCCACGTCGGAAAGTATGGGGCTTAGGGCCAGGCCGTTGGAGCCGACGACGCTGACGGCAAACATCAGCGCGGTCACGGGGGAGGAGGATCTGCGGGTACAACGATCAGACATGCCGCAATTCTATTGGAATAAAATAAGGGTTTACGCTGATTTTTCCTTATCTCATCAAAGTTCGAATGCCGTTAGGCAGAACTTCATTCCGATGGCAGACCTGGACGACCGCGACCGAAAACTGTTAACGCTGCTGGCGGCCGACGCCACGCCCAGCTACGCCGAACTGGGCAGGCAGCTCAATCTCTCGGCGCCCGCCGTGCACGAGCGCGTCAAGCGTCTCAAGCGCGACGGGCTCATCAAGAGCATCGCGGCGCGCCTGGACGGGGCGCGCATCGGCCGCCCGCTGCTGGCCTTCGTGCACGTGGACACGAACAACTGGACCATCACCCGGCAGGTGCTGGGCCTGGCAGAGCTCAGCGAGGTCGAGGAGATCCACACCATTACCGGCAAGAGCGCCATGCTGCTCAAGGTGCGGGTGCGCGACACCCAGGCGCTGGAGCAATTGCTGGCGCGCATCCACCAGATCGAAGGCATCACCAACACCACCAGCGACATCGCGCTGACGAGCTACCTGGAGCGCGGGCCGCTGCCGCAAGAGGGGTAGCGCGCCGCGATCCCGGATGCGGAGCCGCACGCTACGCGCGGCGGCCGCCCCGCAGCACCAGCCGCGTGATCTCCGACGGCGCGCCGAAGCGCTTGGGCGGGCCCCAGTAGCCCGTGCCGCGGCTGATGTAGAGCCACATCCGACCGCAGCGGTGCAGGCCGGCGGTGTAGGGCTGCTGGAAGCGCACGAAATAGCCCCAGGGGAAGAACTGGCCGCCGTGCGTGTGGCCGGAGAGCTGGAGATCGTAGCCGCAGGGTTCGGCGGCGATGGCGCTGCGCGGCTGGTGCGCCAGCAGCAGGCGCAGCCGTGCGTCGGCCGGGGCCCCGGCCAGGGCGGCGGCAGGGCTGCTGCGGTGCGCGGGCTCGTGGGCGCCGGCGCTGTAGTCCGTCACGCCGGCCACGACCACGGGCGCGCCGTCAGGGTGGATGAGCGCGTGTTCGTTCATGAGCACGCGCAGGCCCATGCGGCGGAACTGCGCCACCCAGGCTGTGGCGCCCGAATAATATTCGTGGTTGCCGGTAACCAGGTACACGCCGTAGGGCGCGCGCAGTTGCGCGAGCGGCGCGGCCTGGTCGGCCAGGTGGGCGACCGACCCGTCCACTACGTCGCCCGTGATGGCGACGAGGTCGGGGGCCTGAGCGTTGGCCGCGTCGACGATGGCCTGCACGTAGCGGCGCTTGATGGTGGGGCCGACGTGGATGTCGCTGAGCTGCAGGATGGTGAAGCCTTCCAGCGCCGGGTCCAGCCCGTCGATGGGAACCTCCACGGTAACGACCGCCGCGCGCCGCCGCGCGTTGTGGAAGCCGATGAGCGTGGCGGCGGCGGCCGCCCCGGCCACCGTCCACGCGCTCAGGCGCAGGATCTGCGGCCAGGGCGGCGACGCGCCCGCGGCCAGGCTGGCGAGCCAGGCGGGCAGCAGGACCGCGTCGCGCAGCACGGTGAAGACGAAGAGCGACGAGAACAGGCCCATGGTCGTGAGGCCCACCCAGGCGATGCGGTCGCCCCAGGGCGGGCGCACCGAAGCGCGGGCCAGCATGCCCAGCGCGATGAACACGCACGACAGGGCCAGGGCCACGATGGCCCCGGCGCGGGCGGGGCCGGCGGTCAGGGCGTCGGGAATGAGGCGCGCACCCACATAAACGTGGGCCAGCGCGCCCAGGGTGAGGAAACGCAGGAAAAAAGCGGACTGGCGCAGCGACACGGCAAGGGAGAGGGGCTGTGGGAAGCCCCCATTCTAGGGCCTGTATGCGTCAACCGGCTCCGGGCACGCGGCGCGCGCCAGCAGGCCGGGGCCGATTTCGTCGATGCGGTTTGCGCCCAGCATGGCCATGTTGCGGTCGACTTCCGCCGCCAGCAGCCGGATCGCGTGCTCCACGCCGGCCTGGCCCGCCACGGCGCAGGCGTAGTTGAAGGGGCGGCCCACGAAGACGAAGCGCGCGCCCAGCGCCAGCGCCTTGAGCACGTCGCCGCCGCGCCGCACGCCGCTGTCCATCATGACGGGCATGTCGCCGGCGGCCTGCACGACGGCGGGCAGCGCGTCCAGCGGGGCGATGGCGCCGTCGAGCTGGCGGCCGCCGTGGTTCGACACGATGACGCCGTCCACGCCGTGTTCGCGCGCCAGCGCGGCGTCGGCCGGATGCAGGATGCCCTTGATGACGAGCGTGCCTTGCCACTGGTCGCGGATGCGGCGCACATGGGTCCAGTTCAGGTGGTCGCGCGCGGTGAAGTCGCGCAGCACCGAAGCGGACAGAATGGGTGCGCCGCGCGTGGCGAAGGAGTTCTCGAAATGCGGCATGCCGTGGGCCAGCAGCGTGCGCAGGAAGGTGCCGGCCAGCCAGCGCGGGCGCGTGATGCCGTCCCAGGCCAGGCGCAGGCTGGGCTTGAGCGGCGTGGAGAATCCGGTGCGTATGTTGTTCTCGCGGTTGGCCGACACCGGAATGTCCACGGTGAGCACCAGGGTCCGGTAGCCGGCGCGCCGCGCGCGTTCGACCAGCGCGTCGATCCTGGCCGCATCGCCGGGCAGATAGGCCTGGAACCAGGTATCGGGCGCCTGCGCGATCACCTCTTCGAGCGGAATGAGCGATGTGCCGCTGAGAATGGCGGGAATGTTGAGCGCCTGGGCGGCGCGGGCCTGCGCGATGTCGCCGCGGTAGGCCGACAGCGCGCTCAATCCCATGGGCGCGATGCCGAAGGGCGAGTCGTAGCGGCGGCCGAACAGCGTGGTCTGCTGGCTGCGCGCCGACACGTCCACCAGCACGCGCGGCACGAAACCGTGACGGGCGAAGGCGCGCCGGTTGGCGTCGTGCGACTGGTTGTCCTCGGCCGCGCCCGCGATGTAGCCGAAGATGGGGCGCGGCAGGCGGCGGCGCGCGGCCGCCTCGAAATCGTTCAGGGACAGGATGCGCGACAGCGAGCGCGGCGCGCGGGCGGGGCGCGCTCGCTGTCGC
>NZ_CALSFU010000034.1 GCF_943737005.1 Achromobacter sp. Marseille-Q4962 | reverse complement strand
GATCCAGCCCGAGGCCGAGCCCGTCCAGGCGTCCGCCGAACCCGTCCCGGCTCAACAGTCCGAAGCGCCCGTGGCCGAAACGGCCCAGGAACCCGCGCCGGCCGCCGCCGAGCCCGCGTCCGCGGCTGCCGTCCCGCAGACGCCGGCCGAGCCGCTGGCCGAGGCCGAAACCGCCGCGCCGCCGGCCGCCGAGCCCATCGTGGTTCCGCCCGCCACGCCTTCGGCCAAGAGCCAGGCGCTGCACGAGGTGGTGAATGCGGCGGGGCTGCAATGGATCGAAACCGATCCCGAGCGCCACGCCCAGACCCAGTTGCGCATCGCCGCCTCGCACACGCCCGTGCGCCTGGGCCGCGAGCGCAAGCCCGTGCCGCCGGTTTCGAGCGAACCGCTGGTGCAGGTCGAAACGCGCCATTGACGCCGGACGGCGCCCTCGCGGCGCCCCGGCCCGCGCCCGCCCCGCGACAAATCGTCGCGGGGTTTTTTTTGCGCGCGCCGCAGGCCCGGCGCGGACAGGAAACGCCCCGCGCCCCGACCGCCCGCAGGCTTGCCGGCCCCAATGAAACGCCGCGGACCGGGCATCAGGCGCACGAAGAACATGGACCGCCCTTTTCCTGCCCTGGGGTCCGGAAGCATTCCCTGCCTGGCGGCCCAAACAAAAAACCCTCCGGACGGAGGGTTTTCTTCGCTGGACTCGGTGGGGATCAGAACTGGTAGGTGTACGTGAACTGCACCGTGTCCAGGCCGGGGTTGGGGCGCTTGATGCTGGCGTTGGAGAAGTGCGAGTAGCGCAAGCCGATGCGGTTGTTGGGCGTCAGCAGAAAGCCCAGGCCCACGTGATCGCCGAACTGGAAGGCGGTGCTGATGTTCTCGTCGGCGAAGCGCGTCTTGGAGAACAGGGTAGCGCCGATGCCGGCCTCGATGTAGAAGCGTTCGCCGGTCCACCAGCGGAACATCGGGATGGCGCTGAACTGCCAGACATGGCCCGGCGAGCGCGAACCGTCGGCCCACCAGTACGAGGCGCCGAGTTCGGGGGACAGCTCCAGGCGGCCCCAGTTGCCGCCGAACTGGTACGTCCAGAGCGTGGGGGTTTCGTAGTTCAGCGTGAAGCGCTGGTAATGGTCGCCAATGCCATAGTGCGCGCTGATGCCGCCCTGCGAGCCGCTGGTCTGTGCGCCAGCAAGCGTGGCGTAGCCGGCAAGTGCCAGGCCGGCGAGGCGGGTGAGCATTTTCTTCTTGGTCGACTGCATTGGGACTCCGGTAAACATAAAGAGTTTCTGTACCCGGCAACATAGCAAAAAGCGCGCCGGCCCGGTCGCTCGATGTCGCGGCCTTGCAACATCCTGCATGGAAAACACTGTTCCGCCGCCGAACCGCAATTTGCCGTGACAAGCCGGCGCCTCTTGCCGCGCGGCGCCAGCCTGCCGGGGCGCCGGCGGGCCCGGCCGTTCAAGCCGTGACGACGTCCGCGGGCTGGCTGGTGAGCAGGGCCAGCAGGCGCGCGATTTCCTCGCGCAGCTGGCGGCGGTCCACCACCATGTCGATGGCGCCCTTCTGCAGCAGGAACTCCGCGCGCTGGAAGCCTTCGGGCAGCTTCTCGCGCACCGTCTGCTCGATCACGCGCGGACCGGCGAAGCCGATGAGCGCCTTGGGCTCGGCGATGACCACGTCGCCCATGAAGGCGAAACTGGCCGACACGCCGCCCATGGTGGGGTCGGTGAGCACGCTGATGAAAGGTAGCCGGGCCGCGGCCAGCCGCGTGAGCATGGCGTTGGTCTTGGCCATCTGCATCAGCGACAGCAGGCTTTCCTGCATGCGCGCGCCGCCCGAGGCGGCCACGCAGATGAACGGGGTCTTGTTGTCGAGAGCGGCTTGCACGCCGCGCGCGAAGCGCTCGCCCACGACCGAGCCCATGGAGCCGCCCATGAACTCGAATTCGAAGCAGGCCAGCGTGGCCGGAACGCCGCGGATGGAACCGCTCACGACCACCAGCGCGTCGGTTTCGCCGGTCTGCTTCACGGCTTCCTGCAGGCGCTCGGGATACTTGCGGGTGTCCTTGAACTTCAGGGAATCGACCGAGCGCGTGGTCTGGCCGATTTCGACGCGGCCTTCCATGTCGAGCAGCGAGTCGATGCGCGCCCGCGCGCCGATGCGCATGTGATGGTCGCACTTGGGGCAGACGTGCAGGTTGGCCGCCAGGTCTTCGCTGTACAGCACCGATTCGCACGAGGGGCACTTGACCCACAGGCCTTCGGGCACGCGCCGCGCGGTGTTGTCGTTGTTCTTGTTGATGCGAGGAGGCAGGAGTTTGTCGATCCAGCTCATTGATTTTTCATCCCGTTAGCGTCTCGCGCCCTGGCCGCTCAGGCCGGCGCGTTTTCTCGTTTGACTTGATCCAGCGCTTGCCGGACGGTGCGCAGCCAGCCGCCGGCGGCGGCCACCGCCGCTTCGGTCCGCCGGCCCTCGGGGGCCTGGGCCACCGCCTGCTCCATGGTCTCGATGAGCTTGCTGCCGATGACCACGGCGTCCGCCTCGCGCGCCACGCGGGCCGCGCTCTCGGCATCGCGGATGCCGAAGCCCACGCCCACCGGAATGCGGACGTGCTTGCGGATGAGCGCCACGCGGCGGGCCACATCGTCGGTGTCGAGCGAACCCGCCCCCGTGACGCCCTTGAGCGACACGTAATACACGTAGCCGCGCGCCACCTTGCCGACCGCCTCGATGCGCGCTTCGGTAGTGGTGGGAGCCAGCAGGAAGATCGGCGCGATGCCCGCCTCGTCGAGCAGGGCCGCGAATTCGACCACCTCTTCGGGGGGATAGTCCACCACCAGCACGCCGTCCACGCCCGCCTCGCGGGCGCGGCGGACGAATTCGGCCTGTCCCATGCGCTCGATGGGATTGGCGTAGCCCATCAGGACCACGGGCGTATCGGCGTCGCGCCGGCGGAACTCGGCCACCAGTTCGAGCACGCGGGCCAGGCCCACGCCCTGCGCGATGGCCCGGTCGGCGGCGCGCTGGATGACGGGGCCGTCGGCCATGGGATCGGAGAACGGCACGCCGAGCTCCAGCACGTCCGCGCCGGCCTCGACCAGCGCATGCATGAGCGGCACGGTGGCGGCGGGAGAAGGATCGCCAGCGGCGATGTAGGGGATCAGCGCCGCGGCGCGGCCGGATCCGGCGGTGCGCGCGAAGGCGGCGGCGATGCGGTCGATGGAAGTTGTCATGGTGTTCAGAGCGGGATGCCCGCGCGCTCGGCGACGGTGTGCATGTCCTTGTCGCCGCGGCCCGACAGGTTGACCAGGATGACGGATTCGCGCGGCAGGGTGGGCGCCATCTTGACCGCCTGCGCGATGGCGTGCGAGGACTCCAGCGCGGGCATGATGCCCTCGGTGCGGCAGCAGTCGTGGAAAGCCTGCAGCGCCTCGTCGTCGGTGATGCCCACGTATTCGGCGCGGCCCGAATCCTTCAGCCAGGCATGCTCGGGGCCCACGCCGGGATAGTCCAGCCCGGCGGAGACCGAATGCGTTTCCTGCACCTGGCCGTCCGCGTCCTGCATGACGTAGGTGCGGTTGCCGTGCAGCACGCCCACCTGGCCCGCCGCGAGCGAGGCGGCGTGGCGGCCGGTTTCCATGCCCTCGCCCGCCGCTTCGACGCCGATGAGCCGCACGTTTTCGTAGGGAATATAGGGGTGGAAGATGCCCATGGCATTGGAGCCGCCGCCCACCGCCGCCACCACGTAGTCGGGCTGGCGGCCGATGGCCTCGGGCATCTGCGCCAGGCATTCGTTGCCGATCACGGTCTGGAAATCGCGCACCATGCGCGGATAGGGGTCCGGGCCGGCGACGGTGCCGATGATGTAGAAGGTGTTCTCGATGTTGGTGACCCAGTCGCGCATGGCCTCGTTGAGCGCGTCCTTGAGCGTGCGCGATCCGGAGTCGACGGGCACCACCGTGGCGCCCAGCAGCTTCATGCGGTAGACGTTGGAAGCCTGCCGCCTGACGTCTTCGCTGCCCATGTAGACCACGCATTCCATGCCGTAGCGGGCGGCAACCGTGGCCGTGGCCACGCCGTGCTGGCCGGCGCCGGTTTCGGCGATGACGCGGGGCTTGCCCATGCGCTTGGCGAGCAGCGCCTGGCCGATGCAGTTGTTGACCTTGTGCGCGCCGGTGTGGTTGAGGTCTTCGCGCTTGAACCAGATCTGCGCGCCGCCCAGCTTTTCCGACCAGCGGCGGGCATGGTAGACGGGGCTGGGGCGGCCCACGAAATGCTTGAGCTCGTAGTTGAACTCTTCCAGGAAGGCCGGGTCGACGCGATAGCGGTCATAGGCCGCACGCAGCTCGTCGAGCGCGTGCATGAGCGTTTCCGCCACGAAAACGCCTCCGTAGGGGCCGAAATGACCCTGGGCATCTGGAAAATCGTAAGGTTTCACCGAGCATCTCCCCCGGCCGCGGCCGCGGCGCACGCGCGCCGCCGGCGGATCCGGATAGCAACCTGCCATTTTACCTGACGGGCGCGCCAGCGGGCTCGCAGCCGCCCGGCGCGCCCGCCGGCGACTCAGAGCGACTGGCCCAGGCGGCGCAGGAAATTCTCGCAGGCGGCGAGCTGGTCCAGCGCCACGTACTCGTTGGGCTTGTGGGCCTGCTCGATGTGGCCCGGGCCGCAGACCACGGTCGGGATGCCGATGCCCTGAAACAGCCCCGCCTCGGTGCCGTAGGCCACCTTGCGCGTGGCGCGGTCTTCGGTCAGCGCGCGCACCAGCCTGGTGATGGCTTCCTGCTCCGACGCCTCCAGCGCGGGCGCGGCCGCGCCGGTTTCGATCTCGATGCGGGCGTCTTCGTACTCGGCCCGCATGCGCGGCAGCAGTTCCTCGCGCACGTAGCGCTCCACCTCGGCCTGGATGTCGTCGGGTCGCATGCCGGGCAGGTTGCGGAATTCGTAGGAAAACTCGCAGAACTCGGGAATGGTGTTCACCGCGATGCCGCCCCGGATCTGGTTGGTGGTCATGGTGGTGAACGGCACGTCGTAGAACTGGTCGTAGGGGCCCTTGGCCTTGAACCCGTCGGCCAGATCGCGGATGCGGCAGATCAGGCGCGCGGCGTATTCGATGGCGTTGCAGCCGCGCGGCGTCAGCGAGGAGTGCGCCGCTTTGCCATGGACCTTGCAGCGGAAGAGGTTGATGCCCTTGTGGGCCACCACCACCTGCATCCCGGTGGGCTCGCCCACCACACAGCCCTCGGGACGGATGCCCCGCTCCTGCAGGTCGGCCAGCATGTAGGGCGCGCCGGCGCAGCCGACTTCCTCGTCGTACGAAAACGCCAGGTGTATGGGCTTCTTGCGCGGCATGGCCAGGAACTCGGGCACCAGGGCCAGCGCGCCGGCAATGAAGCCCTTCATGTCGCAACTGCCCCGGCCGTAGAGCAGGCCGTCCTGCTCGGCCAGCTTGAAGGGATCGGTGTTCCAGTCCTGGCCGTCCACGGGCACCACGTCGGTGTGGCCGGACAGCACGATGCCGCCCTGCACGCCGCCGTCCCGGGCCGGCAGGGTGGCGAACAGGTTGGCCTTGTTGCCTTCGGGATTGTGCGCCAGCCACGCCTCCACGCCCTGGCCCTTCAGCCAGTCTCGTACGGTTTCGATCAGGGCCAGATTGGAATTCCGGCTGGTGGTGTCGAAGCCAACCAGCGTTTCCAGCCAGGTGCGCGCGTTCATGTCACTGCTCTCACGGGTAAAAACCAGAGTGTAATCCCCGCGAGGGGCTGCGTGGCCGGCTCCGCCCGCGCGGCCCGCTCTCCGGCTTGCTCCTACAATTGCGGCCTGGGACTCATCCCGCCCCCAAGGAGAAACCGTGCAGCACTCTGCAGTACCCACCCGCAACATTGCGGCCGCCGTGATCGGCAACGCGCTCGAATGGTATGACTTCCTGGTGTTCGCGTTCATGACGCCGATCATCTCGAAACTGTTCTTTCCGACCGACCCCAACATTCCGGGCAGCGATCTCAACGCCATCCTGATGACCACGGCCATCTTCGGCGTGGGCTTCTTCATGCGCCCGGTGGGCGGCATCATCCTGGGACTTTACGGCGACAAAAAGGGACGCAAGGCCGCCATGGTGCTGGTCACCTCGCTGATGGCGGTGTCCATCGCCCTGATCACGGTGGCGCCCACCTACCATGCGGCGGGCATCCTGGCGCCCATCGTCATCCTCATCGCCCGGCTGCTGCAAGGCTTCTCGGCGGGCGGCGAATTCGGCACCTCGACCGCCCTGCTCATCGAAATGGCGCCCGCGGGCAAACGCGGCTTCTACGGCTCCTGGCAAATGGCGGGGCAGATGCTGGCGCTGCTGATCGGCGCGGCGTGCGGCACGCTCATCACCGAATTCTTCACGCCGCAGCAGATCGCCGACTGGGCCTGGCGCATTCCGTTCGCGCTGGGCCTGGTGATCGTACCCATCGCGCTCTACATCCGCCGCAACATCGACGAAACGGCGGCCTTCCGGCAAATCCAGGAAGAAGAGCGCCAGGCGGCCGCGCGCGGCATGGCGCAGCGCCTGAGCCTGGGCCAGATGCTCGCCAGCCACACGCGCGAAACCCTGATCGGCGTGGGCCTGGTGGTGACGGCCACGGTGTCCATCTACATCACCTTCACCTACCTGGTCACCTACTCCACCCAGACCCTGAAGCTGCCGCTGGACAAGACCTTCATGGTGCAGATGGCGGGCGCCGCCCTCATGGTGGTGCTGACCCCGTTCATGGGCGCATGGTCCGACCGCGTCGGCCGCCGTCCGCTGGTCATCGGCTCGCTCATCGGTTACCTGCTGGTGCTCTACCCGCTCTACGCCTGGCTTTCCGGCGCGCCCTCCATCGGCCGCCTGCTCACCGTGCAAGTGGTGGTGTGCCTGTTCGTCTCGGCCTTCTTCGGCGTGTTCAGCACGGTCATGGCCGAGCTGTTCCCGGCCCGGGTGCGTTCGGTGGGCCTGTCGCTGGCCTATAACGTGGCCGTGATGATCTTCGGCGGATTCGCGCAGTTCATCGTGACCTGGCTCATCAAGACCACGGGCTCGCCCATGGCGCCCGCCTACTACGTGATGTTCGGCGTGGCCCTGGGCCTGGCGGCCTCGTTCTTCATGCGCGAACGCGCCGGCGACGCGCTGGACCACTGAGCCGCGGGCGTGCGCCCTAGCGGCGCACCGCCGACGATACGCCCGGCACCTCGGCCAGGGCGTCCAGCGCGCGGGACAGGCCTTCGCCGCCGCGCACCTCCACCGTGAACACCATGTGGGCCAGCGACTGCCGGCTCTGGGTGTTCACCCCCACCACATTGAGTCGCAGGCGCGCGAAGACTTCGGAGAGGTCGCGCAGCAGCCCCGGGCGGTCGTGCGCGCGCACGCTGATGTCCACGGGATAAAAAGTGTCCGACGTCTTGCCCCAGGCCACCTCGATGACCCGCTCGGGCTCGCGCGCGGCCAGGGCCTGGTAGCTGTGGCAGTCGCTGCGGTGGATGGACACGCCGCGCCCGCGCGTGACGAAGCCCGAGATGGCGTCCGGCGGGGCCGGCCGGCAGCAGCGCGCCAGCTGCGTGAGCAGCGACCCCACGCCCACCACCAGCACGCCGCTCTTGCCGCTCTTTTCGGCGCTGTCGGCGCTGGCGCCGCGCAAGGCCGCCGGCTGGGGCTCGGCGGCCGGCGCGGGCTGCTGGAACAGCGCGTCAATCTGGCGCAGGCTGAATTCGTCTTTGGCGGCCGCCACGTAGAGATCGTCGGCGCGGGCAAAGCCCAGGTTCTGCGCCAGCTGCTCCAGGTTGACGGCCGTCTTGCCCAGGCGCTGCAGCTCTTTCTCGACCAGCGCCTGGCCCTGGGTGATGCGCTGCTGCAACTCGATGGCGTTGAACCACATGCGCACCTTGGCCCGCGCCCGCGGACTGGCCAGGAAGCCCAGCTGCGGGTTGAGCCAGTCGCGCGAAGGGCCGCCGGCCTTGGCGGCGATGATCTCCACGGTCTGGCCGGTGGACAGCCGCGTCTGCAGCGGCACCATCTGCCCGTCCACCCGCGCGCCCCGGCAGCGGTGGCCGAGGTCGGTGTGCAGGTGATAGGCGAAATCGACCGGCGTGGCGCCGGCCGGCAGCTCGATCACGCGCGCCTGCGGCGTGAGCACGTAGATGCGGTCTTCGCCCTGCGCGGGCGCGGCGGCGGCATGGCGTCCCCGGCCGCCGCCGCGGGGAGCCGGCCGCGCCTCGTCCGGCGCCTTGGGCGCGCCGCCCGCCTCGACCTCGCTGTTCCAGGCCAGAAGCTGCCGCATCCAGGCAAGCTGGCGATCGTATTCGCTCGAAGCCGCCACCTGCCCGCCCTTGGCGCCCGCCTCCTTGTAGCGCCAGTGCGCGGCCATGCCGTATTCGGCGAACTGATGCATCTCGCGCGTGCGGATCTGGACCTCGAACGGCCGCCCGTCGGCGTCGGCCACCACGGTGTGCAGCGAGCGGTAGCCGTTGGGCTTGGGCCGTGAGATATAGTCGTCGAACTCCTCGGGCATGGGCGTCCACATCTCGTGCACCAGGCCCAGGGCGGTGTAGCAGGCGCGCACGTCCTCCACGATGACGCGCAGCGCGCGCAGGTCGTAGAGCTGGGAAAAGTCCAGGCGCTTGATGCGCATCTTGTTCCAGATGCTGTAGATGTGCTTGGGCCGGCCGCTCACTTCGGCCGGGATGCCAGCGCGCTCGAGCGCGCGCTTCAGGCGCCCGACCGCGTCGGCGATGAAGGCCTCGCGCTCGACGCGCTTTTCTTCGAGCAGCCGCGCGATCTGCTTGTACCTGTCGGGTTCCAGGAAACGGAAGGCCAGGTCTTCCATTTCCCATTTGATCTGCCAGATGCCGAGCCGGTTGGCCAGCGGCGCGTAGAGGTCCAGCGTCTCGCGCGCGAAGGCGGCCGAACAGGGCGTCTTGCTCTCGGCATGCCAGCGCAGCGTCTGCAACCTGGAGGCCAGCCGCATGAGCACGATGCGCAGGTCGGCCGCCATGGCCAGCAGCATTTTGCGCTGCATCTCTTTCTGCGTGCCGCTGCCGGCCGCGGCGTCGCTGGCCTGGCGCGCCACCACTCCCAGCCTGAGCAGCGCCCGCGCGCCCTGCACCAGCCGCGCCACCTCGGCCCCGAATTCGGCCGCGACGGGATCGTCGCGCAAGGCGGGCGCGGGCGCGGACAGGTCGGTGGGGATGGCCGCCAGCAAGGCGGCGCCGCGCGTGGCGGCGTCGGTATGCATGCCCGCCAGGATGCGCACCACCCCCGCGCCGTGCGCGGCCATGGGCTCGCCGGTCTGGGCTTTCTGGCCCTCGTACCGGGGTTCGGCCCAGGCCACGGCGCGGTCGATGAGGGTCAGGTCGCCGGGTTCCAGGCCCGCGGTGGCTTCCTGCCTCCAGGAAGCATCGAAGGGCTGGGACGCATCGGGAGCGGACGGGGCGGGCATTACGGGCGCAGCTAGGGTTTGGTTGGGAATTCCGACACTCTACACTAGGGCCTGTGCACTCCAAAAGGAACCCCGCGTAGCCGGCCCGTCCCGGGCGGCGCGGCGGGGCCCGAGGCAATAAGCAAGGAACCGGAATCCATGTTGCGCTGGCTCAAGGGCCTGGGCGCCCGGCCATCGGAAGTGGCCGAGCTGCAGGCCCGCATCGACCCCGAACTGTGGCGCAGGGTGCTCGACGCCTATCCCTTCCTGCGCGCCCTCGACGAAGCCGAGCGCGCGCAATTGCTGGCCCGCAGCGCATGGCTGCTGGCCAGCAAGCACATCAACGGCGCCCAGGGCATGGAGGTGTCCGACTTCATGGCGTTGTCCATCGCCGCCCAGGCCAGCCTGCCCATTCTCAACCTCCCGCCCTCCCTGTACGAGGGCTGGAACGAGATCATCGTCTACCCCGCCGGCTTCCGTATCCCGCGCACCCGCCAGGACGCGGCCGGCGTGGTGCACGAATACGTGGAAGACGCCGCCGGCGAAGCCTGGGAAGGCGGTCCGGTGGTGCTGTCCTGGGAAGACGCGCAAGCGCGCGCGGACGCCTTCAACGTGGTCATCCACGAATTCGCGCACAAGCTGGACCTGCAGGCGGGCGAAGCCGACGGCATGCCGGGCCTGGCGGCGCACCGCGACCTGCCGCCGCGGCAGTGGCGGCGCGTCCTGGAAGACAGCCTGGACCGCTTCACGGCCGCCCTGGACGCGGTCGAGGCCGCCATTCCGCGCCACATCGACCCCGAAAGCGAAGAGGCCGACGCCTGGTACGGACAATTGCCGCTGGACCCGTACGCCGCGACCGACGAAGCGGAATTCTTCGCCGTGAGCTCGGAGCATTTCTTCGTCGATCCCGCGCCCCTGGCCGAGGCCCTGCCGCAATGGTACGGGCTGCTGCGCGCCTACTACCGCCAGGACCCGCTGGAGCGGCTGGCGCGGCTGGAGGGCGGGCCATGAGCCGGCCGGACCGCTCCGCAGGCGCCGCCGTCGCGGTCCCCGGAGGCGCGGCCGGCTCCGCCAAGCGCCTGCTCATCGTGTGGCATTCGCGCACCGGCGCGGCGCGCCAGATGGCCGAGGCGGCGGCGCGCGGCGCAACGCGGGCCGCCGAAGAACTGGAAGAAGCCGCGAACTTCGCCGCGACGCTGCGCCGCGCGGCCGACGCCATGCCCGATGACGTGCTGGCCAGCGACGGCTACCTCTTCTGTGCGCCCGAGAACCTGGCCAGCCTGAGCGGAGAAATGAAGGAATTCTTCGACCGCTGCTACTACCCGGTGCTGGACCGCATACCGGGCCGCGCCTACGCCCTGGCCATCAGCGCCGGCAGCGACGGCGAAGGCGCGGCGCGCCAGGCGGCGCGCATCTGCACCGGATGGCGCCTGCGCGAAGCCGCGCCCCCGGTCATCGTGCGGCTCGACGCCCAGACGCCGCAGGCCATCCTGGCGCCCAAGACCGTGCCGGCGGCCGAGCTGGCGCGCTGCGAGGAACTGGGCGGCCTGCTGGCCGGACTGTTGCTGCTGCAGGGGTAGGACATCCCCCTCCCGAAAAACGAACGCCCGCCGGCGCGGCGGCCGGCGGGCGTGGGCAGGAACGGGTGCCGACGCCAGGCGTCGGCGGGCGCATGGCTCCCGATGGCCGTCTCTTAACGGATGGCTCTTAACGGACGTTTCTTGACGGACGGTCCTCGGCAAGCGGACGCTTCTTAAGCGACCGCGGCGGTCACCACGATTTCGACCTTGTAGTCCGGGTTGGCCAGGCGGGCCTCGACCGTGGCGCGGGGCGGCGCGTTGCCGTCGGCCACCCAGGCGTCCCAGGCCTTGTTCATGCCGTCGAATTCCTTCATGTTGGCGACGTAGATCTGGGCCATCAGGATCTTGGACTTGTCGGTGCCGGCCTCGGCCAGCAGGCGGTCGATGGTGGCGAGCACCTGGGCGGTCTGGCCGGTGATGTCCAGCGAGGCGTCATCGGGCACCTGGCCGGCGAGGTAGGCCACGCCGTTGTACACGGCCATGTCGGACAGGCGTTTTTCGACGTTGACGCGCTTGATGCTGCTCATGGGTAATCCCCCGGAAACGGATGAATGGTTGAAAAGAAAACTCGAAATCGGACTGTACCGCGTCCGCGCTCAGGCGGGCGGCAACTGGAAGACCTGGCGCAGGTAGGCCAGGTAGGCCGGATCGTCGCACATGGTCTTTTCGGGCGCGTCGGACACCTTGGCCACCGGCTGCCCGTTGCAGCGGACCATCTTCATGACGATCTGCAGGGGCTCGTGGCCCAGGTCGTTGGTGAGATTGGTGCCGATGCCGAAAGACACCTTGCAGCGCCCCGAGAACTGCCGCGCCAGCTCGATGGCGCGCGGAAACGTCAGCGCATCGGAAAACACCAGGGTCTTGGCGCGCGGATCGACGCGGTTCTTGCGGTAGTGCTCGAGCAGGCGCTCGCCCCAGACGAACGGATCGCCGGAGTCGTGGCGCGCGCCGTCGAAGAGCTTGCAGAAATACATGTCGAAGTCGCGCAGGAAGGCGTCCATGCCGTACACGTCGGACAGCGCGATGCCCAGGTCGCCGCGGTACTCTTTGGCCCAGACCTCGAGGGCGAACACCTGCGAATCGCGCAGGCGCGGCCCCAGCGCCTGGCAGGCCTGGAGGTATTCGTGGCCCATGGTGCCCAGGGGCAGCACGCCGTGCCGCTTGGCCAGCAGGACGTTGCTCGTGCCCGCGAAATGCGGACCCATCTGCTCTTTCATGGTGGAGACGACTTCTTCGTGCCACACCTTGGAGAAGCGCCGCCGCGTACCGTATTCCGCCACCCGGAAATCGGCCAGCGCCGGATCGTCGAGCACCAGGTGCATCTTGGACTGCAGCCGCTTGCGGCCTTCTTCCCAGTCGGGGTTCTTGCGCGTATTGCGGAAGTAGACCTCGTTGACGATGGCCAGCACCGGGATCTCGAACAGGATGGTGTGCAGCCAGGGGCCTTTCACCTCGATGGATATCTCGCCCGGCTCCGCGCCCTCGCCCACGTGGATGCAGCGCTCGGGCAGGTGAAACAGTCCGAGGAAATCGACGAAATCGCTCTTGATGAAACGCAGGCCGCCGAGATACTGCAGTTCGTCGTCGGTGAAGCGCAGTTGGCACAGCTGGCGGATTTCCTCGCGGATCTCGTCCAGGTAGGGGCGCAGATTGACGCCTGGCGTGCGGCACTTGTAGCGGTACTCGACCTGCGCAGCCGGAAAATGATGCAGCACCACCTGCATCATGCTGAATTTGTACAGATCGGTATCGAGCAGCGAAGTAATAATCATGGTTGCGCGTATCGTTTCGCGACACCATAGCACAGCGGCACGGGCCCGCGGCAGGCCGGGCCACGCTGACAGCACGGGTATTCGGGGCGCAGTCCTGCGGCATTGGGTAAAATCCCAAGGCAAAACATACATAAAGCCGCCGACCCGGAGTTCCGCATGACCCACGTAGTCACCGAAAACTGTATCAAGTGCAAGTACACCGACTGTGTAGACGTGTGCCCGGTGGACTGTTTTCGCGAGGGGCCGAACTTCCTGGTGATCGACCCCGACGAATGCATCGACTGTGCGGTGTGCATCCCCGAATGCCCCGCCAACGCGATCTACGCCGAGGAAGACGTGCCGCAGGACCAGCTCAAGTTCATCGCCATCAACGCGGAACTCTCGCCGGAATTCCCCACCATCAGCCGGGCCAAGAAACCCCTGCCCGACGCCGACGAATGGAACGGCGTCCAGGACAAGCTGCAATACCTGGAAAAATGACCCGCGCCGGGCCGGGCGCGCCGCCCGCCCTGCGCAACACCCGATGACCGACGAAACCAAATATACGCGCCAGACCGTCACCAGCGTCCATACCTGGGTGCCCGACAAGCTGTTTTCCCTGCGCGTGACGCGCGACCGCGCATTCGAATTCCTGCCGGGCCAGTTCGCCCGCGTCGGTCTGCCGGGCTCCGAAGCCCCCGACGGCCCGCCCACGCTGTGGCGCGCCTATTCCATGGTGTCCGCGCCCGGCGAAAACGCCCTGGAGTTTTATTCCATCGTGGTTCCCGAGGGCGAATTCAGCCCCCGCATGGCGCGCCTCGCCCCCGGCGACGCGCTCTACATCGACAAGACGCCCTTCGGTTTCCTGACCCTCGAGCGCTTCGCGCCCGGGGGCGACCTCTGGCTGCTCGCCTCCGGCACGGGCCTGTCCGCCTATCTTTCCATTCTGCGCGACGAATCGGTCTGGCAGTCCTACGAACGGATCATCCTGGTGCATGGCGTGCGCACGGCGGCCGAACTGGCCTACCGCGCGGAAATCGAAGCCATGCGCGGGCGCCCGGGCGGCGCGCAGCTCGTCTACCTGCCCATCGCCACGCGGGAGACGCTGCCGGGCATGCCCCGGGCGCGCATCACCACGCTCATCGCCGACGGCGGCCTGGAACGCCTGGCCGGCAGGACGCTGGACGCCGAAACGGCCAAGGTCATGCTGTGCGGCAACCCGGCCATGCTGGCCGACGCGCGCAAGCTGCTGGGCGACCGGGGTTTCAAGCCCGGCCGCCGGGGCATTCCCGGCAACCTGGCGGTCGAGAACTACTGGTAGGCGCCCGGGGCTTGCGCAACGCCGCCCTAGCCCATAAATCATCCATCGGATGCCGCGACGACGCTTGCGCCCCGCCATAAACTGGGGCCAAACGGACTCGGGGGTCGCTTTTTCGCAACAGATGACTGGGTTTTCCGGCTGATTCTTCAGACCAATTCGGAATAACCATACTTCCCGGCGCAATAATCGGGACACACGCAAGCCCGAGGGACATCTAGAAAATGCTGTACCAATTGCACGAAATGCAGCGCGCTTTTCTGACGCCGTTCGCAGCATTCACGGACGCCGGATCCCAGCTGTTCTCCAGCCCCTACAGCCCCCTGGCCTATACGCCGATCTCGCGCCAGATGGCCGCGGGCTGCGAGCTGATGCACCGCATCGGCAAGGAATACCAGAAACCCGCCTGGAACCTGCCCTCCACGCAGATCGACGGCAGGCAGCTGCGGGTGACCGAAGCCGTGGCCATGGACAAGCCGTTCTGCCGGCTGGTGCACTTCCAGCGCGACGTGCGCCGGGCCAGCGCCTCCGACCCCAAGGTGCTGCTGGTGGCGCCGCTGTCGGGCCACCACGCCACGCTGCTGCGCGACACGGTGCGCGCGCTGCTGCCCGCGCACGACGTCTACGTGACCGACTGGGTGGATGCGCGCATGGTTCCGCTGTCGGCCGGCCCCTTCCATCTGGACGACTACGTGCGGTACGTGCAGGAATTCATCCGCCTGCTGGGCCCGGACGTGCACGTGATGTCCGTCTGCCAGCCCACCGTGCCCGTGCTGGCGGCGGTGTCGCTCATGGCCTCCGCCAAAGACCCCTGCCTGCCGCGCAGCATGGTCATGATGGGCGGCCCCATCGATCCGCGCCAGTCTCCCACCCAGGTCAACCGGCTGGCCACCACCAAGCCGTATTCGTGGTTCGAGAACCAGGTGATCCACCCGGTGCCCGCCCGCTACCCCGGCGCGGGACGCAAGGTGTATCCGGGCTTTCTGCAGCACGCGGGGTTCATGGCCATGAACCCCGACCGCCACATGAAGTCGCACTACGATTTCTACCTCGACCTGCTGCGCGGCGACGACAGCGACGCCGAGGCGCACCGCCGCTTCTACGACGAATACAACGCCGTGCTCGACATGCCGGCCGAGTTCTACCTCGACACCATCCGCATCGTGTTCCAGGAATTCCAACTGCCGAACGGCACCTGGGAAGTCGATGGCCAGCCCGTCCGGCCGGCCGACATCAAGGGCACGGCCCTCTTCACCATCGAGGGCGAGCTGGACGACATTTCCGGCCAGGGCCAGACGCGCGCGGCCATCAAGCTCTGCAAGGGCATACCCGCCGAGCGCAAGATGCACTACACCGCGCCGAACTGCGGCCATTACGGCATTTTCTCGGGACGCCGCTGGCGCGAGATGATCTGCCCCAAGATCGCCCAGTTCATCCGCAGCCACGCCTGAATACGCCGCCCGGCGGCGCTGTCCTAAAATGCCGGATGCTTCCGGCATTTTTTTTGCCGGCGCCCGACGAGCCTTTCCCCGCATTTCCATGTCCTGTACCTCCCTCGCCGACCGCATCGACGCCTTGCTGCCGCAGACCCAGTGCACCAAGTGCGGCTTCGACGGCTGCCGGCCCTACGCGCAAGCCATCGCCTCGGGCGAGGCGCCCATCAACCGCTGCCCGCCGGGCGGCGAGGAGGGCATCGCCGCGCTGTCCGGCCTGCTCGGCACGCCCGCGCTGCCGCTGGACCGCAGCCGCGGCGAACCCGGCCCGCTGCTCAAGGCGCGCATCGACGAGGCGCACTGCATCGGCTGCACCCTGTGCATCCAGGCCTGTCCGATGGACGCCATCGTGGGCGCGAACAAGCGCATGCACACCGTGCTGGACGACTGGTGCACGGGCTGCGACCTCTGCGTGGCGCCCTGCCCCGTGGACTGCATCGAGATGGTGCCCGCGGGCCGCGCCTGGACGGCGCACGACGCCGCGCAGGCGCGCCAGCGCCACCAGGCCCGCCAGGCACGGCTCGCGCGCCTGGCCGCCGACAATGCCCGCCTGATGGCGCCCGACCTGCCCGAGAGCCCGCCGGCGCGCGAACCCGACAGCGCGGCCGACGAAGCGGCCCGCAAACGCTCCGCCATCGAAAACGCCCTGGCCCGCGCACGGGCCCGCCGCCACGCCACGCGCTCATGAACGCCGCCAAACGACGAGAAATATTCGCCCGCCTGCAGGCGGCCAATCCGCACCCCACCACCGAGCTGGAATACCAGACGCCGTTCCAGCTGCTGATCGCCGTGCTGCTGTCGGCCCAGGCCACGGACAAGTCGGTGAACATCGCGACCCGCAAGTTCTTCCCGCAATACGGCACGCCCGAGGCCATGCTGGCGCTGGGCGAGGAAGGACTGGCCGGGTACATCAAGACGATCGGCCTCTACCGCACCAAGGCGAAGAACGCCATCGCCACCTGCCGCATCCTGATCGAGCGCTACGGCGGCCAGGTGCCGCGGACGCGCGAGGCCCTGGAATCGCTGCCCGGCGTGGGCCGCAAGACCGCCAACGTGGTGCTCAACACGGCGTTCGGCCAGCCCACCATGGCGGTGGACACGCACATCTTCCGCGTGTCCAACCGCACCGGCCTCGCGCCCGGCAAGAACGTGCTCGAAGTGGAGCAGAAGCTCGAAAAGGTAGTGCCGCGCGAATACATGCAGGACGCGCATCACTGGCTCATTCTGCTGGGCCGCTACGTGTGCGTCGCGCGCAAGCCCAAGTGCCCGCAATGCGGCATTTCGGACCTCTGCGAGTACAAGCAGAAAACGCCCGCCTGACGCGCCGCGCCCCGGCCGGCGCCTCGCCGCGAGCGCCTATTTGCTGCGACGCATTGACCCGGGCCGCGCCCGCCGAGCCCGGTAATCCGCACATTGTCGGCGATCCGACAATTCCCCTTGCCGCACTGCAAAACCTATGACAAACCCTCATGGAATTTTGAGAGGGAGGTGCGCATACTCGCCGGCAACTCTCTGAAAAAGGCGGGCGCGTCCCGGTTTTTTCAGCCGCAAGGGCCGGGCGGATCGCCGGGCGGGGACCCACATAAATAAAATCAACGCTGGTATGGCGGACATGGACGACACGATCCTGGAGACAAAAGGCCTCACCAAGGAGTTCCGCGGTTTCGTCGCGGTCAATGGGGTCGACTTGCGCATCAAGCGGGGCGAGATTCATGCCTTGATCGGGCCGAACGGCGCGGGCAAGACCACATGCTTCAACCTGCTGACCAAATTCCTGGCGCCCACCTCGGGAACCATCAAGTTCAACGGCATCGACATCACCGGCGAGAAGCCTGCGCAGATCGCGCGGCGCGGCATCATCCGCTCGTTCCAGATCTCCGCGGTGTTTCCGCACCTGACGGTGCTGGAAAACGTGCGCATCGGCCTGCAGCGCCAGACCGGACTCTCGTATCACTTCTGGCAAAGCGAGAAGCGGCTGGCCGCGCTGAACGAGCCGGCGCGCGCGCTGCTCGACGAAGTCGACCTGGGCGGCTTCGCCGACGAACTCACCGTGAACCTGCCCTACGGCCGCAAGCGCGCGCTGGAGATCGCCACCACGCTGGCCATGGAACCCGAGCTGATGCTGCTGGACGAACCCACCCAGGGCATGGGCCACGAAGACGTGGACCGCGTCACGCGGCTCATCAAGCGCGTGAGCGCCGGACGCACCATTCTCATGGTCGAACACAATATGAATGTGGTGTCCTCGATCGCCGATACCATCACCGTGCTGGCGCGCGGCTCGGTACTGGCCGAAGGGCCCTATTCGGAAGTCTCCCGCCATCCGGCGGTGATGCAGGCCTACATGGGCACTACCGAAGGCGAATTGCAAGGAGCGCATGCATGAGCACCCCGGCGTTGGAAATCTCGGGCCTGCAGGCCTGGTACGGGGAATCCCACATCCTGCACGGCGTGGACATGCGCGTGGGGCAGGGCGAGGTCGTGACCCTGCTCGGCCGCAACGGCGCCGGCCGCACCACCACCCTGCGCGCCATCCTGGGCCTGACCGGCTCGCGCAAGGGCTCGGTGCGCATCCACGGCACGGAAGCCATCGACCTGCCGACCTACAAGATTGCCCATCTCGGCGTGGGCTACTGCCCCGAGGAACGCGGCATCTTCGCCAGCCTGTCGTGCGAGGAAAACCTGCTGCTGCCGCCCGTGGTGGGCTCGCTGGGCGGCGGCATGTCGCTGGCCGAGATCTACGACATGTTCCCCAACCTGCAGGAACGCCGGCATTCGCCGGGCACACGCCTGTCCGGCGGCGAGCAGCAGATGCTCGCGGTGGCCCGCATCCTGCGCACCGGCGCCAACCTGCTGCTGCTCGACGAGATCTCCGAGGGCCTCGCGCCCGTCATCGTGCAGGCGCTGGGCCGCATGATCACCGCGCTCAAGCAGCGCGGCTACACCATCGTCATGGTGGAACAGAACTTCCGCTTCGCCGCGCCGCTGGCCGACCGCTTCTACGTCATGGAGCACGGCCAGATCGTGGAGCACTTCGAGGCCGGCGAGCTTTCGGAGAAACAGGACACGCTCAATGAGCTGCTGGGTGTCTGAGCCGGCCGCGGCGCGCCCGGCATGGCGATCGGCTGAATAACAACACAATCTGACGTCCGCCGGCTTGCCGGCACACATACACCAAAGGGAAGAGGAGTCATCCCATGAAGCTGCACACCATCACTGCTGCACTGGCCATGGCAGGCCTGGGATTCGCCGGGGCTACCGCCCAGGCTCAAGGTATCTCCGACGATGTCATCCGCATCGGCTTCATCACCGACATGTCCGGCGTCTACTCGGACATCGACGGCAAGGCCGGCCTGGAGGCCGTGCGCATGGCCATCGAGGATGCCGGCGGCGCCATCAACGGCAAGAAAATCGAGGTTTACTCGGCCGACCACCAGAACAAGGCCGATGTGGCATCGGCCCGCGCCCGCGAATGGTTCGACCAGCAAAAGGTCGACGTGATCATCGCCGGCACCAACTCGGCCACCAGCCTGGCCATGGCCGCCGTGGCGGCCGAGAAGAAGAAGCCCCTCCTGGCCATCGGGGCCGGCGCGTCCGACCTGACCAACGCGCAATGTTCGCCCTACACCGTGCACTATGCCTACGACACCGTGGCGCTGGCGCGCGGCACCGGCTCCGCGGTCGTGAAAGACGGCGGCAAGAGCTGGTTCTTCCTGACGGCCGACTACGCCTTCGGCCACGCCCTCGAACGCGACACCATGAAGGTGGTGAAGGACGCGGGCGGCGAGGTCAAGGGCGCGGTGCGCGCTCCGCTGGGCGCTTCGGACTTCTCCTCCTTCCTGCTGCAGGCTCAGGCCTCCAAGGCGCAGATCCTGGGCCTGGCCAACGCGGGCGGCGACACGATCAACTCCATCAAGGCCGCCAATGAGTTCGGCGTAACCAAGACCATGAAAATGGCCGGCCTGCTGGTGTTCATCAACGACGTGCACTCGCTGGGCCTGCAGGCCACGCAGGGCATGTACCTGACCGACGGCTGGTACTGGGATCAATCCGACGAATCGCGCGCCTGGTCCAAGAAATTCGAAGCCAAGATCGGCCGCAAGCCGTCCATGCTGCAGGCCGGCGACTACTCCGCCGTGGCGTTCTATCTGAACGCCGTCAAGGCCACCGGCACCGACGATGCCGACGCCGTCATGAAATGGATGAAGTCGAACAAGGTGAACGACTTCTTCGCCAAGGGCGGCTACGTGCGCGAAGACGGCCGCATGATCCACGACATGTACCTCATGCAGGTGAAGACCCCGGCCGAGTCCAAGGGTCCGTGGGACTACTACAAGGTCGTGGCGACCCTGCCCGGCGACGAGGTCTACACCAAGCTCTCCGAGTCGACCTGCAAGCTGGTCAAGAAGTAATCCCCATCGCACGATCCCGCGCCGCGGCCCCGGATGCGTTCCGGGCCGCGGCCTGAATCCGCTCGCCTTCATTCGCATGCGCAGGACTTTCACAAGATGAGTGACATTTTCGGCATCCCCATACAGGCCCTGTTCGGCCAGCTCCTGCTGGGCCTGGTCAACGGCTCTTTCTACGCCATGCTGTCGCTCGGGCTGGCCGTCATCTTCGGGCTGCTGAACGTCATCAACTTCGCCCACGGCGCGCTCTACATGCTGGGCGCATTCATCACCTGGATGGGCTTGTCGTACCTGGGGCTCAACTACTGGATCATGCTGATCCTGGCGCCCCTGGTGGTCGGACTGTTCGGCATCGTCATCGAAAGACTGCTGCTCAGGCACCTCTACAAGCTGGACCACCTCTACGGGCTGCTGCTCACCTTCGGGCTGACGCTGCTCATCGAGGGTCTGTTCCGCAGCTTCTACGGCGTGTCGGGGCAGCCCTACCCCACGCCCGAGGCGCTGCGCGGCGCCACCAACCTGGGCTTCATGATCCTGCCCAATTACCGGGGCTGGGTGGTGGCCGCATCGGTGGTCGTGTGCCTGGCCACCTGGTATGTCATCGAACGCACGCGGCTGGGCGCGCTGCTGCGCGCCGGCACCGAGAACCCCCGGCTGGTGGAAGCCTTCGGCGTGAACGTGCCGCGCATGATCACGCTCACCTACGGCTTCGGCGTGGCGCTGGCCGGCTTTGCCGGCGTGCTGGCCGCGCCGGTGCTGCAGATCTCCCCGCTCATGGGATCCAACCTCATCATCGTGGTGTTCGCCGTGGTGGTGATCGGCGGCATGGGGTCCATCATGGGCGCCATCGTCACCGGCCTGGGCCTGGGCGTCATCGAGGGATTGACCAAGGTGTTCTGGCCCGAGGCTTCCAGCACGGTCGTCTTCATCATCATGGCCATTGTTCTGTTGCTCCGCCCGGCCGGGCTGTTCGGAAAAGAAAAATGAATCGTCAATTCCTAGGCTATGCGGTACTGGCCATCGTCGTGGCCGCCCTGCCCTTCGTGGGGGTGTATCCGATCTTCGCCATGAAGGTCATGTGCTACGCCCTCTTTGCCTGCGCGTTCAACCTGCTGCTCGGGTTCACCGGCCTGCTGTCCTTCGGGCATGCAGCCTTCCTGGGCAGCGCGGCCTACGCCACGGGGCACGCGCTCAAAGTGTGGGGCTTTCCCACCGAGATCGGCCTGCTCTTCGGCGTGGCCGTGGCCGCGCTCCTGGGCCTGGCCATGGGCGCGCTGGCCATCCGCCGCAGCGGCATCTACTTCGCCATGATCACGCTGGCGCTGGCGCAGATGGTGTTCTTCTTCTTCCTGCAGGCGCACTTCACCGGCGGCGAGGACGGCCTGCAGAGCGTGCCGCGCGGCACCCTGCTGGGCGTGGTGGACCTTTCCAAGGACCTGAACCTGTACTACCTGGTGATGGCCATCTTCATCCTTGGCTACTTCGTCATCTGGCGCACCGTGCACTCGCCCTTCGGGCAGGTGCTCAAGGCCCTGCGCGAAAACGAGCCGCGCACCATCTCGCTGGGCTACGACGTGGAACGCTTCAAGCTGCTGGCCTTCGTGCTGTCGGCGGCCATCGCGGGCCTGGCGGGGGCGACCAAGACCCTGGTCTTCGTGTCGGCCACGCTGTCGGACGCCACCTGGCAGATGTCTGGCCTGGTCATTCTCATGACCCTGATCGGCGGCCTGGGCACGCTCACCGGCCCCATCCTGGGCGCGTTCATCGTGGTGCTGCTCGAGAACAAGGTGGGCGACTTCGGGCAGGCCATGGCCAGCCTCACGGGCGTGGACTGGTTCCTGCGCCTGGGCGAGTCGGTGACCATCGTGATCGGCCTCATCTTCGTGATCTGCGTGCTGGCTTTCCGCCGCGGCATCGTGGGCGAAGTGAGCGCCTTCATGGAGCGCCGCCGGGCGGCCCGCGCCTGACGCGACGCGCTGCCCGGACATGCCCGGGCAGCGCGCTCTACAATGGCGGGCACATTCCAAGCAAAGGTGCCCGACCATGCGCTACCCCTTGCTCCCGCGGCGCGCCCTGGCGCGTGCCGCCGCCGCGGCCGTCCTGTGCGCCGCCCCGGCCGCCCATGCCGCTGCCGCCTGCGAAGTCAGCCGCCCCGTGCGCTTCAGCGGCCTGAACTGGGAATCCAACCTGGTGCTGGCGGGCATCGAGCGCTTCGTGCTCGAACACGGCTACGGCTGCAAGACCACCGTCGAGATCGGCGAAACCCTGCCCATGCTGGCCGCGCTGCAGCGCGGCGACGTGGACATCACTCCCGAGGTGTGGCCCGGCCAGATCGAAGGCGCCTGGAAGAAAGCGCTGGCCAGCGGCAAGGTCAAGGGCGTGGGGCACGTGTACGACGCCGGCGAAGGCTGGTACGTGCCGCGCTATACGGTGGAACGCCATCCCGGCCTGAAGTCGGCCGCCGACCTGGCGCGCTACAAAGAGGCGTTCGCCGACCCTGAAGAACCCGGGCGCGGCCGCATCTACGGCTGCCCCGCGGGCTGGGCCTGCGGCACGCTGAACGAGAACCTCCTGCGCGCGCTGGGGCTGGAGCGCGACTACACCCTCTTCGCGCCCGGCTCGGGCGCGGCGCAAAAGGCCGCCATCATGTCGGCCTACAAGCGCAAGCGCGACATCGTGTTCTATTACTGGACGCCGACTTCGCTGGTGGGCGCGCTCGACCTCGTCAAGCTGGAGCTGCCGCCCTTCGACCAGGCCGCCTATACCTGCATGACCGATCCCAAGTGCGAGCACCCGGTGCCCACCGAATTCAAGCCCAATCCGGTCGTGACCGGCATGAACGCGGACTTCGCGCGCCAGGCGCCGCGCATCGCGGAGTTCCTCGGCAGACTCAGCATTCCCGCTCCGGCCATCGACGACACGCTGGGCTGGCTCGAAAACGAAGGCAAGGAACCCGACGACGCGGCGCGCTACTTCCTGCGCCGCTACGCCGAAGTCTGGAAGGCATGGGTGCCCGCCGACGCCGCGCAGCGCGTGCAGGCCGCCCTGGACGCGCCGTAGCGGGCCGTCCGGAACCGGGCCCGCGCGGCCTGTTGGTGCCAAGCGGCGCCGGCCCGGTTATCCTGACGGTCCGGCACGCCGGCGCGCCGCGCCGGCGCCACCACATACCGAAGGAATCGACATGGACGCCCTGTTTTGGCACAACGGACACTGGTCTACCGAAAACCCCAAACTGCTCGGCCCCGCCGATCACGCCTTCTGGATGGCGAGCATGGTGTTCGACGGCGCGCGCGCGTTCCGCGGCCTCACCCCCGACCTGGACCTGCACTGCCAGCGCGTGGTCCGTTCGGCCGAGAAAATGCTCATGAAGCCGCAGCTCGGCTGGGAGAAGATCCAGGATCTCTGCCTGCAGGCCGTGGCGCGCTTTCCCGAAGGCAGCGAGCTCTACATCAAGCCCATGTTCTTCTGCGCCGACGGCTTCCTGCTGCCCGAGGCCGACAAGACGCAGTTCGTGCTGCACGTCTTCAAGGTGCCCATGCCGGGCGACCAGGGCTTCTCGGCTTGCTTTTCCAGCTTCGCCCGCTGCTGGCCCAACATGGCGCCCACCGACGCCAAAGCCTCCTGCCTGTATCCCAACGGCCAGCGCGCGATCCGCGAAGCCGCCGCCAAGGGCTTCGATAACGCCATCATGCTCGACGGGGACGGCAACGTGGCGGAGTTCGCCACCAGCAATCTCTGGATCGCCAGGGACGGCGTGGTGAGCACGCCGGCCGACAACGGCACTTTCCTGAACGGCGTCACCCGCCGGCGCGTGCTGGCGCTGCTCCAGGCCGAGGGCGTGGACGTGCGCGAGCGCACGCTGACCCGCGCCGACGTCGAGGCCGCCGACGAAGTCTTTTCCACCGGCAACTACGGCAAGGTGGTGCACGTGAACCGCGTCGAAGACCGGCCGCTGGAATACGGTCCCATGGCGCGCCTGGCGCACCGGCTCTACATGGAGTACGCCGAAAGCACGCGCGCGCGCTAGGGCCGCCTTCCTCCGACTCCCGCTGCCCGCCACCCGCGGGCAGCGTCGCATCCAAGGATTCCGAGCATGCACACTCGACGCGATTTCCTGCGCGGCAGCGCCAGACTCGCCGCCGCCGGCAGCGCCCTGTCGCTCTTTCCCGCCTCGATCCGGCGCGCCCTGGCCATTCCCGCCAACCGGCGCACCGGCACGCTGCGCGACGTGGAACACATCGTCATCTTCATGCAGGAGAACCGGTCTTTCGACCATTATTTCGGCGGGCTGGCCGGCGTGCGCGGCTTTGGCGACCGCTTTCCGATCCCCGTGCCCGACAGTCCCGACCGCAGGCACCGCAGCGTCTGGGCGCAGTACAACGACCGCCCCGACGGCGGGCCGCGCACCGTGCTGCCCTTTCACCTGGACACGCGCCAGGTTTTCGAGACCATGCGCGTGGCCAGCACGCCCCATACCTGGTCCAACGCGCAGGACGCCTGGGACGCCGGCCGCATGGGCAACTGGCCCGCGGCCAAGAAGAACCACTCCATGGCGTACTTCACGGAAAGCGACATGCCTTTCCAGTACGCGCTGGCGCGGGCCTTCACGCTGTGCGACGCCTATCACTGCTCTTTCACGGGCGGCACCAACACCAACCGGCTCTTCCTGTGGACCGGCACCAACGATCCCCTGGGGCGGGGCAACGGTCCGGCGCTGGGCAACACCTACAACAAGCTCTCCGGCGGCGATCCGGCGGGCGGCTACACCTGGACGACCTACCCCGAACGCCTGGAGCAGGCTGGCATCAGCTGGCGCATCTACCAGAACATGGCGGACAACTATTCGCTCAACCCCACGGCCGGCTTCAAGCGCTACCGCGACGCCTACAAAGGCGCGGCCGGCTCGCAAGCCGCGCTCAAGGAAAAGGCGCTGACCACGCGCGACCTCGACCTGCTGCGCCGGGACGTGCTGGAGGGCAAGCTGCCGCAGGTAGCGTGGATCTGCGCCACCAAGGCCGGCTCGGAGCACCCCAGCCCCTCCAGCCCGGCGCAGGGCGCGGACTACACCGCGCGCGTGCTGGACGCCCTCACGGCCAACCCCGAGGTGTGGAGCAAGACGGTGCTGCTGCTGATGTTCGACGAGAACGACGGCTTCTTCGACCACGTGCCCCCGCCCGCGCCGCCCACCCGCCTGCCGGGCGGGGCGCTGCTGGGGGCATCCACGGTTGACACCACGGGCGAATACCACGAGCTCGTGCGCGGCATCGAAAAAGACGACACCCCCGCGCATCGCCACGGCGTCTACGGGCTGGGGCCGCGGGTTCCCATGTATGTGATCTCGCCCTGGACCAAGGGCGGCTGGGTCAATTCCGAGGTGTTCGACCACACCTCGGTGCTGCGCTTCATCGAGCGGCGCTTCGGGGTGGCGGAAACCAATATCTCGGCCTGGCGCCGCGCGGTCTGCGGCGACCTGCTCTCGGTGTTCGACTTCGCCTCGCCCAGCGACGAGAACCTGCTGCGCAGCCTGCCGGCCACCGCCGGCCAGGCCGCGCGCGCCGCCGCCCTGCCCGGCACCGCCACGCCCCCCGCGCCCGCCGAGCCCGAGCCCGCGCGGCAGTCGGCCGGCACCCGCCCCTCGCGGGCCTTGCCCTATGTCCTGCACGTACATGCCAGCGAAGACGGTGCGCGCCTGAAACTCGTATTCCAGAACGCCGGCAGCGCGGGCGCCGTCTTCCACGTCTATGACCGCCTGGACCTTGCGCGCGGCCCGCGCCGCTACACCGTGGAAGCGGGCAGGCAACTGGAAGGCGAATGGGACACGCAGCCGCGCGACGGCCGCTACGATCTCTGGGTGCTCGGTCCCAACGGGTTCCACCGGCACTTCATGGGCGGCACCTCGAGCGACGTCACCGCCCAGGCCGAGGCCGGCTACGCGCCGCATCCCAGGACGCTGCGCATCGACCTGCGCAACACCGGCTCGGGCGAAATCAGCTTCGAGGTGCAGGCGCGCGCCTATGGCCATCCCGGCGCGTCCTACACCGTGGCGCCCGGGGAAAGCGCCGCGCACGAATGCGTGCTGGACGACAGCGGCGGCTGGTACGACTTCGCGGTGCGGGTGCGCGAAGACGGCGGTTTCCTGCGCCGCTTCGCCGGCCGCGTGGAAAACGGCGCGCCGTCCGTTTCCGACCCCGCCATGGGCGGCGCGCCGCTGCTGGACTGGAACCCCGCCGGCTAGGGGGCGTTTCGGGGCCGGGCCCTAGTCGCCGCCCTTGCCCAGCCCCAGGTAGCTCTCGATGACCTTCGGGTCGCCGGCCAGTTCGCGCGCCGGACCGTGCAGGATGACCTCGCCGGTTTCCAGCACATAGCCATAATCGGCCACCTGCAGCGCCGCGCGGGCGTTCTGCTCGACCAGCAGAATCGCCACGCCGGTTTCGCGCAGGCGCGCGATGATGTGGAAGATCTCGCGCACGATGCGCGGCGCCAGGCCCAGGCTGGGTTCGTCCAGCATGAGCAGCGACGGCCGGGCCATGAGCGCGCGGCCCACGGCCAGCATCTGGCGCTCGCCCCCGGAAAGCGTGCCGGCCTGCTGGCCGCGCCGCTCGCGCAGGCGTGGAAACAGGTCGAACACCTCGTTCAGGGTGTCGCGCCAGCCGCTTTCGCGGGCGCGGTAGCGCCGGAAGCCGCCCAGCAGGAGATTGTCTTCCACCGACATGGACGAGAACAGCTCGCGGCGCTCGGGCACCAGCGACATGCCCGCCGCCACCCGGCGCTCGACCTGCCAGCCCGATACGTCGGCGCCGGCGTACTGCACCGAGCCCTCGGCGTGGCCGGTGTGCGGCAGCGAACCCATGATGGCGTTGAGCATGGTGGACTTGCCGGCGCCATTGGCGCCGATGACGGTAACGATGCTGCCGGCCGGCACGTCGAGCGTGGCGCCCGTCAGCGCGCCCACCTTGCCGTAGCGCGCCGAGAGATTGCCGACCCGCAGGATGGGCGTGTTCTGCGCGCTCATTGCACACCTCCGGACTGCACGGGGCGGGCCTGCACGTCTTCGGGCAGGTCGTCGTCGATGCCGCCCAGATAGGCTTCCAGCACCGCCGGGTTCTTCTGCACCTCGGCCGGCACGCCTTCGGCCAGCTTGGTGCCGAAATCCATCACGACCAGGTGGTTGGTCAGGCGCATTACGAAATCCATGTCGTGTTCCACCAGCAGAATGCTCATGCCCTCGTCGCGCAGTTGCTCCAGCACGCGGGCCAGATCCTGCTTTTCCTTGTAGCGCAGGCCGGCCGCGGGCTCGTCCAGCAGCAGCAGCACGGGGTCGGCGGCCAGCGCCCGGGCGATCTCCAGGATGCGCTGCTGGCCCAGGGCCAGGTTGCCCGCCTGCTCGTACAGATAATCGCCCAGCCCCACGCGCTTGATCTGCTCGGCCGCCTCGTGCAGCAGCTGCGCCTCGCGCGCGCGGTCGGCATGCAGCGCGCCGGCCAGCACGCCCACGTCGGAACGCAGGTGCGCCCCCAGGGCCACGTTTTCGAGCACGCTCATGCCGGGCAGCAATTGCACGTGCTGGAAGGTGCGGCCCACGCCCATCCGGGCGATTTCGCGCGCCGGGCGGCTGTCGATGCGCTCTCCCAGGAAACGCACCTGGCCGCGCGTGACGGGCAGCACGCCGGAAATCAGGTTGAAGGTGGTGCTCTTGCCCGCGCCGTTGGGGCCGATCAGGCCCATGATCTCGCCCGAGCGGACCGTGAAGCTGATGTCGTTCACGGCCACCAGGCCGCCGAACTCCTTGCGGATGGCGTCCACTTCCAGCACGGCCTGGCCCGCCTGGGGCCGCTGGCGATGGGGAAGCGCCGGCGCGGCCGGCGGCGGCGCCATGGCGCGGCGCGAGCCGCCGGCGCCGGTGATGCTTTCCCACCAGCCCGACAGAATGGGCCACAGGCCGTTGCGGGCGTATTGCAGCATCAGGATCAGCAGCACGCCGAAAACGATCATCTCGAAGTTGGCGTTGGTGTCCAGCAGCTTGGGCAGCAGGTTCTGGAGCTGGTCCTTGAGCACCAGGATGACGCTGGAACCCAGGATGGCGCCCCACACGTGGCCCGCGCCGCCCACCACCGCCATGAACAGGTATTCGATGCCGTAGTTCAGACCGAAGGGGCTGGGGCTGACCGCGCGCTGCATGTGGGCATAGAGCCAGCCCGACACGCAGGCCAGCAGGGCGGCCCAGACGAAGATCACCACCTTGTAGGAAGCGGTGTTCACGCCCATGGATTCGGCCATGCCCGCGCCGCTCTTGAGCGCGCGGATGGCGCGGCCCGGGCGCGAATCCAGCAGGTTGCGCGTGGCCCACAGCGCCAGCAGCACGATGACCCAGATCAGGTAGTACATGTGGCGGCCGCTGGCCAGCGACACCCCGAACACGCTGATGGGCTCGATGCCGGCAATGCCGTCGTGCTTGCCCAGCCAGTCGATGTTGCCGAACAGGAAGTACAGCGACAGCCCCCAGGCGATGGTGCCCAGCGGCAGGTAGTGGCCGGACAGGCGCAGCGTGATCGCGCCCAGCAGGTAGGCCACCACGGCCGTGATCGCCAGGCCGGCCGGCAGCGTGAGCCAGGGCGAGACGTCGTACTGCGTGGTGAGGTAGGCCGTGGCGTAGGCGCCCAGGCCCACGAAAGCCGCCTGGCCGAACGAGGTCAGGCCGCCCACGCCGGTCAGCAGCACCAGGCCCAGCACGACCAGGCTGGCCAGCCCGATGTAGTTGAGCTGCGTGACCCAGAACTCGGGCGTGGCGGGCACCAGCGGAAGCGCCGCCAGCACGATGACGAACACGAAAAGCAGAATGCGGTTCATGGCGTTTATTCCTCTTCGTCCACGTGGTGGCTGCTGAACGAACGCCAGACCAGAACCGGGATAATCAGGGTGAACACGATCACTTCTTTGTAGGCGCTGGCCCAGAACGAGGAAAACGACTCCAGCACGCCGACCAGCAGCGAGCCCGCCGCGGCCACCGGATAGCTCGACAGGCCGCCGATGATGGCGCCGACGAAACCCTTGAGGCCGATGAGGAAGCCGGTGTCGTAGTAGACGGTGGTAATGGGCGCGATGAGCATGCCGGACATGGCGCCGATGGCCACCGCGAGGGTGAAGGTCAGGCTGCCCGACATGGTGGTGCTGATGCCCACCAGCCGCGCGCCGCGGCGGTTCACGGCGGTGGCGCGCAGGGCGCGGCCGTACAGCGTCTTGCCGAAGAAGAGCCACAACGCCAGGATGAGCAGCGCGCAGGTGGCGACCACGAACAGGCTCTGCGCCGACCAGGTGGCGAAACCCAGGTCGACCTGGCCGCTCACGAAAGCGGGCGTGCGCCAGCCTTCCGCGCCGAAGAACACCAGGGCCAGCCCGGTGAGCGCGAAGTGCACCGCCACCGAGACGATGAGCAGCACCAGCACCGTGGCCTCGGCCAGCGGCTGGTAGACGATGCGGTACACCATGGGCCCCATGGGAATCACCAGGGCGAGCGTGAGCAGCATGTTCAGCCACAGCGAGTTGCCCGGCCCGGCATAGGAGGTGGTGAGCCAGAGCAGCGCCAGCGGCAATGCCAGGCACAGCAGGAAAACGCGCGGCAGGCCCGCGGCGCTGCGCGCGCGGGCGGCCCGCGCCAGCTCCATCAAGAGGCAGACGAGGCCCAGCAGCGGCAGCAGGTAGACGGTGCCCGGCACCTTGCCGTCCACCAGCATGGCCAGCGTCAGCGCGCCGAAAGCCACGAACTCTCCCTGCGGAATGAAGATCACCCGCGTCACGGCGAAAACCAGCACGAGCGCCATGCCCAGCAGGGCATAGATCGCGCCGTTGACGACGCCGTCTTGCAGCAGGATTAGCGCAATTGAGGAATCCATCTAACAACTACCTTGTGATTTTCCTGGGGTTCCGGCCCCGCCCGGAACCCTGATGCGACACACCGGCCGGAAAGGCCGGTGTGTCGGGTGCCGGATGCGGCGCAGCCCATCCGGGACGGCCGGGACCTGCGCGCAGGCCCCGCATGGATCAGAGGCCGGGCTGGTACACCCACTTGCCGCCTTCGACCTTGACCATCACGCGCGAGCGCTCGTCGAAGCCGGCATGATCGGTGGGCGACATATTGAACACGCCTTGCGATGCCGGCAAGTCCTTGATGTTTTCGAGGGCATCGCGCATGGCGGCGCGGAACTCCGGCGTGCCCGGCTTGGCACCCGTCTTGAGCGCCGCGGGCAAGGCGGCCACCACGAGCTGGCCGGCATCCCACATGTGGCCGCCGAAGGTGTTGGTGGTGCCTGCGCCGTGGGCCTTCTCGTAAGTCTCGGTGTAGGCCATGGCGGATTTCTTCACGGGGTTGCTGTCGGGCAGCTGCGCGGCCACCAGCAGCGGACCGGCAGGCAGGTACATGCCGTCGCAATCCTTGCCGCAGACGCGCAGCACGTCATTGTTGGCGGCGCCGTGCGTCTGGTAGATGATGCCGCCGTAGTTGCGGGCGCGCAGCTCCTTCTGCGGCAGCGCCGACGGCGTGCCGGCGCCGGCGATCAGAATGGCGTCGGGCTTGGCGGCCACCAGCTTGAGCACCTGGCCCGTCACGCTGGTGTCGGTGCGGCTGTATTTCTCGATGGAGGTGATCTCGATGCCCTTGGCCTTGGCGGCCTTCTGCATCACGTCCAGCCAGCCGTCGCCGTAGGCGTCGGCAAAGCCGATGAAGCCCAGCGTCTTCACCTTGGACTTGGCCATGGCGTCGGCCAGGGCGCCGGCCATCAGGGCGTCGTTCTGCGGCGTCTTGAAGACCCAGCGGCGCTTGTCGTCCACCGGCTCGACGATCTTGGCGCTGGCGGCCACGCTGATCATGGGCACCTTGGCTTCGGCGGCCACGTCCACCATGGCCAGCGAGCCCGGCGTGATGGAGGTGCCGATCAGCACGTCGACCTTGTCGTCCGAGGCCAGCTTGCGCGAGTTTTTCACGGCCTGGGTGGTGTCCGTGGCGTCGTCGAGCACGATCCACTCGATCTTCTGGCCGGCGACTTCCTTGGGCAGGAGCGCAACCGTGTTGCGCTCGGGAATGCCCAGCGAGGCGGCGGGGCCGGTGCTGGCCACCGTCACGCCCACCTTCACCTGGGCGCTCGCCAGCAGGGGCAGCGCCAAGGCAACAGCGGCGGCAGCCGCGGACAAGCCGTAATGCTTGCGCATGTTTTGTCTCCTGTGTCGGCTCTTTATGGGTCCCGTGCCGGGAGGGGCGAGCCTGGTTAAAGTTATACAGAAAAAAATATTATAGAGTTAAAACAGTATCAAATGATGCCGATCAACTCCGGTAATTCCCGAATGCGCTAGGCGGAGCGAATTTCAGCAAACGCATTCGTTAATGGCGAACTTGTACTCGAAAGACCCGGCACCGTCAGTTGGGGGATTCCCTTCCCTCACCGGCCCGGCAGCGGCCAGACGCGCTCGACGCGCGCCGTGACCCAGGCCGCGACCAGGGCCTTGGCCAGGTCGCCGGGCACGAACACCGCCATGCCCCATGCCGCCTTGGACAGATCCATCCTGGCCACCGCGGCCAGCCACGGGATGCCGCAGGCGTACACCACCGCGATGCCCCCCAGCACGCAGGCGGCCGCATAGGCTCCGAACTGCGCCGCCAGGCGGCCGGGACGGCGCGCCCAGGCCCGCGCCAGCCAGCCCGTGACCAGCGCACCCGCCACCAATCCCACGAGAAAGCCGCCGGTGGGGCCGAAGAACGCGCCCAGCCCGCCCCGCCCGC
>NZ_CALSFU010000033.1 GCF_943737005.1 Achromobacter sp. Marseille-Q4962 | reverse complement strand
CCCCCAGGATGAAGCCCCCCACCAGCCCCCAGAAGGTGATCTTGATGGTCATGAGGGTGCCTTGCTGCAGGTTGGGCCAGGCGTCCCGGATGACTGTCCAGTCGAATTCCACGATGTTCTCCCCTATGGGTGCGGCGGCTGGTGCAGCGCCTAGCCGGACCCGGCGCGCGCCTGCCGGGCCGGGGCGCCGGCCCCGCATGGGCCGGCGGCTCGGTTCAGGACGCGCTCAGGGCTTCTTGCCGAACCACTTCTCGTAGATGGCGTCGTACTGGCCGTTGGACTTGAGCGTGGCCAGCGCCTGGTTCACCTTGGGCACCAGGTCGCTGCCCTTGGGGAAGGCGATGCCGTAGAAGTCGCCGCTCTTGACCGTGCCCACCACTTTCACCCGGCCCTTGCCCGCCGTGTTGGCGTAGTACTGGACGTTGGGGGTGTCGTGCACGGCGGCGTCCACGCGGCCCGTGGCCAGCTCCAGGTAGGCGTTGTCGATGTTGGGAAAGAGCTTCAGCTTGGCGTCGGGCACCTGCGACTTCATGAAGTCCACGGTGGCCGTGCCGGTCTTGACCGCGACGGTCTTGCCCGAGAGCGACTGGGCGTCCTTGATGTCGGTGTTCTTGTCGCTCACCAGGATGGCCAGCCCGCTTTCGTAGTAGGGGTCGGAGAAGTCGATGACCTTCTTGCGGTCGTCGCGGATGGTGATGCCGGCCAGCGCCACATCGATGTTCTTGGTCTGCAGGCCCGGAATGATGCCGTTGAAGTCCATGGGCTGCAGCTTGTACTTGAGCTTGAGCTCCTTGGCGATGGCCTCCCACAGGTCGATGTCGAAGCCCGTGTAGGTATTGCCTTTCTTGAACTCGAAGGGCACGAACGCGGTGTCGGTGGCGACGACCAGTTCCTTGCCCTGCGCCTGCGCGCCGGGAGCGCCGAACAGGAAGGCCGACATGCCGAGCAGCGCCACGGCGATGTTGCGTTTGATCATGAAACTCTCCTCTGCGGGGACCGTCCATGCGGAACCCCGCGGTGATGGTGGGGCATGATTCCTGGGCCGCATCGCGCACGGCAACGCGCGCAGCGACTTACCGGCGATCTTAACGCATCCGTCCCCGCGCGGCAGCGGCGCGTTGAAATTACAATCCAGATGACCTCCGGAGAATCCCCATGGCCTACAAGTACGTGCGCATCGCCGGAAGCCGGCGCGAAACCGGCATCGCCCTGGGCAAGCTCGCCCGCCCTCTCATGGACGCCTATCTCGACCAAAGCCCCACCTGGGAGGCGCTGCGCCCGTGGCGCGGCCATCCGTTCCTGCAGACGCTGGGCGACCAGGCGCGGCAGTCGCTGCCGGCCGTCTGGGAAGAGCTCGAAGGGCTGGCCGAGGGGATGCGCCTGCCGCTCGAAGACGTGCTGCTCTGGAACTGCCGGGGCGACCTGCTGCACAAGACCACCGACGGCTGCACCTCGGTTGCGCTCAAGGCGGCCGACGGCTCGCGCTGGATCGCGCACAACGAAGACGGCGACCCCTTCCTGTATGGCCGCTGCCACCTGGTGGACGTGGCGCTCGACGACGCGCCGGGCTATGTCAGCTTCTACTACCCGGGCTCCCTGCCCGGCCATACATTCGGCGCCAACCGCGCCGGCCTGGTGCAGACCATCAACAACCTGCGCACGCGCCAGCGCCAGCCCGGCGTGCCCCGCATGCTGGTGGCGCGCGCGGTGCTGGACTGCGCCACGCTCGACGACGCGCTGGCGCTGCTCGACAGCCTGCCGCACGCCGGGGGCTTTCACCACCTGCTGGGCAGCGCCCACGACGAACGGCTGCTCAGCGTGGAGGCCATGCCGGGCCTGACCTCCGTGCTGGAAACCGGCGCCCGCTACGGCCATGCCAACCACATGGTGCACGCCGACACCACCGGCCAGCTGCAGGTCGTGACCGACTCGTCCCGCGCACGCCAGCACCGCATCGAGCGCATCGTGGACGGCTGGTCTCCCGGCGCGGGCAGCGACGATCTGCTGGCGGCCCTGTTCGACACCGAGGGCGAGCTGCCCATCCTGCGCACCGCCGCCGACGACCCGGACGAGGAAAACACCCTGGCCACGGCGGTGTTCGAAATCCGCGAAGCCGAGGTCACGCTGCGCGTGTACGACCGCAAGACGCGGGCGGACATCGCGCTGGACGTCATGTCCGACCCTCAATAAGGCCCGTGCGCCGCGGCGGCCCGGGGAGCCGCCGCGCAACGCATTCGCCGCCTACGCCTCGCCGTAGCCTCCGCCTCCGGGCGTCTCCACCACGAACACGTCGCCCGCGCGCAGCTGGGCGCTGTCCTGCGGCCCCAGCGAGGTCACCGTGCCGTCGGCGCGCTCCACATAGTTGCGCCCCAGCGCGCCGGGCCCTCCGCCCGCCAGGCCGAACGGGGCGTAGCGCCGGTTGTTCGACAGGATGGCCGCCGTCATGTCTTCCAGGAAACGGATGCGGCGCACTCCGCCGTCGCCGCCGCGATAGCGGCCCGCGCCGCCGGATCCATGGCGGATCTCGTATGACTCCAGCCGCACCGGGAAGCGGAACTCCAGCACTTCCGGATCGGTCAGGCGCGAGTTCGTCATGTGCGCCTGCACCACCGACGTGCCCGCGAAGCCCTCGTCGCGCGGCCCGCACGCATCGATGCGCACCGGCCCGGCGCCGGTGCCGCCCGAGATGGTTTCGTAGTACTGGTAGCGCGCGTTGCCGAAGGTGAAGTTGTTCATGGTGCCCTGGCTGGCCGCCAGCACGCCCAGCGCGCCGTACAGCGCATTGACGATGCACATGGACGTTTCCACGTTGCCCGCCACCACCGAGGCCGGCGGGTTCGGGCGCAGCATGGACCCTTCGGGCAGGATGATCTCCAGCGGCACCAGGCATCCGTCGTTGAGCGGAATGTCGTCGTTGACCAGCGTGCGGAACACGTACAGCACGGCGGCCACCGCGATGGCGCCGGGCGCGTTGAAATTGTTCTCCAACTGCGGGGACGTGCCGGTGAAGTCCACCACGGCGCTGCGCGCCTCGCGGTCCACGCGCACGGCCACGCGGATCACCGCGCCGTTGTCCAGCGGGTATTCGTAGCTGCCGTCGCGCAGCACGGAAATCACGCGCCGCACGGCCTCCTCGGCGTTGTCCTGCACATGCCCCATATAAGCCCGCACCACCTCCAGGCCGAAGTGGTCGCACATGCGCAGCAGCTCCTGCACGCCCTTCTCGTTGGCGGCGATCTGGGCATGCAGGTCGGCGATGTTCTGGTCCGGATTGCGCGCCGGCCAGCGGCCCGAGCCCAGGATCTCGCGCGCGGCCTGCTCGCGGAATTCGCCGTTCTTCACGAGCTGGAAATTGGTGAAGAGCACGCCTTCGTCTTCCACCGTGCGCGAATCGGGCGGCATGGAGCCCGGCGTGGTGCCGCCGATGTCGGCATGGTGCCCGCGCGACCCCACGTAAAAGAGGATGTCCCTGCCCGCGCGGTCGAACACCGGGGTAATCACCGTGACGTCCGGCAGGTGCGTGCCGCCGTGGTACGGGTCGTTCACCACATAGGCGTCGCCCGGCATCATGCGGCCGCGGTTGGCGTTCATGACGGTGCGCACCGATTCGCCCATGGAACCCAGGTGCACCGGCATATGCGGGGCGTTGGCGATCAGGCGTCCCTGCGCATCGAAGATCGCGCACGAGAAGTCCAGGCGCTCCTTGATGTTGACCGAATACGCCGTGTTCTGCAGCCGGTAGCCCATCTGCTCGGCGATGGACATGAACAGGTTGTTGAAGACTTCCAGCATGACCGGGTCGGCCTGCGTGCCCACGGCCCGGCGCTCGGGACGCGCCTGGACGCGGCGGATCACGAAGTGGTCCTGCGCCGTCAGCTCGGCGCGCCAGCCCGGCTCGACCACGGTGGTCTGGTTGGGCTCCGAGATGATGGCCGGGCCCGCCACCGCGTCGCCGCCCGTCATGTCTTCGCGCACGTAGAGCGGCGTGTCGCGCCACGCGCCCGCGCTGTACATGCGGACCGTGCGGCGCGGCGCCAGCGGGCCTTCGCGGCGGCGCGCGGGCGGCGCCTCGCGCACCGGCTCGCCGCCGCCGGTGGCTTCGACCGAAATCGTCTCCACCACCAGCTCGCGGTCGGGCATGAGGAAGGAATAGCGCTGCCGGTAGCCCGCCTCGAAATCCCGGCGCACCTGCGCCAGCGTGGAATACGGCACCTCCAGCGCGGTGTCGGTGCCACGGTATTTCAGGTGCAGGCGGCGCTGCACGCCGATGTCGTTCTCGGCCACATGCTGGCGGCGCAGCTCGCCCGCCGCCTGTCCGGCCAGCGCATCCAGCTCCGCCTCCAGTTCCTGCATGAGCGCTTCGTCCAGCACTTTCTCGACCGTCTTCTGGCGGATGTCGGTCTGGTCGGCCAGGCCCATGCCGTAGGCCGACAGCACGCCGCCCAGCGGATGCGCGAAGACGGTGGTCATGCCCAGCGCGTCGGCCACCAGGCAGGCGTGCTGGCCGCCCGCCCCGCCGAACACCGTGAGCGCATACTCTGTCACGTCGTGGCCGCGCTGCACCGAAATGCGCTTGATCGCCTCGGCCATGTTGCCCACGGCGATCTCGAGAAAGCCTTCGGCCAGCTGTTCGGGCGTCATCTCTCGCCCGGTGGCTTCGCGCACCTCGCGCGCCATGTCGGCAAAGCGCCGCTGCACCACGTCGCGGTCCAGCGGCTCGTCGGCGTTCGGGCCGAACACCCGGGGAAAGAAGTCGGGCTGGATCTTGCCCAGCAGCACGTTGCAATCGGTCACGGCCAGCGGCCCGCCGCGCCGGTAGCAGGCCGGCCCCGGATTGGCGCCCGCGGAATCCGGGCCCACGCGCAGGCGCGCGCCGTCGAAATGCAGGATGGAGCCGCCGCCGGCCGCCACGGTGTGGATGCTCATCATGGGCGCGCGCATGCGCACGCCGGCCACCAACGTCTCGAATTCGCGCTCGAATTCGCCCGCATAGTGCGACACGTCGGTGGAGGTGCCGCCCATGTCAAAGCCGATGACCTTGGGAAAACCCGCGGCCTCGCTGGTGCGCACCATGCCCACGATGCCGCCGGCCGGCCCCGACAGGATCGCGTCCTTGCCGCGGAAGCGGTGCGCGTCCGTCAGGCCGCCGCTGGATTGCATGAACATGAGGCGGATGCCCGGCAGCTCGCTGGCGACCTGGTCCACATAGCGCTTCAGGATGGGCGACAGATAGGCGTCCACCACCGTGGTGTCGCCGCGCGACACGTACTTGATGAGCGGGCTGACCTCGTGCGAGGCCGATATCTGGGTGAAACCGATCTCGCGCGCGATGCGCGCGGCGCGCTGCTCGTGCCCGCCGGCGTGCCAGGCGTGCATGAAGACGATAGCCACCGCGCGGATGCCGCGGTCGTAGGCCGCCTGCATGTCGCGCCGCAGCGCCTCCTCGTTGAGCTCGCGCACCACCGAGCCGTCGGCCGCCACGCGCTCGTCGGCCTCCACCACCTCCTCGTACAGCATCTCGGGCAGCGCCACGTTGCGGTCGAACAGGCGCGGCCGGTTCTGGTAGGCGATGCGCAGGCCGTCGCGGAATCCCCGCGTGGTCACCAGCAGCGTGCGTTCGCCCTTGCGCTCGAGCAGCGCGTTGGTAGCCACGGTGGTGCCCATCTTGACGCATTCCACCCGCTCGGCGGGCACGGGCTCGCCGGGCGCGAGGCCCAGCAGCTTGCGGATGCCCGCCACCGCGGCGTCGCGGTACTGCTCGGGGTTTTCCGACAGCATCTTGGCGGTGCTCATGCCGCCGTCGGGACGGCGCGCCACGATGTCGGTGAACGTGCCGCCACGGTCGATCCAGAATTGCCACTTCATGAATAATTCCTCGGAAACAGGGGAAACGCCGCGTCGCGGCGCGTTGGAGGCGAGTTAGAGGGAGGTGGCCGCCCGCGCGGCCTGGTCGTACAGGCCCGACAGCGCGCGCAGCGCATGGGCAAGCTGGCGGCTGAATTCCAGCCCGCCGCTGCCCGGCGCCTCCAGGCCGGAGGTCAGGCATTGCTCGCGGATCTCGGCATAGCGCTGGATGATCTGCGCGCCTTCCGGCGTGACGCTGTAGAACACCTCTTTGCCGCTGCGCTGGCCGCGCACCATGCCCAGCCGCTCCAGCTTCTTGAGCGAATAGCTGACGATGTGGGTGTCCTCGACGTTGAGCGTGAAGCAGATGTCCGCCAGCTTTTTGGGCCGCTGGCGGTGATAGACGTGGTGCACCACCATCACGTCGGTGGGGGTCAGGTCGGGCAGTCCGGCCGCGGCCATGCACCGCACCGTCCAGCGGTTGAAGGCGTGGCTGGCGATCATGAGACCGAATTCCACTTCCGACAGATCCGGCGCGCTGCCGCCCGCGAGATGGGCGGAAGACGCAATGAGGGGCTTGGCCATGAGGGCGTGCGATGCGAATTCAGATTCGCAGAATACTAATAATTTATCGACGTTTTCTCAATAAAAAATCGTTGTACGGCGGACCGGATCACCGTTTTCGAGGGTAATCCCCAGGATGCCGCGGGTATCGCGGCGACGTGGAGGGCCGGGCGGAGATTCAGGCGGCGGCCCAGGCGGCGGGCATGTGGGCGCGGATCAGCGAGCCCGCGATGGAAATGCGCGGCGCGATCGGCGGCATGGCGTCGCCCGGCCCGAACCAGCGCGCGTCGGCGATTTCTTCCGGCTGCACGCGGATGTCGCCCGAAACGTAATCGGCCGTGAAGGCCACCATGAGCGAATGCGGAAACGGCCAGGGCTGGCTGCCGAAGTAGCGCAGGTTGCCCACTTCCAGCCCCACCTCTTCGTAGACCTCGCGATGCACCGTCTGCTCGATGCTCTCGCCCGGCTCGACGAAACCGGCCAGCGCCGTGTAGCGCGTGGCCGCGACGGCCGCGTGGCGAGCCAGCAGGATGTGGTCGCCGCGGCGCACCAGCACCATCATGGCCGGCGAAATGCGCGGATACGCGGAGAAGCCGCAGGCCGGGCAACGCATGCAGAACTCGGCCGCGGCGCGCTGCATGGGCGCGCCGCAGGCGCCGCAATAGCGGTGCGTGCGGGCCCATTCCGCGATCTGGTAGGCGCGGCCGGCGAGCGCGATGCGCTGGTCGTCGAATTCGCCGAACAGGCTGCGCAACTTGCGAAAGACGTAGCCGTCGGGCGCTTCGAGCTGCGGCGGCACGTGCGCCGTGCGATAGGGCGAGCCCTGCTCCAGCCAGACCGGCTCCAGCGACACTTCCAGGCGGGCGCAGACTTCCTCATCGGGAAATCCGCCGGCGTCCAGGCGGACCAGCAATTCGTCGCGGCGAAATATGAAGTTCACGGATGTCCCATGTGCAAGCGCGTCAATGGCGGAATCTTAGAAAAAAACGCGGCGGCCTGCACGGCCCGGTCCGCGCGCCGGCGACGGCCTCGCATCCTAGGAATTACCCGTAATTGCGTGGACTCGCGGCCCTGTGCGCCCATCCGGCAACATAGAATGGCAGCGCTTTTTGCAGCGCGCCGTTTGCGCCGCCCTTTGTTTCGCAATGCCCGCGGGCGTCCGCCCGCCTTCACCCATTTGCAGAGAAGGACCGTCCATGTACAAGAAAATCTCGCTGCTGGCCGGCAGCGTCGTCCTGGCTTTCAGCGCGGGGGCCCAGGCCCAGACCAAGTGGGACTTGCCCAGCGCCTATCCCGCCAGCAACTTCCACGTCGAGAACCTGAACACCTTCATCAAGGACGTGGACACCCTGTCGGGCGGCAAGCTGAAGATCACGCTGCACAACAACGCATCGCTGTACAAGGCGCCTGAAATCAAACGCGCCGTGCAGGGCAACCAGGCCCAGATCGGCGAGATCCTGCTGACCAACTTCGCCAACGAAGATCCGCTCTACGAACTGGATGGCCTGCCCTTCCTGGCCACGGGCTACGACGCCTCGTTCAAGCTCTACCAGGCGCAGAAGCCCTTCCTGGAGAAGAAGCTCGCCTCGCAGGGCATGATGCTGCTGTACGCCGTGGCGTGGCCGCCGCAGGGCATTTTCGCCAACAAGGACATCAAGCAGATCGCCGACATGAAGGGCCTGAAATGGCGCGCCTACAGCCCCGTCACGGCCAAGATCGCCGAAATCGTCGGCGCGCAGCCCGTGACCGTGCAGCAGGCCGAGCTGGCCCAGGCCATGGCCACCGGCGTCATCGACTCCTACATGTCCTCGGCTTCCACCGGCTACGACACCAAGACCTACGAGTACATCAAGAAGTTCTACGACACGCAAGCCTGGCTGCCGAAGAACGCGGTCCTCGTGAACAAGAAGGCTTTCGACGCGCTCGACCCCGACACGCAGGCGGCGCTCAGGAAAGCCGGCGCGCAGGCGGAAGAGCGCGGCTGGAAACTCTCGCAGGAAAAGAACAAGTGGTACCAGCAGGAGCTCACCAAGAACGGCATGGAAATCATCCCGCCCACGGTGGAACTGAAGGAAGGACTGGGCGTGGTGGGCAAGCGCATGCTCGACGACTGGCTCAAGAAGGCCGGCGCCGACGGCCAGGCCATGATCGAAGCCTACCGGAAGCAGTGACATCGCCATGCGCCGTTTCCTGGATGGTCTTTATGGCGCGGCCGGCCTGCTGGCCGCGCTCTGCACCGTGGGCGTGCTGGTTTCCGTGCTGGCCGCCATCATCGCGCGCCAGCTCAGCCTGAACATACCCGGCACCGACGCCTATGCCGGGTATTTCATGGCGGCGGCGGGCTTTCTGGCCCTGGCCAGCACGTTCAAGCACGGCGAACACATCCGCGTGACGCTGGTGCTGAATGCGCTGGCGCCGGCCAACAGCCGCCGGCTGGACATCTTCGCGCTGGCGGTCGGCTGCGTGCTGGCCGCCGCCTTCGCCTACTTCAGCGCCAAGCTCGCCTACGATTCCTGGCAATTCAACGACATCTCCACGTCCAACGACGCCACGCCGCTCTGGATTCCCCAGGTCAGCATGGCCGCGGGCACGGCGCTGTTCCTGGTCGCCCTGGTCGACGAGCTGGTCCGCCGCCTGCGCGGCTTCGCCGCCGCCACTTCGCAGCAAACCCATGAATGAAATCCTAGTCATCACCCTGCTCGTCGTCTCGATCTTCGCGCTGCTGGGCTGCGGCGTCTGGGTCGGCCTGACGCTGGCCGGCACCGCCTGGATCGGCATGGAGATCCTCTCCAGCCGCCCGGCCGGCGACGCCATGGCCGTCACTATCTGGGGCGCCGCCTCCAGCTGGACGCTCACCGCCCTGCCCCTCTTCCTGTGGATGGGGGAAATCCTGTTCCGCACGCGCCTGTCCGAAGACCTGTTCAAGGGGCTCGCTCCCTGGCTCAACCGGCTGCCCGGCCGGCTGCTGCACACCAACGTGATCGGCTGCGCGATCTTCGCCGCCGTGTCGGGTTCTTCGGCGGCCACCTGCGCCACGGTCGGCAAGATGACGATCCCGGAACTCACGCGCCGCGGCTATCCCGAGGAGAAGATCCTGGGCACGCTGTCGGGCGCGGGCACGCTGGGCCTGCTCATCCCGCCTTCGATCATCATGATCGTCTACGGCGTGGCGGCCGACGTGTCGATCGCCCGGCTCTTCATCGCCGGCATCGTGCCCGGCATCCTGCTGGCCCTGCTCTTCATGGGCCACATCGCCTGGTGGGCGGTCCGCAACCCCGGCGAGGTGCCGCAGGCCGACCCGGGCCTGACGCTGCGCCAGAAGCTCTCGCAGTCGCGCCACCTCATCCCCGTGCTGCTGCTGATCGGCGCCGTGCTCGGCTCGATCTACGCCGGCATCGCCACGGCCACCGAGGCCGCGGCGGTGGGCGTGGTGGGCGCGCTCATCCTGTCGGCGCTGCAGGGCTCGCTCACCCGTTCGAGCTTCATGCAGTCGCTGCTGGGCGCCACCCGGCTGTACTGCATGATCGCGCTCATCCTGGCGGGCGCGCAGTTCCTCACGCTGGCCATGGGCTATATCGGCCTGCCGCGCGCGCTGGCGGAATGGATCGGCGGGCTGGGACTGTCGCAGTTCTGGCTCATCATGGCGCTGATGGTGTTCTTCATCGTGCTGGGCTGCTTCCTGGACGGCATTTCCATCGTGGTGCTCACCATGGGCGTGCTGCTGCCCACGGTGCAGGCGGCCGGCATCGACCTGATCTGGTTCGGCATCTTCATCGTGTTCGTGGTGGAGATGGCGCAGATCACGCCGCCGGTGGGTTTCAACCTGTTCGTGCTCTCGGGCATGAGCGGGCGCGAACTGCCCTATATCGCGCGCGCCTCGCTGCCGATGTTCTTCCTCATGATCGTGGCCGTGCTGCTGCTGTACGCCATGCCCGGCATCGCCACCTGGCTGCCGCAGCACATGAAGCTCTGACGCGGGGACCGTGCCGGCCCCGCTCACGGGAAACGCGCCTTCGGGCGCGTTTCCCGTTTTCGGCGCCTGTAAACCCGGGAAAACGCCAAAGCCCTGATTGCCCCGAAACATTCGTAACTTTTTTAGAATCCCGGGGGCGTCCACGCTGCACCATGGCGGTGCGGCGTCCTGTCAGCGCCGGGCCACGAACCTGGCGCATTCCAAGATTCCCCGAAGGAGCACTGATTTGAAACGCATCGCACTTTCCCTGGCCCTGGCGGGCCTCGGGCTGGCGGCCGGCACCGCCAGCGCCGAAACCAGCGTCACCCTGTACGGCATTGCCGACGTCAGCGTGCGCTACCTGAGCACCAGCTCGGGCAGCGTGGGCCAGGACGGCAGCCGCGTCTCGCTGGAAAACGGCGCCATCTCCAACAGCCGCTGGGGCCTGCGCGGCTCGGAAGACCTGGGCGACGGCATGCGCGCCTTCTTCCGCCTGGAAAACGGCTTCAACATGCAGAACGGCAATGCCTCGGCCTCGGGCAAGACCTTCGGGCGCCTGGCCTACGTGGGCCTGGACGGCGGCCAGATCGGCACCCTGACGCTGGGCCTGCAGAACACGGTCATGTTCGACCTGCTGGCCGACTATTTCGACCCGCTCACCGTCGGCAACTATGACCAGAACGCCTGGCTGCCGGCCGCCATGTCGCGCGTACGCAACAACAACACGTTCCGCTACGCCAACACGCTGGGCAATCTCGCCGTGATGGCGTCGTGGGCCAACGGCGACGAATGGGGCGACAAGAAGGCCGGCCAGCAGTACGGCGCCAGCCTGCGCTACACCCTGGGCCAGTTCGCCGTGGGCGGCGCCTACCAGTACACCCGCGCGGCCACCGATTCGGACCAGCGCCAGCGCGTCTGGAACCTGAACGCCTCCTACCAGTTCGACGGCGCCAAGGTCTTCGCCGGCTACTACAACGGCCGCGACGAGACGGGCTGGGTCAACGGCGTCATGGGCGGCACCACCACCGCCGCCCTGGACCGCCGCGACAACGGCTACTTCGCCGGCGTCACCTGGCAGGCCACGCCGCGCTGGGCCATCACGGGCGCGGCCTATTTCGACCGCAGCCGCAACGTGGTCGAGGAAGGCGACAAGGGCAAGCGCTACGCCCTGGTGGCCGTGGCCGAGTACTCGCTGTCCAAGCGCTCGCAGCTCTACGGCACCGTGGACTGGAACAAGGTGAGCGACGCGACCCGCGGCGAGATCGCGGGCAAGAGCAACCAGGTCGGCGCCGCCGTGGGCTTCCGCCACATCTTCTGATCGCCGCCGGGCAGGCACAGAGGGCGCGGGTCATCCCCGCGCCCTTTTCTTTTGCTTCACATGCCCAGGTAGGCTTTGCGAACCTCGTCGGAGGCGGCCAGTTCCGCGGCCGAGCCGGAGAGCGCGATGCGCCCGCTCTGCATCACATAGGCGCGCGAGGCCACCTCCAGCGCCTGCGCCATGTTCTGCTCCACGAGCAGCACGGAAAGCCCGCTTTCGCGGTTCAACGCCGCCAGCGCGTCGAACACCTGTTCGACCAGCAGCGGCGACAGGCCCAGGCTGGGCTCGTCGATCAGCAGCAGGCGGGGGCCGCTCATGAGCGCGCGCCCGATGGCAAGCATCTGCCGCTCGCCGCCGGACATCGTGCCCGCCAGCTGCGCGCGGCGCTCCTGCAGGCGTGGAAACAGCGCATACACCTGGTCCAGGCGCTGCCGGTACACGCTTTCGTCGCGCACGGTGTAGGCGCCCAGGCGCAGGTTCTGCTCCACCGGCTGGCGCGCGAAGACGCGCGCGCCCTCCGGAATCATGGCGATGCCCTGCACGACCAGCTTGTCGGGCGGCGTGCCGGTGATGTCGCGCCCTTCGAAGACGACGCGGCCTTCTTTCGGGCGCACGGCGCCCACGATGGCCAGCAGCGTGCTGGACTTGCCCGCGCCGTTGGCGCCCAGCAGCGCGGTGATCCCGCCCTGCCGCACTTCCAGCGACACGCCCCGCACGGCCTGCACGCCGCCGTAGGACACGCTCAGGTTCTCGACTTGCAGCATCGGATGCTCAGGCACGGTGCTTTCTCCCCAGATAGGCTTCGATGACGGCGGGGTCGTGCACCACTTCCTGCGGGGTGCCCTGCGCGATCATCTGGCCGAAGTTCAGCACCAGCACGCGCTGCGCCAGCCGCATCACCACCTCCAGTACATGCTCCACGATGACCAGCGTGACGCCGGCGGCGTGGATGTTCTTCAGTATTTCCGCCAGGGCGATGGCTTCGGCCTGGTTGAGGCCGCCCGCCACCTCGTCCAGCAGCAGCATGCGCGGCTCGGTGGCCAGGGCGCGAGCCAGTTCCACGCGCTTCTGTCCCGCCACGTTCAGCTCGGCCGCCTTGACGCCGGCGCGGTCGGCCAGCCCCACCAGGTCGAGCACGCGCGTCGAAGCCTCGCGCGCGTCGGCCAGGCGCGGATGCCGCAGCAGCGCGCCCACCATGGCGTTCTCCAGCACCGTCATCTGGCCGAAACTGCGCGGAATCTGGTAGGTGCGCACCAGGCCCATGGCCGCCACCTGCTCGGGCTTTCTGCCCAGCATGGACTGGCCGTCGAACGTGACCGTGCCCGAGGTGGGCGCATGGTGCCCGACCAGCCCGTTGAAGAGCGTGCTCTTGCCCGCGCCGTTGGGCCCGATGATGGCGACGATCTCGCCCGCCCGCACCGAGAGTGAAATGTCCTTGTTGGCGACCAGCCCGCCGAAGCGCTTGGTCAGGTTCTTAACTTCTAGCAGAGCCATGCCGCCTCCCCAGAGTGACCAGGCCGCCCGGCAGGAACAGCGTAACGAGCAGGATGGCGAGGCCGAAAACGAGCAGATCCAGCCCCAGCCCCGAACTGCCCCACAGCACGCGCGTGCCCTCGGACAGCGGCAGCAGCAGCGCGGCGCCCAGCCAGGGCCCCAGCAGCGTGCCGACGCCGCCCAGGATGGCCACCAGCACTACCTGCACCGACATGGTGAGGCTGAACATGGATTCCGGATCGATGAATCCCACGTACATGGCGAAGAAGCCGCCCCATACGCCGGTCATCCCGGCCGACAGCACGAACGCCAGCATCTTGTAGCGGTCCGCCGGCACGCCCAGGCTGCGGGCGGCCGCCTCGTCGCCATTGATGGCGCGCCAGTAAAAGCCCGTCTTGGAGTGCACCAGGAAGTACGTCGCGCAGAACGTCAGGAACGCCAGCGCCACGGCAATCCAGTAGTACGGCACCTTGCCGCGGAACAGCAGCATCCAGGGCGCGTCGCCGATGGGCGCCTCCAGGCCCACCGCGCCGCCCGCCCAGTCCCAGTTGACCATCAGCAGCAGCCCGATCTGCAGCAGCGCGATGGTGGCCATGGCGAAGTAATGGCCCGACAGCCGCAGCGTAGGGCCGCCCACCAGCCAGGCCAGCAGCGCGCTGATCAGGCCGCCCAGCGGGATGCCGATGAGCGGCGTCAGCTTCAGGTGCTGCAGGAGCAGCAGCGTGGCGTAGCCGCCCACCCCCACGAACACACTGTGCCCGAAGGAAATGCGGCCCAGGAACCCCCCCACCAGGTTCCAGCACGCGCCCAGCGCGCCGAACATGATGGCCAGCAGCAGCACCTGGATGGTGAAGGCATCGGTCACCGCCAGCGGCACCGCCGCCAGCGCGACGGCGAGCGCCGCCGCCACGGCCAGCGGCCATTTGGGCGTGAGCGCCCGGGTTGTGTCGGTATGCGTCGTCATGGTCGTCTCACCACCGTCCGAACAGGCCGCGCGGGCGATACCACAGCACCAGCACGAACAGGATGAAAATGCTCACGGTCTTCAGGGCGGGCGCCACGAAATAGCCAGTCATGGCCTCGATGACGCCGATCAGCACGCCGGCGATGAATGCGCCCGGCAGCGAGCCGAAGCCGCCCATGCACACCGCCACGAAGGCCAGCAGGCCGAACACAGTGCCCACCGAGGGAAACACATAGAAGAACGTGGTGAGCAGCGCGCCGGCCAGGCCGACCGCCGCGCTGCCCAGCATCCAGACCTGGGCATTGACGCGGTCGGGCGAAATGCCCACGAACGCGGCAACCTGCCGGTCTTCCGCCACGGCCTGCAGGGCATGGCCCCAGCGCGTGCGGTACACCAGCACGAAGAGCGCCACCACGACCGCCAGCGCGACCAGGCCGGTCACGACCTGCGGGCGCCCCAGCGAGATGCCGGCGAACGACACGCTGCCGGACACCAGCGTGTCGGGCAGGCTGCGGTAATCCGGGCTGAACGCGATGAACGCGATCTGGCGCAGCACCAGCCCCAGGCCGAAGGTCGCCAGGATGACGGCCATGGGCGGCCCCTTCTGCAGGCGCCGGATGATCAGCGCATACGCCAGGAAGCCGACGAAGGCCAGCAGGATGGCGACCAGCGGCGCCGACATGGTGGGATCGAGGTGGCCCAGGGTGTAGAGCCAATAGGCGGCATACATGCCCAGCATCAGGAATTCGCCGTGGGCGAAATTGATGACGTCGGTAATGCCCCAGATCAGCGCCAGCCCCACCGCCACCGCGGCATAGATCAGGCCGTTGAACAGGCCTGCCGAGAGAGCTTCGAACATGGTTTGCTCCTGCGGCGGGGCCCCGCGCCCCACCGCGGCGGTCGAGGTTTATTTCCAGGAGAACGGCAGCGTGGGCAGGGTCTTGTCGGCGCGGTATTTCTCCGGCCAGACGGTCTGGTAGGACGCGCCCTTGAGCTCCAGGATCAGGCCCGACCCCTTGGTGTTCTGGCCCTTCTCGTCGAATTTCACGCCGGCCCAGGGCATGGCCACCTGGCTGTCGTTCAGGTCGGTGGCGGCCAGCGCCTTGCGGATGGCTTCCGGGTCGGTCGAGCCGGCGCGGTTGATCGCGTCGGCCAGCACCAGCACGCCCTGCATGGAACGCGCGTTGTTGCCGTTCAGATCCTTGCCGGTCTTGGCGTGGTACATGTCGTTGATCTTCTTCAGGCCCGCCTTGGCGGCGGCCACGTCATTGCCCCACACGTCGCGCGTGAGCACGCCCTGCACCTGCGGGCCCACTTCCTGAACGAAGCGCGAGTCGATGAAACCGGCGTCGTTGGCCAGCAGCACCGGCGGCGCATACTTGCTCTCGCGCATGGTGCGCACGAACAGCATGGCGTCGGACGTGTAGCTCGCGAAGATCGCCACGTCGGGCTTGGCCGCCGCCAGCTTCTGCACTTCGGCCGTGACCGAGGCCGAGCCGGCGCTGTAGGCGATGTTGGCCACCACCTGCCGCTTGTACTGCTTGGCGAATTTCTCCACCGCCTTGTACGTGTTGACGCCGAAATCGGTGTTCTCGTACACCACCGCGATCTTGGCGGTGGGCACGGCCTTGATGCCGTCCAGGAACTGCATCATGTTCTCGACGAACGTGTCGTCGTTGGGCGAAGTGCGGAAAAACCACTTGTAGCCGCGCTCGGTCAGGTCGGGGCTGCTGGATTCGCCGTTCAGGTAGGGAATACCGCGCTGTTCGGCGATGCGGCTGGCGGTCTTGGTCACGGCCGACTGGTAGGCGCCCGTCAGGGCCACCACCTTCTCCTGGTCGATCAGGCGCTGGGCGTCGGCCAGGCCCACCTCGGGCTTGCCCTGCGAATCGCCGAACACGACCTCGATCTTGGCGCCGCCGAGCTTGGGCAGGCCGGCGCCGGCCGCCAGCGGTATGCCTTCCAGTTCGGGATGCGGGTTGTTGATGATGTCCACGGCCAGCTCCACCGCCGCCTTGATCTCGGCGCCGGTCGAAGCCAGCGCGCCGGAAAGCGGATAGATGGCGCCGATGCGCACGGTTTTGTCCTGTGCATGGGCGGACACCGCGGCCAGCATTGCCAGACCCGCGGCCACGCCCGCGACGAGCTTCATTTTCATTACGACACTCCTGGAAAAATCCAACACTGAAACGCACTGCTCTGCGCGGGATGCGGACCCCGTGCGGAACTTCCGGAAACGGGCCCGCGCGGCCCCTCGCCGCGAAGGCGGGAGGCCATGGCCCGGAAATGTTGTCGCCCTTGTTCCCCTTGTCCTTTTCTGGATCGTTTTGCAGGCACAACCGTTTTCCGGCCCGCCGCGGGTTTCGCCCGCGGCGGGCCGTGAATCAAAGCACCGCCATGCGGCTGTTCACGAGATCCGTGACGAGCATGTGCCCCGGCGCGTGGGTAATGCAGAACTCCGGGCGCACCGCCGCCACCACGGACTGCGGCGTCACCCCGCAAGCCCAGAACACGGGCAGCTCGCCATCGCGGATCTCGACCGGATCACCATAATCCGGCTTGGCGATATCGGCAATTCCGATTAGCGAGGGGTCGCCGAGATGCACCGGCGCGCCGTGGACCGACGGAAAGCGCGACGTGACCTGGATGGCCCGGATGGCGTCGGCCGCCTTGAGCGGCCGCATCGACACCACGAGCTGGCCGCTGAACACGCCCGCCGGCTGCGTGGCGATGCTGGTGCGGTACATGGGCACGTTGCAGCCCTGCTCGATGTGGCGCACCGGCAGGCCGTTGTCCAGCATGGCCTCCTCGAAAGAGAAGGAACAGCCGATCAGGAACGACACCAGGTCGTCGCGCCAGTATTCGCGCACATCGGCCGGCTCGGCCACCAGCTCCCCGTTCTTCCAGACGCGGTAGCGCGGGAGGTCGGTGCGGATGTCGATGTCCCGGCCCAGTTCGGGCAGCGCCGGATTGCCGGGCTCGGACATCGCGAGCAGCGGACACGGCTTGGGATTGCGCTGGCAGAACAGCAGGAAATCCGCGGCCAGCGCCTGCGGAAGAATGGCCAGGTTGGCCTGGACGTGGCCGGGCGCGAGGTTGGCCGTGGGCCCGGTCCATTTGCCGCTGCGGGCGTCGAGCCGCGCCTTGCGCGCGAGTTCGACGCTGTTGATGGACGCGCCGGTCTTGGACATGCCGTACTTCCCCCTGAATCTGATCGTCGAGTGCGCACATTGCACCGCAGGTCGCGCCCTGCGTCTAATCACATCTTGCGATATGCCCCGATCAGAATTTCTTATCAGGGTTTTGCCGGATGGCGCCGCGCCTCGGCCTTGGCGATCTGCTGCGCGGCCCGGGCCACGGTGCGCGGAATCGCGCTGTCCGGCCCCTGCATCCAGCACGCCGTGTAATAGAGCGGCGGCAGCTCGGGCGCCTTGACGTCCAGCACGCGCAACTGCCCCTGCGTCAGCTCCGTGCCGAGAATGACCGGCGCGATGACGGCCGTGCCAATGCCGTCGATCGCCATGCGCACGATCACGCTGAGCGCCGAGCTGCCGTACATGCGCGGCGATTCCACGCCGGCCTGCTGCAGCAGCGTGCGCACGGCGCGGTGGGGTTCGGTGGTGGAAGAATAGGTAATGACCGGCCACTGCGCGAGCCGCTTGAGCGGAATGGGCGCGCGCCCCACCTTGAGCTTGGGGCTGGCCAGCCAGCTCAGGGGATACTGGCAGAGATATACGTTCTCGATACGCGGCTCTTCCATCGGGCCCAGCAGGAACGCGAGGTCGATCTGGCGCGAATTCAGCAGCGACTTGAGCGCCGTGGTGGTGTCGACCTGGATTTCCACCATGAGCGCGGGGTAGGCTTCGTGCAGGTACTCCATGAGGTGCGCGAGCCAGGTGTGCACGATGGTTTCCGACACGCCGAGCCGCAAGGTGCCGCTCATGACGCTCTTGGCGCGGGCGGCCTCCAGCATGTCGCCGCGCAGCTGCAGCATGCGCTCGGCGTGCGACAGCAGCTCGCGCCCCTTGGCGGTGAGCGAGATGCCCCGCACGTCGCGCTCGAACAGCTTGACGCCCAGGTCGGATTCGAGCGAAGCGATGCGCTGCGAGATGGCGGGCTGGGTGGCGCTGAGCTTCTCGGCCGCGGCGCGGAAGCCGCCCAGCGTGGCCACCCAGAAAAACGTCTCGATATTGCGCAGGTCGATCATGCGGTCGTTCCGTGGCGGTCGAGGCCGCCATCTTAGCGCCGCCGCGTCCGGCCGGGCTCAGCGGCCGGCGTACAGATCCTCCACCGCCATCCCGACGGCCAGGATGCGGCGGTCCGCGCCGTTGCTGCCCGCGATCATCAGGCCCACCGGCGCGCTGCCGGGCGCGTGGCAAGGCACCGACAGCGCGCAGCCGTCCAGGAAGTTGATGAGCGTGGGATTGCGCAGGATGAGGCCGTTGGCCGCGTAATAGGCCTCGTCGCTGGCGGCCAGGTCGGCCACCGGCGGCGCCACGATGGGCACGGTGGGCAGCACCAGGGCATCGTAGCCGGCAATGCGCCGGTCCACCGCCGCCACCCAGGCTTCGCGCGCATCCAGCAGGTCGAGATAGTCGGCCGCGCTCATGTCCTTGCCGCGCAGGATGCGCGACACCACGCGCGGGTCGTAGCGGCCGCCCGCCCGGGCGATGAGGTCGCGGTGCCAGGCCCAGGCTTCGGCAGCGGTGAATCCGCCCTTGGCGTTGATGCCGGCCAGCGCGGCGAACTCGGGCACTGCGATTTCCTCGACCAGCGCGCCGGCCGCCGACAGGCGTGCGAGCGCCTGGCGGAAGCTGTCGGCCACGTGATTGTCCATGGCGTCCAGCGCCAGCGTGGTAGGCACCGCCAGCCGCAGCCCGCGCAGCTGCGCGGGCTCGGGCGCGGGCGCGTTGTCGCCGGAGATAATGGCGTCCAGCGCCGCGCAGCACCGCACCGTAGGCGCGATGGGGCCGATGGAATCCAGGTTGGCCGACAGCGGCAGCACGCCCGCCATGGACACGCGCCAGGCGCTGGGCTTGAAGCCCGCCAGGCCGCACAGCGCCGACGGAATGCGCACCGAGCCGCCGGTGTCCGAGCCAATGCCGGCCACGGCCATGCCGTCGCTCACCGACACTGCCGCGCCCGAGGACGAGCCGCCCGGAATGCGGCCGGTGGCGCGGTCCCAGGGGTTGAGCGGCGTACCGTAATGGGGATTGATGCCCAGCCCCGAATAGGCGAACTCCGTCATGTTGGTGCGGCCCACGATGACCGCGCCGGCGGCGATCAGGCGGTCGACCACCACGGCGTTGTGCTCGGCGGGCGGTTCGCCCTCGCGCGCGACCGAGCCGGCCATGGTGGTTTCGCCCCTGACGTCGAACAGGTCTTTGATGCTCACCGGTAGGCCGTCCACCGCCGAGCGGCGCAGGCCCGCCTCGCGCAGCAGGTCGGAAGCGCGGGCCTGCGCGCGCGCCTGCTCCGCGTACACGCGGGTGAACGCGCGGGCGCCCTCGCCCGCCGGATCTCCGATCCGCGCCAGCGCTTCCTCGGTGAGTTCGATGGAGGTCTTGCGGCCCTCCTGCAGGGCCAGGTTCAGTTCGTCAAGGGTCGAAAGCATATGCGATTCCGTTGCCGCCGGGCGGCGTGAATGAGTCGGTTGCGCCCCGCAGCCGGAGCGCGGCGGACTGCCGGAAGGCAGGCCATGCGCGGCCCGGGCCGCGCGGACCCCGGGCCGCCCGCGTCAGGCCACCACCGGCAGCGTCTCCACATGATAGCGGTGACGCAGGCTGCGCCGGCGGCGAGGATCGTGGAGTTCCATGGAAAAAACGGCCGAAGGGCGGATGCCGCCGATCGCGGCCACGGTGCCGCAGGTCATGCCCGTGCCCTCGGGCAGCATGGCCGCGCCGCCGGTGTAGCCGGCGATCAGGTCCTGGGGCGTGCGCAGCGAGGAGAGCGGCCCTTCCTGGTAGAGCACTTCGACGCCGTTTTCCACGATGCAGGCGCGGATGACCAGCTCGTCCCAGTGGCCGGCCACGTCGGCCAGGCGCCACGCGCTGCGCGCCACGGGCTTGACGCACGCCTGCTTGGACATCGCCACGCTGTAGGTTTCGAGCTTGCGGTCGGTGTGGTCGGAGGCGATGCTCACGTACATCTCGCCGCCGGCGCAGAACACGAAGGTTTCCACCTCGCCCGACGAATCGCCGCCCAGGGCCTGCACGCGCTCCTGCTGCGTGAGCTGGTTGTCGGCGATGCGGTAGTACAGCGGCACGCTGCTGGGCCTCGGCACGCCGATGGCTTCCAGTTCCTCGATGTGGTGCTCGATGGCGGCCATGTCGCGGCCGGCCCAGCCGGCCACGACCAGGTTGCGGATGTCCACCTCGACCTGGCGGGGCGGGGCGTCTTCGATATCGAATACGGCTTTCATGATGAGTCTGTCCTGCGGGAAAAAGAAGAAGGCGCGGCCGGACCGCGCCCGGGAGGAAACCGCCGATCAGCCGAACGCGCGCGGCATCCACAGCGCCACGTCCGGCCAGAACGCCAGGATCGCCAGCATCACGAACATGGCCAGCACGAACGGCAGGCTGCCCACGATCACCGCGGTCATGTTGCCGCTCTTGCGCAGGCTCTGGACCACGAAGAGATTCAGGCCCACGGGCGGCGTGATGAGCGCGGCCTCGACCAGGATGATGATCACGATGCCCAGCCAGATCGGGTCGTAGCCCAGCGCGATCATGATGGGCGCCACGATGGGAATGGTGGTAATCATCATGGACAGCGTTTCCATGAAGCAGCCCAGCACCAGGTAGAACACCACCACGATGAACAGCATCCACCCCGGCGACAGGCCCAGGCCGGTAATGGACTGCGTCAGCGCATCGGTCAGGCCGGTGGCCGACATGACGAAGTTGAGGAAGCTCGCGGCGATCACGATGAGCATGATCATGGCCGTGGAGCGCATGGTGCCCTCCACCACTTCGCGCAGCATGGACCAGCTCAGGCGGCGGAACCATGCGGCCAGGATCAGCGCGCCCAGCACGCCCAGGGCGGCGGCCTCGGTGGGCGTGGCCAGCCCCGCGTAGATGGAGCCCACCACCAGGAAGAAAATGCCCAGCGGCGGCCCCAGGTGCACCAGGCTGGCGATGCGCTGCCCCCAGGTGGCGCGGATCTTCTTGCCGCCCCACTCGGGCCGGGCCACGCAGGCCAGGGCCACGGTCACCATGAAGAGCACGGCCATGGCAAGGCCCGGGATGATGCCGGCGAGGTACAGCTTGGGCACCGAGGAGTTGGTCAGCACGCCGTAGATCACCAGGTTGATCGAAGGCGGAATCAGGATGCCCAGCGTGCCGCCGGCGGCCAGGCTGCCCAGGAACAGCGGCTCGTTGTAGCCGTACTTCCGTATCTGCGGGATGGCCACCGTGCCTACCGTGGCGGCCGTGGCCACGCTGGATCCGGAGGTCGCCGAGAACAGCGTGGAGGCGCCGATGTTGGCGTGCATCAGCCCGCCCGGCAACCACGACAGCCACAGGCTCATGGCGCCGTACATGCGCTCGGCGAAGCCGGCGCGCAGCAGCACCTCGCCCAGCATGATGAACAGCGGAATGGCGACCAGCAGGAACTCGTTGTTGGCGCTCCAGGAGATTTCCCCGATCGCGCGCGACAGGGGCAGCATGGAAAACAGCGGGTCCAGGATCAGGCCCAGCACGCCCAGGGCGGCGCCCACCGGAATGGAAATGCCGATCAGGACCAGCAGCAGCGTCAGCGCGGTGGCGATCATGCGGATTCTCCCCGGACCATGCGTTCGCCGGCGGCCGCTTCCTCGTCCGCCTCTTCCTGCGCCGAGCGCACGCCGCAGATCTGCTTGACCAGTTCGATGTCGCCGGTGACCAGCGCCGCCGAGGCGCGCGCCAGCATCAGCGCCACCGTCACGCACATCCACGCCAGCCCCAGCGTCCACAGGCCCTGCGGAATCCAGAGCGGCGTAGCCAGCGGCGTGTTGGCGGCGGACTTCTGGCTCCACGAGGCGGCCACCACGTCGTAGGCGTAATACGTCAGGCAGACCATGAAGACAGCCAGCGCCACCAGCGAGATCCAGTCCAGCAGCGCCGAGACGCGCACCGGCAGGAACTGGTAGAGCACGTCCACGCGCACGTTGGCGCGCTGCAGCGTGGCGAACGCCAGGGCCCAGGACGTGCTGATGGCGAAGGCGTAGCTCGACAGCTCGTCGGCGCCGCCGGTGGAGAACCCCAGGAACTTGCGCGCCAGTACGTCGAAGGAAATAAGCAGCACGCTGGCGATGGTGAGCGCGCCGCCGGCCCAGACGGCCAGCCGCGAAAAATGCTCGGCGCGCCGCAATAGTCCGCCCAGGAGGCGGAAATGTTCGGCTTGATTCATGAAAGAGAACCCCTGCGGGCGGAGCCCGCGTCATAACCAGCCGGCGCGCGGCGCGCGCCGGCCCCGCGCTTGCTTACTTGCTGGCGGTCAGGCCCAGCGTCTTGCCGATGGTGGCGTTGAAGTCCTTGACGCACTGCGCCGAGCAGCGGGCGGCCCACTTGGGCAGCACGGCTTCGCGGGTGACCTTCGCGAGCAGCTCGCGGTCGGCCTCGGTGGGCTGCACCAGCGTCATCTTGCCCTTGACGGGGTACGGGCAGGCGGCGGCGCCGGTGTTGCAGTCATAGCCTTCCTGCGTCTGGCGCGCGGCCGCGTCCCAGATGTTGTCCACCAGGGTCTTGATGTTGGCCTGCAGGAAGTCGCGCACCTTGGGGTCCAGCTTGTCCCAGGCCTTCTGGTTCACGGCGTGGATTTGCTGGTTCCAGTTGATGGGCAGCGCCACCAGGTGGGTAGACACCTCGTACCACTTGGCCGAATAGCCGGACAGCGAACCCGTGATGGCGCAATCGACCACCTTGTTCTGCAGCGCCGGCACCACTTCGCCGAACGCCATGGTCACGCTGGAGCCGCCCAGCGCCTCGACGAACTCGGCGGTGGTGCGGCTGCTGGTGCGCACCTTCTTGCCCTTGATGTCGGCCAGGCCCTTGATGTCGGCGTTGCAGAACAGCACCTGGGCCGGATAGGTGGAAATGCCCAGCAGCTTGACGTTGCTGCCCTCTCCGTAGATGCGCGCATAGACCGGCTCGAAGGCATCGGTGACGGCGCGCGCCGTCTTGGCGTCCGGCGCCAGGCCGGCCAGGTCGATGGCCTCGTTGACCGGATTGTCGCTGGCGAAGTAGGCCAGCGTGGCGGTGCCGAACTCGATCACGCCCTGCGACATCAGGCGCAGCAGCTCGGGGCCCTTCAGGCCCATTTCGTTGAAGCCCTTGATTTCCGCCGTCACCTGACCCTTGGACAGCTCGGGAACGGTCTTGGTCCAGAACGGCTTTTCGTAGTCGTTGTAGGCCGTCAGGTTCGACAGGCCGCCCACCACCTTGAGGCGGGTCTTGGGCAGGTCCTGCGCACTTGCGGCGCCGAAGACCAGACTGGCGGCAAGGGCGGCGTAGGCAAGAGACTTCTTCATGGGCTAACTCCTGGCTGGCGGGATGGTCTGCCGCGCGCGGGTCCCCGTGGCCCCGGCGTCGCGCGGACGGATTGCCGGCGACCCGGACGCGGGGAGCGCGGCCCGCAGGCCCCGGCGCGCGGCCGGCGCCCTGCCCGGTTTTTCCCCCCGCGCCGTGTGCCCGGCGCGCTCTTTATCGTGTCGCGGCGCCATTGCACCGTCAGGCGCGGCGAGCGTCCAATCGTATGTTGCGATACGGGGGTATAAATTTTTCTTTGGTCTGGCCGGCGGCGGCGGCCGTCATCGCGCGCAAAGCCGCGCCGGCTGCGGCTTTGCGCCGCACGGGCCGCCGCCGCGCCCGGCCCGCGCAAAGCCGGGCCGATGCGGGCGGGTTGGGGAAAACACCTAGCCGCCGTCGGTCTGCGCCGCCACCTTCTGCGCCATCTGCGCGATCAGGCGCGCCGCGTGGCTGTCCGGCCCCTGCACCCAGCTCGCGGTAAAGCTGAGCTCGGGCAGCGGGTCGGCCTGCACCTGCAGGATGCGCAGCTCGCCGCGCGCCAGTTCCTTGCCCAGGAACACCGGCGCGATCACGCTGCTGCCGATGGCGTCCAGCGTCATGCGCACCACCATCGACATCGAGGCGCTGCCGTACATGCGCGGCGCGGCCACGCCGGCGCGCGTCAGCATGTCGCGCACCACGCGGTATGGCGCGCTGTTGGAGGGATAGGTAATGATGGGCAGCCGCGCGATGCGGTCCAGCGTCAGCGGCTCCGGCCCCAGGTCCAGCATGGGGCTCGCCACCCAGGCCAGCGGATAGCTGCACAGGGGCAGGTTCTCGACCCGCGCCTCCAGCACCGGCCCCATCAGGAAGGCCAGGTCGATCTGGCGAGCCATGAGGTGCGAGCGCAGCACGTGCGTGGTGTCGACTTCGATCTCCAGCACCAGCGCCGGATAGGCCGCGTGAATCAGCTCGATCAGGGTGGGCAGCCAGGTCTGCACGATGGTTTCGGCCACGCCGATGCGAACGGTGCCGGTCATGACGTTCTGCTCGCGCGCCGCCTCGAACATGTCGCGGCGCACCTGCAGCATGCGCTCGGCGTGCGACAGCAGTTCATGGCCCTTGGCCGTCAGCTTGACGCCGCGCGCGTCGCGGTCGAACAGCCGCACGCCCAGGTCGGCCTCCAGCGCGGCAATGCGCTGCGACACCGCGGGCTGGGTGGTGTTGAGCTTATCCGAGGCCGCGCGGAAGCTGCCCAGGGTGGCCACCCAGAAGAATGTCTCGACGTTGCGTAGTTCGATCATGAGCCTGTGCCTTCGCGGCGAAGCGTGCGTGGGGAGCGCCTCGCGCCGGGCGTATTATCTCAGTGTCCCGCCGCGCTCGCGGCCGCGCCCGTTCCACCAGGAGACCCGCCATGCCCCTGACCGCCGACGCCCAGGGCGTCTACCCGATCGCCCCCACCCCGTTCTTCGACGACGGCCGCATCGACACCGCGTCGATCGACCGCATGATGGATTTCTACCACGGCTGCGGCGCCACCGGCCTGACCGTGCTGGGCCAATTGGGCGAGGCCCAGAAGCTCGAGCACGCCGAGTCGCTGGCGGTGGCCAGCCAGGTCATCGGCCGCGCCGGGGCCTTGCCCGTCATCGTGGGGGTATCGGCGCCGGGTTTTGCCGCCATGCGCGCGCTGACGCACGAGGTCATGGCGCGCGGCGCGGCGGGCGTAATGATCGCGCCGCCCAACACGCTGCGCACCGACGACCAGATCGTGAACTATTACCGCCAGGCGGTGGAGGCCATCGGCGCGGACGTGCCGTTCGTGCTGCAGGACTACCCCCTCACCTTCTCCGTGCAGATGAGCCCCGGCGTCATCAAGCGCATCGTGACCGAGCTGCCTTCGTGCGTCATGCTCAAGCACGAGGACTGGCCCGGCCTGGAGAAGATCTCGACGCTGCGCGCCTACGAGAAGGCGGGCGAGATGCGCCATATTTCCATCCTCTGCGGCAACAACGGGCTGTTCCTGGACTACGAGCTCGAGCGCGGCGCCGACGGCGCCAACACGGGCTACTGCTTCCCGGACATGCTGTGCGACGTGGTGCGGATGGCGGCCCGGGGCGAACGCGAGGCGGCGCACGATCTCTTCGACGCCCACCTGCCCCTGCTGCGCTACGAACAGCAGCCCGGCGTGGGGCTGGCGGTGCGCAAGTACGTGCTGATGCGCCGCGGCATACTGGCCTCGGCGGCGCAGCGCAAACCCGCCGGCGCGCTGTCGGCGCAAGCCCGCCAGGAAGTCGATCACCTGCTCGGGCGTCTGGCCAGGAAAGATCCGCGCGCGGCCTCGCTGGCGCGCTGAAGCGCGCCGGGGCGCGCGGGGCGAGGCCGGCGCGGGATGCGCGTATCATGTCAGCCTTCCGACGCCGCTACCCAGAAAGGAGCCCCGACATATGCCCCCGGCCGCCGAAGGTCGCCCCAATGCCGCGATCCGCAGCACGCTGACCGGCATCCTGCTGCTCGTGCTGTCCATGTGGACCCTGTCGTGCCTGGACGCGAGCGGCAAGTGGGTCATGAGCGCCGGGGTTCCGCTGCTGGTGCTGTCGTGGTTCCGCTATGCGGTGCACCTGGTGCTCGTGCTGGCGCTGGTGCTGCCTTCGCGCGGGCTGCGCGTGCTGCGCAGCAAGGGACCGCGCGAGCAGATCGTGCGGGGCTGCTCGATGTTCCTGGCCACGCTGATGTTCTTCACCACGCTGAGCTACATCCCGCAGGCCGAGGCCACCGCCATCAACTTCCTGGCCCCGCTCATCGTGCTTTCGGCGGCGCCCTGGATCCTGCGCGAGCCCGCGCGGCTGTCGCGCTTCGTGGCCGCGGGCGTGGCGTTCGCGGGCGTGCTCATCATCATCCGGCCGGGCGGCGGACTGCATCCGGTGGGCACCGTGTTCGGCCTGCTGACCGCCTGTTGCTTCGCGGTGCAATTCATCGCCACGCGCCGCGTGGCGGCCGACGATCCCTTCACGTCGCTGATCTGGAGCGGCGCGGTCGGCACGGTCTTCCTCACGCTGGCCCTGCCCTTCGCGCTGCCCGCCGCCATGCCGGCGCTGCGCGCGCTGACGCCGCTGGAATGGACGGTGCTGATTTCCACCGGCGTGAGCGGCGGGCTGGGCCACCTGTTCCAGATCGCGGCCTACCGCCGCGCTCCGGCCTCGACCCTGGCGCCTTTCATCTACCTGCAGATCATCAGCGCCTCCAGCGTGGGCTGGCTGGTCTGGGGCCACTTCCCCGATGCGCTCACCTGGGTGGGCATCGCCATCATCTGCGCCAGCGGCATCGGCATCGGCTGGATCGAATGGCGGCGCGCCGCCCCGGCGGCCAATACGGCCGGCGGCGCGCCGCGCCCGGCCCGCTGAGCGCGCGCCCCCGGCCGCAGCCACGCCCGCCGTCAGGCTCGCCCGTCGGCCGCCAGGCGGCCGCCCGCCAGCACTAGCTGCCGTTCGCAGCGCGCGGCCAGTTGCGGATCGTGCGTCACCAGCACGAGGGTGGCGCCGTGCTCGCGGTGCATGGCGAACATCAGGTCTATCACCGTGGCGCCGGTGGCCGCGTCCAGGCTGCCGGTGGGCTCGTCGGCGAACAGCAGTTCGGGCTGCACCACGAAGGCGCGCGCCAGGCTGACGCGCTGCTGTTCCCCGCCGGACAGCGTGCGCGGGTAATGATGCAGGCGCGCGCCCAGCCCCACGCGGTCCAGCATGGCGCGGGCATCCTCGCGCGCGGAACGCCCCGCCAGCTCCAGCGGCAGCATCACGTTTTCCAGCGCCGTCAGGTTGGGCAGCAACTGGAACGACTGGAACACGAAGCCCACGTGGCGCGCGCGCAGCGCCGCCCGGCCGTCTTCGTCCAGCGAGAACAGATCGCGGCCGGCCAGCCGCACGCTCCCGGCGGAGGGAACATCCAGCCCCGCCAGCAGTCCCAGCAGGGTCGACTTGCCCGATCCCGAACTGCCGGTGATGGCGACGGCGCTGCCCGCCTCGACCGTAAAATCGATATCTTCCAGGATGGACAACTCGCCGCCCGCGTCGGCAACCCGCTTTGCCAGCCCTTTCACTTCGATAGAGTTCCTGCTATCCATGCGACCTTTTTTCCGTATGTTCAGTCTGGTCCTGGCCTGCGCCGCGGCGGCCGTGACGGCTCACGCTCAGACCGCCGCCGCCCCCGCCGGTTCCGCCCAGCCCCGCGCCGTGCTGGTGGTGGGCGACAGCCTGTCGGCCGAGTACGGCATCCGGCGCGGCTCCGGCTGGGTGCCGCTGCTGGCCGCCCGGGTATCCGAACAATACCCCAAGTACCGCGTGGTCAACGCCAGCATCAGCGGCGACACCACCAGCGGCGGGCTGGCGCGCCTGCCCGCGCTGCTGCGCCAGCACGCGCCGGCGGTCGTGGTGCTGGAGCTGGGTTCCAACGACGCGCTGCGGGGCCTGTCGCTCGCCATGTCGGAACAGAACCTGCGCGCCATGGCGCGCGCCTCGCGCGAGGCCGGCGCGCGCGTGCTCATCGTGGGCATGCGGATTCCGCCCAACTACGGACGCGATTACGCGCAGCGCTTCGCGGGCATGTACGCCACGGTGGCCAGGGAAGAAAACGCCCGCCTCGCGCCCTTCCTCATGGACGGGATCGCCACCGACCGCGCCATGTTCCAGGCCGACGGCATCCACCCCAACGAGGCGGCGCAGCCCCGCCTGCTGGACAACGTCTGGCCCCAGTTGGAACCGCTGCTGCAGCCCGGCGCGGCGGCGGCCCGTGCCGGCTAGCCAGCACGGACGCAAGCCGGCGCGCCGCCGGCGCCCGACGGCCCGTTCCGGCCCTGGCGCCCCGCAACGGGCCGGTCCTCCAGCAACAGCCGCCCGAAACAGACAGGCCCGCGCGAGGCGGGCCTGTCTGTTTCGGGCGGCGCTGCCGCCGGCGCGTCAGCCCTGGGTGGGCTGGTCGCCCTTGATGGCTCCCGCGGCGGAGGGCAGCACCTGCACCTTGTACTGCTCGCGCAGCATGCGGACCACGGCCTCGCTTTCGGCCTGGCCCCAGGCGCCGGAGAGCTGCTGCGCGAGGCGATCGCGATCGGACGCTTCGACGGCGCCCGCCTCGACCTTCTCCACGCGCACCACCGTGTAGTCGGCGCCGGCCTGCACGCCGGCATAGGCCGGCAGTTTGTCGGCGGGCAGGCGCATGGCGGCCTCCAGCACCGGGCGGGCCAGGGTCTTGGGATCCTGGCGCGAAACGGTGAGCGCGGGCTCGAAACCCTCGGGAACCGCGGCCGGGTCGGCCTGGTCGGCCTGCAGCGCGGCTTCGCCGGCCTTCCTGGCGGCCTCGGCGGAACGCTCGTCCAGCAGCCTGGCGCGAATGATGTCGCTGACCTTGGCCAGCGGCGGAACGTGGGCCGGCTCCACCGCCGCCACGCGCACGGCGAGCATCGTGGACGGCGAGAGTTCGATCACGCCGGAGTTCTGCTTCTCGCGCAGTACGTCGGGCGAGAACAGCACCTGGCGCACGCGCGGGTTGTCGAGCAGCTCGGCGTCGGGGCCGCCGGCCGCGGCGCCCGGGCCCGCCTGGCTGGCCGGCAGCAGGCCGGTGCGCGTCACGCCCGAAGCGGTGCGCAGCTTGAGCCCCACCGCGTCGGCCGCCGGCTGCAGGCTGTCGCGTTGGTCGTAGACCTGCTTGTTGAGCTGGCTGGCCATGTCCGCGAAGCGCTCGGAGGCAAGCTGCTTGACCACTTCGGCCTTGATCTGGTCCTTGACCTCGGCCAGCGGCTTGATGGAGGCCGGCTGGATCTCGGTGACCTTCACGATGTGCAGCGCGCTGGGGGTTTCGATCACGCCCGAGACCTGGTCCTGCTTCTGGGCGAAGATGGCCTTGCCCAGGGGACCGCCGATCGAGTCGGGCGCGAGCCAGCCCAGGTCGCCGCCCTTGCCGGCCGAGCCGGCGTCCTGCGAATTGGCGCGCGCCAGTTCGGCGAAGCGGGAGGGATCGGCTGCGGCCTCGCGCGCCAGCTTCTCGGCCTTTTCCTGCGCGGCCTTGCGCGCATCGGCCGAAGCCCCGGCCGGCAGCGTGATCATGATGTGGCTGGCGCGGCGGCGCTCGGGAGCGCCGAAGCGCGCCTTGTTCTGTTCGTAGTACGAGGCCAGGTCTTCGTCCTTGACCTGCACGCCCTGGGTGGCCGCCGCCTCGTCGAGCACCAGGTACTGCACCTGGACCTGCTCGGGCACTTCGAGCTGCTGCTTGTTGGCCTCGTACCATGCCTGGATGTCCTCGGGCGTGACGGTGACCTGCGAGCGGTAATCGGCGGCGTGGAAGGTGCGCAGCTGCACGGTGCGCTGCTGGGTGAGGGCGTTCTCGATGAACGTCACCACGGCGCCGGGCGCGCGCGCCGACTGGGCCACGGGCTCCAGCACGCGGCCCACGGCGAGCTCGCGGCGCAGGCCGGCTTCGTAGGTGGTGGGGGTCAGGCCCTGGGCGGCCAGCACCTGGCGGTAGCGCTCGGCCGAGAAACGGCCGTTGTCCTGCACTTCGGGAATCGCCGCGATGGTGTTGCGCAGCGTGGCGTCGGACACCGAGAAGCGGTTGTCCACGGCGACGTTGGCCAGCAGGCGCTGGTCGATGAGCTGGTTGAGCAGCGCCTCGCGCATCTCGGGCGTGTCGATGAGCGCCGGATCGAACTGCGCGCCCAGACGCTGGCGGAACTGCTCAAGCTGGTTGCGGTGCGCCATATCGAATTCGGCGCGCGTGACCGGCTGGCCGTTGACCGTAGCCAGTTCGGGCTCGCGGCGCATGAAGCTCTCATAGCCCTGAATTCCGACCAGGAAGAAGGACGGCACGATCAGAAGCAGCAGAATCAACTGCATCCAGCGCCGATGGCTGCGAATAAACTCGAACATGGAATCCCTGTTGCCGCGCGCGGCAGCGATGGCGGTTTCGTACCGCCTTGCACCGCCATGGCCGCACCGCGCGAAAAACGCATAAAAAAAGGCGAACGCGATTCGCCCTGTTCCCATACCGGATAGACCGGGTCAGCCGGGGGATTCTAGCACTACTCCGGGGCGTGCAAGGCCGGAATTCCCCGGGGAAAGCCCTGGCCGCGCCCCAAGTAGGAGTATCCTTGCAAGCCTGCCGCCGCGATCGGCGCGGCGGCACTCGCCCTACCCCTGTCGACACCCCGGCGGCGGCCCCGTTCCGCCCCCCTGCTTCGCACCATCATGAGCGCACAACTACCTTCCTGGCCGTACTCCCGCTACATCGCCCACCGCGGCGGCGGCCGCCTGGCTCCCGAGAACACCCTGGCCGCCATGCGCGTGGGGGCCGGGCACGGATTCACCATGTTCGAATACGACGTGAAACTGAGCCGCGACAACGTGCTGGTGCTCATGCACGATGACGACGTGGACCGCACCTCCAACGGCCATGGCCCCGCGGCCGCCAAGACCTACGCCGAGCTCGCGCAGCTCGATTTCGGCAGCTGGCACTCGTCCGCCTACGCCGGCGAGCCGCTGCCCACGTTTGCCGCCGTGGCGCGCTATACGCTGGCCAACGGCATCGCCAGCAACGTCGAGATCAAGCCCTGCCCCGGCCGCGAGGCCGAGACGGGCGCGGCCGTCGCCCGCGCCGCCCGCGAGCTCTGGAAGAACGCCCCCGTGGCGCCCCTGCTCTCGTCCTTTGCCGAGCCGGCCCTGCAGGCCGCGCTGGAAACCGCGCCCGAGCTGCCGCGCGCGCTGCTCGTGGAAAAGGTGCCGGCCGATTGGCTGGAACGCCTGCGCAAATACCAGTGCGTGGCGCTGAACATCAATCAGAAAGACGCCACGCGCGAGCTGGTGGACGCCGTGCATGCGGCCGGCTACCGCATCGCCGCCTGGACCGTCAACGACCCCGAGCGCGCCCGCCTGCTGCTCGACTGGGGCGTGGACGGCATTTTCACCGACGAGCTGGCCGCCATCCGGCCGGCCGCCTGAGGCCGCCCGTGTTCAGTTACCGCCACGCTTTCCATGCCGGCAACCATGCCGACGTGCTCAAGCACGCCATCCTGGTCCACACGCTGGACTACTTCAACCGCAAGGACGCTCCCTACTGGGTGGTGGACACGCACGCCGGCGCGGGCCTGTACAGCCTGGACGGCGCCTGGGCCGCCAAGACGGCCGAGGCCGCCACCGGCATCGCGCGCCTCTGGGACCGCGACGACCTGCCCCCCATCCTGGCCGAATACGTGGCCCGGGTGCGCAGCTACAACATCGACGGCCGGCTGCGCATCTACCCGGGCTCGCCCTGGCTCGCGCTGGACACGCTGCGGCCCTCGGACCGCCTGCGGCTGTTCGAAATGCACCCCACCGAGATCGACGCGCTGGCCGCCAACCTGGACCACCTCGACCGCCAGGCCCAGCGCCAGACCACGATCTACGGCGAAGACGGCTTCGAGGGCGTCAAGGCCCTGCTTCCGCCGCCGACGCGGCGCGGCATGGTGCTGATCGACCCGTCGTATGAAGACAAGCACGACTACCGCCGCGCGCTGAACACCGTCAAGGAATGCCTGAAGCGCTTCGCCACCGGCACCTGCCTGGTCTGGTATCCGCTGGTGCAGCGCCGCGAGGCGGGCGAGCTGGCCCGCCACCTCGAGAACCTCAAGGTCAAGAGCTGGCTGCACGCCACGCTGACCGTCAAGAAGGCGGCCATCGACGGCCATGGCCTGCACGGCAGCGGCATGTTCCTCGTCAACCCGCCCTGGACGCTGCACGACGCGCTCAAGCCCGCCATGCCCTGGCTGGCGCGCGAACTGGCGCAGGACGAGCGCGCCGGGTTCACGCTGCAGTACCGCGAAAACTAGCGGAGCCCGCCGGGGCCGCGGCCAGCCTCGCGCGGGCCCGGGCTCGCGTCAGGCGGGCGTCTCTTCCTCTTCCCGCAATGCCGCGCGCGCCTGCGCCAGCTTGCCCGCCGCGTCGCGCAGGGCGGTGCGCAGCCCCTCTTCCACGACGGGATGGTAGAAAGGCATTTCCAGCATGCGCGCCACGGTAAGCTCCTGCTGGACCGCCCAGGCCAGCAGATGGCCGATGTGCTCGGCGCTGGGACCGATCATTTCGGCGCCCAGGAAGCGGCCGGTGGCGATATCGGCATATACGTGCAGCAGGCCGCGGTTCTTGAGCATGACGCGGGAGCGCCCCTGGTCGCCGAAATCCACTTCGCCGGTCACGAAAGTGCCCGGCGCCAGCCGCGCATGGGCCGCGCCGGCCACGGCGATTTGCGGGTCCGAGAACACCACCGCCAGCGGCGCGCGCCGCAGCCCCTTGCGCACGTCCGGAAAGCGCGCCGCGTTCTCGCCCGCGATGCGGCCCTCGTCGGCCGCCTCGTGCAGCAGCGGCGCGTCGGCGTTGGCGTCGCCCGCGATGAAGATGGGCGAGTCGCCGGCCTGCAGGGTGTCGCGGTCGAACGCCGGCACGCCCTGCGCGTTCAGCGCGAGGGTCGTGTGCTCCAGTCCCAGGCCGTCCACGTTGGGGCGGCGGCCGGTGGCCACCAGCGCATAGTCGAAACGCTCGGTGCGTTCGCTGTTGTCCAGCGCCACATAGCGCACTTCCACCTCGTCGCCCACGCGGCGCGTATCCAGCACGCGGGCGTCCGGGTCGAGATAGAACTCGCGCTGGAAAATCCGCCGCGCGCTCTGGCGCACCGCCGGGTCGCTGATGCCGCCCAGGCTGCCGCTCACGCCGAAGACCCGCACGTCCACGCCCAGGCGCGCCAGCGCCTGGCCGAGCTCCAGGCCGATCACGCCCGGGCCGAACACGGCCACGCGGGCCGGCAGGTCGTTCCATTCGAACACGTCGTCGTTGAGCACCAGGCGGTCGCCCAGATCGCGCAGCGGCGGCGGCACCGAGGGACGCGAGCCGGTGGCGATGACCACCCGCGAGGCGTGCACTTCGGTGTGGTCGTCCACCCGCAGCACGGTGTCGGACACGAAACGCGCATAACCGCGCAGCTTGTCCTGCGCGGGAATGTTCTCCACGCCTTCCAGCACGAAGCCCACGAAGCGGTCGCGCTCGCGCTTGACGCGCGCCATGACTTCGGCGCCGTCGACCGCGATGTCGCCGGACACGTGCACGCCAAAGGCTTCAGCGTGCGCGGCCTGGTGCGCGGCCTCGGCGGCCGCGATCAGCAGTTTGGACGGCATGCATCCCACGCGCGCGCAGGTGGTGCCATAGGGGCCGCCTTCGATCAGCAGCGCGCGCTTGCCGGCCGCGCGGGCGGCGCGGTAGGCGGCCAGGCCGGCGGTGCCGGCGCCGATGACGGCGATGTCGGTATGCAGGGTTTTCATGGCTGGGATTCCGTAATGTTTCGGGTGCGTGGGAAGGCCGGCGGATTTCCCGCTTTGCGCCCCTTTCGAAGGCGCAGACTCCCCCGCCGGCCGCGCGCGGCCGGAGCAAGGGGCGCAAAAAGGGAAATCCGGAAACAGGCCGGGCGGCGAATGCCCGGCCCCCGGGAGGGCGCTCGCCCTCCCCGTTCCGGCATCAGGCGAAGTGGGCCTTCAGGTCGTCCAGGCCGCCGATCAGCGAGCCGTTGATGAAGACCTGGGGAGCGGTGCCCTTGCCCGAAACCGCGCCGATGACGCGGCCGCGGACCTTGTGCTCGAGCGGAATCTCGATGGGCGCATAGCCCTTGTCCACCAGCAGCGCCTTGGCTTCCACGCAGAACGGGCAGCCGGGCTTGGAGAACACCACCACCTGGTCGGGCTTTTTGGCCGAGGGCGCGAAGTACGCCAGCATGGTATCGGCGTCCGACACCTCGAACGGGTCGCCTTCTTGCTCGGGCTCGATGAACATCTTCTCGATCACACCGTCTTTCACGAGCATGGAATAGCGCCAGCTGCGCTTGCCGAAGCCCAGGTCGCGCTTGTCGACCAGCATGCCCATACCCTCGGTGAATTCGCCGTTGCCGTCGGGCAGCAGCGTGATGTTGGCCGACTCCTGGTCCTTGGCCCATTCGTTCATCACGAAGCTGTCGTTCACCGACACGCAGACGATGCTGTCCACGCCGGCCTCGAAGAAGGCGGGAGCCAGTTCGTTGTAGCGCGGCAGGTGCGTGGACGAGCAGGTGGGGGTAAAGGCGCCGGGAAGCGAGAAAACCACGACGGTCTTGTTCTTGAAGAGGTCGTCGGTCGTGACCTTTTTCCAGTTGTTGCCCTCGCGGACGGGGAACGTTACGTTGGGGACACGTTGGCCTTCGCGGTTTTGCAGCATTCAATCTCTCCTGGTTGCGGGGTCGTCGTGACCACCATGGAAAGAATGATAAATTTCCACTATCAATTAATCCAATTTAATTATTTCAATGAATTGATAGCCATAATAAATTGATGATGGATTTTCATTAGGGCAAAGACTATCACACTCTGGCC
>NZ_CALSFU010000032.1 GCF_943737005.1 Achromobacter sp. Marseille-Q4962 | reverse complement strand
CGCTGATGCAGCTCTCATCGGTACTCCGCAATTCATGAAGAACACGCCCGCGGCCGACCCTGGCGAGCCGGCCGCGGGCGGCGACGATCAGTCCGAGACTTGGCGAGGGGAGATTACGTTTTCAAGGCCCGACGTGGCCGCGAAACGGCTCAATATCGGACCGATTCATTGCGGGCGGGGCGCCGTTTGGCGGGGAAGGGGAAGCCGGAGGGGGCAGACGGGCCGGGCGGATCGCCTGTGGCGCATTTGCCACGGATTGCGCGCAGTTGGTGCTACAATCGGTCATGTTATCGACCGTCCATTGCGCGGCAGGCGTCCGCCCACAGGTTCAAGGCATCATGTTTCTCCCGCTGGCACGAACTACGACCCGGAACTTTCGCCCCATGTCGCGTTAAGTTTTCGTGCGTCGGGTTTCACCGTGCCAGGTCGGCGGTAAGACTCAGCAAGTTTCCAGACGAACGCGGCTCAAGCCGCGTTTTTCGTTTTTGTTCGCGTATTTTCAGTTCCCAGAAACCCAGGAAGCATTCCGATGGTACAGATCACATTGCCCGATGGTTCGCAGCGCCAGTATCCCGGACCGGTCACGGTCGCCGAAGTGGCGCAGTCGATCGGCGCCGGGCTGGCCAAGGCCGCCCTGGGCGGCCGCGTCGCCTTCGAGGGCTCGGCCCCCAAGCTGGTCGACACGAGCTACCGCATCGAGGGCGACGCCAGCCTGGCCATCGTCACCGCCAAGGACGCCGACGGGCTCGACATGATCCGTCACTCCACCGCGCACCTGCTTGCCTACGCGGTCAAGGAACTGTTTCCCGACGCCCAGGTCACCATCGGCCCGGTCATCGACAACGGCTTCTACTACGACTTTTCGTACAAGCGTCCCTTCACGCCCGAGGACCTGGCCGCCATCGAGAAAAAGATGGCCGAGCTGGCGCGCAAAGACGAAGCCGTCACGCGCGAGGAGTGGTCGCGCGATGATGCGGTGGCGTTCTTCAAGAGCATCGGCGAAGACTATAAGGCCGAGATCATCGCCTCGATTCCGTCGAACGAAACGCTGAGCCTGTACCGCGAGGGCAATTTCGTCGACCTGTGCCGCGGCCCGCACGTGCCCTCCACGGGCAAGCTGAAAGTTTTCAAGCTGATGAAGGTGGCCGGCGCCTACTGGCGCGGCGACAGCAAGAACGAGATGCTCCAGCGCATCTACGGCACGGCCTGGGCCACCAGGGAAGAGCAGGACGCCTACCTGCACATGCTCGAGGAAGCCGAGCGGCGCGACCACCGCAAGATCGGCCGCGAACTCGATCTATTCCATTTCCAGGACGAGGCGCCGGGCCTCATTTTCTGGCACCCGAAGGGCTGGGCCCTGTGGCAGCAGGTCGAGCAGTACATGCGTGCCGTGTACCGCGACAACGGCTACCAGGAAGTGAAGGCGCCGCAGATCCTGGACATTTCCCTCTGGAAGAAGACGGGGCATTGGGACAACTACCGTGAAAACATGTTCACGACCGAGTCCGAGAACCGCGTCTATGGCCTGAAACCCATGAACTGCCCCGGCCACGTGCAGATCTTCAACGCCGGGCTGCATTCGTACCGCGAACTGCCCCTGCGCTACGGCGAATTCGGCCAGTGCCACCGCAACGAGCCCTCGGGCTCGCTGCACGGCATGATGCGGGTGCGCGGCTTCACGCAGGACGACGGCCACATTTTCTGTACCGAAGACCAGCTCCAGGACGAATGCGCCGATTTCACGGCGCTGCTGCAGAAGGTCTACCGCGACTTCGGCTTTACCGAAGTGCTGTACAAGGTGGCCACGCGTCCCGAAAAGCGCATCGGCTCGGACGAAGTCTGGGACAAGGCCGAAACGGCGCTCATGGAAAGCCTGCGCCGCACGGGCTGCGAATTCGAGATCTCGCCGGGCGAGGGGGCGTTCTATGGCCCCAAGATCGAATACACGCTCAAGGACGCCATCGGCCGGCACTGGCAGTGCGGCACGATCCAGGTCGATTTCTCCATGCCCGTGCGCCTGGGCGCCGAGTACGTCGACCAGAACGACCAGCGCCGCCATCCGGTGATGCTGCATCGCGCCATCCTGGGTTCGCTGGAGCGTTTCATCGGCATGCTGATCGAAAACCACGCCGGCGCCATGCCGCCCTGGCTGGCCCCGGTGCAGGCCGTGGTGTGCTGCATTTCCGAGCCTTCGGCCGATTATGCCGCCCAGATTGCGCAAAGCCTGAAAAAACAAGGCTTTAGGGTCGAGTCCGATTTGCGTGGCGAAAAAATCACCCGTAAAATCCGGGAGCACAGCCTGCAAAAGGTGCCATACATCCTCGTCGTGGGCGACAAGGAAAAGCAAAACGGCACCGTCGCCGTGCGCGGCCTGGGAGGACTGGATCTGGGGGCCATCCCGCTCGACGATTTCGTCGCGCGCCTGTCCGAAGACGTTTCCCTGCGCCGCGACGTGGCCCAACCCCAGGGCAGCGCTGCTTAACATTTCTAGGAGCTTTCAACATCGCCACTGAAAAAGCCAATCGCATCAACGGTGAAATCCGCGTCCCCGAGGTGCGTCTGATAGGTCTGGACGGGGAGCAGCTCGGCATCGTCAAGATCGCCGAGGCGTTTCGTCTATCCGAGCAACACGACGTGGATCTGGTGGAAATCGCGCCCAACGCCGAGCCGCCGGTCTGCCGTCTGATGGACTACGGCAAGTTCAAGTACCAGGAGCAGAAGCGCCAGGCCGAGGCCCGCGCCAAGCAGAAGGTCATCCAGGTCAAGGAAGTCAAGTTCCGTCCCGCCACCGACGAGGGCGACTACCAGGTCAAGCTGCGCAACCTGCGCCGCTTCCTGGAAGAGGGCGACAAGGCCAAGGTGACGCTGCGGTTCCGCGGCCGCGAAATGGCTCACCAGGAACTGGGCATGCGGGTGCTTGAGCGTGTGCGCGACGACCTGGTGGAACTGGCCCAGGTGGAAGCCATGCCGAAGCTCGAAGGCCGTCAAATGGTCATGGTGCTGGCGCCCAAGAAAAAGGCCGTCTCCGGCAAATCCGAGTCGGCCGCCTGACCGGTCCGCTGAACTCGACACGCCCGATCGGCCCGCCATCCCTGCCCGCCGTCCACTTCGTGGGCGGCGGGTTCGCTTATTGGGCGGCACTGCGCTACGATTGTCCCCTGGCTGCCTTCCCGTCTTGGGAAGGTGGCGCACGTTCAGGATGCCGCGATGCATGTTTTGTTCGTTCTGGATCCCTTGCCCCTCCTGAAGGCGTACAAGGATAGCTCCGTCGCCATGATGCGCGCCCTGGCGGCGCGCGGCCACACGCTCAGCGTCGCGATGCAGGGAGATCTCTACATCGACGAGGGCGTGGTCAAGGCCCTCGCCACGCCCATCGAGCTGGTTGCCGGCGCCGACCTGCATGGCCACGACTGGTGGCGCGAATCTCCGGCGCGCGATGCGGCACTGTCGTCTTTCGGCGCGGTGGTCATGCGCAAGGATCCGCCCTTCGACATGGAATACGTGTATTCCACCCACCTGCTCGAGTACGCGCAGGCCCAGGGCGCCAAGGTGTTCAACAGCGGGGCCGCCATCCGCAACCATCCCGAGAAGCTGGCCATCACGGAAATCAGCGAGTTCACCGCGCCCACGCTGGTGACCCGCAACATGGTCCGCCTCAAGGCCTTTCATGAGAAGCATCGCGACGTCATCGTGAAGCCCCTGGACGGCATGGGCGGCACGGGCGTGTTCCGGCTGCAGCCGCAAGACCCCAATCTCAACGCCATCCTGGAGACGCTTACCGACAACGGCGCGCGCACCATCATGGCGCAGCGCTACATTCCCGAGATCGTGCAGGGCGACAAGCGCATCCTGCTGATCGGCGGCGAACCCGTGCCCTATTGCCTGGCCCGCATTCCGCTGGCCGGCGAGACGCGCGGCAATCTGGCCGCCGGCGGTCGCGGCGTGGCGCGCGAGCTGTCGCCGCGCGATCGCCAGATCGCCGTGGCGGTTGCGCCGCGGCTGGCCGAGCGCGGCCTGTTGCTGGTGGGGCTGGACGTCATCGGCGATTACGTCACCGAAGTCAACGTCACCAGTCCCACCTGTTTCGTGGAAATCGCCGAGCAAACCGGCTTCGACGTGGCCGGCATGTTTGCCCAGGCGCTGGAACGGGCGGCGGCCTGAGCCGCCGCGATTCTGCCATGACCACCGGAATCGTCATCGTCGTGCACGCGCCCCTGGGCGCGGCCATGCGCGATTGCGCCAGCCACGTCATGGGCGACCTGGACGGCATGCTGGCCATCCACGACATCCAGCCCGAAGACAAGCCCGACGATCTCGCGCCCGCGGTGCTCAAGGACATACTCGACCAGGACCGCGGAGCTGGCGTGCTGGTGCTCACCGACCTCATCGGCGCCACGCCGGCCAACATCGCCAAGCGAGCCGTAGGCGATGCGCAGGCCCAGGGCGTGCAATGCTGCGTGCTCGCCGGACTCAACACGCCCATGCTGCTGCGGGCGCTCACCTATCGCAACCTCTCCCTGGCCGAAACCCGCGAAAAAGCGCTGGCCGGCGGGGTGCAGGGTTGCTTGCGTGTAGACTGACGGCTGCGGATTTGCCCTATCATGTCGGCGTGATCCTTGTCGCCGAAGGGCGGCGCGTGGTTTCGCTGTTTCCCCGCGGACGAGGCCGCGGCCATAAAAAGATTTCCTATGCCTAATAAAGACATTGTCATCAGCAATAAATTGGGCTTGCACGCGCGGGCGGCGGCAAAACTCACGCAGCTCGCCAGCAAGTTCAGCAGCGAGATCTTCATTTCGCGCGGCGCGCAGCGCGTAAACGCCAAGAGCATCATGGGTGTCATGATGCTGGCCGCGGGCCTGGGCGTCACGGTGAGAATCGAAGCCTCGGGAAGCGACGCCGACCAGGCGCTCGCTGAAATCGAAACCCTGTTTGACAGCAAATTCGGTGAGCAGGAATAGCAAATCCCCTGAAGCGGCCGGCCCGGCGGCAGCCTCTGCCCGGGCCGGCGCGCCTGCGACCCCCAACCGTCAAGGCGACGGGGCTGGCTCGGCCGGCCCCGTCGTTTGTCTTTATGGCAAGGGCGTCGCCAAAGGCTACGCCATCGGCCGCGCCGTGGTCATGGGCGCGGCGGCGCTGGAAGTCGCGCACTACCGCATTTCGCCGGAAGACGTGTCCGCCGAAAGCGAGCGCCTGACCCAGGCCCTCGCCTCGGCCCGGCAGGAGCTGCTGCAGCTGGCCGACACGCTGCCGGCCGACGCGCCGCGCGAATTGGGCGCCATGCTCAACGTCCACAGCCTGCTGCTGGGCGACCCGCTGCTGGCCGAGCAGACGCTGGCGCTCATCGCCGAACGCCACTACAACGCCGAATGGGCGCTGACCACGCAGGGCCAGATACTGGGCCAGCAGTTCGACGCCATGGAAGACGAGTACCTGCGCGAGCGCGGCGCAGACGTGCGCCAAGTGATCGAGCGCGTGCTGCACGTGCTGGCCGGCACCTCGGCCATTCTGCCCGACATGGGCAAGATCGACGGCGACGAGGCGCTGGTCGTGGTGGCGCACGACATCTCGCCGGCCGACATGCTGCGCCTGCGCGGCGGGCGTTTCGCCGCCTTTGTCACCGACCTGGGCGGGCCGACCTCGCACACCGCCATCGTGGCGCGCAGCATGGGCGTGCCCGCCGTGGTGGCCATGGGCAACGTGCGCGAACTGGTGCGCGACGGCGACATGCTCATCGTCGACGGCGCGTCGGGCACCGTGCTCGTCAATCCCTCGGACCGCATTCTGGCCGAATACCGGGGGCGGCAGGCCGCCTATGCCCACGAGCGCGCCGAGCTCAGCCTGCTGCGCGACGAGCCATCCATCACGCTGGACGGCATCCACGTGGCGCTGCACGCGAATATCGAGCTGCCCGAAGAGGCGCCGCTCGCGCTGGCCGCCGGCGCCGACGGCATCGGCCTGTTCCGCAGCGAGTTCCTTTTCATGGGGCGGCCCGACCTGCCGGGCGAGCAAGAGCAGTACGAGGCCTACGCTTCCGTCGTGAAGGTGATGGCGGGGCGTCCCGTTACCATCCGCACGCTGGATATCGGCTCGGACAAGACCCTGGACGGCGAGGCCACCGTGGCCACCAATCCGGCTCTCGGCCAGCGCGCCATACGGTATTGCCTGGCGCGCCCCGAGATGTTCGCCACGCAGTTGCGCGCCATTCTGCGGGCCTCGGCGCACGGGCCGGTGCGCCTGCTCATTCCCATGATCGCGCACATGCACGAAGTGGTGGCCGCGCGCGCCGCCCTCGAATCGGCGCGGCGCGAGCTCGACGCCCGGGGGCAGCCCTACGCGGCCCGCATGGACGTGGGCGCCATGGTGGAAGTGCCGGCTATCGCCATCGCCATCGAACCCTTCGCGCAGGCGCTGGATTTTCTTTCCATCGGCACCAACGACCTGATCCAGTACACGCTGGCCATCGACCGCGGCGACCACGACGTGGCGGGGCTGTACGATCCGCTGCACCCGGCGGTGCTGCGGCTGGTGGCCAACACCATCAACGCCGGCGAGCGGGCCGGCAAGCCCGTCGCGGTATGCGGCGAGATGGCGGGCGATGCGCGGATGACGCGGCTGCTGCTCGGGCTGGGCCTGACGGAGTTCTCCATGCACCCGCAGCAACTGCTCGACGTCAAGCGCGAAATCCGGCGCGCGCATTCCAACGCCCTGCGGGTGAAAGTGGCCGCGGCGCTGAACCGCGCGCTGCCCGTGGACCTCGACGAACTCGACTGACGGCGCGCAAGCGGCACGAAAGGCAAAACGCCCGCGGGAAGGCATTCCCGCGGGCGTTTTGCTTGGGGCCGGCGGCCTCCCGGCGCCTCAGGGGCCGGGAAGCGCGGGGGCCTGATCAGCTGTGGTAGGCCGATTCGCCGTGGCTGGTGACGTCCAGGCCCTCGCGTTCCTGGTCTTCGGGCACGCGCAGTCCGCACAGGGCGTTGGCGATCTTGTAGGCGATCCAGGCCACGATGGCCGACCACACGATGGTCAGCAGCACGCCTTCGAGCTGCACCCACACCTGGCCCAGGATCATGCCGGGCTCGGCCAGGCCCGGGCCGCCCAGGGCCTGGGCGTTGAACACGCCGGTCAGCAGGGCGCCTACGATGCCGCCCACGCCGTGCACGCCGAACACGTCCAGCGCATCGTCGGCGCGCAGCAGGCGCTTCAGGCCGTTCACGCCCCACACGCAGATGATGCCGGCGGCGATGCCGATGATGAGCGCGCCCGCCGGGCCCACCAGGCCGGCGGCCGGAGTGATGCCCACCAGGCCGGCCACGGCGCCCGAGGCCGCGCCCAGCATCGAGGGCTTGCCCTTGACGGCCCACTCGGTGAAGAGCCAGGCCAGCACGGCGCCCGCGGTGGCGATCATGGTGTTGAAGAAGGCCAGCGTGGCGCCTTCGTTGGCGGCCAGCGAGGAGCCGGCGTTGAAGCCGAACCAGCCCACCCACAGCAGCATGGCGCCGACGTAAGTCATGGGCAGGTTGTGCGGCTGCATGGCCTCGCGGCCGTAGCCCACGCGCTTGCCCACGACGTAGGCGCCCACCAGGCCGGCGATGCCCGCGTTGATGTGCACCACCGTGCCGCCGGCGAAGTCCAGCGCGCCGCGCGCATTGAGCAGGCCAGGCGCGGTTTCGGACGCGAACCAGACCATGTGCGCGATGGGCACGTAGGCGAAGGTGAACCAGATCGCGGTGAAGACCAGCACGGCGGAGAAGCGCGCGCGCTCGGCGAAGCTGCCCACGACCAGCGCGCAGGTGATGCCCGCGAACGTGGCCTGGAACGAGGCGAACAGCAACTCGGTCAGGCTGTTGGACATGGCGAACTTGCCGTCGGCCGGCGTGAAGATGCCGGAGAAGAAGACGCGCGACAGGCCGCCGAAGAAGGCGTTGCCTTCCGTGAAAGCCAGCGAATAGCCGTAGATGAACCAGAGCACCAGGGCCAGCGCGAACGTGCAGAGCACTTGCAGCAACACCGACAGCACATTCTTGCTGCGCACCAGGCCGCCATAGAACATCGCCAGGCCGGGTACGGCCATCATCAGTACAAGCAGGGTAGAGACGAGCAACCAGGAAATATCTGCTTTATCCATTTTTTCAGGCTCCAATGAGTCTTTATTTATTTACAGCGCTGCTTCGCCGGCCTCGCCTGTGCGGATGCGGATCACTTGTTCGAGCGGGGCGGTAAAAATCTTGCCGTCGCCAATCTTGCCGGTGCGCGCGGCCTGCTCGATGGCTTCGATGACCTGGTCGACCAGATGATCGGGCACCGCGGCTTCGACCCGCAGCTTGGGCAGGAAATCGACGGCATATTCGGCGCCGCGATACAGCTCGGTATGGCCCTTCTGGCGGCCGAATCCCTTGACCTCGGTAACGGTGAGTCCCTGCACACCGATCGCGGACAGGGCCACCCGCACTTCGTCGAGCTTGAAGGGCTTGATGATGGCGATGATGAGTTTCATGGCGTTTCCTCTCGTGGTTGCACGTTGGCTCCGTCATTCAAGCAATATCCGTGCCATGCGGCGGTTCCGCCGCCGTCCGGGGGGAACGCGCCGAAGTTGTGCCGGCAGCCGCTGGTCAGGCACTGCAATGGTGCCAAACCAGGCCGGTCGCATCGCTTCGGTGCAAAACGTGGTGAATTACGGTCTTGCAACCAAACGTACTGTTTTCTTGAGGAATTGTTGCGGTTTCTTGGGGCGTGGCCGCGCGTTTGCGCGGCCCGCGGGAAAGGCGGAGACGCGCCGCCGGCCGGCCCGGGCGGGCGGCAAACGCAGGCGGGCCGGGGCTCGCGCGGCGGCGGGGCCCGGCGCCGGCGCCGGCGGTCCGGGCCGCGGAAACGGCCCGGCGCGGGTCCGGCCTGATACGAGGGTTTACACGGACTCGCTTGTTGCGCGGCCCGGCGTGCAGAAGAATCGATCCAGTACGGTGTGTAAGGCGAGGGGGCTGTTTCCGGTTTCCGCGCCAGGCGCCGAGCCGTCCGGCATGGCCGGGCGCGGATTGTTGGTAGGGGGTTGCCACGCGGGCAGCCCGGTTTTCTCCTGTGCTTTGATGGGCGGTCACCGCAAGCGGTCCGCCCACTTTTTTTGCGCGGCGGCCGTGCCCGGCTCCCGCAGGCACTACACTTGCGTTATCGCGAGTTTCAGATAGCAGTAACGGCAGGGAGGCCGCCATGAACAACCGCACCCAATGGATGGAAGATCTTCAGAAGAACATTTCCGATCTCATCGCGCGCAGTCCGGCCGCCGATGTCGAGCGCAATGTCCGCGCCATGATGACGCAGGCGTTCGCGCGGCTCGACCTCGTCACGCGCGAGGAGTTCGACGTGCAGGCCGACCTGCTCGCGCGCACCCGCGCCCGGGTCGACCAGCTGGCCGCGCAGGTCCAGCAACTGGAAGAGCGTCTGGCGGCCCTGGACGCCAAATAACGCGCCGCGGCCCCGCGCAAGGGGCTGACGCAAATGTCACGGGCCGCCCGAACGCGGCCCGTTTCTTGTGCATACTCGCCGCAGGACATCTGCGGAGACTCTAGATTGACCCTGGCCGTACTCGCCAGCCGCGCCCTGTGCGGACTGAATGCGCTCGCCGTGCGCGTGGAGACCCATCTGGGACCGGGCCTGCCCAGCTTCAACATCGTGGGCCTGGCCGACACCGAGGTGCGCGAAAGCCGGGAACGGGTCCGAGCCGCGCTCATCAACAGCGGCTTCGAGTTTCCGCCCGGACGCATTACCGTCAACCTGTCCCCGGCCGACCTGCCCAAGGAGTCGGGCCGCTTCGACCTGCCCATGGCCGTGGGCCTGCTGCTGGCCTCCGGCCAACTCGCCGAGGCTGCGGCGAGCGACGGCCCCGCCCCATGGGCCGACCTGGTGCTGGCGGGCGAGCTGTCCCTGACCGGCGCCCTGGTTCCCGTGGCCGCGCCCCTCGCCATTGCGCTGGGCGTGGCCGGCGATCTGCCGGGCGGCACGCTGATCCTGCCCGCCGGCAGCGCCGAGCATGCGGCCTGGGTGCCCGGCCTGCGCGTGCTGTCGGCCAGGACGCTGGCCGACGTGGCGGCCCACCTGGCCGGCGCGCGCGGTCTGCCCGACGCGGTGCCGCGTCCCTGGCCGGCCGGGGAGCCGGTTCCCTGCCTGTCCGACGTGCGCGGGCAGCCGGCGGCGCGGCGGGCGCTGGAAATCGCGGCGGCGGGCGCGCACAGCCTGCTCATGGTGGGGCCGCCGGGCGCGGGCAAGAGCATGCTTGCGCAACGCCTGCCCGGGCTGCTGCCGCCGCTGTCGCGCATGCAGGCGCTGGAAACGGCCGCCGTGGCGGGGCTGGCTGGCCTGGCCGATGCGCCGGCCGCCGCGCCGCCGTTCCGCGCGCCCCATCATTGCGCCTCGGCGGCGGCGCTGGTGGGCGGAGGCAGCCGCCCGCGGCCGGGCGAGATCAGCCTGGCGCACAACGGCGTGCTGTTCCTCGACGAGCTTCCCGAATTCAGCCGGGCCAGCCTGGAGGCCCTGCGCGAGCCGCTGGAAGCGGGCAGGGTGGTGATTTCGCGATCGCTGGCGCGCGCGGTTTTCCCGGCCCGGTTCCAGCTGGTGGCGGCCATGAATCCCTGTCCCTGCGGCTGGCGCGGGCACCCCGCGAGATCGTGCGCCTGCACGCCCGACCAGGCCGCCCGCTATGCCTCGCGCGTCTCGGGGCCGCTGCTGGACCGCATCGATCTGCACATTGCCCTGCCGCCCACCGACCTCGCGGCGCTGGACGCCGCGCCCGGCGAAACGTCGGACGCGGTCCGCGCGCGGGTCGCGGCGTGCCGCCTGCGGCAAATGGCGCGCCAGGGCGTGCCCAATGCGCGCCTGGAAGGCCCGGCGCTGGAGCGGCATTGCCCGCTGGAAGGCGCCGCGCGCGACCTGCTCCTGCAGGCCATGCGGCGGCTGGGCGGCTCGGCCCGGGCAATGCACCGGGCGCTGCGGGTGGCGCGCACCATCGCCGATCTGGAGGAGGCGGAGCGCCTGTCCGCGCGCCATGTGGCCCAGGCCGTGCAGTACCGCCGCCCGGGCGATTGAACCCGCGCGGGGCCCCGCTCGACAAAATCAGGGAAATCACCATATAATCAAAGGCTTTCCCGGATCCGGCAGGCTTACTGACGGGGAGGGGAAACGCTGCGGACGGAGCCATGCCCGGAAGCAGCACTGAAAGCAGTAACGCAAGAGCAGTACCCCAGCAAGAGCAGTACCCCAAAGCAGTACCACAGAAGTGGCAACAGGTCACGAAAGTCCTGGCGCAGCCATCAGAGTCTGCCGGAATCCCGGGCGGGCCGCTGCGGCGGGCACCTCGCGCCATGTCAAATCAACAATGAGTTTTTAGGGAATCATCATGCCCAAGATGAAAACCAAGAAAAGCGCCTCCAAGCGCTTTCAGGTTCGCGGCAGCGGATCCATCAAGCGTGGTCAGGCGTTCAAGCGTCACATCCTGACCAAGAAGACCACGAAGAACAAGCGCCAGCTGCGCGGTTCGGCTGCGGTCCATGAAACCAACGTGGCCTCCGTCAAGGCCATGATGCCTTTCGCTTGATCTAAGGGAGATCTACTATGCCTCGCGTCAAACGCGGCGTTACCGCCCGCGCCCGCCACAAGAAAGTCATCGCCGCCGCCAAGGGTTACCGCGGCCGCCGCGGCAATGTGTTCCGCGTCGCCAAGCAGGCGGTCATGCGCGCCGGCCAATACGCCTACCGCGACCGCCGCAACAAGAAGCGCACCTTCCGCGCCCTGTGGATCACCCGCATCAACGCCGCCGTGCGCGAGCATGGCGTCAGCTACAGCGTGTTCATCGCCGGCCTGAAGAAGGCCGCGATCGAGCTGGATCGCAAGGTGCTGGCCGATCTGGCCGTGCGCGACAAGGCGGGCTTCGCCGCCATCGTGCAGCAAGCCAAGGCGGCCTTGGCTGCCTGATCGCGTTCTTTCATCGCGCATCGCTGCAAACGGGGCTGTAAAGGCCCCGTTTGCGTTTTGAAGGCTGGATTTCATGACTCTATCGGTTGACGACCTGGTTTCCCAGGCTCAAGAACGGTTCGCCGCGGCCACGGACGCCGCCTCGCTCGAAAACGCCAAGGCCCGCTTCCTGGGCAAGGAAGGGGCGCTCACGGTGCTGCTCAAGGGGCTGGGCAAGCTCGACCCCGAGCAGAAGCGCGAGATGGGCGGCCGTATCAATCAGGCCAAGCAGAAGGTCGAAGAGCTGCTCAACGCGCGCCGCGCCGAGCTGGCGCAGGCCGAGCTCGACGCCCGGCTGGCTTCCGAAACCATCGACGTCACGCTGCCGGGACGCGGCCGCGCGCCGGGCGGCATCCATCCGGTGATCCGCACCTGGGAGCGCGTGGAAGAGATTTTCCGCTCCATCGGTTTCGACGTGGCCGACGGCCCCGAGATCGAGAACGACTGGACCAACTTCACCGCGCTGAACAATCCGCTGGACCACCCGGCGCGCTCCATGCAGGACACCTTCTACGTCGACATGAAAGACGCCGAAGGGCTGCCGCTGCTGCTGCGCACCCACACCAGCCCCATGCAGGTGCGCTACGCGCGCATGCACAAGCCGCCCATCAAGGTCATCGCGCCGGGGCGCACCTACCGCGTCGACAGCGACGCCACGCACTCGCCCATGTTCCACCAGGTGGAAGGGCTCTGGATCGCGGAGGACATTTCCTTCGCCGACCTGAAGGGCGTGTATACCGATTTCCTGCGTTGCTTCTTCGAGAGCGACGATCTCGTCGTGCGTTTCCGCCCGTCGTTCTTCCCCTTCACCGAACCCTCGGCCGAAATCGACATGATGTTCACCTCGGGACCCAACCGCGGCCGCTGGCTGGAGATTTCCGGCTCGGGGCAGGTGCATCCCCAGGTGGTGCGCAATTTCGGCCTCGACCCCGAGCGCTATATCGGGTTCGCCTTCGGCTCCGGGCTGGAACGCCTGACGATGCTGCGCTACGGCGTGAACGACCTGCGCCAGTTCTACGAAGGCGATTTGCGCTTCCTGCGCCAGTTCAACGAATAATTCAGGGCAGATCATGCAATTTCCCGAATCCTGGCTGCGTACGCTGGTCAATCCCCCGATCGCAACCGACGAACTCGCGCACCGGCTCACCATGGCCGGCCTGGAGGTCGAAGAAACCGTGCCGGCCGCGCCCCCGTTCTCGGGCGTGGTGGTGGCGCGCATTGCGGAAATCGCGCCGCATCCGAATGCGGACAAGCTGCGCGTGTGCCAGGTCGACGACGGTTCCGGCGCGCTGCTGCAGATCGTCTGCGGCGCGCCCAACGCGGCCGCGGGCCTGACCGTGCCGCTGGCGCGCGTGGGCGCCGAACTGCCCGGCGGCATGAAGATCGGCGTCGCGAAGATGCGCGGCGTGGAATCCTCGGGCATGCTGTGCTCGGCGCGCGAACTCGGCCTGTCGCAGGACCATGCCGGCCTGCTGGAACTGCCGGCCGGCCTGACGCCCGGCCAGTCCCTGCGCGAGGCGCTCGACCTGGACGACACGCTGTTCACGCTGAAGCTCACGCCCAACCGTGCCGATTGCCTGTCGATACTCGGCGTGGCCCGCGAGGTTGCCGCCCTGACCGGCGCGCCGCTGTCGGTGCCGACCGCGGCGGCCGTGCCCGTCACGCTGGACGAGCGCCTGCCCGTGAAGGTCGAGGCGCCCGACCTGTGCGGCCGCTTCGGCGGCCGGGTGATCCGCGGCGTGAATGCCCGCGCCGCCACGCCCGCCTGGATGAAGACCCGGCTCGAGCGCGCCGGCCAGCGTTCCGTGTCGGCCCTGGTGGACATCTCCAACTACGTGATGCTGGAGCTGGGGCGTCCCTCGCACGTGTTCGACCTCGACAAGATCCAGGGCGGCATCACCGTGCGCTGGGCGCGCGAGGGCGAAACCCTGGAGCTGCTCAATGGCCAGACCGTGACGCTCGATCCCAAGGTCGGCGTGGTGGCCTGCGGCGACCAGGTCGAGAGCCTGGCCGGCATCATGGGCGGCGAAGCCACGGCCGTCACGCTCGATACCACCAACATCTACCTGGAAGCCGCGTTCTGGTGGCCGCAGGCCCTGGCCGGCCGCGCGCGCCGCTACAAGTTCAGCTCCGAGGCCAGCCATCGCGGCGAGCGGGGCGTGGACTATGCCACCATCCCCGAGCACATCGAGTTCATCACGCGCCTGATTGTCGACATCTGCGGCGGCCAGGCCGGCCCGCTCGATGACCAGATCGTCAACCTGCCGAGGCGCGAGCCCGTGCGCATGCGGCTGGCGCGCTGCCACCGCGTGCTGGGCGTGCCGGTCGCGCAGACGGAGGTGGGCCGGATTTTCGCCAGCCTGGGCCTGGACTACCGCATCGAAGGCGAGGACTTCGTCGTCATTCCGCCCTCGTACCGCTTCGACATTGAAATCGAGGAAGACCTGATCGAGGAAGTCGCGCGCATCTATGGCTTCGAGCGCATCCCCGACGTGCCGCCCATGGCGCGCGCCAAGATGTACTCGCAGCCCGAGGTGCGCCGCGGCAACCACGCGCTGCGCCGCCTGGCGGCCGCGCAGGACTACCAGGAAGTGGTGAACTACAGCTTCGTGGAGGCCGACTGGGAGCGCGACTACGCAGGCAACGTCAATCCCGTGCGTCTGGTGAACCCCATCGCCAGCCACCTCTCGGTCATGCGGTCCAGCCTCATCGGCGGCCTGGTGGCCAACATTCGCCACAACGCCAATCGCAAGCAGTCGCGCGTGCGCCTGTTCGAGCTTGGCCGCGTGTTCTTGCGCGACGATGCCGCGCAGGACGGTCCGCTCGAAGTGGCCGGCGTGCGCCAGCCCCTGAAGCTGGCCGGCGCGGCCTGGGGCCCGGCCGTCGAGGAGCAGTGGGGCGCGCCGGCGCGCCTGGTCGATTTCTATGATGCGAAGATGGATGTGCAGGCGCTGTTCGGCGCGCGCGGCCCCCGGCTGCGTTTCGAGGCCGCCCAGCATCCGGCCCTGCATCCGGGCCGCAGCGCGCGCATCGAGCTTGACGGCCGCACGGTGGGCTGGATCGGCGAACTGCATCCGCGCTGGGCGCAGCAGGCCGACCTGCAGCACGCGCCCGTGGTGTTCGAGCTGGACGTGGACGCTCTGGCGGCCGGAGAACTGCCCCAGGTGCGCGAGCTTTCGCGCCAGCCCGTGGTCGTGCGCGACCTGGCCCTGTGGGTGGACGCCGGCGTTACCGCGCAATCCATGCTGGATACCGTCGCGGCGGCCGTCAAGGCGGACCCGCAACTGTCGGTGGTGCAGGACGCGCGGCTCTTCGACGTGTGGCGCGAAAAGAGCCAGGATGGCGCGGCGCCCGCGGCCGAGAAAAGCCTTGCCTTCCGCTTCTGGCTACAGGACACTGAAGTCACGCTGGACGAGGCCCGGGTGGCCGATTGCCTTGCCCGCATCAAGGATGCCCTGGTGCACGCCCACGGCGCCCGCCAGCGCGCCTGAACAGGGGGAAATCATGCTTGCCGAGCCACGCACTCTGACCAAGGCCGAACTGGCCGAGCTGCTCTTCGAGCGGGTCGGCCTGAACAAGCGCGAAGCGAAGGACATCGTGGACACCTTCTTTGAAGAGATCCGCGACGCCCTGGCCCGCGGCGAATCCGTCAAGCTGTCGGGATTCGGCAATTTCCAGGTGCGCGACAAACCGCCGCGCCCCGGACGCAATCCCAAGACCGGCGAAACCATTCCCATCGCCGCCCGTCGCGTCGTCACTTTCCATGCCAGCCAGAAGCTGAAGAGCGTCGTGGAGCAGGCGGTCCCGCCCGAGCCGGAAACGGCGGAGTGATACGCTTTGTCGGTAATTGTTATCGGCGCACGTCGCATCGCGGCATAAAATTCTCTTATGACACGTTCCGAATCCACCGTTACCTTACCGCCCATTCCCGCCAAGCGTTATTTCACGATTGGCGAGGTGAGTGAGCTGTGCGGCGTCAAGCCGCACGTCCTGCGCTACTGGGAGCAGGAGTTCACGCAGCTCAAGCCTGTCAAGCGCCGCGGCAACCGGCGTTATTACCAGCACCACGAGGTGCTGCTCATCCGCCGCATCCGCTCGCTGCTGTACGAGCAAGGTTTCACCATCAGCGGCGCGCGCAACCGCCTGGGCGATACGCGCGACATGCCGCATGACCAGGACGCGGCGGTGCGCCTGTCCGGCGCGGAACTGCAATCGCTGCGCACCGAGCTGGGCAATGTGTCGGCGCTGCTGGCCGAGGCGCTGAGCGGACATGCCGGCGCGAATCCCGCGGCGGCTCCGAACCCGCCGCAGGCCGCGCAGGCGCACTGACGCGCGAGAACCATGGCCGTCCGATGGCGGCCACGCGCGCCGGCCGGACGATTCGTCGCTCCGGACGGCGCGCCGTTTTTTTTGCGGGTGCGGTTCCGGGCAATCGCGCGGGACCGGCAATGGAAATTTTTTGGGGGCGAGCGAATTTTTTGCGCGAAGGCGTGCAAACAAAATTTAGTTCTGCTATACTCTTTTTCTTTCGGGGCGTAGCGCAGCCTGGTAGCGCACTTGCATGGGGTGCAAGGGGTCGCGAGTTCGAATCCCGCCGTCCCGACCATTGTTCTAAAGGCCGTCAGTGAGAAATCACTGACGGCCTTTGTCATTTTCAACGGTTTTTTTGCGGGCAGGGGGGCAAGGGACGAGGGGCGAGGGGCGAGGGACGAGACTCGGCGCAAAAAAAATGCGAGCAATTAATCATTAAGTGATTGCGCCAAGACCGGTTATTGCTGATGGCGCTCAAGGGTTTATCGCGGCGGGGCGGGCGATTATCTTTTCCGCGCGGCGACGGGGTAGAAGATTGCAGTTTCGAGGCTCCGCTTTCATCTCCCGTATTGGCGTCCCGTCGTCGATGCCGTCTTCACGGCGCTTATTGCGGCCGGGCGTTTGTCGCCACCACTTCGCTATGACCAATCCGGCGGCCGCCGGATGGGCCGTTCATGTGCGACCGCCACGCCGACGCGCCCGTCGGGCAGGCGATAACGCGTTGCGCCCAGCCATTCCACCGTTTCGCCGGTCGGCAGGCTGCATCGGTACAGGCTGCGCGGCGGCGATTGCACGTCGGTCGGGCGCAGGCGCAGCAGGCGGCGCTCCACGCGCACCGTGGACGCCCCGGACACTTCGAGAATGACGTCGGACAAGCGTGAGCCGAATGCCATGATGGATTTCCTCCACAGGATGCGTCAGCCGGCCCCGCGGCCGGGCTTCGGGTTTTCCCTCTTGGTTTCTATGGTAGGCCGGCGCCGGAGGATGGGTATCGTGCAAAAGGATGAGGGGCCGGGCGCCCGGGCGCGCAAGATGCAAAGCTACTAGATGAACTAGTGATTCGTAACCTCTTGAAAACAAAGCCTTTCAAGGAAAGAATCTTGCGTCATGTCGCAGGCGTGGGGCCTGGTCCGGATAGGGGGCGAAGATGGCGGCTGGGCCGCGTCGTTATATCGATGGGTTCATGGTGCGGGGCGAGGCGGTGATGTTGGACAAGGGCGTGCTGGCGATCGAGATTGTCGTGTCGCGGGAGGATGGAGGGCTGGAGGCCCGCTGGTCCCTGCCCCGTTTCGTGACCTTTCCGGATATGGCCTCGGCGCTGCGCCATGCCGAACTCGTGCTGGCTGGTATCCTGTCCATCGACCCGGCGACCGGCGAGCCGCGCTATGGCATTCTCTGAAGCGGCATCCGGGGCCAGCCGGTTCGTCTCCGCAGGGGGAGATTCCGCCATGCGGCGTTGATGTTTTGTTTCGTTTATCACAATCCCGGGCTTGCCGCCGCGCGCCATGCGATTAGAGTGGTTGAGGATGTACAACAACAAGGAGCGTTCCATGTTCGACACATTTCCTGCTTTTCGTCGTGCCAGTATCGCTGTCGCCCTGGGCGCGGCCAGCGTGCTCTTCGTCGGCTGCACCGCTACGCCGCCCAAGACCAGCGCGACGGCAACGGAACAGCGCCAGTCGCTCAACAGCGCGGCCAACGCGACGCTGACCCGGTTGTACGAGGCTTCGCCGCAGTCCAAGGAACTGGTGGCGCGCGCCAAGGGCGTGCTGGTGTTTCCCGACGTGCTGAGCGGCAGCTTCATCGTCGGCGCCGAGCACGGCAAGGGCGTGCTGCGCGTGGGCGGCGCTCCCGCGGGCTACTACAGCACGACGGCGGGCTCGATCGGCTTCCAGGCCGGCGCGCAGTCCAAGGCAATGGTGCTGCTTTTCATGACGGATGACGCGCTGAACAAGTTCCGCAACAGCGACGGGTGGACCGTGGGCGCGGACGCGACGGTGGCCGTGGCCAACATCGGCGCCAACGGCCGTATCGACACCAACACCGCCCAGCAGCCCATCGTGGGCTTCGTGATGAACAATGGCGGCCTGATGGCCGGCGTTTCGCTGGCGGGCACCAAGATTTCCAAGCTGGATCTCTGAGCGCGGCAAGGCGGGCGTTTCGCGCCCGCCTCTGCGCGAACAAACGGGCCGGCGCGGCGGGACTGCCGCGCCGGCCCGTTTGCCGTTTGTGCGGGGGGCGCCGCCCGCGATCCGGCGCGCTTCAGCCGAGCAGCGAATCGCCGCCGGCGCGCAGGGCGTTGGCCCGTTCGATTTCCGCGGCCTCGATCTTGGGATCCAGGCCCCGCCAGCGCACGATGTGGCCGCGTTCTTCTTCGGGCTCCCAGCCCAGCATGCCATAGCGGGTGATTTCGACCTCGCCGGTGGAGAATTCGACTTCGAAATAGCCCTGGCGTTCGGGCAGCGAGCTTCCCGGGAACCATTCGGTTTCTGGCATGGCGGTCTCCTTTGCGATGCTGGGGCCGTCCGCGCGGCGGCCGTGGCTTCATTGTGGTCCGCCTGCTGCGGGGCCGCAAGCGTCAGGGCAGGGGCACCGCGGTGGTGTAGAGCACCTGCTTGAGCGCGAAGCTCGAGCGTATGCTGGCCACGCCGGGAATGCGCGTGATGTGCTGCACGATCAGCCGCTCCAGCGCGTCCACGTCGGGCACCAGCGCGCGCACCAGGTAGTCGGCGTCGCCCGACATGAGATAGCACTCCATGATTTCGGGCAGCACGGCGATTTCGCGTTCGAACGTGTCCAGTGTCGATTTGCGCTGCTTGTCCAGCGAGATCTGAATGAAGACGTTCACCTTGAGCCCGAGCTTGCGCGCATTGAGCAGCGTGACGCGCCGGTCGATCAGGCCCTCGGATTCGAGGCGGCGGACCCGCGCCAGGCAGGGGGAGGGCGAGAGATTCACGCGGGAGGCGAGTTCGACGTTGGTGAGGCGTGCGTCGCGCTGGAGCTCGTTGAGGATGCGGATGTCCGTGGCGTCGAGATCGATGTCCAGCATGAATCACCTGTAAGGGGCGGGTTTTCAATTCATCTATGCCGTGAATATAGCCGGGCGCCGCCTGGCCCGGGCAGCGTCGGCGGCGCGCCGCGCCGGTAGAATGTGGCGCTTTCGGCTGACGACCGCAGGGGCGGGAAAGAATGGGCGAGCTTTACCTGGTGCTGGCGGCCGGCGCAATGGCCGCGGGCTTCGTGCAGGGGCTGTCGGGGTTCGGGTTCGGCATGGTGGCCATGTCGTTCTGGGCCTGGACGGTGGAGCCCCGGCTGGCCGCGCCGATGGCGGTGTTCGGCGCGCTCAGCGGCCAGTTGCTGGCGGCGTTCACGGTGCGACGGGGCTTCTCGCTGGCGCGGCTGCTGCCATTCGTGGCCGGGGGCCTGCTTGGCATCCCCCTGGGATTGAAAGTGCTGCCCTATCTCGACCCCGTGGTCTTCAAAGCCTGCATCGGCGGGCTGCTGGCCGTCTGGTGCCCCCTCATGCTCTGCGCGGGCCGCCTGCCGCGCATTTCGGTGGGCGGCCGCACGGCCGACGGCGTGGCGGGGCTGATGGGCGGCGTCATGGGTGGGCTGGGCGGATTCACCGGCGTGATTCCCACGCTGTGGTGCACCTTGAGGGGATACGACCGCGATACGCAGCGCGCCGTCATCCAGAATTTCAACCTGTCCATGCTGGCGGTGACGATGATCGGCTATGTCGTCACCGGCGTGGTCACGTCCGCCATGCTGCCGCAGTTCGCGGTGGTCCTGCCCGCGATGCTGGTGCCCGCCTGGCTGGGCACGCGCGTGTACACGGGCATCAGCGATGCGGCATTCCGGCGGGTCGTGCTGGGGCTGCTGACGCTCTCCGGCATCGCGCTGCTGGCGGCGTCGCTGCCCAGGCTGCTTGCCTGAGCGCGCGGCGTGCTATCTTTACCGCGTTTGGCAGGAAGGATTCCATGGCATTGCATCGTTTCAAGAAGGGCGAATTGGGAGAGTGGCTGCGCGTGATCGCCGAAAGCGGCGAAGCGGACGCCCGGCCGGCCGACGAGGTGCCCGCCGACGTGCTCCAGGCGCTCGAAACCCTGCGCTGCATCGAGCCGGCCGGACCCGGCCGCTGGCGCGTCACCGCCAAGGGCGAACTGGCCCTGCGCATGGAAGACCCCGCCGCTATCCACCGCCGCTGATCGCGCCCGCGATACATTTCGCCAACTGTGTCTGGTTTGTTGCGCCCATCGTTCCCCGATTGTGGCGCAACAGCGGCGAATTCCCGTGAATTACTGTGCCATTTGGCTGCTTCCCGACGTATCCGGAAGGGTCGGCTGCCGTTAAGATGAACTTGCGTGACGCAAGCATGTCTATTCATTGGCGCGGCTGCTCGCGAGCAAACCCGCGGCGTCACGCGTGGTTCACGCGTTCAGACGCGTTTAGGCAACCGACTGGGAGGAACCCATGCAGCATCGCGACCAGGAAGTACTGATCGACGTTTCCACGGCGGCCATGGATACCGGCGGATATGGCGTATTGCTGACGGTGACGGCCGAGGGCGGCACGGAAGTGGATGCCGCTTTTTCCCATCTGGGCAATTGCGCCTCGCTGGATGAGGCGCGGGATCGCGCGGAAGCGTTCGCGCAAGACTGGGTCAAGGAGAACATCTTTCGCTAGTGTGTTTTGCACTGAAAGCGAGTCTGCCCGGTCTGTGCCCCAGGGCGGCCCGGCCCGGAAATTCCGGCGATAATCCTCCATGAGACATCGTCGCGGCAAACATCCCGACACGCCGCGATACGCCGCACTTTCCGGATTACCCGCCGTTCCGACATGGCCGCCGCACAGACCCATTCCCCGCTCGCGCGGCACATCCGTGTGCTGGGCGATCACTTCGACTCCCTCATCCTTCCCATGTGGATGGGCCCAGGGTTCAACCAGACCCTGGGCCTGCCCTACGAGTCGCTGGACGCGGCCAGCGGCCGGCCCTTGCCGCCGGTGCGCTATCGCGCCATGGCGTGCGCGCGCCAGCTCTACGTTTTCTCCAACGCGCGGGCGCCGGGCGCGCGCGAGCACGCCGGCAGGCTCTTCGAATCGCTGACGCGCACGTTCCGCAACGCGGAGCACGGCGGCTGGCGGTTCAGCGTGGATGCCGAGGGCAAGCCGCTGGACGACACCCAGGATCTCTACACGCATGCATTCGTGGTGTTTGCCTGCGCGGCCTATTTCCGCAGCTCGCGCGCGGCGCAGGCGCGCCGGCTGATGTTGGAGACCGCGGAGCACATCGAGGCGCATTTCCGCACCGGCGATGAGCTCTACGCCAGCGCGCTGGGCGCCGATTGGCGGCGGGTCGTGCGCGGCCCGGCGCAGAACCCCATGATGCACCTGACGGAGTCCTACCTGGCGGCGGCGCAGATCGCCGAGCCGGCGCTTTTCGCGCAACGCCTGCGCCGCCTGGGGCAGGCCGTGGCGGCGGCATTCCTGCATCCGCCCTCACAGTGCATTGCCGAGGAGGCGATGGGGACGGCGGACAATCGTCTCGAGCCCGGGCACCAGTTCGAGTGGATGACCCTGGTGCACGGCGCGCAAGACGTCTACGACGGCCTCGAATTGCCCGATTTCCTGCCGCGCGGGGTGGCATGGGCCCGCCGCCACGGGGTAGACGACGGCTCGGTGCGGGCCGCGCTCGACATGCGCGGCGGCGTGCTCGACGACACGCGCCGCATCTGGGCCCAGACCGAATATCTGCGCATGCTGGCGGCTACTGGCGATCTGGCTGTCCTGGAGCCGGCGCTGGTCCGCTTCAACCGGGATTTTCTGCACCCGGGAGGCTGGCATGAATGCCTGGACGGGCAGGGCCAGGTCACCCGCGGCGACATGCCGTCCACCTCTCCCTACCATCTGGCGACGTGCCTGGAAGAGTTGCAAAACGTAATTAAGTTAGCACGCTAACAAGATTCTTTCCTTTTGGACCTGGATTTTGATAGAAAAATATTGGTGAAATCCCTTACACTTTTGTAAGTTTTTTTAAGGGGTAGCATCAATGAGCGTTATGTGCCAGGCTTGCCAACGCATTCATCCCGGGCTTGCCGGGGTTGCGCCGCACGCCCAGCTCGGTCATCAGGGATTCACCCACCCTACGCAGAAAGGCCGCGAGGAAAGCCGCGAAGATCACTTCCGATGCCTGGTGTGCGGCGCCAAGTGGCTGCGCGAGACGGACAAGTGGGGCGTGGACCTCGGTTTCAAGCTGGCGCCCTGAGAGGGTCGTTCACGACAGCGCGGGTGGCGGTTGCAAGGCGATTGAGCAGCAGAGAAGGCGGGCCCTGGAGGCCCGCCTTTGTTTGTTCCGCCGCTTTCGGCGAGCCGGACGGCTCAGCCGCCTGACCCCGCGGCGCCGGCGACATCGGGGTCGGCCGCCGCGGTTTCCAGCAGCCAGGTGCGGAAGCACCGCAGCGCGTAGTGGTCGCGGCGCTGCGGGGGCGCGCACAGGTAGTAGCCGCGGGCGATGCGGCAGGGCAGGTCGGGAAAAGGCGCTGCCACGCGGCCCGCCGCGATGTCGTCGCGCACCAGGCAGCGCTGCAGCACCGCGATGCCCATGTCGGCCATGACGGCGCGCACCAGAATGGAAACCTGGTCGAAGCCGCTGGCCAGCCGCACGCCCTCGGGCGCGACGCCGGCGGCGGCAAACCACCAGGCCCAGTTGTCGACGCCGTTGCCGTGGTAGAGCAGCGGCTCGTCCAGCAGGCCGGCCGGCGTGTTCCATAGCCCCCGGGCGCGCCGCGCCGCCAGCCGCTGCGGATGGCAGATGACCACCATTTCGCGGCCGATGACGTAGTCGGCCTGCCACCCGGGCCATTGGCCTTCGACGCCCGACAGAATGCTGGCGTCGGGCGTGGCGCCGGAAAAGTCCTCGTTGCGCCGGTAGGCGGCAAAGCCGAGCTGGATGCCGGGGTGGCGCTGGTGGAAATCGGGCAGCCGGGGCACCAGCCAGGCGCTGGCCAGCGTGGGCACGCTGGAGATCGTCAGGCGCAGGCGGCGGTCGGCGGCGCGCAGCTCGGCGCTCAGGGCTTCGATGCGGGCCAGCGGCTCGCGCGCTTCTTCATACAGCCGGCGGCCGGTTTCGGTGAGCGCGAGGCCGTGGGCGTTGCGCCGCATGAGCGGCTGGCCGAAGTGCGTCTCCAGGCGCGAGATGGCGCGGCTGATGGCGCCCTGGGTAACGCAGAGTTCCCGCGCGGCCAGGGTGAAGCTGCCCAGCCGCGCCGCCGCCACGAACGCATGCAGCTCGGACATGGACGGCGAGTGCAGGCGCATGACCGTACTTAGAATGACTGCTGGTAATGAAAGCGTGCAATATAGTCGTTTGATGCTCCAGCGTAAAGTTCGGACACTTGCGGCTTCTTCGCCATTCCCTTTTCGGAGTTGCCTCATGTCCCGCCGTTTTCTTGGCCGGTCCGCGCGCCTTGCGCTCGCCGGCATCGTTTCCCTGGCGTCCGCCGTCGCCATGCCCGCCCGGGCGGCCGACTATCCCGCGCGCCCGATCAAGCTGGTAGTGCCTTTCGCGGCCGGCGGCTCGACCGACATCGTGGCGCGCCTCATCGCGGAATACGCCGGCCGCGATCTCAAGCAGACCATCGTGGTGGAAAACAAGGCCGGCGCGGGCGGCTCGCTGGGCATGGAGCAGGTGGCGCGCGCCACGCCGGACGGCTACACCATCGGCATGGCCACGATGAGCACGCATGGCTCCAACCCGGCCGTGTACCGCCGCCTGAACTACGACCCGGTCAAGGACTTCGCGCCCATCGGCAACGTGCTGGCCGTGCCCAGCATCTTCGCGATCAATCCGCAGGTGCCGGCCAAGAACATGGCCGAGTTCGTCGCGCTGGCCAAGGGCTCGCCCGACAAGTACAGCTTCGCCTCGCCCGGCGTGGGGTCGCTGGGACACGTGAACATCGAGAACTTCATGATGCTGTCCGGCGTCAAGCTGCTGCACGTGCCGTACCGCGGCGCGGGCCCGGCGCTCAATGACGTGATGGGCGGCCAGGTCGACGCCATTACCGACAATCTCTCGTCTACCCTGCCGCAGGTGCAGGGCGGCAAGCTGCGGGCCCTGGCCGTGCTCGGCGCGCAGCGCTCGCCGCTGCTGCCCGACGTGCCCACGTATATCGAGCTGGGCTATCCCGACATGGGCACGGGCGGCTGGTTCGGCCTGGTGGCGCCGGCCGGCACGCCTGCCGCCGTGATCGAACGGCTGAACAAGGCCGTGCGCGCCGCCATGGAAGACCCCGAGTTCCGCAAGAAGGCCGAGGACGTCGGCGGTACGCTCATGCCCACCACGCCCCAGGAATTCCAGGCGCAGATCGAACAGGCCCTGGCGCGCTACGCCAAGGTTGCCAAGACCGCCCACATCGAGGCTGACTGACGATGACGCAAGCCGACTTCGACGCCGTTTCCGTATACGAACCGCAGGGCCCGGCCTTGCCGCTGGTCTGTGACTCGCCGCACAGCGGCGAGCGCTATCCCGCGGATTTCGGCGCCAGCGCCACCCTGGCCCAGTTGCGGCAGGGCGAGGACACCCACGTCGACGCGTTGTGGTCGGCCGCGCCCGCGCTGGGCGCCACGCTCATCGCGGCGAACTTTCCGCGCGTGTACATCGACCCCAACCGCACGCTGCGCGACCTCGATCCGGAACTGCTGGCCGAGCCCTGGCCCGAGCCGCTGGATCCGGGCGAGAAGACGCGGCTGGGCAAAGGGCTGATCTGGCGCCGCATGGACAAGTCCACACCCATCTACGACCGCAAGCTGTCGCTGGCCGAAGTGCGCCACCGCATCCAGGCCTATTACCAGCCCTACCACGAGGCCCTGGCTGCCGCCATCTGGCGGACCCAGGAGCGTTTCGGCGCGGTCTGGCACCTGAACCTGCACTCGATGCCCAACGACGCCTATGAGCGCCTGGGCCGGCAGAGTCCGCGCCCGCTGGCCGATTTCGTGCTCGGCGACCGCGACGGCGCCACCTGCGAGCCGGGCTTCGTCGCCCTCATCGAGGAGGCGCTGCGCGCCCGCGGCTATACGGTGGCGCGCAACGACCCCTACAAGGGCGTGCAACTGATCGCCCAGATCGGCCAGCCCGCGCAGCGGCGCCACAGCCTGCAGGTGGAAATCCGGCGGCCGCTCTACATGGACGAAGCCACGCGCGAGCGCAACGCAGGCTTCGAGCAGTTGCGCGCGGATCTGTCGCAAGTGCTCGAAACCGTGGCCGGATACGTGCGCGGCCGTATGGACGACGCGCCCGCCGGCTGAGGCCAGCCCGCTCCATGGCCCGCCGCGGCCTGCGCCCCGGCGCCCGAAATTCTGACTTTCTTGTTTAAGTTTGCCGTTCGGAGGGCCGTAGTCGGGACATATCGCGCCCGACGGCCGCCTCCGCGGGAGCCGCGCGCGCGTTCCAACAGGAGTGGGTATGGCCGAGAAAATCATCGGCGGTTTTTCCGTGGTGGCCTATGCCACGCAGCCCGAAGGGCGCGTGCCTCCGCGCGCTTTCCTCGAAACCCGGCCCACGGCTGCCGTCAGGCCGCCGCAGGCCGAGGCCCGGCCGGAGCAGGAAGCAGCGCCCGGGGAACAGAACCGCGTCTTCGAGATCTTCGTGCGCCGGCGTTTTCGCAGCACGGTGGAAGCCATGTCGGCCGCGCGCAACGCGCTGGACCGCGTCCAGTCCGTCGATGCCGACGGCGTGCCCGACCCGCTGCCCGAATAGCCCGGCCGCCTACACCAGTGTGCTGCGCATCAGGATGTCCGTCAGCGCCTGGGTCGGACGGTTGGGCGAGGGGGCCGAAATCACGATGAATTCCACTTGCGGCAGCGCGGGCAGCGCAAGCGCGCCGGCCGGCGGCGCGAGCCCCGCCGTGGACAGGTGCGAGGGCTGCACGGTGATGCCCAGTCCGGCGCGCGCCGCCGCCTGGCATCCCGCGTAGCTCGTGCTGGTGCAGACGATCTGCCAGCCGCGGCCCGCGCGCGCCAGCGCTTCCAGCGCCAGCGTGCGGGTGACGCTGGGTTCGCGCAGCAGGATCAGCGGCAGGGGGGCTTCGGGCGCGAGGCGCAGGCCCTCGCGGGCTTGCCAGAGCAGGGCTTCCTTGTGCAGCGTCTGGCCGCGCCGGTCGCCCTGGCGGCGCTTGCCGATCATCACGTCGAGGCGGTGGTCGTCCAGCAGCTTGTAGAGTTCGCTGGTCACGCCGATCGTGATGTCCAGCTCCACTTCCGGGTGTTCCTGGCGGAACGCGGCCAGCACGCCGGGCAGGGGGCCCAGCGCCAGGTCGTCGGAGGTGCCCAGCCGCACGCGGCCGCGCAGCCGCGGCGCATCGAACAGTTTCTGCGCTCTTTCGTGCGCCTGGAGGATGAGCTGGGCATGCACCAGCAGGCTGCGCCCGTCGCTGGTGAGCGCCAGCGAATGCGTGTCGCGCAGGAACAGCTTGCGCCCCAGCGAGGTTTCGAGCTGCCGGATGTGTTCGCTGACCGTGGGCTGGGTCAGGCCCAGCCGTCGCGCGGCCTCGGAGAAGCTGGGCGCGGCCGCGGCGGCGGCGAAGGTCTTGAGCCAGAGGGGATTGAGCATGGAGGACGGCTATAGGAATATCCAATAGCAGTTAAAGTACCTAGCGCACTTCACGATGGCAAGCGGCGCGCCTATAGTCGCAGGCATCCCTTCGGAACACCTGATGCCATGCGCCGTTTTCTTCCCGACACCTTCACCCTGATCCTGATCGCCACGGTGGCGTTCGCCAGTGTGTTCCCCGCCGTGGGCAGGGGCGCGTCTTTCATGATGGTGGCGAGCAATATCGCGATCTCGCTGCTGTTCTTCCTGCACGGCGCGCGCCTGTCCACGGATGCGATCGTCGCGGGGGTGAAAGACCTGCGGCTGCACGCGCTGATCCTGTCGTGCACCTTCATTCTCTTTCCGCTGCTCGGGCTGGCGCTGCGCGCGGCCTTCCCGGGCCTGCTCACGCCTTCGCTGTGGCTGGGCGTGTTGTTCGTCTGCACCTTGTCCTCGACGGTGCAGTCCTCCATCGCTTTCACGTCTATGGCGCGCGGCAACGTGCCCGGCGCCATCTGCGCGGCCACCGCGTCCAATCTGCTGGGCACGGTGCTGACGCCGCTGCTGGTGGCCGTGCTGCTGCACCGGCAGGGCGGCGGGCACGGCCTGGCCGACGCGGGGCGCATCCTGGTGCAGTTGCTGCTGCCGTTCGCGGCGGGCAGCCTGCTGCGCCCCTGGATCGGCGCCTGGGCCAGGCGCAACAGCCGCGTGCTGGCCAAGGTGGACCGCAGCTCCATTCTGCTCGCCGTGTACACGGCGTTCAGCGAAGCCGTGGCCCAGGGCATCTGGCATGCGTTCCCGCCCCGGGACCTGGCGACGCTGGTGCTGGTCAATGCGCTGCTGCTGGGCGTCGTGCTGGCCGTTACCACCTGGGGCAGCCGCAGGCTCGGGTTGTCCAAGGAAAACGAGATCACGCTGGTGTTCTGCGGCTCGAAGAAATCGCTGGCGTCGGGAATACCGCTGGCCACGGTGCTGTTCGGCACGGCGCAAATGGGCATCGTGGTGCTGCCGCTGATGATTTTTCACCAGATGCAGCTCATGGTGTGCGCCATGCTGGCCCGGCGCTACGCCGAGCGCGGGAACGAAGCCCAGCCGGCGTCCGCCCGCGCATAGGCCGGCCGCGAAGTCAGTCCGCCACGGGCTGGATCTTGCCGGCTGGCGTCCAGTAGACGGCCTCGTCGCGTTCCTGCACCTGCAGCGCGACGAGGCGGCCGTTCTTGCAGGGGCCGCCCACGCACAGGCCGGTGTCGGGCTGGTAGGTCGCGCCGTGCCGTGCGCACATGAGCAGGTCGCCCGCGCGGGTGAAGAAGCTGCCTTCCCAGTCCAGTTCCACGCCCACGTGGGCGCAGCGGTTCAGATAGCCGTACACGCGGCCCTGGTAGCGCACGAAAAACGCGGTGGTGCGGCCCGATCCGTCGGTGACGGGCACTTTCACGCCCAGGCCGCCCTCGGCGAGATCGCCGGCGGCGCAGACGCGGATTTCGGTGTCGGAACAGGCGTTGGGCATGGCGGGCCTCGAAAAGGGTGCGATGTTCGGCCAGCGCCATCGCGCTGTCAATCCCGGCCCGGCGGGCGCTCAATCCTCCTGCGCGGCGAGGGCGCTTTGCTGCTGGCGGGCCCAGAGGCTGGCGTACAGTCCGCCGCGGGCCAGCAGTTGCGCGTGGCGGCCGCGTTCGACGATGCGGCCCTCGGCCAGGACGAGTATCTCGTCGGCATCGGCCACGGTGGAGAGCCGGTGGGCGATGATGAGCGTGCTGCGGTCCTGGCTGACCTCGCGCAGGTTCGCCTGGATTTCGCGCTCGGTGTGGGTGTCCAGGGCGCTGGTGGCTTCGTCGAACAGGAAGATGGCGGGACGCTTGAGCAGCGTGCGGGCAATGGCCACGCGCTGCTTTTCTCCGCCGGAGAGTTTCAGGCCGCGCTCGCCCACCAGGGTGCCGTAGCCGTCGGGCATGGCGTCGATGAGCCCGTCGATGTGGGCGAGGCGGGCGGCTTCGCGGATCTCCGCCTCGCTGGCCCCGGGCCGGCCGTAGCCGATGTTGTAGCGGATGGTGTCGTTGAAGAGCACCGTGTCCTGCGGCACCACGCCGATGGCCGCGCGCAGGCTGGCCTGGGTGACGTCGCGGATGTCCTGGCCGTCGATCAGGATGGCGCCGGAGTCGACGTCGTAGAAGCGGAACAGCAGGCGCGCCAGCGTGGATTTGCCGGCCCCGGAACTGCCCACCACGGCCACGGTCTTGCCGGCCGGGATGGCGAAGCTCACGCCCTTGAGAATGGGGCGGCGCGCATCGTATCCGAAGCGCACGTCGCGGAATTCCACGGCGCCGCCGGCCACGCGCAGGGGCGCGGCGCCCGGGCGGTCGGCGATTTCGCGGTCCTGGCCCAGCAGTTCGAACATGCGCTCCATGTCGATGAGCGATTGCTTGATCTCGCGGTAGATGAAGCCGAAGAAACTGAGCGGCTGGTAGAGCTGCAGCAGATAGGTGTTGACCAGCACGAAATCGCCCAGCGTGTGGCGGCCCTGCGCGATGCCGCGCGCGGCCATCCACATGACCAGCGTCAGGCCGGCGGAAATGATGGCCGCCTGCCCGATGTTGAGAACGGACAGGCTGACCTGGCTGCGCACGGCCGCGCGTTCGTAGCGGGTGAGCGAGGCGTCGTAGCGGCGCGCCTCGTGCTCTTCGTTGCCGAAATACTTGACCGTCTCGTAGTTCAGCAGGCTTTCGATGGCCTTGGTGTTGGCTTCGGAATCGGTTTCGTTCATCTGGCGGCGGAATTTCGCGCGCCACTCGGTGACGGCCAGCGTGTAGGCGATATACAGGGCGACCGTGGCGCCCGTGGCCAGGGCCAGCCAGCCGTCGAACATTTTCCACAACACGGCGCAGACCAGCCCGAGCTCGAAGAAGGTGGGCAGGATGTTGAAGAGCAGGAACGAGAGCAGGGTCTGGATGCCCTTGGTGCCGCGTTCGATGGAGCGCGTAAGCCCGCCGGTCTGGCGCGACAGGTGAAAGCGCAGCGCCAGACCGTGCAGGTGGCGGAATATGCGCAGGCCGACCGCGCGGATGGCGTGCTGTCCGACCCGGGCGAACAGCGCGTCGCGCAGTTCGGCGAAGAGCAGCGAGAGCACGCGCGCCGCGCCGTAGGCCAGGATGAAGCCCAGCGGCACGGCCACGGCGCCCGGCGCGCCACCGCTTAGCGCGTCGACGGCATGCTTATACAGCACCGGCACGTAGACGGTGGCGCCCTTGGCCGCGAAGAGGCAGAGCAGGGCGGCCACGACCCGGATCTTCAAGCCGCGCTCGCCCGCGGGCCAGAGATAGGGAAAGAGGGTGCGCAGCGTGTGCAGCGTGCCGTGGGGAGGAGGGGGCGGGGAGCCTGGCGTCATGGCGGATCGGGTGTGGGACGCGCCTGGCTGGCCGGGAAAAATCCGGCCGCCGGGTTGCGGCGCGCGCTGGGCTTAGTATTATCTACGTGAAAACCCCTGGGATGGACCTGGCGCTCCCGGGGGTTTTCGTTCCGGCCGGGGTTGGCTGGCCATGTGCGGGCAGGCCCGCTTTTCTGACTTCTCGGTCCTGGGGGCGCGCCGGTCCGCCCCAGGGCCGCGCGCGCCGGCGCGCATTCACCGCGCCGGCGCGCGCCGCGAGCGACGGAGGTTTTCATGGCGAAGGTTCCCGCAGTAAAACTCAACGACGGCAACAGCATTCCGCAGCTCGGGCTGGGAGTGTGGCAGGTGCCGGACGACCAGGCCAAGGACAGCGTCAAGGAGGCCCTGGCGGCCGGCTACCGTTCCGTGGACACCGCGGCCATCTATGGCAACGAGGCGGGCGTGGGCGCGGGGCTGCGCGCATCGGGCGTGGCGCGCAAGGACCTGTTCATCGCCACCAAGCTCTGGAACGACAGCCACGGCTACGACGAGGCGCACAAGGCCATGGACGAAAGCCTGCGGCGCCTGGGGCTGGCCTATGTGGACCTGTACCTGATCCACTGGCCCGTGGCCGGCAGCGACAAATTCCTGGAGGCGTGGCGCGCCATGATCGAAATGCGGGAAGACGGCCGGGCGCGCTCCATCGGCGTGTCGAATTTCACCAAGGCCAATCTGGAGCGGCTGATCCGGGAAAGCGGCGTGACCCCGGCGGTGAACCAGATCGAGCTGCATCCCGGGTTCGCCCAGCGCGAGCTGCGGGCGTTCCACGCGCAGCACGGCATCGCGACCGAGTCGTGGAGCCCGCTGGCGCAAGGCGGCGTGGCGAAGAGCGCAGTCCTGCAGGAGCTGGCCGTCCGGTATGGCAAGTCGGCCGCGCAGGTGACGCTGCGCTGGCACCTGCAGCACGGGCTGATCGTTATTCCCAAGTCGGTGACGCCGGCGCGCATCCGCGAGAACATCGATGTGTTCGATTTCGAGCTGACGCGCCAGGATATGGACGCCATCGACGCCATTGCCGAAGGCCCGCGCCTGGGGCCCGATCCGGAGAAGTTCGGGGCCTGAGCGCCGCGCGGCGGGCCCGGCCCGCCTACTTCGCCTGCCTGGGCGGGAAGAACCCGTAGCGCGCGATCACCAGCAGCAGGATCGCGAGCGAGGCCCATGACGCCCAGTGCCAGGCGCCGGTGCCGAGGAGCGCCGAAAGCAGGCCGAACACGCTGAGCACGCCGAGCGTGAGCGGTGCGCCCCAGACGAACATGAATTTGCCGGATGTCTGCTTCTTGCTCATGCGGGCGTCCTCTGGGGTTCGGCGGCCTGCTGGTGCTTGCGGATGATTTCCGCGACGCGCGCCTCGGTGGCGCGGCGGCGCGCCAGCCACAGATAGAGCCCGCTGGCCAGCACGACGATGGTGACGATATCCAGAATCGCCCACAGGATCTTCAGCGGCATGCCGGCGTAGTCGCCGAAGTGCAGCGGCCGCGAGAGCTCGAGCGCGGTGAGGTACCAGGGCATGCGGGCCACGGTCGTGAGTTCGCCGGTCTTGCCGTCCACCAGCACGGGCGTGCTCATGCGCGAGGTGAGAGGCGTGTCGCCGCGCATCCAGGCGATGTAGTGGTGCGGGCTGCCGAAGGCGTTGCCCGGAAACGAAATGAAAGAGACTTCCGTGCCCGGCAGCGCCTTGCGCGCCGTGTCGGCGGCGCCCTGCGCGGACGCCAGCGCGGGCGGCACGCCCTGTCCCTTGTAGGGCTCCAGGATGCGCGTGAGCTCGGTGCTTTGCCACAGGCGGAAAATCGGCGTGGAAAGCTCGTTGATGACGCCGGTCAGGCCCACCACGAAGGCCCAGACCAGGGTGACGATGCCCAGGAGATTGTGCAGGTCCAGCCACTTGAGCCGCGTCGAGCGCGCGGCGCGCACAGTGCCGAACGACAGCTTTTTCATGAAGGGGCCGTACAGCACCACGCCCGACACGATGGCCACGCAGAAGAGCAGGCCCATGAAACCCAGGAAGAGTTCGCCCGGCAGGCCCGCGAACAGGTCCACGTGCAGCGCCAGCATGATGCCCATGAAGGTGTAGCGGTCTTGCGCATAGGGCGGGCCGTCGAGCAGCACTTCGCCGGTGCGGGCGTCCATGCGCACGGCGTGCCCGGAGACTTGCCCGTCGCCCGGCTTCTTGGCCATGCCTACGTACACCTGCGGCTCGTCGGGGTCGAAGAACAGGTAATCGACGACTTCCGACGGATACATGGCGCGGGCGCGGTCCACCAGCGTGTCGAGGCGGGCGGGCGGCGTGCCGGCCGGAACCTCGGACACCGGCTTGGCGTCGTCCAGCCAATGGTCGATTTCGTGATGGAAGATCAGCGGCAGCCCGGTGATACAGATGACCAGCAGGAACAGCGTGCAGACGAGGCTGGTCCATTTGTGGACGAGATACCAGGTCTTGATGGTGGACGCGGCAGTCATGGCGACGGGGTGAGGGTGCAAAAACGGGACGTTATCACGAATAATACTAATTCTCGTGACCGTCGTGCGTGCCGGTGCCTGCGTGGCGTCATGAAAGGCGGATTAAATAGAATGTGGACTTGTGCGCCGGCGGAAACCGGGGAACGATCTCCCGGGCCGGCAGGCCAGGAACGGACGACATGGAGCAGCGTTTTCTCAGGGTGCCTCGTAATGAAACCGGCCGCGACTTCGCGGTGGGGGACGTGCATGGCCATTTCTCGCGGCTGGAAGCAAGCCTGGATCGCCTGGGCTTCGACCCCGGCCGCGACCGCCTTTTTTCGGTGGGGGACCTGGTGGATCGCGGGCCCGAGAGCGAGGCTGCGCTGCAATGGCTGGAGCGGCCCTGGTTCTACGCCGTGCAGGGCAATCACGAGGATTACGCCATCCGCCACGTGCGTACCGGCAAGGTCGACACCCGGAACTGGCGCGACTACGGCGGCGGCTGGTTCCTGGACCTGCCGGCCGAGTTGCAGCGTGTCTATGCCGAAGCCTTCGAACGCCTGCCCATTGCCATCGAGGTGGAGACCGCGGAAGGGGCGGTCGGCCTGCTGCACGCGGATTGCCCGGTGCTGTTCTGGCCGCGTCTGGAATCGGCCCTGCGCGACCGCGCCCGCTCCACCAGCCAGGCCTGCCAGTGGTCGCGCGAGCGCCTGAGACTGATGGATCGCACGCTGGTGCAGGGCGTGCGCGCCGTGGTGGCCGGCCATACGCCGGTGGCCGCGCCCCTGGTGCTGGGCAACGTGTACCACATCGACACCGAGGGGTGGCAGAGCGGCTATTTCAGTTTCCTGGACCTCGAAACCCTGCGCGCCTGGCCCAACGATGTGGTGACGGACCTGGCCGGGGCCTGACCCGAGGGCCTGTCCGCCGGGTCAGCGCGGCCGGGCGGCCGCCAGCGAGGGCGCGCCGCCGTCCACCCGCGGCACGGGTATGGGCGGGATGGCGCGCTCGCCGCCGGCCGGCGGCGAGCCGGACGGGCGGCCGATGTCCGGAATGGGAATGGGCTGCGCCACGGGAGGCGCCTGGTCCGCGGGCTGGGCCGCCGGCGTGGCCGCCGGCAGGGCCGCCGGCGGCGTGGCCGAGCCGTTGGGCTTGGGCTGGGGCTTGACGGAAAAATCCTCGCCGCCGGTCGAGCGGTTGTTGTTCAGGAAGTCGGTGAGCGCGTCGCCGGAAGAGAGGTCGAGCGAGGCGACCGCCTGGCCGGGCGGGAATTCCGAGAGGTAGTAGTCGCCGTTGTCCACGATGATTCCGTCGGGGCGCGGGGCGGGCTTGGCCTCGGGCACGCCCTTGAGCGCGGGCTGCATATAGTCCAGCCAGGTGCTCAGCGCCAGGCCGCTGCCGAACTCGTTGGTGCCCAGGGAGCGCGGCTGGTCGAAACCCATCCAGACCGTGGTGGCGAGCGACGGCGTGAAGCCGGAGAACCAGACGTCCACCGCCTCGTTGGTGGTGCCGGTCTTGCCGCCCACGTCGTTGCGCTTGAGCGTCTGGTGCGCGCGCGCCGCGGTGCCGTTGACGGTGACGTCGCGCAGGATGTCGTCCATGATCCAGGCGGTGCGCGGGTCGATGGCGCGCGCGGTTTCGTCGCCGGCCAGCGTGGGCTGGGCCTGCATGAGCACGTTGCCCGAGCGGTCGGTGACGCGGCTGATCAGGTAGGGCGTGACGCGGTAGCCGCCGTTGGCGAATACGCTGTAGGCATTGGCGACCTGCAGGGGCGTGGCGCTGCCCGCGCCCAGGGCCAGGGGCAGCACGGCCGGCCAGCGCGCCTTGTCGAAGCCGAAGCGGGTGAGGTAGTCCTGCGCGTATTGCGGGCCGATGGCCTGCAGGATGCGGATGGACACCATGTTCTTGGAGCGGACCAGGCCCTGCCGCAGCGTGAGCATGGGCTCGTAGCGGTTGCCGTCGTTCTTGGGCTGCCAGGGCTTGGAGCCGGTCTGCTCGGCCGTGAGCATGAAGGGCTGGTCGGAAATCTGCGTGGCGGGCGTGAGGCCGCGCTCCAGGGCCGCCGCGTAGACGAAGGGCTTGATGTTGGAACCGGGCTGCCGCCAGGCCTGGGTGGCCCGGTTGAACGTGCCCCGGTTGAAGTCGAAGCCGCCGATCATGGCGCGGATGGCGCCGTCCTGCGGGGCCAGGGAAACCAGCGCGGCCTGCAGCGCGGGCATATTGATGATTTCCCAGGCGTCGCCGTTCTTGTGCACGTACACGACCGAGCCGCGGCGGATGCGCTGCTCGTCCCTGGCCTTGGGCGAAAGCGCGCGTGCCACGACGGCCAGCGCCTTCTTGTCGCTGATGGTGATGATCTCGCGCGAGCTGCGTGCCAGCCTGACCTCGGCGGGGCTGGCCGAGAGCACCACCGCCGAGAGCAGGTCGTCGGCGTCGGGCGTTTTTTCCTGGACGCCGTCGAGAATGTCGTCCAGGGCCTGCGGATCGTCTTCCACGCCGTCGGGCAGGTCGATCTGGTCTTCGGGGCCCGGGTAGACGGCGCGGCGGGTGTAGTCGAGCACGCCCTGGCGCACGGCGCGGTAGGCCGCTTCCTGGTCCCTGGAGTCGATGGTGGTGTAGACGTCGATGCCGCGCGTGTAGGTGTCTTCCTGGAACACGCCGTACATGAGCTGGCGCACCAGCTCGGCCGGGTATTCGCCATGCACGGCGAATCCGCGCGCGCTGGCGCCGTCGGCGCCGCGCACGGTGAGCTTTTCCTTGAGCGCCTCGTCGACCTGCTCCTGCGTCAGGTAGCCGAGCGCCTTCATGCGGCCCAGCACGTAGTGCTGGCGGACCTCGGCGCGCGCGTAGTTGGTGATGGGGTTGGCGCGCGAGGGGGCCTTGGGAATGCCGGCCAGCATGGCGGCCTCGGCGGGGGTGATCTCGGACAGCGGCTTGCCGAAATAGGTGCGCGAGGCGGCCGCGAAGCCGTAGGCGCGGTGGCCCAGGTAGATCTGGTTCATGTAGAGCTCAAGAATCTGGTCCTTGGTGAGCTGGGACTCGATCTTGAACGTGAGCAGCAGTTCGTAGAACTTGCGCGAGTAGGTTTTTTCGGACGACAGGTAGAAGTTGCGCGCCACCTGCATGGTGATGGTACTGCCGCCCTGGGTCTTGGCGCCGGTGACAATGTTGGTGAGCACGGCGCGCGCCATGCCCATCCAGTCCACGCCGCCGTGCTCGTAGAAGCGGTCGTCTTCGGCCGCCAGCACGGCCTGCCGCATGACTTCGGGAATCTCGTCGAAACGCAGCACGTTGCGGTGTTCTTCGCCGAACTCGCCGATGAGGACCTTGTCGGCGGTATAGACGCGCAGCGGCACGCGCGGCCGGTAGTCGGTCATGGCGTGCAGGTCGGGCAGGCTGGGCCAGGCCAGCGCAAGGGCCAGCCCCAGCGCCACGGCCGCGCACGCGCCCGCCCCGGCTGCCACGGCGGCCGTTTTGACGAGTATGCGTTTCCAGGGAAGGCCCGGTTTGCCGCCCGGGGTGGCGGAGGAATGCTGGGGGGTGCTCATTGCAGCCGATTCTAGGGCAGAACGGGATAGACCGCCTGCCGGCGCCAAAGGTTTCCGTAACCAAAATTGCCGGCGCAAGGACGCGTTCCGGGCAGGGAAAGATCAGGGGACGGGTCGATGCGCAGGGAGGACAGCCGCGGAACGGGCCGGCGCCTGCCACGCGCCGTTGCACGCGCCCGTTGCACGCGCCCGTTGCACGCGCCCTGAACTGTATTGCCTGCGGTGACAAACGGCAAGACCCGTTGCAAGGCGCGGGGCGGGTTTCAGCCGGCGGCGCGGCCGCGCACGTAGCGCTGCGGCGGCTCGCCCAGCGCGCGGTGGAACATGGCGGCGAAGGCGCTGGGGCTGCGGTAGCCCAGACGCGCCGCCACGCGCGCCACCGATTCGCCCAGGCAGAGGCGGCAGACCGCGTCGGCCAGGCGCACCTGCTGCACCCACTGGCGGTAGTTGAGGCCGAGTTCGGCCTGGAACAGGCGGATCAGCGTGCGGGCGCTCGCGCCCACCTCGCCGCCCCAGTCTTCGATGCCGCGCCGCAGACCGGGCTGGTCCAGGATGGCGGCGCAGATGGCCTGCAGACGGCGGTCGCGCGGCCACGGGATCTGGACGGGGACGACGCGGGCCGCCGCCAGTTCCGACAGGATGAGCGCGGCGATCTGGGCGGCGCGGCCTTCGGGCGGATAGTCGATGGGCTCGGCCGTGAGCGCCAGGATCAGCTCGCGCAGCAGGCCGCTGACCTCGATGACCTGGCATTCCTGCCAGAGGCCGCGCGCGGCGTCGGGCTGCACGTACAGCGAGCGCATCGACACCGCGCCCACCATGTCCACCCCGTGCGGCAGGCCGGCGGGCACCCACAGCGCGCGCAGCGGCGGCAACGCCCAGAAACCGTCCGGCGTGGTGATGCGCATGATGCCTTCCACCGCGTAGATCAGCTGCGCGCGCGGATGGGAGTGCGAGCCGGTGCGCGCGCCGGGCGCGAATTCCTTGGCCAGCGCGGTGACCGCGCGGGGGCGGTGCTGGTAGTCGTCGGCATTGATGCTGCGGCCGGGGGCGGGA
>NZ_CALSFU010000031.1 GCF_943737005.1 Achromobacter sp. Marseille-Q4962 | reverse complement strand
AGTGGATGTGGTCCTACAATCACGAGCGCCCAAATATGGCTCTGGGCGGATTTACCCCAAAACAGCGGCTCGCCATGGCCGCATAGCGTTCCTACTTCTGGCAAACGCTAAAAATGGGGGGATTACCGATGGGCCGCTGGTATTCTAGGCGACCGCGAACCCTAAGTGTTCGTGCGTGCCCCCGTGAGGGTTCGCGACTTTTCATGTCTTTGTTTTTGCTGAGAATTTTGTCTTGTGGCGGCGGCTTGGCGGCGCATGGACCACTTTGGCCTGCGGTTCGCGGAGGCCGCGCTTTTTTTCTTGCTGCGTGAAGGAATTGTGAAGACCCGGTCGCGCCCCGTGTGGGCGCGTGGATTGAAACTTCATTGGCCGCAGGTGTTTGGCCTGATCCTCGCCGTCGCGCCCCGTGTGGGCGCGTGGATTGAAACTCCGCTCCCGCTGCTGGCGATGCACTGCCGAACTTGTCGCGCCCCGTGTGGGCGCGTGGATTGAAACAACCTGCTGCAGCTCACCCTTGAACACGACGAGCGGTCGCGCCCCGTGTGGGCGCGTGGATTGAAACTCAATGCCGAGCTGGCCGCCCTGCACGGCGACCGCGTCGCGCCCCGTGTGGGCGCGTGGATTGAAACATCCAGCAGCGCCATAGCGTCGGCATAGGCCCGGGTCGCGCCCCGTGTGGGCGCGTGGATTGAAACACCAGCGGCAACGCCATTCCGGTCGAGCGCATCGTCGCGCCCCGTGTGGGCGCGTGGATTGAAACCAGTACAAAAGCTTTCGGTATTCGGGATCCAGCAGGGTCGCGCCCCGTGTGGGCGCGTGGATTGAAACAACGGCCCTCTCACGGTCAACGGGCTGCTGACATGTCGCGCCCCGTGTGGGCGCGTGGATTGAAACCCGATCCTCCTGGCGGATGAGGCCGCGTGTCACGTCGCGCCCCGTGTGGGCGCGTGGATTGAAACTCTATCGGTGATGATGTGATCCGACAGAGGCTGTTGTCGCGCCCCGTGTGGGCGCGTGGATGGAAACACATCATCCTGCCGAGGGCGCTTGCGCGACATGGCGCCGCTGCTGCAGGACGCCGGGATGCGGATTTCGGCTGAGCTGGGCCGGCAGGCGGCACGAGCATAGCGGGTTGATTTCGATGGCCCCGAATTCCCTGCGCCGCGAGTGTGCCAGGCGCGACAGCGCCACCAGCGCATCGACGCCGCATGGCGGCGTGGCCCTTGATCTCCCGGATCATGGACAGGGCTTTCGCGCGGCCGAAGGGGCCAGGTGGAAGCGCTCGTTGCCGAGCCCTGCCCCGAACGCGCCCAGGCCGGACATGACTACCGGGCCGGACACCGGGTCGTTAGGTCGTTATGTACGTCTGCAATGGACTCCACGCCAGGGCCCGCCATGGAGCGACCGGCACGCCGTCGATGCGGGCTTCGGGGCTGTGCCGCCGCACGGCGGCCGGGATGCCGTCGCAGGCCGCGCGCTACGTACGATTCCGGCGGCCATCCGCATCCCGGCGGTGAAGGCAGGCTTGCGATGACCGAAGCCGTCGCTCTCGACGCGCTGCTGCCGCGAGACGATGCCAGACTCGGCGATGCCCCGCCCGGGATTTCACGGGAGCGCTGAGCCGTGGAACGCCGGCGCCAGGGCCGTGCGCCTACTGCAGCGGCAGCGTCAGCACGCCCTGCGTGGCGGGCCGCATCATGATGCGGCGGTACCAGGCCGACAGCGCCGGCGTTTCCGGGCGCTCGGCGGGCAGGGCCAACCAGCGGTGCGCCGCGGCGGCCAGGGCCACGTCGCCCATGGTGAGGTGGCGGCCCACGATGAACTCGCGGTCGCGCAGCGCCTGGTCCAGGATGAGGGCGCAGGCGTTGGCCCGCCGCATGGATGCCTGGACAGCGGCCGCGTCGCGCCGGTCTTCGGGCGTGCGCACCAGCCCCAGGAAGGCCGGCAGCATGGCGGGCTGCCAGGTCGTGGCCTGCCAGTCCATCCAGCGGTCGGCGTCGGCGCGCAGACAGGCGTCTTCCGGCCACAGCGAACCCTCGCCGTACCGGGAGGCCAGGTAGCGCACGATGGCGTTGGATTCCCACAGGACGAAGCCGCCGTCGTCGATGACGGGCACCATGCGATTGGGGTTGAGGGTGGTGAAGGCGGGCGTGTCCACCACGCCGTAGGGGCCGCCGGCGGGAATGAGCGTGTGAGGCAGGGCCAGCTCGCGCACGGCCAGCATCACCTTCTGTACGTTGACGGAACTCAGCCGTCCCCAGATCTTCAACATAACCCGTTCTCCTTGTTCAGACCGGCGGCAGCTGGCGCCGCAGGAATCCGCAGTCGCGCCCGAAGCGTTTCCAGTCGAAGGCGGGCCCCGGGTCGGTCTTGCGCCCGGGCGCGATGTGCTCGTGCCCGCGCGCGGCCGACAGCGGATAGCGCGCGCGCAGCACCGGCACAAGCCGGCGCAGCGCCGCGTACTGGGCATCGGTGTAGGGCAGGGTGTCGGTGCCTTCCAGCTCGATGCCCAGCGAGAAATCATTGCAGCGTTCGCGGCCGGCGTGGCGCGACACCCCCGCGTGCCAGGCGCGCGCGTCGGTGGACACGAACTGCGCCAGGCCGCCGTCGCGGCGGATGAAGAAATGCGCCGAGACGCGCAGCCCCCGCAGGCGTTCCAGCCAGGGATGCGATCCGTAGTCCAGCGTGTTCAGGAACAGTCCGGCCACTTCCGGTCCGCCGAAGCGGCCCGGGGGCAGGCTGATGTTGTGCAGCACGAGCAGCGACACCTGCGTCCCGGCGGGGCGCGCGTCGTGATTGGGAGAGGGCAGCCGGGCCACGCCCGGGGAGGGCGCGAGCCAGCCGTGCCGGTCGAGGAGCAATGCCATGGGATGAGACTCCAGCATGTTGATCCATCCGGCATTATGCCGTGCGGGGCGGGCCGCTTCCGAAAGCGGCCCCGCGCTCAGCGCCTGGGGGCGCCCAGCCGGGCGTGCTCGGCGCTGCACCAGGTCTGCCCGCCTTGCAGCAGCGCCTCCGAGCGCGGCAGGTGGATGCCGCAGTGCGCGCAGCGCACCATGGTTTCGGTCGCGGCGGCAGGGCGTCCGGGAGCGGGGCGGGCGGAGGGGCCGCGCGGCGCGGCCTGGCGGTTCGCCGCCATGCGTCCGGCGATGCGCGCCACCGTGAGCGCCGCCAGGATCAGCAATATCCAGAACAGCAGCTTGCCCATGTCAGCTCCGGTGCAGAATCATTTCCAGCACGAACCGGCTGCCGGTGTAGGCCAGGATCAGGAAAGCGAAGCCCGTCAGCGTCCAGCGCAGCGCCACGCGCCCGCGCCAGCCCCGCACATGCCGGCCCAGCAGCAGCACGCCGAAGGTCAGCCACGACAGCAGCGTGAAGACGGTTTTGTGATCGAAGGGCAGCACCTTGCCGGTAAGAATCATGGAGGCCACCGAGCCCGAGCCCACCGCCAGCGTCAGCACCACGAAGCCGATCCAGATGATGCGGAACAGCAGCAGCTCCTGCACCAGCAGCGGCGGCTGGGAATCCAGCACCCGGCCCACGATGCTGCGCTCGGCGGGCGAATCCAGCGGGCGGTGCAGGTGGCGGTCGAGCAGGGCCATCAGCATGGCGTGCAGCGCCGCGATGGTGATGAGGCCGTAGGCGGCCAGGGCGATGAGCAGGTGGGCGCGCAGCCAGGGGTTGCCCGCGTGCGGCACGAACTGCCCCTGCGGGAACAGGGCGGCCAGGCCGCTCGCCAGGGTGGCGGCGGGCAGCAGCAGGAGCTGCAGGCCGTCGATGCGCACCAGCAGGCTTTCGAGCCAGAACACCACCATGCCCAGCCAGATGGCCGCCGACAGGGCCAGCGCCCAGCCGATGAAAAGATGCTGGGCGCCCAGCATGGACTGCTGCAGGCCGGCTCCATGCAGGACCAGGGCACCCAGAAGGCACAGCCGCGCCGTCTTGCCCGTCTGTTCCACGCCGCCGCCCCGGGCCAGCCGCAGCCAGAGCGAGCCCCCTAGCACGGCGTACGACAAGGCGGCCGCTGTGTGAAATACAATGCCTAGTGACATAGAAACCGTAGTCTGGTTGGGGCCGCCTGGTTGCGCGGGGTTTTCCTCAGGTTTCGCCCATGGGCGCCTGACGCGCGCCCGCGGCCGCCGTTCAATCGACTAGTTTAAGCGGAAACGCCTCTCATGCTCGATAACCTAACTCAGCGCCTGTCGCGCGTCGTCAAGACGCTGCGCGGCGAAGCTCGCCTTACCGAGGCCAATACGCAGGAGATGCTGCGCGAAGTGCGCATGGCTCTGCTGGAAGCCGACGTGGCGCTGCCCGTGGTGCGCGACTTCGTCGCGCGCGTCAAGGAAAAGGCGCTGGGCGAGGAGGTCGCCGCCAGCCTCAGCCCCGGCCAGGCCCTGGTGGGAGTGGTCCATAAGGAGCTCACCTCCCTCATGGGAGGCGACCTCGGCCCCGAGGCCGGCGAGCTCTCGCTGGCCGTGCAGCCGCCCGCCGTCATCCTCATGGCCGGCCTGCAGGGCGCGGGCAAGACCACCACCACCGGCAAGCTGGCGCGCTGGCTGTCCGAAGGCCAGCACGTGCAGCATGGCCGCAAGACCGGCAAGAAGAAGGTGCTGGTGGTGTCGGCCGACGTCTACCGCCCGGCGGCCATCGACCAGTTGAAAAGCGTGGCGGCCCAGGTCGGGGTGGACTTCCTGCCCTCCGATCCCAGCCAGAAGCCCGAAGACATCGCCCGCAATGCCGTCGACCACGCGCGCCGCCATCATTACGACGTGCTCATTCTCGATACGGCCGGCCGCCTGGGCATCGACGAGGCCATGATGCGCGAAATCCGCGCGCTGCACGATCTCGTCAAGCCGGTCGAAACCCTGTTCGTGGTGGATGCCATGCAGGGCCAGGACGCGGTCAACACCGCGCGCGCCTTCGCCGAGGCGCTGCCGCTCACCGGCGTGGTGCTCACCAAGCTCGACGGCGACGCCCGCGGCGGCGCGGCGCTCTCGGTGCGCCACGTCACCGGCAAGCCGCTCAAGTTCGTCGGCGTGTCCGAGAAGCTCGACGGCCTGGAGCCGTTCTACCCCGAGCGCATGGCGCAGCGCGTGCTCGGCATGGGCGACATCGTCTCCCTGGTGGAGCAGGCCCAGAAGAACATCGACATCGCCGAAGCGCAGAAGCTGGCCGCCAAGATCAAGTCGGGCAACAAGTTCGACCTCAACGACTTCCGCGACCAGCTCGGCCAGGTGAAGAAGCTGGGCGACATGGGTTCGCTGCTCGAGAAGCTGCCCACCCAGTTCCAGCAGGCCGCCGGCCAGCTCCAGGGCGGGCAGGCCGAAAAGCAGCTGCGCCGCACCGAGGGCATCCTCAACTCCATGACGCCGGCCGAGCGCGCCAAGCCCGAGCTTATCAAGGCTTCGCGCAAGCGCCGCATCGCCGCCGGCGCCGGCGTGCCCGTACAGGAAGTCAACCGCCTGCTGTCTCAGTTCGAGCAGATGCAGGGCATGATGAAGCAGATGAAAAAAGGCGGCATGGCCAAGATGATGCGCGCCATGGGCGGCATGAAGGGCCTGGGCCGCTTCGGCTTCAAGTAAGCCGTGGCGTTCGCGGGCGCATCCGGCACGGAAGCGCCCGCGGATGGCGGGGGGTTACTGCAGCGGAGGAATGCGCAGCACCTGGCCCGGATAGATCTTGTCGGGGCTGGTCAGCATGGGCTTGTTGGCCTCGAAGATCAGCGTGTTCTTCGCGCCCTGGCCCTTGCCATAGTGCGCTTCGGCGATCTTCCACAGGTTGTCGCCCTTTTGCACCGTGTACATGGTGGCTTCGGGCGCCGCCTGCTTCACCTTGAGCTGGTTGTCCACCTGGGCCACGCCCACGGTATTGCCCAGCGCCAGGGCGATTTTCTCGGCATCTTCCGTGCTGGCGGCTTCGCCCGAAATGGTGACCTTGTCGCCGTCCACGGAAATATTCAGGCCATCGGCATTCAGGCCGTGCTTGTCCAGCTCTTTCTTCAGCTCGTCCGCGGTGGCGGCCTTGGCCTCGCTGGCCCCGAAGAGCTTTTCGCCGACATCCTTAATGAAATTGAGCAGACCCATAGCGATTCCTTTATCAGTGTTGGCTTGAGAGAAACTGCCAGGCGGACAGCGCCGCTGCCCGACGATTATGTACCGCGTTTTCCGCGCCGCACGAGAACCAGCATGTAACAGGTTGCTAGAGCCATGAGGGATCAGGCAAGAATGTTGCGCATCGTTTGTTGCGGCGCGCCGGCGGGGGCGCAAAAGAAACGGCCGCATCGCGGCCGTCGGATGGATGAGAGGCCGTGCGCGGGCGGTCAGCCGCCGCCCACGGCCACCACGATCTCGAGCTGGTCTCCGTCGGACAGCACGGTCTGCGCGTGCTGGCTCTTGGGCACGATTTCGCCGTTGCGCTCCACGGCCACGCGCTTGCCCGCGTAGCCCAGGGCCTGCAGCAGTTCGTCGACGGTGGTGTCCAGGGGAAACTCGCGGGCGTCTCCGTTCAGTGTGATGTGCATGCGTATCCTCAGCGTGTTGCGTAAGCGTCGGTGGCGGCGATGAGGCGCGCCAGCGTGCCGGGTTCGTCGAAGGCGTGGCCGGCGTCGGGTACGAGATGGAACTCCGCCTGCGGCCAGGCGCGGTGCAGATCCCACGCCGTGCGCGCCGGCGTGCAGACATCATAGCGGCCTTGCACGATGGTGCCGGGAATGCCGTGCAGCTTGTAGGCGTCGCGGATGAGCTGGCCTTCTTCCATGAAGCCGCCGTTTACGAAATAGTGGTTCTCGATGCGCGCGAAAGCCAGCGCGGCCCGGTCGGCCGCATGGCTCTGCTGGTGGCGCGGGCTGGGCAGCAGGGTGATGGTGCTGTCTTCCCAGCGGCTCCAGGCCTTGGCCGCGCGCAGCTGCTCGGCCGGATCGCCACCCGTGAGCCGGCGGTGGTAGGCCATGACCAGGTCGCCGCGCTCTTCTTCGGGAATCGGCGCCAGGTAGTGCTCCCACTGGTCGGGAAACAGCCACGACGCGCCTTCCTGGTAGAACCATTGGATCTCCGCGCGCCGCAGCCCGAAAATGCCGCGCAGCACCAGCTCGCTGGCGCGGTCGGGATGGGTCTGCGCATAGGCCAGCGCCAGGGTCGAGCCCCAGGAGCCGCCGAACACCAGCCACTGCTCCGCGCCCATGATTTCCTCGCGCAGCCGCTCCATGTCGGCCACCAGGTGCCAGGTGGTGTTGTTCTCCAGGCTGGCGTGCGGCTGCGAACGGCCGCAGCCGCGCTGGTCGAACAGCAGCACCTTGTAGCGGCGCGGATCGAAAAGCTGCCGGTGCACCGGCGAACATCCGCTGCCCGGCCCGCCATGCAGGAACACCGCCGGCTTGCCCTCGGGGTTGCCGCAGAGCTCCCAATAGATCTGGTGCCCGTCTCCGGTGTCCAGCAGGCCGTGGCGGTAAGGGTCGATCGGCGGATAGAGCATCAGGCGACTCGCTTGAAAATGAGATCCCAGACGCCGTGGCCCAGGCGCAGGCCGCGCGTCTCGAATTTGGTCAGGGGGCGGTAATCGGGGCGGGGCGCATAGCCCTCGGCCGTGTTGCGCAGCAGCGGCTCGGCGCTTAGCACTTCCCGCATCTGCACCGCGTAGTCTTCCCAGTCGGTGGCGCAGTGCAGATAGCCGCCCGGCGCGATGCGGCTGGCCAGCAGCGACACGAAGGGCGGCTGGATGAGGCGGCGCTTGTGATGGCGCTTCTTGGGCCAAGGGTCCGGAAAATAGATGTGCACGCCCGCCAGGGAGTCGGGGGCGATCATGTCGCGCACCACTTCCACCGCGTCGTGCTGGATGATGCGCAGGTTCTGGATCTGCGAGTCTTCGATGCGGCGCAGCAGCGAGCCCACGCCGGCATTGAACACCTCCACGCCCAGGAAATTGTCGTCCGGACGGGCGAGGGCGATTTTCTCGGTGGTTTCGCCCATGCCGAAGCCGATTTCCAGGATGGTGGGCGCCTCGCGGCCAAAGGCGGCGGCAGGATCGAGCCGGCGCGGCGCGTACGGAATGGACCACTTGCCCAGCAGCCGCTCCAGCGCCTCGCGCTGGCCCTGGGTGATATGGCCCCGGCGGTGCACGAAGCTGCGGATATGGGTGGCGCCCGGGCTGTTGGGTGCGCGCGCGGCGCTTTCCAGCGCGGCCTGGGTCGACGGCGACACCGCGCCCGGCGCGGGCGCGGCAGGGTTATGCTCGGGGGGATTCGCGGGCGTGCCCGCCGGGGTATGCGTATTCATAGGCGGGATTGTAGTGGCACCGCCGGGGCGGGCGCGTCGTCCAGACGCCCTAAAATAGGGACATTAATGTCCGGCATGCCAGCGTCCGGGACACGGGCGCGTTCATCCCGGCGGGCCGCGCCTGCCCGGCCCGCCACGGCGTCTTTTCCATGAACATTGCCCGTATCGACCTCGTCACGCTCTCGCTTTTCGTCTCGGTGGCGCGCCAGGGCAGCATCTCTGCCGGCGCCCGCCACTCGCACCTTGCCGTGGGCGCGGCCAGCAAGCGCATCTCCGACCTGGAGGCGGCCCTGGGCACGCCCCTGCTGTACCGCAATGCCGCCGGCGTGGAGCTTACCGACGCCGGCCAGGCCTGTCTCGTCCACGCGCTGCGCGTGCTGCAGGAAGTGGACCAGATGGCCGGCGCGCTCTCCGACTTCGCCCAGGGCGTGCGCGGCCAGGTGCGCATTGCCGCCAACACCTCCTCGCTTACCCAGTTCCTGCCCGAAGACCTGGCCGCCTTCATGGAGGCCCATCCGGCCGTGCGCATCGACCTGGAAGAGCAGAACAGCAGCGACATCGTCACCGCCCTGCACGAAAACCGCGCCGACATCGGCGTCTTCGCCGACCGCACCCCCGCGCCCGGCCTGCTCACCTATCCCTACCGGCTCGACGAGCTCGTGCTCATCGCGCCCCAGCGGCATCCCCTGGCCGGCCAGCCGCAGATCGCCTTCGCCGACACCCTGGCCTACGACTACGTCGGCCTGCCGCCCGCCACCTCCCTCGCCACCCGGCTTTCCGAAGAAAGCGCCAACCTGGGCCGCGCCATGAAGCTGCGCATCCAGGTGCGCAGTTTCGACGCCATCTGCCGCATGGTGGCCGCCACGGGCGGGGTCGGCGTGCTGCCCCGCATCGCCGCCGAGCCGCACGCGCGCTCCATGCCCATCCGGCTCATTCCCCTCGCCGACGACTGGGCCCGCCGCCGGCTGCTCCTGGGCGTGCGCGGCGCCGAAGAATCCCTCACCGTGGCCGCCCGCCTGCTGCTGGCCCACCTGCGCGGCCAGGTCCAGGAGTAGGGAAGACAGCCCCCGGGAAGGCAGCCCCGGCGGGGCTTTCTCGATCCGGGAACGCCCCTTTTCCCGATTGTCCATTCCGCCGGTCGGCCCTTTGCGCGCACACTGGGCGCCTTTCAATCAGGAATGGACACCGGAGGCCGCATGGCAGGGCAGATTCTCGCCGGCATACGGGTGCTGGAACTCGGACAACTCATCGCGGGGCCGTTCGCCGCCAAGACGCTGGCGGACTTCGGCGCGCAGGTCATCAAGATCGAGCCGCCCGGGCAGGGCGATCCGCTGCGCAAATGGCGGTTGCTGCACGAAGGCACGTCCGTCTGGTGGGAAGCCCAGTCGCGCAACAAGCAGTCCGTCTGCGTGGACCTGCGCCAGCCCGAAGGGCAGGACATCGTGCGCCTGCTGGCCCGCGAGGCCGACGTGCTCATCGAGAACTTCCGCCCCGGCACCCTGGAAAAATGGGGCCTCTCATGGGAAGCCCTGCACGAACTCAACCCGCGCCTCATCATGCTGCGCATCTCGGGCTACGGCCAGACCGGCCCCAAGGCGCGCGAACCGGGCTTTGCCGCCATCGGCGAAGCCATGGCCGGCCTGCGCTACCTGAACGGCGAACCCGGCCGCGCGCCCGTGCGCGCCGGCCTCTCGCTGGGCGACACCATCGCCGGCCTGCACGGCGCTCTCGGCGTGCTGCTCGCCCTCTACCAGCGCGACGCGCGCGGCGGGCAGGGCCAGGTCATCGACGCCGCCCTCTACGAAAGCCTCTTCAACCTCAGCGAAAGCCTGCTTCCCGAATACTCCGTCTTCGGCGCCGTGCGCGAACCCGCCGGCGCCTCGCTGCCCGGCATCGCGCCCTCCAACGCCTACCCCTGCCGCGACGGCTACGTGCTCATCGCGGGCAACGGCGACGCCATCTACACCCGGCTCATGGCCCGCATCGGCCGCGACGACCTTGGGCAGGACCCCGACCTCGCCCACAACGACGGCCGCGCGCGCCGCGTCGCCGAAATCGACGCCGCCATCGGCGACTGGACCCGCCAGCGCAGCATCGACGAAGTGCTGGCCGCCATGCTCGAAGCCCACGTGCCCGCCGGCCGCATCTACAACGTGGCCGACATCGCCCGCGATCCCCACTACCGCGCCCGCAACGCCATCACCCAGGTCGAATCGGCCAGCGGTCTCAACGTCGAAATGCCCGCCGTCTTCCCCCTGCTTTCCGAGAATCCCGGCGCCGTCCACGACCGCGCCCCGACGCTGGGCGAGCACACCGACGCCGTCCTCGAATCCGCGGGCCTCACCGCCGAACAGCGCAGCGCCCTGCGCGCCAAGGGAGTCATTGCATGAACACCGGGCCCGCCCGCATCGAAATCAACGAAGTCGGCCCCCGCGACGGCCTGCAGATAGAAAAGGCCCTCGTCGCCACCGAAGACAAGATCGCCTTCGTCGACGCGCTCTCGGCCTGCGGTTTCGCCCGCATCGAGGTCACCAGCTTCACCTCGCCCAAGGCCATTCCCGCGCTTGCCGACGCGGTCGACGTCATGCGCGGCATCCGGCGGCGCGAAGGCGTCATCTACACCGCCCTCGTCCCCAACGTGCGGGGCCTGGAGCGCGCCCTCGAAGCCGGCACCGACGAAATGAACCTCGTCATGTCCTGCAGCGAAACCCATAACCGCGCCAACCTGCGCATGACGCGCGAACAGTCCTTCGCGGAACTGTCCCAGGTGCTCGCCGCCGCCCGGCGCGCCGGCGCGCCTTGCAACGTCTCGCTGTCCACCGCCTTCGGCTGCCCTTTCGATGGCGACGTGCCCGCCGCCACCGTGCTCGACCTTGCCGACCGCCTCGTCCAGGCCGGTGCGCAGGGCATCACCCTGTGCGACACCACCGGCATGGCCTACCCCACCCAGGTCGCCGACCTGTGCGAACAGGCCGCCCGCCGCCTGCCAGGCGCCGCGCTCACCGTCCACCTGCACAACACCCGCGGCATGGCGCTCGCCAACGCCATCGCCGCCTGGCAGACGGGCATCACCCGCTTCGACGCCGCCGCCGGCGGCCTCGGCGGCTGTCCCTACGCGCCCGGCGCCAGCGGCAACGTCAACACCGAAGAGCTCGTGCACATGTTCGCCTGCATGGGCGTACAGACCGGCGTCGCCCTCGAACCCCTCATGCAGATCGTGCGCGGTCTGCCCGAGCTCGTGCAGCGCAGCCTGCCCAACGCGCTGCTCCAGGCCGGCCAGCGGCTGGCCCTGCATCAGCCCCCGGCCTGGCTCGCCGAGCGCTTCCCCGACGCCGCCTGACCGCTTTCAACCCCGAAACCGCTCCACCACAACAAAACCAGGAGACAACCATGGCACTACCCCGCTTTGCCCTGCGCGCCTGCGCCGCCGTCATCGCCTTGGCCGCCGCCGGCGCCGCCCACGCCCAGCAGAACTTCCCCGACCGCCCCATCTCGCTCATCGTCTCCGCCGCGCCCGGCGGCACCACCGACATCGCCGCCCGCCTCATTGCCCAGCCCCTGGGCGCCGCGCTCGGCCAGAGCGTCGTCGTCGAGAACAAGCCCGGCGCCTCCGGCGGCATCGCCGCCCAGGCCGTCGCCCGCGCCAAGCCCGACGGCTACACCCTGCTGCTGCAATATTCCGGCTTCCAGGTCATCACCCCCCACGTCACCCCCACCGGCGGCTGGGACCCCATCAAAGACTTCGCGCCCGTCGCCAACGTGCTCTCGGCGCCCCAGGTCGTCGTTGTCCGGCCCGACCTGCCCATCAAGTCCCTCAAGGAACTCGTCGACTACGCCAAGGCCAACCCCAACAAGCTCAACTACGCCTCCTCCGGCAACGGCTCGCTGCAACAGGTCGCCACTGAGCTCCTGAACCAGATGGCCGGCACCCAGATCACCCACATCCCCTACAAAGGCACCGGCCCGGCCCTCAACGACCTGCTCGGCGGCGCGGTCGACATGACCATCACCACCCCGCCGCCGCTGCTCGGCCAGATCGCCGCCGGCAAGCTCCGCGCCCTCGCCGTCACCGGCAAGGCCCGCCTGGACTCCCTGCCCAACGTGCCCACCGCCGCCGAGGCCGGCTACCCCGACCTCATCGTCTCGTCCTGGTTCGCCATGTACGCGCCCAAAGACACCCCGCCCGCCGTCGTCAACAAAATCGCCGGCGAAATCCAGAAAATCATGGCTACCGAGGAATTCCGCAAGAAAGCCGCCGAACAGGGCGCCGAAGCCATCTACATGGGCCCCAAGGAACTCGGCGACTACACCAAGGCGGAATACGAACGCTGGGGCAAAGTCGTCAAAGCGGCGAACATCACCGCGAATTGACGGCGAATTGACGGCGCGCCGGCTGGCGCGCGCCCGGGAATGTCCCCGGGTTCAAGCGCGTTGCCGTCGCCGGCCGCCCAGCGCGCCGTGAAGGCGCGCTATAATTCGTCCCTCTGCCGGGATCTCGGTCCCGGTACGACACCGATGCGGGTGTAGTTCAATGGTAGAACGGCGGCTTCCCAAGCCTCAAGCGTGGGTTCGATTCCCATCACCCGCTCCACTTCAACTTTCCATGGTGTTCCAGGGACGTCCATGGAGTGTTGCAAGTCATTGTCACGGTTCGATTTTTTAAGAATCTTCGATCCAGTGACGTCCAGCGAAATCCACTGACAGCCGGTCAAAACCGGTACATTAGGTGGTACATCGCAATGCGGAGCTTCCCAGTTCCGCATTGTTGCTGGGGGAGCCGGGGCCCGATGGGAAACATGGCACTCAACTCGCTTTCAAGGAGTTGGGATCATGCTTTCGGACCTCACGGTTCGCCAGGCCAAGGCGACCGGCAAACCGTACACCCTGGCCGACACAGACGGCCTTTCCCTCTTTGTTTCAGCCACCGGTGCAAAGGCGTGGCACTTCCGCTTCTCGTGGGGCGGCAAGCGCGACCGCATGTCCTTCGGCACGTATCCAGCGCTCTCGCTGAAGGACGCCCGTGCGCTTCGCGATGAAGCCCGCTCGCTGCTCGCCAAGGGCGTCAATCCGCACAGCGAACGCAAGCGCAGGCGGCACGCGATCGTCCTGGCCGGCGAGCACACCTTCATGGCCGTCTACGAGCAATGGCTGGCCCATCGCCGGCTCTCGCTGGAGGAAGGACGGCAGACCAGCCTTGAACAGATCGGGCGCGTCTTCAAGAAAGACGTGTTCCCCTCGCTGCGGCACCTGACCATCTACGAGATCACCCGCGCACACCTGCTGGACATCATCGGCAAGGTGGAAAAGCGCGGCTCGCTGTCGGTGGCCGAGAAGCTGAGGACCTGGTTCACCCAGTTGTTCACCTACGCCACGGTGGCGATTCCCAACATGGGCGATAACCCGTCCAGGGACCTGGAAGTGGTCGCGCTGCCCTTGCCGCCGGTCGAACACAACGCGTTCCTGCGCATGCACGAGCTGCCAGTCATGCTGCAGACACTGCGCAAGTACCGCGGGCGCCTGAACACGCAGTTGGGCTTGCGGCTGTTGATGCTCACCGGTGTGCGTACCGGCGAGTTGCGCTTCGCCACGCCCGATCAGTTCGACCTCGACCGGGGCCTGTGGATCATCCCGGTGGCCAGGCTCAAGCAGCGCAAGCTGCTCACCAGGAAGAAGCGCAAGCGTCTCATCGACATCCCGCCCTACATCGTGCCGCTGTCGGTGCAGGCGCAGGAGATCGTTCGCCACCTGCTCGACAACTTCAAGCCGGCCCAGGTTTATCTCATCCCCGGCGACTGGTGCCTGAAGAACCCGATCAGCGAGAACACGCTCAACGCCGCGCTCAAGCGCATGGGCTACGAGGACCAACTCACGGGGCATGGCATCCGGGCAACGATCTCGACGGCGCTGAACGAACTCGGGTACCCGAAGAAATGGGTGGACGCCCAGCTCTCGCATGCCGACCCGGACAGGATCAGCGCGACCTACAACCATGCCGAATACGTCGAGCAGCGTCGCGTCATGATGCAGGACTGGGCCGATCGCCTGGACCTGTTCGAGCAGAACCAGGTCGAGGTTGCCAGCCGGCATCTGACCATCACGCTCCAGGGTCTGCCGACCATCGCCGGCCAGGCGGCTGTGCAGCCGCCGGTGGTCGACCTCACCGCGCCGCAACTGATCGTGACCGCGCCGACGCCCGGCCAACCCGAAGCGCCGGCATCGGTGCAGCGGTTGTCGGCCGTGCGCATGCCCGAGTACGCACGGCCGCGCCTGTCGGAGGCGCAGCGCGAACGCCTGCAAGTGCTGGAGACCTTCGAGGCACCACACAACCTCTCGGTGGCGGACTACGCCAAGCTCGCGGGCAAGTCGCGCCGCTGGATCACCTACGAGATCCAGGCCGGCAACCTGCTGTCGATCCACATGGGGCATCGCGGGCAGCGGGTGCCGGACTGGCAACTCGATCCGCTCAAGCGCAGGCTGGTCCAGTCCGTCCTGAAGCAACTGCCACGGGGTATCGACACCTGGGACATCTACCACGCTCTTCTGCGCTCGTACGAGGCTCTCGGGACACGGCCGGCCATCGAAGCCGTCAATCCAACGAACCTGCACCTTGCCGCGCGGTTGGTGGCCGCACAGTGCATGCAGGCGAGCGAGCCAGTCGTGACGACCGAGTTCCCTGAGCAGGTCCGGCAAGGCGTGCAGCGGCTGGTGCGCGAAGCCGTCGCTGCCGATGCCGCCGAAGCGACGCCTAGAGTCTGATGAAGCCAGGGTCGCGTCGAAGTTCGGTCAGGCGTTTGCCTGGAGCGCTTGGAAGAACGGCTCCAGGCGGGTGCTGTCCGTATTTCGACGGCTCAGGAAGTACGTGGTGAGCGTCAGCGCTCCCTCTTGCAACGGACGCTGGAAAACGCCCAGGGGACGATGGCCCTCGATGCGGGCGACGGGTGCGAGGCAGACGCCGTAGCCGGCGGCCACCAAGGTCATCATCAACCCGAACGATGTGGCCGTCGTGACGGCCGAGGGGACGACGCCGGCCGCCGTCAGCAATGAGTCGATCTGCTCGCAGTAGCCGACACAGTCGCGGCCATCCAGGGCGATCCAAGGGTGGTCGGCCGCCTGCTCCAGGGACACTGACGCGAAGGCCAGCAAGGGGTGATGGGCCGACACGGCCAATGCCAGCGTGTCGCGCCAGACGGGGCGCACATCGATGCCTTCCGGTGCTGCGGGCGACTGGCAGAGGCCTGCCTCGAAGGCCCCCGCGAGCAGTCCTCGATGCAGATCCACCAGGCGTTCTTCATGAAGGCGAATGGGGTGGTCCGGATGGCGCCGGCGATGTTCCGCCATCGGCACCGACAACCGGGGATAGGCCAGGCAGTCCGACAGGGCAATGTTCAAGGGATCGGGAGCGATCATCGTGTCACCTGCACAACGCCGACACTGGGAAAAACCGGGCGCGACCGGTCGATGAGATAAGTTTAACGTGGTTTAGATTCGCTTTGCGCGTGACGCTTCTGTTGATGCAGAAGCGATCGGTGCAACGCGGGAGACCCGCAGGGACAAGAACCTATGAAAGCGAGCCAGCGCGCGCTTTCGGCGTTGCCGTGCGCGAGGCCCGGTCCGCGCAGGGGCTGGCGCAGGAGGTGCTCGCGGAACAGGCGGGCATCGCCCGGTCGCACATGGGCAAGATCGAGCGCGGCGAGCACATGCCCACGCTGGTGTTGATCCTGCGGATCGCGAAGGGGCTGGGGTGCTCGGCCGCGACGCTGATGGCCGCGACCGAGGCGCAACTGTCCGAGGAAGAGAGCGGCACCGAATAGCCATGCCGTCATGGCGGTGAGGTGTCAACAACGTTCTTGTACGTCAAGGCTGTGACTTGCCAGGTGTTCATTGCCACCTCGCATTTGACACGCGGCCTTTTTCGTAACATCATTTGTTTCATGAAAAGAGACAGCCGCCTCTCGTCTGTCCTGCATGCGCTGCTGCACATGGCCGAGCAGGATGGACCCGTTACCTCGGAAACCTTGGCGCTGTGCCTGGGAACCAACCCGGTCGTCGTTCGACGCACGATGGGATACCTGCGGCAAGCGGGAATCGTCACCTCCGAACGAGGCCACGCAGGAGGATGGCGTATCCACGCCGACCTTGGCAGCGTCACCCTGCGTCAGTTGCACGAAGCCCTGGGAGAGCCGGCGACGTTTGCCATCGGCAACCGCAACGAGACACCGGAGTGTCTGGTCGAGCAGACGGTCAATGCGGCACTCGAAGGCACGTTTGCCGAAGCCGAGGCGCTGCTGCTCACGCGGTTTTCGGAAATCACCCTTGCCGATCTGGCCTCTGACTTCGCACGCCGGCATGCGGCCTTACGACACTCAAGGAATCAATCATGAATCACGATGTGATCGTCGTCGGCGGAAGCTACTCAGGCATGGCCGCGACCCTGCAACTGGTGCGCGCACGCAGGTCAGTGCTGGTGATCGATGCGGGCCAGCGGCGCAACCGCTTCGCCAGCCATTCACACGGATTTCTCGGCCAGGATGGTGTGCCGCCAGGTGAAATCGCTGCAAACGCACGCCGCCAGCTCGAGGCCTATCCAACGCTGACCTGGCTTGAAGGTCGGGTGGAAGCGGTCGCCGGGCAGGCGGACGAATTCACCGTCACGACGGCCGATGGCGAGTCGCACCTGGGGCGACGCATTCTATTGGCGACGGGGGTGACCGACCAGCTTCCAGCCATCGACGGACTCGCGCAACGCTGGGGGAAGACGGTTTTTCACTGCCCGTACTGCCATGGCTATGAACTTGGACAGGGACGCATCGGCATCGTCGGTGCCAGCCCGATGTCCATCCATCAGGCTGAGCTGCTGACGGATTGGGGGGATGTCACCTTGCTCGTCAACGGTGCATTGGAACTCAACGAGGAAATCAGGTCCACTTTGGAACGCCGAGGCGTGGTCATCGACGAGGCCCGCATCGACAGGATCGAGGGACATGCCGACGTGACGATGGTGGATGGGAGGCGACTGAGCTTTGCGGGCCTGTTTGTTGTAACGCGAACCGCCCCCTCCAGCCCTTTGGCCGAGACAATCGGTTGTTCACTGGAAGAAACGCCCATGGGAATCCAGATCCGCACGGATGCCGAGAGCAAGACCTCGGTGCCTGGGGTCTTTGCCTGCGGCGACGTGGCACGGTTTCCTCATTCGGTGTCGCTGGCCGTGGGCAACGGGGCCATGACGGGATTCCACATTCACCGATCACTGATTTGGCCCGAGACGATCGAGCCAGCGCAAGCGGAAGGCCGCGCTCGATGACGTCGTTCCCCGACCCGACGGCTGTATCGGGCTATGTGGAAAGAACCGCGAGGATCGTGCCGGGCCTGAGCGACCTGCACCGGATGGCGGGCGTGCTGCTGGCTGAATGCGCGCCGGCCGACGCGCGCATCCTGGTGCTCGGCGCCGGCGGCGGGCTGGAACTGAAGGCCCTCGCTGAAATGCAGCCCGGCTGGCAGTTCGACGGCGTCGATCCTTCCGCAGAGATGCTCGAACTCGCCCGCACGATCCTGGGCCCGATGGCGCCTCACGTGCGCTTGCACGAGGGCTATATCGACAGCGCCCCCAAGGGGCCCTTCGATGGCGCGACCTGCCTGCTGACATTGCATTTCCTGCCGCCAGCCGAGCGCCTGAAGACGCTGCAGCAGATGCACCTGCGACTCAAGCCCGGTGCGCCCCTTGTCGTCGCGCATCACAGCTTTCCCGGCGAAGATCCCGGTCGGGACAGATGGCTCTCGCGCAATGCGGTGTTCGCGGCTATTTCCGGCGTACCCGTGCGTCAAGCCGAAGGCAGCATCGCGGCGATCAAGGAACGGCTGCCCGTGCTTTCGCCCGTGCAGGATGTCGATCTGCTCCGCGAGGCTGGATTCACGGACATCGACCTTTTCTATTGCGCGTTCACCTTCAAGGGTTGGGTCGCCCATCGAGCATGAGGGGGTATCGACGATGCAAGACATAGGGTCGGCAGGTGCGCTGCCCGTGTGTGGCGAGGAGACTCCTAGCCGCGCGCCAGGGACAGGTAGGGGTTGTCCGGCGGGACTTCCGCGAACAATGCCGAAGGCGCCGCCAACAGATAGCCGTGCAACCGCCGCGACTTGCGCGGTCCTGTGACATCGCAGGTCCAGATGTTCAGGCCGCTGTCCTGTTTGCGGTGCAGCCCCAGCTTCTCGAAGCGCTTCTGCACCCATTGCCAGTCGTGCAGATCGTCCTGTCGGGCCAGCGCCTGGATCTCCGGATGTTCCTGCACGTAGCGCTGGAAGACGCCGGGGCTGACCAGGTACGCCGTGCCATCGACGGTATGCACCAGTGCCTTCGCATCGTTGATGATGAGCTTGCGCGACTCGATGCCTTGCCTGAGCCAGGCGATGAAGGCTTCCCCGGACGGCGTGGCCTTCGCGGGAGCCGGCATCGTGGCAGGACCGGTCAGCGCCGAATGGGTCACTGTCACAGTTGCTCCGGCGGATGGTGACGGCGGTTCCGCGCCGGCGGACGATGCACCGGCGGTGGCTGCGCCGGATGCATCGAGCATCGACAGCAGATCGGAGACCGGGTCCGCGAGCCCGGCCGGGGAATCCGCCACCCCAGGGGGCGGTGAGGTGGCCGGGATGCCGGCGGAGGCCGGCGCTGCCTCATCGCCAGGGAGGGGCTCTTCCGTCGTGACCGTGCCGGCGAACGGTGCGGGACGCTCGCCCGACGCCCAGATCAAGGCCGGCGACAGGCGCAGGAAGGTAAAGCTGTGCGACCAGCCGGTGCCGCTCGTGACGGTCGCCCGCCAGATCGCCTTCCCATCCGGGGCGGGCTGCACGATGCCATGGTCCTGGAGCACCGAGAAGACGGCGGTGTTGTTCGATGGGATGCCTTCGATGCCCTGCGACAGGAGATGCGCGCGCAGTTTGTCGCTGACCGTCTTGCTGACGAGCCAGAGTGCGTCCTGGGTCAGCCATCCATCCGACGGGCCGCCGGGCTGGTTCAGCTTGAACTCCTCGCGCAGCAGGTAGCGCAGGCCATCCAGCAGCTTGCGCTGCAGCGCATGCTTCGGCGCCGCCATGGCCCTGGCCGGATCACCGCCGAGCGCCAGGGCCACCGATGCCTGGTCGGCCTTGACGACCAGCTCGCCCAGCGTGCCGGCATGCTCGTACTGGCCCGCCAGGACGTAGAGCAGCGCCGACCATAGATCGTGGTAGTCGCTCAGCCAGTCGAGGATGCCGGCATCGAGCACACGGGTGTACAGCAGCCCAGTGGCGGCGCCATGCAGCCGGTACTCGCGATCCGTCCGGTAACGAAAGCGGTACGGCTGCCGCAGCGGCCCGTGCCAGGGGTGCCAGACCAGGCCATCGGCCTGCTCGACGTGCAGGTCGACCGCGATCTTGCCAATGTCGTGCAGCAGCGCGGCGTAGGCGGTACCGGCGGTCCAGGCCTCGGCTTGCGCGGCCTGGGCCTCGGGCGAGGCGCCGGCCGGAAGCAAGTGGGACTGCCTCAGTTTGAGCGCGTAGGCCACGATCTCCAGGCCGTGGTCCAGCATGCCGCCCGGCCAGGCATGGTGATGCGCCTCCGAGGCCGGGAACTGCTGGACCAGCTCGGCGTAGCGCTCCAGTGGCGCCAGGTACAGCGAGCGGAACTGCCGACGCGACAGCGAGGTGCGCTGCCAGATGTGTTCCAGCAATCGCTGCCGGCGCGGCTCCGCCAGCAGCGATGTGGCCGACTGCGGCCGGGTCAACCCTTTGGCAGGCTCGACGGGAGGCGGTGCCGCGGCGTTGGCCAGCGGCACCCGTTTGCGCTGGAACAGCGAAAGCATGGCGACATCCTGGTGATGGGCTGGCCGGAGGAGCCTTTTGGCCTTTCGGGTAGGGGCCTTTCCCCTTGAGGCCATTCCCTTGCCCCTTCCCCAGCCCTTTGGCCTTCGACAAGCCCTTTGGTATAGGGGCAGTTGGCTTCGTGTGCCGCAATCAATGCGGAGCCCATGCGCTCCAGGATCGGGGATCGGAACAGGCGCTGTGTTTTCACCGGATCAGGCCGCTTCAACCGGCGCTGAAAGCACGGCAGGTCCTGAAATCCATGCGCCCGAAGGCATGCTTGTCGGGAATGAAGTAAGGAAGTAAGATTTCCTTTGAAACTTACGGAGGCTTCCCATGCTTGCCAAGCTCACTTCGAAAAACCAGATCACGCTGCCCAAGGCGGCCGTGTCCGGCGTGGATGCGGCGGAGTACTTCGACGTGACCGTCGAAGGCGGTCGGATCGTCCTGACCCCCGTGCGGGTCCAGAAGGCCCAGGCCGTGCGCGAGAAGCTGGAGCAACTCGGGATCACCGAGCAGGACGTCGAGGATGCCGTGGCCTGGGCGCGGCGCTGATGCGCAGGGTCGTGCTCGACACCAACATCGTGCTGTCGGCGCTGGTCTTCAATGCAGGACGCCTGGCCTGGATACGCCATGCCTGGCAGCAACAGCAGTTGCAGCCGCTGGTCTGCCGGGAGACGGCCAGTGAACTCCTGCGCGTCCTGGCCTTTCCCAAGTTCAAGCTGTCGACCTCGGAACAGCAGGAGTTGCTGGCGGACTTCCTGCCCTACGCCGATGTGGTGGAACTGCCGATGCCATGGCCCGACCTGCCGGCCTGCCGCGACGAGAAGGACCAGGTGTTCCTGGTGCTCGCGCATGTCGGCAAGGCGGATGCATTGATCACAGGCGATGCGGACATTCTCGCCATGCGAGAGGACTTTCCCGGCTTGATCATGACCGCCGAAGCATTCGCGGCGCGGCAGGCATGAAGGAGAACGGCACCGCCCAGCCCAACGACCGTGGAACGACCATGAGGTAGCCAACCATGAAGCACACCGCACGCATGACCACCGCAGCGCGACTCGGCCGCTGGCTGGGCGGTGTATGGGGCGTTTGCCTGCGCGCGGAGCGTCGGGCGCATCGGTGGCTGGTGGCGCAGGCACTGCCGGCGGGCGGTGCAGCGGTGCTGATCTGGGTGATCAAGCTGGCGGTCCTCGGGGTGTTGCTGTACGTCGCATTCTGGGTGGCGCTGATACTGGTCGCTCTCGTTGTGGCAGCCAGGATGGCGGAGCAGACGCCGGGGGGCGACGACGATTTTGACCTGCAATTTCCTGCGAGTCTGGATGAACTACGTCAAACGCCTGGCTACGATCCAAACCTTTACAACGACACCTCTCACGTGATGTACAGCGAAGAAGATTGAAGCCGTTCATCGCTGAGTCATTTCAGCTTCCTCGACATGACGCCTGGCCCCTTGCCGCCCGCGTTGCCCGCGTCTTTGGTGCCTGCCGAGAAAGCATTTGCGACAGTTCCGGCCCGAATCCCAGCCCAAGTCAATGCGCCAATCCAGAATGCCGGGAGCACTAGGAACATCGTCGCCATCACGAAGTTCAGCAGCATGTCTCCGAAGGTGTTGTTGAGGCCCACCAGCGGATCGAAGTTCGTGTGCGGCCGGTTCCAGCCCCACCCCCAGCCGTAGAGCGCATCGAGGATCGTCGAGTCGATCCAGCGGGCGAGCTGGAACCAGAATTCGGTGAAGAACAGCGCGAACTGCACCACGCTCACCGTGACCACGGTCTTGAGGTCATAGGTGCCGATCAGCAGCGCCAGCGGGATGCAGATGACCAGCGCCATCTTGAGCAGGGACAGCACCATCGGCAGCGCCTGCCGCACCACGTCCATCGCCGGGAAATAGCCCAGTGATCCGACGGTCAGCCCCACGTCGCTGGCGGCGCGGGTGACGATGTTGGGCAGCGTCATGTCGATCTGGCCACCGTAGTCCGTGTAGACCGCCCCCCGGTTGAGCTTCTGTTGCCGAGGGCTCGCGACGGCGCGGATCACCGAGTCGTTGACCTCGGCCTGGCTCAGGAAGCCCGCCCAGCCGGCCAGTCGTGTCAGCAGGCTGGGATCGACCTGGGCCAGCAGTCGTGCCCGCAGGCCCTGGCTGCCGTCGGCCCACCACTGCCGGCAGGTCGGGTAGCCGCCCCCGCCGGGCACCTGGGCCAGGCCGGCGTCGCGCGTGGCGTCGAACGGCCAGGCATCGCGCGGTGTCCTGGAGCGGTAGCTGTCGTAGAAGCCTGCGGTGCCGACGAAGTAGCTGGAACCGATCCAGGTGACGTCGTGCATCTGCTCCTCGCTCAGGCTGGGCCGGGTCATGAACAGCTTGGCGCGGGCGGGGCCGTAGCAGTCTCGGGTGAAGTCGCTGATCTCCTGGGCCAGTACCGGGTCGTCGATGCGGGTCGCGTCGATGTCCATGCGGATCTGCCGCAGGTCGGTGCCGCAGGGAATGGCCGCGACCGAGGCGCCGGTGATCGCGCGCGAGATCGCGTGCATGGCGAACCACCACACCGGCACCTTGGCCGACTGGTTGTTGATCGTGCTGAACGATTGCGACCAGCCCGTATCGGTCGGCTCTGGCACATTTACTTGGCATTGGGTCGAACGCGAACGGTCGTACTTGATGGTGTTGAAATCGACGTCGATGAAGGGGATGCCCGCGAACATGATCACCACGATGGCGACGAAGACGCGGTTCTCGATGCGAGCCGAGGACAGCACCCCCTTGTTGCCCTCGTCCGCGCCTTCCGCGCGGGCCTTCAGCCATTCCTGGATGATGATCGCCAGGAACGGGACGGCGAACATGCCGCTGGCGACCAGCACCGACCAGATGCCGTTGTGGACCACCCAGGACACCAGCGTCAGGTAGTACTCCAGGTAGTCGGTGGTGAACAGCGTCATGGCGAACCTCGCGCTACCGTGCCTGCATCAGCAGGCTGGCTTCCAGCGCGATCACGGCGACGATGGACGCAACCTCCGCGCGCAGCAGTCGCTGCCCGGCAGCGCGCTCCGGTTCCCGCGTGCGCAGGCGACGGCGCATCCAGAGCCAACCCCAGGCAGTGATGGCGTAGAGCAACAACCGCCAGACCAGGAAGGCCCCGGATTGCGCCGCCATCCAGCGCTGCCAGCCCTCGATGCTGCCCGCGATGCGGATGCCGACCACATTGACGGCGGTCGCGGCGATCAGCAGCGACACCGCCCACACCAGTACCCGGATGGCACGCCGGCTGGACAGCCAGCGCGGGCACCGCCCTGCGGCACTCATGGATGGCTTCCGCCGGACGGCGGCCGCTGCAATTCATCGACCCGATTGCGTACCGGGTCGCCCTCGTAGATGCCACGCGCACCGGCGGCGCGGGTGCTGTGGCGCTGGATGATCGCCATCGGCGAGTTGCTGGCCAGTTCGCGGCGCAGCTCCAGCTCTGCCTTCAGGTTGTGAATCTCGCGATCGAGGATGTCGCTTTCGTGGGTGACGGCCTTCTGGGCCAGTTCGTTGGCGGCCACGTTGGGCTCCTTGCGCCCGGTCAGCAGCGTGCGTTGCAGCAGCAGCGCCTTCTCCAGCACGCTGGCCAGCGCAACCTCCGAGGCCAGGCGCCGAGCCAGGATGTCCTGGTCCGTCTCGTCGCGCAGCGCCTCGATCACGCCACGGGTGATGGGCAGCGACGCGCTGCCCGCAGCCTGCAGGTTCTGCGCCGTGGTTGGACGGCTGCCGGCGACCAACTCCTGCAGGGCCTGCAGCTTGTCCTCGTATTCCTCCTGGATCAGCGGGGTCAGGCCAACGCCCGGCGTGGTGACGGTCTTGGTGCATGCATCGCAGGTGCGCTGTTCCTGCTCGCCTAGCACGCGAACGGCCCAGGCCGCGGCGGCATCGGGCGAACTCCAGGTCTGGCAGGCCATGTTGCCGCCGCAACTGGCTTGCGGAATCGAACTGGCATCGCCGACGCCACGGCCATTGAGCAGGTTGTAGCCGGCGCGGGTCACGTCGCCGACCACGCGCACCGGACGTTGGCCCGCGCCGCCGGCGTTGTCTCCGCCGACCCACGGTACGCCATTGTTGCCACGGTTCGCCTCGGCGTCGTCGATGGCCGAGACCGCATCGGTGCTCGCGACGGCCTGCTTCAGCGCCATGCCTTCGGCGAGTTGGCCCCAGCCGAGCTGCCCACCCGCCATGTCGGCCATGCGGTTGGCGATGGCACGGCAGGTCAGCTTGCTGCGATCGAAATCCAGCCTGGCTTGCAGCACCCCATTGGTCAGCAGGTTATACAGCCCTGGATCGGCGCGCTGGATGATCAGCGCGGGCAGCGACGCCACGGCAGCGGTGGCGTTCTGGATCACCGAGGACATGATGGCCTGGAAGCCGTTGGTGATGCCGTTCAACTGGTTCTGCAGCGTGGTGGTGATGCTCATGTCGCCACAGATCAGGTTGCTGTTCCAGCCGACGCCAACACCGATGGAGTGCATGTTGGCCGCACCGCTCATGGATACCGCGCGGCCGCCCCCAATGCTGTAGAGCACGTCGTCGCCGATCACGCTGCCCTGATGCTGGACGCCGTACTCGTTGACGCTGGTCTGCGCCCCGGCGCCGGAGCAGCACATTGCTGCAACGGCCAATGCGACGCAAAGAAATCGACGGGCGCTCGGCGGTGGAGTCGTCATGGCATCGGGCCTCACAGGAAATCGACGCTGCCGAGGAACACCTGGCCGCGGCGCTGGCAGCAGCTATAGGGACGCCACAATGCCCAGGCGTAGTCGCCTTGCCGGGCCTGCACCTTGGCATTGCCGTGGGGGAATACCGCGCAACTGCTGGACAGCGTGGGGGTCAGCTCCTGCCACTTGCCCGTGGCGGCATCGGTTTCCATCAGGGCGCCGGCCGGCCAGTAGCCATCGCGCGAACTGGCGAGCAGCGGTTGGTAGACGTGGATCTGGTTGCGGCGCGTCACGATGTCACCCGCGCGCTGGGCGACCACGGCTGCGGCCTTGTGGTCATCCACCTGGTGCAGGAAGCCGCCACGCGGATAGACGTTGCCCCAGAGATTCATGGCCGTGCGCGTGCCGATCTCGCGCCGGCCGGGAATCAGTGCTTCCGGATACAGCGCCTCGGGGATGTTGTAGCGCCATGCCAGCGTGTCGAGCGTGCTCAGCAGATAGGGCATGAAGGCGGTGCCGGCGCCCTCGCAGGTGTAGCCGGAGGCGCTGGCGAACTGGCTGAACACATAGCCACCCGGATGGCCGATGACGTCGGCGTTCTTGAACTTCGCCAGGTTGTTCTCGTGATCCTCGTTGGTGGTGCCGTCGCCGCCGGCCTTCGCGGTCGGGTTCGGCAGGCTCATCGCCCGCACCTCGACCCAAGGGTTCTCGCCGGTGTTCGAGTAGCTCGACACCACGGCATCCGGGATGTAGTGGCGCACCTTGACCGAGGTGCGTACGGTGCATCCCGTCCAGGTGCAATAGAGCCAATAGCAGATGCCGGTGACGCGGTATTCCAGGCAATCCGGCGACAGGGTGGAGGCCACGATGGTGGCGGTGTTCAGTGCAAAGGACGATGCGGAACACCCCAGCAGCAGCGCTGCGATGGCCAACCGCTGGCGCCGGGATGGCGCGAACGGACGCCTCGTCATGGCTGCGTCCTCCGGTATTGGTCGATGCGGGCTACCGCACGGGCCACGTCCGTCTCGCCATAGACCACGTATCGGCGATCCACCACGATGGCGGGAATCTTGGTGACGCCAAGGCTCCAGGCATCGGCAATACCCTGGTAGGCGGTGCCGATCCTTCGCTGCAGGTCTGTACCGCCCAATTTCAGGCGTTGCTGGACGATGGCGCTGGCGCGCTCAGGATCGGTGGGCAGGTTGTCGGCCAGCTCCGCTTCGAGCACCGCGGCCGCGTCCAGGATGAGGTGTCGGTCAGCCTGGCCAAGGACCGGATGATGCGAGTCGGTAACGACCCAGACTTCCGAAGCGGCGGCGCGAGTGGCCAACGCCAGAATGGCGATGGCCGTAGCAATCCATGCTGGGCGAGCGCGAGCGGCATGAGGAACAGCGCAAGAGTCCATGGGACAACACCGGAGGGAAGCCAATCCGGTGGCAGTCGAACCGAAACCAGTCCTCGACGCGACAAACAAAGCGGAGACCACCTCGCCCCGTTTTCACCATCCTTGTCTGCCCCGACTCGCTGATCCGGACCTACGCGCGTGCCATGAGCTGACTGTGTGCAGTGGATGGGTATGGGCCGATCCGGCCCCGTGGCCCAAGCTGTTCACATCGGACGCCGATGTGGCTTGATTGCTGGCCGAGATTGATATCGGCGATGACAACGGCCACGTATCTGGTTGTTGCGACTTGAGCCTAGACGATGTCCCCAGTCCTACTGGATGTCCTCGGCGGAAGGAATGCCGCGGCAGACCACATGGTCGCGGGAGGCGTTGAGCGCATAGACGTACCCGTACTGCCCTTTGCTGGCCGGGAACGCTTTGAGCTCGTGGGCGATGAGGCCAACGATCAGATCGTTGACCTGCATTGTGGACTAATTGTGATCTCTCAGTAGGTTGTTCATCCGGGGCATCTCTGGAAGATGGGGGTTACGAAGCCAAACCAGCCCCCAGGAGCCCCGGATGAACAACCTACTGAGAGATCACAGCTAGAGGCAGAGAAGACTAAGCCACCAGCATCACCAGCAGAACGACGCACAGCAGCGTGATGTATGCCTTGGCGTGAATGGTATCGGGAATCCGGCCAATCCACCTCGATGTGGCCCGGATACCCAGCCATGAACCAACCGCCAAGACCGCGCAAGCGCGCAAGTCAATGTAACCCGCGTGCCATGCACCCAGCGGTGCATCGTTCCACGCCAGCAGCGCATAAGAGCGGCTAACAAAACCGCCTTGTACACCTGAGCGGTGATGACAAAATCGCCTGCATGGCACGTCGCAAAGAGATTCCCGCCGCGCTGTGGAAGCGCATCGAACCTTTGATCCCGCCCGTGAAGCCCTCGCCCAAGGGAGGGCGACCGCGCGTGAGCGACCAACAAGCCCTCAACGGTATCGTCTATGTCCTGCGCACCGGCATCCCGTGGGAGGAGTTGCCCCAGGAACTGGGCTACGGCAGCGGCATGACCTGCTGGCGGCGGTTGCGCGACTGGCAAGCCGCCGGGGTCTGGCATCGTCTGCATCAGGTCCTGTTGGCCGAACTGCGCCGGGCCGACAAGCTGGACCTGAGTCGAGCCAGCCTGGACGCGGCCAGTGTGGCCGCCCCCCGGGGGGCGCCTACACCGGGCCGAACCCGACCGATCGCGGTAAGCTCGGTAGCAAGCGGCACCTGATCACCGACTGCAACGGCATTCCCTTGGCGTTCTGTGTCACCGGAGCCCACCGGCACGACTCGGTGGTATTCGAGGAGTTGGTTGATGCACTGCCCCCGATCGCTGGCAAGCCGGGGCGTCCGCAACGCTGGCCGGGCAAGCTGCACGCCGACAAGGCCTACGACATCGACCGCTGCCGCGATCACCTCAACCAGCGAGGTATCACCCCGCGTATCGCCCGCAAGGGGATAGAACGCAACGATAGGCTGGGACGCTATCGTTGGGTAGTCGAGCGCACTCATGCTTGGTTCGCGGGCATGGGCAAGCTGCGCATCCGTTTCGAACGCCGGATCGATATCCATCTGGCCCTGCTGTCTCTCGCCTGCTCGGTCATCTGTCTTCGCCATCTTCCCGGGTTTTGTTAGCCGCTCTAAGTCGCCGAGCCGACCACGGCCATTGGCAGCGACAGTGGGTTGGCCGCTGCTGTCGCAGCGGTCATGCTGGCGCCGCGGCGGCGCATCAGCGGCACGGTCATCACGCTGCCGCCCACGCCCAGGAAGGCGGCGATCGCACCAATCGCCGTGCCTGCGGCAGCGGTCATCCACCGTCCCCATGGACGAATCCGCGCAGCCGTTTCCTGGGTGAAGCCCGGCCGCAGGATGCTGTCGAGGATCGTCAACCCCAGGTAGAAGATGAAGGCCCAGCGTACCCAGTCCCCGCTCAATGCCAATGCGGCAGCCGCGCCCGGTATTGCGCCCACGGCGATGTAGCCCAGTAGCGGGCGCACCTGATCCCACGGCACCGTGCCAGCTTTGTGATGGCGCATCGTCGCCAGCCCCGCACCGAAGATCATCACGCAGGTGGACGTGGCAACGGCCACGTGCATGGCGGCGTCGCCCACGGCGCTGCCGCCATGCGTAGCCAGGAGCACGGAATACAGCACGGGCACGACGACGAAGCCACCGCCGAAGCCGAACAGCACGGTCGTTATCCCGGCGAGGAAACCAAAGAACAAAAGCAGGAAGTACATGGCGGAAACCGCATCGTGAGAGGACGAAACTTCACGATAGGGTGCGCCGAATTGGCTGTCTCTCGCTGATTGGTCAATAATCCTTTTGTTTAGGCCATCCATTGCCATGCGCAACATACCGCTGGACTCCGTGGATGCCGTGGCGCGCCCCGTGCTGGCCATCGGCACCGATTACCCGCCGGGCACCTTGCTCGACACCCATACGCACCGGCGCGCCCAGGTGCTGTACGGCATGAGCGGGGTGATGGAAGTGGAAACGGACGATGGCGCATGGGCCATTCCACCGTACAGCGGCGTGTGGATTCCCGCCGGCAAACCCCACCGCGTGCGGATGCAGGGTGTGAGTACGCGCAGCCTCTACATCGAGCCGGCTGCCGCGCCGCGCCCGGCAGATCACTGCGAGGCGCTGGTCATCTCCCCTCTGCTGCACCAGTTGCTGCTGGCCTCGGCGGACATGCCCGCGCTGTACGACGAGGACGGGCGCGACGGTGCGCTGGCGCAGTTGCTGCTGCACGAAGTGCGCCAGACGCAGACGATGCCCCTGTTCGCGCCGATCCCCCAAGACCGCCAGCTTGCACGGCTGTGCAAGGCGTTCCTGAAGTCGCCCAGCATCCAGGCCACGCCGCAGATGTGGGCGCAACGGCTGCACAAGAGCCTGCGCACTTTCACCCGGTTCTTTCACCAGCAGACGGGCATGAGTTTCGGGGCATGGCGGCAGCAAGCCTGCCTGCTGGCGGCGCTGCCCCGGCTATCGGCTGGGCAGTCCGTCACGCAGGTGGCGCTGGATCTGGGCTACGACAGCCCCAGCGCGTTTTCCACCATGTTCAAACGGCGGCTCGGCAAGACGCCGATGAACTTCATCAGCGAATCCGACACGGCCGCATCTCGGTAGGGGGTTCCGTGTCCCTGTCGTGAAATACACATCGCCCAGCCGCCGCAAGCAGGCAGTGGCTGAACGTTAACCATCCGTTCCCCATGATCGCCATGTTCATCGCTACCTTTCCTTTTCGGAGGACAAGGCCTGTCCTTGGCTGCGTACGGAATTCAAGCCCGCACCGCGTTTTCTTGCCCGCGTCCTGGCGATATCGACACGGCACCAGGGACGTACCTGCCAATGCTCAGCTTCGAACCGGTCGATGGCTGCTGCATCGCGCAAGGTCATGCCGATCATGTCCAAGCCATCGACCAGCATCCGCTTCTGCCTGGGTTGCAAATCGAAGGGATATTCATCGCCCTGCGGCGTGGAAACGATTTGCTTCTCCACGTCGATGGTCAGGCGCTTTTCCTGGCCATGCGCCACGCTGTCCATCAACGCCTGGACCTGCTCCGGCGGCAAGGTGACAAGCAGCAGGCGATTGTTCATCGCATTGAAATAGAAGATCTCTCCGTAACTCGGCGCGACGACAGCATCGAACCCGGCCTGCTGCAATCCCCATACCGCGTGCTCCCGGCTCGATCCGCAGCCGAAGTTCGCCCCGCCCAACAGAATGCGCGCGCCGCGATATTCCGGACGGTTGAGCACGAAGTCCGGGCGAAGCCGCCCTTCGGTGTCGAAACGCAGGTCATGCAGCAGTCCGTCTGCCAATCCGCTCTTGTCGATCCCCAGCAGGAACTGCTTGGGCATGATCTGGTCGGTGTCCAGGTTGCCGATTGGCAATGGCGCCGCCACGCCTGTGATACGGTGCGTTTCGCTCATGCACGGAACTCCTTGCGAATGTCGACGATGCGTCCGGCGATTGCGGCAGCGGCAGCCATGGCCGGACTCATCAGATGCGTGCGGCTGCCCCGGCCCTGCCGACCCTCGAAGTTGCGGTTGGTCGTAGAGGCGCAACGCTCGCCCGGCGCGAGTACGTCGTCGTTCATCGCCAGGCACATCGAACAGCCCGGCTGTCGCCATTCGAACCCTGCCTCGACCAGCACCTGCGCGATCCCTTCGCGTTCGGCCTGGTCACGGACCAGCCCGGAGCCAGGCACCACCATCGCCCGCACGCTTGGTGCAACCTTGCGCCCCTGCACCACCCGCGCCACCTCGCGCAGGTCCTCGATGCGGGCATTCGTACACGAACCGATGAACACGCGGTCGATCGGAATACCTTCGATCGGCGTGCCAGGCGCCAAGCCGATGTAATCCAGCGCCTTGTGCCAAGTTGCCTTCTCGATATCACCCGAGGCGTCGCTCAATGGCGGCACGGTGCCATTCACCGGCAGCGCCTGGTCGGGACTGGTCCCCCAGGTGACATAGGGGGCGACCTCGGAAGCATCGAAGCGATGCTCGGCATCGAAACGCGCCGATGCGTCCGTGCGGAGTTGCTTCCATGCCGTGTGCGCGGCCGCCAGCGCAGCGTCGTCCATATTGCAGATCCGCTCGGACACGTAGTCGGATGTGATCGCGTCAGGCGCGATCAGCGCCGCGCGGGCACCGGCTTCCACGGTCATGTTGCACAAGGTCATGCGCGCCTCGGCGGACAGTGCGGCGATAGCTTCGCCGACATACTCGACCGCATAGCCACGCGCGCCTTGTGCTCCGATCTTGGCGATGATGTGCAAGATCAGGTCCTTGGACGTCGTCCCCAGAGGCAGTCGACCATCGACTTGGATTCGCATGTCCTTGGCCACGCGGTACACCAGAGTCTGCGTGGCAAGCACATGCTCCACTTCCGACGTGCCGATCCCGAACCCGAGTGCCCCGAGGGCACCGTAGGTCGTGGTATGGCTGTCGCCGCATAATACGACCATGCCGGGACGGATCAGGCCAAGTTCCGGCGCGACGACATGCTCGATTCCTTGCATCGGATCACGCACGTCGAACAGCTCGATCCCCTGCTCAGCACAGTTGGCGGCAAAGTTCGCCGCTTGCCGTGCGGCGGGGGCGATGTCGATCGTACGCGCCGCGATCGGCACCGGGCGCGTGGGGATGACGTGATCGACCACGCCCATTTGCTGGTGTGGGCGCCGCACCCGCAATCCACGTTGCGCCAGTCCTGCAAAAGCTTGTGGGCTGGTGTATTCGTTCATGATGTGCAGGTCGACATATAGCAGCACGTTGTCGACATCCAGGCGTTCGACGGTGTGCGAATCGACCAGTTTTCGGTAAAGCGTCGTCGCTGGCATGGGCAGGCTCGAGGACATTCATGAAGGCAGGAAGGCGAGGACGTGATCGAGCAACACCTCGGGTGCTTCCTCCGGGATGTAGTGGCCGCAGGGCAGCGCCATACCCTTTACGCCGGGATTCCAGCGGCGCCACTCGGCCAGAGGGTCGAAGCACCGTTCGATCACGCCATCGCGTCCCCACAATGCCAGGAAGGGACATTGGATCTGCTTGCCCGCGGCAAGATCGGCCTGATCGTGTTCGAGGTCGATACCTACCGAGGCACGGTAGTCCTCGCAGATGCCATGTGCGGTTGCCGGATCGGACAGGCAACGCAGATAGGCAGCATAGGCCTCCGGCGCGAAAGGCTTCAGGCCGGCACTGCGGGCTCCCATGGTCTGCTTCAGGTAGAGATCCGGGTCGGCCCGGATCAACGTCTCTGGGAAAGGCGACGGTCGCACGAGGAAGAACCAGTGCCAGTAGGCGTGCGCGAATTCGAATGAGGTCTGCTGGTACATCGCCAGCGTGGGTGCCACATCCAGCGTGACCAGGCGGGATACCACATCTGGATGATCCAGCGCCATCCGCGCCGCGACCCGCCCCCCCCGGTCATGACCGATCACCGCGAACGTCGGCAGGCCCAGCGCCTGCATTAATCGCACTTGGTCCAAGGCCATCCGACGCTTGGCATAGTTGGCGTGGTCTGGCTCGCCTGGCGGCTTCCCGCTGTCGCCATAGCCGCGCAGGTCCGCAACGACAACCGTGAATTGCCGCGCCAGCGTCGGAGCCACCTTGTGCCAGATCGCGTGTGTCTGAGGGTGTCCATGCAGCAGAAGCAGCGCCGGCCCGGTGCCGGCCATCAACGCATGAATCTTGATGCCATCGACCGTGGCGGATACGTCGGAAAAGCCTTCGAACATACCTTGCCTCCATGTTCCGACGGCCATTCTATTCCTGCATTAGAACGGCGTTATTGAATTATATTTATTCAATTCATAACTTATAAGAACGAATTGGAGCATCATGTCCGAGTTCTCCGACATCCGCCTTTTCACCCTAGTGGCGCGCCATCGCAGCTTGGCTGCGGCCGCGCGCGAACTTGGCGTCACCCCGCCAGCGGTCAGCAAGCGCTTGGCGCATTTGGAAAAGCGGCTCGGCGTGCGCCTGACTCATCGCACGACACGACGCCTGACGCTCACGCCGGAGGGCGAACGCTACCTGGCCGAGGGATCACGCCTGCTCGGGGAATTGCAGGAACTTGAGCAAGTGCTGATCCGCGGCCATGCCGAACCGGCCGGACTGCTCCGTGTCAATGCCTCATACGGTTTCGGTCGTGCACGGGTGGCACCGGCCATTTCGGCGTTCGTTGCCCGCTATCCCGCCATACGGGTGCAACTGCAATTGACCGACCAGCCCTTGAACCTGCGCGAACACGGTTATGACATCGGCATCCGCTTCGGCGATCCTCCCAGCACCCGGATCAATGCAAGGTTGTTGCTGCGCAATCACCGTCTTGTATGCGCTTCGCCGGCCTATGTTGCCCGGAACGGTAAGCCGAACATTCCGCACGACTTGGTGCGTCACGCCTGCTTGATCGTTCGGGAAAACGATGCAGCCTACGGCGCTTGGCATTTCCGCCGCGGAAAGTCCACCGAGACGGTTAAAGTCGACAATGTGCTATCGAGCAACGATGGCAACGCCGTGCTGCGTTGGACGCTGGACGGCCATGGCATCGCCATCCGCTCAGCGTGGGAAATCGCACCCTACCTGGCCCGGGGCGAACTGATCCCATTACTGGGTGACTGGAGGCTACCCAACGCCGACATCTACGCGACCTACCTGGAACGCAGCGAGGTGTCGTCCGCCAAAGTACGCGCGTTTCTTGACTTCACGGCAAAATATTTGGCGACGAGTTGAAACGCCATCAAAAGGCAGCAATAAGCATTTCCAGGGGAGGAGTCATCGTGACGCCAAAGGCGATCACGCACTCGAGAGGCCGATGCCAGGCGGATCACACATCGGCACTGTTGCAATGCCCCATCAACAACGCCGATTCCACCATCCCCGGCAGCAGACTGCGCTGGGCGAGATCGCGCTTGAGCCCTCGCCGAGGTTGCGCCGCCAGAGTCCAGCAACAGCCGCGGCAGCGGACTTCAGTGCTTCATTTGTGATGCGCACAATCTCGTTGACGAACCTCATCCCGGCGCGCTTGGTCACGCATGAATGCAACCCAGCGGTCGGAGGCGAATGAGGTGTCGCTGGGGAGTGCAAACGATCACATGGCTTGACCGGCAGGTGCGACGGCGATGCAGTTGACATCGCCATTGCTACGGAATAGCATTCTAACTAACGATCGTTAGGTATTCTCGGATCGTTATCGGTTGTTGACCGATACGAATTCACCACATGGAGAGTTCTCGAATGAGTGCGGTTGCAGGACCAGTCGATGGTGAGGCGGGATTTCCGCTGAAGATCTACGACTTCCCTCGGGGCCCTTACCCGACGCGTGTCCGGATCGCCCTAGCAGAAAAAAACCTCCAGTCACGCGTGGAGTTCGTGATGGTTGATCTCCGCAAGGGGGAGCACAAGGATCCCAGGTTCATCTCGGATAAAAACTACTCCGGAACGGTTCCGGTGCTTGAGCTTGCGGATGGAACGTGCATTGCCGAGTGCACCGCCATCACGGAGTATCTCGATGCGCTTGTCGGCGGTCCGGTTTTGACGGGCTCCACAGCGTTCGAGAGGGGAATGATTCACATGATGAGCAAGCGCGCCGAACTGGAGCTGCTTGACGCCATCAGTGTTTACTTCCACCATGGAACGCCGGGTTTGGGGCCACTGGTGGAGCAATACCAGAACAGGGAATGGGGACTCAGGCAGCGCGACAAGGCCTTGCGAGGCATGCATTATTTCGACGATGTGCTTCGCAAGCGAGCTTATGTTGCCGGCGACGCGTTCTCCATGGCCGACATTACGGTCATCGCCGGACTGATATTCGCTGATATCGTCGACTTGGCGGTACCCGCCGAATGCACGGCGCTCTTGGCATGGTACGAAAGGATGAAAATGCGCCCCAGCGTAAAGAGCCAACCCGCATTTGCTCGCAGGTAGGCCGTTCGACGTACTCGTAACCAGACGGTCGCAAGACAAGATACCGCAGTGGAGCGTCATTACACAAGTCGAGGGCGACAGCCGTGGAGAGTCAGAGAAACACGAACTCCAGTGACAAGATCTTGTCCATTGCAACACGAATCGCCCAAGCACACGGTTACGGTGGCTTGAACGTGCGCCGCTTGGCCGAAGAAGTCGGTGTCAAACCTGCAAGTCTTTACCATCATTTCCCGAGCAAGGCGGCTCTTGCTGCTGCAGTTGCCAGACGATACTGGGAAAATTCGTCGACGCAATTGGAAGAACTGTTGAATAGGCTTCCGGACCCCACAGATTGCTTGCGCAGATATCCCAATATGTTCAGGAAGGCGCTGGAGAACGACAACCGCATCTGCCTGTGCAGTTTCATGACGGCTGAATACGATGACCTTCCCGAGAATGTGAGGCAAGAAGTTCGAACATTCTCTGATGTGCATATCACATGGCTGGCTAAGGTTTTGGCGAGCGCCGGGATTGTCAATCCGAACATCGCGAAAGAACGCGCGCAGGCCATCTATGCTGCAATCACAGGAGCGCAGCTGATGGCACGTGGGCGTTCCGACTTAAGTCTTTTCGATACGTTGATCACGAGCTACAGGGCAACCGGGCTTCTGCCGGCCTAGAGGCGAGGCCAGCGGACGCACCACGAAGACAAGCGCTCGACTGCTGTTTGAGCAAGGCAACCGCCACGCTACGTTTGGGGCGCGTCCAACGCCCGGCATTCTCAGGGCTGGGGCTATGCATTCCAGGGCTCAGGGGCAACCTCAAGCCGTAGTGCTCCTATGCATGAGATCCCATGGCTGCGTGTCGCCGAAGCTCATGCTCAGATGCTCGATGAAGCGGCGAACTTTCAACGACACATGCCGCTTGCTCGGATAGATGGCATGAATCGCCAAATCAGTTGTTTTGTGGTCGGCCAGCAGGACACGAAGCGCACCGCTGGCGATGGACTGCTCGAACACGAAGCTGGGGCCGTAGACCACCCCCGCCCCTGTCAGCGCTGCCGCGAGCAGCATCTGCATGTTGTTTGCAGCGAGCCGGATCTCACCATCAATGTGATATGTCTGGCCGTTAGCATCCGTAACGCTCCAGTCTCCGGCTGAAACCGCCTGGGAGAAAGCAAGCCGAGGTGCCTGGCGGAGCTGTTCGATGGTTTTCGGCTCGCCATGTCGTGCCAAAAAGGATGGCGCTGCGCAGAACATCATGCGACACGAGGCGAGCCGCCGAGCAACGAGATCGGAGTCTTGCAGACGGCCGATGCGGATAGCAATGTCGATGCCATCTGCCAGTAGATCGACATAGCGATCGCTCAGCGTGGTCTCGATCGAGACATCGGGGTATTCAGCCAGATAATTCGATACAACGCGACCAAGATGCAGTGCCCCAAAGGTTGTCGGCGCAGCCACGCGCAACATTCCACGCACACTCTGTTGCGCGTCCTGGGCTTCGCGATTCGCGTCCTCGTACTCTTCCAGTAAGCGCTTGCATCGCGTGTAGTAGGACCGCCCTACATCTGTTAGCGTCAACTTGCGCGTACTGCGTTGAAGCAACCGAACTTTCAACTGTCCCTCGATCGCGGAAACGTGCTTGCCCGCCATCGAGGGTGACAGGCCAAACCGCCGAGCGGCGCTTACCAAGCTGCCTTCTTCGACTGCGGAGACGAACACCGCCATGCTGAGCAATCTATCCATACCACCTCATTCGATATCCTGATTATCAGGTGGTAATAAATCTAGGCCAATTATCGGCCGAACGGAATGGGTCTAGCCTAGCACTGTAGCCAGCCGATCCCCGGTGGGCTTTAGCAAAAGGATGTTCCAATGAAGGTCGAATCGAACGGCATAGAGATCCATGTCGAGGAACAAGGGCAAGGCGATCCGTCACTCGTTTTTCTGCATTACTGGGGCGGCTCGTCTCGCACTTGGAAGCATGTCTGCTCCAGGCTGGCGCCGAACTTCCATACGCTTGCTCTCGATCATCGCGGCTGGGGTCAATCCGACGCGCCTTCGATGGGCTACGGGCTGGCAGACCTTGCAGCCGATGCGGAGGGCGTGATCGCAGCGCTGCACCCGAAGCGCTACGTTCTGATCGGTCACTCTATGGGGGGCAAGGTCGCTCAGCTTATGGCGTCGCGGCGGCCTGTCGGACTGGTCGGGCTGGTTCTCATCGCTCCTTCACCGCCATCGCCAATGATCTTGCCGAAAGAGGCACGCGAAATGATGGCAGGAGCCTACGCAAATCGCGAAACAGTGGAGGCGACTATCGACAACGTGCTGACGGCCCTCCCACTGTCAGCGGAGGATCGCGAACAAGTGATCGCGGACAGCTTGCGTGGCGCGCCCGCGGCCAAGCTAGCTTGGCCCAGAGCGACCAGCTTGGAAGACATCACTGGACAGGTAGGTGCCATCGACGTACCTACGCTTGTTATTGCAGGCGAGCGGGATCGCGTGGATTCGCCCGAGGTACTGAGGAAAGAATTACTTCCCCGCGTATCGCAAGCCGTCATGACCGTAGTACCAGATGCAGGGCATTTGCCTATGTTAGAAACACCGGATGCATTGACTCCATTGATTGAGAATTTCTGCCGTTCACTGCCAGGGAAGGGGTGAAGCGGACATCGCGGCGGTGCGCAATCGAAGCGCCTCGCAGCTAATACGCGGCGAAAAGCTCCCGGGGAGCGTTGCTGTAGAAGTGTCGATAGTTCTGCGTTATATCGCTGGCAGCAGCCGTGCTGCGCGGGGGAAGCGTCTGCTCATGCGCCGTGAGTGCCGCTTCAATGCCACAGGCATTATCCCCTAACGCTGGCCCACTGTTGCTCCCCAAGCATCTGTGCTACATCGAGCATGACGGCGCTGGTCGCGATGGCGAACCGAGTCAAGCCTATGGGGCACAGACCGATAAATGTTAGCGCCGGTGTAATACTGACCCACCCCGTCGGAGTAAATCTGACCCACCTGGGCAATGATGGTGGCTTTTTGGCCACCGACAATGTTGACTCAGGAGCAAGCAGTGGAGATCAAGGTAATGGC
>NZ_CALSFU010000030.1 GCF_943737005.1 Achromobacter sp. Marseille-Q4962 | reverse complement strand
GCGGCGTCAGGTCCGGCTGCTTGTACTCGTCGATGGGCGTGGGCACCGTCACGATGTACACGTTGGCCCTGGCCAGCTCCTGGCGGTCGGCCGTATAGCTCAGGTGCCGGGCCTCGGCCAGCTCTTCGTCGCTGACTTCCAGCGTATGGTCGTGGCCGGCCTTCAAGGCGTCGATCCGGCGGGTGTTGATATCGAAACCGATGACCGGCCGCTTCTTGCCGAACTCCACGGCCAGCGGCAGGCCCACGTAGCCCAGGCCCACGACGGCCAGCTTCACATCCTGAATACGCAACATAACTCTCCCTTCACCGCAAAACGATCACGGCATCTAGACTTGGTCGGGTGATTGGTAAGCGGGCCCCGGCGGCGCACGCCGGCGGGCCCGAATGGATCAATGGGTTCTAAGCACGGACGGCAGCAGCAGCCAGCCGGGCCGGCGCCAGGACACCAGGCGCGCGTACAGCCAGATATACACGGCGGCGAAGACCACCAGGCTGGCGCTCAGCGCCCAGGCGTTGTCCCACCAGATGGTGGCCGGCACCAGGCCGATCAGCGCCAGCACCCACATGTAGGGCGAGGCCATGGCGTTGCACAGGGCCGGCACGGCGTGGCGGCGGCCCCGGCTGAACGTGACGCGCACCAGGCGGCGGAACACGAGCTGATGCAGGTGCAGCGCGTCGGGCTGGTCCACCGGCACGCCGCGCTTGAAGCGGCGACGCCAGATCGAGAAAGCGGTTTCGAACACCGGGTAGAACAGCACGGCCAGCGCGTAGAACGGCGACACCGACGGATTGCGCACCACCAGCAGCACCGCCAGCTCGGCCAGCATGAAGCCCAGGAAATACGCGCCGCCGTCGCCCAGGAACACACGCCCGAACGGAAAGTTCCAGACCAGGAAGCCCAGCGTGGCCGAGGCCAGCGCCGCCGCCACCAGGAAGATGGGCACGTCGCCCACCTGCAGGGCCACCAGGCTGATGGACACCGCCATCAGGGTGGCGATCATGCCCGCCAGGCCGTTCATGCCGTCCACGATGTTGAGCGCGTGCGTGCAGCCGCCCACGGCGAACATGGTGAACACCAGCGAAACCGGCCAGAACGACAGCACGTAATCGACGGGCGCCATGCCCACGCGGCTCACGCCGCCCAGCAGCCACCACGCGATGGCGGCCGACACGAAAGCGGCCAGCAGGCGCTTGCTCGCGCCGATGTCCTTGGTGATATCTTCGAGCAGGCCGGCCACGAACACGGGCAGCGCCGCGACGAACAGCGCGGGCCAGAGCCAGGTGAGCGTCATGTTGCTGGGACCGAGCACCAGCAGGCCCGCCAACGTGCCGGCCAGCACGGCCAGCCCGCCCACGCGGGGCGTCGCCCGCGAGTGGTTGGCCTGGGGTTTGTTGAGATCGCTATCGCCGGTGAAAGCGCCATGCCAACGCTCCGACGCCACGATGAGTCCCCCCACCATGAACGCGACCACACAGATATACAGCCAGGTCACAGTATCACCTTAGGTTGGTCTATCGAGACAAGGCTCGCCATTATCGAGGGCAGGTGTAACGCCCATATATAGGAGCGATAAGGAAGTGCAATTCACCCGCACAGAACGTAACACCCCGCCTTCACGGCATGCCGCCCCGAGCGGGGCCGGCGCGCATCCAGATCGCAATACCCGATTCATGCAACGATTGTAGAGCCAACCCGGGTTGTCCCGCATGCGAAAAATGATGGAGGCGCCCTCGGGGCGGCGCCCCGTGAAAAAATCGGGACGGCCTCGTGGCCAAGCAAAAAAAAGCCCGAGATCTTGCGATCTCGGGCTAAATCCACCAAAGGAGGAGGGTGGAGGAGACAACCTTGGCATGCCGGGAGCGGTTTCGCTCGCTGCGCCTGACGGGGTGTTCACCGCGCCGTCTGCGTTTCGACATCCGATGAGATGCATAGTACCGAGTTTTTTTGTGCGATGCAAGAATTATTTTGGGATTTTTTGGAGGGCGGCGGGAACGTTGCTTTTTTGCGTCAACGCCCGAAATCGACGCTCGCAAACCCGCATCGTTGCTGCATTGTTACAAAAAAGGGTTTTTGCCGAGCGGGAAAACCCGGCTCGGACTAACCCTAGCTATTCTCGGGTTATCCCGGCCCGGCTTTCGCACTGAAACGGTGCATTTCGGCAGGATTTCCGCACGGTTTTGCGCATTGCAGCAAAATCGCGCACCGCCCTGGCGCAGGGCGGCCTCGTTCAGATGCGGTAGGCCGTCGTGGTCATCACTTTGGACATCGCCCGCATGGCGGCCTTGACGGGCGCGGAAAGCGGCACCCCGCCCGCGCGCTCGGCGCTGGCGCGGTGGCCGGCTTCGTCTTCCTTCATCTGGCGCACGATCTGCCGCGAACGCTCGTCCTGCGGCGGCAGGGTGCGCAGGTGGCCGTCGAGATGGGCTTCGACCTGCCGTTCCGTCTCGGCCATGAAGCCCAGGTTGCGCGGAACGCCCGCATAGCTCGCCATGACGCCCAGCGCGAACGAGCCGGCATACCACAGCGGATTGAGCAGGCTGGGCCGGCTGCCGAGCTCCGCCAGGCGCTGGTTGCACCAGACCAGGTGATCGACCTCTTCGGAGGCGGCCTCCAGCAGCAGCCGGCGCGCCGCCGGCTCGCGGCACACCGCCGCCTGGCCGCGATACAGCGCCTGCGCGCAGACCTCGCCGACGTGGTTGACGCGCATCAGCCCGGCGGCGTGGCGTTTTTCCTCCGGGCTGAGCGCATCGGGCGCCTCCTGCGCCGTGGCCGGATTCGGCCGGCCCGCCGTGGCGCTGCCCGAAAGCACCCGCAGGGCGCGGTCCGCTTCGGCCAGCAGCGCGTCCAGGGGACCGGACCGGCGCAGGAAGGCGGCGGGGCCTGCGGAAGCGGGGCTGCCCGGGGCCGGGACATGGGCGGAAGAACTGGCGGACATGGGTACTCCTGAGGCGGGCGCGCGCCCGCCGCGCAACGGGATAATCTGGTGCCGGGAATTGTACGCAACAGGTATCATCAGCCATTGACCGCGCTCAAGCACAAGGACTCACCGACATGGAATGCACGATAGACTGGGGCGGCCCCTCGGGCATGCTCTTTACCGCCAGCACCGGCAGCGGCCACGTGGCCGTGATGGACGGCGCCGTGGACGGCGGCGGCCACAACCTGGCGCCCCGCCCCATGGAGATGCTGCTGGCCGGCACCGGCGGCTGCACGGCCTATGACGTGGTGCTCATCCTCAAGCGCGGGCGGCATGCCGTCACCGGCTGCAGCGTGAAGCTGCAGGCCGAGCGCGCCGAAACCGATCCCAAGGTGTTCACCCGCATCCATTTCGCGTTCACCGTCACCGGCCGCAACCTGCCCCGGGCGGCGGTGGAGCGCGCGGTGCAGCTTTCGCACGAGAAGTACTGCTCGGCCTCGGCCATGCTCGAGAAAACCGCCGAGCTGAGCTTCTCGGTCGACATCGTGGACACCCAGGCCGAGGCGGCGACGGCGGCATAGGCGGGCGGCGTGGTGTAATGCCACCCTCCTTACCCGAGCGCGGCGCGGCGCCCGCGCGCCGCCCCCGTTGCGCTGCCCCGGACGCGCCTCCCTAGACTGCCATGAAACAATATCTGGATCTCGTTCAAGCCATTCTCGACACCGGCTCCTGGCAAGAGAACCGCACCGGCATCCGCACGCTGAGCCTGCCCGGCGCCTGCCTGCGTTTCGATCTGCAGCAAGGTTTTCCCGCCGTCACCACCAAGAAGCTGGCCTTCAAGTCCGCCATCGGCGAGCTGGTGGGCTTTCTGCGCGCCACGCGCAGCGCCGCCGGCTTCCGCGAACTGGGCTGCAAGGTCTGGGACCAGAACGCCAACGAGAACGCGCAATGGCTGGCCAACCCGTACCGCGAAGGGCCCGACGACCTCGGCCCCGTCTACGGCGTGCAATGGCGCCAGTGGCCCGCCTACAAGATGCTGGACGCCGGCGCCGCCGCGCAGATCGCCGACGCCCTCTCCCGCGGCTACGCCAAGGTCGCCGAGCTGGACGACGACGGCGCGCCCAAGGTGCTGCTCTACAAGGCGGTGGACCAGCTGCGCCAGTGCCTGGACACCATCCACGAACGCCCGGGCGACCGCCGCATCCTGTTCCACGGCTGGAACTGGGCGCAGATCGAGGAAATGGCGCTGCCGCCGTGCCACCTGCTCTACCAGTTCCTGCCCAACGCGGCCACGCGCGAAATCTCGCTGTGCCTGTACATCCGCTCCAACGACGTGGGCCTGGGCACGCCCTTCAATCTCACCGAAGGCGCGGCGCTGCTGCACCTGGTGGGGCGCCTGACGGGCTACACGCCGCGCTGGTTCACGTACTTCATCGGCGATGCGCACATCTACGAAAACCACCTGCCCATGCTGCGCGAGCAATTGCAGCGCGAGCCCTACCCCGCGCCCACGCTCGTGCTGTCCGACCGCATTCCGGATTTCGCGGTCACCGGCCGCTACGAACCGCAATGGCTGGAACGGGTGGAGCCTTCCGACTTCTCCCTGGCGGGCTACCGGCACCATGCCCCGCTGACGGCCGCCATGGCGGTATGAGAGCCCGCCCGCCGCGCCCCGCATCGCGCGCGGCAGGGCACACACCGCTGCCACAAGACGCATGTGAACCGCCTGTGAACATTGGTGAGCTTTTGGGAGCCGCTTTTTTGTATAACCCATGCCTTGTTGGCTGCGGATGCGCGCAACGTCCGCGGCGTCGGAACGGCCCGACATGCGCCGTCCCCTGCCCGCGGCGGACCGGACGGCCAGCGCCGCCGTCCGCCTGTCCCCGCAGCCGATCACTTCCCCTCGCCACCAGCACGACCCGACTCCCCTCCCGCCCGCGCCGGGAGCGCGGCATGCGCGGAACCGATTTGCAACTATTGACGACAGACTGATATGAATTGAGGCGGGCGCGTCGATCGACACGCTCAGGACAGGATCCCAAAATGCTCGCTGGAACATACAACCCTTCCCTTGTCCTCGTCTCCCTCGGAGTGGCAGTCCTGGCCTCTTACACCGCGCTGGGCATGGCCAACCGGGTGCGCGCGGCGGGCAACCTGCCCGTGGCGCGCTGCTGGCTGATCGGCGGCGCCTTCGCCATGGGGCTGGGCATCTGGTCGATGCATTTCGTGGGCATGCTGGCATTCAGCCTGCCCATTCCGCTGGGCTACGACCCCGCCCTCACCGTGCTGTCCATGCTGATCGCGGTGGCCTGCTCCGCCTACGCCCTGCGCACTGTCACGCGCGAGCACCTGTCGCGCGTGCGCCTGGTCGGCGGGGCGCTGCTCATGGGCGCCGGCATCGCCGCCATGCACTATGTAGGCATGACGGCGATGCGCATGCAGCCGGGCATCGAATACGACCCGCTCTGGTTCGCGCTGTCCGTCGTCATCGCGGTGGCGGCCTCGGGCGCGGCGCTTTGGATCACGTACAGCCTGCGGCACGACCGCCCCCGCATGGCGCTGTCGCGCGCGCTGGCCGCCGGCGTGATGGGGCTGGCCATCGTGGGCATGCACTACACCGGCATGGAGGCCGCCGGCTTTCCGCCCGGCAGCGTGTGCCTGGCGGCCGGCAGCGGCATGTCGGCCGGCTGGCTGGCCATCGCGGTCACGGCCATCACGCTGGGCGTGCTGGCCATCGCGCTGGTGGTGGCCGTGCTGGACAACCGCCTGGAAGCCCGCACCTCGGCGCTGGCCTCCTCGCTGGCTGAGGCCAACGAAGAGCTGGTGCAGCTGGCCCTGCACGATACGCTCACCAAGCTGCCCAACCGCATCCTGCTCGAAGACCGGCTGGAGCAGGCCATCGAAAGCGCCAGCCGCCGCAGGGGCCATTTCGCGGTGCTGTTCTTCGACCTGGACGGCTTCAAGGCCGTCAACGACGCCTACGGCCACCACACGGGCGACGCCCTGCTCATCGAACTGTCGCAGCGCATCCGCCAGGCGCTGCGCACGCAGGACACCGTGGCGCGGCTGGGCGGCGACGAGTTCATCGTGCTGAGCGAGGTGGCCGAGCCCACTGACGCCGCCAACGTGGCCGACCGCCTGATCGACACCATCGCCAGGCCCGTCAACGTCTATGGGCACGAAGTCATGGTGACGTCCAGCGTGGGCATCGCCATCTATCCCAACGACGGCGAGGACACGCACGCCCTGCTCACCAATGCCGACGCGGCCATGTACCACGCCAAGCGCCTGGGCGGCACCGGCTACAGCTTCTTCGAGCCCTCCATGAACGCCGACGCGCACGAACAGATCGAGCTGCTGCACGATCTGCGCCTGGCGCTGGAACGCAAACAGTTCGTGCTGCACTACCAGCCGAAATTCCAGGCGCCGGCCGGCCCCATCATCGGCGCCGAGGCGCTGCTGCGCTGGAACCACCCCGCGCGCGGACTGGTCGCTCCCAACGTATTCATTCCCATCGCGGAGAAAACCGGGCTGATCCTGGCGATCGGCGACTGGGTCATCAACGAAGCCTGCCGCCAGATGCGCGAGTGGATCGACGCGGGGCAGCCGAACTGGACCGTCGCGGTCAATCTGTCGTCGCTGCAGTTCGCCCATTCGGGCCTCGTCGACACCGTCAGCGCGGCGCTGGCGCGCCACCGCGTGCCCCCTGCCTGCCTCACGCTGGAAGTCACCGAATCCACCGCCATGCGCGACGCCGAGGCCAGCATGGCCGTGCTCAAGCGGCTGTCCGGCCTGGGCGTGACCATATCCATCGACGACTTCGGCACCGGCTATTCCAGCCTGCTGTACCTGAAGCGCCTGCCGGCCACGGAACTCAAGATCGACCGGGGCTTCGTCAACCAGCTCGACAACGACAACGAAGACGCCGCCATCGTCTCGGCCATCGTGGCGCTGGCCCAGCAGCTCAACCTGCGCATCGTGGCCGAGGGCGTGGAAACCGCGGCGCAGCAGAAGTTCCTGACCGGGCTGGGCTGCAACTCGCTGCAGGGCTTCCTGCTGGGCAAGCCCATGCCCGCCAGCGAGTTCATGGAGCAGGTAGGCGGCTAGGATTTGCTACGCTTACGGAAGCGGAGGCCCGCCTCCCCTTCCACGACATTCCATTCCCGCGTTTCATTGCCCGCATGCCCGCCAGCCTGACCCTCATCGTCGCCTATTCCGACAACCGCGTCATCGGACGCGACAACGCGCTGCCCTGGAAGCTGCCGGGCGACCTGGCGCATTTCAAGCGCAGCACGCTGGGCCATCCCATCATCATGGGCCGCAAGACCTGGGACTCGCTGGGCCGCCCGCTGCCGGGCCGCCGCAACATCGTCATCAGCCGCAACGCCGGCCTGCGGGCCGAGGGCGCCACGGTGGTGGAATCGCTGGACGCCGCGCTGGCCGCGTGCGTCCAGGATGCCGAAGCCTATGTCATCGGCGGCGCCCAGATCTACGCCCAGGCCCTGCCCCGCGCCCGGCGCGTGCTCGCGACCGAAGTGCATGCCGAGGTCGAGGGCGACGCGTTCTTTCCGCTCCTGCCGTCATTCCAGTGGAAGGAAACCGCGCGCGCGCCCCAGCCGCCCGAGAACGGCTACGCCTACGATTTCGTCACCTACGAACGCGCCTGAACGGCGCGGCGCCGGTTCCTCAGGCCGCGCCCGCGTTGCGCATGAACCGCCATAGTTCCGGCGCCTCCGAGTACGCCACGTTGAACCGCACCCAGGGCGTGTCGGCCTCCGATGCCTCGAAGTAAGACCCCGGCGCCAGCCAGATGCCGTCCTTGAGCGCCAGCTCGGCCAGGCCGTTGGCGCCGCGTTCGCGCCAGGTTCCGCCCACCTTGGCCCACAGGAAGAGCCCCGCCCCGGGGCGCGCGCAGATCTCGAAGCCGAGCTCGTCCATGTGCCGCGCCACCGCGGCATGGGCCTGCCCGAGCCGCTCGCGCGTGCGCTCGATGTGGGCCCGGTAGCGGCCCTCGCGGATCACCTGGTGCACGATGCGCTCCATGATCTCGGGCGTGGTCAAGCCCACCGCCATCTTGGTGCGCGCGATGTCGCGCACCAGGTCGCGGTGCGCCACCACATAGCCCACCCGCACCGAAGGGCTGATGACCTTGGAATAGCCGCCCAGGTAGACCACGCGCCGGCTGCCGTCCAGAGCGGCCAGCATGGGCGTGAGGCCGGTGGCCAGCTCGCGCGAGATGTCGTCCTCGACCACCCACAGGCCGTGGCGCTCGGCGGCCTGCAGGATGCGGAAGGCGTTGGCCATGCCGATGCTTGCGCCCGAGGGGTTCTGCAAGGCGGTGTTGATGAACAGCGCGCGCGGGCGGTGCAGCGCGGCGGCGCGCTCCAGCGCCTCGCAGTCCAGCCCTTCGGCACCGCGCGGCACGGCCACGGTGCGCATGCCGGCCAGCCGCAGCATCTGCAGCAGGTTCGCGTAGGCGGGCTGCTCCACCAGCACCGTGTCGCCGGGCCGCAGCAGCGTGCGGATCACCGTGTCCAGGCCATGCGTCACCCCTTGCGTCAGCAGCACCTGGGAGGCGTCCACCTCCATGCCATGGGCCGCCAGCCCGGCGGCGATGGTTTCGCGCAGCGGCGCGTAGCCGTAGGGATGGCCATAATTGGCGATGCGCATGGCCGGCACCCGCCCCAGGTGGCGCAGGGCCATGTGCAGGCCTTCTTCGTTCAGCCATTCGCCCGGCAGCCAGCCGCAGCCCGATTTGATGGGGATGGAGTGGTCCGCGAAGATGTCCGAAAGCAGCCAGCTGTCGTTCAGCCGGGGCGGCTCCCAGGACAGCGGCTCGGCGCGGCGCGCGGGCGTTTCGGGCGCGGCCACGCGATAGCCCGCGCCCGGGCGGGCCGTCAGCCAGCCTTGCGACACCAGGCGGCTGTAGGCGCTGGCCACCGTGAACGTGCTCATCGCGTACTGCCGCGCGAATTCGCGCACCGACGGCAGCGCCATGCCGGGCCGCAGGGCCTGCGTTTCGATGGCGCGCTGCACGGCGGCCACCAGCTGCTCCACCAGGGTGGGCGCCTGCCCGCGCGCGCGGTCGGGCTGGAAATCGATCATGGATGAATCTATACAGTTGTCATGATTGCAACTATACAGTTAGCCCGTTTTGCGGCAATTGTATATTTTCATTCGCTCGTGGACGTCCGAGAATCGGTTTGATCGCGCCGCCCGCCCCTTTCCGCGCAGCGGCGTTTCTTTTCCTCCGGAGTCTCCCCATGAGCGCTGCCAAACTGCCCGACCTGTCCCACCTCTGGATGCCCTTTACCGCCAACCGGCAGTTCAAGGCGAACCCCCGCCTGCTGGCCTCGGCCAAGGGCATGTACTACACGTCTTTCGACGGCCGCCAGATCCTGGACGGCACGGCCGGCCTGTGGTGCGTGAACGCCGGCCACTGCCGCGAAGAAATCGTCTCCGCCATCGCCAGCCAGGCCGGCGTCATGGACTACGCGCCGGGGTTCCAGCTCGGCCACCCGCTGGCCTTCGAGGCCGCCACCGCCGTGGCCGGCCTGATGCCGCAGGGCCTGGACCGCGTGTTCTTCACCAATTCGGGCTCCGAATCGGTGGACACCGCGCTGAAGATCGCCCTGGCCTACCACCGCGCGCGCGGCGAGGCGCAGCGCACCCGCCTCATCGGGCGCGAGCGCGGCTACCACGGCGTGGGCTTCGGCGGCATTTCCGTGGGCGGCATCTCGCCCAACCGCAAGACCTTCTCCGGCGCGCTGCTGCCGGCCGTGGACCACCTGCCGCACACCCACAGCCTGGAACACAACGCCTTCACGCGCGGCCAGCCCGAGTGGGGCGCGCACCTGGCCGACGAGCTGGAACGCATCATCGCCCTGCACGACGCCTCCACCATCGCGGCCGTGATCGTCGAGCCCATGGCCGGCTCCACCGGCGTGCTCGTCCCGCCCAAGGGCTATCTCGAAAAACTGCGCGAAATCACCGCCCGCCACGGCATTCTGCTGATCTTCGACGAAGTCATCACCGCGTACGGCCGCCTGGGCGAGGCCACCGCCGCGGCCTATTTCGGCGTAACGCCCGACCTCATCACCATGGCCAAGGGCGTGAGCAACGCCGCCGTTCCGGCCGGCGCCGTCGCGGTGCGCCGCGAAGTGCATGACGCCATCGTCAACGGACCGCAAGGCGGCATCGAGTTCTTCCACGGCTACACCTACTCGGCCCACCCGCTGGCCGCCGCCGCCGTGCTCGCCACGCTGGACATCTACCGCCGCGAAGACCTGTTCGCCCGCGCCCGCAAGCTGTCGGCCGCGTTCGAGGAAGCCGCCCACAGCCTCAAGGGCGCGCCGCACGTCATCGACGTGCGCAACATCGGCCTGGTGGCCGGCATCGAGCTGTCGCCGCGCGAAGGCGCCCCGGGCGCGCGCGCCGCCGAAGCCTTCCAGAAATGCTTCGACACCGGCCTCATGGTGCGCTACACGGGCGACATCCTCGCGGTGTCGCCTCCGCTCATCGTCGACGAAAACCAGATCGGCCAGATCTTCGAGGGCATCGGCAAGGTGCTCAAGGAAGTGGCTTAGGGTGAACACGCCCTGAGCCGGCCCCGGCAGGAAACGCGCCGCCGCGCGGCGGCGCGTCCATCGAACTCCCGCATCGAGCTTTTGCATTCATGAAGAAAATCACGCATTTCATCAACGGCCAGCCCCACGAAGGCCGCAGCAACCGCTACACCGAGGGCTTCAACCCGGCCACGGGCGAGGTCGTCTCCTCGATCTGCCTGGGCGGGGCCGAAGAAGTGGACCTGGCCGTGGCGGCCGCCCGCGCGGCCTTTCCCGCCTGGTCCGAAACGCCGGCGCTCAAGCGCGCGCGCGTGCTGTTCAACTTCAAGGCGCTGCTGGACAAGCACCAGGACGAGCTGGCCGCGCTCATCACGCGCGAGCACGGCAAGGTGTTTTCCGACGCCCTGGGCGAAGTGACCCGCGGCATCGAGGTGGTGGAGTTCGCCTGCGGCATTCCGCACCTGCTCAAGGGCCAGTACACCGAGCAGATCGGCGGCGGCATCGACAACTGGAGCATGCGCCAGCCGCTGGGCGTGGTGGCCGGCATCACCCCGTTCAACTTCCCCATGATGGTGCCGTGCTGGATGTTCCCGGTGGCCATCGCCTGCGGCAACACCTTCGTGCTCAAGCCTTCGGAGCGCGATCCTTCCGTCTCGCTGCGCCTGGCCGAGCTGCTGCGCGAAGCGGGGCTGCCCGACGGCGTGTTCAACGTCGTGCAGGGCGACAAGCAGGCGGTGGACGCGCTCATCGCCCACCCCGAGGTGGAGGCCCTGTCTTTCGTGGGTTCCACGCCCATCGCGCAATATATCTACGCCGAGGGCACGCGCCGCGGCAAGCGCGTGCAGGCGCTGGGCGGCGCGAAGAACCACCTGGTGGTGATGCCCGACGCCAACCTCGACCAGGTGACGGACGCGCTCATGGGCGCGGCCTACGGCTCGGCGGGCGAGCGCTGCATGGCCATTTCCGTGGCCGTGGCGGTGGGCGACGTGGCCGACAAGGTCATCGAGCGCCTCAAGCCGCGCGTGCAGGCGCTGGTCGTCAAAGACGGCATGCAGCCCGACGCCGAGATGGGCCCGCTCGTCACCGCGCAGCACCGCAACAAGGTCATGGGCTACATCGAGGACGGCATCGCCGCGGGCGCGCACCTGGTGGTCGACGGCCGCGGCCTGCAGGTGCCGGGCAACGAAAAGGGCTTCTTCCTGGGCGGCACGCTGTTCGACAACGTGAAGCCCCACATGAACATCTACCGCGAAGAGATCTTCGGGCCGGTGCTGTGCGTGGTGCGCGTGCCCGACTTCGCCTCGGCGGTGGACCTCGTCAACGCGCACGAATTCGCCAACGGCGTGGCCTGCTTCACTTCCGACGGCGGCGTCGCGCGCGCCTTCGCGCGCCAGATCAAGGTGGGCATGGTGGGCATCAACGTGCCCATTCCCGTGCCCATGGCCTGGCATTCGTTCGGCGGCTGGAAACGCTCGCTCTTCGGCGACCACCACGCCTATGGCGAGGAAGGCATACGCTTCTACTCGCGCTACAAGAGCGTCATGCAGCGCTGGCCGGACAGCATCTCCAAGGGCGCCGAGTTCACCATGCCGGTGGCCAAGTAAGGCCGGCTCCCCGCGGGCCCGGTGCGCTCGCGCGGCCGGCCCGCCGCGCCGCGTGCGTTCCACGGGGCGGACATTCGGGTATTCCCCACGGCGCACCGCCGTCCCTTGCGCACGCCGGGCCGGCACGCATGCCGGCGCGCCCGCGGCAAGAGCCGCGGGGCCGGCCATGAAACGTTCGGTTTCACCGGCGCCGCCCCGGTCCGCGCCCTGCCGGTCAACGAGGCAAAACAACCATGGACACGCTTGCGTCCGGGTATCAGAATGGCGCCTTGCGGTCCGGCTCTCACCGGCCGGCCCGCTACCGCCTGACCCTCGCGCGCCGCCGCGGCGCGGCGCGTCAACGACGTAGCGGCAACCGCCGCTCACACCGCTTCAAGGGGAACACTCATGCTGAAGTTTGTCAGAGCGGCCGCCCTGGCCGGCGCAACCCTTCTGATGGCCCATGGCGCCCAGGCAGAGACGGTCATCAAGGCCGTCATGCATTCGCCGCTTCGTCTCACCGATCCGCACGCCACCACGGCCTATATCACGACGTGGCACGGCTACATGATCTACGACACGCTGCTGGCCACCGACGCCGACAACAAGATCCAGCCCCAGATGCTGGAAAAGTGGGAGGTGTCGCCCGACGGCAAGACCTACACCATGACCCTGCGCCCGGGCCAGAAGTGGCATGACGGCAAGCCCGTCACCGCGGAAGACTGCGTGGCGTCCATCAAGCGCTGGGCCGCCGGCGACGTCATGGGCCGCACGCTCATGAAATTCACCGACAAGCTGGAGACGGTCGACGACAAGACCTTCCGCTTCGTCATGAAAGAACCCACCGACCTCGCCCTGCGCGCGCTCTCCAAGCCCACCGGCACCGCGCCCTTCATGATGCCCAAGCGCATCGCCGAGCAGCCCATCGGCAAGCCGCTGACCGACATGACCGGCTCGGGTCCCTTCAAGATCGCCGAGTTCAAGCCCGGCGTGAAGACGGTGTACGTGAAGAACCCCGACTACGTGCCGCGCAAGGAGCCGGCCAGCGGGCTGGCCGGCGGCAAGGTCGTCAACGTGGACAAGGTCGAATGGGACGTGATGCCCGACGCCCTCACCACCGCCAACGCCCTGCTGGGAGGCGAGATCGACTTCGTCGAGCAGTTCCCCTACGACCTGCTGCCCATGGTGGAAGGCAACCCCGACCTGAAGGAAGAAAGCCTCAGCCCGGTCGGATACTTCACCATGTACCGCTTCAACTTCAAGTACCCGCCCTTCGACAACAAGAAAATCCGCCAGGCCGCCATGTACGCCATCGGCCAGGAAGACGTGATGAAGGCGCTGGTGGGCAATCCCAAGTACTGGAAGACCTGCGCCTCGCTGTGGGGCTGCGGCACGCCGCTGGAATCCGACATCGGCAAAGACATGGTGGTGCCGTCCAACATCGAAAAGGCCAGGCAGCTCCTCAAGGAAGCCGGCTACGACAACACCCCGGTGCTGCTCATGCACGCCACCGACGTGGGCACGCTCTCGGCCCAGCCCGTGGTCATGGCGCAGGCCCTGCGCAAGGCCGGCTTCAACGTGAACCTCGCGGCCATGGACTGGCAGAGCGTGGCCACGCGCCGCGCCTCCAAGGCGCCCCCGGCCGAAGGCGGCTGGAACATCCACAACACCAACTGGTACGCCACCGACGTCATGGACCCGGTGCGCTCGGCCCCGGCCGCGGCCAACGGCGACAACGCCTGGTTCGGCTGGCCCGACTTCCCGCAGATCGAGGAACTGCGCACCCGGATGGCGCTGACCTCCGACCCGGCCGAGCAGAAGAAGATCGCCGACGAAGTGCAGCGCATCGGCATCGACGAAGGGCTGTACGTGCCCCTGGGCCAGATGTCCGTGCCCACCGTGTACTCCACCAAGCTCTCGGGCCTGGTGCATGCTCCGGTGTTCGCGTTCTGGAATGTGAAGAAAGCCCCCTGAGGGCGAGCCGTAGGAGTCATCCATGCTGGCATTCGTCTTGCGCCGGCTGCTCGCGACCATCCCTGTCCTGGTGATGGTCGCCGTAGTGGTTTTCGCAATCCTGCGTTTCAGTCCGGGCGACCCCGCCATCATCATGGCGGGCGACGGCGCCACGCCCGAGCAAGTGGCCCAGATCCGCCAGACCATGGGCCTGGACCAGCCCGTGGCCCGGCAATTCCTCATCTGGGGCGGCAAGCTGCTGCAGGGCGACCTGGGCAAGTCGCTCATGTCAGGCGTGCCGGTCACGCAGCTCATCGGCCAGCGGCTGGAGCCCTCGCTCAGCCTGGCCGTGCTGACGCTGGCCTTCACCCTGCTGGTGGCGATTCCGCTGGGCGTGCTGGCGGCCTGGCGCCAGGGCAGGCTGCTCGACCGGGCCGTCATGGGCTTTTCGGTGCTGGGCTTCTCGGTGCCGGTGTTCGTGACCGGCTACCTGCTCATCTGGGTGTTCGCCATCAAGCTCGGCTGGTTCAACGTGCAGGGCTATACGCCGCTGGCCCGCGGCTTCTGGCCCTTCCTGCACCGCCTCATCCTGCCCGCGCTGGCGCTGTCCACCGTGTACGTGGCGCTCATCGCGCGCATCACGCGCACCAGCGTCATCGAGGTCATGGGCGAAGACTTCATCCGCACCGCCCGCTCCAAGGGCCTCACGGAAACCGGCGTGCTGCTGGGTCACGCGCTGCGCAACGCGGCCGTGCCCATCGCCACGGTGGTGGGCGTGGGCGTGGCGCTGCTCATCAGCGGCGTGGTGGTCACCGAATCGGTGTTCAACATCCCCGGCCTGGGCCGGCTGGTGGTGGAGGCCGTGCTGGCCCGCGACTACCCGGTCATCCAGGGGCTGACGCTGTTCTTCGCCTTCGTGTACGTATTCATCAATCTGGTTGTCGATTGCGCCTACACCGTGTTCGACCCGCGTATCAGGTATTGAGGGAAACGCCGATGCAAACGCCAACCGAAGGCGCCGCCCAGGCGGCCGCCGATCTTCCGGGCGCCGGCACGCCGCACGCCACCGCCTGGCGCCAGGTGCGCCAGGGCCTGCGCAGCGTGCCCGTGCTGCTGGCGCTGGTCGTGCTGCTGGCCATCGTCGCCATCGCCGTGTTCGCGCCCTGGCTGGGCACCGTGGATCCCACGCAGATCAATCCGGGCGCGCGCCTGAAGCCGCCCTTTTCCGGCTACCTGCTGGGCACCGACGCCTTCGGGCGCGATGTCTGGTCGCGCGTGGCCTACGGCGCGCGCATCTCGCTCATCGCGGGCCTGGGCGCGGCCGTCATCAGCGTGGCCATCGGCCTGGTGGTGGGGGTGATCGCGGGCTGGTTCCGCACGCTGGACGGCTTCATCATGCGCACCATGGACGCCATCATGGCGATTCCGGGCATCCTGCTGGCCATCGCGCTGGTGGCGGTGACCGGCGCCAGCCTCACCACGGTGCTGGTGGCCATCACCATTCCGGAAATCCCGCGCGTGGTGCGGCTGGTGCGCGGCCAGATCCTGTCGGTGCGGGGCGAGCCCTACGTGGAGGCGGCCCTGGCGCTGGGCACGCCGCTGCCGCTGCTGCTGTGGCGCCACATGGTGCCCAGCACCATCGCCCCCCTCACGGTGCAGGGCACTTACGTCTTCGCCTCGGCCATGCTGACCGAGGCCATCCTCAGCTTCCTGGGCGCAGGCATCCCGCCCGAGATCGCGTCCTGGGGCAACATCATGTCCGAAGGCCGCATGTATTTCCGCATGCTGCCCGGCCTGATCCTCTTCCCGGGGCTGTTCCTGTCGCTGACCGTGCTCAGCGTGAACATCCTCGGCGACGCCCTGCGCGATGCGCTGGACCCGAAAATGGTACGCAGGATCTGATGCCCATGAACTACGCTCCCAATCCCCCGGCCGGCGACACCTCCGCCGCCGTGCTGGCCATCCGCAATCTCTCGGTGGAAGTCGCCGGCGCGGGCAACCGCGTGGTGCGCAACCTGAGCCTGGACGTGCACGCGGGCGAAACCGTGTGCGTGGTCGGCGAGTCGGGCTCGGGCAAATCCGTCACCTCGCTCGCCGTGATGGGGCTGCTGCCCGCGGGCGTGCTGCGCGTCGCCTCCGGCGCCATCCGCGTCGAGGGCGAAGACATCGCCCACGCCGCCGCGCGCCGCCTGCGCGAATTGCGCGCCACGCGCATGTCCATGGTGTTCCAGGAACCCATGACCGCCCTCAACCCGGTGCATACCGTGGGCCGGCAGGTGGACGAGGTGCTGCGCCTGCATCGCCGCATGTCCGCCGCCGAGCGCCGCGCCAGGGTGCTGGAGATGTTCCGCTCCGTGCACCTGCCCGACGTCGAGCGCATCTACGACGCCTATCCGCACCAGCTCTCGGGCGGGCAGCGCCAGCGCATCGTCATCGCCATGGCGCTCATCCTCGAGCCCAAGCTGCTCATCGCCGACGAGCCCACCACGGCGCTGGACGTCACCACCCAGAAGCAGATCCTCTCGCTCATCAAGGAACTGCAGCACAAGCACCGGACCGCCGTCCTCTTCATCACGCACGATTTCGGCGTGGTGGCCGAGATCGCCGACCGCATCGTGGTGATGAACCGGGGCGACCTCGTCGAGAGCGGCTCGCGCGACGAGATCCTGGCCGCGCCGCGCCAGGCATACACCCGCCGCCTCGTATCCTCGGTGCCCAGCCTGGTGCCCGCGCACCGCGAGCCGCCCGAGGGCAAGCCGGTGCTGCACGTGAAGGGCCTGGGCCGCGTGTACGGCACGCGCGGCTCGCTGTTCGCCCGGCGGCCCGCACGCAGCGTGGTGGCCGCCTCCGACGTCAGTCTCACGCTGCGCAAGGGCGAGATCCTCGGCATCGTGGGCGAATCCGGCTCGGGCAAGTCCACCGTGGCGCGCTGCATCGTCCGCCTCATCGAACCCAGCGCCGGCCACATGATGATGGGCGGCGAAGACCTGAGCACGCTGTCCGGCTCGGCGCTGCGTCCGGTGCGCCGCCGCATCCAGATCGTGTTCCAGGACCCGTACCGCTCGCTCAACCCGCGGCGCACGGTGGGCGAATCCATCATCGAGGGCCTGCTCAATTTCGGCGTGCCGCGCGAAGAGGCGCTCAAGCGCGCCGGCGACACGCTGTCGGTGGTGGGCCTGAGCCCCGACGCCATGCGGCGCTACCCGCACCAGTTCTCGGGCGGCCAGCGGCAGCGCATCTGCATCGCGCGCGCCTTGGTCATGGATCCGGAAGTGCTGGTGGCCGACGAAGCCGTCTCGGCGCTCGACGTGTCGGTGCAGGCCCAGGTGCTGGAACTGCTCGAACAGGTGCGCCAGCGCACCGGGGTGGGCGTGCTGTTCATCACGCACGACCTGCGCGTGGCCGCGCAGATCTGCGACACCATCCTGGTCATGCAGCACGGCAAGGTCGTCGAAACCGGCTCCGCCCTGAGCGTGCTCACCGAGCCGCGCCACGCGTACACGCGCGCCCTCATCGACGCGGCGCCCGGGCGCGACTGGGATTTCCGCAACTTCCGCCCCGTGGCCGCCAGCCTGCCCCAGGCCGGCGGCGCGGCGCACTGAGACTCCATCCCGATCCGAGGAACCCGCCAACATGCCGCAAGCCCATGAACTTTCCGCACAGGAACTGCTGCAAGCCTATCGCGCCAGGACGCTCTCGCCCGTAGAGGCCACGCGCGCCGTGCTGGAGCATATCGCGCGCTGGGAACCCGGCCTGCACGCCACCTATGCGCTGGATCCCGACGCCGCCCTGGCCGCGGCGCGCGCCTCCGAGGCCCGCTGGATGAAGGGCGAACCGCTGTCCTGCGGCGGCCGCACGCTGGACGGCGTGCCCGCCACCATCAAGGAAAACATCGCCACGCGCGGCGTGCCGGTGCCGCTGGGCACGGCCGCCACCGAGCTGACGCCGGCCACGGCCGACGCGCCGCCGGCGGCCCGCATGCGCGAAGCCGGGGCCGTCATCCTGGGCAAGACCACCATGCCCGACTACGGCATGCTGTCTTCCGGGCTGTCGAGCTTCCATGCCCTCACCCGCAACCCCTGGGACCTCTCCAAGAACCCGGGCGGTTCCAGCGCCGGCGCGGGCGCGGCCGCGGCGGCCGGGTACGGGCCGCTGCACATCGGCACCGACATCGGCGGCTCGGTCCGGCTGCCGGCGGCCTGGTGCGGCATCGCCACGCTCAAGCCCAGCCTGGGCCGCATCCCCATCGACCCGCCCTTCATGGGCCGCTGCGCCGGCCCCATGACCCGCAGCATCGCCGACGCCGCGCTCATGATGGGCGTGCTCTCGCAGCCCGACGCGCGCGACCACATGAGCCTGCCCTACCAGGAGTTCGACTGGCTCGACCTGGAACGCGACCTGAAAGGGCTGCGCATCGGCCTGCTCCTCGAAGCCGGCTGCGGCCTGCCCGTGGACCCCGAAATCACCGCCGCGGTCCAGGAGGCGGCGCGCCTGTTCGAGCAGGCGGGCGCCGTGGTGGCGCCCATGAAGCCCTGGATGACGCCGGAGCTGCTCGACGGCGTGGACCGCTTCTGGCGCACCCGCTCCGCCGTGGACCTGGCCGCGCTGCCCGAAGAGCGGCGCGCCCGCATCCTGCCGTTCATCCGCGCCTGGGCCGAAAGCGGCGGCGGGCAGACGGGCGAATCCGTGTTCCGCAGCTACTACGCCACCCAGCAGGTGCGCGCCGCCACCGTGGCGGCCTGCGCGCCCTACGACTACGTCATCTCTCCCGTGGCGCCCGTGGTGGCCTATAACGCGGAATGGGCCGCGCCCACCAACGACGTGGCCACCACCATGCACCACATCGGCTTCACGCTGCCCTACAACATGAGCGAACAGCCGGCCGCCTCCGTCAACTGCGGCTATACCCGCGCCGGCCTGCCCATCGGCCTGCAGATCGCCGGGGCCCGCTTCGACGACCTCGGCGTGCTGCGCGTGGCGCGCGCCTGGGAACGAATGCGCCCGGCGCAGCGCCCCTGGCCCGCGCCGCCCGCGCAAGCCTGAGCCGGCCGAACCCGGCCCGACCTTACAGGAGTCTCCATCCATGCGCTGGCTATTGGCAATGATCAAGCACGAGACGAACACCTATTCGCCCGTGCCCACGCCGCTGGAACGCTTCTTCCGCGGCAGTCCCGAGATCCTGCGCGGCGAGCGCGCCGTCGCGGCCTACGAACACACCGACAGCGGCCTGGGCGGCTATATCGAGGTGGCGCGCCGGGAAGGCGCGGACATCGTGGTGGCGGTGGCCGCCGAATCCTGGCCCAGCGGCCCGGCCTCCGCCGCCGTCTATGAAACCCTGTCGGGCCTGGTCCTCGACGAGGTGAAGCGCGGCGGCTACGACGCCATCCTGCTCGACCTGCACGGGGCCATGGTGGCCGAGGGCGTGGAAGATGCCGAAGGCTGCCTGCTGCGGCGGCTGCGCGAGATCGATCCGCACACGCCGGTGGCGGTCACGCTGGACATGCACGCCAACATCTACGAGGACATCGTCCGGCACGCCACGGTCGTGACGGGTTTTCATACCTATCCGCACGTGGACATCCGGGCGGCCGGCCTGCGCGCGGCCGACGTCATCGCGCGCACGCTCAAGGGCGAGGTCCGGCCCGTGATGCGCTGGGCCAACCGGCCCATGCTGCCCCACATCATGCGCCAGGGCACCCATGCCGAGCCGAACAAGTCGCTGCAGGAGCGCTGCAAGACGCTGGAAGCCGGCGGCGTGCTGGCTGCCTCGGTGTTCGTGGGTTTTCCCCACGCCGACATCCGCGAGGCCGGGCTGAGCGCCGTGGTCTGTACCGACGGCGACCCGGCCCGCGCCGAATCCCTGCGCGACGAGCTGCTGGAACGGGCCTGGGCCAGCCGCGCACAATGGGTGTTCCACTCCGAGCCGCTGGCGCCCGCCGTGACGCGCGCCAAGACGCTGGCCCAGGGGCCGGTAGTCCTGCTGGACCATTGCGACAATACTGGCTCGGGCGGCACCATGGACACCACCACGGTGCTGGCCGAAGTGCTGCGCCAGGAACTGGACAACGCCGCCTTCTACGCCATCTGCGATCCCGAGGCCGCGCGCGAGGCGGCCGATGCCGGCGTGGGCGGCACGGTCACGCTGAAGCTGGGCGGCAAAGTGGCCATGCCCGCCATCAGCCAGCGCAGCGAGCCGCTGGACATCACGGCGCGGGTGAAGCTCGTCTTCGACGGCGTATACCGCAACCGCGGGCCGATGTACCGCGGCGTGCGCAACGACACCGGGCTGACAGTGGTGCTGGACACGGGCAAGGTGGAAATCGTGGTGGTGTCGCGCCACCAGGAGCCTTTCGACCTCAACTGCCTGCTGTCCGTGGGCATCGACCCGCTGCAAAAGCGGTACCTGGTGCTCAAGAGCCGCGTCCACTGGCGCGCCGGCTTCTCAGACATCGCCACCGCCGTCATCGAGTGCACGGGCGTAGGCGTCACCACGTCCGACTACGGCCAGCTCGACTTCCGCCACGTGCGCCGGCCCATCTATCCCCTGGATCCGCTGTAGCGCCTTGCCGTGCCCGCAGCCAAGCCGGCGCCGCGTGCGCCGGTTTTCATTTTGACATGTTCAGTAACTCGCCCGGCGATTTCCGGCGTGAGGGGTCGGTATACTCGCCGCCAGCCTGACTGGCAGATGAATTCGTGCCCGCCGTCCTCGCGGGACGCGGCGGGCAGCCATTCCTTAACGAAATAATCTCGACATCAATGAAAAAAAGCGTGGCGATCACCCTGGGCGTGGTCATTGTGGGAGCGGCGGGCTGGCTGGGTGCCACCTGGTACACGGGCAAACGCATCGAGGAGAGCGCGCAACGCCGCCTGAACGAAACCAACGAGAAGCTGGCCAAGATCACGCCGCTGTTCGGACTGCGCATCGACCAGCTCAAGTATGAACGCGGATTCTTCTCCACCCAGGCCCGCTACGGCATTTCCCTGCTGAAGAACGAGAACGCGCCCGACGACCTGCCATCGGGCATGATCGAATTCGACGCCCGCATCGAACACGGCCCCTTCCCCAGGAGCGCCCTGGCGCGCGGCGCCATCGCGCCCAAGCTGGCCTTCGTGCACACTGAAATGGCGCAGACCGACCAGCTCAAGCCCCTGTTCGAGCTCACCAAGAACGTGCCGCCCCTTTCCGGCGACGCCGTCGTCAGCTATGGGGGCAACGCCAACAGCAAATTCCAGGTGCCGCCGCTGCAATTCAAGGAAGGCGATTCCGTGCTGGATTTCAGCGGCATGCAGCTCGCCGGCACCTACGAACGCGCGCAGCAGGCCGTAACCGGGCATGCCGTCATCGACAAGATCGCGGTCAACGGGTCCCAGGAAGGCAAGCCCTTCAGCCTGTCGATCAGCGGGCTTTCCGGCGACGCGAACAGCCGCATGGGCAAATTCGGGCTGTCGGTGGGCGACTCCGGCATCAAGGTCAAGCGCATCGAGATCGCCGACCCGAACGGGGCCATGAAGCTCGCGCTGGACGATTTCGGCTACGGCGTGACGCTGTCCGAAAACGACAAGAGCATCGGCGTCAAGGCCGCCTATGACAGCGGCAAGGTCACGGTCAACGACATCGCCGTGGGCAGCGGCCAGATGGTGGTCACGCTGGCCAACCTGGACGGCCAGGCGGTCAAGCAATTCTCCGATACCTACAACCAGATCGTGCGCCAGGCCATGGCCGGCGCCACCGACGAAGGGCTGAAGGACGAGCAGGTCGATTCGCTGCTGGATACGGGCACGCAACTGCTGGCGGGCAATCCCAGCTTCGCCATCGAGCCGCTGTCCTGGAAGACCGACAAGGGCGAAAGCAAGCTCAACTTCGCGCTCGAACTCTCCAACCCCGCGGACGCCAAGGATCTGACCCCGCAGGAGATCGCAGTGCGCGCCATCAAGCGCATCGACGCCACGCTCGTCGTATCCAAGCCCATGGTGCAGGACCTGGTGTCGCAGTACCTCATGAAAACCGACGGCCTGGAAGCCGCGCAGGCGGGCGATCAGGCCGCCGAGCAGGTGCGCACCCTGGCCGGCATGGCGGAAATGTTCAACATCGGCGCCAACGACGGCGACAACATCGTCGGCAAGTTCCACTATGCCGACGGCATGGGCGACCTGAACGGCAAGAAGATCCCCGCCGAAGTGCTGTTCGCGTCCCTGCTCGAAGCGTCCGGCCAGGACGACGGCCAACTCTCCCTGGACGACGAGGGCGGGCCGGAAGAGATGAGCGCGGCAGAGGCCACGCAGTCCGCCGCCGACGCGGCCGCCGAGGCCGCCGCCGCAGCCGCCGGCGACGACGCCCGCGCTGCCGCGGGCATGATGCGGAATTTCGACGCGGACACCGTGGGCGGCATCCTGGACGACATCGGCTTTTCGTACAGCAAGAAAGACGGCGACAACGGCCCGGTCCTGGTCCTGGAGCCGTCGTACACCGGCGCGACCGACCTGCGCCTCGAATTCCTGTGCGAGGACGGCGCCGACTCGTGCCTGGACCTGACCGCCACGGCCGTATACGCCACGAAAAAGCCCGTGCCGCTCAAGGCCATCAACGGCTGGAACCAGCAGTACCGCTGGGCCCGCGCCTATGTGGACGACCAGAACCGCGCCGTGCTGCAGATGGACATGAACTCCGAAGGCGGCATCGGCCGCGAGAGCCTGCAAATCCTGCTGAACACCTTCTTCAGCCTGTCCGAGGACTTCTCCGCCACCGTCGATCCCGTCACGGGAAAACGCTAGGCCGCAGCCGGCGCCCCGCCGCGCGGGGCGAACAAAAAAGGCTCCTGTCCGGAAAGACAGGAGCCTTTTTCATTGCAGGCCGCGGATCAAGCGTAGGCTTGCACCGGAAGGCAGGCGCACACCAGGTTGCGGTCGCCGTAGGCGTTGTCCACGCGGGCCACCGGCGGCCAGTACTTGGCATCGCGCAGCGACGCCACCGGGTAGGCGGCCTGGTGGCGCGGATAGTCGTGCAGCCATTCCTCGGCCAGCAGCATCTGCGCGGTGTGCGGCGCGTTCTTGAGCACGTTGTCGTCCCGGTCGCGCTCGCCGCGCTCCACCTGGGCGATTTCCTCGCGGATGGCGATCATCGCGTCGATGAAGCGGTCCAGCTCGGCGCGGCCCTCCGACTCGGTGGGCTCGACCATCAGCGTACCCGCCACCGGGAAGCTCATGGTGGGCGCATGGAAACCGTAGTCCATCAGGCGCTTGGCGATGTCTTCGGCGCTGATGCCCGAGGTTTCCTTGAGCGGGCGCACGTCGAGGATGCACTCGTGCGCCACGCGGCCATTGCGGCCCGCGTACAGCACCGGATAGTGGCCGCGCAGCCGGGCGGCGATGTAATTCGCGTTCAGGATCGCGACCTCGGTGGCGCGGCGCAGGCCGTCCGCGCCCATGAGCGCGATGTATACGTACGGAATCGGCAGGATGCCGGCCGACCCGAAGGGTGCGGCCGACACCGGGCCCACCTTGGCTTCGCCGGGCAGCCTGCCCTGTTCGTTGAGCACGCCGGGCAGGTAGGGCGCGAGATGGGCGCGCACCGCCACCGGGCCGACGCCCGGCCCGCCGCCGCCGTGCGGAATGCAGAACGTCTTGTGCAGGTTGAGATGCGACACGTCGGAGCCGAACTTGCCGGGTTTGGCCACGCCCACCATGGCGTTCATGTTGGCGCCGTCGAGATACACCTGGCCGCCGGCCTCGTGCACCAGCTCGCAGATCTCGGTCACGGCTTCCTCGAAGACGCCGTGGGTCGAGGGATAGGTGATCATCAGCGCCGCCAGGCGGTCGCCCACCTGCGCGATCTTGGCGCGCAGGTCGGCCAGGTCCACGTTGCCGTTGGCGTCGGAGGCCACCACCACCACATCCATGCCCGCGAGCTGGGCCGAGGCCGGGTTGGTGCCGTGGGCGGAGGACGGGATCAGGCACACGTTGCGCTGCGATTGCCCGTTGGCCTGGTGATAGCCCCGGATGGCCAGCAGGCCGGCATACTCGCCCTGCGCGCCCGAATTGGGCTGCAGGCTGATGTTGTCGTAGCCGGTGATCTCGCACAGCGCGGCCGACAGCCGGTCCACGAGCGCCTTGTAGCCTTCGGCATGCGAAGCCGGCGCGTAGGGGTGCAGGTTGGCGAATTCGGGCCAGGTGATGGGAATCATCTCGGCCGTGGCGTTCAGCTTCATGGTGCACGAGCCCAGCGGGATCATGCTGCGGTCCAGCGCCAGATCCTTGTCGGCCAGCTTGCGCAGGTAGCGCAGCATGTCGGTCTCGGACTGGATGCTGGAGAACACCGGATGGACGAGGATGGCGCTCTCGCGCGCGACCGGCGCGGGAATGCCGCCGGCCGCCTGGGCGTCCAGCGCGTCCACGTCGAGTTCGACGCCGTCGCGCTCCAGGCCGGCGGCGAACACGTTCACCAGCGCCTGCAGATCGGCGGCGGTGACGGTTTCGTCCAGCGACACGGCCAGCCGCGCCCCGTCGACGCGGCGCAGGTTGATGCGCGCGCAGTCCGCCGCGGCGAGGATGGCGGGCGTGGCGGCGCCGGTTTCCAGGAGCAGCGTGTCGAAGAAGGTGTCGTTGGCCACCTTCACGCCCAGCTTGACGAGTTCGCCGCGCAGGATGGCGGTGAAACGCTGCACGCGGGTCGCGATGCGGCGGATGCCTTCGGGGCCGTGCCACACGGCGTACATGCCGGCCATCACGGCCAGCAGCACCTGCGCGGTGCAGATGTTGGAGGTGGCTTTCTCGCGCCGGATGTGCTGCTCGCGGGTCTGCAGCGCCAGGCGCAGCGCCGGGTTGCCCTGAGCGTCTTTCGAGACGCCGACGAGGCGGCCGGGCATGTTGCGCTTGTAGGCGTCCTTGCAGGCCATGAAGCCCGCGTGCGGGCCGCCGAAACCGAACGGCACGCCGAAGCGCTGGGCCGAGCCGACGGCGATGTCGGCGCCCCACTCGCCGGGCGCGGCCAGCAGGGCCAGCGCGAGCAGGTCGGTGGCGCAGGCCACCACGGCGCCCCGGGCGTGGGCGTCTTCGGCCAGCTTGCGGTAGTCGGCGATGGAGCCCGTGCTGTGGGGATACTGCAGCAGCACGCCGAAGCACTCGGGCAGGCCCTCGGCCTCGTCGCCCACGGCGATCTCGATGCCCAGGCCCTCGGCGCGCGTGCGCACGACTTCCAGAGTCTGCGGATGCACGTGGCGCGACACGAAGAACACCGGGCTCCTGGACTTGGCGCCGCGGCGCGCCAGCGTCATGGCCTCGGCCGCGGCGGTGCCTTCGTCGAGCAGCGAGGCATTGGAAATGTCCAGCCCGGTCAGGTCGGCGACCATGGTCTGGTAGTTCAGCAGGGCCTCCAGGCGGCCCTGCGAGATCTCCGGCTGGTAGGGCGTGTAGGCCGTGTACCAGGCGGGGTTCTCGAGTATGTTGCGCAACACCACGTTGGGCGTGTGCGTGCCGTAGTATCCCTGGCCGATGTAGCTGCGGTAGACCTTGTTGCGCTGCGCGATCCGCTTGAGTTCGTCCAGCACGTCGGTTTCGCTGCGCGAGGGCGGCAGCGCCAGCGGGGCCTGGCTGCGGATCTTGGGCGGAACGACTTCCTCGATGAGGGCATCCAGGCTGGGGCTGCCGATAACGGCGAGCATGGCGGCCTGGTCGGCCTCCGAAGGGCCGATGTGGCGGGGAATGAAGTCGGTGTGGGTGTCTAGGGCGCGCGACATGGAATATCTCGGGGTGGCGGTGCGTCGGGAAGGACGGACGGCAAGGCATCGGACGGGCGCGGCCCTCGCGGACCGGCCCGTCGCGGCGGGCCTCAGCCGTTGGCGACGGCTTCGTAGCCGGCCGCGTCCAGCAGCTTGTCGGCGTCGGCCGCGTTGTCGGGCTTGATCTTGAAGATCCAGGCCGTATAGGGCGATTCGTTGATGAGGTTGGGCGAGTTCTCGAGCTCGTCGTTGAAGGCGACGATTTCGCCGGCGACCGGGGCGTAGATGTCGGAAGCGGCCTTGACCGATTCCACCACGCCGGCGGTGTCGCCGGCGGCCAGCTTGGCGCCGACCTTCACGTCGCCGACGAAAACCAGGTCGCCCAGCTGGTCCTGGGCATTGTCGGTGATGCCGACGACGAACACATCGCCCTCGGCTTGGACCCATTCATGGGACTCGGTGTATTTGCGATCGGTGGGCAGACTCATGGAAGCTCCTGGGCAATAGGGGAATAGGGACGGAATTGCGCGCCTGCGCGCGCCCGCCGGCGGCAGGGCGGCGCGCAGGTTTCGAGTTTACGGGTGTTCGACGGCTTTGCCGTTACGCACGAAGGGCAGCTTGCAGACCACGGCCGGCACCCATTTGCCGCGGATTTCCACCTCGGCCGCGTCGCCCGGCTTCACGTCGGCGGGCAGGCGGGCAAAGCCGATGGAAACGCCCAGCGTGGGCGACATGGTGCCGCTGGTAAGTTCGCCCATGCCCGATTGGGTGCGCACCGCCATGTGGGCGCGCATGACGCCGCGCTCCAGCAGCTTCAGGCCCAGGAACGCGGCGGGCGTGGAGCACTGCTCGAGCGCGTCGCGGCCGATGAAGCGGCGCGCGGCGTCCTTGAGCGATACGGTCCAGCTCAGCCCGGCCTGATCGGGCTGGGTAAGTTCGTCCATGTCCTGGCCGTACAGATTCATGCCGGCCTCCAGGCGCAGCGTGTCGCGCGCGCCCAGGCCGCAGGGGCGCACGCCCTGGGCCGCCAGGTCGCGCCAGAGCGCCACGGCCTGGGCGGCAGGCAGCACGATCTCGAAGCCGTCCTCGCCGGTGTAGCCGGTGCGGGCCACCAGCGTGTCGTCGGCCACCTGAGCGGCCACGAAGGGCGTCAGGCCCTCGGTGGCGGCCTGCCAGGCCGGGCGCGCGGCCCACACCTTGGCGCGGGCATTGGGGCCCTGCACCGCCACCATGGCGAGATCGCGGCGCGGCGTGATGGTGACGTCGAACTTGCCGGCGCTGGCCACGCGCCGCATCCAGGCCATGTCCTTGTCGGCGGTGCCGGCATTGACCACCACGCGCCATTGGTCGGCGGCGAAGAAATAGATGATGAGGTCGTCGATGACGCCGCCCTGCGGATTCAGCATGCAGCTGTAGAGGGCCTTGCCCGGCACCGTGAGCTTGGCCACGTCGTTGGCCACCAGGCGCTGCAGGAAAGCGCGGGCATCGGGGCCGGCGACGTCGGCGTTGAGCATGTGCGAGACGTCGAACATGCCGGCGTCCTGGCGCACGGCGTGGTGCTCCTCGATCTGCGAGCCGTAGGCCAGGGGCATGTCCCAGCCTCCGAAATCGACCATGCGGGCGCCCAGCGCGACATGTTCTTCGGCCAGGGGGGTGCGTTTGAGGGTTGCGGACATGCGCGGGACTCCGGAGCGGCGGCGGTGCCAGGGTTACGGAACGCCGTTGGAGCTGCGGAAAGCGCCTCTGCAACGGCCGGATCTTCCGCCCCTCTGTCCTTTTGCCTGAGAGTTGCCCCGCGTGGCGGGTTTGCACCTTCGGCGCCTGGGCGGCACGCCAGTCTCTTCAGGGGCGGCGCCAGGTCTCTCCAGAGCGCTGTTTTGCCGGGTCCGCGCCGGGCCGCGCCAGACGGAACGAGCCGGCAGCCGCAGGACGGGACGTGGCAAGCATGGGCGGTATGGGTTACCTGAGCGATTCCGGGCGAATTGCGCCTTCGGCGGCGGCCGGCAGTGCCTGGCCGCTCTCTCCCGCAACATGCGTGACAGCCGCGCAAGCATACATCGAAATCCCCGCCGCCGGGAAGCCGCCGGCGCTGCGGTCCGGGGACGGAACGGGCGTCCTAGCCCAGCGCCGTGTCCAGCAGCATCATGAGCACGAAGCCCAGCATCAACCCGCCGGTGGCGTAGACCTCGTGTCCCTTGCGGTGCGATTCGGGAATGATCTCGTGGCTGATGACGAAGAGCATGGCGCCGGCCGCGAAGCCCAGGCCCCATGGCAGCAGGATCTCGGACCAGCCCACGATGGCCGCCCCCAGCACGGCGCCCACCGGCTCCACCAGGCCCGACAGGATGCCCAGCGCCACGGCGAATGCGCGGTTGTAGCCGGCGGCCAGCAGCGCCACCGCCACCACCAGGCCTTCGGGAATGTCCTGGATGGCGATGCCGGTGGCCAGGGCGGTGCCGCGCAGCGCATCGTTGCCGGCGTAGCCCACGCCGATGGCCAGCCCTTCGGGCAGGTTGTGCAGCGTGATGGCGAAAACGAAGAGCCAGGTGCGGCGCAGCCGGTGCGCCTCCAAGCCTTCGCGGCCCTTGATGAAGTGCTCGTGCGGCAGCGTGCGGTCCATGAGAAGCAGCGCCGCGGCTCCCAGCAGGATGGCGGCGCCCACCTGGATGCCGGCGCCCCAGCGGCCGTAGCCCAGCGTTTCGGCGGCGTCGATGCCCGGCGCCACCAGCGAAAAAGCGCTGGCGGCCAGCATGACGCCGGCGCCGAAGCCGAACATGGCGTCCTGGGCTTTCTGGGGAATGGTGCGGGCGAAAAGAATGGGCACCGTGCCGGCGGCGGTGGCGCCCGCGGCTACCAGGCCGCCCAGCAGGGCGTCGGCCACGTGGCCGGCCCGCGCGTCCAGGTACGCCCACAACTGGTGCAGGGCCAGGCAGGCCACCATGACGGCCAGCGTCCAGACGCTCACGCTGGTGGCCGCGGGCCGCAGGCGATGACGGCTGAATGTGTTCATGTGCCGCTTTCCTTTCGACTGCCGATGCGATCAGGATAGGCTGGCGCCCGCCCTGTCAGGGCGGCGGGCCGCTGCCGGAAAGGCCAGGACATTGTAAGAGGCGGCGGCGGGATCCGGTTGGCGCCGTGTCGGCTGGGGCATGCGGCATCTCCTTGGCCGCCAGGCGGCCGGCGAGTTTATTAAAAACGGAAATGATAGTTATTTTTATTTCAATCCACAAACACACGGCTGGCGTGGCCTGCGGCCGCGCCCCGCGTCAGGCTATAGCGCGCGGCCGCAGGCCACGCCGGAGGCCCAGGCCCACTGGAAGTTGTAGCCGCCCAGCCAGCCCGTCACGTCCACCGCCTCGCCCACGAAATACAGGCCGGGCAAGGCCTTGGCCTGCATGGTCTTCTGGTCCAGCCCGCGCGTGTCCACCCCGCCGCGCATGACTTCGGCTTTCTTGTAGCCGGCCGTGCCGCTGGGCACCAGGCTCCACTGGTGGATATCCTGCGCCAGGGCGCGCAGGGTCTTGTCGGGCGCATCGGCCATGCGCAGCGCGGCCAGGCCAGGCCGCCCGGCGCGTTCGGCCAGGTGCAGCCAGGCATCGGCCAGGCGGCGCGGCCACAAGCCGGCCAGCACGGTGTGCAGCTGCTGCCGGTTGCCCGACTTGAGGGCCAGCAGCTCGGCAGCCAGGTCGCGTCCCGGCGCCAGATCCACCACGATGGGCTCGCCCGGCTTCCAGTAGCTGGAAATCTGCAGGATGGCCGGGCCCGACAGCCCTCGGTGCGTGAACAGCAGGTCTTCGAGGAATTCGCCGCGCGCCTTGCCCTGCCCCGTGCGCAGCCCCACTTCCAGCGCCACGCCAGCCAGCGCGGCCAGCGGCTGCCACTGCGCCGGATCGAAGGTGAGCGGCACCAGCGCCGGACGCGGCTCCACAACCTTCAGCCCGAACTGGCGCGCGATCTTCAGGCCGAAGTCGGTGGCGCCCAACTGCGGGATCGCCATGCCGCCCGTGGCCACGACCAGCCGCGACGCGCGGATCACGCCCTGGGCGGTGCGCAGCTCGAAGCCCTGCCCGTCGCGCGCCACTTCCGACACCGGACAGCCCATGCGCCAGCGCACGCCGCCCGCGTCGCATTCGGCGCGCAGCATCTCGATGATGGATTCACTGGAATCGTCGCAGAACAACTGGCCCCGATGCTTTTCGTGCCAGGAAATGCGGTGGCGCCGCAGCAGCGCCAGGAAATCCTGCGGCGTGTACCCCGCCAGCGCCGAGCGGCAGAAGTTCGGGTTCTCGGACAGGAAATTGGCGGGGCCCGCGCCCAGGTTGGTGAAGTTGCAGCGCCCGCCGCCGGAGATGCGGATCTTCTCGGCCAGGCGCTGCGCATGGTCGACCAGCGCCACGCGCAGGCCGCGCTGGCCGGCGACCGCCGCGCACATCATGCCGGCGGCGCCGGCGCCGAGTACGGCTACGTCGAACATCGGGACTCCCGGACCGCGCCGGGCCCTATTCTTCTTTCAGGCAATCGACGTAGTAGCGCTTGGCCCCGTCGGCCCCCACTTCCTCGGCCAGGCCGTGGATGTAAGTCTCGAAGCCCGGAAAGCGCTCGTTGAACTCGCGCGCGAACTGCAGGTACTGCACGATGGTGCGGTTGAAGCGCTCGCCCGGGATGAGCAGCGGAATGCCCGGCGGATAGGGCGTGAGCAGCACGCCCGTGACGCGGCCTTCGAGCTGGTCGATCTCCACGCGCTCCACCTCGCGGTGCGCCATGCGTGCAAAGGCGTCGGACGGCTTGAGCGCCGGCACCATGTCGCTCAGGTACATCTCGGTGGTGAGGCGGGCCACGTCGCGCTCGCGGTAGGCCTGGTGGATTTCCTGGCAGAGGTCGCGCAGCCCCATGCGCTCGTAGCGGCGATGGTCGCGGCAGAATTCCGGCAGGATGCGCCACATCGGCTGGTTGCGGTCGTAGTCGTCCTTGAACTGCTGCAGCGCGGTCAGCAGCGTGTTCCAGCGGCCCTTGGTGATGCCGATGGTGAACAGGATGAAGAACGAATACAGGCCGGTCTTTTCCACCACCACGCCATGCTCGGTGAGGTATTTGGACACCAGCGCGGCGGGGATGCCCGTCTCGCCGAAGCTGCCCGACATGTCCAGGCCCGGGGTGATGACGGTGGCCTTGATGGGGTCCAGCATGTTGAAGCCTTCGGCCAGGTCGCCGAAGCCGTGCCAGTGGTCGTTGGACTCCAGGATCCACTCGTCGCGGTTGCCGATGCCTTCGGACACCAGGCGGTTGGGGCCCCACACCTTGAACCACCAGTCGTTCTTGCCGAACTCGGACTCCACCTTGCGCATGGCGCGGCGGAAGTCCATGGCCTCGCGGATGCTTTCTTCCACCAGCGCGGTGCCGCCCGGCGGCTCCATCATGGCCGCGGCCACGTCGCAGGAGGCGATGATGGCGTACTGCGGCGAGGTGGACGTGTGCATGAGATAGGCCTCGTTGAACACGTTGCGGTCCAGCTTGCGGGTCTCGGATTCCTGCACGATGATCTGCGAGGCCTGCGAAATGCCGGCCAGCAGCTTGTGGGTGGAGTGCGTGGCGAAGACCATCGCGTCCTTGCTGCGCGGACGGTCCTGCCCGATGGCGTGCATGTCGCGGTAGAACTCGTGGAACGACGCGTGGGGCAGCCACGCCTCGTCGAAATGCAGCGTGTCCACGTAGCTGCCCAGCTGCTGCTTGATCATCTCCACGTTGTAGATCACGCCGTCGTAGGTGCTCTGCGTCAGCGTGAGGATGCGCGGCTTTTTGTTGACCGCCTCACGCGCGAACGGGTTGGCCTCGATCTTCTTGCGGATGCTGTCGGGGTGGAACTCTTCGAGCGGGATCGGGCCGATGATGCCCAGGTGGTTGCGCGTGGGGCGCAGGAACACCGGGATCGCGCCCGTCATGGTGATGGCGTGCAGGATGGACTTGTGGCAATTGCGGTCCACCACCACCACGTCGCCCGCGGCCACGTTGGCGTGCCACACCACCTTGTTGGACGTGGACGTGCCGTTGGTCACGAAGAAGCAGTGATCGGCATGGAAGATGCGCGCGGCGTTCAGCTCGGATTCGGCCACCGGCCCGGTGTGGTCCAGCAACTGGCCCAGTTCGTCCACCGCGTTGCACACGTCGGCGCGCAGCATGTTCTCGCCGAAGAACTGGTGGAACATCTGGCCCACCGGACTCTTCAGAAAGGCCACCCCGCCCGAATGGCCCGGGCAGTGCCACGAATAGGAGCCGTCCTGGGCATACTTGACCAGTTCGCGGAAGAACGGCGGCGGCAGGCTGTCCACGTAGCTGCGCGCTTCGCGGATGATGTGGCGGGCCACGAACTCCGGCGTGTCCTCGAACATGTGGATGAACCCGTGCAGCTCGCGCAGGATGTCGTTCGGGATGTGCTCGGACGTGCGCGTCTCGCCGTACAGATAGATGGGAATGTCGGCGTTGCGGAACCGCAGCTCGCCGATGAAGGCGCGCAGGTTCTTGATGGCGCTGGCCACATCCTCGGGCGAATCGACGTCGAACTCTTCATCGTCGATCGACAGGATGAAGGCGCTGGCGCGGCTCTGCTGCTGGGCGAAGGAGCTCAGGTCGCCGTAGCTGGTCACCCCGATCACCTCGACCCCCTCGGCCTCGATCGCCGAGGCCAGGGCGCGGATGCCCAGGCCGGACGCGTTCTCGGACCGGTAGTCCTCGTCGATGATGAAAATGGGGAAGCGGAATTTCATGCGGGCGCTCCTGGGGGTAAGGCGAAAGGGACGCGTAACGGATGGGTGGGACGCGAGGTGCGGACGCGAGTGTACTGCGTGTGGAAAGCCGCGTGATGACAGGCCGCGCCGGCATCCGCCGGCCGGCCCGGCGCAATGGCGGCATTGTAGGGCGGTTTTGGAGCGGGAACAGCCCGGCCGCGCCGTCCGGCTCAGCGGATGGTCTGCGCCTGGCCCTCTTCCATGGCGGCGCGGAACAGCTCGAAATAGGGAGGAATGGCTTCGGAGGCGCCATAGCGGATGCGGCGCTCGACCTTGGCGATGGCGCAGAAGCAGACTTCGGCTTCGGGTTCTCCGCACACCAGCACGACGGGGTCTTCGTCGTCGCAGACCTCGTACAGGCCGCCATAGGCGCGGCGCGCCACCTCGTACAAATAGGCGGCGGCCCCGACGGTCTGCATGGGAGTGAGGGCGAGCGTCCCGAGATGGGCGGCCTCCAGGGCTTCGTCCAGGGCGCTCACGCTGGCCAGGGAATAGTCCAGCGCGGCGCCGGTGGAACCGGCGGCCCGCACGAAGTCCTCGGCGGCATCCGTCACGCGCTCGACGAACTCGGCCTGCACTTCGTCACGCGTTGCCTCCTGGTTTATCTTGAGGAAACCGAACATCAGCGTCTCCTTTGCGAAAACCGCAAACGGCGATGAACCATTTTATATGGCGGGTATGCCTATACTGTCCCGAATCGCCCATTCCGTTTCCTATTCCCAACACTCCGTGCCAGATTCCCAACACTCCGGATCCGGGCCCGCGGCCCAGGTGCGCCGCCTCGTGCCCGCGGATGCCGCGGCATTGCGCCGTCTGCGCCTGGACGCCCTCGCAGAGGCGCCCGAATCCTTCGGATCGAGTTACGAAGAGGAACATACGCTGACACTGGAAGACATCCGCGCATGGATCGCGCCGCCCGACGATGGCGCGCTCTTCGGCGCCTTCCTGGAGGACGGGCTCGCCGGCATCGCCGGCGTGTCGCGCCAGCGGCGCCTCAAGATGCGCCACAAGGCCCATGCCTGGAGCGTGTACGTGGCGCCCCGATGGCGCGGCGCGGGCCTGGGCCGGGCGCTCATGCTCGCCGTCATCGCGCATGCGCGCGGCATGCGCGGCATACGGCAATTGCAGCTCAGCGTCACGGCGCACAACCAGGCCGCGCTGGCGCTCTACGCCAGCCTGGGCTTTCGCGAATACGGCCAAGAGCGCGAAGGGCTGTGCGTCAACGGCATCTACTACGACGAGAAACTGATGGCGCTGCCGCTCTCGTAGGGCGGCCCGCCTTCCCCGCGGGCCGCGCAGCCGGTACCATGGCCGGCACCCGTCCACCCCTTGTTTGCGCGCAGATGAATCTCCTGGTCAACATCGACGTTCCCGATCTCGCCCGCGCCATCGCGTTCTACCGCGACGCCTTCGGATTGCGCGTCGCGCGCCGCCTGGGGCCGGCGGCCGTCGAGCTGGACGGCGCCGCGGTGCCGCTGTATCTGCTCGAGAAAAAAGCCGGCACGCGGGCCGCGAGCGCCACCGGCCAGACGCGCGACTACCGCCGCCACTGGACCCCCGTGCACCTGGACGTGGTGGTGGACGACGCGGACGCCGCGGTGGCGCGCGCCGTGGCGGCGGGCGCCATCCTGGAAGATCCGGCCGTCTCGCACGCCTGGGGACGCATTGCGCACCTGAGCGACCCTTTCGGCCACGGCATCTGCATCCTGCAATTCCTGGGACGCGGCTATGACGCGCTCGCGCCCGCCGCGCCCGCCTGCGAGCCGGTGTCGGAATCGGATTTCGAGGCGCTGCTGGCGCTGCGCATCGAAGCCATGCGGCCCAGCCTCGAACACCTGGGCCGCTTCGACCCGCAGCGCGCGCGCGACCGCCTGCGCAGCACCTTCCGGCCCGAACACACGCGCTACATCGTCAGCGGCGGCGAACGCGTGGGCTTCTATGCGCTGCGCCCCGACGGCGACGGCCTGCGGCTCGACCACTTCTACCTGCGCCCCTCCGCCCAGGGACAGGGGCTGGGCAGCGCCGTGCTGGCCGAGCTGCTGCGCTAGGCCGACGCCCGGCGCCTTCCGGTGCGCCTGGCTGCGCTCAAGGAAAGCGCGTCCAACCGCTTCTACCGGCGCCACGGCTTCGTCCAGACCGGCGAAGGCGAATGGGATATCGAATACTGCCGCCCCGCTCCGCCCGGAACGCGCTGACTCCGCGTTCGGCACAGCCGGCGCGCCCCTGAGCGCGCCCGCGAGCGGGGAAAGCGCCGCACGCGCTTCGCGGGCGGGCCTACGTCCTGGGCAGCGTGACGCCGCGCTGGCCCTGGTACTTGCCGCCGCGATCGGCATACGAGGTTTCGCAGACCTCGTCGCTTTCCAGGAACAGCATCTGCGCGCAGCCTTCGCCGGCGTAGATCTTGGCCGGCAGCGGCGTGGTGTTGGAGAATTCCAGCGTGACGTGGCCTTCCCATTCAGGCTCCAGCGGCGTCACGTTGACGATGATGCCGCAGCGGGCGTAGGTGCTCTTGCCCAGGCAGATGGTGAGCACGCTGCGCGGAATGCGGAAATACTCCACCGTGCGCGCGAGCGCGAACGAGTTGGGCGGAATGATGCAGACATCGCCCTTGAAGTCCACGAAGGACTTCTCGTCGAACTGCTTGGGATCGACGATGGTGGAATTGATGTTGGTGAAGATCTTGAATTCGTCGGCGCAGCGCACGTCGTAGCCGTAGCTGCTGGTGCCGTAGCTGACGATGCGCCCGCCATTGGCCGTGCGGACCTGCCCCGGTTCGTAGGGTTCGATCATGCCGGCCTCGGCCTGGCTGCGTATCCAGCGGTCGCTCTTGATGCTCATGGTGGGGGTGCCTGGTAGGGAATGGGCGTCATTTTATCCCGAGCGCGCCGCCGCGCCCGGGATCACTGGCCGAAGAACGTCCGGTACACCAGGGCGATGCCGTTGACCGAACCGCCCTTGAGATCCAGCGACAGCCCCCGCGCCAGCCGGTAGCTGGCCCGGCCCACCGTGTCGCTGCCGGCCAGGGCCTGCTCCACGCTCAGGGTGATGCCATTGGCGAAAGACTTGCTCGCCACCAGGAACTGGGTGGCGAGCTCGCTGTCGCTGTCGCGGTTCACGTCGCCGGCCACGGTGCGGTCCGGCAGGATGCTGCCCGAGCTGCCGATGGCGCCGGTGCGCACGCTCACGTCGTCCAGGCCGAACTGTTTATAGAAAGGCTGCCCGCCCCCCAGCAGCGCCGTGCCCACCGACACCAGCAGGGCCGCGTCGCTGCCGCTTTCGTCGGGGCCCCGCCCCAGCAGCAGCCAGGAAAGCTTTTCGACGTCGCTCACGTCGGGGTACGACACCAGGTCGATGCGAGGCCGCTGGGCCGTGCCCACCACTTTCACGCCCGCCTCCACCTGTTCCCCGGTGCGCAGGGCCTCGATGTCCAGCAGCGGATTGTCGAGCCTGCCCTGGAACGTCAGGGTGCCGCGCCGCAGGCGCAGCTTCTGGCCATAGGCCTCGATGCCGCCGCCGCGCGTGTGCAGCGCGCCCACGCCGGTCAGGCGACCGTCGCGCATCTGGATCTGGATCGCGCCGATCAGGCCCGCGTCCAGCCCCATGCCGGTAATGTAGAAACGCGGCCCCATGTCGAACTTGAGGTTCATGCTGGTTTGCAGCGGCGGCGACGCGTCCGCGGGCTCGTCGCCGGGATGGTGCACCTTCACGTCGTCGTCCAGCGAGGGCACGCCCTGCAGGATCTCCAGGCTGAACCAGCCGGCGTCCGCCTTCAGGTCGCCGACGATGTCCAGGCGCGGCATGACGGCGGTCAGTTCGACGGTGCCCGACACCATGGCGTAGCGGTCCGAGCGCTGCAGAGCCGGAAAACGGTGCAGCACCACGCGCACGTTGCCGCCGCCCTGCAAGAGGTTCCAGCGGCCCTTGGCTTCCACGTAACCGTTCTTGGCGTCCGGATCTTCGGTAATCCAGGTCTTGGTGCGCCATTCCGCCGGCATGACGCGCAGCGAGGCGGGAAAGCGCAGGCTGTCGAGCACCAGCGAGTCGCCGTCCAGGCGCGCCGACAGCGTGCCGTCGATGAGCCGCACGCCATCGTCGATGCGCACCACGCGCAGTTTCTCGCCGCGGACGGAGCCGGTGGCCGACCATTTTCCGGCCAGCGTGCCCTGCGCCTTCAGGTCGGCCTTGAGAGTGCCCCCGATTTCCATGGTGTCGCCCACGAACAGCCCCAGCCAGGCCAGGTCGGCGATGTCGGCGTCGATGTCGGCCCGCAGCGGCTGGCGCGGATCGAGCGCCATGCCGCCGCCGGCGTTCACGGCCAGCACCGCGCTGGCCGTGCCGTTGATCGCGCCCATTTTCCGGGTGGCCAGGTTCAGGCGGGCGTCCAGCCGGCTCGAACTGGCCGATGCGGGCGTGGCCTGCACCTCCAGGGCCAGGGTGCGCACGCCCAGCGGAATGGGCGGATCGCCGGGAATGAGCAGGTCGCCGTCGCGGCGCGCGATGCGCACGCGCCCGGCCAGCCGGCCGTCGAACTTGAGGTCCCAGAGCACGTCCAGCGCGATGCGCCGCTGGTTCTCGGCCACCATCGCGTTCACGCGCTTGGGGCCTCTGTCCAGGCGCGCCGCGGCCTGGGGATCGACGGCGGCGATGATCTGGCGGGCCATGGCGGCCGTGATGACCAGGTTGTCTGCGCCGCCGGCCGTCTCCCAGCGCTTGCCGCCGCCGCGCGAGCCCTGGTGCGCGAGCGAGATGCGCTCCTTGCGCGGCAGGGTGAGGCTGAGCGCCGTCTGGCCGGCCTGCCATTGCCACTGGGGCGCGGCAGCGTCGGGCGCGTACGACACGGCCAGCGGCCGGTCCAGCGCCACGGTGAAGCCGGCGGAGTCGGCTTTCAGGCGCGAAAACGTGCCGCGCCAGCCCGCCAGCCCGGCCCCGGGTCCGCCCTGCGGCCCGAGCCCCCAGCCGCCGGCCACGGCCAGCTCGACCTGGGCCGGCGCCTCGCCCAGCACGCCGGCCCGCGCCTTGGCCGGCGTGTAGCCCGCGCGCAATTCGGCGCGGTGCGACTGCACCGTGCCCTCCAGCTTGCCCCTGAGTTCCGCGCCGCCGGGCAGGCCGGGCCAGAAGGCGTCCAGCCGGGGCGCCTGCGCGTCCAGGCTGAGCGCGCCCGGCGACTGACCCAGCTCGCCCTGGGCGCGCACGCGGTTGGGGCCGAGCTTGAGGTCCGCGTCCAGCCCGTGTATCCAGAGCCCGGCGAGCGGGTCGGCCGCGCCGGCCGGGGCGGGAGCCTCTACCCGGTCCAGCGCGGCCTTGAACGCGCCCGACAGCGGCTGGCGGTTCCAGCGCGCGCCGTCCTCGAAACGCAGGTCCACCGCCGCGGCCCGCAGGCGGCTGAAATCCTCGATGTCGGCGCTCAGGTCGCCGCGCAGGCTCAGCACCGCCTCGGGCATGCCCTGGCCCAGCCAGTGGCCCAGGTCCAGCCGGCGGGCGCTGATCACGCCCGACAGCCGCTCGCGGGGCGGGCCATCCCGGGGCGG
>NZ_CALSFU010000029.1 GCF_943737005.1 Achromobacter sp. Marseille-Q4962 | reverse complement strand
GGGGGGAGCGGGTTCGGATGGCGCGGCGGGCGCGCGGCCGCCGTTCTCGGCGCGCGCCATCCAGGCAATGAGCGAAGAGCGCATGGCTTCTTCCACCGACATCTGGATGGGGTGCACCCATTCGCGCGGCACGAACACCGTGTAGCCGCCGATCATGTAGCCCATGGGCAGGTAGACGGCCACGCGCTCGCCCGGCGTGAAGCCCTCGGGCAGGTCGTCGAGATTGCGGCGGGTGACCAGCCCCACCAGCTCCAGCTGCTGGCCGGGCATGCGCAGGATCACCACCTGCTGGGCCGTGGCCTTGGACGAGGGCGAGAAATAGTCGGCGAAGCTCTTGAGCGAGGAATAAATGCTCTTGACCACGGGCAGGTTGGTGAACGGCATTTCCAGCAGCAGCAGGACGCGCTGCACGCGCTCCTTGGAAACCAGGTAGCCGATGAGCAGAATGCCCAGCACGCCCAGCGCCAGCCCCATGCCCGGAATGTAGAACCCGCCGATGAAGGGGCGCAGGAACGTCAGCGCCACCGCCTCGGTCCAGGCCAGGAAGATGTACAGCAGGTAGAGGGTCAGGGCCAGCGGCAGCACCGTGATGAGGCCGCGGAAAAAGTATTTGTAAAGACGGGTCATAAGAATAAGGGTCGGATGACGTCGCGTGCGTCCGGGGGCCGCCAGCATACCAGCCGCGGCCGCGCCGGCCGGTAACAAACCGCGCAAGCATGCCGCATGGCGCGGGCCGGGCGCTGTCCCGGCGCCACGTCCTAGCGGTCCACCGGCAGGAACAGGGTTTCCTTGATTTCCTCCATGACCACGTAGCTGCGCGACTCGGCCGAAGCGGGCAGGCGCTTGAGGATTTCGCCCAGCAGGCGGCGGTATTCGTTCATTTCGGTCAGGCGCGCCTTCACCAGGTAGTCGAAATCGCCGGACACCAGGTGGCATTCCATGACCTCGGGCACGTACATCAGCTCTTTCTTGACCTTGTCGAACACGTCGCCGGATTTGGCCGACAGCTTGATCTCCAGGAACACCAGCAGGTTCTTGCCCAGCGCCGCCGGATTGACGCGCGCGTGATAGCCGGTGATCACGCCCTCTCGTTCCATGCGCTTGAGGCGGTCCGAGCAAGGGGTGGCCGACAGGTTGACCCGCTCGGCCAGTTCCGTGACGGAAATGCGGCCCTCGCGTTGAAGAATATCCAGCATTTTCAGGTCGATACGGTCGAGGTCGCGCATTTTCACTATCGAAAAAGGAAAAAAACCGGCTTGGCGGGAAAAACCACTGCCCAATATGAATTTTCAGTGACTTTCACTGCAATGCGGCTCATAGACTACCGAAATTACGGCTCGAATCCAAACACGGGAAAGAATCATGCACGTCATCGTCCTTGGCAGCGGCGTCATAGGCACCACCACCGCTTATTACCTGGCGCGGCTGGGCGCCAAGGTCACGGTGCTGGAGCGGCAGCCCGGTTCCGCCCTCGAAACCAGCTACGGCAATGCCGGCCAGGTCTCGCCCGGCTATTCGACGCCCTGGGCCGCCCCGGGCATTCCGCTCAAGGCCCTGAAGTGGATGTTCCAGAAACACGCGCCGCTGGCCATCCGCCCCGACGGCACGCTGTATCAATGGCGCTGGATGGCGGCCATGCTGGCCAATTGCTCGGCCGACCGCTACGCCGTCAACAAAGAGCGCATGCTGCGCCTGGCCGAATACAGCCGCGACTGCCTGCGCGAGCTGCGCGCCGCCGCCGGCATCCACTACGAGGAACGCGCGCGCGGCACGCTGCAGCTTTTCCGCACCGAAGCGCAGATGGAAGCGGCGCGCCGCGACATCGCTGTGCTCGAAGAGGTGGGCGTGCCGTACGAACTGCTGGACCGCAACCGTCTGGTCACGGCCGAGCCCGCGCTGGCGCGCGCCGCGCACAAGCTGTCGGGCGGCCTGCGCCTGCCCAACGACGAAACCGGCGATTGCCGCCTCTTCACCGTGCGCCTGGCCGAACTGGCGGCCGGGCTGGGCGTGGAATTCCGCTACGGCCAGCAGGTCGAGGCGCTGGCCGCCGCCGGCGGGCAGATCAGCGGCGTGCGGGTCGGCGGCCAGACGCTCACGGCGGACCGCTACGTTGCCGCCTTCGGCAGCTATACGCGGCGCTTTCTCGCGCCTCTGGGCCTGGACCTGCCCGTCTACCCGGTCAAGGGCTATTCGCTCACCATTCCCATGACAGACGAATCCGCCGCGCCGGTTTCCACCGTGCTCGACGAAACCTACAAGGTCGCCGTCACGCGGTTCGACCGCCGCATCCGCGTGGGCGGCATGGCCGAGCTTTCCGGTTTCGACCTGCGCCTGAAGGATGCGCGCCGCAAGACCCTGGAGCTCGTGGTGAACGACCTGTTCCCCGGCTGCGGCGACCTGCCGGCGGCCGAGTTCTGGACCGGCCTGCGCCCCATGACGCCCGACAGCACGCCCATCGTGGGGGCCACCCGCTACGGCAACCTCTACCTGAACACCGGCCACGGCACGCTGGGCTGGACCATGGCCTGCGGCTCGGGCAAGCTGGTGGCCGACCTGGTCATGGGCAAGCGCCCGGCCATCCACACCGATGGGCTGGACCTGTCCCGCTACGAGCGCCGCGGCCGCGTGAGCCAGCCGCTGGTGCTGGACGGCAAGAGCGCCTGATTCCCGGGGCGCGCGGCGCCGGGCCGCCTGCGCGGCCCGGCCGCGAAGAGGCGGGGGCTTGTGCCAAAATCCGCCCCATGACTCATTTCCTGCATACCGCCGACTGGCAGATCGGGCGCCAGTACGGGCAATTCGAAACCGAAGACGCCGCCCTGCTGGCCGAGGCGCGGCTGGAAACCGTGGCGCGCATCGCCGCCCTGGCCGCCGAACGCCGCGTGGACGCGGTGCTGGTGGCGGGCGACGTGTTCGACACGCAGGCCGTGTCCGACCGCACCGTGCGCCGCCTGTTCGCGGCGCTGTCGGCCTATGCCGGGCCCTGGGTCATGATCGCCGGCAACCACGACGCGGCCCTGGCCGAGAGCGTCTGGAGCCGCGCCCGGCGCCTGGGCTGCATCCCGGCCAACGTCCACGCGCCCATGGCGGCGCAGGTGGTGGACCTGCCCGGCGCCGGCCTGGCGGTGCTGGCCGCGCCGCTCAGGCAGCGCCACACGCACGACGACGTGACCCAGGTTTTCGATCTCATGGACAGCGCGCCCGGCCGGGTGCGCGTGGGGCTGGCGCACGGCAGCGTGGCCGGCCGCCTGCCCGAATCCGCCGACGCCGCCAATCCCATCGCGCCGGACCGCGCCGCCCGGGCGCGGCTCGATTACCTGGCGCTGGGCGACTGGCACGGCTGCCTGGCGGTCGATGCCCGCACCTGGTATGCCGGCACGCCGGAGCCCGACCGCTTCCGCGGCAACGAGCCCGGCTACGTGCTGGATGTGCGTATCGCCGGGCCGGGCGCCGGTCCCGAAGTCGAGCGCGTGGCGGTGGGACGCTACCGGTGGTCGGCCTGGATCGAGACGCTGGGCGTGTCCAGCGACGTCGAGGCCCTGGCCGCGCGGCTGGACGGGCTGCGCGGCGACGACGTGCTCAGGCTGGACGTGCGCGGCCACCTCAACGAACGCGACTGGGAAGCCTTGCGGCAGGCCGTGGCGCGAGCCGCGGCGCAGGCGCGCGCGTTGCTCGCCGACTGGTCGGGGCTGCAGCTCGAACCCGACCAGGCCGACCTGGCCGCGCTGGGCGCGCAAGGCTATGTGGCCGAGGTCGCGGCCCGCCTGCAGGCCATGCAGGCCGAGGGCGCGCAGCCGGAAGAGGCCGCCGAGGCCCTGCGGCTGCTGCTGCGCTATCAGCGCGAACTGGCCAACGGGAGCGCGCAATGAAGCTCGCCCGCATCGCGCTGGCGGAATTCCGCAAGTTCCGCGATCCCCTGGTGCTGGACGGCCTGGACGCGGGCCTGAACCTGTTCGTGGGGCCGAACGAGGCCGGCAAGAGCACGGTGGCGGCCGCCCTGCGCGCGGCTTTCCTGGAGCGCCACGGCACGCGCACGGTGTCCGACCTGGCGCCGCGCGGCGAGTCCGGCGCGCGTCCCACGGTGGAACTGTCTTTCTCTCACGGCGGCCACGAATACGCGCTGAAAAAACACTTCCTCGCCCGCCCGCGCTGCGAACTGCTGATCGACGGCGGCGCGCGGCGCCTCGAAGGCGAGGAAGCCGAGAACGCGCTGGCCGCGCTGCTGGGCTTCGAGCTGCCGGCGCGCGGCCAGAGCAAGCCCGAGCTGGCGGGCGTGCCCGGCCTGCTGTGGATCCAGCAAGGCGAAGGGCAGGACATCCAGGCCGCCGCGCGCCGCGCCGAAACGCACCTGCGCCAGGCCCTCACGGAACTGACCGGCGAACTGGCCGGCGGCGACGGCGACCGTCTGCACGACCGGGTCGCAGCCGAACGTGGGGCGCTGCTGGACGCGCGCAACGGCCGCCCCAAGGGGCCCTACAAAGAGGCGGAGGAAGCCCTGGCCGCCGCGCTGGCAGAGCGTGACGAATGCGCCCGCGCCCAGGCTCAGCTCGATGCCGACGTGGACCGGCTGGCCGCGCTGCGCGAGGCCCACGCGCGGGCCCAGGCCGAAGAGCCGTGGAAAGGTTTCGAGGCGCGCGCGGCCGAGGCGCGCGCGCGGCTCGCGGCCCTGGCGCGCGAACGCGAATCGCTGGAAGTCCTGCGGCGCGAGCAGTCGCAGGCGGCGCGGCACCTGGCGCTGCTGCAGGAGCAGGTGGCGCGCGACCAGCAGGACGAGGCGGCGCTGCGCGCCGCCCAGGCCGAACTCGACCAGGCCGCGCGGCGGGCCGAGTCTTCGCGGCAGGCCCTGGCGGCGGCGCAGCAGGCGCGCGACGCGCGGGCGGCGGCGGCCGAGACGGCCCGCCGCCGCGAGCGCCAGGCGCGGTCGCAGGCCGAGCGCCGCGAGCTGGAGGCGCAGCGCCAGCCGCTGGAACGCGAGGCCGTGCGCCTGGAGGCCGCCGTGCGCGAGGCCATGGCGCTCATCGAACAGGGCGCGCGGCTGAAGGCCGAGCAGGCGCGCATCGGGATCGCCGAGGCGGACATGCAGGCGCTGCGCGCCCGCGAGCGCGAACTGGCCGATCTGGCGCTGCGCCAGCAGGCGGCGGCCACGCGGCTGCGCTACGCGCTGGAGCCGGGCCGGCAGGCGCGGCTGGACGGCGCGCCGCTGGACGGGTCGGGCGACGTGCTGCTGACCGGCGCGGCTGAACTGGAGCTGCCCGGGTTCGGGCGCCTGCGCATCGAGCCGGGCGGCGAGGATCTGCCGGCGCTCGGCCGCGACCTGGAAGCGGCGCGCGCCGCGCGCGACGGGCTGCTGGCGCGGCTGGGCGCGGCGGACGCCGCCGAGGCCGAGGCGCGCCATGCGCGCTGCGCCGCATTGGCGCGCGAGCAGGAAGGCGTGCGCAAGATGCTGGCCATTCATGCGCCCCAGGGCGTGGACGCGCTGCGCGAGCAGCGCGACGAGGCCCTGGCGCGGCGCGGACAATTGCTTGAGCGGCTGGCCCGCCTGCCGCCGGCCGGACACGAGGCCGGCGAGGGCGGGCAGCAGGATCTCGCCGAAGCTCGCGAGGCGCTGCGCGCCGCCGAGGCCGCGCTGGAGCAGGCCAGCCACGCTTTCGTGGCCGCGCAGCGCGCCGCCGACGCCGACGCGGCGCGCGCGCAGGTGCTGCGCGTGCAGGCCGGCGCCCGGCAGGCGGAGTTCGAATCGTCTGTCCGCGCGCAACTTCGGCGCGAGCGCGGCGGGCAGTTGGCCGAGGCGCGCAGCCGCCACGACGCCCTGGCGCGGCGCGTACAGGAGGCGCAGGCCGCGCTGGCCGGCCATCGGCCCGACCTGGCCGAGCAGGACGCGGCGCGCTACGAGAAATCCGCCGCCATCGAGCGCGAGGCGCAGCACCGCCGCCACGAGGAGATCCTGCAATTGCAGGGCAAGCTGGAACAGGCCGGCGCCCAGGGACTGGGCGAGCGGCTGTCCGAAGCCGAGGCTGCCTGCGAACGCCTGGCGCGCCGCCGCGACGAGCTGGCGCGGCGCGCCCGCGCGCTGGACCTGCTGCACGAGCTGCTGGGGCAGCAGCGGCGCGAAGCCACCCAGCGCCTGCAGGCCCCGCTGGCGCGCCGCCTGGGGCATTATCTGGACCTGCTCATGCCCCAGGCGCGGCTGCGGCTGGACGACGCGCTGCTGCCCGCGGCGCTGGCGCGCGGCCAGGGCGAAGACCCGCTGGAAGCGCTCAGCTTCGGCACCCGCGAACAGCTCGGCCTGCTGGCGCGGTTCGCGTACGCGGATCTGTTGCGCGAAGCCGGCCGGCCGACCCTGCTGGTGCTGGATGACGCGCTGGTCCATACCGACGACGCGCGGCGCGATTTCATGAAGCGGGCGCTGTTCGACGCCGCCACGCGCCACCAGATCCTGATGTTCACCTGCCACGGCGAAGCGTGGCGCGACCTGGGCGTGCCGCAGCGCGCGCTGGGCGCCTGAGCGTGGCGCGGTACGGCGCAATGCGGCGCGGCCGACGAGGCAGGCTTGACGGCGGCGCGCGCCGTGCATTAGGCTTTGCGCCTGCTGTGCTTCTCTCCGGAACGTTCACGCCCATGGCTTGCGCCCTTGCATCCGCTTTTCCGCTCCGCGCCCCGCGCGCGGCCGGTTCGCGCGTGCGCGTTCTTTTCCGAGTCTCTCCTGTCGCGCCCCGCGCCGCGGCGGCTCCGGCCACGACGAGCCGGCCCGTCATGGGGCAGCCCCCAATGGGCCAGCCCCCAATGGGCCGGCCCCTGTCCCCGGTGTCGCCGCCGGCGGCCGTCGTCCTCGGCTGATCCCGCTTTAGTCCCTTCCTTTCCGTTTTTTCGCCCGGCATCCGCCCGCGGCGGCTGACGCCGCGCGTGCGCGCCGCGCGGGCCGGCACGGCTCGCCGGAGGAAGGGGGTTCGATTCCTACGAATGACAGGTGAACTCATGTCTGCAAATCAAGGCAGGTGGGCCGCATACGGCTCCACCGCGCTTTTCGTGCTGCTCTGGAGCGGCGGCGCGATCTTCGCCAAATGGGGGCTCGCGCACGCCTCCGCTTTCGCGTTCCTGCTCTGGCGCTTCGTGCTCGCGCTGGCGCTGCTGGCCCTGCTCGGCCTGCGGCGCCGGCGCTGGCTGCCGGCGCCGGGCTCGCGCGGCCTCGCGGCCGCGACCGGGCTTACGCTGATCGGGGGCTACACCATCTTCTACCTGCTGGCCCTGGATCGCGGCATCACGCCCGGCGTGCTCGCCACGCTGCTGGGCGCGCAGCCCATCCTGACGCTGGCGCTGACCGAGCGGCGCTTTCCGGCGCAAAGGCTGGCCGGACTGTTGCTCGCGATGGGCGGGCTGGCGCTGGTCATGCTGCAAGGCATCGTGCTGGCGCGCTTCTCGCCGGCCGGCATGGCCTGCGCGCTGGCGGCGCTGCTCTGCATGACGGGCGGCGCCATGCTGCAGAAACGGCTGGGGCAGCCGCCCATGGACGTGCTGCCGCTGCAATACGTGGTCGGTCTGCTGGCCTGCCTGGCTTGCGTGCCGTTCCAGCCCATGCAGGTGCGCTGGAGCTGGGAGTTCCTGGTGCCGCTGATCTGGATGGCCTGGGTGATTTCGGTGGGCGCGACACTGCTCTTTTACCGCATGATCCAGACCGGCAACCTGGTCAACGTCACCAGCCTGTTCTACCTCGTGCCGGTCGGCACGGCGGCGCTGGACTACCTGGTGTTCGGCAACCGCATGTCGGGGCTCAGCCTGGCGGGCATGGCTGCCATCCTGGGCGGCCTGCTGCTGGTGTTCAACGCCGGCCCGCGGCGCGAGGGCCGGTTTTAGGCGTCCTCGCCGGCCCAGTGGCCGCTGACCAGTTGCGCGGGCCGGCGGCGGGCGAGGACGCGGGCGCAGACGGCCCAGGCGTCCAGGCGCACGGACAGCCCGGCATAAACGCCGTGGCCGGCGCCGGCTTCGATGTCGCCGCCGGCGTGCACGCCTTCGCCCGCGCGGATCGAGCCTTCGGCCACGATGTCCGCGCCGGCGATCAGGCCCCAGCCGGCCTGCAGATGGCCGCCGGCGCGGATGCCGCCTGCGGCCTGGATGCCGCAGGCGGCATGGATGTCTTTGCCGGCGCGGATATCGCCGCCGGCCTTGATGCCCTGGCCGGCGCTCAGCGCGCCTTGCGATGCGATGTCCTGGCCCGCCTGCAAATGGCCGACCACGGCCAGGTCCTGGCCCGCGCAGATGTCCCATTTGGCGCGCACGTTGCCCGCGCAGTCCAGGCGCGCGCCGGTTTCGATGCCCCATTCGGCGGCGATGTCGCCGCCCGCGCGCAGGTTGCCCGCGCTGGCGATCTGCGCGCCCGACGCGATATTCTCGCCGGCAATGATGGACTCGCCGGCGCGGATGCCGCCGCCGGCCGAGATGCCGCGCCCCGCGCGCACGATCGTGTCCACGCTGACGCCCCGGCGCACCTGGATCGCGCCGGCGAACACCAGCGCCGTGGCGTCGAGCTCGTCCAGCTCGAGCACCGCGTCGGTGGGGCCGAACTGGTCCAGCAGCCAGCAGGCGTCGCCCACGCGGCCGTCGGCGACCAGGGCGTCGAGCACGGCCTGGTAGTCGCCCTGGCCGTTGTGGTCGCGCAGGAACCATTTGTAGCCTCCGGCGCAAGGGTTCTTGGCTTTGACGAAATTCTTGGTGAGTTGCATGGCGTACGAAGCAATCGGGTGCATGGCGAACCGCCGCGGCGGATGCGGCGGCAAGATGGCGTGGCGCGGCGCCCGGCCACGCGGCGGGGCGCAGGGCCCGGCGAGCGGAGGCGCGCGCCTGTGCGCGCGGCGCCGCGTGGGCCGGCCAATTCGGGAAAGAGGGGGAGGGGGCGGGCGATTAGCCGGGCTTGGAGCGGGCGTAGGCCGAGCGCGCGGCCGCTTCCTGCGAGCTCAGCAGCGTGCAGCGCAAGGCGCGCCAGGCGCGGACGGCCTGGGCGGAAACGGCGGGGAAGGAGAAAAGAAGGGAACGCACGGGCGCAGATGCTACCACCCGCGCGTTTTCCGTCAAGCGGGCCGGGCGCGCCGGGGCTTGCCCCGGCGCGCCGCCGCTGCCTCAGTTGGTGAGCTTGATGTTGCGTTCCTTGGCGATGCGCTGGCGCAGTTCCAGCTCGCGCTTGATCTGCGCGGCGTACTCGGCCGGCGTGTTGCCGTCGACCAGCGCGCCGCCGTCGGCCAGGCGCTGCGCGATCTTGGGATCCTTCAGGGCCTTGACGGCGGCGTCGTGCACGCGGTCAACCACGGCCTTGGGCGTGCCGGCCGGGGCGACCAGGCCGTACCAGGCCATGTTGTCCATCTGCGGCAGGCCGGCCTCGGCGAAGTTGGGCACGTCGGGCAGCGAAGGCAGGCGCTTGGGCGCGGCCACGGCCAGGGCGCGCAGCTTGCCGGCCTGGATGTGGGGCAGCGAGGAGGGCAGGTTGTCGAACTGGGCATTCACCTGGCCGGCGATCGTGTCGTTGAGCGCCGGGCCCGAGCCGCGGTAGGGCACGTGCACCATGTCGGTGTTGGTCAGCGACTTGAAGAGCTCGCCGTCCAGGTGGCTGATGCCGCCGGTGCCCGAGGAGGCGTAGCTGTACTTGCCGGGGTTGCTCTTGAGCAGGGTGATGAATTCGGCCAGCGTCTTGGCCGGCACCTTCGGGTTCACGGTCAGCACGTTGGGCACGTTGACCAGGTTGGTGATGGGCGTGAAATCCTTGATGGGGTCGTAGGGGTTGTTGGGGTTGGTGGCCGGGTTCGTCGCCATGGTGCTGACGGTGGCCACGCCCAGGGTGTAGCCGTCGGGCGCCGAACGCACCAGCGCGTCCGCGCCGATCGAGCCGCCGCCGCCGCCCCGGTTCTCCACCACGACCGGCTGGCCCAGCTCGCGGGTCAGGCCCTCGGCCACGATGCGGGCCACGATATCGGTGGTGCCGCCCGCCGCAAAGGGCACGATGAGCCGGATGGGTTTGTTCGGGTAGGCGTCCGCGGCCTGGGCGGGAGCCGCCAGGCAGAGCCCGGCAATGGCGGCGGCCAGGGCGGCCTTGGCATGGGTCAGCAGGTTCAAGTGTCTTCTCCGGAATCGTCGGTTCTTTATCGGGAGGCGCCTGTGTCCAAAATCGGGACACATTGCGCCCCGAAGCGCGGAACAGGGCCGCATCCGGCTTCTGCGCGCTTCGTGGGCGCAATTGCACACAAAAATGTCACAGTCCGATATGCGGAGGAACCCGCAGCGCGGGCTGGCGGCTGCGCAACGATTGCGCAGCGATCATGCTGCGATCGGCCCGGTACGCGCACAAATTCCTGCATAACTTACAAGAATCTGATATTTTTCCGGGTGAGATTCCCGGCCGGGTCTTGCAAGAAAACTGTTGCGCATGTTTCCGTCCACGCCTTCAATGGCGTAGGTGAGGCCCCGAGCGGGCCGCGTGCCGTGCAGCGACGCTCCGGTTGAGGGTTCCGTCCGTTTTCACCTCCCCGGCTGTTTCGTCTTCCGCTGTCCCGGGCCGCGGAAGGGGGGCCCGGACACACTCGGAACGCCATGTCGCTGATCCTGATACTCGCTCTGCCTTTCGCCGGCAGCCTGTGCGCCGCGTTGCTGCCGTCCAATGCCCGCAACGCCGAAGCGTGGCTGGCCGGCATCATCGCCCTGGCCTGTGCGCTGCTGGTCATCAGCCTGTATCCCGACATCTCCCACGGAAAGGTCATCCGGGCCGACATGCCCTGGGCGCCCGCCCTCGGCCTGCAGTTCACCCTGCGCATGGACGGTTTCGCCTGGCTGTTCGCCCTCATCGTGTCGGGAATGGGCGCGCTCATCGTGCTGTACGCGCGCTACTACATGTCGCCGGAAGACCCGGTGCCGCGCTTCTTCTCTTTTTTCCAGGCGTTCATGGCCGCCATGCTGGGCGTGGTGCTTTCGGGCAACCTCATCCAGCTCGTCATGTTCTGGGAAATGACCAGCCTGGCCTCCTTCATGCTGATCGCGTACTGGCACCACCGCCTGGACGCGCGGCGCGGCGCCCGCATGGCGCTGACGGTCACGGGCGCGGGCGGGCTGTGCCTGCTGGCCGGCGTGCTCATCCTGGGCCACATCGTGGGCAGCTACGACCTGGACCGCGTCCTGGCCGCCGGCGACCTGGTGCGCGCCGACCCCTGGTATCCGGCCGTGCTGGTCCTGCTGGGGTTGGGCGCGCTCACCAAGAGCGCGCAGTTTCCCTTCCATTTCTGGCTGCCCAACGCCATGGCCGCGCCCACGCCCGTGTCGGCCTACCTGCACTCGGCCACCATGGTGAAGGCGGGCGTGTTCCTGCTGGCGCGGTTCTGGCCGGTGCTGTCCGGCACCGACGAGTGGTTCTGGATCATCGGCGGGGCGGGGCTGGTCACGCTGGTGCTGGGCGCCTACGCCGCCATCTTCCAGCAGGACATGAAAGGGGTGCTGGCCTATTCCACCATCAGCCACCTGGGGCTGATTACGCTGCTGCTCGGGCTGAACAGCTCCCTGGCCCTGGTGGCGGCCATTTTCCACATGGTGAACCACGCCACGTTCAAGGCCTCGCTCTTCATGGCCGCGGGCATCGTGGACCACGAAACGGGCACGCGCGACCTCACGCGGCTTTCCGGCCTGCACAAGGCCATGCCCATCACGGCGGCGCTCGCCATGGTGGCGGCCGCGTCCATGGCGGGCGTGCCGCTGCTCAACGGCTTCATTTCCAAGGAAATGTTCTTCGCCGAAACCACCTTCGTGAGCGGCGACTGGCTCACCCGCACCGGCCTGCCGCTGGCGGCCACGGTGGCGGGGGCCTTCAGCGTGGCGTATTCGCTGCGCTTCATCCTGCAGGTCTTCTTCGGGCCGCCGGCCACCGACCTGCCGCGCGCGCCGCACGAGCCGCCGCGCTGGATGCTGTTTCCCAGCGCGCTGCTGGTGTTCATGTGCCTGGTCGTGGGCATTTTGCCGGGCCTGACGGTGGGCCCGTTCCTGGCCACGGCGGCCCGCAGCATCCTGGGCGCCGACATGCCCGAATACAGCCTGGCGGTCTGGCACGGCATCAACCTGCCGCTCATCATGAGCGTGGTCGCCATGACCGCCGGCGTCGTCATCTATCTCGCCCTGCGCGCCCACCAGCAGGCCAACCCCGGGCGCGTGCCCTTCATCTACCGGCTGGACGGCCGCCGCAGCTTCGAGGCCCTGCTCGACGGCTCCAGCGTGGCGGCGTCCTGGCTGCTGCGCCGGCTGGCCACCTCGCGCCTGCAGGTGCAGATGCTGCTCATCGTGCTGGGCACGCTGTTCGTGGCCTGGCTGCCGTTGCGCGCGGGCGGCTGGTTCGAGGGAGGAGGGCTGCCGCAGACGGTAGACCCCGTGTTCCTGCTGCTCTGGGTGGTGGGCGGCACGAGCGCCGTAGCCGCGGCGTACCAGGCGAAATACCACCGGCTGGCGTCGCTGGCGCTGGCCGGCGCCGCGGGCCTGGTCACCTGCCTGACCTTCGTCTGGTTCTCGGCGCCCGACCTGGCGCTCACGCAGCTCTCGGTGGAAGTCGTGACGCTGGTGCTGCTGCTGCTGGGACTGCGCTGGCTGCCGCGCCGCATCGAAGACGACGAGCCGGGCAAGGCCACGCTGCGCGCGCGCAGCCGGCGCCTGCGCGACCTGGCCGTGGCCATCGCCGCGGGCGCCGGCATGGCGGGGCTGGCCTATGCGGTGCTGTCCCGTCCCCAGGCGGGCACGATTTCCTCGTTTTTCGTCGAACGCGCGCTGCCCGACGGCGGCGGCACCAACGTGGTCAACGTGATCCTGGTGGATTTCCGCGGCTTCGATACCTTCGGCGAAATCACCGTGCTGGGCATCGTGGCGCTCACGGTCTATGCGCTGCTGCGCCGGTTCCGCCCCGCGCCGGAGAGCGCCGACCTGCCGCGCCAGCAACTCGACCAGGACGGCGGCGTGCGCGAGCCCCCCGACATCAAGGCCCCGGTGCCGCGCGACGCCTCCATGATGGTGCCGGCCGTGCTGGTGCGCCTGCTGCTGCCCACCGCCGCGCTGATTTCCGTGTACTTCCTGCTGCGCGGGCACAACCAGCCCGGCGGCGGCTTCGTGGGCGGCCTGATCTTCGCCACCTCGGTCATCCTGCAATACATGGCGGGCGGGGTGTACTGGGTGGAGTCGCGCAGCCGCCTCAACCCCCAGAACTGGATCGGCACGGGCCTCATCCTGGCGGGCGGCGCGGCGGTGGCCGCCTGGTTTGCCTACAAGCCGTTCCTGAGCGCGCTGGCCTGGGACGTGGCGTTGCCGCTGGTGGGCCATGTCCACGTGTCCAGCGTGCTCGTCTTCGACCTGGGCGTGTACATGCTGGTGGTGGGGGCCACGGTGCTGGTGCTGGTGGCGCTGGCTCACCAGTCGCTGCGCGCGCAGCGCAAGGCCGCGGCGGAAAGCCACGTCCCGGCCGTCCAACAACAAACGGGAGAAGCCTGATGGAATGGGTCTACGCCCTCGCAATCGGCGTGCTGGCCGGCTCGGGAGTGTGGCTGCTGCTGCGGCCGCGCACGTTCCAGTTCATCATGGGGCTGTCGCTGGTTTCCTACGCGGTGAACCTCTTCATCTTCGGCATGGGCCGGCTGGCCTCCGGCCGCCCGCCCGTGGTGGACCCGGCCGCCGCCCATGATCCTTCCTGGTATGCCGATCCGCTGCCGCAGGCGCTGGTGCTCACCGCCATCGTCATCGGCTTCGCCACGACGGCGTTGTTCCTGGTCGTCCTGCTCGCCTCGCGCGGCCTGACGGGCACCGACCACGTCGACGGACGGGAGTCCGAATCTTGAGTTTCCTGCTGCATCATCTTCCCGTCCTCCCCATCGTCATTCCGCTGGCCGCCGGCGCGGTCATGCTGCTGCTGTCCGACACCAGCCGCTACGCGCGCGGCGCCATCTCCACGGTCGCGGCGCTGGCCCAGTTGGCGGCGGCCCTTGCGCTGCTGGCGGCCGCCGGCGCCGGCGCGGCCGGCCCCTGGCCCACGGGCGTGGGCGTCTACCTGGTGGGCGACTGGCCCGCGCCCTTCGGCATCGTGCTGGTGGTCGACCGGCTGGCCGCCGTGATGCTCACGCTCAACGCGGTGCTGGGCCTGGCTACGCTGGTGTACGCGCTCGCCCGCTGGGACCGCGCCGGCGTGCACTTCCATTCGCTGTTCCAGTTCCTGCTCATGGGCCTGAACGGCGCCTTCCTCACGGGCGACCTGTTCAATCTCTTCGTGTTCTTCGAGGTGCTGCTGGCGGCGTCCTACGGCCTGCTGCTGCACGGCTCGGGCATGGCGCGGGTGAGCGCCGGGCTGCAATACATCGCCGTCAACCTGGTGGCCTCGTTTCTGCTGCTCATCAGCATTGCGCTCATCTACGGCGTGACGGGCACGCTCAACCTGGCCGACCTGGCGCTGCGCGCGGGCGAGCTCACCGGCGGCGACCGCATGCTGTTCGAGGCTGGCGCGGCCATCCTGGGCGTGGCGTTCCTGGTGAAGGCGGGCGCGTGGCCGCTGAACTTCTGGCTCGTCAAGGGCTACGGCTCGGCCGGCGCGCCGGTGGCCGCCATGTTCTCCATCATGACCAAGGTGGGCATCTATGCGCTGTTGCGCATCGGCTCGCTGCTGCTGCCCACCGGCGCGCCGGCCGCGTTCAGCCTCGACTGGATGTTCGCCGCCGGACTGGCCACGCTGCTCTTCGGCGGCCTGGGGCTGCTGGCCAGCCAGCAGCTCGAGAAGCTCGTGAGCTATTGCGTCATCATGTCGGCGGGCACGCTGCTGACGGCGCTGGGCATGCCGGGCGTCACGCTGACCGGGCCCGCGCTCTTCTACCTCATCAGTTCCGTGCTCACCACGGGCGCGTTCTTCCTGCTCGCCGAGATGATCGAGCGCACCCGCAGCTTCGGCGCCAACGTGCTCGCCGTGACGCTGGACGCGTTCGACCTGGACGACCCGGCCTCGGCCAACCGCTCCGACGACGTGGTGGGCGTGGCGATTCCGGCCGCCATGGCCTTCCTGGGCCTGGCCTTCGTATCCTGCGCGCTGCTCGCCACGGGCCTGCCGCCGCTGTCGGGCTTCGTGGCCAAGTTCTCGCTGCTGTCGGCGGCGGTGTCGGCCGCCAACGAATCGGCGCCGCCCATCGACGCGTGGATCCTGGTGGCGGCGGTGCTGGCCTCGGGGCTGGCCGGGCTGATCGGGCTGGGCCGCGCCGGCATCCGCGTGTTCTGGGCGAGCGACGAACGCGGCACGCCGCGGCTGCGCGTGATCGAGGCCGGGCCGGTGGCGGTCCTCATCCTCCTGTGCGTGGCCCTGGCCGCGGGGGCCGGCCCGGTGTCGGCCTACCTCGACGACGCCGCCCGCTCGCTGGACCAGCCCCGCACCTATATCGACGCCGTCATGGCGGCGCAGACCGTGCGCGGCATGCAGGGAGGAAGCTGATGCGCCGACTCTATTTCCTGTTCCTGCCCGTTTTCCTGTTCGTCCTGTGGCTGGTGCTCAACCAAAGCCTGTCGGCCGGGCAGATCGCGCTGGGCATCGCGCTGGCGCTCTGGTTCACCTGGGCCGCGTCGCGGCTGCGGCCGCTCAAGGCGCGCCCGCACCGTCTCTGGAAGGCGGTGCCGCTGTTCCTGCATGTCACCCTGGACATCATCAAGTCGAACCTGGCCGTGGCGCGGCTCATCCTGAACCCCCGGCCCAACGACTTCTCGCCCGGGTTCATCATGATTCCGCTCACGCTGCGCGACCCGCACGGGCTGGCCATGCTGGCCTGCATCGTCACCTACACGCCGGGCACGGTGTGGGTGGATCTCACCGAAGACCACCGGCTCAAGCTGCACGTGCTCGACCTGCAGAACGAGGAATACTGGGTGCGGCTGGTGCAGCAGCGCTACGAGCGTCCGCTCAAGGAGATTTTCGAATGAATACCGTACTGTATTGGGCCGCTTCCTTCGCCCTGCTGTGCTTCGCCCTGGGCATGGTGCTGGCCGCCGCGCGGCTGCTGCGCGGCCCCACGGCGCAGGACCGCGTGCTGGCGCTGGACGCGCTCTACATCAACGGCATGCTGACCATGCTGGTGTTCGGCATCCGCTCGGGCACGTCCGTCTATTTCGACATCGCGCTGCTGATCGCGCTGTTCGGTTTCGTGGGTTCCACGGCCATGGCGCGTTTCCTGCTGCGCGGGGAGGTCATCGAACCATGATCGACACGCCGATTCCCTTGTGGGCGGGCATACCCGCCTCCATACTCCTGGTGATGGGCGGGCTGCTCGCGCTCACCGGCTCGGCCGGGCTGCTGCGGTTCCGCACGTTCCAGGCGCGCATCCACGCGCCCACGCTGGGCAACACCCTGGGCTGCGGCTGCGTGCTGGGCGCGTCCATCCTGGTGTTTTCGGCGCTGGCTTCCCGCCCGGTGTTCCACGAGGTCATCATCACGCTGCTGCTCATCGTGTCTTCGCCGGTCACCGCCATGCTGCTGATGCGGGCGGCCACGTACCGCAGCCGCATCAGCCAGGCCGACGCCGAACGCGATGCCCGGTGAGCGCCAAGCCGTAACAAGCTGCACCGGCGGGCGTCTGCGCCGCGCCCGGCAAAAAGGGATGATCCAGCCCCTTTTTTGCGCGGGCGGCGGCCGGGCTGCGGCAAAGTGTCGCGGGGCGGCGGCGGAAATGGGCGGATACTTTGGCTTACGAATACACGTCGGAAGATACGCCGCCGCCGTGGCATCGTGGGATAGTTGATTTCGGAAGACGGCGCGGGAAACCGGCCGTCGTGTTCAATCCTTTTAGGAGGTGACCATGAACGGACTTCGCATCCATCGCCAACACCTGGCCGCCGCGCTCTGCGCGGCCGGACTCGTCCTGGCCGCGGGCGCGGCCCACGCCGCCGACGCCATCGGGCGCGCGGGCATCCAGGCCCAGTACGAACAGGACGTGAAGAACTGCAAGAGCGGCGCCACCGGCCAGGAGCGGGCGGCCTGCCTGCGCGAGGCGGGCGCGGCGCGCCAGGAGGCGCTGCGCAATCACCTGAAGGACGCCGACTCGGGGCAATACCAGCAGAACATGATGGAGCGCTGCCAGCGCCTGCCCGCCGGCTCGCAGCAGGACTGCATGACGCAGATGACCTCGCCCACCACGGTGCGCGGCAGCGTGCAGGGCGGCGGCGTGCTGCGCGAAACCGTCATCCAGGTGCCGGCCGGCACGCCGGGTTCGCAGCCCCTGCCTCCGTCCTCGCAGGGCGGCATGGGCGCGCAGCCCATGGGATCGCAGCCGCGCTGAAGGCCCGACGCGGGCCGCGCCGCCGGCGCGCGGGGCGGGGAGCAGGGCGCGCGGCCGCCGCCGCATTCAGGCAAAATGGCGGCTGTCGCCCTCATTCCCGCATATTCATGTCCGACGTCATCGCCCTGATTTTCGATTTCGACGATACGCTGGCCGCGGACAGCACCTCCGGCTTTCTCGAGAGCATGGGCGTGGACACGGCCTCGTTCTGGAAAGAACGGGTCGACCCGCTGCTCTCGAAACACGACTGGGATCCGGTGCCCGCGTACCTGTACCAGATGATCCAGCTCTCGCGGGCCGGCACGCACGGGCTCATCACCCGGCAGCGGCTGCGGGATTGGGGCGCCAGGCTGGAGCTGCACGACGGCGTGACCACGCTGTTCCAGCGCCTGCGCGCGGCCGTGCGCGCCGAGCATCCCAAGGTGCAGCTCGAGTTCTACCTGATCTCCAGCGGCATCGGCGACGTGGTGCGGCACACGCCCATCGCGCACGAGTTCACCGAGATCTGGGCTTCCGAATTCATCTACGGCGAGGACGGCGGCATCAGCTTCCCGCGCCGGGTGGTGAGCTTCACCGACAAGACGCGCTACCTGTTCCACATCCAGAAAGGCATCATCGGGCCGGAGTTCCGCAACAAGCCCTTCGAGGTGAACCGCAAGGTGCCCGAAGACCGGCTGCGCGTGCCCTTCGACCAGATGGTGTTCGTGGGCGACGGCTACACCGACATTCCCTGCTTTTCGCTCATCCGCCGCGCCGGCGGCTTCGCGTTCGGGGTCTGGGATCCCAAGCATCGCGACAAGCGCAGCCGGGCCTGGGGCTTCATCGAAGAAGGGCGGGTGTCCAATCTCAACCAGGCGCGCTACGACGAAAACGCCGAGCTGTACCAGTGGCTGGAAGAGGCCGTCACCAGCCTGGCCGGCCGCATCGCGCTGAAGTCGCGGGTGTACCGTGGCTGAGGCGCTGCTCGAGCCGCCCGCGCCCTGGACCGCCCAGGACGCCCGCTACATGGAGCTGGCGCTGGACCAGGCGCGCCGGGCCTGCGCCGTCGGCGAGGTGCCGGTCGGCGCGGTGGTGGTGTCGGCGCGGGGCGAAGTGCTGGGAGAGGGCTTTAACCGCACCATCCTCGACCACGACCCCACGGCCCACGCCGAGATCGTGGCCCTGCGCCAGGCCGCGCGCGCGCTCGAAAACTACCGCCTGCCCGGCATCAGCGTGTACGTCACGCTGGAGCCCTGCGTCATGTGCATCGGCGCCATGTTGCACGCGCGGCTGGCGCGCGTGGTGTTCGGCGCGCACGATCCCAAGACCGGCGCCTGCGGCAGCGTGCTCGACGTGGGCGCGGTGTCGCGGCTCAATCATCACACTTCAGTCACCGGCGGCGTGCTGGCCGAGCCTTGCGGCGAATTGCTGCGCGGCTTCTTCCGCGAACGCCGTCGCAAGGAACCCCAGGCATGACGACTTCCAAGCGCGCCGCGGCGCGCCGCAGCCATCCCGCTTCCGCGCACGGCCCCGAATGCGGCGCGGACTGCGGCCACGATCACCACGATCACGACCATGATCACGGCCACGCCCAGCCGCGTCCCGGCGCGCGGGGCATCTACCTGATTTCGCCGTCTTCGGCCGTGCGCGACCCCGCCACCGTCGCGCTGGCGCGCGAACGCCTGCAGGCCCAGGGGTTCAAGACCGCGCTGGACCGCACCGCGCTGGCCCGGCACCAGCGCTTCGCCGGCACGGACGCCCAGCGCCTGGCCAGCCTCGCGCGGGCCGTCAAGCAGAAGCTGCCCATCGTCATGGCCACGCGCGGCGGCTATGGGCTGGGCCGGCTGCTGCACGCCATCGACTGGAAGGCCATGGCCGACAGCGGCAAGCGTTTCGTCGGCATGAGCGACTTCACCGCCTTCAACCTCGCCCTGCTGGCGCAGACCGGCGCCGTGAGCTACTCGGGCGCCACCGCCGTGGCCGATTTCGGCGGCAGGAAAGTGGACGACCTCACCGAAGCGCTGTTCGGCGAGATCATGCGCGGCGAACTCGAAATCCTCAGTTTCGAAACGCAGGACGCCGACCCCGTCGACTGCCGCGGCATTCTCTGGGGCGGCAACCTTGCCATGGTGGCCTCCCTGCTGGGCACGCCCTACATGCCCAAGGTGCGCGGCGGCATCCTGTTCCTCGAAGACGTGGCCGAGCATCCCTACCGCGTGGAGCGCATGCTGATCCAGCTCTGGCAGGCCGGCGTCCTGCAGCGGCAGAAAGCCATTCTGCTGGGCCGTTTCTCCGACTACCGCCTCGCCCCGCACGACCAGGGCTATGACCTGCCCGCCGTGGTGGACTGGCTGCGCAAGACCGTCAAGGTGCCCATCGTGACCGGGCTGCCCTATGGCCACGTGCCCACCAAGGCCACGCTGCCCGTGGGCCAGAAAGTGGGCCTGGCCACCGAGCCGGGCATGGCGCATCTGGTGATCGACGAGCACACGCACTAGCGCGGCGCACGCGCCGGCCCCGCGCGAGGCGACATCCGGGCGCGGGCATCCGGGCGCGGGACCGGGCATTCCGGCCGGCTTGGTACACTATCGGGTTTCCCCCGGCGCTTTCCGGCCGCGCCGGCCCGGCCGCGCCCGCGCCGCAACACTCTTACGCTCCCGCATACAACACACCGTGATATCCACCGCCAATCTCACCATCCAGTTCGGTCCCAAGCCGCTTTTCGAGAACGTCAGCGTCAAGTTCGGAGAAGGCAACCGCTACGGGCTGATCGGGGCCAACGGGTCCGGCAAGTCGACGTTCATGAAGATCATCGGCGGCGACCTCGAGCCCACGGCGGGCAACGTGTCGCTGGAGCCCGGCGTGCGGCTGGGCAAGCTGCGCCAGGACCAGTTCGCCTACGAAGACGTGCGCGTGCTGGACGTGGTCATGATGGGCCACACCGAGATGTGGGCCGCGATGTCCGAGCGCGACGCCATCTACGCCAACCCCGAGGCCACCGAAGACGACTACATGCGCGCGGCCGACCTGGAGGCCAGGTTCGCCGAGTACGACGGCTACACGGCCGAGGCGCGCGCCGGCGAGCTGCTGCTGGGCCTGGAAATCGCCGTGGACCAGCACAACCTGCCCATGCGCGAGATCGCCCCGGGCTGGAAGCTGCGCGTGCTGCTGGCGCAGGCGCTGTTTTCCAATCCGGACGTGCTGCTGCTGGACGAGCCCACCAACAACCTGGACATCAACACCATCCGCTGGCTGGAAAACGTGCTCAACAGCTACCAGAGCACGATGATCATCATCAGCCACGACCGCCACTTCCTGAACCAGGTGTGCACGCACATGGCCGACGTGGACTACGGCGAGATCCGCATCTACCCCGGCAACTACGACGACTACATGCTGGCCTCCACCCAGGCCCGCGAGCGGCTGGTGGCCAACAACGCCAAGGCCAAGGAGCGGGTGGCCGAGCTGCAGGACTTCGTGCGCCGCTTCGCGGCCAACAAGTCCAAATCGCGCCAGGCCACCTCGCGCCTGAAGCAGATCGACCGCATCAAGGCCGAGCAGGTGGAGGTCAAGCCCTCGTCGCGGCAGAACCCCTACATCCGCTTCGAGCAGAACAAGGTCATGCACCGCCTGGCGGTTACGGTGGAGAACCTCTCCAAGTCGTACGACGCCCCGGTCATCCGCGATTTCTCGGCCATGGTGGATGCGGGCGAGAAAATCGCCATCATCGGCGCGAACGGCGTGGGCAAGACCACCTTGCTGCGGCTGCTGGCCAATGACCTGGCTCCGGATTCCGGCTCGGTCAAGTGGTCCGACAATGCCGACCTGGGCTACATGGCGCAGGACGTTTCCGACGACTTCCAGCAGACCGACATCAACCTGCTCGACTGGATGAGCGAACACCGCCAGCCGGGCGACGACGACCAGTCCATCCGGTCCGTGCTGGGCCGCCTGCTGTTTTCGGCCGACGACCTGCCCAAGGCGCCCAAGGTGCTGTCGGGCGGCGAAAAGAACCGCATGACCTTCGGCCGCCTGATGCTGGGCCGCCACAACGTGCTGCTGCTGGACGAGCCCACCAACCACCTCGACATGGAATCCATCGAGTCGCTGCAGTTCGCGCTCGAGAAGTACCAAGGCACGCTGATCTTCGTCTCGCACGACCGCGAATTCGTCTCCGGCCTGGCCACCCGCGTCATCGAGATTCTGCCGTCCGGCGAGATCGTCGATTACCGCGGCGGCTACGAAGACTACCTGGCTTCGCGCGGCATCGACGGTTGAGGCGCGTCTCCCGGGAAGAGAGCAGGCGGCCTGCGGGCCGCTTTTTTCTTTATTACCAGTAGCAGTTAAGACATTCGATATTTATCGTTGGGATTCATATAACGAATTGTTAGATTAGGCCCGTTCCCCACGCACGCCGGCAATCCGTTCATGAATCTGACTTTCGACAGCGTCCACAAGCGTTTCGGCGACCTTCCGGTCGTCGACGGTTTCTCCAGCCAGTTCTCCACCGGAGAGCTGGTGGCACTCGTCGGGCCCTCGGGTTGCGGCAAATCGACGCTGTTGCACCTGGCGGCGGGGCTGGAAAAGCCCACGCAGGGGCGCATCCTGGCCGACGGCAAGCCGGTGCAGGGCCCCGATCCCAGCCGCACCCTGGTGTTCCAGGAGCATGCGCTCTATCCCTGGCTCACGCTGCGCGACAACGTTGCGCTGGCGCTGGAGTTTCAGAAGACGCCCAAAGCGCGCGCCCGCGAAGCGGCGCGCGAATGGCTGGCCCGCGTCGGCCTGTCCGGTTTCGAGGATTACTACCCTCATCAGGTGTCGGGCGGCATGCGCCAGCGCGCCGCGCTGGCCCGCGCTTTCGTGGCCCAGCCTCAGACGCTGCTCATGGACGAACCCTTCGGCGCGCTGGACGCGCTCACGCGGCTGGCCCTGCAGGACGTGCTGCGCCAGCTCATCGCCCAGGAAAAGCCCACCGTGCTGCTGGTGACCCACGACGTGGACGAGGCGTTATTCCTGGCCGACCGCATCGTGGTGTTCAGCCCGCGTCCGGCGCGGGTGCTGCGCGAATTCAATCTGGCGCACCGCGAGAAAACGCACGACTTGTCGGGTCTGGCCGAGGAAAAGCGCGAGATCCTGCGGCTGCTGGGCATCGACGTGGGCGGCGGCCAGCCTGCCGACCTCGCGCTGGCGGCCTGACGCCGCCGCGCAACCGTATTCCATTTCCGATTCGAGGGGCGCGGCGCGCCCCGCATGCATCTTCTGGAGCTTTCGATGAAACTGAAGCAATGGCTGTCCCTGCCGCTGGCCGCGGCCGTCCTCGCCGCGGCGCCCGCCATGGCCGCCGAGAAATTCCGCGTGGGCTACCTGCGTGTCATGGACGACGCGCAGGCCATCGTGGCGCAGGAGGGCGGCTTCTACAAAAAGGCCGGGCTCGATACGGAGCTGGTTGAATTCAAGTCGGGCACCGACCTCATCAAGGCCATCGTGGGCGGGCAGCTCGACATCGGCGTGCTGGGCTTCACCAACGCCGTGGCGTGGGCGTCCAAGGGCGCCGACCTCAAGGTCGTGGGCGGCGCGCAGCAGGGTTACCACTCCCTCGTGGTGCGCGATGATTCCGGCATCCAGGACATCGCTGGCCTGAAGGGCAAGACCCTGGCCTCGCAGGCCGAGGGCAGCACGGCCGACGTGGTGCTCAAGGGCGTGGTGCTCAAGCAGGGCAGGCTCTCCGCCGACGACGTCAACATCATGGGCGTGAGCCCGGCCGTGGCGGTGCAGTCGCTGGTGGGCAAGCGCGTGGACGCGGCCTTCCTGTTCGAGCCCTACGACCGCATCGCGCAGCTGGTGGCGCCGGTCAAGCAGATCTACGAAGTGGGCCAGGCCTGGCCCTTCCCGTGCATGGTGGTCATCACCTCGGGCGAGACGCTCTCCAAGCGCAAGGACGCGGTGTGGAAGGCGCTGGACGCGCAGAACGAAGCCATCGCGCTGCTGCAGAAGCAGCCGGAGCAGGCATCCAAGCTCATCGCCTCGTACTTCATTGCCGAGCCCACCCTCAAGACGCTCAAGCGCGGCGAACTGCCCCGCGAAACCGTGATCGCCGAGGCCATCCGCACGCAGGTGTTCACCCCCAAGCTGACCGACAAGGACACCAAGCGCATGCAGGAAATCGCCGACATCCTGCAGGCCCAGGGGTCGCTCAAGACCCGCGACGGCAAGCCGTATGACGTGTCTTCCATCGTCGACCTGTCCTGGCAAGAGGCGCGCAAGCTTTGAGCACCTCCACCCGAGTCACCGGCGCCCGCAAGCATCTTGCGGGCGTGCTGGGCGTATTATTCATTCTGGCCCTTTGGCAGGCTGCTTCGCTGGCCTTGCCCGACTTCCTGATGCCGGGCGTGCCCGCCGTGATCGGGCGACTGGCCGAGGAAATCGGCAAATCCTCCTTTCACCAGAGCCTGCTGGGCACGCTGGGCCGGCTGGGCGCGGGCTATGGCCTGGCGCTGGCTGCCGGCATCGGCTTCGGATTGGTGGCGGCGGTGCTGTTCTTCTTCCGTGAAGTGCTGCGCAGCGCCATCGTCATCCTGCAGTCCATCCCGTCCATCGCCTGGGTGCCGCTGTTTCTCATCGTCATGGGTTTCGGCAATACGCCCATCGTCGTGGTGGTGGCGCTGGCCGCGTTCTTCCCGGCCGCGCTCAGCGTCATGAACGCCACCGAGTCGGTGCAGCGCGTGCACGTGTCGGCCGCCCGCGTCATGGGCGCCTCGCCCTGGGCGCTGGTGCGCCGCGTGTATCTGCCGGCCGTCATGCCCGAGCTCATCACCGGCGCCCAGCTTGCCTTCGGCAACGCCTGGCGCGCGCTGATCTCGGCCGAAATGCTGATCGGCTTCGGCAAGGGCCTGGGCCGCTCGCTGGCGTATTCGGGCGAAATCGCCGACATGACGGGCGTCATGGCCAACATCCTCGTCATTGCCGTGCTGGCCGCGCTCATCGACCAGTTCGTGCTTGAGAACCTCAAGCACCGGCTGCTGCGCTACCAATACGTCTGAAGGACGCGCATCGCCATGGCCGCGTTTCCGCGTCTGCCGCCGCGCGCCCGCGCCGCCCTCGCCGGCGCGCTGGGGCTGGCGGTCATCGCCTGCCTGCCGCAGTGGGCCGGCGGCGCGCAGGACGGCGCCGGCGCGTTCGCCGCCGCAAGGCAGCGTGGCACCCTGGTGGTGGGCGTGCCCTATCTGGCGCCGCCTCCGGTGGCGGGGGCCAAAGTGCGCACGCCCGAGGGGCTGGACCTGCCGGCCGCCGAGCGGCTGGCCAAAGAACTGGGCGTGGCCGTGCAATTGCGCCAGGTCGGAGCCGGCGAGGCCGCGGCGGCGCTGGCGGCCGGACAGGCCGACGTGGTGCTGGCCGATGGCGGGCAAGGCACGCCATCGGCGGCGGGCGTGGCCGTGGTGCCCAGCGGCTATGCCACCCGGCCCAAAGCGGTGATCCGCAGCGACACGGCCATGCGCCGAGGCGCCGACGCGCGCGGGCGCACGGCCTGCGTGGCCGAAGCCGCGCGCGCGGCGGGCGAGCTGGCCGAGTCCTGGGGCGCGCAGGTGCGGCGCTACCGCGTACCGTCCGACGCGCTGGTGGCCGTGCGTGAAGGCGCCTGCGACCTCGGCCTGGTGGACGACGCGGTCTGGGAGCCGCTGATGCGCTTTCCCGAATGGAAGAAATTCTCCGCCACGCTGGCCGCCGAGGGCGCCAGGCGCGAGCGGCAATGGCTGCTGCCCGAAGGCGACGAAGCCAGCCGGCAGTGGCTGCAGGCGCGCATGCGGCAATGGGGCCGCGACGGCGCCTGGAAAGAAATGGCGGCCAAGTGGGCGAGGGACGTGGCCTTCGACGTCTACCTGGACCAGGAAGTGCCCGACTGTCACGGCTGAACGGCCGCCCGCTGTTTACAATGCGCGGCTATGACGCACACCCTGGCCGCGCCCTGTTCCCACCACGAAGACATCAAGAAAAGCCGTTTCCTCGCCCATGCCGCTCCGGTGGCCGGCGTGGACGAGGCGATGCGTTTCTTCGCGGCGCACAGCGTGCCCGACGCCACCCACAACTGCTGGGCGTACCGCATCGGCCAGGAATACCGCTTCAATGACGACGGCGAGCCGGGCGGCACGGCGGGGCGGCCCATCCTGCAAGCCATCGAAGGGCAGGGCATGGACCGCGTGGCGGTGCTGGTGGTGCGCTGGTTCGGGGGCGTGAAGCTGGGCGCGGGCGGGCTGGTGCGCGCCTATGGCGGCTGCGCCGCCAATTGCCTGCGGCTGGGCGAGCGCGTGGAAATCGTGGACCTGGCGACCGTGTCGTGCGCTTGCGGTTATGCGGAGCTGCCGCTGGTCAAGTCGCGCCTGGCGCAGGCAGGCGCCGCCGTGGTGCACGAGGAATTCGGCGCCGATGGCGTCACGCTGCGCTTTACCGCGCCGCGCGGCGCCATCGGCGAACTGGAATCCACGCTGGCCAACATCACGCGCGGCCGCTCCGCCTGGGAAGTGCTGGCGTAACGGACGCGTGTAACGGACGCGTGTAACGGACGCGTGTAGCGGACGCGCTTAACGGGCGTGCGTGGGCGTGCGCAGCGGGCGCGCGCAGCGGGCGTGCCGCCCCTGAGGTCAGTTGTCCTTGCCGTCCTGGGCGGCGGCGATTTCCTCGTGGACCTGCTTCATGTCCACTTCCTTGACCTTGGTGAGCAGCTCGTTGAGCTGGCCGGCCGAGAGGGCGCCCGGTTGCGAGAACAGCAGCACTTTTTCGCGGAACACCATGAGAGTGGGAATGGAGCGGATGCCCAGGGCGCCGGCCAGTTCCTGTTCCACGTCGGTGTTCACCTTGGCGAACGTGACGTCGGGATGCTCGGCCGCGGCCTGCTCGAAAACCGGCGCGAAGCCGCGGCACGGGCCGCACCAAGGCGCCCAGAAGTCCACGATAAGCGTGCCGTCGGGCGTGATGGCGTCCTGGAAGCTGTCTTTGGTGAGTTCAACAATGCTCATTTCGGTTCCTTGCCGCGGTGCGGCATAAAACGGGGGGCGGGAAGGGGTAAGAGGCGGGCGGGGCCCGGGCACGCCCGCGCGGCAGGCAGGACGATAGGTTTCATAGTAGAGCGGGCGGCGCCCGCTTCGCAAATGGTTGGCGGCCGTCAGGCGGTCTGGGTGGACACGCCCGCGCCTTGCCTGAGCGAGGCGACGATCTCGAACGACCGCAGGCGGTCTTCGATGTCGTAGAAGTCGGACACGATCATTACTTCGTCCGCCTGGGTTTCGGCGATGAGCGCTTCCAGCTTGTGCTTGACAGTGTCGGGCCCGCCCACGATGGCGGCGGCCAGCCGCTGGCGCACGGCTTCGCGCTCCCAGTCGCTCCAGAGGCCGTCCATGGAATCCACGGGCGGCTGCAGGGGTTGGCGGTTGCCGCGCACCATGTTCAGGAACTTCAGCTGCTGCGTGGTGCCCAGGCGTTCTGCGCGCGCGTCCGTGTCGGCCGCCACCACGGGCACGCCAATCATGGCGTAGGGCTTTTGCAGCGTGTCGGAAGGCTTGAACAGGTGGCGGTAGAGCCGCATGGCCGCCATGCCTTCGGGCGAGAAATGGCCCGCGAAGGAAAACGGCAGGCCGAGCTCGGCGGCCAGGCGCGCGCTGAAATCGCTGGAGCCCAGCAGCCAGATGGGAATGTCCAGGCCGGCGCCGGGAATCGCCCGCACGGCCTGCCCGGGACGGGCCGGGGCGAAGAAGCCCCGCAATTCTTCCAGCAGCGCCGGAAACTCGAAGCCGCTGCGCGGGTCGCGGCGCAGCGCATGCTGCGTGGCGCCGTCGCTGCCGGGCGCGCGGCCCAGCCCCAGGTCGATGCGGCCGGGGTACAGGGATTCGAGCGTGCCGAACTGCTCGGCGATGATGAGGGGCGCGTGATTGGGCAGCATGACGCCGCCCGAACCGACGCGCAGCGTGCGGGTCTGCGAGGCCACGTGGCCGATCAGCACGGCCGTGGCGCTGCTGGCCACGCCGGGGATGTTGTGGTGCTCGGCCAGCCAGAAGCGCTTGTAGCCCAGGCGCTCGGCAGCCTGCGCCACCGCCACCGTGTTGCGGAACGCGGCGGCGGCGTCGCCGCCCTGCACGATGGGGGCGAGGTCGAGAATGGACAGCGGGGTGCGGGCCAGGACGTTCATGAGCGGTGCCTCCTCGTGAAACGGCCGCCGGCCCGCCCGGCGCAGAGCGGGTGGTGGATGATGCGCAAAACAGACTCCCTGTACGCTTGCATATAGGGAGTGTATCGGCGAAATCAGGCGCGGCGCCCAGCAACCTTATGAAGCGCCGGGTTGATAGCGGCGTTCAATCGGGCCGATAGCGAGGCGGCGCCCGCCTCAGCCGGGAAAGAAGGCATAGCGCACCACGAAGAGCGCCGCCACCAGCCAGGTCGCCGCGTGCACCTGGCGGATCTTGCCCGTGGCGGTCTTGAGCACCACGTAGCTGATGAAGCCGAAGGCGATGCCGTTGGCGATGGAGTAGGTGAACGGCATGATGAGCGCGGTGAGCGCGGCCGGGGTGGCTTCGGTGACGTCGTTCCAGTCGATGTCTATCATTTCGCGCATCATGAGGCCGGCCACATAGAGCAGGGCGGGCGCGGTGGCGTAGCCCGGCACGGCGCCCGCCAGCGGCGAGATGAAGAGGGCGGCCAGAAAGAGCAGGGCCACCACCAGCGCGGTCAGGCCGGTGCGGCCGCCGGCCTGCACGCCGGACGCGCTTTCCACGTAGGCCGTGGTGCTGCTGGTGCCCAGCATGGAGCCGGCCACGATGGCCGTGCTGTCGGCGAACAGGGCGCGCCCGAGGCGGTTGGGCTTGTCCTCCGGCATGAGGCCGGCCCGCTTGGCCACGCCCACCAGCGTGCCGGTGGCATCGAACACCTCGACCAGCACGAACACCAGGATCACGTGCACGAAGCCGCTGTGCAGCGCGCCCAGGATGTCCAGCTTGAAGAAGGTGGGTGCGAGGCTGGGCGGCGGCGAGAAGATGCCCTTGAACTCGTTGTAGCCCAGCGCCATGGACAGCAGCGTTACCGCCAGGATGCCGATCAGGATGGCGCCGCGCACGCGCAGCGCGTCCAGCGAGGCGATGATGAAAAAGCCCAGGATGGCGAAGAGCGGGCCGGGCTGGGTCAGGTCGCCCAGCGTGACCTTGGTGACCGGGTGCGCGGCCACGATGCCCGAGGTGGCCAGCGCGATGATGGCCAGGAAGAGCCCGATGCCGGCGGCGATGGCGCTGCGCAGCGAATGCGGAATGCCCTTCACCAGCCAGACCCGGATGCCGGAAAACGTCAGCGCCAGGAAGATCACGCCCGAGATGAACACCGCGCCCAGCGCCTGCTCCCAGGTATAGCCCATGGTCTTGACCACGGTGAAGGCGAAGAACGCGTTCAGGCCCATGCCGGGCGCCATGCCGATGGGCCAGTTGGCGATCAGCGCCATGACCAGCGAACCCAGCGCCGCCGCCAGGCAGGTGGCGACGAACACGGCCGAGCGGTCCATGCCCGTCGAGGACAGGATGTCCGGATTGACGAATATGATGTACGACATGGTGAGGAATGTCGTCAGGCCGGCCATGATCTCCGTCTTGGCGGTCGTGCCGTGGTCACGCAGCTTGAATAGCTTCTCCAGCATTCTGGTCCCCAGGGTGTTGAGAGGCGTGTCGAAGGTGTGGCGGGCGCGGCGCGCCCATCGGTTGCAATAACGGCGTATTTTCGCATCAGTTGTAAACTCTGCCGCCATGATCATTCTCGGCTTTGAAAGCTCGTGCGACGAAACCGGCGTGGCCGCCGTCTGCACCGAGCGGGGCCTGCTGGCCCACGCGTTGCACACCCAGATCGCCATGCACCAGGAATACGGCGGCGTGGTGCCCGAGCTCGCCTCGCGCGACCATATCCGCCGCGTGGTGCCGCTCACGCGCCAGGTGCTGCAGGAAGCGGGGCTCGCCCTGTCCGACGTCGACGCCGTGGCCTATACCGCCGGCCCCGGCCTGGCCGGGGCGCTGCTGGTGGGCGCCAGCGTGGCGCAGGCGTTGGCCTGGTCGCGCCGCCTGCCGGCCATCGGCATCCATCACCTGGAGGGGCATCTGCTCTCGCCCATGCTGGCCGATCCGCGCCCCGAGTTTCCGTTCGTGGCGCTGCTGGTGTCCGGCGGCCATACGCAGCTCATGCGCGTGGACGGCGTAGGCCGTTACGAGCTGCTGGGCGAAACCCTGGACGACGCGGCCGGCGAGGCCTTCGACAAGTCCGCCAAGCTGCTGGGCCTGGGCTATCCGGGCGGGCCGGCCCTGTCGCGGCTGGCCGAGCAGGGCGATGCCGCGCGTTTCGACCTGCCGCGCCCCATGCTGCACAGCGGCGATCTGGATTTCAGCTTCAGCGGCCTGAAGACGGCCGTGCTGACCCGCGTCAGGGCGGCGTCGCCGGACGGCGCGATCGACGAGCAGACCCGCGCCGATCTCGCCGCGGCCACGCAGGCCGCCATCGTGGACGTGCTGTGCGCCAAATCGGTGCGCGCCCTGAAGCAGACCGGGCTCAAGCGCCTGGTGGTGGCCGGCGGCGTGGGCGCCAACCGCCTGCTGCGCGCGAAGCTGGCGGCGGCGCTCGAGCCGACCAAGGCGCGTGCGTATTTTCCGCCGCTTTCGCTGTGCACCGACAACGGCGCCATGATCGCCTTCGCCGCGGCCGAGCGCGTGAAGGCCGGGCTCGCGGTGCTCGATGCCGACGCCCATGCCTTCACGGTGAAGCCGCGCTGGGATCTGGCGGAAATCGCCTGAAAACGCGCGGGGGCGGCCAGGGCCGCCCCCGGCGGGCTGGAGCGCGCCGGGCGTCAGCCCGGTTTTTTCTTGCCGCCGATCTTGCTTTCGGTGCCGCGCAGCAGCCGGCCGATGTTGGCGCGGTGGCGATAGAAGAGCAGCAGGCCGATCACCGCCAGCGCGACGCCCAGCGCCGGCTCGGCCCGCCATGCCAGGCCGGAGCCGAAGACGTAATACACCGGGGCGAAAAACGCGGCCACCAGCGAGGCCAGCGACGAATAGCGGAAGAACACGGCGATGATGAGCCAGGTGGCCGCGGCGGCCAGCGCGAGCCCGGGCTGGATGGCCAGGAGCACGCCCAGCGCCGTTGCCACTCCCTTGCCGCCCTTGAAGCGCAGGAACACCGGATACAGGTGGCCCAGGAACGCCGCCACCGCCACGGCGGCCAGCGCGCCCGGACCGATGCCCGGCGCCAGCCGCTCGGCCAGCCAGACGCCGAACCAGCCCTTGGCCGCGTCGCCCAGCAGCGTGAGCAGCGCGGCGGTCTTGTTGCCGGTACGCAGCACGTTGGTGGCGCCGGGGTTGCCGGAACCGTAGCTGCGCGGATCCTGCAGGCCCATGAGCTTGCTGACCACCACGGCGAAAGGCACCGAGCCGATGAGGTAGGCCAGCACGACGAGGGCGGCGACGTGCGCCAGGGAGGGAGTTGCCATGAAAAGCGTATCCGTTGTTGTCTGGTTAGTGTTCTCGATGGCTGCGGATTCTACCGCGCCGATGCGGTGCGCCGCCTGCGGGTTACCGAGGGGATGGGGAGCGGGGACGCAGCGGACCGACCCGCCGGACGGTACAATTCGGCTCGTCCACCCGCGTTTTATTTTCTTTCGGATGCACAATGCGAATTCTGGTTTCGAACGATGATGGATACACCGCTCCCGGGCTCGAAGCGCTGGTCGAGGCCCTGAAGGGGCTGGGCGATCTCACCGTCGTCGCGCCCGAAACCAACCACAGCGGCGCGTCCAATTCCCTCACGCTGAACCGCCCGCTGTCGGTGCGCACCGCCTCCAACGGCTTCATCGCCGTCAACGGCACGCCCTCCGACTGCGTGCACGTGGCGCTCACCGGCCTCATGGACGCGCGGCCCGACCTCGTCGTCTCGGGCATCAACAACGGGGCCAACATGGGCGACGACACGCTCTATTCGGGCACCGTGGCCGCGGCCAGCGAAGGCTACCTGTTCGGCATTCCCGCCATCGCCTTCTCCCTGGCCGAAAAGGGTTGGGAGCACATCGAGTCGGCCGCGCGCGCCGCGCGCCTGGTGGTCGAACGCCAGCTCGCGCAACCCCTGGCCGCGCCGGTGCTGCTCAACGTCAACATTCCCAGCCGCCGCTTCGAGGACATGCGCGGTTTCGAAGTCACGCGGCTGGGCAAGCGCCATCCGTCCGAGCCGGTGGTGCGCACCACCACGCCCTATGGCGATCCGGTGTACTGGATCGGGCCGGTCGGCCTGGCCGCCGACGCCGCGCCGGGCACCGATTTCCACGCCGTGTCGCAAGGGGCGGTTTCCATCACGCCCCTGCGGCTCGACCTCACCCAGCACAGCCAGCTCGACGAAATCCGGGCCTGGGCGGAGCCGCTATGAAACCGCCCGGCCGCCCCAAGGGCGAATACCGCAGCGCGCCGCACGAAGGCGCTTCCGCGAGCCGCCGCGTCAGCCAGCCAGGCGCCTCCCACGGCGCGCCAGGGCGCCCGCGCGCGGCGCGGCACGGCTCGGGCGAACTCGGCCCGGGCATCACGCCGGCCAACAGCAACACGCGCGTCTCGGCGGCCACGCTGCCGCGCCAGGCGCAGGCGCCCGCGCCCGCATCGGCGGGCAACCTGGGCCTGAACTCCGACCGCCTGCGCCAGGCCATGGTGCAGCGCCTGCGCAGCCAGGGCATTACCGACGAGCGCGTGCTCAACGCCATGGCGGCGGTGCCGCGCCACCTGTTCGTGGACGAGGCGCTGGCCAGCCGGGCCTACGAAGACGCGGCGCTGCCCATCGGCCATTCGCAAACCATTTCCCAGCCCTGGGTGGTGGCGCGCATGATCTCCGCGGTGTGCGAAGACCGCACGCCCACGCGCGTGCTCGAGGTCGGCGCGGGCTGCGGCTACCAGGCTGCGGTGCTGGCGCAGTTCGTGCGCGAGGTGCATGCCATCGAACGCATCCGCGGGCTCTACGAGCTGGCGCGCGAGCATCTGCGCGCGCTGCGGCTCACCACGCGCATCCGCCTCATCTACGGCGACGGCACGCTGGGCCTGCCCGGCGTGGCGCCTTTCGATGCTATTGTTGTGGCTGCCGCGGGCCTTGCGATTCCGCAGGCCCTGCTCACGCAGCTCGCGCCGGGCGGACGACTGATCGCGCCCGAAGGCGGAGCGTCCCAGAGGCTGGTGCTTATCGAGCGCACCGGCGCCGCAAGCTGGAAACGTACAGAGTTAGAGGCCGTGCGCTTTGTGCCGCTACGGGCCGGAATACAATCTTGAGCAAACAGGAGAAACGTATGCTCAACGGGCAGTTGCAACTGACCGAAATGAATCCTGGCGCGCAGGTTGCGCGCCTGCGCCGCCCGCTTTTCGTGGCTGGCGCACTCAGCCTGGCCATCCTGGCGGGCTGCGCTTCCAAGGGCACGCGCGCCCCGGTGGTCGACCTGACCGGAAGCCAGGGCGCTTCCTCGGCGCAGCCGGGCGGCAGCTATGTCGTGAAGCCCGGCGACACGCTGTACAAGATCGCGCGCGCCAACAACGTCGACATCGAGAATCTCAAGCGCTGGAACAACCTCAGCGACCCCAACCAGATTTCCGTGGGCCAGGTGCTGCGGCTGTCGGCGTCCGCGGGCGGCGGCACGCAGACCGCGCCGGTGTCCAGCGCCAAGCCGCAGCCGCGTCCGCTGGACCAGCCCGAGACGCCCGCCGCGCCCGCGGCCCCGGCCGCGCCCGAGACGCCCGCCGCGCCGGTTGCGCCCGCGCCGGTGGAAACCAAGGCCGCGCGCGCGGCCGACGCCAACGTGGTCAACTGGGGCTGGCCCGCGCAAGGCCAGATCATCACCGGCTTCAACAACAACACCAAGGGCATCGACATCGCGGGCGCGCTGGGCGACCCGGTGCTCGCGGCCGCCGACGGCAAGGTCATGTACAGCGGCAACGGCGTGCGCGGCCTGGGCAACCTCATCATCGTGAACCACGACAACGGCTTCATCACCGCCTACGCGCACAACCGTTCCCTGCTGGTCAAGACCGGCCAGAACGTGAAGCGCGGCGCGAAGATCGCCGAAATCGGCCAGAGCGACACCACCTCGCCGCGGCTGCATTTCGAGATCCGGCGCCAGGGCACGCCCGTGGATCCGCTTCAATACCTGCCTTCGCGATGACGCCCGCCCTGGTCTTCGACCTCGAAACCATTCCCGACGCCGAAGGGCTGCGCAAGCTCAACGGCTGGGGCGCCGACGTGCCCGACGCGGAAGTGGTGGAGCGCGCGCTGGCGGCCCGCCGCGAAGCGGTGGGGCACGACTTCCTGCCGCTGCACCTGCACAAGGTCGCCGTGATCGGCTGCGTGTTCCGCGACGACCAGGGCTTGCGCGTCAAGACGCTGGGCCAGGCCGACGACCCGGAAGCGGCGCTGCTCGCGGGCTTCTTCAAGACCATCGAACGCTATACCCCCAAGCTCGTGAGCTGGAACGGCTCGGGTTTCGACCTGCCGGTGCTGCACTACCGCAGCCTGATCCATGGCGTGCCCGCGCCCCGCTACTGGGACATGGGCGACGAAGACCGCGACTTCAAGTTCAACAACTACATCTCGCGCTACCACATGCGCCATCTCGACCTGATGGACCTGCTGGCCAAGTACAACGGGCGCGCCAATGCGCCGCTGGACGAACTGGCCAAGCTCTGCGGGTTTCCGGGCAAGCTGGGCATGGACGGCAGCAAGGTCTGGGAGGCCTGGAGCCAGGGCCGCGCCGACGAGGTGCGCGCCTATTGCGAGACGGACGTGGTCAACACCTGGCTCGTCTACTGCCGTTTCCGCTTCCTGCGCGGCGAACTCGACCGCACTGCCTACGAGAGCGAAATCGCGCTGGTGCGCGACACGCTGTCGGCCAGCGGCGCGCCGCACTGGAAGGAATACATGGCGGCCTGGGACGCCGCCTGACCTGCGTCCGGCTCCGCGCCAGGCGGGGCCGCGGCGCGCCACAGGAGCGAGCATGTCCGCCGGACAGCCCCGCCTCGACGACGCCCGCCATGCGCTGCGCGGGCTCATGCCCACCGACGCGCTGGCCTGGTACGAGTACCTGCGCCGCGACGACGTTACGCGCGATACGAGCTGGACCCGCGTGACGCCGCAGCGCGTGGCGGAGCTCATCGCGGGCTACGGCGGTCCGCAAGGGCCGTGGCGCTGGGCCATCGCGCGCCGCGCCGACGACGCGCTGGAGGGCACCATCGGCTTCAACGAGGTCGCGCTGGAGCACGGCCGGGCCGAATTGGCGTTCGACCTGAGCCCCGCGGCCTGGGGCCAGGGCTTGGCCACGCGGGCGGCGCAGGCCGTGCTGCGCTGGGCGTTCCAGGAGCGTGGCCTGCAGCGGGTGCAGGCCACGGTGCTCGACACCAATCTCCGTTCGCGCGCCGTGCTGGAGCGGCTGGGCATGCGCTGCGAGGGTACGCTCTCGGGGTACCGCATCGTGCGCGGCGCGCCGCGCGATTTCCTCATGTACGCGCTGCGGGCTTGAGGCGCCGCCGCGCGAGGCCTGCCTTGGGCGGGCGCAATCGACTGAAACATGGAAGGCGCCGGCGAAACCCGGATGAAACCGGGCGGCCAGCACAATGGCTTCGCTTTCTTCACTTTCAGGAGACCTACATGTCCCGAATCGCTATCCGTTCCCATCTGGCCGCCATGACCCTGGCCGCCGCCGCCAGCGGTCTGCTTGCAGGCTCCGTGATGGCGGCTCCGCCCGCCCAGGCGCCGGGGCACGGGCCGGCCCACATGCACGAAGGGCAAGGCCACAAAGGACCGCGCGGCTGGCGCCAGGACATGCGCGACGGCATGTTCATCCCGGGCCTGGGCCCCCTGTCCAAGGCGCAGATCGGCGTGCTCAAGCTCGATGAGAAGCAGCAGGCCGCGCTGAAGGCCGCCCAGGACGCCCAGCGCGAACTGCGCGACGCCGTGCGCCAGGGCGGCGAGCGCCACGAGCTGCTGAAGGCGCAGCTCGACAGCGGCAAGCTCGATCCGCGCGCCCTCATGGCCCAGGAAGACAAGCAGCGCGAAGCGTTCGGCGTCCGCGCCAAGCAGGTGCGCGACAAATGGCTGGCCGTCTGGGACAGCCTGAACGAAACGCAGCGCGGCCAGATCGCGACCATGCTGAAAGAACGGCAGGCGCGCATGGAGCAGCACCGCGCCAAGATGGAAGCGCACCGCGCCAAGACCCCCGGCGCCGACGCGCCCCCGCCGCCGCCCGCCAACTGATCCGCGGCTGTCCGCGCCGGCCGTCATGGCCGGCGCGGATGCGCCCGCCGGCAGTTCCCGCCCCGCACGCCCATGGCGCCGGGGCTTTTTTCGTTGTGGCGAACCCCCGCCCGGTGCGCCCGCAGGCCGCCTCGTGCCCCGTCATGGCGCGCGATTCCCGGAACGGGGCCGTCACGCCCCCGCCGGCCGGCGGGGGCGCACCGCAATGGTGCGCGGCGGTGGCGCGCGGGATGCCGGACGCGGTGCGAAAACCTGGCATGGACATTGCTTCAACTGGATCGGGCCGGCGCAGTGCCGCTGCGCCGCCGGCCAGCCGGATGCGCCTGCGGGCCGTCCTTCCATACTCCAATCCGATCAGGACTATCGCACCATGAAGAAGACGCTGCTAGCCTTGCCCTTTGCGCTTGCCGCTTGTTTCGCCGGATTCGCGCATGCCGAGCCCACCGACCTGGGCGGCGGTTTCTCCCTCAGCGGCAATGCCACGATCACCAACGACTACCGGTTCCGCGGTTATTCGCAGACCGACTTCCGCCCGGCGGCCCAGCTCGGTTTCGACCTCACCCACAGCTCGGGCTTCTACCTGGGCAACTGGAACTCCAACGTGTCCGACTTCGTCTTCACCGACGGCAATCTGGAGATGGACTTCTACGGCGGCTGGAAGGGCGAGGTCGGCGGCGGGTTCTCGCTGGACGCGGGCGTGCTGCACTACTACTACCCGGGCTCCAGTTCTCCCAAGGGCGGCAACTACAACAACACCGACCTCTACTTGGGCGCGACCTATGGCGCCTTCACGCTGAAGTACTCCTACACCCCGAGCGATTTCTTCAGCACGCCCGACAGCAAAGGCACCTGGTACCTGGACGGCACCGCCAACTTCGACCTGGGCGACGGCTGGGGCCTGGTCGGGCACCTGGGCTATCAGAAACTGAAAAACCAGACCGACATGGACGGCGACTCCATCGGCCATTACGTGGACTACAAGCTCGGGGTAACCAAGGACATCAAGGGCTGGGTGCTGGGACTGGCGGCCGTGGGCGCCACCAAGGACAACTGGCTTCCCACCAAGTACGGCCACCCGTCGGGCCGGCTGGGCGCGGTGTTCTCCGTGTCGCGCACCTTCTGACATCCGTGGCGGCGTAGACAGCGCCGGCCTTTGGGCCGCGGGCGGCCCGCCGCGAGGCGGGCGCCGGCGGCCCTTTTTTTCCCGCGGTCCGGGTGCCGTTCCGGCGGCGTCCCCGCTCCCACTACAATAGCGGGTTGCCTGAAATTCTGGACTGCTTTGAGATGTCGGACGTTTTGAATATCGAATCCCTGGACCTGGAAGCCCGGGGCATCGCCCGCCGCGACGGGAAGGTGATATTCGTGGAAGGGGCCTTGCCGGGCGAGCGCGTGCGCGCCGTCACGGTGCGGCGCAAGCCTTCCTACGAAACCGCCAGGGTGGAAGAAATCCTGCGTCCGTCGTCGCAGCGGGTGGCGCCGCGCTGCCCGCATTTCGGCGTCTGCGGCGGCTGCGCCATGCAGCACCTGGAGCCTTCCACGCAGGTGGCGATCAAGCAGCGCTCGCTGGAAGACACCTTCTGGCACGTGGGCAAGCTGCGTCCGGCGCGCATCTTGCCGCCGCTGGCCGGGCCCACCTGGGGCTACCGCTACCGCGCCCGCCTGTCGGTGCGCGTGGTGCCCAAGAAGGGCGGGGTGCTGGTGGGCTTTCATGAACGCAAGAGCAGCTATGTGGCCGACATGCGCGAATGCCACGTGCTGCCGCGCCACGTGAGCGACGTGCTGCTGCCGCTGCGCGCGCTGATCGCTTCGCTGTCCGCGCCCGACTGCATGCCGCAGATCGAAGTGGCGCTGGGCGAGGGCGTCACGGCCCTGGTGCTGCGCCACCTGGTGCCGCTGACCGGCCACGACCTCGCCTGTCTGCGCGAGTTCGCCGCGCGCTACGGCGTGCAATGGTGGCTGCAGCCCAAGGGCCCCGACACCGTGCATCCGCTGGAGCGCGAGCACGGCGACACGCTGGCCTACACCATGCCCGAATTCGGCCTGCGCATGCCGTACCGTCCGACGGACTTCACCCAGGTCAACCATGCCATCAACCGCGCCATGGTGTCGCGCGCGCTCAAGCTGCTGGAGGTGCAGCCGCAGGACCGCGTGGCCGACCTGTTCTGCGGCCTGGGCAATTTCACGCTGCCGCTGGCCACCCAGGCGCGCGAGGCGGTGGGGGTGGAAGGCAGCAAGGCGCTCACCGACCGCGCCATGGAGGCGGCCGCCCGGCACGGCCTGGCCGGCAGCACCCGCTTTTCCACGCTGAACCTGTTCGAGGTGGACGTGGCGTGGCTGCGCGGGCTGGGCTATTTCGACCGCATGCTGATCGACCCGCCGCGCGAGGGCGCGCAGGCCGTGGCGCAGGCGCTCTCGCAGCTCGAGCCGGGAGAGCGCCCGCGCCGCATCGTGTACGTCTCCTGTAACCCGGCGACCCTGGCGCGCGACGCGGCCATCATGGTGCACGAGGGCGGCTACGTGCTGAAGAGCGCGGGCGTCATCAACATGTTCCCGCACACCGGTCACGTGGAATCCATCGCGGTGTTCGAGTCGCTCGATGCCGAGGGCGTGCGCGAGGTGCGCGAGCGCGCGCGGCTCAAGGCCGAAGCCGCGGCGGCGCAGGCGCAGACGCAGGAAGCGGCGGCGGCCTGAGCGCGCGGGCCCTAGTGGCAGGGCGGCGTTTCGTTGCCCGGGTTGCCCAGGCTTTCCAGGATGGGGCAGTCCGGCCGCGCGTCGCCGTGACAGTGGCGGGCCAGGTGCTTGAGCGTGTCGGCCATTTCGCGCAGGGCCTGGGCCTTGCGCTCCAATTCGTCCACGTGGGCCAGCGCGATGCGCTTGACGTCGGCGCTGGCGCGGCTGCGGTCGCGCCACAGGGCCAGCAGCTCGTGCATCTGCTCTACCGAAAAGCCCAGGTCGCGCGCGCGCCGCACGAAGCGCAGCGTGTGCAGGTCGTGCTCGGTATAGATGCGGTAGCCCGCGTCCGAACGCGAGGCCGGGCCGATCAGGCCGATGCCTTCGTAATAGCGGATCATTTTGGCGGAGATGCCCGACGCCCGGGCGGCCTGGCCGATGTTCATGCACGCTCCTTGAGGGTTCTCATGGCGGAAAGGCGCCGTTCATTCTACGCTTGACCTTCCCATCATGGAAACGTTTAAGCTGCGTCCATGGCTGACGGAGGTTCCGCGGCCTATCCCGATATCCGACAGGAGAACAGCATGACTATCGCTTTCCAGGTTCCCGACATGACCTGCGGCCATTGCGTCAGGGCCATTACCCAGGCGGTTGCCGAGGCAGCCCCGGGCGCGCATGTGACGGTGGATCTCGAATCGCACCGCGTTACCGTCAGCGGCGCCGACCAGGCGGACAAGGTGGAGGCCGCGATCCGAGCGGCGGGCTACGCGCCGGCGCGGGCTTGAGGCGCGGGGGCACGGGCGGCGGGGCAAAGGC
>NZ_CALSFU010000028.1 GCF_943737005.1 Achromobacter sp. Marseille-Q4962 | reverse complement strand
GTTGTTGGTTGTGGACGCCGCGGCTGGGGCCGCCGCCGCGGCAGGCGGACCTGGCGCGGGCAAGCCGGTCCCCTCGCCGCGGACGGCGCATTGCGCCGGCGGTGCCTGTGCACGGTCGGTTCGGGAAGCCGGCGCGCGGGCGCCGGGAGAGAAAAGGTCAGCCGGTCATCGCATCATCGGATCCCCGTGCTGCCGAAGTCTTCGCGCAGCCGCGCCAGGATGCTGACCAGGTGGTCGTGCATGGCGTGGCGGGCGCGGATGGGGTCGCGGTCGACGATGGCCGCGAGGATGCGCTGGTGCTCTTTCTGCGCTTCGGTCCACACGCGGGTGGTCACGAAGTGCTCCTCGAGCCGGTGGAAGACGGGGCTGAGCGTGCTGAGGTGCCAGATGTGCGAAACGGCGGCGGCCAGGGCGGCATTGCCGCAGGCGGCGCCGATGGCGCTGTGGAAAGCGCGGTCGTGTTCGCTGGGCGATTCGGTGGGCGACATGCCGTCGTGCGCGGCGCGGATGGCGGCGATCTGCGCGGGCGAGCCCTTTTGCGCGGCCAGCGCGGCGCACTCGGGCTCGATGAGCAGGCGCGCCTCGAGCAGGTCGAAAGGCCCGATGTCGGTGGCCTCGGCCACGCTGTCCGCATTGGCCGCGGCCGCGTCGCGCCGCGCGGTTTCGCGCGGCGCGCAGACGAAGACGCCGGTGCCCACGCGCACGTCCACATAGCCTTCGATTTCCAGCGCGATCAGGGCTTCGCGCACCGAGGCGCGGCTGACCTGCAACTGCTCGGCCAGGTCGCGCTCTGCCGGCAGCCGCGTGCCGGCGGGAAAGTCGCCCGCCTTGATCCGGGCGGCGATCTGGTCGGCAATCATGCGGTAGAGGCGGGTGGAGGCGACGGCCTGCAGCGAAGTCATGGTGGTCGGAAGCGGTAGTGGGGAAGGGGGAGCTTAACGGCGCGGCGGCGGCGATTCCAGTAGTGGGTCCAGGTGTCTGGTGGTTCGGTGGTCAGGCCACTGCAATGTACCGGACCGGCCGGCGCTTGAAAACCGCCAAATGGTCCGGGAAGCCTGTTTTCAGGGAAAACCACTATGCCGCGCGGCGCGCAGCTCGCCTGGCGACGGACGGGAAATTTCCTTGTAACTGAATTTGCTAAGAAAAATGAGAAGCATTGCTATTAGAATTCATAATTTTCCAGTTCCCTGGGAGGGGAAGTCCATGTCTCGCTACAAGCCCGCCGTGCCCCGCGCGGCTGTGCCGGCGCGCGCCGCGCCATTTCGCAAACCCTGCCTGATTCTCGCGGCCCTGGCCGCCGGCGCGGCCGGCGCCCAGGAAAGCGGCGTGACCACGCTGCCTTCGGTGGAGGTGGTGGCCGACGCGCCGGCCGTCACCACCGAAGGCACGGGGTCGTACACGCCCCGGGCGACCTCCGCCAGCACCGGCCTGCCGCTTTCGCTGCGGGAAACGCCCCAGTCGGTCACGGTGGTGACGCGCCAGCGCATCGAAGACGAAGACATGCGCTCGCTGGTGGACGTGCTGGCCAGCACGCCGGGCATCTCGGTGCAGAACTACGACAGCGAGCGCTACTCGTTCAACTCGCGCGGCTTCAGCATCTCCAACTACCTGTACGACGGCATGCCCACGTCGTTCGACGTGGGCTACGACGCGGGCGAGTCGTCGGCTGACCCCATCATCTACGACCGCGTGGAAGTGGTGCGCGGCGCCACCGGCCTGCTGACCGGCGCCGGCAACCCCTCGGCCTCCGTGAACCTGGTGCGCAAGCACGCCACCAGCCGCGAGTTCAAGGCCGACCTGAGCCTGGGCGCCGGCACCTGGGACACCTACCGCGCCACGGCCGACCTGTCTTCTCCGCTCAACGCCTCGGGCTCGGTGCGCGGCCGCATCGTCTCGGCCTACCAGGACAATCATTCCTATCTGGATGGCTACAGCAAGCGCAAGAAGGTGTTCTACGGCGTGATCGACGCCGACCTCACGGCCAACACCACGCTTAGCGTGGGCTTCAATTACCAGGACAACGACCCTGCCCGCAGCAGCTGGGGCGGCTTCCCGCTCTGGTACGCCGACGGCGGCCGCACCGACTGGAAGCGTTCGCTCAATACCGGCGCCGATTGGACCGCGTGGAACAGCACGACGCAGAACGCTTTCGTCAGCGTGGAACACCGGTTCGCCGGCGGCTGGAACCTGCAGGCATCCGCCTCGCATTCGCGCCACGAGATGGACGCCAAGCTGCTGTACCTGTCCGGCTGGCCGGATCGCCAGACCGGCCTGGGCATGGCGGCCACGCCCGCCTGGTACCTGGGCGATCGCAAGCAGAACAGCCTGGACGTGAAGGCTTCCGGGCCCTTCACGCTGTTCGGCCGCCGCCACGAGGCCGTGGTGGGCGCCAGCCTGGGCCGGCAGTATGCCGACTTCGGCTACCGCGCGCCGATCGATCCCGCCGAGGTAGGCAACTTCCTGCGCTGGGACGGCTCGTATCCCGAGCCGCAATGGAGCGGCGACACCGAAACCGCGTCGCGCTACACCACCAAGCAGACCGGCTGGTACGGCGCGCTGCGCTTCAGCCTGGCCGATCCGCTCAAGCTGATCGTGGGCGGGCGCTACAGCACCTGGGAAACCGACAACGTGGGCTTTGGCGGCACGACCCGCACGTCGTTCGACAAGCACGCCTTCACGCCCTACGCCGGCCTGCTGTACGACATCAACGACAACTACACGGCCTACGTCAGCTACACCGGCATCTTCAATCCGCAAAGCTACCAGGACCGCAACGGCGATTGGCTGGACCCGCTTGAAGGCAAGGCCTACGAGGCCGGCGTCAAGGGCGAGTTCCTGGAAGGCCGCCTGAACGCCAGCGCCGCCGTATTCCAGATGGAACAGGATAACGTGGCCCAGGAAGACCCGGGTTACATGGTGCCGGGCACGACCGACCCCGCCTACCGCGCCGCCCAGGGCACCCGCAGCCGCGGCTTCGACCTGGAAGTCTCGGGCGAGATCGTGCCGGGCTGGAACCTGGCGGCGGGATGGTCGCACTGGACCGCCCGCGACGGCGACGGCAACCCCATCCAGACCGACCAGCCGCGCAGCCTGGTGCGCCTGTTCACTACCTACCGCCTGCCTGGCGACTGGAACCGCCTCACGGTGGGCGGCGGCGTGAACTGGCAAAGCCGCGTCTACACCATGGCCTACGGTCCCAACGGCGAAGAGCGGGTGAGCCAGGGCAGCTACGCCATCGCCAACCTCATGGCGCGCTACCGCTTCAACCGCAACCTGTCGGCCCAGCTCAACGTCAACAACCTGTTCGACCGCAAGTACTACAGCCAGATCGGCTTCTACAGCCAGGGCGCCTGGGCCGCCGGCCGCAGCGCCATGCTGACAATGCGCTATCAGTACTGAGTACTGAGCGCGGGCGCGGCGCCGCCGCGACGGTAGAATCGTTGCGCGGGGCGCCGGCGCGGGTCCGGGGCGGCCGCGATCCGGAGGGCCGGCGCCGCGGCGCCAACCATGGACAGCGTGGAAACCTGCGAGCGGAGAGCCAGCGCGCCGGCGCGTAGCGGCGTCCGGGCCCGGCTCGCGCTGGCCGCGCGCATGGCGGGCCGCGCGCTGGCCAGCCTGGCCGTCGCGCTGTTCGGTCTCTGGGGCTGCGGCGCGCTGTGGTATCAGGCGCGCGGCGGCCCGGGCCGCATTCTTTTCATCGCGCTGTGGGGCGCGCTTTCCGTGGCCGCGGCCGTCGCGCCCTGGCGGCGCGCGGCCGTCCCGCGCATGCGGCGCGCCGCCAGGGCGGGGTACGCGCTCGCGGCGGCCGCGCTGCTAGGCTGGTGGATGTCGCTCGCGCCCTCCAACGACCGCGTCTGGGCCGACGACGTTTCGCGCATGCTGGGCGGCACCGTCCAGGGCCCGGTGGCAACGCTGCGCAACGTGCGCGATTTCGACTGGCGCAGCGAATCCAGCTACACGCCCCGCTGGGAAGAGCGCCGCTACGACCTGGACCAGCTGGTTTCGGTGGACATGATTCTCTCGTCCTGGGGCATGCCCGCCATCGCCCACACGCTGGTGTCCTTCGGCTTCGCTGACGGCGGCCACGTGGCGTTCTCGGTGGAGATCCGCAAAGAGGCGCACGAGCAGTTCTCGGAGATCGGCGGCTTTTTCAAGCAATTCGAGCTGAGCCTGGTGGCCGCCGACGAGCGCGACATCGTCTACGTGCGCACCGCGGTGCGCGGCGAGCGCGTGGCGCTGTATCCCGTGCGCATGCCGCGGCCGGCCATGCGCACGCTGTTCCTCTCCTATGTGGCCACGGCCAACGCGCTCCAGCGCGAGCCGCGTTTCTACCACACGCTGTTCGCCAACTGCACCACGCTCGTCTACCAGTTGGTGCGGCCCATCGTGGGCGGCCTGCCCCTGGACTACCGGCTGCTGCTTTCGGGCTATCTGCCCGAGTACCTCTACGAGCACGGCGGGCTGGACCGCGGCGTGCCGCTTGCCGTGCTGCGGCGCGAAGCCGACATCACCGGGCGCGCCGCCCTGGCGGGCAACACGCCCGGATTTTCCAGGGCCATCCGCGCGCCTTTCCTGGCCGCGGGCGGCGCCGGGGGCTGAGCGATGGCGCGGGATCCGCAAGACGCGCAGATCGCCGCGGCGGCGCGGGCGCTGGCCGCGGGCGACGTGCTGCAGGCCCTGAACCGCGTGGCCCTGCGCCGCGATGCGCCCGCGCTCGCCTTGCGCGGCATCGCCATGGCGCGGCTGGGAGAGCTGGACCGCGCGCGCGAGCTGCTGCGCGAGGCGGGCCGGGCCTTCGGCGCGCGGGCGGCGGTGGCCCGCGCCCGCTGCGTGGTGGCCGAGGCCGAAGTGGCGCTGGCCGCGCGCGAAACGGCCTGGCCCGGCAGCGCGCTGGAGGCGGCATGCGCCGAGCTGGCGGCGGCGGGCGATCACGCCAATGCGGCGCACGCGCGCCTGTTGCAGGCCCGCCGCCTGCTCTGGCTGGGCAGGCTGGACGAAGCCGGCGGCATGCTGGCCCGCGTCGGCTCCGGCCGCCTGCCCGCGGCCCTGGCGGCAGTGCGGGAACTGACCCGCGCGGGCATCGCCATGCGGCAGGTGCGCGCCCGGCTCGCCCGCGAGGCGCTGCGCCGCGCCGCCCGCGAGGCCCGCCGCGCCGGCATTCCGCCTTTGCGGTCCGAAGTCGGCGAGGCCCTGCTCGCCTTGCGCCGGCCGGCGGCGCGGCAGGTGGGGCCGGCCGGCGCGCGCCTGCTGCGCCTGGCGCAGGTCGAGACCCTGTTGGCCTCGGAGGCGTTCATCGTCGATGCCTGCCGCCACGCGGTGCGGCAGGCGGGCTGGGAGGCGCCGCTGGCGCGCCGCCCGGTATTGTTCACCCTGGCGCGCGCGCTGGGCGAGGCCTGGCCCGCCGACGCGCCGCGCCAGGCGCTGATCGCGGCGGCGTTCCGCATGCGTCGGCCGGATGAGACGTTGCGCGCCAGGCTGCGCGTGGAGCTGGGCCGGCTGCGCGCCTTGCTGCGCCCGCACGCCGAGATCCGCGCCACGGCGGCCGGCTATGCGCTGGCGCCGCGCCGCGGCGTGCCGGTGGTGGTGCTGGCGCCGCCCGTGGACGGCCGCCACGCAGCAGTGCAGGCCTGTCTGGCCGAGGGCGGGCCGTGGTCCAGCTCGGCGCTGGCGCAGGCCCTGGGCGCCAGCCAGCGCAGCGTGCAGCGCGCGCTGGAGGCGCTGGCCAGGCAGGGCCGGGCGCAGCCGCTGGGCCGGGGGCGCGCGCGGCGCTGGCTCCCCGCCGCCGGCCCCGTTTTCGCGACGAGCTTGTTACTCCCCGCCGCGCTCCAGGACGCCTAGCATGGAGCCGTCAACTACCCTTTATGCAAAGGACGGCTCATGAACACGACTGCTCGCATCATCCGCGAATACGGCCCCTTTCCCGGCGTGGACTGGGTCCACGGCGTTTCCTGGGACGGCGAGTCGGTCTGGCTCGCCGTCGGCGACCGGCTGGCGGCGCTCGATCCCGCCTCGGGCAGCATTACCCGCGCGCTGGCGGTGGAGGCCCAGGCCGGCACGGCGTTCGACGGCCGCCACCTGTACCAGATCTCGGGCGGCCGCATCCTGAAACTGGACCCCGCCACCGGCGAGACGCTGGCTTCGATTCCCGCGCCGGAAGGCGGCGACGGCAATTCCGGCCTGGCCTGGGCCGAGGGATCGCTCTGGGTGGGGCGCTACCGCGACCGCGAGATCCTGCGCCTGGACCCCGCCACGGGCGACGTGCTGCGGCGCATCGCCTCGCGGCGCTACGTGACCGGCGTCACCTGGGCGGAGGGCGAACTCTGGCACGGCACGTGGGAAGACGGCGCGAGCGACCTGCGGCGCATCGATCCCGAGAGCGGGGAGGCGCTGCAGACGGTGGCGCTGCCCGAGGGGCTGGGGGTTTCCGGCCTGGAGTGGGACGGCGCGGGGTTGTTCTATTGCGGCGGCGGCGACAGCGGCCGCCTGCGCGCGGTCCAGCGTCCCGCCAGACGCTGACCTGACCTCAGCGCGCCTTGCGCCGGGCCGGCTTCCTGGCGCCGGGCGCGCGCGCCGCTTCACGGGCCGCGGCGGCGGCTTCGCTCATCTGTTCCACGCCGGACAGGGCTTCCACATAGGACAGGAACTGCCGCAGGTAGGCGGGCGACAGCTCGCGCATGAGCGAGAGCGAGCGGTGCACCAGGTGGCTGGAGTTGAGCGGGCCGGCGTTTTCGGGCACCTGTTCTTCCGATTTGCGCAACTGCCGGTCGGCCCGGACGGCGGCCCACACGGCTTCGAGCGCCGCGCGCATCGGGGCTTCGGGATAGGCCGCGCGCCGCGCGGCGCGGTCCGGATCGGCTTGCGGATGGGCGTCGAGATAGCCGAGCAGCCCGGCCAGCGCGCCGGGCCGGGCCGGGAATGCCTGCGCCGGTTTCTGCGACGCGCGGGGCGGCAGTTCCGGACCCGCCGACAGGGCGGCCAGGCGCTGCCGGGCGCGTTCGCCGGCGGGGCCCTGGCGCGCGGCGGCGCGCCGCGCCAGCGCTTCCAGATAGCGGGCGCGCACCGGGTCGCGCGGGACGGCGGCTTCCGTATCCGGGTCGCCGGCGGCGGCCGGCGCGGCGTCGAGACGGTCGGCGGCCCGGGGCTCAGTCATGGGAAGGCCGGGGAATGGGCGCGATCTCCACGCGCCGGTTGCGGGCGCGGCCGGCTTCGTCCGTGTTGGGGCTCACCGGCTGCTCCGAACCGAAGGCGGCGGCGAAGACGGACGAGGAAGGCACGCCTGCTTCGATCAGCGCGCGAGTCACGGTCAGCGCGCGCTGCGCCGAAAGCTCCCAGTTGTCGGCAAAGCGGCGGTTGCCGGCATGCACCTGCTGGTCGTCGGTAAAACCGCTCACCATCAGGATTTCGTTGCGCGCGCCCAGGTAGGCCTTCAGCGGCCCGGCCAGGCTTTGCAGCACTTCGCGGCCTTCGGGCTGGAGCTGGTCGGAGTTCAGCGCGAACAGCACGCTGCCGCTGATGCCGATGCGGCCGTCGACCAGCGTGACGCGGCCCGCCGCCAGCGGCACGGCCAGCGCCTGCTCCAGCGTCTGGCGGCGCTGCGTTTCGGCCTCGTGCTGCTTGATCTCTTCGTCCAGCTTGGCCGAGAGTTCGAGCTGCACGCCGATCACGCCCACCAGCACCAGGACGAACGCGCCCAGCAGCACCGACATCAGGTCGCCGAAAACGGCCCAGGTCGGCGCGCTGGTTTCCAGCCCGGCGTCGATATCCTCGTTCATGCGGTTTCGGCGCCGTCGGGCGCGCGTTCGGTGGCCAGTTGCTGGAGGTTCTCGATGATCTGCTTCTGCGACAGCATGCTCAGGTCGATGACTTCGCGCGCCTGCGCCACGTAGTAGGCCAACTGCTCATCGCTGCGGGCGATGGATTTGTCCAGCGCCGATTCCACGCGCGACAGGTGCGCGACCAGCTTGTCGCTGGACTCGCTGAAGACCTGCACTGCCGCGCCGAACGCCTCGCCCAGGCTGGCCACGTCCAGCGCGCCGTCGCTGACCTGCGCGGCCACGTCGGCGATCCTGCCGGTTTCGGCGTCGATCCGGCCGGCGAAGCGGGCGCCCGTTTCTTCCAGCATGCGCGCCGAGGCCCGCACCAGGTCTTCCACCGCGGCGCGCTGTTCGGCCGTGGCTTCGTTCACGGCCTGCGCCAGCGTATCGAGCGTGCCGAGCAGACGGTTGCGCTCTTCCAGCATGGCGTTGTCGCGCACCAGGCTTTCCGAAACCTGCGCGCGCACCTGCGCCGCCAGCTCGGCCGCCGCGCGCGGCGCTTCGGAGGCGGCCTGCACCAGGCGGTCGATTTCGGCCAGGGTGCGGGCCGCATGGGCCTGGCCGCCGGCGGCGATGTCGCGCGCGGCCGAGGCCAGCGCGTCGCAGATTTCCTGCTGCCGGCCAGCCGCCTGTTCGCTGGCCAGGCGCCACTCTTCGCGCAGCGAGGCCGCCATGTCGGCCAGGGTGCCGGTCCAGGCCTGCAGACGCTCGGCGTCGCGGGCGGCGAGGTCGGTGTGCATGCGGGCGGCCGCCTGCGGGGCCTCGGCGGCGGCCTGCACCAGCCGGTCGATTTCGG
>NZ_CALSFU010000027.1 GCF_943737005.1 Achromobacter sp. Marseille-Q4962 | reverse complement strand
GGAGATGTCGCGCACGGTGGCGGCCAGGGTGTCGCAGACCTGCTGTTGCCGCTGCGCCGCCTGCTCGGAGGCGCGGCGCCATTCCTCGCGCAGCGAGCTGGCCATGTCGGCCAGGGTGCCGGTCCAGGCCTGCAGACGCTCGGCGTCGCGGGCGGCGAGGTCGGTGTGCATGCGGGCGGCCGCCTGCGGGGCCTCGGCGGCGGCCTGCACCAGCCGGTCGATTTCGGCGATGGTGTTGGCGGCGTGGGCCTCGGTCTGGGCGGAGATGTCGCGCACGGTGGCGGCCAGGGTGTCGCAGACCTGCTGTTGCCGCTGCGCCGCCTGCTCGGAGGCGCGGCGCCATTCCTCGCGCAGCGAGCTGGCCATGTCGGCCAGGGTGCCGGTCCAGACCTGCAGACGCTCGGCGTCGCGGGCGGCGAGGTCGGTGTGCATGCGGGCGGCCGCCTGCGGGGCCTCGGCGGCGGCCTGCACCAGCCGGTCGATTTCGGCGACCGTGCCGGCGGCATGGGCGCGGTTTTGTTCGGCGATCTCGCGCGCGGTCTGCGCCAGCGTTTCGCAGATGCGTTGCTGCTGCTGCGCGGCCTCGGCGCTGGCCTGCTCCCATTGGGCGCGCAGGGCCGCGCTGACTTCCGCCAGCGACCGGGCCCAGCTTTCGCGGCGCGCGTCGTCGCGCTCGGCCAGCTGCGCTTGCAGGCTGGCGTGCGAGGACTGCAGCGACGCCAGCAGCGCCTCGGCATGTCCGCGGAACGCGGCCGTAGCGTCGTCCAGCGCCTGGCGCTGCTGCCCGGTCAGCCGCCGGCCGGCCTCTTCCTGGCGCGTCAGCGCGTCGGTCCAGGCCTGGGAGACGCCGCCGGCGGCCGCTTCCATGCGCGCCGAGACCGTGTCCACCAGGCTGGCCGAGCGTTCCTCGAAGGTCTGTGCATAGCGCGCGAACGTCTGCTCCAGCGATTGGCCCAGCGCGGCGTTGGCCTGCTGCTGGCCGGCCACCGCCTGGCTCCACAGGCCGGCCACGCGCTCGGTGGCGTTTTCGAGCCGGGCCGACACGCCGTCGAGCTGCTGCGTGACGGCGGCGGCCACGCCCTGTTGCCACGAGGCGGCTTCACGGGCCAGGCTGGCCATGGTGGCTTCGGCGGCGGGCTGGATGGCCGCGCCGGCGGCGCGGGCGCTTTCGGCCACGCTGTGCTTCAGCGCTGTTTCCAGCGTGCCCGACAGGCGCGCGTAGGCGGCTTCGGTCTTGCCGTGAAAGGCTTCCTGGCTGGCGAGCAGGCGCTCGTTCAGGGACTGGCTCTGGCGCTCCATCTGTTCGGCCAGCGCGCCCAGGCGGTCGGCCAGGGCGGGCAGGGCTTCGGACTGGCGCTGCAGCAGGCGGTAGACCTCTTCGCGCTGGTGCGAGAGCGAATAGGCGCGCAGCGGGCCGGCGATGCGCGCGTCCAGCTGCTGCGAGGCGCGCAGGCGTTCGCGGCGGCAGAGACTGGCCAGCAGGCCCAGCATGGCCGAGGCGGCCACCCCGGCCACCGAAGTGCCGAAGGCAAAGCCCAGGCCCTTGACGGGCGCGGCCAGCGAGGCGCGGATCGCGTGCAGGTCGGTGGCGCCTTCGAGCGCCAGGCCGGTGCCGCGCAGCGTGGCCACCATGCCCAGGAAGGTGCCCAGCATGCCCAGCAGCACCAGCAGCCCGACCAGGTAGGGCGTAAGCGCCGGGCCGGGCAGGGCGGCCCGCTCGCCTTCGACGCGCAGCCGCGCCGCGTTGCGCAGGCTGGGGTGCAGCCGTTCGAGCCAGCCGTTCAGGCTGGCCGGCGCGGTTTCGAGATCGGAGGTCGCGCGCGCCAGGCTGTCGGTGGCCTGTTGATACCGGCGCAGCTCCAGCGCGCCGGTCAGGTAGAAGGCGCCCACCAGCAGGGTGACGGCCAGGGCCAGCGGATTGGTGGGCGCGTAGCTGTAGCCCACCCAGCACACCACGGCCAGGCCGGCAAGAAAGACGAGAAATTGCAGGGTTCGGATCATGGGGTCCTGTTTCAGCAGGCGCGAAGGGCGGCGAGCAGCCCCTCGACCGGTTGTAAGCGTATGTCCAGTTCGGCCAGCAGCACGCTCTGCATGTCCTTGCGGAACACGTCCAGCCATGCGGCGTCGGGCGCCCGGGCGGGTTCGCCGGCATCGGCCGCCGCCTGTTGCGCCTCGGCCTGCGCCGCTTGCCGCAGGCGCTCGAAATGCGGTTCCAGCAGGCCCGGCACCGCGGTCAGCAGGCTGCGCTCGCGCGCGGCCAGGGCCCGGTCCATGATGGCGTCCAGCACGGCCAGCCGGGTCATGCCGGCCGACTGGGCGGCCAGGATGCCGCGCAGCCGGCTGCGCAGGTTGCCGATGGCGGTTTCCATGGTGCGCTGCAGGAAGTGATAGCGCTGGCGATAGTAGGCGTATTCCGCATCGGCGTCGGCCGGCCGCGCGGGGCGGGCCGGCGCACGGGGCTGGCCGGGGCGCGGCTTCGGGGGCGGCGCGAACGCGCTGTCCTCGATGATGGCCTTGGCCAGATCGGCCCGCGTGCGGGCGCAGTCGCGCTCTTCGGGCTCGCCGAACGTTTTCGTGCCCAGCGGCACGGCGGGCGAGTTGCCGCCCAGCACGGCCGATAGGGCGATCGCGTCCGTCCAGCCCAGCCATTGGCTCAGGCGGTCGGACAAGGGCAGCTCCGAGGCCGGAGCCGGCCCCTGGCCCAGGCGCGTGAGCAGGCGGATGAGCGCGGAACCGCTGATGCCTCGGTCAGAGGGTACGTGCACCATGCCAGCAGAATCAAAAAGCCAGCAGTTTACACGCCGCGCAGGCGCCTGCCGGCGGTTTGCGGATAATGGGGACGGGATGTTGCAACAGTTGCCTGCAAGCCGGCCGGTTCAGCCCCGGTAGGGCGCCGCGCTGCCGAAGAAGGCCAGCCGCAGTCCGGCCAGCGCGGCCAGGATCTCGCGCAGGCCCTGGGCGGGCGGCTCGCGGCGCACCTGGGTGAGCGCGGCGTCCAGGCTGCGCAGCGCGTCGGCCGGCGCGCCCGCGGCGTCGCGCCGCTTGCGGCGGGCGTCGAACAGACGGGCCATGGCGCCCAGCAGGTCGTCGAGCGCGGCGCGGCCGGCCACCGGAAGCTGGGGCCGCAGCCGCTGCAGCTCCACCAGGTTGACGGCCGCGCCGAATTCGAAGCTGGTGCGCAGCGCCTTGGCCCGGACCGCGGGCGCGGCGGCCCCGGCGCGCGGGGCCAGCATGGCGACGCGGTCGTACATGCGCCGCGCGAAAGAATCGCGGCCCAGCGCCAGGCGGCCGCGCGCCGCCTCGGCCAGTTCCGCCCAGCCGCCGGCGATCAGCCGGCGCACGCTGGCGTCGGGGTTCATGGCGCGCACGAAATAGATCACGATGGTGGGCACGGCAAAGCCCAGCACCGACGCGATGGCGCCGTTGATGAAGGTGTCGAAGGTTTCGTTCTGTACGTTGTGGATGTTGAGCAGCAGGATGGTGTTGGCGATCATGGGCAGGGCAATGCCGAAATGCGCCATCGACGCCTGCATCATGCCCACAGGCAGCAGGAACACCGCCAGCGCCATGACCAGCGTGACGTAGTGGCTGGTCATGGGCAGCGCGCCGAACAGATACAGCGCCGCCACCACGGCCGACAGCACCGTGCATTGCAGAAAACCCTTGAGCGCGGGCACGGGGTCGTCCATGAACGACAGGATGCAGGAGCCCACCGAGGCCATCTGCACCGCCATGACGCCCGACGGCCAGCCCGTGGCGATCCAGGCGAAGGCGCAGAACCCCACCGACATCGCCGCCGCGGCCCCGCAGCGCAGCGCCACACCGTGGTCGCGCAGCTCGCCCACCGGCAACTGCCGCCCGACCCGGCGCCGCGGCCGCTCGCCGCGCCGGATGTGGCGCCAGAGGTCGTGAGCGTCCACGCGCAGCTCCACCAGCCGTTCCAGCCGCATCGCCAGGCTGTCGCGCAGAATGGCCTCCCAGGCCGAGGTGTCCGCGCCGCCGGGCTCGCCGGCCGCCTGCGCGCGCCGTTGCGCATCGGCGCGCAGGCGGCCGATGGCCTCGCGCAGCGCCGCCAGGTCGGCGGCCGGGTCGTCGTCCGGTCCGGGGCGCAGCCAGCGCTCCAGCAGCTCGACGAGCCGCGCGATGTCGGCCGGCCGCTCGCCGCCGGCCAGGCTGCGCAGCGCCGTCACGCGGTCGGTGATGGCGCCGATGACGGGCAGCATGAGCGCCATGCGGTCGTGCAGCACCCGCAGCACGCCTTGGCCGCCGCGCAACTGCGGTTTCTCGTAGGCCAGGTGCACGAACAGAGTGCGCAGCTCGGCCACGCCGGCGGCCAGGTGCTGCAGGTCGCGGGGCAGCCGGCGCATGCCGGCCTCGCCGTGCAGGCTGTCGATGAGCAGCGAGGCGGAGTCGCGCAGCCAGGCGTCGATGCGCATGGACACCAGACCGCCCACGTGCCGGGGCAGCACCAGGTGGCTGACCAGCGTGGCGCACAGGATGCCCAGCGTGATCTCCTCGCAGCGCGCCAGGGCCGTGTCGAACACGCCGAGCGGCTCGGTCACGCTGGAGAAGCCCACGATGGCGGCGGTGTAGCCCGCCAGCATGAAGATGTAGCTGCGCGGCCGGCGGTCCAGCATGGAGACGTACAGGCACAGGCCGACCCACAGCGCCAGCGCGCCCGACAGCAGGGCCGGCGCGTTCACCAGCCGGGGCACGAGGAGCACCGCCACCGCCGCGCCCAGCAGCGTGCCCAGCACGCGGTAGATGGCTTTGGAAGTCAGGGCGCCCGACAGCGGATGGGCAATGATGTAGGCCGTGGCCATGGCCCAGGCGGGACGCTGGAAGTCCAGCGCCAGCGATATGTAGAGCGCCAGCATCGAGGCCGTGAAGTTCTTGGCCGAGAAAATGGCGTCGTTGACCGTGGGGCGGTAGGTGAAAGCCTGGGTGATCATGCCTGCCGCCCCGCGGCGTTCAGGGCGTCCAGGCGCTCGTGGATGGCGCGCAGCACGCGTTCGGCCGCTTTCAGGTCGGCCTCGGGCAGGCCCTGCACGACTTCGGCGCGCACCCGGTCCACGATGGCGGCGATTTCCTCCGCCTTGGCCGCGCCGGCCGGCGACAGCGCCACGCAGCGCGCCCGCCTGTCGAGCGGGTCGGGCAGGCGCTCCACCAGCCCCGCCGCCTCAAGCGTGTCGATCACCCGCACCAGCGAGGCGCCCTCGATGCCGATCTCTTCGGCCAGCACGCCGTTGCGCAGCGGCGCCCCGTGCACCCGCAGCGCCAGCAGCGGCCAGGCGGTGGACTGCGACAGCCCGGCCACGGCCAGCGACTGGTCGATGCGCTTGCGCCACTGGCGCCCGCCCTGCACGAGCAGGCGGCCGATGGAAGCGGGGCGGGATTCGGTCATGGCTGTGTCCGGCGGGCGCGGAATATATTTAGCATGCAAGATATTAGCATACGAGATATACCCGCCGGCGCTTCAGCTTTATCGCGGCGCTGCGCGAGCGGCTGCCCGAGAAGCCGCTCGCGGTTCGAGCCGCGCGGCCCCTCAGCGCCCCGGCGGCGCGTCCAGGAACTGCGCCACCAGCGCGAGCACGCGCGCCTCGTCTTCGCGGTGCGGCACGTGCCGCAGGCCGGGCAGCAGCTCCATGCGGCAGGGCCCGCCGGCCAGCGCGCAGATGGTTTCGGGGTGGCGCGCGGTGCCGTACTCGTCCTGCGCGCCGTGCAGGGCGAGCACGGGGCAGGTCACGCCGGGCAGCGTGGCGCGCAGGCTCCAGTCCGCGAACGCGTCGGCTGTCCAGGTTTCGGTCCAGGCTTGCAGCACCCAGCGGGCTTTGTCGCCGTGGTAGCGGCGCAGGCGGTCGAGCTGGGCAGGGTCGCGGAACGCGATGCGCGCCTGGGCCACGCCGTCGCGCGTGTAGTCTTCCACGAAGGCCTGGGCGGATTCGGTGATGAGCGCGCGGCAGCCGTCCGCGTGGCGCGCGGCGCAGGCGACCGCCATGCCGCCGCCCACGCTGTGGCCCATGAGCACGAAGGACTCCAGCTCCAGTTGCGCGCGCAGCGCGGCGAAGCCCTGCTCGGCTTCCAGCGTGACGAAGGCCGGATCCAGCGGGCCGGGGTGAGGGTCCGAGCGGCCGAAACCCAGGCGGTCGTAGGCGATGACCCGCCGGCCCAGGGTGCGCGCCAGGGCTTCGGGAAAGCCCCGCCACAGCGCCACGCAGCCCAGGGAGTCGTGCAGCAGCACCACCGGCGGCAGGACGTCCCGGGCGGGCAGCCACTGGCGGGCGTACAGCCGCCCCTGCCCGGTTTCTATCCATACGTCGCGCGCTTCGATGGGAGCCGCGCCCTCAGCCTGCGTGCTGCCTTGCCCTTGCATGGTGTTCCTTTCTGGATGGCGGAGATCCCCGCGGCCGGGCCTGCCGTCCGGCGGCGGGAGCGAAAGGCGCATTGTCCGCCACGCGGGCGGGCCTTGTCATCCGCCGGCCGCCGCTTTCAGCCCCAAGCAAAGCGCGCGGGGTTAAGGTAGCGCTTTTCCCGTCTTTCTCTCACCACGGAGCTGAACTTGAAAACCCGCAAACTCGGCCGCACCGGGCTGGACGTGAGCCTGATCGGCCTGGGCACCATGACCTGGGGCGAGCAGAACACCGAAGCCGAAGCCCACCAGCAGCTCGACTACGCGCTGGAGCGCGGCGTCACCCTGATCGACACGGCGGAGATGTACCCCGTGCCGCCCATGGCGCAGACGCAGGGCCTGACCGAGACTTACATCGGCACCTGGCTCGCCAGGACCGGCCGCCGCCGGGAGATCGTGCTGGCGAGCAAGGTGGCCGGTCCGGTGCGCGACCCCAAGCGGCCCGGCCACATCCGCGACGGCAAGACCTTCCTCGACCGCAAGAACCTCACTGCCGCCCTGGATGCCAGCCTCAAGCGCCTGCAGACCGACTATCTCGACCTCTACCAGCTACACTGGCCCGACCGCACCACGGCCACTTTCGGCAAGCTGTCCTATCCCTGGGTGAAGGACGAGCACACCGTGCCCGTCGAGGAAACCCTGGATGTGCTCGATGGCTTCGTGCGGGCGGGCAAGGTGCGCTACGTGGGCGTGTCCAACGAGACGCCCTGGGGCGTGGCGCAGTTCCTGCGGCATGCCGAGGCGCGCGGCCTGCCGCGCATCGCCTCCATCCAGAACGCTTACAACCTGCTCAACCGGGTGTATGAAATCGGCCTGTCGGAATTCAGCCACCACGAAGACGTGAGCCTGCTCGCCTATTCGCCGCTGGCCATGGGCGTGCTTTGCGGCAAGTACCTGGACGGCGCGCGCCCCGAGGGCGCCCGGCTGACGCGCTACACGCGCTTTACCCGCTACAGCAATCCGCAGGCCGAGGCGGCGGCCCGCGAATATGTGGCCCTGGCGCGCGAGCACGGACTCGCGCCCGCGCAGATGGCGCTGGCCTGGGTCAACCAGCAGCCTTTTGTCGCCAGCAACCTGATCGGCGCCACGACCATGGCGCAATTGAAGGAAAACATCGACAGCGTCGACATCACGCTGCCGCCGGAACTGCTGCAGGCCATCGACGACATCCACCGCAGGCATCCCAATCCCGCGCCTTGAGGCGAGGCGCGCGCCGTCCGGCCGGCGGCGCTCCGGCGGCCGGACGCCGGGGCCCGCGACAGGTCCGGCCACCGGAATTATTTTGGTAATGATTCATATTTGTATTAAAAATCTGACTTTTTCCAACCCGCTTTTTCTTTGGAGAAATGTCTTGGCAGATCGTGCCCATTCCTTGCCCGCCCGCGCCCGGGCGCGCGGCGTCCGGCTCCTTCCCGCCGCGCTGCCCCTGGCCCTGGGGCTGGCTTTTCCCGCTGCCGCCCAGCAGGCCGCGCAGCCCGACGGCCCGGTTGCGCAACTGCCCGCCGTGACGGTCAAGGCCAGCGCGGTGGATGACACGCTCCAGCACCTGGAGGCGCCCGTGAATACCGGCGCCCTGGGCAGCCGCAGCCAGCTCGAGACGCCTTTTTCCAGCGCCGTGGTCAACGCGGCGGACCTCGAGAACCGCCAGGTCTCCAAGCTGGGCGATGTGTTCGCGCTGGACGCCTCGGTGTCGGACAACGGCTCGTCCAGCGGGGCCTGGGCCAGCTACCTCACCGTGCGCGGGCTGCCGCTGGATTGGCAGAACTCCTATCGCATCGACGGCAAGCCCTTTCCCAGCTACGTGGTCACGCTGCCCTACGAACAATTCGAGCAGATCGACCTGCTCAAAGGCGCGTCCGGCTTCATGTACGGCTTCGGTTCGCCCGGCGGGATGCTCAACTACGTCACCAAGCGTCCCACCGACGAGCCCGTGCGCAGCATCGACTTCGGCTATCTTTCCAAGGGCCTGCTGCGCGAGCATGTGGACCTGGGCGGCCGCGCGGGGCAGGACGGCGCGCTGGGCTACCGCCTGAACGCCACCCACGAGGAAGGCAATACCTACAACAGCGGCTCGCTCTACCGGGATTCGGTGTCCCTGGCCCTGGATGCGCGCCTCACCGACCGCCTCGTCTGGGATTTCCAGTCGCTCTACCAGGACCGCAAGGCCATCGGCCAGGATCCCACCATCTATGCCGGCACGCTGCCCGACGGGGCCGGGCTGCCGTCTCCGGTGCGGGCCGACGACAATCGCCTGGTGGGCGAGGGCACCTACGCCGACACCCGTTTCCGCTTCTATTCCACCGGCCTGAAGTTCCGTCTCGACGACCGCTGGACGCTCAGCACCGACTACAGCTACAGCTCCACGCGCACCCGCCGCAACGAGTCGGTGCTGATGCTGCGGAACAGCGCCGGCGACTACGACGACTATCGTTCGGACTACGGCGAAGCCTATGGCTACAACCAGTGGCGGGCCATGGCCGAGGGCCGTTTCGCCACCGGCCCGCTGCGGCACCACGTGGTGCTGGGCGCATCCTGGGAGAAGCGCAAGAACGACTACAGCGCCAACGGTGTGTACGAGCCGAAGGGAACCGGCAATCTCCACGACCCGAACCGCAACGTCTACGACAGCGAAGGCAGCCTGGACCTGTACCGCGCGGCGGAAATCACGCAGAAGGCCGTGTTCGCCAGCGACACCCTGGACCTGGGCCGCGGCTGGTCGCTGCTGGGCGGCCTGCGCTACACCGATTACGAGCAGCGCGGCTTCGACGCCACCGGCGCGCAGTCGTCGAAATACGACAAGAGCGGCGTGCTCACGCCCACCGTCGCGCTCATGTACAACGTCACGCCGCAGACCATGGTGTATGCCAGCTACATCGAGTCGCTGGAGCCCGGCTCGTCCGTGGGGCCGCTTTACGAAAACGATGGCGAGCTGCTCGATCCGCTCAAGAGCCGGCAATACGAACTCGGCGTGAAGACCAGCCACGAAGACTGGGCCGCCACCGCGGCGCTGTTCCGCATCGAGAAGAAAGCCGAGTACGCCAACGCCGCCAACGAGCTGGTGCAAGACGGCAAGTCCGTCTACCAGGGCCTGGAACTGGGCGCCTCGGCCCGCGTGGCGCGCGACTGGACCGTGGGCGGCAGCCTCATGCTGCTCGATTCCGAGTACCGGAAAGGGGCCGGCAACGTCGGCAACCGCGTGGCCGGCGCGCCGAAGTTCGTGGCGGCGGCCCAGGCCGCCTACGCGGTGCCGGGCGTGCCGGGCCTGAAGCTGCGGGCGGACGTGAAATACACGGGAGCCACCATGCTGCTCGCTTCCAACGACGTCGAGGTCGGCGGCTACGCCATCGTCAACGTTGGCGCCACCTACGACACGCGCATCTACGGCTACGAAACCACCTTCCGCGCCGGCATCAACAACCTGGCGGACAAACGCTATTGGCTGTACCAGTCGGAAGGCTACGTCAAGGCGGGGGATCCGCGCACCTACGGCCTGAGCGCCAGCCTGAAATTCTGAGGCGGGCGATGCGTCAGACTTCCCACACCTTGCCGGGCGCGTAGTCGCCCTGCTCGCCTTTCTTGGCATAGCCGAGCGGGTTGGCCACGACCCGGCAGCCGTTCCGGACGTAGTCCTGGGCGCAATGCAGGTGCCCGTGCATCCAGCAGTCGGCCAGCGGCAGCAGGTCGTCCAGCGCATTGCAGAAACCGGCGGTGCCCGGCGTGACGCCGTAGCGCGGATCGGCGCTGGCCAGGGTCGGGGCGAAGTGGGTGACGACCACGGTGCGGCCGGCGTGCGGGGCGCGCAGCGCGCGGGCCAGCCATTCCTGGCAGGCCAACCCCTCCTCGCGCATCTGCTCGGCCATGAACGGCGCGCCATGGCGGCGCATCTCCGCCTTGGCCAGGTAGAAGTCGGCCGCGCGGAAAGCCTTGCCGCGCTTGTTCAGCACGGCGGTCAGCGTGTCGCCGGGCGCGGCCAGCGCGTCGAAGTCCGTCCACAGCGTGGTGCCCACCAGCCGCACCCCGTCCAGCACCAGGACTTCGCGCTCCAGCCAATGGATGTCCAGCGCCTGGCAAAGCTCGCGCAGGCGCGCATGGGTTTCGTCGAAGTCGCGGTTGTCGTATTCGTGGTTGCCCGGCACATAGACCACCGGCGTGGGCCAGCCCCGGCGGGGCGAGTAGCGGCCCAGGCCGAAATCGTCTTCCTGGAGGCGGCTGCCGCTGCGGTAGGAGCCGATGTCGCCCGCCAGCACCAGCAGGTCTGCCCCGGGCGCGGGGCGGGCCTGGAAAGTGGGATCGGTTTCGAGATGCAGGTCCGAGAGCAGCTGGATTTTCATGGGGAACGGCGACAAGGGGCAGGCCATTATCTTAGCGTCGCGCCCGGCGCGGTTAAGGATGGAAGCAAACGGCATGGTACGGTTGCTGCGCGCGCCGGCCGATTCTTCTATGGTGTCGGTGTTCCATTGCGCCGCGCGCGCAATTTCCCGGCGACAGGAGAAACATCGATGCGGCATGCGACAGCGGGCGTTGTTCTGGCGGGGCTGGCCCTGGCGGCGGGCGCCCAGGCGCAGGGCCTGAACTGCGCCGACCCGGCAACCCAGACCGACATGAATCTCTGCGCCGACCAGGCTTACCGCAAGTCGGACGCGGAGCTGAACGCGGCCTACAAATCGCTGGTGGCGCGGCTGCACAAAGACAGACAGGCGGAGTCGCGGCTCAATACCGCGCAGCGCGCCTGGCTGGCGTTCCGCGACGCGGAATGCGCGTTCGCGGCGGGCGGCGTGCAGGAAGGCAGCGCCTATCCCATGGCCCAGGCCCGATGCCTGGACCGGCTGACGCGCGACCGCACGCGCGCGCTGCGCGATTACCTCGAGTGCGGCGCAGGCGACCTGGACTGTCCGGCGCCGGCGGACTGACGGCGCCGGGGCCTTTGCGGGCGCCGCTTCTACGGAAAAATGCCGCTCGTGACGCAGAACGCGACCAGCTCCTGGTCGGTCTGCACGTTGAGCTTGCGCATGGCCGAGATCTTCTGGCCGCTGACGGTCTTGACGCTGCGCTTCAGGCTCTCGGCCACCTGCATCATGGATTCGCCGCGCACGAAGTGCCGCAGCACCTCGTATTCCTTGGGCGACAGGCTGTTGATGCGTTCGCCGATGAACTTGTTGCGCGCGTCGATGGCGCCGTCGCGCTGGAAGCCGGGCGGGTAGTAGCGGCGGCCGGCCTGCAGCGTATGCAGGGCGGCGGAAATCTCGTTGAGGTTGTGGCGCTTGAGCACCACGGCGGACACGCCGGCGTCGTAGAGGGCCGAGATGATCATGGGGTTGGACACCATGGTCAGCACCACCACGCGCGGAACCGGAAAGTGCCGCCGCAGGTACTTGACCAGGCGGATGCCGTCGCCGTAGGTTTCGTCGCCCGGCATGGAGTAGTCGGTGATGATCACGTGCGCGGGGTGGCGGCGCAGGTGCTCGACCAGGGCCGTGGGACTGTCGAGCGTGGCGGTGACCTCGAAGCTGAAGTCCTTCTCCAGCAGGTCCCGCATGCCCATCAGCACCAGCGGATGATCATCGGCAAGGACGATGCGGAGTCGGGTCATGGGTGGGCGGTCGATCGAAAGCTGTGATTTTGCGTTGCCGCCGCCGAGGTGGGCGTTAGGACTTATCTGAACGTTTGCTTCTGAAATCTGATTCCCGTTCAGCCCTTGTCTAATGGGCACGGACGCCGTTGCCACCGGCCTGCCGCGGCCCGGCTTGTTCTGCGGTTGATCCGATTTTTTCCCTGAATTTGCGGGTAAATAGCCAAAAAATGTCTGAAATTGAACTAAAATCCGGTTCGGGAACCCCACCTCGGCTATGCCAAACGTGTGGTTCCTTTTTCTTTTTCCACACCATTCAGGAGTTCAACGGATGAAAAAGACGCTGCTCGCAGCCGCCATGCTGACCGCATTCGCAGGCACCGCTCAGGCAGAAACGTCAGTCACTCTCTATGGTGTCATCGACACCGGCATTGGCTACAACAAGATCAAGGGCGACGGATACGACGGCAGCAAGCTGGGCATGATCAACGGCATCCAGGCCGGCTCGCGCTGGGGCCTGCGCGGCTCCGAAGACCTGGGCGACGGCCTGCGCGCCGTGTTCAAGCTGGAAAGCGGCTTCGATTCGGGCAACGGCGGCCGCGGCCAGAGCGGGCGCCTGTTCGGCCGCCAGGCCACCATCGGGTTCGCCAACGACGCCTGGGGCTCGCTGGAGTTCGGCCGCCAGGCCACCGTGGGGTCCAACTACCTCGCCGACATCGATCCGTTCTACACCAGCTACACGCAGGCCAACCTGGGCCTGGGCTTCAGCGCCGCCAACACCATGCGCTGGGACAACATGGTCATGTACCGCACGCCCAACGTGAATGGCTTCGAGCTGGGCGTGGGCTATTCGTTCAACGCGGACGACACCATCGGCGACCAGAGCGGCTTCGGCACCGCGGACAACACCCGCGGCATCACGGCCGGCCTGCGCTACCTGCGCGGCCCGCTGAACGTGACCCTCACCTACGACCAGCTCAACGGCTCGAACCGCGCCTCCATCGACCACAGCGCCACGCCGCGCCAGTACGCCGTGGGCCTGTCCTACGACTTCGAAGTGGTCAAGCTCGCCGCCGCCTACGGCCGCACCACCGACGGCTGGTTCGTCGGCCAGGACCTGCCCTCCGGCACGCCCTACAGCGACCAATTCGGCAGCAGCCGCTTCGTGGACGGTTTCCGGGCCAATGCCTACATGCTGGGCGCTACCCTGCCCATCGGCGGCGGCAGCAGCCTTTTCGCCTCCTGGCAGCGCGTGGATCCCAACAACGCCGACCTGACCGGCGGCGACGAAACCATGAACGTCTGGAGCCTGGGCTACACCTACGACCTGTCCAAGCGCACCAATCTGTACGCCTACGGTTCGTACGGCAAGGATTACGCCTTCATCGACGGGCTCAAGAGCACGGCCCTGGGCGTGGGCATCCGCCACACGTTCTGATCCGGCGCGCGCTTGCCGGCGCGCGGCCCGCATGGCGCGGGCCGCGCGGGTTCAGTTCCTGCGCGAACGGTTTTCCTCGCGCACGACGATGAGCGCGCCGATGATGACCATGAGCGCCAGCGCGTACCAGGTGATCGCGTAGCTGAGGTGGCTGTTGGGAAAGGCCAGCACGGTGAGGCCCGCGACGGGGGCCGAGGCCGGATCGCGCGGCGCGCCGGGCGCCGCCTCGGCGTCGATGAAATAGGGCGCGACGTCGGCCAGCCCGCGCGCCGCCGCGATGGCGGGCAGGTCGCGCGTATACCAGAGGCCGGCGGCCGGATCGTTGTGGCGCAGGAAGGCGCCGCCGGCTTCGCCCATGCGCAGCAGCCCGGTCACGCTGCCGGGCGCCGGCGGTTCGCCCCGCGCGGCCGGCGTCTTGCGCCAGGCGGGCAGCACGAAGCCGCGGTTCACCATGACGATGCCGCCGCCGTCCAGCTCCAGGGGCGTCATGACCCAGTAGCCGCTGCCCAGCTCGGTGGCGGCCTGCACCAGCGTCTGGCGGTCGTAGAGAAACATGCCGCTCGCGCTCACGCGGCGGTATTCGGCGTTGGCTTCGTTCAGGCCGGCCCACTGGCCGGGGCCGGGAGCGGCCTGGGGCGGCGCATGGACGCGGGCGTCCACCCGCGCGATCAGCGCTTCTTTCCAGGCCAGCCGGTGCACCTGCCAGGTGCCCAGGGCGCAAAAGCCGGTGAACAGGACGGCCGCGATCACGGCCAGAACGAGCAGCCGGGCGCGGCTGCGGGGCGCGCGCGGTGCGCCGCCCGGGGACTTCTCGGTTGCTGCGGTCAAGGCATATTCCGCATGTCGTGTATCGACGCGGGCATCATGTTGGAGTTGAGGTGGTACATGATCCAGATGGAGCCGCTGAGGGTAATCACAACGAGCACCAGCGTGAAGATCAGCGCGAGCATATTCCAGCCGCTCTCGGACTTGGCGTCCAGGTGCAGGAAATACACAATATGTACCACGATCTGCACCACCGCGAAGGCGAGGATCACCAGCGCGGTCACGCGCGAGCTGTCGAACACGCGGTTCATCACCAGCCAGAACGGTATGGCGGTCAGGATGGCCGCCAGCACGAAGCCCGTGACGTAGCCCTTGAAGGTGCCGTGCGGGCCGTCGTCCTCGCCGTGCCCGTCATGGCCGCCGTGCCCGTCATGGCCGCCGTGGCCGCCATGGCCGTGATCTGCCGCGTGCTGCATGCCGTGGGCCTGGCTCAGGTTGGCCATGTGATCGGTGCGTACGGTCATGGCAGCACTCCCATGAGATAGACGAAGGTGAACACGCCCACCCAGATCAGGTCCAGGAAGTGCCAGAACAGCGACAGGCACATCAGGCGCCGGCGGTTGGCCGGGATCAGGCCGTGCAGCTGCACCTGGACCATCATCGTCACCAGCCACACGATGCCGAAGGTGACGTGCAGGCCGTGGGTGCCGACCAGCGTGAAAAACGACGACAGGAACGCGCTGCGCTGCGGCCCCGCGCCCTCATGGATGAGGTGAGCGAACTCGTAGAGCTCCAGGCCCAGGAAGCCCGCGCCCAGCAGGCCCGTGACCGCCAGCCAGCCCTGCGTCGCGCCGATCCGGTTGCGGCGCATTTCGAGCATGGCGAAGCCGTAGGTGATGGACGAGAGCAGCAGCAGCGAGGTGTTCACCGCCACCAGCGGCAGGTCGAACAGGTCGGCCCCGGACGGGCCCGCCGCGTAGCTGCGCCCCAGCACGCCGTAAGTGGCGAACAGGCAGGCGAAGACGAGACAGTCGCTCATCAGGTACACCCAGAAGCCCAGCAGGGTTCCGTTCTGCGGGTGGTGCTCGCCTTCGACGTGGAAACTCAGCGGCTGCGGCGGCGTCTGGCCGCCGGTGAGAGGGGGCGCGTAGGTATCAGACATGTTTGCTCAGGAGCTGGGTTCGGGCGGCTTCGCAACGGACGACTTCCTCGGCCGGCACGTAGTAGTCGCGCTGGTAGTTGAAGGTATGGACGATGGAAACCAGGATCAGCGCGGCGAACGAAACCGCCGCCAGCGGCCACATGTGCCAGATCAGCGCGAAGCCCATCACCACGCTGATGGCGGCCAGCACGATGCCGGCCCAGGTGTTCTTGGGCATGTGGATGGGAATGAAGCCCTGCTGCGGCCGCTGGTAGCCGCATTGCTTCATCTGCCACCAGGCGTCCAGGTCGTGCACCCGCGGGGTGAAGGCGAAGTTGTAGGCGGGCGGCGGCGACGAGGTGGACCATTCCAGCGTGCGGCCGTTCCAGGGGTCGCCGGTGACGTCGCGCAGTTCATGGCGGCGCCGGTAGCTCACCACGAGCTGGATCAGGAAGCACGCGATGCCGATGGCGATCAGGCCCGCGCCCACCGCCGCGATCTGGAACCAGATCTGCAGCGAGGCGTCCTCGAAATGGCTGAGGCGGCGCGTCACGCCCATGAGCCCCAGCACGTACAGTGGCATGAAGGCCACGTAGAAACCCACCAGCCAGAACCAGAACGAGCACTTGCCCCAGAACGGATCGAGCTTGTAGCCGAAGGCTTTGGGGAACCAGTAGGTGATGCCCGCCATCAGGCCGAACAGCACGCCGCCGATGATGACGTTATGGAAGTGCGCGATCAGGAACAGGCTGTTGTGCAGCGCGAAGTCGGCGGGCGGCACGGCCAGCAGCACGCCCGTCATGCCGCCGATCACGAAGGTGACCATGAAGCCCACCGTCCAGAGCATGGGCACCTCGAAGCGGATGCGGCCGCGGTACATGGTGAACAGCCAGTTGAAGATCTTCGCGCCCGTGGGAATGGAGATGATCATCGTCGTGATCCCGAAGAACGAGTTCACGCTGGCGCCCGAGCCCATGGTGAAGAAGTGGTGCAGCCACACCAGGTACGACAGCACCGTGATCACCACCGACGCGTACACCATGGACGCGTAGCCGAAGAGCCGCTTGCCGCAGTAGGTGGACACCACCTCCGAGAATACGCCGAAGGCCGGCAGGATCAGGATGTACACCTCGGGGTGGCCCCAGATCCAGATCAGGTTCACGTACATCATGGCGTTGCCGCCGAAGTCCGCCGTAAAGAAATTGGTGCCCACGTAGCGGTCCATGGAGAGCAGCGCCAGCACCGCCGTCAGCACGGGGAAGGCGGCCACGATGAGCACGTTGGTGCACAGCGCGGTCCAGGTAAACACGGGCATGCGCATCAGCGTCATGCCGGGCGCGCGCATCTTCACGATGGTGACCATGAGGTTGACGCCCGACAGCAGCGTGCCCACCCCCGCGATCTGCAAGGCCCATATGTAGTAATCGACCCCCACGTCGGGACTGTGCAGAATGCCGGACAGCGGGGGATAGGCCAGCCACCCGGTGCGCGCGAATTCGCCCACGAAGAGCGACATCATCACCAGAACGGCGCCGCCGGTGGTCATCCAGAAGCTGAAATTGTTCAGGAAGGGGAAGGCCACGTCGCGCGCGCCGATCTGCAGCGGCACGATGTAGTTCATGAGCCCGGTGACCAGCGGCATGGCCACGAAGAAGATCATGATGACGCCGTGCGCGGTGAAGATCTGGTCGTAGTGATGCGGCGGCAGGTAGCCCAGCGAATCGCCGAAGGCGATGGCCTGCTGCAGCCGCATCATGATGGCGTCGGCGAAGCCCCGCAGCAGCATCACGATGCCCAGCACCATGTACATGATGCCGATCTTCTTGTGGTCGATGCTGGTGAACCACTCCCGCCACAGGTAGCCCCACTTGCCGTAATAGGTGATGGCGCCCAGCAGCGCCAGGCCGCCCAGCACCACGGCGGCGAAAGTGGCCAGCAGTATAGGCTCGTGGTACGGAATCGCTTCCCAGGTCAGGCGACCGAAGAAGAGCTTGGTGAGGTCGGAGTGCTCAGTCATCTCGCTTCCCGTATAGAACCCAGGTTCGACATCGCGCCGCGCGGACGGCGCCTGCGGCCGGCCGCTACATCACCAGATCCGCCCCGGAAGTGCACATGGCGCCCACGTACCTGCGCACCGGCGCCTGTTGCAGGCCCAGCCGCTCGCGCGTGGCGGCGTCCAGGCTGGTGACGTTGTGCGCGCCGGGCAGCCCGAGCCCGCCCTGCGCGTCGATGGCCATGGCGTCGCGCATGCACATGCGGTTGGGCTCGACGCAGCGGTTCACGATGGCCTCGAACAGCCCTGGCGCCACGGACGCATAGCGCGCCACCGGATTGCGCTCGCTGGGCTGCTCCAGCTTCAGGTAGGCGCCGCGGTCCATGGCGGCGCCCGCGGCGCGCGCCTGTTCCACCCACTTGTCGAAACCCTGCTGGTCCAGGCCGTGGAACTTGAAGCGCATGCCGGAGAATCCCGCCCCGCTGTAGTTGGCGGACATGCCTTCATACTCGCCAGCATGGTTGATGACGGCGTGCAGCGTGGTCTGCATGCCCGGCATGGCGTAGATCTGGCCCGCCAGCGCCGGCACGAAGAAGGAGTTCATAACCGAGGATGCGGTGATGCGGAATTCGATGGGACGGTCGACCGGCGCCGCCATTTCGTTGACCGCCGCCACGCCCTGCTCGGGATAGAGGAACAGCCACTTCCAGTCCATGGCCACCACTTCGACCACCAGCGGCTTGGTGTCGGCGGGCACCTCGCGCCCCTCGGAAAGCCGCGCCAGCGGGCGGTAGGGGTCGAGCTGGTGGGTGCTGACCCAGGTGAGCGCGCCCAGCGCGATGATGATGAGCAGCGGCGCGGACCAGATCAGGAGTTCGAGGACGGTGGAGTGGTTCCAGTCGGGCTCGTAGCGCGCCTGGGTGTTGCTTTCGCGGTAGCGCCAGGCGAAGAGCAGCGTGAGCACGATGACCGGCACGATGATGAGCAGCATCAGCACGGTCGATATGATGATCAGGTTGCGCTGTTGCACCGCCACGTCGCCCGATGGCGAGAGCAGCACCGCATTGCATCCGGAGAGCAGCGGCAGGGCGCCAAACAAGATCAATCCGCGGAGCTTTGGGAACGACGGCATGACCACACCCCAATACGTAACCGTGATCGTTAAACGCAACAGTACGCTGGAAGCCGCGAAAAATCTAGGGTAAAAAGAGCGAAAGCGTGCGCGGGCTCGCATGCGGCAACGGGCCGTGTTCCCTGGAGAATGCGGCTCGCAAGCCACGCGCGGCGCGCGCTGGAGTGTTGCAAGAACGTGTTGCATAAGCATGGCAAACACGTATTCCGAAACCTCCGTCAGAGGAGCACTCAGATGGCGAGCACCACGCAATATCCCGGGCAGGCTTCCGCCTATGTCGGCTCGTCGGGGATCAGCCACGCCAAGGTGGCGCCGGGCGAGATCGCGGTGGGAGTCGTGGTCGGACGGGCCTCCGAGTACTTCGATTTCTTCGTGTTCGGCATCGCCTGCGTGCTGGTCTTCCCCAGCGTGTTCTTCCCCTTCGAGCCCCGCCTCGAAGGCACGCTCTGGTCCTTTGTCATCTTCTCCTTCGCCTTCATCGCCCGCCCGATCGGCACCGCCGTCTCCATGGCCGTGCAGCGGCGCTGGGGGCGCGGCACCAAGCTCACCATGGCCCTGTTCCTGCTCGGCACGGCCACCGTCGGCATGGCGTTCCTGCCCGGCTACAACGTCATCGGCATGCACGCCATCACGCTGCTGGCGATCTTCCGGTGCCTGCAGGGGTTCGCGCTGGGCGGCTCATGGGACGGCCTGCCCTCGCTGCTGGCGCTCAACGCACCGCCAGACCGGCGCGGCTGGTACGCCATGCTGGGCCAGCTCGGCGCGCCCATCGGCTTCATGGTGGCCAGCGCGCTGTTCCTGTTCCTCACCGTGGCGCTCACGCAGCAGGATTTTCTCGAATGGGGCTGGCGCTATCCCTTCTTCGTGGCGTTCGCCATCAACGTGGTGGCGCTCTTCGCGCGGCTGCGCCTGGTGGTCACGGAGGAATACACCCAACTGCTCGAAGAAGGCGAGCTGGAGCCCATCGGCATTCCGAAGATCGTGCGCGAGCAGGGCTACAACCTTTTCATCGGCGCGTTCGCGGCCCTGGCCAGCTACGCGCTCTTTCACCTCGTCACCGTGTTTCCGCTGTCCTGGATCGCGGTCAGCGCCACGCAGCGCATGCAAGACGTGCTGGTGGTGCAGATCGTCGGCGCGGCAGTGGGCATCCTGGGCACCATCGCCTCGGGCTGGATCGCCGACCGCATCGGCCGCCGCACCACGCTCGGCACGCTGGCCGTGCTGATCGGCGTGTTCGCGCTCTTCGCGCCCTGGCTGCTGGGCGGCGGCCCAGCCGCCCAGGACGCTTTCATCCTCATCGGCTTCGCCCTGCTCGGCCTGTCATACGGGCAGGCGTCCGGCACCGTCACCGCGAACTTCGAGCGGCGTTTCCGCTACACGGGCGCGGCGCTCACATCCGACATGGCCTGGCTCATCGGCGCGGCCTTCGCGCCGCTCGTGGCGCTGGGGCTCTCGGCGCGTTTCGGGCTGGCGGCCGTGAGCATCTATCTGCTGTCAGGCGTGGCGTGCACGCTGATCGCGCTGCGCATCAACAAGGTGCTGGAGACGCGGGACTGATTGCGACCGGGCCGCCCGCCGCGGGGCCGCCCGCCGCGGGATCGCCCGCCGCGGGATCGCCCGCCGCGGGATCGTCGTTAGAATCTGCGGATGGGCGATTCCCGCCCGCGATCCCTGGCCGGCTATGAACTTCCCGTTTCCCATCCGCCAAGCGTGCCCGCCCGGCGCCTGCGTGTGCGACCGCGATCGGCTGTTTGCCGATCCCCGGGCCGACTTCCGCATCCTGCGCCTGACGCGCGAGGAGGAGAAGCGGCTGGTGGCCCGGCTGGAGAGCCTGCGCGACCTGGAAGACCTGCGCGCCATGCAGGGCCGCATGCACGCGCAGCTCGGCATCGTCGTCACCATTACGCCCAGCGCCAACGAGGTGCGGACCTCGCGCGGCATTCAGATCCAGCTCGAGAGCCAGGCCGGCCTGTGCCGCAAGACGCGCGCCGCCATTCCGGCAGCGATCCGCCGCGCCTTCGACAGCCGTCCGGAAATCGTCTATGCGCTGCTCAACGAGCGCGACCTGCTGCACGGCGCCTAGCGCGGCGCGCCAGCACTGAACGCGGTTTTCCGAAGGGGGGCAATCCAGGCCGGGCGCCCGTTGTCCGCCGCGTTCAGCGCCGGGGCGCCGGCGCGGGCTGCCCGCAGGCGGGCAGGGCGGCGATGCGCGACGGCGACCGGCCCGCTTCCGGGCGGGACTGCGGCTTGGCGCGCGCCGGATAGAAAATCAGCACCGAGGCGCCATGGGCGAGCACGGGCTGCTGCGTCGAGGGATAGGCCACCGTCCAGCCGCGCACGGCCAGGGGCGCCAGCGTATACAGCACGCCGGGGCCGGGGTTGCCCGGCGTTACGTGGGCCACCCTGCCGGCATAGATATCTTCTTCGGCGGCTTGCGCGCCTTGCCGCTGCACGTAGGTGCGCAGGCTGACGAGCGCGGCCGATTCGCCTCGGCGCGCCAGGATCGCGGTCTGGTAGCGGCCAGGGGGAATGGCGGGCAGTTGCACGGAAATCGTGTTGGTGCCGTGCGCGCTGGCGTTCGGCCGCACGCCAGCGACTTCCACCCGCGCGATCGTGTCCTTGCCCACGTTGCGCACGCGCACGCTGTATTCGCCGGAGGGGCCTGCCAGGGTGCAGGCTTCCACGCTGGCGGATGAGGCGGCGAGCGCGCCGCCGGGCGCGGCGGCCAGCAGCGCCGCGGCGGCCAGGGCGGGCAGGGTGTGCGGGCGCGCCGTCATGGCGTTACCTGCCGGTTGGCGGAGGCCGCGGCGTTGCGGCCGGCGAGCCAGTGCAGGACCAGGGCCAGGACCAGCAGGCAGGCCATGACCAGCCCCCAGAAGAGCCAGGCCAGGGCCGTCAGCCAGGGCGCCAGGCTGGCGGCGGCGGGCAGCAGGTGGTTGAGGGTTTGCGCCGCATACAGCATGGCGGCCTGCAAGGAGTGCATGAATTCCGGCGAGAGCCAGCCGGACGCCTCGGGCGGCACGCCCCAGGCTGGGCCGGCCAGCGCGGCGTCGGGCACCCGGGCGTCGGCCACGGCGGCGAGCGCCCACTGGGTGAGCCGGGTGGCTAGCACGATCAGCCCGGTCCAGAGCGCCGCGAGCACGGCAAAGACGATCCAGACGATTTTCTTCATGGCATGCAGCGTGGAGGTTCCGCGAGGAACCAAGCATATGCCAATTGGCGGGCCGTGTCAGACGGGACGGCCGCGGGCATGCTCAGGCATAGGCCGAGGCGCGCGCGGCGGCCACCAGGGCCTGGACCAGCGGATGGCGCTGTCCGCGCCGGTTGCGGATAGCGTGAATTTCCTCGTGCACGGCATCGCTGCGCGCCAGCAGGCGCAAGCCGCGCAGCAGGCCCACGTCGCCGCCGCCCAGGCGGCTGATGGGAAACACGCCCAACCCGCGCGCGGCGAACACCGACATGAGGGCGCTGTCCTCGAACTCTCCCACCACATTGGGCCGCACCCCCAGCTCGGCGAACCAGCGGTCCAGCGTTTGCCGCAGCACCGAGTGGCCGGTGGGCAGCAGCACCGGCAGCCATTCCAGGCTGGCGGGAAATTCGCGGACCGCGGCCTTGCGCACCAGCGCCGCGGGGCCGTGCCAGTCCACCGGAGAGGAGGCGAGGCGGTCGCTGACGAGCCGCAGATTGGGGTTGGCCGGCGCGCTCGCGCCGGCCAGCACGAGATCGAGGTGGTGCAGGGCGAGTTCCCCCAGCAGTTCATCGAACTCGCCTTCGTGGCAGGTCAGGCGCAGGTCGGGCGTGTCCAGCACGGGGCCGAGCAGGGCATGCGCCGCCAGCTTGGAGATGCCGTCCGACAGGCCCACCGCCAGCCGCATGACCGGCCGCGTGGCGGCCGCGCGCACCTCCTGCGGCAGCATCTGCCCGATTTGGAAGATTTCCTCGGCCCGTGCGAAGGCCGCCTGGCCCGCCTCCGTGAGCGTCACGCCGCGGCCGGCGGGCTTCAGGAGCTGGTGGCCCAGGCTTTTTTCCAGCTCGCGCACCTGGGCGCTGATGGTCTGGATGGCCATGTCCAGCCGGTGCGCCGCGCGCGAAAAGCCGCCTTCCTTGGCGACCAGCCAGAAATAGTACAGGTGGCGGTAATTGAGCATGGCATTCCAAAGCTTCGGTTTTTTCGAAGCTTAATTCAATTTCAGGCTGATTTATCCGAGCGGAATCCGTGCGCATCATGAGGCCTTTTCATTCAGGGGGAATTAGCCATGGATGCATTGATGGCGTTTTTCGGATCCGATTTCCTGGGCACGCCCGCCTGGAGCTGGCTGCTGTTCCTGGGCGTGGTCGTCTCGCTGCTGGCCTTCGACCTGGGCGTGCTGCACCGAGAAGAGCGCGAGATCGGCGTGCGCGAGAGCCTGCTGCTCTCGGCGGGCTACATCTGCGCGGCGCTGGTCTTCGGCGCCTGGGTCTGGTGGCAGATGGGCCCGGCCAGCGGCATGGCCTACTACACGGGCTTTCTGATCGAGAAGTCGCTCTCGCTGGACAACGTGTTCGTCATCGCGCTGATCTTTTCGTTCTTCGCCATTCCGCGCCGCTACCAGCACCGCGTGCTGTTCTGGGGCATCCTGGGCGTGATCGTGCTGCGCGCCGTCATGATCGGCCTGGGCGCGGCCCTGGTCAGCAATTTCGGCTGGCTGCTGTACGTGTTCGGCGCCTTCCTGGCCTTTACCGGCGTGAAGATGTGGATGATCGCGGACCAGGAGCCCGACATCGCGTCCAACCCCATCCTGAAATTCCTCAAGCGCCGCATGCGCGTCACCGAGGGGCTGCGCGGCAACGCGTTCTGGGTGCGCGAGCCCGATCCGTCCACCGGCCGTCCGGTGCGCTGGGCCACGCCGCTGCTGCTGGCGCTGGTGCTGATCGAATTCGTGGACCTGCTGTTCGCGGTGGATTCGGTGCCGGCCATTTTCGCCATCACCACCGATCCGTTCCTCGTGTACACCAGCAACATCTTCGCCATCCTGGGCCTGCGCGCGCTGTATTTCGCCCTGGCCGCGATGATCCATCGTTTCCACTACCTGAAGTATGCGCTGTCGCTGGTGCTGGTGTTTATCGGCGCGAAGATCTTCCTGGTGGGCTTCATCGGCAAGATCCCGCCCGCGGTGTCGCTGTCGGTCACGTTCGGGCTCATCGCCGGCGGCGTGCTGTTCTCGCTGTGGAAGACGCGCGACGGCGGGCTCAGGACACAGTGAGTCCCGGCGGCGCGGCGGGGCCGCGACGCTCTACTTTTCGTCGCCGCCCGCGCCTGGCCCGGGCGGCGCGTATTCGCGCCACAGCTTTACCAGCGTGGCGGGGGTCTGCTCTTCCGGCACGTCGAACTTGATCGACGCCAGCGCCGCGTCGCCGTAGATCACCTCGATGCGGAAGTAGCGCTGGTCGCCGCCGCGGGCATGGCTGCCCTCCTGCGCGGCATGCGGAGCGGCGTTGCGCACGGCGTCGCACACTTCTTCCCGCACGCCCGGCGGACAGGCGACCAGGTCGATGCTGCGCGGCGCGGACAGGGCGGGAATCGGAGCCAGGCCGCCCTCGCGCGACACGCGCACCAGCGAGGCCAGGTCCAGGGGGGGCAAGGAAATCATGTCGGCACTCCCACGGCCGCCCAAGCGCGGGCGACCGCCTGTTGCACCGCGGCGCCGTGACCCGCACCGGCCACGTCCACCGTCAGGCGCGCAAAAGCGCTGAAATCGGCATTCTTGTCCAGACGCCGGTCGCACAGCGTGTCGTACCAGACGCGGCCGGCCGAGGTCCAGGCGTGGCCGTCCAGCGCGGTGGCGGCCAGGTAGAACGCGCGGTTCGGAATGCCGGAATTGATGTGGACGCCGCCGTTGTCGTCCGTGGTTTCGACATAGCCGTCCATGTGGGCGGGCTGCGGATCCTTGCCCAGCGCGGGGTCGTCGTAGGCGGTGCCCGGTTCGGCCATGGAGCGCAGTGCGCGCGCCTTCACCCTGGAGGTAAAGAGCCCGGCGCCGATGAGCCAGTCGGCCTGCCTGGCCGTCTGGCCCAGCGCATACTGCTTGACCATCGACCCGAAGACGTCGCACAGCGATTCGTTGAGGGCGCCCGACTGGCCCCGGTAGACCAGGGCCGCCTCGGCGTCGATGACCCCATGCGTGAGTTCGTGGCCGATGACGTCGGCAGCCAGCGTGAAGCGGTTAAAGACCACGCCGTCGCCGTCGCCGAACACCATCTGTGCGCCGTTCCAGAAGGCGTTGTCGTAGTCCTCGCCGTAGTGCACGCTGCCCACCAGCGGCAGGCCCTTGCCGTCGATGGAGTCGCGGCCATAGGCCTCGCGATAGAAACGGTAGGTGTCGCCCAGGTGGTCGTAGGCCTCGTCCACTGCCGCGTCGCCGGTGGGCGGCGCGCCCTCGGCGCGCGCCAGCTTGCCGGGCAGGGTGGTGCTGTTTCCGGCGTCGTGCACCGACCGGCGCGGCGTGCCCTCGGGCGCGGCCTGCTGCATCGCAACGGACGGACGCGGCGCTCCGGTCTGGTGCGCCCGCAATCCCACGTGCTGCTGGTCGATGATGAGCGTCTTGACCGCGGGCATGGACAGCCGCGAATCCGCGTGCCGCGCGAGGCGGTCGAGCAGATAGGGGGGGATCACGCCAAAGGGCGGCGAACACTCGGAGCGACGGGTCACAGGCATATCTCCACGAAGCGCCGGGCCGCGGCGGCGCCGGCCATGGATTTACGGTATCAGAGGCCGCGCGGAGCGGACGTAACAGTGTGCGAGGGTGTGTAGACGGCCGCGCGGGAACGCGGCGGCGCGCGGCCTTAGGGATAATCCTCTATCCGGATTGCGCGCCGGGGCGCATCTTGTCATCGAGGCCGTTTGCATGGATAAAGCCGCTGCGTGCGGGGTGGGCGCAAGGGCGGCGGCCTTGAAGGAGAAGCGCATGAAACAAAGGGACTGGGTTTCCGGCGACACCGCGCCGCAGCGGCATGGATACTACGAAACGCGCTTCGATACCGGCGACATTGCCGTAACGCTGTACAGCGCCCTGGGCTGGCTGCCGGCCAATGGGCAGGGGGCGGTAGTGGGGTGGCGCGCGCTGCCGCCGGCGCTGGAGCGCGAAGAGGCCGAGCGGCATCTGGAATCGCTGCGCTCCGCGCCGCCGCAGTGGGAGTCGGAGGAGTAGGGGCGCCGGCCTGCGCCGCGGCCGGCAGCGGCAGCCAGCCGGGCAGCCGCGCGGCGTCGCGGGCGGGGCCGAAGACGGCGCTGCAGTATGCTTGTGGCCTTCAGGCATGTTTTCGATATTCCCCCACGATGCGCGATTTTCCTTTTGACGCCGTGCTCTTCGACTGCGACGGCGTGCTGGTCGATTCCGAGCCCATTACCAACCGCGTGCTGGCCGAGATGCTCAACGAGCTGGGCTGGGCGGTCAGCCTGCAGGAAACCTTGCGCATTTTCACCGGAAAAGCCGTGCGCGACGAGCTGCCGCTCATCGAGAGCCGCACCGGCAAGCGCCCGGGGCCGGAATGGTTCGAGGCGTTCCGGGCGCGCCGCAATGCCGCGCTGGACCGCGAGCTGGTGGAAGTCCCTGGCGCCCCGCAGGCCGTGCGCGCCGTGCGCGAGGCGGCCGGCGGGCGCATCGCGGTGGCGTCCGGGGCCGATCTGCGCAAGGTCGGGCTGCAGCTGCGCAAAGTGGGCCTGGCCGAGTGTTTCGGCGCGCACGTATACAGCGGCCAGGACCTGCCGCGCAGCAAGCCGCATCCGGACGTGTATCTGGCCGCCGCGCGGGCGCTGGGCGCCGACCCGGCGCGCTGCGCGGTCGTCGAGGACACGGTGACGGGCGCCACGGCCGGCGTGGCCGCGGGCGCGACGGTGTTCGGCTACAGCCCCGACACCTGCGGACACAGCAGCGCGCGGGCGCTGCGCGAGGCGGGTGTGGCGCACGTGTTCCGCCACATGGACGAACTGCCCGGGCTGCTGGCGGGCTGGGGCGCCGGCCGCTGAGTCCGCGCCCGGGGCGCGCCGTGGCGGCGGCCCGGCCGGCTTGGTATGCTGGCCATACCCGTTTCCGAGGATGCGCCCCATGCAGGAAATCTGGCTGGAAATCTGGTCCGCCGCGCGCAGCGAATTCGCCGACATCCCGGACTGGGGCGAGGCGACCCGCATCGTGCTGCGCCTGGGCATGGCCGTGCTGCTGGGCGGCCTGCTGGGTTTCGAACGCGAGAGCAAGGGCAAGGCCGCCGGCCTGCGCACCCATATGCTGGTGGCCCTGGGGGCGGCGATTTTCGTGCTGGTGCCGCTGCAGGGCGGCATGCAGGTGGGCGACCTGAGCCGCGTGCTGCAGGGCGTCATCGCGGGCATCGGCTTTCTGGGCGCCGGGGCCATCATCAAGCTCGGCGGCGAGCGCGAGATCAAGGGCCTCACCACCTCGGCCAGCATCTGGATGACGGCGGCCATCGGCGTGGCGGCGGGCATGGGCCGCGAGGCCACGGCCGTCGCCAGCACGCTCATCGCGCTGTTTGTGCTGGCCGTGCTGCGGCGCGCCGAGATGCGCATCGGGACGCACGGCGAGCCGCGCGCGACGGACGGCGCGGACGGCGGGCGCAAGCGGCCCTAGCGTGCGCCGGCCAGTCGGGGGCGTGCCCGGCTCAGCCCGCCTTGCGCAGTGTGAAGTTGATGCGACGGCTGCCCAGCACCGGATGCGGCCTGTCCTTGACCGGGAGCACGCCGTGATAGCGCAGGCGGTCCACGCCGCCCCAGACCGCCACGTCGCCATGAAACAGGGGATGCCGCTGCGCGGGGTCGGTCCGGGCATGGCCTCCGAACAGGAATACCGCCGCCATGCCCAGCGATACGGACACGATGGGCGCGTCCATGTCGCGCTCGTTGCGGTCCTGGTGCAGGCTCAGGCGGGAGCCGGGTTCGTAACGGTTGAGCGGGCAGGCGTCCGGTTCGAAGCCGGCGAAGCCGGCCCGTTGCGCCGCCAGGCGCGCCAGCTCGGCGAAGGCGGCCGGCATGGCAGGCCAGGGGTTGCCGGACAACGGATCGGTGCGCGTGTAGCGGTAGCCGTGTTCGTCCGACGTCCAGCCCAGCGCGCCGCAATTGGTGAGCGCCACCGACATGCGCCGGCCGCCGGGCGTGAGCATATGCCGCAACGGGGCCTGCCGCAGCACCTCGTCCACGCCGCGCAGCAGCGCGTCCGTCACGGGCAGCGCCAGGCCGCGCAGGATCCAGGCCTGCCTGCCCATGCGCGTTTGCGCGCCGGGCGCGGCGCCGCCGGGGGCGTCGAGCGAGCCGAACAGTTCGAGATTGGCGGAGGGGCCTGCGGGCATGGCGCGGAAAAGGCGAGGGCAGCCGGAATCGCCAGTCTACGCCGGGACGGGCGCGCCCGCGCTCCGGAATTTGCGCGGCCGAGGGTCAGAGCAGCGATTCCACCGGCAGCAGCGAAACGAACCAGACGATGAAGCGCTGCCAGACCGTGGTGCCGGGTTCGGTGTCGTGGCGGATGGCGGTGCCGTCCGGCAGGGGTTCCCGCCAGTACAGCGAGCCCCGTTCGTCCAGGCAGACGCGGTACGCGGCCGCCGGAATGTCGTTCTCGAAAGCGTGGTCGATGCGCCGCGCCAGCGCGGGACTGTCGATCACGAAGCCCAGCTCGGTATTGAAGCGGGCCGAACGCGGATCGAAATTGAAAGATCCGACGAAGACGCGCTGGCTGTCCACGGCAAAGGTCTTGGCGTGCAGGCTGGAGCCCGAGCTGCCGAAGGGGCCGGGGCCGGAGGCGCTTTCGCCCTGGGCATTGCCCTTCATTTCGTACAGCTCCACGCCCGCGCGCAGCAGTTCTTCGCGGCGGCGCGCATATCCCGAATGCACGACGGCCACGTCGGTGGCTTCCAGCGCGTTGGTGAGGATGCGTATGCGCACGCCGTCGCGGGCCAGGCGGGCGAAGCTCGCCGTGCCGGAGGCCGTGGGCACGAAATACGGCGACACCAGCTCCAGCACCGTGCGCGGCGTGCCGACGATGTCGTGCAGCTGGTGCGGCAGCATGGCCTGCGCCGGCGCGGCGCCCAGCGTCTTGCGCGGATCGTCGCTCACCATGCGCGTCCTGGCCCATTCCAGCGGCAGTTCGCCGCGCAGCAGCTGATGGATGAAAGGCAGCTCGCGCAGCGCGCGCGCATAGCCGGCCGCCTCGGGCGAGCGCTCGATGCGGTGCGCGTCGCTTTCGAGCGCATCGAGCGCGCCGGCCGGCGCGGCGCGCGAGACGATGCGGTCCAGCGGATAGGCCGAGTCGCTGGCCCAGTAGCGGTCGAAGTCGGAAGATACGTCGCCGACGACGGCGCCGATGGCCAGCACGTCCAGGTCGGTGAACTGCACGCCGCTGGCGGCGCCGAAATATTCGTCGCCTACGTTGCGCCCGCCGATGATGGTGGCCCGGTTGTCCGCCGTGAACGATTTGTTGTGCATGCGGCGGTTCAGGCGCGGGAAGTCGGCCAGAAATCCCAGCGCCTTGGGCCGGCGCAGCACGAAGGGGTTGTAGAGCCGCACCTCGATGTTGGGGTGCGCCTCCAGCGCGGCCAGCCTGTCGTCCAGGCCGTTCGTGCCGTTGTCGTCGAGCAGCAGGCGCACGCGCACGCCGCGGTCGGCGGCTTCGTGCAGGGCCTCCAGCAGCAGGGTGCCCGTCATGTCGCCGCGCCAGATGTAGTACTGCACGTCCAGGCTGCGGCGGGCCGCCTGCGCCAGCAGCATGCGCGCGGCAAAGGCTTCGCGCGGGTCGGACAGCGCCAGGATGCCCGACTCGCCCGGGTGCGCGCCGGTCTGGGGCGCGACGGCCTGGCCCAGGGGCGTGGCGGCGGCCTGGTCGTCGGAGAGCGCCTGCGACACGCTGCGGTTCTCCAGGGACGGCAGGGCGCAGCCGCCCAGCAGGGCGGCGCAGAGCAGGGCGGTCAGGACGCGCGGGGCCATATGCATGCGGGGTATTGTGCCACCGGGCCGGCCGGCGTTGGCGCGATCCCGGCGTCAGGGCGCGATGCCATCGCGCAGGAATAGGCAGGTTTTCGGCAAGAACGGAACTGTCGCGCGGGGCCGCGGCTTTCTAAGATGCACCCTGTTGCCGCGCGGCGCGTCGCCGCCGGCCGAGCAAGGGAAGGGATTCGCATGCAAACCGAAAAAACCTGGTTCGTGACGCATGCCGGCGCAGGCCTGGGCCTGGCGCTGGCGCGGCGCCTGCTGGCCGAAGGCCACAGAGTGGCGGCCGCCGCCGAGGACTGCGATGCATTGATAGACGCGGTGGGCGCGCCGCTGGAAGGACGCTTTCTGCCGCTGGCGCTGAACCTCGCCAGCCAGCGCGAGGTGCGCAGGGCGGCGTCCACCGCGCTGGCGGCCTTCGGGCGCGTGGACGTGCTGGTCAACTGCGGCGGCGCCGGGCCGCGCGGCACGCTGGAGGAACTGGACGACGCGCAGGTGCGCCGCGCCTTTGACGACAACGTGTTCGGCATGCTGAACGTGCTGCGCGTCTTTCTGCCGCAGCTGCGCCTGCAGGGCGCGGGGCATGTGTTCAACGTGTCCTCCGTGCTGGGATTCGACGGCGAGGCGGCGGGCTGGGGCGCGCACAGCGCGGGCAAGTTCGCCGCCAGCGGCCTGACCGAGGCGCTGGCCGCGGAAACCGAGGGCAGCGGCATCCGCGTCACGCTGGTCTACCCGGGCGCGCTGGACGGCGAGGCGCCCGAGAACCAGGCCGCATCCTGCGTACGGGCACGGGCGGGCCGGCCGTCGGGCGATGTGGACAAGGCCGCGGCCATTCTCATCCAGGCCGCGCAGGCGCAGCATGCGCCGCGGCATCTGTTCCTGGGGCGCGATGCGTTCGACCAGGCCCGCGGCAAGATCCACGCGCTGCAACAGGAGCTGGCGCGCTGGCGCGAGATGTCGATCGCGGTGGGACGCGACGATCTGCGGCGGCTGGCGGCCTGAGGAGGGCGGGGCGGGCCGTTGTATGCTCTTTGCACCGGACCCGGGGCGGGCGCCTTTTGCCCAGGCCGAAGGCGCCCGCCCCGGGGTCCGCTCGCAACGAGAGGAGCGCCCATGCCTGCACGCCGCGCAATCGCCTTCCGCGGGTTCGCCCGCCGCGGGTCCGCCCGCCGCGGGTCCGCCCGCTGGATGTTTGTCCGCCGGATGTTCGTCCTGGCCGTGGCGCCGATATTGCTGGCCGCGTGCGCCGTCCCGTCCGCCCCGCCGGCCGAGGACGGGCCGCCGCCGCCGATCCAGGCCGACGCCGCGCAGGCCCGCGCGCTGGCGCGCGAGGCCTATTTGCGCGGCGTGCCCATGCTGGCCGCCTACCAGATGCTATACGGCAACGCCTTGCAGAACGGCGGGCCGCTCTACAAAGGGCCGCTGAACACGCTGCAGAGCAGCGCCCGCGTATACGGCCCGGACGACCCGGCGTTCGTCTCGCCGAATGCGGACACGCCCTACACCTATGCGGCGCTCGACCTGCGGCGCGAGCCGCTGGTGCTGACCGTGCCGCCCGTGGACCGCCGGCGCTACTACGCTTTTCAGTTCACCGATCTGTACGGCTACAACTTCGCCTACGTCGGCACGCGCGCCACGGGCGGCAGGGCGGGGCGCTATCTCATCGCCGGGCCGGGCTGGAAAGGCAAGGCCCCGCGAGGCATCAGTAAGGTGCTGCGGTCCGAAACCGACCTGGTCAATGTGGTGGGGCGCACGCAGCTTCTGAACCCCGCCGACCTGCGCAACGTCGTGCGCATCCAGGAGAAGTACGGGTTGCAGCCCCTGTCGGCCTATCTGGGCCGGCCCGCGCCGCCGGCTCCGCCCGCGCCCGACTGGATGACGCCGCTTTCGCTGCAGCAGGCGGCCCGCTCGTTGAAGTTCTTCGACGCGCTGGCGTTTCTGCTGCCTTTCGCGCCCGGCGGCGACGGGCAGGAGCCGCTGGCGCGCCGGCTGGCGCCGCTGGGGCTGGCGCCCGGCCGGCCCTACCATGCGGAGCGGCTGCCGCCGGCGCTGCAGGAGGCATTGCGCGCCGGCATGCACGACGGCCAGACGGCCATCGACACCGCGCGCGCCGAGCACGACGGCAGCCCGGGCGCGCTCTACGGCAGCCGCGAGGCGCTGGGCGGCGATCCGGCGCGGTTGGCCGCGGGCGCGCAGGCGGGCGCGGGAGGCGTCTCGCGCGAAGAGGCCATTTTCATGGCGCTCGACAAAGACAGCGCGGGCGCGCCGCTGGACGGCGGTTACCGCTATTCCCTGCATTTTCCGCGCGGCGGGCTGCCCCCCGTGAACGGGTTCTGGTCGATCACCATGTACGCATGGCCCAGCCAGCTCCTGGTGAAGAACGACATCAACCGCTATGTGATCAACAGCGAGATGTTGCCGCGCCTGAAGCGCGATGCCGACGGCGGCATCACGCTGTACGTGCAGCGCGTCTCGCCGGGCAAGGACCGGGTTTCGAACTGGCTGCCCGCCCCGGACGGCCCCTTCATGCTGGCCTTGCGGTATTACTGGCCCAAGCCGGCGCTGCTGCAGGGCAAATGGAAGCCGCCGCAACTGGTGCGCGAGGCATTGCGGGTCGTGGCTCCCTAGCGTTCACGCTTCCTGGGCGCCGCCCTGCAAGGCCACGGCGGGCGCCTGGGCGCTGAGCCGGGCACGCACCACGGGCGGCTGCCAGAGGCGGGCCAGCGCCGCGTGCAATTCGTCCAGCAGGCGGGCAATGTCGTCCGCGCCGCCCGCGTGCAGGCATTCGGCGACGATCAGCGCGTCGCGGGTGTCTTCGCGCACCGCCGAGACGGCGCTCTGGCGGTGCGTCCAGCGCCGCGCATGGGCGCGCCCCTGCGGGTCGGCGTAAATGATCTCTCCCGGCTCGGGCCGCTCCGGATCGCCGCCGAAACCCTGGTAGCTCTCGGTGCCGGCGGCGGGGCGGATTTCCAGGGGGAACGCCACGTGCCGCAGGTCCAGCACCGCGATGGGGATGGCGTAGGCGGCCGAGGCGGCGTTGCACAGCGTCACCAGCGGATGCAGCCGGGGCAGGTCGCCTTCCAGCCTCAGGCGGCGCAGCAGGGCTTCCGCCGCGCAGCGGTACTGCGTGGGTTTCATGCCCATGGCGGCATAGGCGCGCCGCCAGGCCTGGATCTCGGGAAAGGCGGATTCGCTGTTCTGCGCGAGGCGGCGGCGCGCCCGTTCGAGCGGGGGCTGCGCCTCGCATGCGGCGGCCCGGACGGGCGCGGACGTGATGCCGCGCACCTGCAACGCGCCGGCGGCCAGGGAAGGAAAAGACGTCCAGACTTCGGGGGTGTGTCGCAACAGCATGGCGCTCCTCGGTTCAGGGGGGGGCGGCGGGCCTGCGCGCCGCCCCGGCATGCCGGGGCAGGAATCCGCCCGAGGTCGGCGGCAGGGCGTCGCAGGCCAGTGCGTCGGTCCGTGCGGTGGCCCGGGCATAGAGCGACCGCACGTCCGCCGCCAGCCCGGGAAGGTCCAGCGCGGGATGCCCGAACGCGAAGCCGGACGCGGCCTGCTCGCCGGCGAGCGCGCAGGGCGGAAGGAAAAAGCGGCCCGGCGGGCTCATGTCGCGGCCAACCTCGAAAGGCGCCGCGCATGCCAGTGCCGCACGACGAATTTCTCGATCTCCACCAGCACGAAGACGACCGCCGCCACGGCCACGGTGAGGGCCCAGTAGGCGGGCGGCAGGGGCACGGTGCCGAAGATCTTGTTCATCCACGGCAGGTAGATCACGGCGCATTGCAGCAGGCCCAGCGCCACCGTCACCAGCCATAGCGCCTTGTTGCGGAACATGGACAGGGTGAGCGAAAAGCGCTCCTGGATGCGGCAGTTGAACAGGTACGTCCATTGCGAAGTGACCAGGGTCTGCAGGGTGACGGTGCGGATGAAGTCCGGGTCGCGGCCCGCGGCCGCCAGGCTTTTTTCGATGAGGAACGCGGAAATGGTGAACAGCAGGCCCACGAAGGCGATGCGCCACAGCGCGTAGCCGTCCAGGATGGATTTGTGCGGGTCGCGCGGCGGCCGGTGCATGCTGCCTGGCTCGCCGGGCTCGAACGCCAGCCCGAACGACAGCGTGGTGGACGTCGCCATGTTCATCCACAGGATCTGCAGCGGCGTGAGGGGCGCGAGCGCGCCCGCCAGCAGCGCGGCGATGACGATGAGGGCCTGGCCCAGGTTGGTGGGCAGGATGAAGAGAATGGTCTTGCGCAGGTTGTCGTAGACGCGGCGGCCTTCCCGCACCGCGTGGGCGATGGAGGCGAAGTTGTCGTCGGCCAGCACCATGTCGGCGGCCTCCTTGGTGACCTCGGTGCCTTTGATGCCCATGGCGATGCCCACGTCGGCCTGTTTGAGCGCCGGCGCGTCGTTGACGCCGTCGCCCGTCATGCCGGCCACTTCGCCCTGGCTCTGCAGCGCGCGCACGAGCCGCAGCTTGTGCTCGGGGCTGGTGCGGGCAAAGATGTCGTGGTCGCGCGCCAGCCGCGCCAGGGCCGCGTCGTCCACGCCCTGCAGCTGGGCGCCCGTGACGGCTTCGCCTGTGTGCTCCATGCCCAGCATGGCGCCGATGGCGAGCGCGGTTTCGGGGTGGTCGCCGGTGATCATCTTGACCTTGATGCCGGCCTGGCGGCAGTGGGCGATGGCCTGCACCGCCTCGGGCCGGGGCGGGTCCATGATGCCCGCCACGCCCAGCAGCACCAGCCCGTGCCGGATGTCGCCGTGGTCGAGCTCGTCCGCCCCGGGCTCGCCCTGGCGGTATGCCGCGGCCAGGGTGCGCAGGCCCTGGTGGGCGTATTCGCGCAGTCCGTGTTCCCAGTAATCGCGGCGCAGCGGCCGCGGGCCGGCCTCGCCCTGTTCGCGGTCGCACAGATCGAACAGCACGTCCGGCGCGCCCGTGACGAAGATCAGGGGCTCGCCCTGGTCTTCGGCGCGGCGCGCCATGTATTTGTAGGCCGAGTCGAAGGGAATCTTGCCCAGCCGTTTGACGTTTTCCAGGCTTTGGCCCGCCTTGGCCGCCAGCACCATCATCGCGCCTTCGGTGGGGCCGCCCACGATCCGCCAGCGGCCGTCTTCGTCCTGGCGGAGCTGGCTGTCGTTGCAGATGGCGGCGGCGCGCAGGAAGCGGCGCAGACATTCGTCGCGGGCCGCGTCCGCCGGCGCGCCGTCGGCCTCGCGCAGGATGCGGCCCTCGGGCCCGCAACTGTCGCCGGTGACCGCGTAGCTGCCCGAGGCCAGCAGCACGCGGGTGGCCGTCATTTCGTTCATGGTGAGCGTGCCCGTCTTGTCGGAGCACACGACGGTCATGGCGCCCAGCGTTTCCACGGTAGGCAGCTTGCGGATGATGGCGTTGTTGCGCGCCATGCGCTGCACCCCGAGCGAGAGGATGATGGAGATGATGGCCGGCAGCCCTTCCGGCACCGCCGACACCGCGATGCTGATGAGCGACATCAGCAGCTCGGGCAACGGCATCCCCAGCACGAAGCGGCCCGCCAGGAACAGCACGGCCACCAGCGCCACCACCAGTTGGAAGATGCGCCTGCCCAGTTGCTTCATCTGGCGCAGCAGCGGCGTCTGCAGCGCGCGCACGTCGCTCATCATGCGGTTGATGTGGCCGATCTCGGTATCCTGGCCCGTGGCCACCACCACGGCGCGCGCGTTGCCGGCGCTGACGTGGGTGCCGGAATACGCCAGGTTGCGCCGGTCGCCCAGCGGCGGCTCGCCGGGAATCGGGTCTTCGTGCTTGTCGACCACGGCCGATTCACCCGTCAGGATGGATTCCTCCACCCGCAGCCCGTGGGTGTCGAACAGGCGGGCATCGGCCGGAACCTTGTCGCCGGGCCGCAGGATGATGATGTCGCCCGGCACGAGCTCGGCGGCGTCGATCTCCGCCTTCTGGCCGTCGCGCACCACGCGCGCGTGGTTGGACAGCATGTTGCGTATGCCGTCCAGGGCGCGCTCGGCCTTGCTTTCCTGCACGTGGCCGATGATCGCGTTGGTGAGCGCCACGGCCAGGATCACCAGGCAGTCGAGCCAATGCTTCATGAAGGCGGTCAGCGCGGCGGCCGCCAGCAGGATGTAGATCAGGACATCGTTGAAATGGTCCAGGAAACGCAGCGCGGCGCTGCGGCGTTCGGGCGGAGGCAGGGCGTTGGGGCCGTAGGTTTCCTGGCGCCGCCGCACCTGATCGTGCGACAGTCCCGACCGGCTGCTGACCTGGGCCTCGAGCGCCTCGTCGACGGAAAGCCGGTGCCAGTGGGGGAAATCCTGTGGGCGCTGCATCCGAACCTGCGTCATCGTCCTGAGCCTCCTGATGGCCGGCGGCGCCGGAGGGGAAGCCGCGCGGGCGCGGCCCTTTTATTCTAGACGCTGAAACCGCCGCGCACTCAGCCGCGCGGGCCGCGGGTATAGATCTCGCGCAAGGCGTCGGCGAAAAGCGCGTCGGCCTCGCGCCGCAGGCCGTCGGCGCGGGTAAAGAGCGAAATGGGCGGCAGCGTCCAGTCCAGCGTGTAGGGCACGATGGCGGCGCCCGAGATGCGCACCAGCTCCTCGGCGATGTCGGCGGGCAGGATGGAGACGGCGCGGTCGGTGGCCACGATGAGTTCGCCGATGAGCTTGGAGGAGTCGGTCTGCACGGCGGGCGCGGGCGGCGCCAGCCCGGCGCGCAGGAAGATCTCGTTCACCTGTTCGCGGATGGGGCTGCCGGGCGTGCCGAGTATCCAGTCCAGGTCGGCCAGGCGGGTCCATGCGGGCCGTTCGCGCCCCAGCCGGGCCGCCAGGCGCCGGCTGGCGATCAGGCGCGGCTGCTGGCGGTACAGTACTTCCACCGCCACGTTTTCCAGGTCCGCCGAGGGCGCGGCCCAGCCCACCACGATGTCCAGCGTATGGTCGCGCAGTTGCGCGAGCAGGGCCGGGCCCAGGCCCTCGTGGATGGTCGCCGTGATGCGCCGCCCCCGCGGCAGCGTGCGGCCCAGGGCCTCGGAGAGCATCTGGCCCGAAACGAAGGGAATCGCGCCGATGCGCAGGTGCGCCGCGTGGCCCGAGGCCACCGCGTCCATTTCCTGCACGAGCTGGCCCAGGTCGTGCACCAGGGCGCGGGCGCGGTTGAGCACCACCTGGCCCAGGGCCGTGGGCCGCATGCCGCGCACCGAACGCGCGAAGAGCGGCACGCCGAAGGTGTTTTCCAGCTCGGCCAGCGCGTTGGTCACGGCGGGCTGGCTGGTCGCCATCTTTTCGGCCACCCGCGTCAGCGAGCCCTGCTGCTCGATGCTCAGCAGCAGCATCAGGTGGCGCATCTTGAGACGGGAGGTGAGCCGGTGCAGCGCTTCATCGGGGTCGAACGCGGTCATGACAGATCCATAAGGTGTTTCTTATGGAAGAATAGCAAAGACGAATAAATACATTATGTTTCCGGTCCTAGAATCTAGCCTCATCGACAACTCCGGAGGCTTTTCCATGAATTCCCAGACCGCCGATCGCCAGGCCGCGTTGGACTATCACCAGTACCCGGTGCCCGGCAAGGTGTCCGTCATGGCGTCCAAGCCGCTGGTCAACCAGCGCGACCTGGCGCTGGCGTACTCGCCGGGTGTGGCGGCGGCGTGCGAGGAGATCGTGTCGGACCCGTCGAACGTGTTTCGCTACACGGCGCGCGGCAATCTGGTGGGGGTGATCACCAAC
>NZ_CALSFU010000026.1 GCF_943737005.1 Achromobacter sp. Marseille-Q4962 | reverse complement strand
CCGCCGCTCCCCGCGCCCGCCGTCCCGGCCGGCCGCCCCGCCCCGACAGCGCCGCCATGCGCGAGCGCCTGCTCGACACGGCCACCGCCCTGTTCGCCGAACAGGGCGTGGCCGCCACCACCATCGCGCACATCGCCGCGCGGGCCGGCGTCACCCCGGCCATGGTGCACTACTACTTCCGCAACCGCGGCCAGCTCATCGACGCCGTGGTGGACGAACGCCTGGCGCCCGTCATCGCCCACGTCTGGGAACCCGTGCCGGCCGACGACGCCGTTACGGCCGACCCCGCCGCGGCGGCGCGCGAGTGTCTCGTCCTGATCGTCCAGCGGCTGGCGCACAGCGCCGCGCAGCGCCCCTGGCTGCCCCCCCTGTGGCTGCACGAAGTGGTCAATGAGGCGGGCCAGTTGCGCGAGCGCGTGCTGCGCCACCTCCCCGCGGCCCGCCTGCACCGGCTCACGGCCCTGATCGAGCAGGGACAGCGCCAGGGCGTTATCCGCCCGGGCGTGGAACCCCGGCTGGCGGTGCTTTCCATCCTGGGCCTGACCCTGCTGCCGCTGGCCACGGCCAACCTCTGGCGCCGGCTGTGGCCGGAGGGCGCGCGGGCCATCGACGCCGACGCCATCGCCGCCCACGCCCTGGCCGTGCTGGCCGGCGGCCTGTTCATCCCGCATCCGCCCGGCGCCGGCGGATCCGCCTGAGGAGACTGACCATGCGCCCCGTTCCCCTCGTCCGCCGCGGCCTGGCCGCGCTGCTGTGCGCCGCCGCGCTCGGATCCTGCGGCGGCGGCGACACGCCCTATTACCAGGGTTACGTCGAAGGCGAGTTTGTCTATGTCGCCTCGCCAGTGGCCGGCCGCCTGGAAACGCTGGCGGTGCGGCGAGGGCAGCAGGTCGCGGCCCGGGCGCCGCTGTATGCGCTGGAGGCCGTCAGCGAAACGGCCGCGCGCGACCAGGCGCGCGCGCAGCGGGATGCCGCGCAGGCGCGCCTGGACGACAGCGCCACCGGCAAGCGTCCCGAGGAGGTTGACGTGAACCGCGCGCGGCTCGCCCAGGCCGAGGCGGCCGCGCAGCGCTCGGCGGCCCAGCTCGTGCGCGACGAAGCGCAGCTCCGCGCCGGCGGCGTTTCCCGTGGGCAGCTCGACGACAGCCGCGCCCAGGCGCGCGCGGACGCGGCGCGCGTGCGCGAGCTGCGCGCGCAGCTACTGGTGGATGCGCTGCCGGGCCGCAGCGCCCTGCGCCGCGCCGAAACCGCCGAAACGCAGGCGGCCGACGCCGCGCTGGCGCAAGCCGAGTGGACCCTGGCCCAGACCCGCGGCGTGGCGCCGGCGGCGGGGCTGGTCTTCGACACGCTGTACCGCCAGGGCGAATGGGTGGCGGCAGGCAGCCCCGTCGTCAGCCTGCTGCCGCCCGGCAACGTCAAGGTGCGGTTCTTCGTGCCCGCCGCGGTGGCGGGCGGCCTGCGCGCCGGCCAGCGCGCCAGCGTGCGCTGCGAAGGCTGCGGCGAGCCGGTGCCGGTGCGCATCGATTACGTGTCCACCCAGGCCGAATACACGCCGCCCGTGATCTACAGCCGCGAAACGCGCGACAAGCTCGTCTATCTGGTAGAGGCCCGGCCCGACCCTGCCGACGCCGCGCGCCTGCACCCCGGCCAGCCCGTGGAGGCCACGCTGCAATGAACGCCGCCGCGCCCTCCCCCGCCACGCCGCACGCCGGCGGCCTGGTCATCGACGTGCGCGGGCTGAACAAGCGCTTCGGCGACAAGCACGTGGTCAATGACGTGTCGCTGCAGGTGCGCGCAGGCGAAATCTTCGGTTTTCTGGGGCCCAACGGCAGCGGCAAGACCACCTGCATCCGGCTCATGTGCGGCCTGCTGACGCCGGACGGCGGCAGCGGCACCTGCCTGGGCTACGACATCCTGCGCGACAGCGCCCGGATCAAGCGCGAGGTGGGCTACATGACCCAGCGTTTTTCGTACTGGGAAGACCTGACCATCCGCGAGAATCTCGACTTCGTGGCGCGCATGTACGGCCTGCCCGACCGCCGCCAGGCGGTGGACAGCGCCCTGGAAGACCTGGGCCTGGCCACCCGGTCCAGCCAGCTCGCCGGCGCGCTGTCGGGCGGCTGGAAGCAACGCATGGCGCTGGCGGCCTGCCTGCTGCACCGCCCCCGCCTGCTGCTGCTCGACGAACCCACGGCCGGGGTGGATCCCACGGCCCGGCGCGATTTCTGGGAAACGCTGCACCAGCTCGCCTCGCAAGGCATATCGGTGCTGGTCAGCACGCACTACATGGACGAGGCCGAGCGCTGCCACAAGCTGGCCTACCTGTCATACGGCCGGCTCCTGGCCCAGGGCACGGCCGAGGAGATCATCGCCGGCGAAGGCCTGGCCACGTGGTCCGTCCGGGGCGCGGACCTGACGGCGCTGGCGCGCGAGCTGCGCGAGGCGCCCGGCGTGGCGCAGACGGTGGCCTTCGGCGCCGCGCTGCACGTCAGCGGATCGGACGCCGCGCTGCTCGAGCGCACGCTGCGCGAGGCGGCGGCCGGGCGTCCGCTCGCGCTGGAGCCCGTCGCAACCAGCCTGGAAGACGTCTTCATCCACATGATGCGGCGCTCGGACGACAACTACGGGAGCCCGGCATGAACGACGCGCAACGGCGGTTTTCCTGGGCGCGCTGGTGGAGCATGGTGCTCAAGGAGTTCCTGCAATTGCGGCGCGACCGCATCACCTTCGCCATGATCGTGGGCATTCCCATCATGCAGCTCGCGCTGTTCGGCTACGCCATCAACACGGACCCGCGCCACATGCCCACGGCCGTGATCGCCGCCGACCAAAGCCCTTTCACGCGCAGTTTCCTGGCCGCCATGCAGGCGTCGGACTATTTCGACATCACCGAATCGCTGCCGGACGAAGAAGCGGGCCGCGCCGCGCTGGCGCAGGGCCGCGTGCTCTTCGTGGTGACCATTCCGCCCGACTTCACCCGCAAGCTGCTGCGCGGCGAGCGGCCCGCGCTGCTCATCGAGGCCGACGCCACCGATCCCATGGCCACCGGCATGGCCATCGGAGCCGCCTCGCAACTGGCGCAGAGCGTGGCCGCCAAGGATCTCACCGGCCCGCTGGCGCGGCTGGCGCAGGGGCCGGCGCCCTTCGAGGTGCGCGTGCACCGGCTCTACAACGAAGAACAGGTTTCGCAATACAACACCGTGCCCGGGCTGATGGGCGTGATCCTCACGCTGACCCTGGTGATGATGACGGGCCTGGCCATGACGCGCGAACGCGAGCGCGGCACCATGGAAAACCTGCTTTCCATGCCGGTGCGGCCGCTGGAGGTAATGACGGGCAAGATCGTGCCCTACATCGCCATCGGCCTGATCCAGGCCACCATCATCCTGCTGGCGGCGCGCTTCGTCTTCCACGTGCCGTTCCAGGGCAGCGTGCTCGCCGTCTACCTGTCGGCGCTGCTCTTCGTGGCCGCCAACCTCACGGTGGGCATCACGCTGTCGTCGCTGGCGCAGAACCAGCTGCAAGCCATGCAGCTCACGATGTTCTATTTCCTGCCCAACCTGCTGCTCTCGGGCTTCATGTTCCCGTTCCAGGGCATGCCGCAATGGGCGCAGCACCTGGGCAACCTGCTGCCGCTGACCTACTTCAACCGCCTGGTGCGCGGCATCCTGCTCAAGGGCAACGGCTGGCCCGACCTCTGGCCCAGCCTCTGGCCGCTGCTCGTCTTCACCGCCGTCGTCATGGCGGCAGCCGTGAAGTTCTACCGCCGCACCCTGGATTGAGGCCCGCCATGCCCCGCCGTCCTTCCTCGTCCGCTCTCCTGCCCCCGGCCCTGCTGGGCGCGGCCGCCCTGCTGGCCGGCTGCGCCGCGGGCCCCGACTTCCAACCGCCCGACGCGCCGGCCGTGGCCGCCTATGCGCGAGGCGCGCCCGAAACCGCGCCGCAAGGGCAGCGCCTGGCTTCCGGCGCCGACATCCCGGCGTTGTGGTGGCGGCTGTACCGCTCGGAGGCGCTGGACGCCCTGGTGCGCGATGCGCTGGCCGCCAGCCCCACGCTGGAAGAGGCGCGCGCCCGCCTGCGGCAGGCGCAGGAAGACCTGAACGCCGAAACCGGCGGACGCATGCTGCCGTCCGTGGACGGCTCGCTCTCCGCCGCGCGCCAGAAGGTGGATCCGTCCGCCTTCGGCGTGCCGGTGGCCGAGCAGCCGGCCCCGTTCACGCTCTACAACGCCTCGATCAGCGTCTCCTACACCCTGGACCTCTTCGGCGCGGACCGCAGGGCGATCGAGGCCGTGGCGGCCCGCGCCGACGCCCGCGCCCACGAGTGGCAGGCGGCGCGCATGACGCTGGCGGCCAATGTGGTCACGGCGGCGATCCGGCGCGCCGAGCTGGACGAACGGCATGCGGCCACCCAGGCCCTGATCGACGCCCAGGCGCGCCAGCGCGACATCCTGGAGCGCCGGCTGCGGGCCGGCGGGGTGTCCGAGGCCGACCTGCGCGCCCAGGAGGTGCTGCTGGCGCAGACCCGGGCCCTGCTGCCGCCCCTGGCCAGCGCCCGCGCGCAGGCCGAGCACCAGTTGGCCGTGTACCTGGGCGTGCCGCCCGCCGCGCTGGCGGCACGGCTGCCGGCGCTGTCGGAGCTGACGCTGCCGGCGGAAGTGCCGCTGGGCGTGCCCTCCGCCCTGACGCGCCAGCGGCCCGACATCCTGGCCGCCGAGGCCCTGTGGCGGCAGGCCTGCGCCGAAGCGGGCGTGGCGGCCGCGCAGCAGTATCCCCAATTCACCCTGACCGCGGGCTTCGGCTCCCAGCGCACCCGCGCCGGCGGCCTGCCCGACGGCGTAAACGTCTGGAACCTGGGCCTGGGCCTGACGCAGCCGCTTTTCCACGGCGGCGAACTGCGGGCGCGCGCCCGCTCCGCCCAGGCCGCCTACGAAGCCGCCGGCGCGCACTACCGGCAAACGGTGCTGGACGGATTCCGGCAGGTGGCCGACGCGCTGCGCGCGCTGCAGGCCGACGGACAGGCCTACCAGGCGCAGGACCAGGCCTGGCGCCGCGCCGCCGACGCCGAGCGCATCGCCCGCGACCGCCTGCGGGCGGGCGGCATCAGCCAGTTCGAGCTGCTGGACGCCCAGCGCCAACTGCTGCAGACGCGCCTGGCCCGGGTGCAGGCCGACGCCGCCCGCTACGCCGATACGGCGGCCTTGCTGCAAGCTCTGGGCGGAGGCTGGTGGAACACCGCCCCGGCGCCCGCCGCGCAGGCCGGCGGTTCCTGACGAACCCGCCGCCGCAGGGCCAGCCGGGCCTCGTCTGGTCTGGTTTTTCAGGCCGCGTTCAGCGGGAAGCAGCCCTAGCTCAAGAATTCGGGTAGGAAAATGGCGTTGAGCGGAGGTTTCGCCGGGACGCGCATGGACGATCATTCGTCTGCGCTTGAGCTGCACAGATACCGATTCATGAATGACCTCCTAGACCTGATCGTTTTTTCTCCCGATCCAGGCCAACGCGCGCGCCGCAGCGAGGCGCTGGCCGGCATGGGGTTTTCGCCCCGGCGCTGCGAAGATTCCACCGGCCTGTTCCGGCTCTTCCAGGCGCGCCGCACCCCGCTCCTGGTCATGGAGGCCGAACTGCAGGACCTTTGCATGGCCGTCGCGGGGCTGCGGGCCATGGACACCACGGCGGGCATCGTCGCCATTTCCGCCTTCGATTCCGCCGAGAACCGCATCCTGGGCCTGCACTGCGGGGCCGACGCCTGCTTCCCTCCCGACGTTGCCACCGCCGAAGTGGCCGCCGCGCTGCAGGCGCTGGTGCGCCGCGTGCCGCCCTCGTCCGGCCGGCGGCTGTCTTCCGAGCCCGAACCGCGTCCCGCGCCCGCCCCGGCCGCGCCGGAGACGGCCGGCAAATGGCAGCTCCAGGATGCCGCCTGGACGCTGGTCAGCCCCGCCGGCGCCCGCCTGCCCCTCACCCAGGCCGAGCGCGATTTCCTGCTGCGGCTGACCCGCGCGGCAGACCGCCGCCTGCCGCGCGGCGACGCCGCCGCGGGCGAGGCGCAGGCCGGCCGCGAATCGGCCCGCCGCACGGACGTGGTCGTCAGCCGGCTGCGCCGCAAGGCGCAGGAACTCAACGTGGACCTGCCCATCCGCACCGTCTGGGGCTGGGGCTACGCCTTCACCGGCGAAATCTGACTCCCGCGGCGTATCATGCGGCTTGCGGGGCGACCGTCCCGCACCCCGCAACCCCACGCCACCGACATGCAAGTCTTTGAACAACTGCAGGCGCTGCTGACCGGCCATGCGGCGCGCTTTCGCCTCATCGAACACCCCGCGGCCGGCAAGTCCGTCGAAGCGGCCGCCGCGCGCGGCACCGAGGTCAGCCAGGGCGCCAAGGCCCTGGTCTGCCGCGTCCGCATTTCCTCCAGCCAGCGCAAGAACGTGCTGGCTGTCTTTCCTGCGGACCAGCAGGCCGACCTGGAAGCCATCGCCCGGGCCGCGGGCGGCAAGAAGGCCTCGCTCGCCTCGCAAGACCTGGCGCGCGAGCTGACCGGCTGCGAAATCGGCGCCATTCCGCCGTTCTCGTTCAACCCGGAGCTTGCGCTCATCGTCGACCCCACGCTGCGCGAGCGGCACGCGGAGATCGTGTTCAACGCGGGCCGGCTGGACGCCTCCATCCTGCTGGACACCGAGGACTACTTCCGCGTGGCCCGGCCCGCCGTCGCGCCGCTGATACGGCGCTAGGCGCCGCAGGCGGCTTCCGCGCAGACAGGCCCAGCCCGTGCCATTGCATCCGAGACGCATCTCGCCGCGCGCCACCAACATGCGCTGGCTCATGAGCCTGGCGCACATGGAACCGGCGCCGGTGTCGCGCGCCGCCGCGGTGCGCGCGGCCCTGGCCATCGGCCTGCCGTCGGCGGCGGGGCTGGCGCTGGACCAGAGTGCGGCGGCCGCCCTGGTCGCGCTGGGCGCCCTGCCTTCCATCACGGGCGACAACGGCGGCCCCTACCGCAATCGCGCCGTGTCCATCGGCTGCACGGTGCTGGGAGGCATGCTGGGCTACGTGCTGGGCGCGCTGCTCTACGGCCAGGGCTGGGCGGGCGGCGTCGCCATGATCGCGCTGGTGCTGGCGGCCAGCCTGATCGGCACGCTGAACAACATCGCGGCGGTGGCCACCCTGCAATTCGCCACCTACGTCATCGTGGGCTCCAGCCTGCCCACGGCGCTGCCGCCGTGGATGCCGGCCCTGCTGGTGGGCGCGGGCGGCCTGTTCGGGCTGGCGCTGACGCTGGCGGGCTGGATCGTCCACCCCACCGCCCCCGAACGCGCCGCCGTCGCGCTGGCCTACCGCAAGCTGGCGGCCATGTACGCGGCTATCGGCACCTCGCGCACCATGATGGCCCGGCGCGACATGGAAACAGCCATGGCCTCGGCCTACGATGCCGTGCTGGCGGCGCGCCGCCGGGCGGCAGGCCCGTCGCCCCGCCTGTCGCGCCTGGCCGCGCAGCTGCAAGCCTGCACGCCGCTCAGCAACGCCGCGCTCGCGCTGGCCCGCGCCGGGCGGGTGCTTCCGGCCGAATGCGCGCGCGCCATGAACCGCATCGCCGACCGCATCGAGAACGGCGCCCCGCCCGCGCCGCAGGCCGAGATCGCCGCTTTGCGCGCGGCCGGCATGCCCCAGCTTGCCGACGCGCTGGCGCACATCGGCCCGCAGCTCGCCGGGGAGGCTTCGGCGCCCGCGGCGGCGGCCGAAGCCTCGATGCCGGCGCCCGCCCCGCGCACGTCCTGGCGCGCCCTGCTGCGGATCTACCGGCCCGGGCCGGTGGCCGCGCGCTACCTGGGCCGCCTGGCGCTGTGTCTGGTGGCCGCCGAGGCCGTGGCCCTTACCGGCCTGCTGCCGCGTTCGTACTGGGTGCCGCTGGTGGTCGTGGTGGTGTTCAAGCCCAATTTCGGCTCGGTGTTCGCGCGCGCCCTGCAAAGCTGCGCCGGCAGCGTGGCCGGCGTGGCCATCAGCGCCACCGTGATGGCGCTGGACCGCAGCGGCGTCGTCAGCCTGGCGGCGCTGACCGCCCTGGCCGCGCTGCTGCCCTGGTCCATCCGCCGCAACTACGGCCTGTTCTCGGCGATCCTGCTGCCCATCCTCATGCTGCTCATCGGCGCCCTGCAGCCGGGCAGCTGGCCCATCGCGCTGGCGCGCTTCATCGACGTGCTGGCGGCCGCCTCCATCGTGATCGTGGTGGGCTACCTGCCCTGGATGCGCCTGGAGCGCCACAATCTGGATCATGCGGTGGCGGCCGCCATGCAGACCCTGGCCGCCTACCTGAACGCAAGCTATCAGGACCGCGCCGCTTCCCGCCTGGCGCTGCGCGCGCAGACCTACGCGCGCCTGTCGGACCTGCGCATCGCCCTGCAACGCGCGCTGTCGGAGCCCCGCCCGGTAAGCCGGCGCGCGCTGGCCTGGTGGCCCGTGGAAGTAGAGCTGGAGCGCGTGGCCAATACGCTTTCCGACACGCTGCCCCCCGCACCCGATGCGGCGCCCGCCCCGTCGGACGTGGCGCGGCTGGCCGGCGCGCTGCAGGAAATGGCCCAGGCCGTCGAACAGGGCCGGCCCGTGCCGACCGGCCCCGCCCCGGTGTCGGCCGCCGCGCTGCGCGAGGCGGCCGCGCGCATCGAAGCCGTGCGCGCGGCGCTGGCCGGCCCCGAGTTCGCCGCCGCGCCCGCGGCCGCGCCCTCCTAGAACAAGGAAACCGATATGTGTCTTGCCGTGCTGGCTTTGCAGGCGGTGCCTGGCATTCCCGTCCTCATTGCCGCCAACCGCGACGAATTCCACGCCCGCCCCACCCTGCCCGCGGCGGCCTGGCCCGATGCGCCCGACATCCATGCCGGCCGCGACGCCCTGGCGGGCGGCACCTGGATGGGCGTCACGCGCAGCGGCCGGTTCGCGCTGGTCACCAATTTCCGCGAACCCGGCCGCCAGATCGCCGGCGCCCCCAGCCGCGGCGCGCTGGTGGAGCGTTTCCTGCGCGGCGGGCAGGCGCCCGGAGACTATCTCTCGGCCCTCCACGGCCGGGCCCAGGACTACAACGGCTTTAACCTCATCGTGGGCGTGGGCGGGCATGCCTGGTATCTCAGTAACCGCGACGGCGTGCCGCGCGCGCTCCCGCCCGGCGTACACGCGCTGTCCAACCATCTGCTGGAAACGCCCTGGCCCAAGCTCGCGCGCACCCGGGCCGCGTTCGAGCGCGTGCTCGCGCAGGGCCCGCAGCCGGATCTGCCCGGACTGTTCGCCGCGCTGTCCGACCGCGACCCCGCGGCCGACGACGAACTGCCGGCCACCGGCCTGCCGCTCGAGCGCGAGCGCCTGCTGAGCAGCCCCTTCATCGTGAGCCCCCTGTACGGCACGCGCAGTTCCACCGTGCTGTCGCTGCACGCCGACGGGCGCGCGCAACTGTTCGAGAAGCGCTATGCGCCCGACGGCACGCAATCCGGCGAAACCGACCTGCGCTTTGCGTGGCGGCCTGGGGCGGACGGCCGGTGAACTCCGGGCCGGCGGCGCAGTCGAAATCCTGTCTCTTCATCCGCAAGACGGCGCGGCTTCCCGAGGCCGCGCCATACCAAGGAGAAACCGCATGAACAAACGAATCGAACGCAGCGCCATGGCGGCCGCCATGGCCGTGGGCACCATCGCGCTGGCCGGTTGGCTCGGCGCCGCGCAAGCGGCGCTGCCTCCCCTCAAGACCCAGGGCTCGGTGCAGTACGTGAGCGGCGGCATCGGCCTGGACGAATCCGAATCGTTCAAGGCCGCGGCCAAGGACTATCCGCTGGCGCTCACTTTCGCGGCCCGGATCGACGGCAATGCCGACTATGTCGCCAACGTGTCGGTGTCCATCAAGAACACCCACGGCCAGCCGGTGCTGGACGCCACCGCCGAAGGCCCCTACATGCTGGTGAAGCTGCCCGAGGGCCGCTACAAGATCACGGCCACCTACGAGGGCAAGGCCCAGGAGCGCGAGGTGTCGGTCGCCAAATCGGGCACCGCCCGCGCCGTGTTCGAATGGCGCTGATGCGCACCGCGCCGGCGCGCGGCCTCCCGCCCTACGCGCCGGCGAACAGGATCGCGATCACGAAACCCACGCTCGCCGCCCAGGCGAGCGACCGCAGGCCCCCCCACCCCGCCAGGTACAGCGCCAGATAGCCCAGGCGCACGCCCAGCCAGCACGCCATCAGCGTGGCCACGTGCGCCGCCGGCGCCTGGGTATACAGGGCGAACAGCACCGCGCCGAAGAAGAAAGGCAGGGCTTCGAACGTATTGGCCTGCGCCGCGTCGGCGCGAGCGCGCCATCCTTCCTGCCGCGCCAGCCACGGACGCGGATCGTTGTTGTCGAACCCTTTGCCGCCCGCCTTGGCCAGGATAGCCGCCACCCAGGGCAGCGCCGCGGCCGCCAGCATCAACCACGCAATTGTCTTCATCTTCCCTCCCAGGGCTTGTCGACCGCGGTTCCGGCAGGGCCTGCCGGAACCGCCCGGGCATTATCGCCCGCCGGCAGCGCTTACACTCTTGCGCTTCGCTTCCGCGATCCGCGCATGCCGTCCATGCCTGCTCCGCTGCCCGGTTTTGTCTATCCGCTTTTCTGCGCCGCCGCCCTGCTCTGGGCGCCGCGGCTGCGCGCGCTGTGCCTGGCGGCGCTGGCGGCCGCCTGGGCGCTGGCCTGGCGCGAGGGCTACCTGGACCCGCGGGCCCTGGCCGGGCCGGCCAGCCTGGCGGCCTGCGCCCTGCTGGTGCGGCCCGGCATGCCGGCCGCCTGCCGCGCGGCCGGCCACGCCTTGTTCGTGGCGCTGGCCGCGCTGCTTTTCCTGCACCGGCTGCCCGGTTTCCACAATTTCCTGGCAATGCCGCGCGCCGCGCTCACGCCCGATGCGCTGCCCTACGCCATGTATGTCAACCTGGACAAGCCGCTGGCGGCGTTCTGGGTGGTGCTGGCCATGCGGCCGCGCCTGGCCGCCGGGACGGCCGCCACGCTGGGCGCCGGCCTCGCGGGCGCGGCCGCCGCCATCGCCGTCTGCCTGGGCGCGGCGCTGGCGATGGAGATGGTGGCCTGGGCGCCGAAATGGCCGGACGGCGCCTGGCTGTGGCTGGCGAACAATGCGCTGCTGACGGCGCTTGCCGAGGAAGCCCTGTTCCGGGGCTACGTGCAGCAGCGCCTGACCCAGCGCTGGGCCGGCCGCGCCTGGGGCGGCCGGGCGGCGGTGGCGGTTTCCGCCGTTTTGTTCGGGCTGGCCCATATTGGGCTGGCCCATATTGGGCTGGCCCATACTGGGCTGGCCCATGCGGCGGGCGGCTGGGCGTGGGTGCCGCTGGCCACGCTGGCGGGCCTGGCCTACGGCGCGGCCTACCGCCGCGGCGGGCTGGCGGCGGCCGTGCTGGCGCACGCGGGGCTGAATCTGGCGCACTTCGCGCTCTACACCTACCCCGCCCTCGCGGGCGCCTGACCGGCGTCAGTCCGGCAGCGCCGGATAATCGGTGTAGCCGTGCGGGCCGGGCGTGTAGAAGGTGGAGGCGTCGGCCTCGTTGAGTTCGGCCTTCAGCGCGAAACGGCGCGCCAGGTCGGGGTTGGCAATGTACGGCACCCCGAAGGCCACGGCGTCGGCGCGGCCCGCGGCGATGGCCGCTTCGGCCGACTCGCGCGTAAAGCCCTCGTTGGCGATGTAGACGCCGCCGAAGGCCGCCTTGAGGTCGGGGCCCAGGCTGTCGGCCGCTTCGTATTCGCGCACGCAGAGAAAAGCGATGCCGCGCCGGCCCAGCTCGCGGGCCACGTAGCCGAAGGTGGCCGCGGGATTCGAGTCCCGCATGGAATGCACGCCGCCGCGCGGCGACAGGTGCACGCCCACCCGGCCCGCGCCCCAGACCGCGATGCAGGCGTCGGCGACTTCCAGCAGCAGCCGGGCGCGGTTCTCCACCGGGCCGCCGTAGTCGTCGGTGCGCAGGTTGCTGCCATCCTGCAGGAACTGATCCAGCAGATAGCCGTTGGCGCCATGCACTTCCACCCCGTCGAAACCGGCTTCCATCGCCATCTGGGCCGCATGGCGATAGGCCTGGACGATGCCCGGGATCTCCGCGGCGTCGAGCGCGCGCGGCGTGACATAGGCACGCTTGGGGCGCAGGTGGCTGACGCAGCCCTCGGCGGCCACGGCGCTGGGCGCCACGGGCAGCTCGCCATCGAGCAGCTCGGGGTCGGAAATCCGGCCCACGTGCCAGAGCTGGGCCAGAATGCGCCCGCCGGCTTCGTGCACCCCGGCAGTCACCTGCCGCCAGCCGCGCACCTGCTCGGGCGACCACAGGCCGGGCGTGTCGGCGTAGCCCACGCCGCGCGGCATGACCGCCGTGGCTTCGCTCAGGATCATGCCGGCGCCGGCGCGCTGGCGGTAGTACTCGGCCATGAGGGCGTCGGGCACGCGGCCGGGGCCGGCGTGCATGCGGGTCAGGGGCGCCATGACGATGCGGTTGGGCAGGACGAGATCGCCCACGCTCAGGGGTTCGAACAAAAGGCTCATGCCATATCCTTTGCGCCCGCGGCCGGGCGCCTGCTTGCTATAGGTCGTGGTTCAACTGCCGCAGGAACGCGGCGATGACGGGTTCATTGCGCCGATAGAAAATCCACTGCCCGTTGCGGGTCGCCAAGATCAGGCCGGCGCGCTGCAGAATGGCCAGGTGCGACGACACGGTGGACTGCGACAGGCCGCAGCGCGCATCGATGTGCCCCGCGCACACGCCGTGCTCGAAGCTGTGGCCGGGACGCTCCTCGAAATAGTCGCGAGGCGTTTTCAGCCAGGCCAGGATCTCGCGGCGCACCGGGTTGGCCAGCGCCTTGTGGATGGCGTCGGCGTCCAGCGGCGGCGCGTCGGCGGCGGAAGAATCGGGTTCGGTTTCCATATCGGTATTTCGCAATTTATCGAATCATATATCGTTAAAGAGCGATATATGTGTATGCCCCTGCGCCTGCCAGGGCTATGCCGGAACTGGCCCGAATCCATGGCGTCGGGATCAGTCTCTGCCGCGGTTCGTTGTGCTGGTGCTTAACTTGTCGGGGCGGGCGAGTCACCTCGGCCGGTCCCACATGAACCGGATGGCGCACTCACTCCTGCGCCCGGATCCGCTCGGGTGCCCTTGGAGGGACAATGGCTTGCCCGAGATGCCTGCCGCGGACGCCATTGCGTTTGCGAAACGCTACGTGAAGGCCTACATCGATAACGAGGAGGCCGGTGATTCTCGGTCAGACCCGTCCTTCGAATGGGCGGGCGTGTATTCTGCCGACGATGTGAAGCGACAGGTCGCGGCCCGGCTCAGGGAAGGCACCGGTTACTACAGATGGCCATTTGCCCGGCTTCTCCTTCTCGAATACGAAGAGGCGCAACTACAGCACGTATCTGCCCTACCTGTTCGGGGACAAAGCCGATGCAGTCTGCGCGGGCGAGGCAAGCAATGGCCGGCGGGTTGACGGCCGCGCCTTCAATTCGCTCGTGGATGCTTTGCTCGCCTAGAATGGCTCGCGGAATCCGCCCGCGCACGCGCGGGCAGGCCAATCAGTAATTCGTTGCGCGCCGACACCTCGTCGCACCGGGGTTTGCTGACAGCATTAATGCTTCCTCGCCACCGGGCGGCGCCCCGGTTTCAGGCTGTCGGCCCAGTCGCGCGCCAGGTCGCGCCGCGCCTTGCGGTTGACCAGGGCCGTGAGCACCATGGCGATCACGGCGCCGGCGGCCGCCAGCGCCATGTCTTTCTGCGCGTCCCAGATGTCGCCCTGGGTGCCGAGATAGGCCGCGCCCAGGTCGCCGCCGAACACGGCGGCGGCGCCCCATTCGATGAGCTCGTACAGCGCGGAGGTGGAAAGCGTCACGTCCATGGGCAGGAAATAGCCCCAGAAGCCCCGCACCTCGACCACGCGCAGAAAGATCTCGCGGATGGGATAGGCCAGCAGCAGCCCATAGCAGAAATGCACCACCCGGTCGAAGTTGTTGCGCTCCCAGCCCAGGGCGGCGTTCAGGCTGCGTCCCGTGAGCGCGCGCCACCAGTCGTCGTACGGCACCAGCGAATAGGTGTAGTGCGCGCCGATGGCGTGCAGGCACAGGTACAGGAAAATCAGCGTGTACGACACGCGCGAGAACACGAACCAGCGGCGCGTGGCGAAAAGCGCTGCGCCAAAGGCCAGCACCAGCGCGTTTTCCAGCGCCCAGTCGGCGCGGTCGTGAGGATGGATGGCGAGCGCGGCCCAGATCAGCGCGAAGAGCGCGGCCAGCGTGCCCAGGTAGCGGCGCCGCCGCGCGCCGTCACTCATCGCGCACCGCGCCGCGCAGGCGCTTGATCTGGCCGTGCACCGCCTTGCGCTGCACGCGGCGGCGCTGCGAGGCGCGGGTGGGCCGGGTGGGCCGGCGCGGCTTTTCCACGCGCGCGGCCGCGCGCACCATGGCGGCCAGCCGCTCGATGGCCTCGGCGCGGTTCTTCTCCTGGCTGCGGAAAGCCTGGGCCTTGATGACGATGACGCCGTCTTTCGACACGCGGTGGTCGGACAGCGCGCAGAGGGCCTCGCGGATGTGCTCCGGCAGCGACGAGGCGCGCACGTCGAAACGCAGGTGCACGGCGCTCGAAACCTTGTTGACGTTCTGCCCGCCGGCGCCCTGGGCGCGGATCATGGTGAAGACCAGCTCGCGCTCATCGAGATAGAGGGAATCCTGTATGTGCAGCATGGAAGGCAAGTCTACGCGAAGCCGAGGCGCGGCTGGGCGGCCGGACGGTAAAATAATGTGCTTTGCCGATTCCGGGGCGTTTTCCGGCCGCCTCTTTTTCTCATGACCTATTCCGCCAAAGAAATCTTCAAGACCCTGCAGGGCGAAGGCGCCCAGGCGGGTCGCGCGGCGGTGTTCTGCCGGTTCGCGGGCTGTAATCTCTGGACCGGCCGCGAGAGCGACCGCGGCCGCGCCGCCTGCACGTTCTGCGACACGGACTTCGTCGGCACCGACGGCGAAGGCGGCGGCAAGTTCGCCACCGCCGAGCTGCTGGCCGACGCCATCGCGGCGGCCTGGGGCCCGGGCGCCGAAGACCGCTATGTGGTGTTCACCGGCGGCGAGCCGCTGCTCCAACTGGACGCCCCCCTGCTCGCGGCCGTGCACGCCCGCGGCTTCACCGTGGCCATCGAAACCAACGGCACCCTGCCCGCGCCGGCCGGCATCGACTGGATCTGCGTCAGCCCCAAGGGCACGGCGCCGGTGGTGCTCGAGCGCGGCGACGAGCTCAAGCTCGTCTATCCCCAGGCCGACGCCCTGCCCGAAACCTATGCGCACCTCGACTTCGCGCATTTCTTCCTGCAGCCCATGGACGGCCCGCAGCGCGCGGCCAATACCGAAAAGGCAGTCCAGTACTGCCTGCAACATCCCAAGTGGCGGCTCAGCCTGCAAACCCACAAATATATAGGCATTCCATGATTCACCCCCACGCCTGGCGGAGCGCCGCATGATCTCCGTTACCCGCCGGCTCGAATTCGATGCCGGACACCGCATTCCCGACCACCGCAGCCAGTGCCGCAATCTGCACGGCCACCGCTACGTGCTGGAAATCACCCTGACCGGCGACGTGGTGCAGGCGCCCGGCGAATCCGACAACGGCATGCTGATGGATTTCTCCGAAATCAAGCGCATCGCCAAGACCCACATCGTGGACGTCTGGGACCACGCCTTCCTGGTCTACGAAGGCGACACCGCCGTGCGCGCCTTCCTGGACACCCTGCCCGGCCACAAGACCGTGGTGCTGGACCGTATTCCCACCGCCGAGAACCTGGCCGCCATCGTGTTCGAGACGCTGGCGCCGCACTACCACGGCCATTACGGCGCCGAGCTGCGCCTGTCGCGCGTGCGCCTGTACGAAACCCCCAACTGCTGGGCCGACTGCGCCGGCTGAGCCGTGTCCCGCCGGGGCATGCGCCCCGGCTTTCCATTCCTGGAAAAACCGCCCCCTATTTTTCCGATTGAAAGAATCAATGGAGATAGTCGTCATTTTCAATTATTAGTAAGCTAATAAATAGGATACAATCTAATCCATGAAAACGCTCTCCGACTCCCAGCTCATGGCCACCACCGCCAATCTCATGGTGATTGCCCGCGCCTACCGCGGCGCTGCCGACAAGGCGCTGGCGGACTATGGCCTGTCGCAAGCCACCGCCTGGCCCGTCATTCTCACCGGCCGGCTCGGCGATGGCGTGCGCCAGGGCGCGCTGGCCGAGGCGCTGGGCGTGGAAGGCCCGTCGCTGGTGCGCGTGCTGGACCAGCTCGTCGCGGCCGGCCTCATGGAGCGCCGCGAAGACCCGCACGACCGCCGCGCCCGCACGCTGCATCTCACCGAAGCCGGCCACGCCCTGCGCAAGCAGGTCGAGGACGTGCTGGTGGAGCTGCGCCGGCGCCTGTTCGCGGGCGTGGCCGAGGCGGACCTGGAAGCCTGCCTGCGGGTGTTCGAGTCCCTGAAGGCCGCGCTGGGCCGCAGCGGCGCGGGCGCCCAGGAGGATCCCCGGCCATGAGGCTGCCCAATGTCCGCGAAGTGGTTTTTTCGCTCAAGAGCTACGCCGGGGCCGTCATGGCGCTGTACCTCTCGTACTGCATCGGATTGCCCCGCCCGTTCTGGGCCATGACCACCGCGTATGTCGTGTCGCAGCCCTGGTCGGGCGCGGTGCGCTCCAAGGCGGCCTACCGGCTGGTGGGCACCTTCTTCGGCTCGGCCGCCACGGTCTACCTGGTGCCGCGCCTGTCGCACTCGCCGGTGCTCATGACGGCGGCGATGGTGCTGTGGGTGGGCCTGTGCCTGTACCTCTCTGTGCTCGACCGCACGCCGCGCTCCTATCTCTTCATGCTCGCCGGCTACACGGCGGCCATGATCGGCTTTCCCAGCGTCACCGACCCGCTGCTGGTGTTCGACACCGCGCTGGCGCGCGTGGAGGAAATCACCCTGGGCATCGTCTGCGCCACCCTGGTCCACAGCGTGGTGCTGCCGCGCGACCTGGCGCCCGCGCTCACGCTGCGGCTGGACGCCGCCGCGCGCGACGCGCGGCAATGGATACACGATACGCTGCGCGGCCTCAACGCCGAGCAGCGCGACCGCGACCGCCGCGTGCTGGCCAACGACCTCACGCAATTGCGGCTGCTGTCCACGCACCTGCCGTTCGACACCAGCAACCTGCGCTGGACGGCCAGCTCGGTGCGCGCCATGCAGGACAAGATCGCCGCGCTCACGCCCGTGGTTTCGGCGGTGGAAGACCGCATGCGCGCGCTGCAGGCCGACGGCGCCGCGCTGCCCGAACCCGTGTCCGCGCTGCTTGCGGAAATCTCGGAATGGATCAATGAGGGCCCCAGGGCCCGGCACGAAACCGCGGTGCGGCTGCGCGCCGCCGTGTCGCGCCTGACGCCCTCCATCGACAGCCGGTCGGGCTGGCGCGATGCGCTCCTGGCCAGCCTGATGGCGCGCCTGCGCGAGCTGGTCGACACCTACGACGAATGCCTGGCGCTGCGCCGCGAGATCCGCGCCGGGCTGGCCGGCGCGCCGGCGCGCACGCCGCACCCGGCCAGCGCGCCGCGCAACGTGCTGCACCGCGATCACGGCATGGCGCTGCTGTCGGCCCTGGCCGCCGGCGTGGCCATCAGCGTGTGCTGCGCGTTCTGGATCGGCACGGCCTGGAGCAACGGCGCCACGGCCGCGCTCATGGCGGCCATCTTCAGCTGCTTCTTCGCCTCGCAGGACAATCCCGTGCCGGGCATCATGCAGTTCCTGACCTATACGGTCTATTCGATTCCGCTGTCGGCGCTGTACCTGCTGGGCATCATGCCGGCCATCCACTCGTTCGAGATGCTGGCGCTGTCGATGCTGCCCGCGGCCTTCGTGCTGGGCATTTTCATCGCCCGCCCCGAAACGGCCGGCAAGGCCATGGCCATGCTGTTCGGCTTCCTGGGCACGATGGCGCTGCACGACACCAACACGGCCGATGTCGTGTCTTTCATCGACACGCAGACCGCGCAGATCATCGGCGTGGGCACGGCCGCGGTCATCGCGGCCATCTTCCGCACCGTCAGCGCCGACTGGAGCGCGCGCCGCATCCAGGCCGCCAACTGGAAAGAGCTGGCCTCGCTGGCCGCCTCCGCCCGCGCCCCCGCGCGCCACACGTATGCGTCGCGCATGCTGGACCGCATCGGCCTGCTGCAGCCCCGGCTGGCGCTGGCCAAGCGTCCGGACGACCTGCTGGCCGCCGATGCGCTGAAAGACCTGCGCGTGGGCCGCGACATCACCGAACTGCAGCGCGCCCGCCGCCACCTGGCAGTGGCCGATGCCGCCATCGCGCCCGTGCTCAGCGCTCTGGCGCAGTTCTTCCGCGCCCGCTCGACCTGGCGCGGCGGCGAGAAGCCCGAGAATCTCCTGGCGCAGATAGACCGCGCGCTGTCCAGCGTCTCGGCCGCGCAGGCCGGCGGCGCGGCGCGCGACCGCGCGGTGGTGGCCCTGGTGGGTATCCGCCGCGCCTTCTATCCCGACGCGCCGGGCTATCAACCCGCCCATCCCGCCATGGAGGGCAAGACAACATGATCGGCGAATTCAATCTTTACGGCATTTATTTCCCCTGGCTGCTGGTGCTGGGCGTGATCACCCTGGGCGTGTCCTGGGTAGTGAGGCGCGCCATGGCCCGCGCCGGACTGTACCGCCTGGTGTGGCACCCCGCCCTGTTCGATCTGGCGCTTTATTTGGTGCTGCTCTACGGCATGACGCTTATTTCCCCTTACGTTTTCCAGAGATAGCAGGTATGAAATTCCCCAACGCCCTTCGCCCTGCCGCCATCGGCAAGTTTGCGGTGACGGCTGCCATTGTCGCCGCCGCCGTCTACGCCGGCTGGCAGCTCTGGGTGCACTATGAAGTCGAGCCCTGGACGCGCGACGGCCGCGTCAAGGCCTATGTGGTGCAGGTCGCCCCCGACGTCTCGGGCCTGGTGACCTCCGTGCCCGTTCACGACAACCAGGATGTGAAAGCCGGCGACGTGCTGTTCGAGATCGACCGCGCGCGCTTCCAGCTCGCGTACGACCAGGCCCAGGCCGCCGTGCGCTCGCAGCAGGTGGCGCGCGAGCAGGCGGTGCGCGATGCCCGCCGCAACCGCGAACTGGGCAAGCTGGTGGCCGCCGAGGCCCTGGAACAGAGCCAGACCCGCCTGCAGCAGACCGAGGCCGCGCTGGCCCAGGCCGAAGTGCAGCTCAACATCGCCCGCCTGAACCTGGAACGCAGCCGCGTGGTCGCGGCCACCGACGGGCGCGTCACCAACCTGGACCTGCGCGCCGGCTCCTACGCCACCGCCGGCCACGGCGTGATGGCGCTGGTGGATTCGCATTCGTTCTACGTGGAAGGCTACTTCGAGGAAACCAAGCTGCCCGGCATCCGCGAAGGCGATCCGGTCACCGTGACCCTGATGGGCGACTCGCGCGAAATCCGCGGCCACGTGGAAAGCATCGCCATGGGCATCGCCGACCGCGACCGCAGCACCGGCGCGAACCTGCTGCCCAACGTGAACCCCACTTTCAACTGGGTGCGCCTGGCCCAGCGCATTCCCGTGCGCGTGAAGATCGACGAAGTGCCCGAAGGCGTGCGCCTGGTCGCCGGCCAGACCGCCACCGTCTCCGTCGACCGCCCCGCCGCCGGCCAGAAGGCCAGCCAACCGCAAACCTGACCCGCCGAGGACCGACCGCCCCGAGAGCCACAGACATCGTCCCTTTCCCAGCCGTAACCGCCATGAACACCGAAGATTTGCTGCCCACCTCCGCCCACACGAAAAACCGGACACGCCGCCGGTGCGCCGTGCTTGCCGCCCTGGCGCTCGCGCTCGCCGGCTGCACCGCCGTGGGCCCCGACTACCACGTGCCCTCCGGCTCGGTGGCGCAGCGGCAAAGCGCGCAGGTCCCGTTCGCGGAAGCCCGGTCCGGCCCCTACCGCCAGGAACCGCTGCCCGCGCACTGGTGGCGGCTCTACCAGGATCCGGTGCTCGACGGACTCGTGCAAAAGGCCCTGGAAATCAACACCGACCTGCGCGTGGCCCAGGCCAACCTGGAGCGCGCGCAGGCGGCGGTGCGCGAGGCGCAGGCCCAGCAGCGGCCCGGCATCGGCGTGAACGCCACGCCGACCTACGGCCACTCGTCGGGCCTGCAGCAGCTGCAGCCAGGCGTCGATCCCCCCAACCACTGGTCATACTCGGGCGGCGTTTCGGTGTCGTACCAGCTTGACCTCTTCGGCCAGATCCGCCGCGCCATCGAGGCCGCCAGCGGCGACGAGCAGGCGGCCCAGGCCGCCTATGACGCCGCCCGCGTCACGGTGGCCGCCGAAACCGCGCGCGCCTACGCCGACATGTGCGCGGCCGGCATGCAGCTTGCCTCGGCCCGGCATTCGGTGGAAGTGCAGAAGGCGTCGCTGGACGCCGTCCAGCGCCTGCAGCAGGCCGGACGCGGCACCGTCCTGGACGTGACGCGCGCCCGCAGCCAGCTCGAACAGCTCCAGGCCAACCTGCCGCCCTTCCAGGCTCGCCAGCGCACCGCGCTCTACACGCTGGCCGCGCTCACCGGCCAGACGCCGGCCGAGATTCCGGTTTCGCTCATGCAATGCGCCGCCGCGCCGCGCCTGGGCCAGCCCATTCCCGTGGGCGACGGCGCCGCGCTGCTGCGCCGTCGGCCCGACATCCGCCAGGCCGAACGCAGCCTGGCGGCCGCCACCGCGCGCATCGGCGTCGCCACAGCCGACCTCTACCCCAAGATCAGCCTGGGCCTGTCCGCGGCCTCGGGCGGACCGGCCTCGATGTTCGGAGACCGCGGCACCTTCGGCTGGAGCCTGGGCCCGCTGATCTCCTGGACCGTGCCCAACACCGGGGCGGCGCAGGCCCGCATCGCCCAGGCCGAGGCCAGCACCAAAGCCGCGCTGGCGCAGTTCGACAAGACGGTGCTCAATGCCCTGCGCGAAACCGAAAGCGCGCTCGCGGTCTACGCCCGCCAGCTCGACCGCGAAGCCGCCCTCAAGGCCGCCCGCGACCAGAGCGCCGAGGCGGCAGCCCAGGCGCGCCAGCTCTTCCAGTACGGCAAGACCGACTACCTCACCGTGCTGGACGCCGAGCGCACCCTGGCCAGCAACGAAAGCGCGCTGGCCGCCTCCCGGGCCGAACTCAGCCAGGACCAGATCGCGCTCTTCCTGGCGCTGGGCGGGGGGTGGGAAGACCAGCCGGCTTCCGCGGCCGCGCGCTGAACGCCGGGCCCGGGCCGCGCCGGCCTCAGTGCAGGGTGGAGCCCTCGGGCGGCGTCTGGTTCAGGCCCAGCGCGGCTTCCCAACTGCGCAGGGGCACGCAGGTCTGCAGGCGCACGATGGCGCGCTGGATGAGGGCGGGATGCAGCTCGTGGCCCACTTGGGTGGCCACGTCGATGGTGGAGTCGCCGTGCAGTTCGTCCAGCCGCGCCTGGGCGGCCTGGATGCCGGCCACCGGCATGACCGGGTCGGCCGCGCCGTGCAGCAGGTGCAGGGTGGTGTATTGCGGCGCCATGCGCGGCAATCGGGCGTAGCGGCCGGAAAAGGCGATCACGCGGCCGGCCAGGCCGTCGTGGGCCTGGACCATTTCCAGCGCCATGATGGCGCCTTGCGAGAACCCCGCCAGGGCCGTGTCCGATTGCAGCAGGCCGAAGCGCGCCTGCGCCTCGCGCACATAGGCCACCAGCGCGGGCATGGCCTGGGCCACGCGCTCGGGCCGGTTTTCCTCGGTAATGCCGCGCACGGAGAACCACTGGCGTCCTGCGCCGCCGCCGTCGTAAGGCTGGAAACCCGCCGGGACGAGCACGGCGGCCGAGGGGAACGCCGCGCGCACCGCGTGCGCCAGCGGCTCCATGTCGGCGGGCGAGCCGCCCACGCCGTGCAGCAGGATGAAAAGCTGGCGCACGTCCACGCCGGTCTCGGGAAGGATTTCGATCGAATTGATGGGGCTGGAAGAGGCCATGAGCGGCTCCCGCGCGGCATGGCGCGCAAGTGGCGCGCAAACGGCGCGCCGGGACCCGGTCATTGTAGAACGCGCGGTAGAACGCGCCGCCCGCCCGGCCCGGCTCGATGCCCGCGGCAAAATACTGTATATTTATACAGTCATTATTGAATTTGCCGAACCGGACCCGCGCCAGGTCCGCAACCCCATGCCTGTCCCCGAACACATTCATCCCGCCGTATGGCGGGCCAGCCAGCTCGCCCGGGGCGCGGCCCGCACGCTGCCCACCGGGCATGCGGCGCTCTCGGCCGAGCTGCCCGACGGCGGCTGGCCGCTGGGTTCGCTGATTGAAGTGCTGACGCCGCACCCCGGCTCGGGGGAAATCCGCCTGCTGCGGCCGGCGCTGGCCCAGCTCGAAACCCGCCGTCCCATCGCCCTGGTGCAGCCGCCGCACCCGCCCCATATCGCCAGCTGGATGAGCTGGAAGCTGGACCCGCGCCAGCTGCTCTGGGTCGCACCCGAGAAACCCGCCGACGCCCTCTGGGCCACCGAGCAGATCCTCAAGAACGGCAGTTGCGGCGCGGTGCTGTGCTGGCTGCCCCAGGTCCGCCCCGAATCGCTGCGGCGCCTGCACCTGGCCGCCCAGGCCGGCGACCTGTTCTTCGTGGCCCTGCGCCCGGCCGGCGCGGCCCGCTCGGCCACGCCGGCCGGACTGCGGCTGGCGCTGGAGCCCGCGCCGGGCGGCGTATGGGCGCACCTGCTCAAGCGGCGCGGCCCGCCTTGCGAAAACCCCGTCTACGTGGCGCTGGAGCCCGGCGCCGCCGTTTCCCCGCCCACCCGCCATGCGCCTCTGGATCGCCGTCTTCCTGCGCTGTCTGCCGCTGGACGCGCTGCGCCCGCACTGGCCGCGTGACCCGCGGCCTTTCGCGGTCCTGGAGCACGAGCGCGTGGCCGCGCTCACGCCCGGCGCGCGCCGCGCCGGCGTGCGGCCGGGCATGCGCCGCGCCGGCGCGGCCGCCATCGCGCCCCAGGTGGAACTGCTGGCGCGTGCGCCCCTGGCCGAAGCCGAGGCGCGGCAGGGCGCGGCCCTGGCCCTGCTGCAATACACGCCCGACGTGGCGCCGGGGCCGGACGAGGCCAGCATCCTGCTGAACGTGAGCGCCAGCCTGATGTGCTTCGGCGGGCCGCGCGCCCTGCACCGCCGCGTGGCCGCCACCCTGGCGGCCCTGGACCTGCGCGCCAGCCTGGGCATGGCGCCCACCGCCACGGGGGCCTGGCTGCTGGCCCGCGCGCCCGTCCGGCATCCCCGCCGCACGCTCACCCTGGCCAGCCTGGCGCGGCGCCTGGACGCCCTGCCCCTGGGCCTGTTGCCGCAGGCCCGGGCGCGGCAGGACTGGCTGCAGGCCATCGGCTGCGGCACGCTGGCCGACCTGCGCGCGCTGCCGCGCGCCGGGCTGCAGCGGCGCAGCGCGCCCGAGCTGCTGCAGGCGCTGGACGCGGCCTATGGCGACGCGGCCGAGGCGCACCGCTGGATCGAAGCCCCCCCGGCGTTCTCGCGCCGCGTCGAGCTCATGGATTATGTGGAGCACACGCACGCGGCGCTGGCGGTGGCCGGCCGCCTGGCCGAACAACTGAGCGGCTGGCTGAGCGCCCGCCGGCTGGCGGTGCGCCGCGTGACGGTGAGGCTGGAACACGAGCGCGGCCGGCGCGCCTGTCCTCCCACCTCGATCGAACTGGCCCTGGCGCAGCCGGTCTGGCAGGCCGCGCAGATCCTGCACCTGCTGCAAGAACGGCTGGGCCGCGTCACGCTGCAGGCGCCCGTGATCGCGCTGGCGCTGGACGCTCCCGACACCGTGGCGCAACCCGAGGCCAGCGCCTGCCTGTTTCCCGAGCCGGGCGGCGCCGCCGCCGACCAGGCCCGCCTGCTGGACCTGCTGGCCGCGCGGCTCGGGCGCGAGCGCGTGCGCCGCGCCCGGCCCGTGGCCGATCACCGGCCCGAGATCGCCAATGCCTGGGCCGAGGCGCAGGCGCCCGCGGCCAGCCCGCCTTCCTTGCCCGGGCCGCTGGACCGCCCCTTCTGGCTGCTGGAAACGCCCCAGCCGCTGACGCTCGCGGGTCACCGCCCGCAGTACCGCGGCCAGCCGCTGCGGCTGATGCGCGGCCCCGAGCGGCTGGAAAGCGGCTGGTGGGACGCCGCCCTCACGGTGCGCGATTATTTCGTGGCCGAGGACGGGGCCGGCGCGCGCTACTGGATCTACCGCGAGCGCGACGCGGCGCGGGCGCGCTGGTTCCTGCACGGGCTGTATGCCTGACGCAAGCCCTCCCATGCGCGATACGCCCGGCCCCTCCGCCCTGGCCCTGCCCGGCTACGCCGAGTTGCATTGCCGCAGCAATTTCTCTTTTCTGCAAGGCGCCTCGCATCCCGACGAGCTGGTCGCGCGCGCGGCCGGGCTGGGCTATTCCGCCCTCGCCATCACCGACGAGTGTTCGCTCGCCGGCGTGGTGCGCGCGCACATGGAAGCGCGCCGGCACGCGCTGCAGCTCATTGTCGGCGCCTCGTTCATGCTGCGCGAAAGCGAAGACGCGGCCCCGCTCGCGCTGACGCTGCTGGCGCAGACGCGCGAAGGCTATGGAAACCTGTCCGAACTCATTACCCTGGCCCGCACCCGCGCGCCCAAGGGCGAGTACCGTCTCGCGCCCGGCGAACTGCTGCGCCCGCCCAAAGGCAGCGAACACCTGCGCGGCGTGCCCGAGTGCCTGGCCATCCTGGCGCCCGCCTATGGCGCGGACCCCGACCGCATGGCCGAGCAGGCGCGCTGGCTGGCGCGCGTCTTTCCGCAGCGCGCCTGGGTCGGCCTGACCCTGCAGCACCGCTCGCGCGACGACCAGCATCGCGCCGCCGTGGAACAGGCCGCGCGCGCCGCCCGGCTGCCGGTCGTGGCGCTGGGCCAGGCGCAAATGCACCTGCGTTCGCGCAAGCCCCTGCACGACACGCTCGCCGCCATCCGCACGCGCCGGCCCGTTTCCGAATGCGGCTACGGCCTCGACGCCAATGCCGAAGCGCACCTGCGCAGCCGCATGCGCCTGGCCAGCCTGTACCCGCCCGAGGCGCTGGCGCAGACCCTGGTTGTGGCGCGCCGCTGCGCCTTCTCGCTGGACGAGCTGCGCTACGAGTATCCCGACGAGATCGTGCCGCGCGGCCATACGCCGGCCAGCTACCTGCGCCAGGAAACCTACGCCGGCGCGGCGCGGCGGTTTCCCGATGGCGTGCCGGCCGGGGTGCGCGCGCAACTGGAAAAGGAACTGGGCCTGATCGCCGAACTGCGCTACGAAGCCTATTTCCTCACGGTGTACGACATCGTGCGCTATGCGCGCGGCGAGGGCATTCTGTGCCAGGGCCGCGGCTCGGCGGCCAATTCCGCCGTCTGCTACTGCCTGGGCATCACCGAGGTCGATCCCGTGCGCGGCCACAACCTGTTCGAGCGTTTCATCAGCAAGGAGCGCAACGAGCCGCCCGACATCGACGTGGACTTCGAGCACCAGCGGCGCGAAGACGTCATCCAGTACATCTACCGCAAATATGGCCGCGACCGCGCCGCGCTGACCGCCGTGGTCATCAGCTACCGCCCGCGCAGCGTACTGCGCGACACGGGCCGCGCCCTGGGCGTGGACCCCGGCGTCATCGACGCCGTGGCCCGCGCCCACCAGTGGTGGGACGGCCGCGAAGAAATGCTGCGCACCCTGGGCGCCTGCGGCCTGGATCCCGAGTCGCGCGTGGCGCGGCAATGGGCCGCGCTGGCGCAGACCCTCATGGGTTTTCCGCGCCACCTGTCGCAGCATCCGGGCGGCTTCGTGATTTCGCGCGGCAAGCTCTCGCGCCTGGTTCCCATCGAAAACGCCGCCATGGACGGGCGCAGCGTGGTCCAGTGGGACAAGGACGACCTGGACGCGCTCAGGCTGCTCAAGGTCGACGTGCTGGCGCTGGGCATGCTGTCGGCGCTGCGGCGCACGCTGGAGCTGGCCGGCCAGCGGCGGGGCAGCCCGCTGGCCATGTCCGACATCCCCGAAGGAGACGAGGCCACCTACGACATGATCTGCGACGCCGACACCATCGGCGTGTTCCAGATCGAATCGCGCGCCCAGATGAGCATGCTGCCGCGCCTGCGGCCGCGCCGATACTACGACCTGGTCGTGCAGGTGGCCATCGTGCGGCCCGGCCCCATCCAGGGCGGCATGGTCCACCCCTACCTGCGCCGCCGCCAGGGCCGCGAAAAAGAAACCTACCCCAGCGAAGCGGTGCGCGGCGTGCTCGCGCGCACCATGGGCGTGCCCATCTTCCAGGAGCAGGTCATGCAGATCGCCATGGTGGCGGCCGGTTTCACCGCTGACGAGGCCGACGCGCTGCGCCGCTCCATGGCCGCCTGGCGGCGCAAGGGCGGCGTGGACAAGTTCCACGCCAAGCTGGTAAATGGCCTGCTCAGCAAGGGATACACCGAGGAATTCGCCGAGGCGCTGTTCCGCCAGGTGCAGGGCTTCGGCGAATACGGCTTTCCGGAAAGCCATGCGGCCAGCTTCGCCCTGCTGGCGTACTTCAGCTCCTGGCTCAAGCGGCATGAGCCCGAAGCCTTCCTGGCCGCGCTGCTCAATTCCCAGCCCATGGGGTTCTATGCGCCCTCCCAGCTGGTGCAGGACGCCCGGCGGCATGGCGTGCGCGTGCTGCCGGCCGACGTGGTGCGCAGCGGCTGGGATTCCACCCTGGAAAGCCTGGCGGAAGAGCCGCCCGGAGACCCCGCGGCGCACCGTCACGCGCCGTCTCCCCGCGGCCGGCCCGCCGTGCGGCTGGGACTCTCCCTGGTCCAGGGCATGCGCGAGGAAGCGGCCCGCCGCATCGAGGCCGCGCGCCGCGAATCGCCCTTTTCCGGCACGGCCGACCTGGCGCGCCGCGCCGGCCTCTCGCGCCACGACCTGAACGCCCTGGCGGCCGCCGGCGCCCTGCGCGAACTGGCCGGCCACCGCCGGCGGGCCAGTTGGGAAGCCGCCGCCAGCGTGCCCAGCCGCGACCTGCTGCGGCAGGCGGACATCGTCGAGACAAGTGCGCCCCGACTCGCGCCGCCCACCGAAAGCCAGGACCTGGCCGCCGACTACCGCAGCCTGGGCCTGACCCTGGGACGGCATCCGCTGGCGCTGCTGCGCGGAGAGCTGGCCGCGCGCAACTTCCAGCCCGCCTCGGTGCTGAACCGGTATCCCGACCGCCGCCCGGCGCGCGCCTGCGGCCTGGTCACCGTGCGCCAGCGGCCCCAGACCGCCAAGGGCGTCATCTTCGTCACCCTGGAGGACGAAACCGGGCCGGTCAACGTTGTGGTGCGCCCCGAACTCATCGAGCGCCAGCGCCGCGAGCTGCTGGGCGCCTTCCTGCTGGGCGTCTATGGCACCTGGCAGAACGTGGACGGCGTGCGCCATCTCGTGGCGCAGCGCCTGGTGGACCTGTCCGCCCTGCTGGGCGGCCTGGACACCGCCAGCCGCGATTTCCACTAGCGCCCGCATCGGCCGACGCCGCCCAGCAACGCCCCAGGCTGGTCTATCATGGCCATTTGTCGCGTCGTTGCAAGGAGTACCCCATGATACGCAAGCTGATCCCCGTCCTGCTGGCCGCCGCCCTGACCGCCTGCGCCCATACCGGCGCCCCGCGTTCGTCCGGCACGCCGTCCGACTCCGGTTCGCCTTCCAGCGCATCCTCCTCCGGGTCGGACTCCACCTACGGCGGCGGCTATGGCTCAGGCGGCTACGGCAGCGGCATGCCCGGCTATGGCGGCGGCAAGACCTGCGACGCCTCCGCCCTGCAATCCATGATCGGCCAGAAAGCCACCCCCTCGGTCATGGAAGACCTGCGCACCCGCAGCGGCAGCGCCACCGCCCGCATGCTGCGCCCCGGCCAGGTCGTCACCATGGAATACAACGACACCCGCCTGAACCTCATCGTGGACGACAAGGACGTCATGACGGCCATCCGCTGCGGCTGAGGCCGCGCGCCCTTCGCACCCGCCCCGGCCGGCTCAATCGCCTCCGGCCGCATTGCGCGCCTCGGCCAGGGCGACCGTCAGGTGCATGACTTTCTTCTTGAGCTGGTCGCGCTCTTCGGTCAGGCGGGCCAGCAGCTCGCGCAGGCGCGCCACCTCGGCGGGCAGGTCGTCGATATCCTCGATGGGCGGCATGGGCGCGGCCTCGCGCGGCGGCGGGGCCTTGGCCTGGCGCGCTTCCCGCGCGGCTTCGCGCAGTTCCTTGCGCCCCCCGGCCGCGGCGGCGGCCTGGCGCTCGGGCGGCAGGGTGGCGACGGCCGCGGCGGCGTTGATGGATATCTCGCCCCGCCGCACGGCACGCACCAGTTCCGGCGCGGCCGCTTTCTGGATTTTCTCGATCTGACCCAGCGTATTGCTGCTCAGGCGCGCCGCGCGCGCCAGGGCCTGGCGCGACGGCACCGGCGGCGCGGGCATGACCGGGGGCTCGGGCTGGCCTTCCTGCCAGGGCGGGTCGTCGGGCGCGCCGGCCTTGCCCCGCGCTTCCAGAATTTCCTTCTTGCGCAGCGCCAGCACCCCGCGCTGGAAATCCGACACGCTGCGCCGGCCCAGATGGTTTTCGATCATCCAGAGATGCACGTCGTCCATGGACTTGAAGCGCGTGTTCTGGATGGTGTGAAAAGCGATGCCGTGCTTGCGGCAGATCTCGTAGCGGTTGTGGCCGTCGACCAGCAGGTCGCCCCACAGCACCAGCGCGTCGCGGCAGCCTTCTTCGAGCAGGCTGCGCTCCAGCGCGGCGTATTCGTCTTCGGTCAGCGGATCGATATAGGCGCGCAGGCCTTCGTCTATGCGGATTTCCATATTCTCTGCGTTCAGGGCGCCAGGCCGCGGGCCTGCAGCACGCCCTGCGCCACCGCCAGCCTCGCCACCGGGTCTTCCATGGCGAGCAGCCGCGCCTTTTCCGCCGGCGGCAGGGGCAGCAGCTCGCACCAGCGGTCGGCCACCCAGCCGGCGTCGTCCAGCCGGTAAGGCGGCGCCAGGGGCATGGCCTCGGCGGGCACGCCGTCGCGCTGCCATTGCGCCACCAGCCGGCCCAGCGCGTCGGCGGCGGGCTGCAGCGCGGGCGGCACCGCCGTTGGCGGGTCGTCGGGAATCGGCTCGGCCTCGCCCATCCAAAGCCCGTATTTTGCCAGTTGGGGAGAATGCAGCCGGAAGCGCCCCTGGCCCGAACAGCGCAGCTCCAGCAGCGCCGGCATGGGCGCGTCCCAGGCGTCGATGCGCGCCATGGTGCCCACGTCCGCCAGCGTTTCGCGCTCCTCGGGCCGGCGCACCTCGCTGCCGGCCAGCAGCGCCACCACGCCGAAACCGCTGCCCTCGGCAAGGGCGCGCCGCACCATGTCGAGGTAGCGCACCTCGAAAACGCGCAGCCGCAGCACGCCGGCGGGAAACAGCGCATGCGACAGGGGAAACAGCGGTATCAGGGCCATGGCGCGGCTATTCCGCCAGAAAGGCCGCGTCCACCGGCACCTGCATGGCGGTGGCCAGCGCGTTGGTCTGCGATGCCAAACCGATGACGGCCAGCAGCTCGGCGTGCTGGCCCGGCGTCATGCCCTTGGCGCGCGCGGCGGCGGTATGCGAATGCACGCAATAGGAACAGCCGTTGGCCGTGGACACCGCGACGTAGGTCATCTCCCGCACCAGCGGCGGCAGCTCGCCCTCGGCGGTCATGACCTGCTTGAGCTGGCCCCATACGCGCCGCAGTTGCGGCGGATCGTTGGCGAGCGCGCGCCAGAAATTGTTGACGAAATCGGACTTGCGCGTCGCGCGGATGTCTTCGAACACCTCCCACGCCTCGGGCGATTGCCGCGCCTCTTCGTCTGTCAGCAGCTTCACGGTGGCCATGCGGTTCCTCCAGAAAATCGATGGCCGGCCCCGTTTCCGCGCAAGCCGCCCGATCTGCGTAGCTTAGCGCCGTTTTCTGCGCCGTTTCGCGCAGGCGCAGGCAAGCCGCCGCCCGCCGCCTGAAAAGAACGCTTACCGGCGCGGCGTCGCTGCGCGGCGCGCCCTGCCCTATCATGGACGCGGTCCGCCCGCTCCCAGGAACGCCCTGCCCCTGACGCCGGCGTCCGTGGCGGCCGTTCCCACTTCCGGAGCCCCCGCATGCCCGAGCTTTCCGCCTACCTCAGTTTCGACGGCGACTGCGCCGACGCCATGCGCTTCTACGAGCGCGTGCTGGGCGGCCGCCTGGAATTGCTGATGCGCTATGGCGACGCGCCCGCCGACGCCGTCCTGCCCGACCTCGGGCCCGGCGAGGCGGAGCGCGTGATGCACGCGCGGCTGGTGCTGGACGAGCAGGTGCTGCTGGCGGCCGACGCCACGTCCTCTCATCCCTATGCGGGCAAGCAGGGCGTGGCGCTGGCCCTCGCATACCCCACCGTATCGGACGCGCACCGCGTCTTCGACCAGCTGGCCGAAGGCGGCAGCATCACCCTGCCTCTGCGCCAGACCTTCTGGGCCGAAGCCTTCGGCGCCCTGGTGGACCGCTATGGCACGCGCTGGATCGTCAGCGGCGGCATGAAGAAACCGCTCGCCTGAGGTGTCGAGTTTCAATAGGTTGTTCTCAGCGAGTCGGGAAGCTGGAGGCTTGTAACCGGGAGCGGAATGAGGTCTGCACCTGCACAAACCCCACCCGCCAATGATCGTCAATGGCAACATGGGCGACCTCCCGGGCATCGATCGTGCTGCGGGTACGCACTGGGCGCGAGCTGCAATCGGCCAGGGCGGCCGCGCCATGCAAGGCGAAACGTCTCTGCCATTCGCGCGCCGTGCGCAGACTGATGCCGGCGGCTTGGGCCGCAGCTTTGAGTCCTTGACTGGCAATGCGCTCGACCAGCAATTGGCGATCCCGCAGCGCGGGTCTGGCATTCCATTCTTATGGCTGTTCATCCGGATAGAGTTCTTGGGTGGCTGAAGCGTAGAGAACTCCAGTTTCCCAGACTCTTCCGGGTGAACAACCTATTGAAACATCACACCTGGGACGCGTTGCCCCCAGCCGCGCGCCTGACGCGAGAGGCTCAGACCTGCGCCTCGCCCGGATGGTGCGCGGCCAGCACGTCCTGCAAGGCCCGGGCCGCGCCTTGCAGCACGGGAACAGCGCGCAGCAGGTCGTCGAGCAGGACGCGCGCGGTGGGCGCGTGGCAGGCCACGGCCGCCACCACGCGGTCGGCCGCGTCGCGCACCGGCACGGCCACTGCACTCATGCCGCGCACGAATTCCTCGTTGTCGATGCCGATGCCGCGCGCGGCCAGGCGCTCGAGCTCTTCTTCCAGGCGCGCCGGATCGGTGAGCGTGCGCGGCGTGTTGCGCGTAAGCGGCAGGCGCGCCAGCACGCGGCCGCGCTCGAGCCGGTTCATGGACGCGAGAAAGAGCTTGCCGCTGGCGGTGCAGTGCATGGGCACGTGACTGCCTACCGCGAAGAACAGCCGCAGCGGCTCGGTGGTTTCGACGCGCTCCATGTAGACCACCTGGTCGCCGTCCGGCGCGGTGAGATTGCAGGTTTCGCCGAGTTTGCCCACTAGTTGCGCCAGCACCGCGCGGCAGGCGCGCGTAAACGGCGACGCGCGCAGCGTGGCCAGCGCCAGCGCGGTGGCCTGCGGGCCGGTCACGAATCCGTGCTCGGTGGGCGTGGCGGCCGCGAACCCCGCGCGCTGCATGGCGCCCAGCAGCCGCATGAGCGAGCTCTTGGGCAGGCCCATGCGCTGGGCCAGCTGGGCCAGCGTGGGCGGATGCTGCGCGCGCGCCAGGTGCTCGAGCACGTAGAGCGCCCGCAGGCTGCGGGCTTCCGGGGGGTCGTCGGCCCCGCGTTGCGGACCCGTGGCCGATGCTGCGCTGCGATTTTGAAACCGATCGGGCATGTTCTGTTCCATTTGTCCCCTGGCGCGCGGATAGGGCTTGGCTGCGCGCCGCCTCTTCCTAGAATCGCCATCAAAGCGATGGGCCGCCGGCGCCGCGCCGCGGCCCGAACCAGTATATAAACGCGCTGCGCGGCGGCAAGCAGGGAAAACACGCTTCAGGCACGGCAACTCGCAAAGGAGACTGCGCGCCATGTCGGACACTGTGGATTACATCATCGTGGGCGCCGGCTCGGCCGGCTGCGTCATGGCCAACCGGCTGAGCGCCAGCGGCGCGCATACGGTCTGCCTGCTCGAAGCGGGCCCGCCGGACCGCTATCCCTGGATACACATCCCCATCGGATACGGCAAGACCATGTTCCACAGGGTGGTGAACTGGGGCTACTACACCGACCCCGACCCCAACATGCTGGGCCGGCGCATCTACTGGCCGCGCGGCCGCACGCTGGGCGGCTCCAGCGCCATCAACGGGCTGATATACATCCGCGGCCAGCGCCAGGACTACGACGCCTGGGAGGCCGCCGGCAATCCCGGCTGGAGCTGGGACGACTGCCTGCCGTACTTCCGCAAGCTCGAGTGCAACGACCTCGGCCCGGGGCCCACGCGCGGCACCGGCGGCCCGCTCAACGCCACCTCCATCAAAACGCGCCACCCGCTGGTGGAAGCCCTGATCGAAGCCGCCGGCCGCCTCGGCATACCGCGCGTGGACGATTTCAATACCGGCGAGCAGGAAGGCGTGGGCTACTACCAGCTCACCACGCGCAACGGCCGCCGCTGCTCCACGGCGGTGGCCTACCTGCACCCGGTGCGTTCCCGCGCCAACCTGCGCGTGGAAACCGGCGCGCACGCCATGGCCGTGCTGTTCGAGGGCCGCCGCGCCTGCGGCGTGCGCTATCGCCAGGGCGGCGCGGTGCGCACGCTGCGCGCGCGGCGCGAAGTGGTGCTGTGCGCGGGCGCGCTGCAATCGCCGCAACTGCTCCAGCTATCCGGCGTGGGGCCGGCCGGCCTGCTGCGCCGCCACGGCATCGGCGTGGTGCGCGACCTGCCCGGCGTGGGCGAGAACCTGCAAGACCACCTGCAGATCCGCCTCATCTACGAAACCACCCGTCCCATCACCACCAACGATCAGCTGCGCAGCCTGGCCGGCCGGATCGGCATGGGCCTGCAATGGCTGCTGTTTCGCGGCGGGCCGCTGGCGGTGGGCATCAACCAGGGCGGCCTGTTCTGCAGGGTGGACCCGGCCAGCGCCACCCCCGACACGCAATTCCATTTCGCCACGCTGTCGGCCGACATGGCAGGCGGCGCGGTGCACCCGTTTTCCGGCTGCACCTATTCGGTGTGCCAGCTCAGGCCCGGCTCGCGCGGCTACGTGCGCCTGCGCAGCGCCGATCCGTTCGAGCCGCCGTCGATGCAGCCCAACTACCTGTCCACGGAAGCGGACCGGCGCATGGCGGTCGCGGCGGTGAAGTACGCGCGCCGCGTGGCCGCGACCGAGCCGCTGGCCGGGCTGATGAAGCGCGAATTCCGCCCCGGCCCCGAAGTGCGCACCGACGACGAGATCCTGCATTTCTGCCGCGAATACGGCGCAACGATTTTCCACCCGTCGGGCACCGCGAAAATGGGGCCCGCCAGCGACCCGCTGTCGGTGGTGGACCACCGCCTGCGCGTGCACGGCGTGGCCGGCCTGCGCGTGGTGGACTGCTCCGTCATGCCCACGCTGGTTTCGGGCAACACCAACGTGCCCGTCGTGATGATGGCCGAACGCGCGGCCGAGTTCGTCCTGCAGGACCTGCAGGCGCAGCGCCGCCCCCAGGCGGTCCTGCAGGCGGCATGAACGCCCGCGCCCCGGAGGCGGACGCCGGCGCACGCGGCGCGCGGACCGTCCGCCCGGCCCGGAGCAACCCATGACCTGATTCCGCAGCATCGGCCGAGCGCAGCGCAGAATGCCCGGCCTCCCACCAAAGGAGAGTAGACATGGCCAAGCAAAATGTAGCGGCGGTCCGCAAAGTGGTCGCTGCGTCGCTGATCGGCGCCACCATCGAGTGGTACGACTTCTTCCTGTATGGCGTCGTCGCGGGCATCGTGTTCAACAAGCTGTATTTTCCGGCCGGCGACCCCCTGGTTTCCACCATGCTGGCCTACACCACCTTCGCCGTGGGCTTCGTGACGCGGCCGCTGGGCGGGCTGATCTTCGGCCACTTCGGCGACCGCATCGGCCGCAAGAGCATGCTGGTGCTGACGCTGATGATCATGGGCGTTTCCACCTTTCTCATCGGCCTGGTTCCCACCTACGAGAGCATCGGCATCTGGGCGCCCATTCTGCTCCTGCTGCTGCGCGTGTTCCAGGGCATCGGGCTGGGCGGCGAATGGGGCGGCGCGGTGCTCATGGCCTACGAATACGCCCCGCCCGAGAAGAAAGGCTATTACGCCTCGCTGCCGCAGATCGGGCTGTCGATCGGGCTGTGCCTGGCCTCGGGCACCGTGGCGCTGCTGTCCACGCTGCTGACCGACGCGCAATTCATGGCCTGGGGCTGGCGCGTGGCGTTCCTGGTGTCCGCCGTCATGGTGGGCGTGGGCATGTACATCCGCCTGAACATCCAGGAAACGCCCGAGTTCACGGCGGTCAAGGCCAACAACGCCGAGAGCCGCATGCCGTTCATGGACATGCTGCGGCGCTATCCGGGCAATGTGTTCAAGGGCATGGGCGCGCGCTACATCGACGGCGTGTTCTTCAACGTGTTCGGCGTGTTTTCCATTTCTTACCTGACGCAGACCGTGCACATTACGCGCACCGAGGCGCTCACGGGCGTCATGGCGGCCGCGCTGGTGATGTGCTTTTTCATTCCGTTCTTCGGCCGGCTGTCCGACCGCATCGGGCGGCCCCGCGTGTATTTCTGGGGCTCGCTCGTCACGGCGCTGGCATCCTTCCCCGGCTTCTGGCTCATGCTCAACAGCCAGGGCAGCACCTTCCTGATCTGGATGGCCATCATCGTGCCCTTCGGCATTTTCTACGCGGCCGTCTACGGTCCCGAAGCCGCGCTCTTCTGCGAGCTGTTCGACGCCAAGGTGCGCTACACGGGGATTTCGTTCGTCTACCAGTTCTCGGGCATCTTCGCCTCGGGCATCACCCCCATCATCGCCACCGCGCTGCTCAAGACGGGCGGCGGCGAGCCCTGGCTGATCTGCCTGTACGTGCTGTTCGCCGGCGTAGTCTCGGCCTGGAGCGCGTGGCTCATCGGACGCGGCAAACCGGCGGACGATGCCTATGCCCCGATGGCCGGGCGGGGACTGCGCAAGGCGCTGTAGCGGGCGGGCGGCGGCCCCCGGGGCCGCCGCCGCGCCGCGCTCATGCCTTGCGGCCATGGAACGGATAGTTGGGATCGTTGTAGCCGTGGGTGGATGCGTGGCCGGGCGGCACCCAGCCGTCGACCAGGGCTTCTTCCTCGGCCGAAACGGCCACGTCGAGCGCCGCGTAGTAGTCCTCCATCTGCGCCAGCGTGCGCGGCCCGGCGATGACGGCGGTGACGATGGGATTGGCCAGCACCCAGGCGGTGGCGAAGTGGCCCGGCGCCACGTTGCGCCCCGCGCAATAGGCGCCGAGCTGCTGCGCGATGCGCAGCGATTCCTCGCGGAACTCGGTGGCCAGGATGCGCGCGTCGCCGCGCCCGGCGCGCGTGTCGGCCGCCGGCGGCTGGCCCGGCGCGTACTTGCCGGTGAGCACGCCGCGCGCGATGGGGCTGTACGGCACCACGCCCAGGCCGTAATGGCGGCAGGCGGGCAGAATCTCCACCTCGGGGCCGCGGTTGAGCATGTTGTAGTACGGCTGGCACACCACGGGCTGCGGCACGCCCAGCTCGCGGCACAGGCGCATGACTTCGGCGATGCGCCAGCCGCGGAAATTCGACAGGCCGAAGGCGCGCAGCTTGCCGGCGCGCACCAGGTCGCCCAGCGCCCACAGCGCCTCTTCCAGGTTTTCCTCGTGGAAGTCGCGGTGCAGGTAGAGAATGTCGAGGAAATCCGTGCCCAGGCGGGCCAGGCTGGCCTCCACGCCCTGCACCAGCCACTTGCGCGAATAGTGCGACTGGTTCGGCCCCTGCCCTATGGGGTTGCCGATCTTGCTCGCCAGCACCCAGTGGTGGCGCTGGTCTTTCAGCAGACGGCCCACCACCTCCTCGGAACGGCCTTCGTTGTACACGTCGGCGGTGTCGATGAAGTTCAGGCCGTGGTCGCGCGCCGAGGCGACAATGCGGGCGGCCTCGTCGTCGGGCGTCTGCTTGCCGAACATCATGGTGCCCAGGCACAGCGGCGAAACGCGCAGATTGCTCTGCCCCAAGCGTCGGTAGTTCATGGCGGTGTCTCCAGACGGGAAACGGCGGCGCACGATGCGCCGCCCCCGCACGAGTGTGCCAGAAAAGCGCCCTCAGCCGTGTTGCGGCCCGGCGTCCACGGCGGCCAGGATCTTGCCGAAGAGCGCATTCGCGTGGGCCGAATCGAGCCAGCGCACGATGACCACCATGCGCCGCTCGGGCTCGATCCACGTAAACGAACTGCCCGCGCCCACGCCGAAGAAACTGGACTCCGGCACGCTGGGAAACATGCGCCGGCCGGTGTTCAGCCAGATCAGGAAGCCGTAATAGGGCGCGATGTCGCAGGGCGTGCGCATGGCCTGTATCCACTCGCGCGACAGCACCTGCCGGCCCTGCGCGCGCCCCTCGTCGAGCAGCATCTGGCCGATCAGGGCCTGGTCGCGGGCGCTGATGGACATGCCGCCGCCCCAGTGCGAGCCGCCCGGCACCGACTGCACGCGCCTGCCGTCCAGGTCGACCCAGGCGTTGTCGTAGCCCACCCAGCGCCAGTTCTCGCTCACGCCGATGGGCCGCGTGATGGCCTCGCGGAACACGTCGGGCAGCGGCTGGCGGAACAGGTGCAGCAGGGCGTACGAGAGCTGGTTGATGCGCACGTCGTTGTATTCCCAGTACGTGCCGGGCCGCTGCAAGGGGCGCGCATCGCCCTTCTTGCCATCGGGCGGCGTGCCGAAGGTCACGGCGCGGTAGCGGTCGGCCTGGTCGGACACGCCGAAGCGCTCGCCTTCCCACTCGCTGGTCTGCTGCAGCAGGTGACGCCAGGTGATTTCGGCGTTCTGGCCGCTGTCGAAGCCGATGCCGGGCACGCGCCTGACCACCGGCTCGTCCACGTCGGGCAGCAGCCCGCGGTCGTGCGCCACGCCCGCCAGCAGCGCCAGGTACAGCTTGGCCACGCTGAACGTGAGGTCGGCGCGGTCGGGCTCGCCCCACTCGGCCAGGGTCTGGCCGTCGCGGCGCACCACGCCCGAAACCGGACCGCGGTCATGGATGGGCCCGAGCAGGCGGTTCCAGGGCGGCGGGTCGTTCAGGTGCACCCCGAAATTGCCCGAGATGCTGCGGTCCCAGGCGGATTCATGGTCATTGGCGAACTGGATCGCCTCCTGCATCAGCGCATTCATTGGTTTGGTCCTCGAAGAAATCCGTGTCCGGAAGCCGGGCTTGCCAGGACGTGTCAGCCCCGGGCGTCCCGCGGCGCGCGCGCCAGGAATTCCATGGCGGCCCGCACGCCCCCGCCGCGATGAGGCACGCCGGCCGCGGCCAGCCCCATTTCCACGCCGGCCAGCGTGCCGCACAGGGTGAGATCGTTGAAATGGCCCAGGTGTCCGATGCGGAACACGCGGTCCGACAGCCGGCCCAGCCCCTGGCCAAGCGACATGTCGAAACGCGCCAATATCGTCCTGCGCAAGGCGTCGGCGCCCTGCCCGCCCGGCATCAGCACGGCGGTGAGCGCCGGGCTGCAGGCGGCGGCGTCCGCGCACAGCACCTCCAGGCCCCAGGCGCGCACCGCGAGGCGCGCGGCCTCGGCGTGGCGGCGGTGGCGCGCGTAGACCCGCGGCAGCCCCTCGGCCTCCAGCATGGCAATGGCCTCGTGCAACCCATAGAGCAGATTGGTGGCGGGCGTGTACGGAAAATAGCCGTTCTCGTTGGGGCCGAGCATCTCGCGCCAGTCCCAGTACGAGCGCGGCAGCCGGGCCGACCCGGCGGCCGCCAGCGCGCGCGGCCCCACCACGTTGAACGACAGGCCGGGAGGCAGCATCAGCCCCTTCTGCGAGCCTGAAATGGAAACGTCCACGCCCCATTCGTCGTGGCGGTAATCGATGGCGCCCAACGAGGAAATCGTGTCCACCATGAGCAGCGCCGGATGGCCCGCGCCGTCGATGGCGGCGCGCACGGCGGCGATGTCGCTGGCGACGCCGGTGGAAGTCTCGTTGTGCACCACGCACACCGCCTTGATGCGGCGCGCGGCGTCGGCGGCCAGGCGCTCGGCGATGCGCGCCGGGTCCACGGGATGGCGCCAGTCGCCTTCGATCAGGTCCACCTCCAGCCCCAGGCGGCGCGCCAGGCGGCACCACAGGCTGGCGAAATGGCCGGTTTCGGCCATGAGCACGGCATCGCCGGGCGAAAGCGTGTTCACCAGGGCCGCCTCCCAGGCGCCCGTGCCCGAGGAGGGGTAGATGACCACCGGAGAGGCGGTCTGGAAGATGCGCTGCATGCCTTCGAGCACGGCCCTGCCCAGCGCGCCGAACGCCGGCCCGCGGTGGTCGATGGTGGGCTGGTCGATGGCGCGCAGCACGCGGTCGGGCACGTTGGTGGGCCCGGGGATCTGGAGAAAGTGCCGGCCGGACGGGTGGGAATGCAGAGTGAGCATGCGGGGCCTCGTGGGGTGCTTTTGTATACCAACGAAACGAACGCGACGACAAAGCATGGGCCCGCCCGCCGTGCATGGCGCGGCCCCGAAAGCATGCGTCACTCTATCCCATTGTTTTTGCGTGCATAACCTAGGGTATACACCCATGAATAAAGCGGTGGGCCACAGTTTATAGTTGCCGCAAACAAGGGGATTTTTTGTATACCAATGAGCCGCAGCACTGAACTGTTGCCCGACTCCGCCGCCGCCGGCGAGGCTGCCCCGCCCGTGGCGGCGCCCGCCGCCACGCCGGCGCGGACACTGCCGGCCAGCGTGGCCGGGCGGCTGCGCGAGCGCATCATCCAGGGCGAATTCCCACCCGGCAGCCGGCTGAACGAGCGCGCGCTCTGCGAACGGCTGGGCGTGTCGCGCACGCCGCTGCGCGAGGCTTTCCGCGTGCTGGCGGCCGAGGGCCTGGTCAGCATCGAGCCCAACCGCGGCGCGCAGGTGGTCGCCCTCTCGGAAGCCAACATCCGCGAAGCCTTCGAGGTGATAGGCGGGCTGGAGGCCATGTCGTGCCGCCTGGCCTGCGAACGCGCCACCGACGCCGAGATCGCCGAGATCCGCGCGCTCACCTACGAAATGATGGCCAGCCACGCGCGCCACGACCTGCCCTCGTACTTCCGCACCAACCGCGAGATCCACGAACGCATCAGCCTGGCGGCGCACAACAGCCTGCTCAAGCAGCTCTACGACGCGCAGAACGCGCGCATCCAGAACCTGCGCTTCGTGTCCAACGAAGACCGCCACAAATGGGACCTGGCCATGCGCGAACACATCGAAATGGCGCAGGCCCTGGAGGCGCGCGACGCCGACCGGCTGGCGGACATCATGCGCCAGCACCTCGAACGCAAGTGCGCCGCCGCGCTGCGCGCCCTGCGCCACCAGGCGGGCGGGCCGGCCGATTCCGATTGACCCGGGCCGCGGCGGGCGCGCGAGCGCCGCGCCGCGGCATCGACAGCAGTGACAGCTTCATGGGGACCGCGGGTTCCGCGCCGCAGGCGCCGGCTCCCGCGTTTCCGCAGCACCCGGCAGCATCCCGTTCCAAACCGCATGGTCCAGAGGAGCCTCGTCATGGCCGATTCCAACGTCACCCCCGCCGCACCGCCCCTTTCCCGCTTCCGCCCCCGGCTCAAGTTCCTGGCCGCCGCGCTGCTGGCCTGCGCCGCCCTGGGCGCGGGCGCCGCGCACGCCTCCAAGCAGGACGACACGCTGCGCATGGCGTACGACCAGGCGCCCGAAAGCGTGGACCCGTACTACAACAACGTGCGCATCGGCGTCATCATTGCCGCCAACGTGTGGGACACCCTGCTCTACCGCGACCCCATGACCAACGAGTACAAGGGGCAGCTCGCCAAGAGCTGGAAACAGGTCGACGACAAGACGCTGGAATTCGAACTGCGCCAGGGCGTGAAATTCCACAACGGCGAGGAGTTCGACGCCGATTCGGTGGTGTACACGCTGAACTTCGTGGCCGACCCCAAGAACAAGGCGGTCACCCAGCAGAACGTGGCCTGGATCGACAAGGTCGAGAAGATCGACAAATACCACGTGCGCCTGACCACCAAGGAACCCTTCCCGGCGGCCAAGGAATACCTCGCCACCACCGTGGCCATCCACCCCGCCAGGTACTACAAGGAAGTCGGCCCCAAGGGCATGAACGCCAAGCCCGTGGGCACCGGCCCGTACAAGGTGACGGACTACCAGCCCGGCAAGTCCATCACGCTGGAGAAGAACGCCGACTATTTCAAGGACTCGCCCAAGGCCCAGCCCAGGATCGGCAAGGTGGTCATCCGCTTCATCCCCGACCGCCAGACGCAGATGGCCGAGGTGATTTCCGGCGGCGAGGACTTCATCATGAGCGTGCCCAAGGACCAGGCCGAGCAGCTCAAGACCCTGCCCACGCTGCAGGTCGTGTCCGGCGAAACCATGCGCATCGTGTTCATGCAGATGAACATCCAGGATGGCTCGCCCGCGCCGCAGCTCAAGGACGAACGCGTGCGCAAGGCCATCATCCACGCCATCGACCGCGAATCCATCCTGAAGAATATCGTGGGCGAAGGCGGCGCGATCCTCAACGCCATCTGCACGCCCTCGCAGGTGGGCTGCACGCAGGACGTGCCCGCCTACAAATACGACCCGGCCCTGTCGAAAAAACTGCTGGCCGAGGCCGGCTACCCCAACGGTTTCGACATCGACATCCTGGCCTATCGCGAGCGCAACCAGACCGAGGCCCTCATCAACTACCTGCAGGCCGTGGGCATACGCGCCAAGCTCAATTTCCTGCAGTACGCCGCCATGCGCGACATGGTGCGCGGCGGCAAGGCCGCGCTCACGCACCAGACCTGGGCGTCCAACCTGGTGAACGACGCGTCGGCCTCCACGCCGGTCTACTTCGGCTTCGGCAATGACGACATCACCCGCGACCCGCAGGTGCGCGACCTGCTGCGCAAGGCCGACACCACCATCGACAGCGCCCGGCGCAACGCCGCCTACAAGGAGGCGCTCACGCGCATCGCCGAAAAAGCCTATGCCGTGCCGCTGTGGACCCTGCCCGTGTACTACGTGGCCAGCAAGGAAGTGAACTTCAAACCCTACCCGGACGAGCTGGTGCGTTTCTGGGACATGAGCTGGAAGTAAGCCGCGCCCCGGCGGCGCCCGCGCGCCGCCGGCCGCAAGGGGAACATCAATGCTGCAATTCACGATCAGGCGGCTGGGCCTGGCGCTGCTGGTGGCGCTGACCGTCTCGGTGCTGGCCTTCATGCTGCTGCACCTGTCGGGCGACCCCGCGCTGGCGCTGGCCGGCGAAGGCGCCCGGCAGGCCGACATCGACGCGATCCGCAAGGCCTACGGGCTGGACCGCCCCCTGCTGGTCCAGTATGCGGACTGGCTCTGGCAGATCCTGCACGGCGATTTCGGCACCTCGGTGTATTTCAAGACCGAGGCCGGCCCGCTCATCCTGTCCAAGCTGGGCACCACGCTCAAGCTGGGCGTAGGCGCGCTGGCCGTGGCGCTGGCCATTTCGGTGCCGCTGGGCGTGCTGGCCGCGATCTGCAAGGGCAGCCTGGTCGACCGCTTCTGCCTGGCAGTGGCGGTGCTGGGCCAGGCGCTGCCCAACTTCTTCTTCGCGCTCATCCTCATCATGCTGTTCGCGATTTCGCTGCGCGTGCTGCCGGTTTCGGGCAGCGGCACCTGGCAGCATTTCGTGATGCCGGCCATCGCGCTGGGCTACTACGTGGCGCCGGCCTTCATGCGGCTGATCCGCGCCGGCATGATCGAGGTGCTCTCGGCCGATTACATCCGCACCGCGCGCGCCAAGGGGCTGCCCGCGCGCACCATCATCTTCAAGCACGCGCTGCGCAACGCCATCGTGCCGGTGGTGGCGCTGGCCGCGGTGCAGCTCGGCTACCTGCTGGGAGGCTCGGTGGTCATCGAAACCATCTATGCGCTGGACGGCCTGGGCTACCTGGCCTACCAGAGCATCACCTACAAGGATTTTCCGGTCATGCAGCTCATCGTGCTGCTGCTGTCCGTCATCTACGTCCTGCTCACGCTGGCGGCCGACATCGCCAACGCCTGGCTGGACCCGCGCATCCGGGTGTCGTGAAATGAACGCTCCATTACCCGATTCCTCGCTTGCCCGGATCGCGCCGGAAGCGGCCGGACTCACGCCCGCGCGGCTGCGCTGGCGCCGCGTCTCGCGCAACACCGCGCTGCTCGCGGGCGGCGGCATCCTGCTGGCGATTCTGCTGGTGGCGCTCTTCGCGCCCTGGATCGCGCCGCACGACCCCTACTTCCAGGATCTCGCCTACCGCATGGCGCCGCCGGTCTGGTACGAGAAAGGCACCTGGCTGCACCCGCTGGGCACCGACCCGCTGGGCCGCGACTACCTCTCGCGGCTGCTCTACGGCGCCCGCATTTCGCTGCTCATCGGCGCCAGCGTGGCGCTGATCTCCGGGCTGATCGGCACGGCCATGGGCATGGCGGCCGGCTACTTCGGCGGCAAGGTGGACATGGCGGTGTCCTTTCTCGTCACCACGCGCCTGTCCATGCCCGTGATCCTGGTGGCGCTGGCCACAGTGGCCATGGTGGGCGGCTCGCTCTGGGTGGTGATCCTGGTGCTGGGCCTGCTCAAGTGGGACCGCTACGCCGTGGTCATGCGCAGCGCCACGCAGCAGGTGCGCTCGCTGGAATACGTGGCGGCGGCCCAGGCGGCCGGCGCCTCCACCTGGCGCATCGTGCGCGGCGAGGTGCTGCCCAACGTGGTGCCGCACCTTATCGTCATCGCCACGCTGGAAGCGGCCAGCGCCATCCTGCTCGAAGCCTCGCTGTCGTTCCTCGGGCTGGGGGTGCAGCCGCCGCTGCCGTCGTGGGGGCTGATGATCTCCGAGGCCAAGGCCTACATGTTCTTTTCTTTCTGGCTCATCGCCATCCCCGGCTCGGCGCTCGCGCTGCTGATCTTCGCCATCAACCTGGCGGGCGACGGGCTGCACCAACTGCTGACGCCCGAGGAGAAAGCATGACCATGAATCACGCGGAACCCGTCCTGGACGTGCAGGGGCTGAAGGTGGACATCGCCACGCCCCGCGGCACGCTGCACGCGGTGCGCGACGTTTCGTTCCAGGTGCGCCGCGGCGAAACCCTCTGTCTGGTGGGCGAGTCCGGCTGCGGCAAGTCGATGACTTCGCTGGCCGTCATGGGCCTGCTGCCCAAGGCGGCGCGCCGCAGCACGAGCCGGCTCGCCGTGCTGGGCGAAGACATCTCGCGGGCCCGCGCGCGCCGCGTCAACGCGCTGCGCGGCAACAAGATGGCCATGATCTTCCAGGAGCCCATGACGGCGCTGAACCCGGCCTACCCGATAGGCGACCAGCTCACCGAGCATTACATCCATCATCGCGGCGCAAGCCGCCCGCAGGCGCGCGACCGCGCCGTGGAACTGCTGGAGAAAGTCGGCATCGCCTCGGCCGGGCAGCGGCTGTCGCAGTACCCGCACCAGCTCTCGGGCGGGCTGCGGCAGCGCGTCATGATCGCGATGGCGCTGATGTGCGGCCCCGAGCTGCTCATCGCCGACGAGCCCAGCACGGCGCTGGACGTCACCATCCAGGCGCAGATCCTGCGGCTGCTGGCCGAGCTGCAGGCCGAGCTGGGCATCGCCATGGTGCTCATCACGCACGACCTGGGCGTGGTCGCGCGCATCGCGCGGCGCGTGGCCGTCATGTACGCCGGACAGATCGTCGAGCAGGGCCCGGTGGCCGAACTCTTCGCCGCGCCGCGCCACCCCTACACGCAGGGATTGCTCGACTGTATTCCCGTGCCGGGCCGCAACCGGCCGGGCGAGCCGCTGGGCACCATCGCCGGCGTGGTGCCCGCCCTGTACGGCGACCTGCCGGGCTGCGCGTTCTACCAGCGCTGCCCGCACGCCCAGCCCCGCTGCCGCGCCCCCATCGCGCTGCGCGGCGGGGCCGGAGCCCGCCAATGGCGCTGCGTGCTGCACGCGGAAGGAGGCCGGGCATGAGCGCGCCGGTTCTCTCTACCGACGAATACCGCAGCGCAAGCGGCCAGGCCGGCGCATTGCTGCAGGCCGAGGCGGTCGGCCGGCGGTTCAGCGTGCGCGCCGGCATGTTCCAGCCGCGCCGCGAACTGCACGCCGTCAACGGCGTGGACCTGGCCGTGCGGCGCGGCGAGGTGCTGGGCATCGTGGGCGAATCCGGCTGCGGCAAATCCACGCTGGCGCGCCTGCTGCTGGGCCTGATCCCGCCCAGCGAGGGCGCCGTCCGCCTCGACGGCCAGGACATCCGCCACATGGACCGCCGCGCGCTGGCGCGGCGCGTGCAGCCCATCTTCCAGGACCCGTATTCCTCGCTCAACCCGCGCCGGTCCATCGCCTCCATTGTGTCGCTGCCGCTGGAAGTGCACGGCATTCCCAACCCGCGCCAGCACAAGGCCATCGAAATGCTGGAGCGCGTGGGCCTGCCGCCGCGGCTGGCCCACAACAGCCCGGGCCAGCTTTCGGGCGGGCAGCGCCAGCGCGTGGCCATCGCCCGCGCGCTGGTCATGCGCCCGGAGATCGTGATCTGCGACGAGCCCACCTCGGCGCTGGACGTGTCGGTGCAGGCGCAGATCATGAACCTGCTCATGGAGCTGCGCCGCGATTTCAACCTCACCTACGTGTTCATCAGCCACAACCTGGCGGTGGTGGAACACATCGCCACCCAGGTGGCGGTGATGTACCTGGGCCGCGTGGTCGAATCGGCGCCCGTCGACCGGCTCTTCCGCGACCCGCGGCATCCCTATACCCAGGCGCTGCTGGCCTCGGTGCTGACGCCCGAGCCGGGCCTGGGAATACCCGACACCGGGCTGGGCCTGTCATTTCCCGATCCGCTGCATCCGCCGCCCGGCTGCCCGTTCCATCCGCGCTGCCGCCACGCCATGCCCCAGTGCAGGGAGGCGCGGCCAGCTTTGGCGCGGCCAGCTTTGGCGCGGCCGGACGGCGCCGCGGTGGCCTGCCATCTCTATCCGCCCGCCTCGACTTCCGGAGCCCTGCCCTCATGACCCGAAACCAAGCCCTGGCCCTGGCCGAACGCCGCTTCGACAGCGGCGAATTCCGCGACGTGCTGGCCCGCCGCGTGGCGCTGCCCAGCGAAAGCCAGAACCCCGAGCGCGCCGGTACGCTGGCGCAATACCTGGCCGAGGAAATCCAGCCCGCCTTCGAAGCCATGGGATTCCGTTGCCGCACCCTGACGCAAGCGCGCGCCCTGGCGCCGTTTCTCTACGCCGAGCGCATCGAAGACCCGGCCCTGCCCACCGCCCTGGGCTACGGCCACGGCGATGTGATCCGCGGCCTGGAAAAGGAATGGAAACCCGGCCTGTCGCCCTGGACGCTCACCGAGTCCGAGGGCCGCTGGTACGGGCGCGGCATCGCCGACAACAAGGGCCAGCACACCGTCAACATGGAAGCGCTGAGGCTCGTGCTCGAAGCCCGCGGCCGCCTGGGCTTCAATGCCAAGTACCTGATCGAGATGGGCGAAGAAACGGGCTCGCCCGGCCTGCGCGAGCTGTGCGAAGCGCACCGCGGCCTGCTGGCGGCCGACGTGCTCATCGCCTCCGACGGTCCGCGCCTGTCGCCGGCCCGGCCCACGGTGTTCCTGGGCGCGCGCGGCAGCATCAACTTCGATCTGGCCATCGAGGCGCGCGCGGGCGGGCACCACTCGGGCAACTGGGGCGGGCTGATCTCCAATCCCGGCATCCAGCTCGCCCACGCCATTGCGAGCATCGTGTCGCCCTCCGGCCAGATCCGCGTGCCGGAATGGGTGCCCGACGCGCTGCCCGATTCGGTGCGCCGCGCGCTGGCCGACTGCGACGTGGACGGCGGCGAAGACGGGCCGCTCATCGAGCCCGGCTGGGGCGAACCCGGCCTGACGCCGGCCGAACGTGTCTTCGGCTGGTGTTCATTCGAAGTCCTGGCCTGCAAGACGGGCAACCCCGACACGCCCGTCAACGCAATACCGCCGCGCGCCTGGGCGCGCTGCCAGCTGCGCTTCGTGGTGGGCATCGATCCCGACCGCATCCTGCCCGCGCTGCGCCGCCATCTGGACCGCCAGGGCTTTCCGTATGTGCAGATCCTGGAAACCGGCGAGAGCCTGTTCCGCGCCACGCGCATCGACCCGGACGACCCCTGGGTGCGCTGGGCCGCCGATTCGCTGGCCGCCACCTCCGGCAAGAAGACCGCGGTGCTGCCGAATCTCGGCGGCTCTCTGCCCAACGATATCTTCACCGACGTCCTGGGCCTGCGCACCGTGTGGGTACCGCACTCCTATCCTGGCTGCTCCCAGCACGCGCCCAACGAGCACCTGCCGCCCGGCCTGCTGCGCGAAGGGCTGCGCCTGATGACCGGCCTGTACTGGGACCTGGGCGCGGGCACGGCGCCCGCGGGCCGAAGAGGCGGCCCGGAAGGCGGCAGCCGAGGCGGCCAATAAAAAGCCGGCTCATCGCCGGCGCATTCCTTCCAGGAACAGGTCCGCGATGAAGGCGGCGCATCGTCGCCGCTCCTCCGCGTCCAGCGCCTTGCGCGTGAAGCGTTCGATCGCGCCCATGAGCGCCTGCGCGAACCACTCCGGCGACACGTCGTCGCGGAACAGCCCGGCCGCCTGCTCGGCCCGCACGTTGCCCGCGATCATGCCTTCCAGCTCGCCTTTGAGGGCGTCGGCCCGCTCGACCTGGAAAAAGCCGATGCGCGTCAGGTTCATGTCGTGCTGGAGAATGTCGAGCAGGCCGGCCACCCCCTGCGCCACGCGCCCGGCCACGCCTGCCTGCGGCGTGTCGTCGGGCAGGCGCGCGCACGCGATGGCCTGGCGCAGGCGCTGCGTGAACAGCTCCACCAGTTCGTCATAGGCCGCCTGCTTGCTGGCGAAATACTGGTAGAAAACGGGCTGCGTCACTCCGGCGCGCGCCACGATGTCGCTGATCCGGGCGTTCTGGAACCCGCGCTCGGCGAATTCCGCCGCCGCGACCTCCAGCAATTGCTGGCGCGTGCGCTCGCCCTTGGTGGGCGGCTTCTCGGCGGCAGGAAATTCAGGGCTTGCGATCATCGCAGGAAAATACCCTTTCCTGCTCATTTCCACCAGTAATTTCAATGACTTGTGCCGTCATATGGCGGACCGCGTTGTATGTTTTTCCTGGCATGCTAAGCAAGCGCCGCCCGTGGCGGGCCGGGACCGCGCCGGTCTGAAACCTTCTGAAATACCCGGCGCGGCCCGGCCCGCCACGGCGCCGCCAAAGCAGTAAAGTAAAGGGGTCCGCCGGGCCCCCGGGGCCGGGGCGGATTCATCAGGAGCAAGCATCATGAAGCGGTTTTCAGGCCGAGCCGCCAGCGTCGCGCTGGCGCTGGCCATGGCAGGTTCTCCCGCCTATGCGGGCGGCTACGGATGGCACGGCGGCCATGGCTGGCACGGCGGCTCGTCGCACCATCACCACGGCGGCGGCTCGGACGGCTGGTGGGTGGCCGGCGTCTTCGGACTGGCCGCGGCCGGGCTGCTGCTGGCGGCCAACTCCGGCCCGACCTACGTCCAGACCGGCGTCTATGCCCCCGGCGTGGCCTACACCAGCCCACCCGTCTACGCCGCGCCGCCGGCCGTGGCCTACGTCGAACCCCAGCCCCAGTATGCGCCGGTGCAGTACGAGCCGGCCAAGCCGGCGGACACGGCGCAGGCGCGCGCCGAAACCGACTGCCAGCGCTGGGCGGTGAACCAGAGCGGCTACGATCCGGCCACGATCTCCCAATGGACTACCCAGGTCATGGTCGACAGCTACAACCGCGCCCTGGACTCGTGCATGACGAGCCGCGGCTACCGGGCCAGATAAGCCTTCCTGGCGCGCGGGCTCCGCTGCCGATTGCCCGCGCGCTTCCCTTTGCGCATACTGCCAGCCGGCGCGCCGCACCGGCCGCCGCAACCCGGCGCGCGCCATTGCGGCGCCCGCCGCCATCACAGGGGAAAACATGTCCGGATTCAAGCGGATCGCCATGGCATGCGCGCTGGGCGCGATGCTGGCATTCAACGCGCAGGCCCAGGGCGTCGCCGACGCCAGGGCCATGACCATCGTCGTGCCCTACGGCGCCGGAGGCATCGTCGACAACACCGCACGCGCCTTCGCCGAGAAAATGTCGCAAGAGCTCGGGCGGCCCGTGGTCGTCGAGAACCGCGGCGGCGCCGGCGGCATGATAGGCATGAACGCGGTCGCCCGCGCGGGCGGCGACGATACGCTGGCCTTCAGCGCGGTCAGCCCGGTCACGCTGTCGCCGCACGTCATGAAAACCCTGTACGACCCGCTCAAGGATCTGGCGCCCGTGGCGTCCGTCATGTATTCGCCGGTCTACCTGGTGGGCGGGCCGCGCTTCCAGGGCTCCACCTTCCAGGACTTGCTGTCGCAGGCCAAGGCCGACCCGGGCGGGTTGTCGCTTGCGACGGCGGGCGTCGGCTCCCTGGGCCACCTCATGCTGGAGCAGATCAACAACCAGGCCGGCGTGCGCATCACCCACGTGCCCTACAAAGGCATGGCCCAGATGGTGCCCGACGCGCTGGGCGGCCAGTTCTCTCTGATGCTGGTCAATGCCTCGGGCCCGGTCAACGCCCTGATCGCCGAGGGCAAGCTCAAGCTGCTGGCCGTGGGCTCTCCCGCCCGCCTGCCCGGCCATCCCGACGCGCCCACCCTGGCCGAGCTGGGCTATCCCATGGCCAACATGACGTCCACCTTCGGCTTTTTTGCCCCAGGCGGCAGCACGCCCGCCTTCCGCCAGCGCATGAACGCGCTCATCAACAAGATCGCGGCCATGCCCGAGATCGAAAAACCGCTCGCCAGCGCGCTGAACATCATGTCCACCGGCACCATCGCCCAGTTCGAGGCCCAGATCCGCAAGGAATACGCCGACAACGGCAAGATCGTGCGGCAGGCCAACATCCGCGCCGAATAGCCGAACGCAAGCCGATATTCCCGCAAGCGCTCACCCCAGCAAACCGGCCTCCAGCTCGCGCAGGCAGGTTTGCGCCGATTCCCACTCGTGTTCGCTGAAGACCCGCAGCCCGGCCTGGCGCAGCAGCCAGGCCGTGACCCCTGCGCCGGGCTGGCGCGCGCCCGTATGGGTGCCGTCATACACGTAGCCGCTGCCGCACGAAGGGCTGCCTTCTTTCAGGACGGCGATGCGGATGTCCCGTTCGCGGGCGGCCTGCAGCGCGGCCCGAGCGCCGCGCACGAAGGCCGGGCCGGCGTCGCCGCCGTCGAGGGTGAGCACGCGGGCCCGCCCTTCCAGCACGGCGCGCGCGTCTGCGCCCGGCTCGATTTCCGCCGGCGGACGCGGCACGGGCAGCCCGCCGGCCATTTCCGGACAGAGCGCCACCACGCGTCCCTGCGCGCGCCATTCGGCGAGAACGGGATGGACGCGCGCGGCGCCCCGTCCGTCGTAGCGGACAGGGTTGCCGAGCAGACAGGAGCTGACGAGCACGTGGAACATGGACAGGCAAAGCGCGCGGCGAAGGCCGCCATGTTAACCGCCGGCGCGTTCCAGCCACTCGCGCAGCGCCGGGTCGCGCACCTGCATCACCTCGAACAGGCCCAGGGCGCGCAGGGCCGGCAGGGCCCGCAGGATGTCGCGCCGCGCCTGCTCGCGCGCCGGCCTGGACGCATGCGCGTCGCAGGCGGTGCGCGCATTGGCGAGAAACGCGCCCACCGTGCCCTTGCGCACGGCAACGCCGCCGATCTCGATCTGGTTGCGGTCGTCGGGAAGAATGTCGCTGGCCTGCATGGTTTGCTCCGCCGAGAGTGGGAAAGGCTTTACGATAACGGCGTTTTCGTGGCCTTTATGCCGCATTCATGCCTATCGATATCGTGAAACAGCCAGATTCCGAAGCGCCGCTTCCGCTGGTCGATCCCCGGCGGGCGGGGTCGCGCGGCGGCCCCGGCGCGTTTGCGGTGCGCCGGCTGCAGTCGGCACGGCGCGACACGGCCATGCACCGGCACGCGCGCGGCCAGTTGCTGGGGGTGGAACGCGGGCTGCTCACGATGTACGCCGGCCAGCGGCAATGGGTGTCTTCGCCCGCCGAAGCAGTGTGGATACCGCCGGATTGCCCGCATGGCATGCGCTCGCATGGGCCGTTCGAGGGCTACAGCGTCTACCTGAGCCCGGCGGCCTGCGCGGGGCTGCCCGAGGCTCCCTGCGCCCTGGCGGCCTCCTCCCTGCTGCTGGCCGCCGTCCATCGCGCGGCGAGCTGGGACGCGCCCGTGCTCGATGCGCGGCAGCGCCGCGTGGTGGAGGTGATCCGGGACGAGATACGGGGAGCCGCTCACACGGAGGGAGGGCTCGCCTTGCCGCGCGATCCGCGGCTGCAGCGGGTGGCGCTGGAGATTTCCAGCCATCCCGCCGATACCCGCAGCCTTGCCGAATGGGCGGCTCGGGCAGCCATGGCGCCGCGCACGCTGGCGCGGCGCTTCCAGGCGGAAACCGGCATGACGCTGGGCGCGTGGCGGCAGCGCGCCCGCCTGATGCAGGCCCGCGAGCGGCTGGCGGCCGGCCACAGCGTCACGGCCGTGGCTCTGGACCTCGGGTACGACAACATCAGCGCCTTCATCGCCATGTTCAGGCGGGAAACCGGCCTCACGCCGGGGCGCTATGCCAGCCTGGCCGTGAGGGGGTGAGGACGGCCCGGCGGGAGCATCGGGCCGCCTTCGTGCTGCGCACTCCGGCATTCGCCCTTGGGGCGGCCCGGCGGGCTCATCGGGCCGCCTTCGCGCTGCGCGCTCCGGTATTCGCCCTTGGGGCGGCCCGGCGGGCTCATCGGGCCGCCTTCGCGCTGCGCGCTCCGGTATTCGCCCTTGGGGCGGCCCGGCGGGCTCATGCCCCCTCCTCGGACGATGCCGATTTGCGTGGGCGGCGTCCGCCGGCGGCGCGCTTGCGGGCGGGTTTGCCGGCGGCGGTTTCGGGCTGGGGTTGAGGCTGGAATTCGGTCTGTCCGGCGGCGGCCGGGGCCTCGGCGGGCGCTTCCGCGGCTGGGGCTGCGGTTTCGGCGGCGGGGGGCTGCGCGGCGGTGCGCGCGGTTTTCCTGGCCGTTCTGGCCGGCGTCTTGCGGGCGCTCTTCTTGCGGGCTGGCTCGGCCGCCTCCGCCGGCGCGGGCTCGGCGCTTTGCGCCGGGCCGGCCGCGGGCGCGGCGGGCGGCGCATCGTGGCCCGCACCGGAGCCCGTTGCCGCATGGCCCACATCGTGACCCGCGCCCTGCCCCACATCCCGGCCCGTCGCTTCCCGGCCCGCAGGCTCCCGCTCCAGGCCGCCCGGCGCGCCGTCGGCGGCCCGGGACGCATCACGCGGCGCCGATTCCCGGTCGCCGGCGGATTTTCTGCGCTCGCCCCGGCCGCGGCGTCCGGACCGGCCCGCCTCGGCATGCCTGCCCGCGTCCTGGGGTTCCGCCTGCGAAACCGCAGCCGGAACCATGGCCGGAGCCGGGTCTGGCTGGCCATGGACCGGGCGCGCCTCGATAGCCGACGCGGCGTCGCGCCATACGTAGGTGCCCGACTTTTCTTCGCGGCCTACTTCCAGCAGCCCGCGCGACTGGGCTTCTTCGAGCAGGTTGCCGAAAGCGCGGAAGCCGTAGTACGACTCGTTGAAATCCGGACGCCGGCGCTTGAGCGCGTCCTTCAGGGCCGAGGCCCAGATCTTGCCGTTTTCGCCGCGCTCGGCCAGCAGATCGTCCAGCGTCTCCACCACCATGTCCACGGCCTGGCTGCGGCGGGCTTCCATTTCTTCCTTGCGGCGGCGCTCCTCGTCGGGCGTGCGCCGCTGCGCGCCGCCGGCCGCCCGGCTGTCGCGCCGCGCATCGGCGGCGCGGCGCGTTTCGCGCGCCAGGTCGTCGTAGAAGATGAACTCGTCGCAATTGGCGATGAGCAGGTCCGAGGTGGACTGTTTGACGCCCACGCCGATGACTTTCTTGTCGTTCTCGCGCAGCTTGGAAACCAGCGGCGAAAAGTCCGAGTCGCCGCTGATGATGACGAAGGTGTTGACGTGCGACTTGGTGTAGCAGAGGTCCAGCGCATCGACCACCAGCCGGATGTCGGCCGAGTTCTTGCCCGACTGGCGCACGTGCGGGATTTCGATCAGCTCGAAATTGGCCTCGTGCATGGGCGCCTTGAATTCCTTGTAGCGCTCCCAGTCGCAATAGGCTTTCTTGACCACGATGCTGCCCTTGAGCAGCAGCCGCTCCAGCACGGGCCGGATGTCGAACTTCTGGTACTTGGTGTCGCGCACGCCCAGCGCCACGTTCTCGAAGTCGCAAAAAAGCGCCATGCTGACGTTTTCGTTGGCTGCATTCATTCCATTCTCCGGTGTCGCGGCGCAGCATGGCGCGCGCCGCAGGATGGCGGACATGATATACAAGTCCCTTTCCAGGCCGCTTTTTCCCCGCCTTGCCTGTCCCGCCGCTTCCCGAGCTGCGCACCGCGCGGCTCGTCCGGCTGCCGCTGGCCGCCTCCGACGCGCCCGCCATCCAGCGCATCTTCCCTCAATGGTAGGTGGTGCGCCACCCGGCCGACGCGGTGTCCTGGCCCCAGCCCGCCGACGGCGCGCGCCCAGGCATGCCGCCAACCTCGCGTCGCGGCGCGTGTCGGCGCCCGGCGGCATGCGGCTGGCCGGGCGCGTCACGCGCGGCTGCGTATGCGGCGAAGGCGAAGCGGAGATCCGGGAAATCACCCGCGAAGAATGGCTCCCCCCGGCGGGCTCTGGTAGCGCTGGAAAGCGTCCCTTTTTTCCGCGGCGGCCCAAGCGACCGCTTACCGCCTTTTTTGCCCCGTTTTCCTTCGGATTGAGCGGGCGCCGCGCTGGCTAGAATGCCTCGAACCCGGCGCTGCGCACGCTCGCGCCCTCCCGTCCCGGGACTGCCCCGCACACGATCCGAACCATGAATCCGTCTACCGTCATCGGCGCCGCCGTCGGCCTTTTCACGCTGGTCATCGTGGTGGCCCTGTCCGCCACCGATCCGGGCCTGTACTTCAACCTGCCCGGGCTGGCCATCGTGCTGGGCGGCACCTGCGCCGCGCTCTTCATTGCCTATCCGCTGCCCGAGGTGCTGCGGGTGTTCAGGCTGGTGGGCACCGTGTTCCGCCGCGACCGCCACGATCCGCAGCGCGACATTGACGAGCTGGTCGCCCTGGCCCAGCTGTGGATGAACGCCGACGTGCACAAGGTGGAGCAAGCGCTCAAGAAGGTCACCAACCCGTTCCTGCGCACGGGCGTGCAGCTCATCATCGACAACACGCCCGAGGACCAGATCATCGAGCTGCTGCAATGGCGCGTGGCGCGGCTGCGCGCGCGCGAACAGGCCGAGGCGCAGATGTTCCGCGTGATGGCGACCTTCGCGCCGGCCTTCGGCATGCTGGGCACCCTGGTGGGCCTGGTGAACATGATGGCGGTGCTGGGCGACGGCAGCATGCAGACCATCGGCCAGCAGCTCGCCATCGGCCTCATGACCACCTTCTACGGCATCCTGGTGTCCAACCTGGTCTGCAAGCCCATCGCGGTCAAGCTCGAGCGCCGCACCGCCAAGCGGGTGGAATCCATGAACATGGTGCTGCAGGGCATCGCCATGATGTGCGAGAAGCGCGGCCCGGCCATGGTGCGCGAAACGCTGAACTCCTTCGCCATGCACGTCGAAGACGAAATCTACGACGGCGGCGAAGCGGCCCAGGCCGCGCCGCGCCAGGCGCCCGCCGTCTCCCGGCCCGCCGCCGTTCCCGTCGCCCGCCCCGCTGCCGCCCGCCAATGAGCCTGATTTCTCCCACCCTGGCCGAGCGCATCGAACAGGCCCGCCAGGCCCAGCTGCGCGCGCAGAAGGCCGCCCGGCAGAAGGGCTGGCGGCTGGACCGCGAGCAGATGCAGAGCCGGCAGGCCCGCTGGCACGTCGAGGAGCCGGCCGAACCGGACTCCGAAAACTGGCTGCTCAGCTATCTCGATCTCATCACCCTGCTGCTGGCCATGCTGGTCGTCATGCTGGCCGTGGTGCGCCTGCACGGCGGCTGGCGCGAGGCCGGGTCCAAGACGCTGGACCTGGTGGGCTCGGTGGACGCGCGCGGCCTGCCGGCCTATGACGGCGAATACGCCCGGTTCGACGCGCCCCGCATTCCGGCCGCCTGGGCGCACCTGCCCGAGCCCGGGCCGCGGCAGGACGAGGCCGCGGCCGCGCCGGCAGCCGACACGCAGGACGGCACGGTCGTCGCCCCGCCCGCGCCTGCGCTCAAAGCGCCCTCCAAGGAATCGCTGGGCCTGGCCGACCTGGGCGATTCGGTCGACGTCATCATCAACGCGCAATCGGTGAGCTTTCGCATCAGCAACGAGCTGCTGTTTCCATCCGGACAGGCCACGCTCAGCCCCTCCGGCCTGGACCTCATCAAGCGCCTGGCGCGCATACTCGAAAAGAATGACTACCCGGTGTCGGTGGAAGGCCACAGCGACAACGTGCCCATCCTCACGCGCCAGTTCGCTTCCAACTGGGAGCTCTCGGCCAGCCGGGCGACCAGCGTGCTGCGCGAACTGGTGAGCGACGGCATCGCGCCGCAGCGCCTGCGCGCAGTGGGCTACGCCGACACCCGGCCGATCGACGGCAACGATACGGCGGCCGGCCGCGCAGCCAACCGCCGCGTGGAACTCATCATGGACATCCCGCCGCACGGGCCCGCCGGCACGGCCCAGGCGGCCGGCGCTTCCGCCGAACCGGCCGCCGCCAGCGCGCCGGCGCAGACGGCACAGGCGGCGCAGGCGGCGTCCGCGGCCCAGGCAGCCCGCTGAACCCCGCCGCGCGGCGGCGGCCCCGCCCTCGCCCGCGGTTTGCGC
>NZ_CALSFU010000025.1 GCF_943737005.1 Achromobacter sp. Marseille-Q4962 | reverse complement strand
GCTCGGGTCCATCGGGTATATTCCTCCTGCGCAGGCTGAAGAACGCTATCTCCGTACCAACTCTGACTCTGTGCCGATGAACGCTGTACTTTAACCAAACAGCCTCCTCGATTCCCGGGGCAATTCATGTTGCTGGCGGGCAGAGCGGTTCAGGGCATATCCGCGGCATTTCTCATTGCGGGGGCCATGCCGATTCTCACCCATCTGTTTTCCGATCCTGCCCGGCGTGCGCATGTTATCGGCGGATGGTCGGCGTGCACAGCGTTGGCGCTCATTATGGGGCCGCTCGCGGGCGGCCTGCTATTGCGCAGCCTGGGCTGGCAGAGCATTTTCCTTATCAATCTGCCGTTGGGCGTTTTGGCTGTCGGGGCGGGGTTATGGGGTATTCCGGAACGAAAGTATCCGGATCATGCGGCACTGGACCCGGTTGGCCAGATTGTGAGTATTTTTTCGCTGGGCGCGCTTGCCTACGGCATGATCGCGACGGGAGACGATGGATTTTCGCGAGCGCTGCCGCTGATTGTCATGGCATTGGCGGGGTTTGCGGTGTTCGCCGCCGTGGAAAGGCGGGCGCGGCGGCCGCTGGTGCCGGTGACGCTGTTCCGGAACCGGTCGTTTGCCGTGGTCAACTCCGCTTCGTTCATCCTGGGGTTTTCGTACTACAGCAGCCTGTTCTTCACATCGATCTATCTCCAGCAGATCCAGGGCTGGCCGCCCGCGGACGCAGGGTGGCGGATGATGCCGCAGTTCGTCGCCACGGGCTGCGTGTCGATGTTGTTCGGACGGCTGAGCATGGTTGTGCCGGTTCGTCGCCTGATGGCCGCGGGCTATGGCCTGACCGCGCTGTCCATGTCGGGGATGGCGTTCTGCACGGCGGTGACGCCCTATGGGGTGGTGGCGCTGCTTTTCGGCCTCCTGGGGGCGGGCGCCGGCCTGGCAGTGCCTGCGACGGGCATCGTCGTGATGAGCATGGCGCCGCCGGAACTGGCCGGGTCGGTTTCCGCGACCATGAATGCGTTGCGTCAGGCGGGGATGACGATAGGTATCGCGCTGCTGGGAACGCTCATGAGCGAGCAGGCCGTCCGCGTGCTTGCTCGGGCCGCGGCCGGGCAGGGTATTGCCGATGCGGAGGCCGTCGCGCACCTGGCGGTCACGCATCATGTCCTGCCCGCTGGGTTTCCGGGGTTTGCCCGTTTTTATACGCTTGCCATGGAACGCGGCTTTCATGCCGCGATGCTTTGCGCGGGCGTGAGCGGCTTTATCGCCTTGGCGCTGCTGGCGAGTTTGCGCACGGCTCATGAGGACAATGGGGCGAGCGTTTCTCCTGGATGGCGGAGGTAATGCCGGGCGGGGCCGTTTTCTCCGAGGGTGAAAGAGGCCGTACGTCGGGCAGCCGGTTTCAAGACGCCGGCCTCGGGAACGGCGGGCGAGTCAGGCCGACTGCATTCCCAACGTCAGCGTGCCCGCGCCCACCATGACCCTGCCGCCCACATAACCGGCGCGAATTCTGCAGGGTCATGCGTGTATCTGAATACCAGATATTTGATGAATATCTGGTATTCAGATATTCTACTTTTAACTGAATAACAGGTATCGTGCCATGCCATCCTCCTCCCAGATCCTGCTCACCGCCACGCAGCTCGGGTCGGTGCTGCAGGCGGCGCGCAAGGCGCAGGGGCTGACGCAGTCGGCGCTGGCAGGCCGTCTCGGCTTGAGCCAGTCGCGGATTTCGCATCTGGAGCTTCATGCTCATGAGTTGAGCGTGGAGCAATTGCTGGCCTGGTGTGCGGCGCTGGAACTGGAATTGTCGGTGGGGCCGCGGGGCGGGGCGGCGCCGGCCGCCAACGCGCGGGCGGATTGGTGAGATGGGCCGCCGGTCGCATAGCCGCAGCCTGTCGATCTGGGCCAACGGGGTCCGGGTCGGCCGGTGGACGATTCCCACGCGGGGGGAGATGGAATTGCAGTACGAGGCGGACTGGGTGGCGGCGGATATCGGTCGGCCGCTGTCTTTGTCGCTGCCGTTCAATCTGCAGAACCTTCCTCTCAAGGGCGCGAAGGTTGCCAACTATTTCGACAATCTCCTCCCCGACAGCGATGCGATCCGAAGACGCGTGGCGGAGCGATTCAGGACGCGCTCGCCGGAGCCGTTCGATCTGCTGTCGGCCATTGGCCGCGATTGCGTGGGGGCGGTGCAGCTTCTGGGCGAGGACGAGACGCCGCGGGATGTTGACCGCATCGACGGGGTGCCGCTGTCTGAGGAGGATATCGAACGGCATCTGGTCGAGACGGTGTCGCCGCAGGCTTTCGCGGCGGGCCGTGACCCGGACGCGGACTTCCGCATTTCGCTGGCGGGCGCGCAGGAGAAGATGGCTTTGCTGCGGTGGAACGGGCAGTGGCTGGCGCCGCGCGGCGCCACGCCGACGAGCCATATTTTCAAGCTCCCGCTCGGCCTGGTGGGCGGGCGCCGGGCGGATTTCACGACGTCGGTGGACAACGAGTGGCTGTGCCTGAGGCTGCTGAGGGCATATGGGCTGGATGTCGCGGATGCCCATATCGAGACGTTCGGCAGGCAGCGCGTGCTGGTGGTGGCGCGTTTCGATCGGCGCGTGGCGCCGGACGGGCAATGGCTCATGCGGCTGCCGCAGGAGGATTTCTGCCAGGTCGAGGGTTGTTCCCCGTTGCGCAAGTATGAGAATGAGGGCGGCCCGGGGCTGAAGGCGTTGTTCTCCACCTTGCGGCAGTCGGTCAAGGCGGAGGCCGACATGAAGTCGCTGATGGCCGCGCAGGTGCTGTTCTGGCTGCTGCGCGCGCCGGACGGCCACGCCAAGAATTTCAGCATCCGGTTGCTGCCGAGGGGCCGCTTTCGATTGACGCGGCTGTATGACGTGATGTCGGCGTATCCGGTGCTGGGCGACGGCCCTGATCAATGGTTGCCGCAGGAGGTCAGGCTGGCAATGGCCCTGCTCGGCAAGAACCGGCATTACGAGATGCACGGCATCCAGCGGCGGCATTTCAACAGCACGGCTCAGCAGGTGGGTTATGGCCCGACGGCCGAACCGCTTATCGAGGAGATTCTTGCGCGCACGCCGGCGGCCATTGCCGAGGCGCGGGCGGATTTGCCGCCAGGCTTTTCTCCGCGTGTTGCCGATACCGTTCTGGGCGGGCTCGAGCAGGCCGCGGCGGCGCTGGGCGGAATGGAGGCGTGAAGGCGCAGGTCTGGCGCAGCGCCTGTTCAACACGCCGTCTTTATGCGTTTTCCGCGAGCCGTCGGTGACACGGCATCCAGGACTGCGTGAGATCGCCGACAAGCTCGTGCATCGAGATCCTGGCGCCGAGTTCAACGACGGCCTCTTGCGTTTTCTGATCCAGCGCTTCGCATATGACCGTAATGTCCACGTCTCGGCGGACCATCAAGCCAAGCGCCGAGCTGCCTACCCGTATTGGCGTTCCGATGGCGGCCGGCAGCCTGTCGAGGCCGAGGATCTTGGGTCGGACAAAGAAATGCCGGGAGCCGCGGGCGCGATCACTCGGAAGTCGGCATTGCGGGCCCTTGTTGCCATCCCGACAGGACGAAGCGATTGATGAAAGGTGTCCCTCTGGCTCGTGCGTTCTTGGCGGTTTGTTCGGGTCGCGGCTGCACGTCAAGCCGCATGAGGGGCAGGGGCGGAAAGGGGAAAAGCGTGGAATGAATAGCTGCTTGCCGCGAGTTCGCATGGCCACAAGAAACGGAGTTCCGGGCTGCGGAGCGGCTTCTATGCTGGTCATTCGACCGGCCGGCGACGCGGCCGGATTCCGCGGGCGCGCGGCGAGCCGGTCGCCGAAGCTGAAACGCCGGCAAACCGCGCCGGCAACGGAGCGTGGGCAATGGAGGCCATGATGAGTCCAGGAACCCCGGCCAGAATCCCGGCCGTCGAGGGCCATGACGATGCGGTGGCGCGCGGCAAGTACGATTGGGCGGGCGTCGAGCAGTCGCTCGATGCGTATGGTCATGCGGTTTTGCCGGGGCTGTTGACGCCGGCGCAATGCGAGGCGCTGGCGGGGCTGTATCCGCAGCAGGCGCGCTTTCGGACGCGGATCGCGATGGCGCGTCACGGGTTCGGGCGCGGCGAGTACCAGTACTTCGCATATCCGTTGCCGCGGCTGGTGGAGCGGCTGCGCCAGGGCCTGTATGAGAAGCTCGCGCCGATTGCCAGCCGCTGGAATCGGTCGCTGGGGATCGAGGCGAGGTATCCGAACGAGCTGGACGCGTTTCTCCTGCGCTGCCGGCAGGCGGGGCAGGCGCGGCCGACGCCGCTGATACTGCAATACGGGGAAGGCGATTACAACTGCCTGCACCAGGATGTTTACGGCGAACATGTGTTTCCATTGCAGGCGGCGATTCTGTTGTCGGCGCCGGGCAGGGATTTCACGGGCGGGGAGTTCGTGATGACGGAGCTTTCGGCGCTGGGGCAGCGGGCCGAGGTGGTGCCGCTGCGCCAGGGCGATGCGGTGGTGTTCACGGTGCGCCAGCGGCCGGCGCAGGGCCGGCGCGGCTTGCGCAAGGCGGTGATGCGCCACGGCGTGAGCCGCGTGGAATGCGGCAGGCGCTACACGCTGGGCCTGATCTTCCACGACGCGAGCTGAGCATGAAATCATCTGCGGACGTGTTGGCGGAGGAATACGGGGCCACGACGATAGACCGGCAGGATTGGGCCGGCATTGCCGCGCAATTGGATGCCGACGGCTACGCGCTGTTGCCGGGCTTGCTCGACAGGAACGCGGCGCGCGGGCTGGCGCGCCTGGCCGGCACGTTGCGGGAAGCCGGTTATGAGCAACCGCCGGATAATCCGCCGGGACGCGGGGAGTGGTTGTATTTCGGATCGCGCCTGCCGGCGCCGTGGACGGCGTGGCGCGAGGCGTTCTACCGCTGTCTGGCCGTCGTCGCGAACCGCCGGAACGAACGGCTGGGTATCGAGAACCGCTATCCGGACGAGCTGGACGCGTTCTTGCGGCGCAATCGCGAGGCGGGGCAGCGCCGGCCGCAGTCCCATCTCAGTCGGCTGGGTGTGGACGACTATGTGCTGCTGCATCAGCGCGCCGAGGGCGGGCAGGTGTTTCCCATGCAGCTGGCGGCGCTGCTATCCGAGCCGGGGGAGGATTTCGAGGGCGGCGAGTTCGTGATGACGGAGCAGCGGCCCCGGATGCAATCGCGCCCGATCGTGGCGCCGCTGAGGCTGGGCGACGTGGCCGTGGTCGCGACGGCGGGATGGCCCCGGGAAGGGGCGCGAGGGGCGTACCGGGTCAGTTTCAGGCATGCGGTGAGCCGGGTGCGGCGGGGCGAGCGCATCGGCATGGAGGTGTTCTTCCACGATGCGCCATGAGGTCGGGGCGGCGGCGTCAGCGCGCGCCCAAGTGTTTGAGATATGCGCAGAACATGTCGGCCATGGCATCGGCGTACGTCCGGATGTCGGCGGCCGTGCGCGGGCTGGATGAGAACTCCTTGCCCACGGTGCTCAGGGTGGTGGTGACGAGTTCGCCGGCCAGCGCGCGGCGGGCGGGGGCGGCCCGGGGAAGCGCCTCTTGCATGAAGGCCCGGATGCAGCGGCCGCCAGCGGCGCGGGCCTGTTGTGCTTCGGGCGCGTCGCGGTAGAGGGGCGCGGCGTCGCCGAGGGCGCCGCGCATGGCGGCTTCTTCGCATTCGGAGCGCAGGAACGCATGGACGAGGGTGCGCAGCCGTGCGAGCGGCGGCTTGCGCGCGTCGCCCAGGATGCGGTTCAGCAGGTCCGTCGTTTGGCGCCATTCGTCGCACTGCAGGCGGAACAGAATGGCGGCCTTGTTGGGAAAGTACTGGTACACCGAGCCCACACTGACGCCGGCTCTTTCGGCGACGCGCGCGGTGGTGAAACGCTGTGCGCCTTCCTTGGCCAGAACCTGAGTGGCGGCTTCGAGAATGGCCGCGACGAGCTGGGTGGAACGGGCCTGTTTGGGCTGCTTGCGCGAGGAAACTTGCGGGGCGGCGGGGCGGGGCATGGCGGCGTCGGGCGACTGGCAGGAATGCGAATAGGAAATGCGACGAAACAATCGTATTCTACCAACGCGACGAATTAATCGCATTTCCATGCCGCCGGGCCGGCCCGGCGAACAAGAATCCCCCTGGGGGACGGCTGGCCCGCACGCGGGCGCGGCATGGGGCATTTTTCTGTTTCGCTCCGCAGGCGTTTTGTTGTTGCGGACGTTCAGGCGGCTGGCGCGCGCCCGCGCGCTGGAAGCGCTGGTGGGTTAAGCCTGCCTCAGCGGGCCAGCATGAAAACCGTCACGCCCGCGCCGAGCAGGATCAGCATCGCGCCCGAGGCCCGCTCCAGCCAGGGCAGGGCGCGCTCGAAACGCCGCAGCACGGCGGGACTGCCGATCAGGGCCGCCACCAGGACGTCCCACAGCAGCACCACGCTGAACATCCAGACGCCATAGACCATCTTCCACCCCGACGCGGCCTGGGGGCCGAGCATGGCGGCCAGGCTGGCGTAGAAGAGCGCGTTCTTGGGGTTGAGAATGGCCGACAGCAAGCCCATGCCGGCGGCGCGCCGCCAGGCGGCGGCGGGATGCGGGCCTGGGTGCATTTCCCGGCCGGGCGGCGCGAGCGTGCCGCCCAGGCCGCCGGCGCCGGCGTGGCGGATGAACAGGACGCCGAGATAAAGCAGGTAGCCGCATCCGGCCAGTTGCAGCGCCGCGAACCAGGCGCTGTCGGGCCGCAGCGCGGCGGTGCCGGCGAAGGCGGCGGCGATGAATACGCCGTTGGCGGCCGCGATGCCCAGGCATGCGCCGCTGGCGATGCGCCAGCCGGCATGCAGCGAGGTGCGGGCGATAAGGAAGAAGTCGGGGCCGGGCGAGAGCAGCGCCAGGAAATGCGCCGCGGCGATCATGAGGAATTGCTGCATCCAGGAGGGCGTATCGGTAACGGACTCCCGTAGTGTGCAGGCCGGCGGCGCGCCGCGTATTGAAGAAAATTGCGGCGCCGGCACGGCGCGCCTAGCGCCGGAAGCGGCCGGGCGTCATGCCCGCATAAGCCTTGAAGACGCGCTGGAAATGCGCCTGGTCCGCGAAGCCCAGGCGGTAGGCCAGGTCGGAAATATCGTCGCCCGCGCGGATGCGTTCGCGGGCGAGATTGACGCGCTGGTTCAATTGCCAGGCGTGCGGCGTCATGCCGGTGACGGCGCGAAAGGCGCGGATGGTCTGGTAGCGGCTGGCGCCCGTCCATTGCGCCAGCGTGTCCAGCGCGACGGGCATGGACGGATCTGCGCGCAGCCGCTCCAGGATGGGCGCGACCCGCGCGGCCAGCCGGGGCGAGGCGGCGGGCGTGGCGATGCGCAGGCCCGCCGAGGTGTCGCAGTCGCCGACGAATTCGATCAGCGCGGATGTTTTCTCCTGCGGGTCCGCAGGGGAGAAGAGCAGCGTGTTGAGCCGGCAGTAGCGCCGGTAGAGCGCGGGGTCGGAGACGACGCGCACGGGCTCGTCGTCGGTCCGGGCGTACTCCTGCCGCACGGCGCGCAGCCACGCGGCGTCCAAATGCAGCATCTGGTAGCTCCAGGCGGCGCCCGGCGCCGGGTTGCAGGCATGCACGCGCGCTGCCGGCACGAACACGAGCGCGCCGGGCCGCAGCGCGACGGGCCCGCCGGGCGCGCCCGTGAAAACGCTGGCGCCATCGTCCACGGCGCCGATGGAAAACGTGGGATGACTGTGCGGTTTGTAGCAGGCGCGGCTGCGGCACGCGCGGCGGCTTTCGACAAAGGGCAGGGCGGGGTCGCGCCAGAAAGCCTCGGCCGGGCCAGACGGCGGGCGCGGGTCCGAGCCGGCGCCGCTCGCCGCGCGCGCCGGCGCGTCCGTCCGGGATGGCTCATGGCTCATGGCGCGATGCCGTCCAGTGTCTGCTGCGCGTCGGCGGGCAGCTCGATGTCTCCGGCGGCGAGGTTTTCGCGCAGGTGGGCCAGCGACGCGGTGCCGGGAATGAGCAGGATGTTCGGCGCGCGATGCAACAGCCAGGCCAGTGCCGCCTGCATGGGGGTGACGCCGAGCCGCTGCGCCACATCCGACAGGGCGGACGATTGCAGCGGCGTGAAGCCGCCCAGCGGAAAGAACGGCACGTAGGCGATGCCGTCGCCGGCCAGCGCGTCGATGAGAGCGTCGTCGCCGCGGTGCGCCAGGTTGTAGTGGTTCTGCACGCAGACGATCTCGCATATGCGCCGCGCTTCGGCGACCTGTTTGGCCGTGACGTTGCTCAGGCCGATGTGGCGCACCAGCCCCTGCTGCTGCAGGCCGGCCAGGGTGGAGAGCGGCGCCTCGATCGAGCCTTCCGCGGGGCCGTGGGGGTCGAGCATGATGCGCAGGTTGACCACTTCCAACACGTCCAGGCCGAGGTTGCGCAGGTTGTCGTGGACCGCCTGCGTCAGGGCCTCGGGCGAGAAGGCCGGCAGCCAGGAGGCGTCGGCCCCGCGGCGCGCGCCGATCTTGGTGACGATGACGAGGTCGTCGGGATAGGGCGCGAGGGCCGCGCGGATGAGCTGGTTGGTGACATGGGGGCCGTAGAAATCGCTGGTGTCGATGTGGTTCACGCCGGATGCGACGGCCTCGCGCAGCACGGCCAGCGCGGCGTCGCGGTCTTTGGGCGGGCCGAAGACGCCGGGGCCCGCGAGCTGCATGGCGCCGTAGCCGATCCGGCCGACGCGGCGGCTGCCCAGCGGAAACGCGCGGGTAGACAGGGGGGAGGGCATGGGGGGTATCTCCTGGGATGGGCGCCGGACATTCACGCCGGACATTCACGATAGCGCGGCCGGCCGCCGCAGGGAAATGCGAGTACGCGATTCCGGGGCCGACGGCGGGACGCCGCATTTTTCCGCGCGACGCCAGGCGTGCCGCGCTTGCGGCGGCAGGCCGGAAATGCGAATAGCGGAAGGGGGCGATGCCGTCGTATGCTATTCGCCGCAAGCGCGCCATCCGTGCCGATCGGGCCGGGCGGCGCGGCGAGTTTCACGCCAGCCGTGCTGGCCGTAAGCGTTTACGTCAATCAACGCACTGTCGATCCCCGCCGGTCGAAGTGCGTTGCGCGCGCCGAGCCGTCCGGGGAACTGCCTGGAGTGGTTCTGCATGACGCTTTCTTCTTCTCAAGACCCGGCCCGGGGGCGCCTGGCGCGCCTGACCGCCGTGCTTTTCATTTCTTATCTCTGCGTGGGCATGTCTCTGCCCGTGGTGCCCGTCTATGTGGCCGGGCAACTGGGGCTGGGCAACGCGTGGGCCGGCCTGGGCGCGGGCGCGGCTTTCCTGGCCACGATCTTCACCCGCGGCCATGCCGGCGGGCTGGCGGACCGCCAGGGCCCGCGGGCCGCAGTGCGGCGCGGCCTGGCGCTGTACGCGGCGGGCAGCCTGATCTCGATGGCGGCGGGCCTGCCCCTGGGCCACGCCGGGCTGGCCTATGCGGTGCTGCTTGCCGGCCGTCTCGCGCTCGGGCTGGGCGAGAGCCTGGCGGCGGTGGGGGCGATTGCGTGGGGCATCGGCCTGGCGGGTCCGGCGCGCTCGGGGCGGGTGCTGGCGCTGGTGGGCGCGGCCATGTATGGCGCGCTCGCAGTGGGCGGGCCGATCGGGCTGGCGCTGCTGGAGAGGATCGGCTTAACCGGCGCCATGGCGGCCGGCGCCGCGCTGCCTTGCCTGGGGCTGCTGGCGATCCGGGGCTTGCCGGACGTGGCGCCGCATGCGGGCGGTCCGCGCCCCTCGTTCTGGAGCGTGGTGGGCAGGATCTGGCGGCACGGCGCGGTGGTCTGCCTGCAAGGCATCGGCTTTGCCGCGATCGGCGCGTTCTTCACCCTGCATTTTCTGAGCCGGCACTGGGCCCACGCGGGATGGGGGCTGACCGCTTTCGGCGCGGGTTTCGTGCTGGTGCGCGTGCTGCTGGGCCATCTGCCGGACCGCATTGGCGGGTTGCGGGTGGCGGTAGGCTCGCTTGCCGTGGAGGCGGCCGGCCAGGCCCTGGTCTGGGGCGCGTCCAGCCCCTTGCTGGCGCTGGCCGGCGCGTTCCTGACGGGGCTCGGCTGCTCGATGATCTTTCCGGCGATGGGCCGCGAGGTGGTGCACCGGATCGAGCCCGGATTGCGGGCCACGGCCATGGGCGGGTTTTCGGCTTTCCAGGATATTGCCTACGGCCTGACGGGGCCGCTGGCCGGCCTGCTGGCCGACCGCGCGGGTTACGGCAGCGTGTTCGCCCTGGGCGCGGGCGCCGCCGCGGCCGGTTGCGTGATCGCGCTGTCGCTCGGAGCCGGCGCGCGCCGCTCGGGGGCGTTGTTCAGCCCAGGGCGCGCCAGACGAGCACGCTCGCCACAATGACGCACACCAGCGCGAACGCGCGCTGCAGCGCGGCCTGGGGCACCCGGTGGATAAAGGCGCGCCCGACTCCCATGCCGGCGATGGCGGCGGCCACGAAGGCCCATTGGGCCGCGGACAGCGCCAGCCCGTGGGCCGCGGCCGAAGCCACGGTGACGGCGGAGATCAGCGCGATCACCATCAGCGAGGTCGAGACGATGCCGTGCATGCGCACGTCGCTGAAGTAGGTGAGCGCGGGCACGATGATGAAGCCGCCGCCTACGCCCAGCATGCCCGTGCATACGCCCGACACCGCGCCGATGGCGCCCAGCGTGGCGGCGGTGCGCGGCGTCCAGATGAACTTGCCGGTGTCGGGCGAAATGCGGCAGGGCTTGGCGCGCGGATCGCCGGCGCCGGCCTGGCGCGACTGGCCGGCCATGCGCGCGGCCACGAGCAGCATCACCGCCGCGAAGCCCAGGCTCAGCCAGGCGGCAGGCAATTGGCGCGCGAGAAGCAGCCCGGCCGGCGCGGTGAGTCCGCCCGCTATCGCCATGAGCGTGGCGGCTTTGTAGCGCACCAGTCCGCGGCGCAGGCCCTGGACGGCGCCCAGGGCCGAGGCGGCGCCGACGGCGATGAGCGCCACGGGCGCGGCGTCGGCCAGCGGCATGTGCAGGCCGAACATGAGGGCGGGCACGGCGAGGATGCCGCCGCCCGCGCCGGTCAGGCCCAGCAGCGCGCCGACGGCCGCGCCCAGGATAGCGGCGGTGAGCATATTAAATAACCATTTGGAATAAGCTTATTATTTTATTTCATAATTGACGCGGCATGGCAAGCGCGGGCCAGCCTTGACTGCCCGATGGCCGCGCGAGCGCCGCGCTGCTGGCCCGGAAACAGGTTTTCCGACATGAAATTCACGAAAACGCGGATCTTTCGGCGACAGGTGGCGGCTTCGACTGCCATCGCGAACCGCTATCAATGGCCAGGGCTCCCGCTTTCCGCCGGTTGCCAAACGATGATGCAGACGGACGCGGCGCCGCAGGACGGCCGGTTTGGTCGGCAGGCCCTAGGCAGCCGGGCGATGCCACCAGCAGCCTGCCGGCGGACGCCATTGCATCGGGAAGGTGTTCCTGCCGCCGGGCATCCGTTCCGCCGGATCGGCAATGGAGAATGGGGACGACCTCTTGCGCCGCGGGGCGCTCTTGCGGGCGCCCCGCGGCAAGACGGCAAGACGGTGGAAAGACGTTCAGCCCAGCGCGGCCTCGTAGCGGCGCGCGACTTCGGGCCAGTTGATGACGTTGTAGAAGGCCGCGATGTATTCGGGGCGGCGGTTCTGGTACTTGAGGTAGTAGGCGTGCTCCCACACGTCCAGACCCAGGATGGGGGTGTTGCCGGTCATGAGGGGCGTGTCCTGGTTGGCAGTGCTTTCCACCACCAGCTTTTTCTGGGGTGTGACGCTCAGCCAGGCCCAGCCGCTGCCGAAGCGGGTGAGGGCCGCCTTGGTGAACTGGTCCTTGAAGCTGTCCAGGCCGCCGAGGTCGGCGTCGATGGCGGCGGCCAGCTTGCCTTGCGGCTTGCCGCCGCCCTGCGGCGACATGACTTCCCAGAACAGGCTGTGGTTGGCGTGGCCGCCGCCGTTGTTGCGCACCGCCACGCGCACCGCCTCGGGCAGTTTGTCGATGCCCGCCACCAGTTCTTCGACGGGCGGAAAGGGTAGCTGGTTGCTCTCGAGCGCGGCGTTCAGGTTGTTGACGTAGGTCTGGTGGTGCTTGGTGTAGTGGATCTCCATGGTCTGCGCATCGATGTGGGGTTCGAGCGCATCGTAGGCATAGGGCAGGGGAGGAAGGGTGTAGGGCACGAGGGTCTCCAGTCGAATGCGTGCGGGTGGGAAATTGCGGGGCGGGCGCTATTGCGGCGGACCGGCGGGGCCGGCCGCGCCCTGCTGGCAGGCCAGCCGCACGCCGGCGTCGTCGGGGTGGCCGGCGAGATAGCGCAGCAGTTCGGCGTAGGTGCGGCGGCTGTGGGCCAGGGCCGCCTGGCGCCAGGCCTCGGGCAGTTCGTCGTCGTACATGGCGCTGCACAGCCGCTGGTGCGCCGTCAGCAACAGGCGGCGTCGGGTGGCGTCGTCGCCGGTTTTTTCGCAGAGGTCGGCCAGGTTGTGGTGGGCGATGACCCAGGCGGCCACGCCCGCGTCGGCATCGTCGTCGACCGCGAATCGATCGCGCGCCTGGGCCAGCGCGGCGCGGTAGTGGGACTCGGCTTTGCGGAGGTCGCCCGCCTGGAAGGCGAGGTTGCCGTGGCGCGTGGCCAGCCTCCACCGCGCCAGGCTTGCGGCGGCGGGCCGGGCGAGGGCGTATCGATGGTCGACGGCGTGCATGGCGGCCTTCGTGTTTATTTAACAATAAAGCAAATGATAAGCACTGTTATTTGCGATAGCAAATTTCAGGCGGGCCTGAAACGGGGGCGGATACGTGCGACATAGCAGTTGTGCGCGACATGAAAGGGCGCGCCGGGAGGGCGGTTTTTATTTAGAACTTATGGTTATAAAAACTGGTTTTCTTATATTTTTGACTGCGCGCCGCCGCTCCTGGGCGACGCGCTGCGGTCAGGCGCTGTCGCGCTTTTTTTGCGCATCCCGGTCCGACCAGCGCCGGCGGGGAGAAAAATTTCACGAAACTTACGGCGAGGGTTTTCCCGGTTCGTTGTGAAGTCGTTTGCCGATACGATGGCGCCCGAAAACCATAAACGCGACCAATTGTTACCCGTTGGGACGCGCAGCGGGGAATGCACCCCATTCTCCGGCACAGCGACTGGGCACTTTATCCAAGTTGGGAGACTTCCACATGCAACGCCGTTCATTCCTCAAGAAAGCCACTCTGGGCGCGGCCGCCGGCGGCGCCACCCTGGCAGCCCCCGTATTCGCGCAGGACGCGCCGACGCTGAACTGGCGCCTGGCGTCGAGCTTCCCGCGCAGCGCCGACGCCATCTATTCCGGCGGCGAAAGCCTGGCCAAGTACGTCTCGGAGGCCACGGGCGGCAAGTTTTCCATCCGCGTGTTCCCCGCCGGCGAAATCGTGCCGGCCCTGCAGGTGCTGGACGGCGTGCAGAACGGCACCATCGAGTGCGGGCATTCGGCCTCGTACTACTACTTCGGCAAGGACCCCATCCTGAGCTTCGACGCGGCGGTGCCGTTCGGCCTGAACACGCGCCAGATGAACTCCTGGATGCGCCACGGCGATGGACTGAAGCTGATGCGCGAGGTGTTCAAGAAGTACAACGTGGTGAACTTCCCGTGCGGCTATACCGGCACCCAGATGGGCGGCTGGTTCCGTAAGGAAATCAACACGCTGGACGATCTCAAGGGCCTGAAGTTCCGCATGAGCGCGTTCGCCGGCGCGGTGCTGTCGCGCCTGGGCGTGGTGCCGCAGCAGATCGCGGGCGGCGACATCTATCCGGCGCTCGAGAAGGGCACCATCGACGGCGCCGAATGGATCGGCCCCTACGATGACGAGAAACTGGGCTTCAACAAGGTGGCGCCGTACTACTACTTCCCGGGCTGGTGGGAAGGCACGCTGCAGGTGTCGCTGTACGTGAACCAGGACGCCTACAACAAGCTGCCCAAGCACTACCAGGCGGTGCTGGACCAGGCCTCGGCTGCGGCGACCAACGACATGATCGCCAAGTACGACGCGGAGAACCCGGGCGCGCTGCGCCGCCTGATCGCCGCCGGCGCCAAGCTCAAGTCCTTCCCCAAGCCGGTGCTCGACGCCTGCTACCAGGAAGCGCTGAAGGTGTACGCCGACATGAGCGCGAAAGACCCGATGTTCAAGAAGGTCTACGAAAACATGCGCGACTTCCGCGACAACGAGCTGCCCTGGTTCCGCGTGGCCGAAGGCAGCTTCGACAGCTACATGGGCACCATCAACCGCGGCAAGTAAGTCCGCGGCGATGTCCCCGGGGCGCGCGCCTTCTTGCCATGAAGCGCGCGCCCTTTTCGTCCTCTCCTGGTAGACCCTAGCAGCCGCCGGGCATGCCGGCCCGGCGGTGTCGGAAATCCATCATGAATGCCCTATTAGCCTTGTCCCGCTTGATCGACGCGATCAACACGGCGGTCGGCCGGTGCGTGACGTGGCTGACGCTGGTCGTCGTCGTCATCAGCGCCGGCAACGCCGTCATCCGCAAACTGTTCCAGACCAGCTCCAACGCGTGGCTGGAGCTGCAGTGGTATCTGTTCGGCGCCATTTTCCTGCTGGCCGCCGGCTACACCCTGCTCAAGAACGAGCACGTGCGCGTGGACGTGCTCTCGTCCAAGCTGCCGCGCCGCGCGCAGGTGTGCATCGACATCTTTGGCGTGCTTTTCTTCCTGCTGCCGGCCTGCGTGCTGATCGCCTATCTGTCGTGGCCCATGTTCATGGACTCCTACGTGACGCATGAAATGTCTTCCAACTCCGGCGGCCTGATCCGCTGGCCGGTCAAGCTGCTGATTCCCGTGGGCTTCAGCCTGCTGATCCTGGCCGGCATTTCGCACCTCATCAAGTGCGTGGGTTTTCTGATGGGGCGCTGCCCCGATCCGGGCGCGCGCGAGGAGGCCGAGTCGGCGGAGGAAGCGCTGGCGCGCGAGATCGCCGAGGAGGCGCGGCAGCGCGAAGCGCGCGAGCTGGGCCAGCGCCAGCCGGGCGATGACGGGGAGGGCCGTTGAACATGGATTTCTTCATTGCAAACATGGCCCCCATCATGTTCGCCTCGCTTGTGGTGTTCCTGCTGCTGGGCTTTCCGGTGGCGTTCGCGCTGGCGGCCAACGGCATTCTGTTCGGCCTGATCGGCATGGAACTGGGGCTGCTCAATGCCGCGCTGTTCCAGGCGCTGCCGCAGCGGGTGTTTGGCATCATCGCCAACGATACCTTGCTCGCCGTGCCGTTCTTCACCTTCATGGGGCTGGTGCTGGAGCGCTCCGGCATGGCGGAAGACCTGCTGGAAACCATCGGCCAGCTCTTCGGCACCGTGCGCGGCGGACTGGCGATTGCCGTGGTGTTCGTGGGCGCGATGCTGGCGGCCACCACCGGCGTGGTGTCGGCCTCGGTCATTTCCATGGGCCTGATCTCGCTGCCCATCATGCTGCGCTACGGCTACGACCGCCGGCTGGCCAGCGGCATCATCGCGGCATCCGGCACGCTGTCGCAGATCATTCCGCCTTCGCTGGTGCTCATCATCCTGGCCGACCAGTTGGGCCGCTCCATCGGCGACATGTACCGTGGCGCCATCGTGCCGGGCTTCGTGCTGGCGGGCGCCTACGTGGTCTTCGTGGTGGTGATGTCGCTCATCAAGCCGGACAGCGCGCCGGCCCTGCCCGAAGAGGCGCGTTCCTTCCGCGAGCCCAACGGCACGCGCGGCGGGCGCTCGCTGCTGGTGCTGATGATCATCTCGGCGGCCTCGGCGTATTTCGCCGGGCAGTACCTGGAGTCCGACACCGCGCCCATCGACGAGCAGATCGTGCTGTCGCTGCTCATCTGGGGCCTGACCGCCTTCGTCATCGCCATCGTCAATAAGGTGTTCAGGCTGCGCCTGCTGTCGGCGCTGGCCGAGCGCGTGACCTTTGTGATGATCCCGCCGCTCTTTCTCATCTTCCTGGTGCTGGGCACGATCTTCATCGGCGTGGCCACGCCGACCGAAGGCGGCGCCATGGGCGCGGTGGGCGCCATCCTGATGGCGATGTCGCGCAAGCGCCTCTCGCTCAAGCTGCTCAAGCAGGCCATGGACACCACGACCAAGCTGTCGACCTTCGTGGTCTTCATCCTGGTGGGGTCCACGGTGTTCGGCCTGACCTTCCGCGGTGTGAACGGCGACTTGTGGGTGGAACACCTGCTGATCGGCCTGCCGGGCGGGGAGTACGGCTTCCTGATCGCGGTCAGCGCGTTGACCTTCGTGCTGGCGTTCTTCCTCGACTTCTTCGAGCTGGCCTTCATCATCGTGCCGCTGCTGGGGCCGGTGGCCGACAAGCTGGGCATCGACCTGATCTGGTTCGGCGTGCTGCTGGCGGTGAACATGCAGACTTCGTTCATGCACCCGCCGTTCGGTTTCGCGCTGTTCTACCTGCGCTCGGTCGCGCCCAAGGACCGCTACCGCGACAAGGTCACGGGCAAGATGATCGAGCCCGTGACCACGGGGCAGATCTACCGCGGGTCGATTCCGTTCATCGTGATCCAGCTGCTCATGGTGGCGGCCGTGCTGCTGTTCCCGGCCATGGTCATGCACTACAAGAGCGACGCGCCCGAGGTCGACGCCAGCAAGGTGAAAATCCAGGTCGACACCGACTACGGCGGCGGCATCTACGACACGCCGCAAGACCCCGCGGCCGGGTTCAAGTAGCCCGGCGCGGCAGGGCCGGCCGCGTCCTGCAGGCCCAGACCGGCGTGTCCGCGTGCGCCGGCGTCAGCGCGGGGGCGGCGCGGCGTTGCGGCCGAACAGGGCGTTGAGCTCGCTGCCCGCGGCCGCCTGGGCGAAGCCCTCGAGCCGGCCTTCGGCCAGGCCGCGCGCGGCGCGCATGAAGCCGCCCCAGGCCGCGCGCGCCAGCGCGCCGCCCACGCTGACGCGCCGCACGCCCAGGCGGGCGGCTTCGTCGATGGAAAGGCCGCCGGGTGCGCCGAGCAGCAGGTTGACGGGCCTGGGCGCCACGGCCTGCACCACGGCCCGTACTTGTTGCGCCGTCTGGATGCCGGGCGCGTAGAGGCAGTCGGCCCCGGCTTCGGCATAGGCCCGCAGGCGGGCAATGGCGTCGTCCAGATCGGGCGAGCCGGCGAAGAAGTTTTCGGCGCGCCCCACCAGCAGCGTTTCGCCGCCCGCGGCGTCGATGGCCTGGCGCGCCGCCGCGATGCGATGCGCCGCGGTTTCGATGGGCAGCAGCGGGGCGGCCGGGTCGCCCGTGCTGTCTTCGATGGACAGCCCGGCCACGCCGGTTTCGACCGCCAGGGCTACGTTTTCGGCCACTTCGCCGGGCGTGGCCCCGAATCCGTTTTCGAAATCCGCATTGACAGGCAGGCTCGTGGCCCGCACCAGTTCGCGCAGGTGCGCCAGCACGGCATCGCGCGGCAGCGCATTGTCGGCATGGCCGGTGGACCAGGCCAGTCCGGAACTGGTGCTGGCCAATGCCTTGAAGCCGAGGTGCTGCAGAAAGAGCGCGCTGCCGATATCCCAGGGATTGGGCAATACGAAGCAGCCGCTCCGGTGCAACGCCCGGAAGGCGGCGCGTTTTTCGGAAATGCTCGGGGGCATGGGTATCTCTCCGTTTTTAATGAATTCGTCAGCAGGATTTAAGCGGATAGAAATATGACGAAAACCTGAATGGAAAACTGTTTTCAAAACCGCCGAAAACCCGCTTTCATTGTCAAATTTTGAAACTGGAGCCCATTTTTACGCCTATTGCGCTCCGTAATGCGCGCATAATGGGGTCGCTTCCGGGTTTTCCCGGTAGGCTCTTTTTGCAAGCGTGTTGTCACCGTTCCGGCAGTTCGTGGTTCGAAATTCATGTCGTCGTTGCGTGACAGCATGGAATTTTTCACGGAGATGTCTATGACAGACGAGGCAAAACCGCGCAGGCGCTTCCTGCAGGCGCTGGCCATCGTGCCTGCTTCCACCCTTGCGGTGGGCACCATGGCAACCGGCTGTAGCAGCGCCGCCGACAAGGCGGCGCCGGCTTCCGCAAAGGCCTACGAGCCTACCTATTTCACCAAGCCCGAATGGGCGTTCATCGTGGCCGCGGTGGATCACCTGATTCCCGAAGACCAGTACGGTCCCGGCGCCGTCGCGGCGGGCGTGCCCGAATTCATAGACCGCCAGATGGAAACGCCCTATGGCCACGGCAAGCTGTGGTACATGCAGGGGCCGTTCCACCCCGACGTGGCGCCCGAGCTGGGCTACCAGCTCAACCAGAACCCCCGCGAGCTGTACCGCCACGGCATCGCCGCCTGCGATGCGTGGTGCAAGAAGACGCACGGCAAGGTCTTCGCCGAGCTCGACAAGCCGGTCCAGGAGCAGGTGCTGAAGGACATGCAGGCCGGCAAGATCGAATTCGATACCGTGCCCGCCAAGACCTTCTTCAGCTACCTGCTGACCAACACCAAGGAAGGTTTCTTCGCCGACCCGATGTACGGCGGCAACAAGGGCATGGTGGGCTGGAAGATGGTGGGTTTCCCGGGCGCGCGTGGCGATTACATGGATTGGGCCGACCAGCCTAATGTCAAGTATCCCTACGGCCCTGTGTCGATTTCCGGGGAAAGGGGCTGAGCGATGGCGATCAAGAAAGAAAAAGTCGATGCCGTGCTGGTGGGTTTTGGCTGGACCGGCGCCATCATGGGCCAGGAACTCACGGAAGCCGGCCTGAACGTGCTGGCGCTGGAGCGCGGCGGCATGCAGGACACGCCCACGGATGCGGAATATCCGAAGGTGCTGGACGAACTCGCCTATTCGGTGCGCGGCAAGCTGTTCCAGGATCTCTCCAAGGAAACCGTGACGATACGGCATGGCGTCGACGACGTGGCCGTGCCGTATCGCCAGAACGGCTCCTTCCTGCTGGGCACCGGCGTGGGCGGGGCGGGCTTCCACTGGAACGGCATGCACTACCGCATCCTGCCCGAGGAACTGGAGCTGCGCACGCGCTACGAGACGCGCTACGGCAAGAAGTTCATCCCGGAAGGCATGACCATCCAGGATTTCGGCGTCACGTTCGACGAGCTGGAGCCCAGCTTCACCAAGTTCGAGTACGTGTGCGGCACCTCGGGCAAGGCCGGCAACCTCAACGGCAAGATCGTCGAGGGCGGCAATCCGCACGAAGGCCCGCGCAGCAAGGAATACCCGCTGCCGCCCCTGACCACCACCTACGGCGCGCAGCTTTTCGAGAAGGCCGCCCGCGAAGTGGGGTTCAACCCCTATCCGGCGCCGGCGTCCAATGCGTCGGGCCCGTACACCAATCCGTACGGCGTGCGCCTGGGGCCCTGTAATTTCTGCGGGTTCTGCGAGAACTACGGGTGCTACATGTACTCGAAGGCCTCGCCGCAGACGACCATTCTGCCGGTGCTGCTCAAGAAGCCGAACTTCGAGCTGCGCACGCACTCGCACGTGATCAAGGTCAACCTGGACTCTTCCGGCAAGAGGGCCGTGGGCGTGACCTACATCGACGCCCAGGGGCGCGAGGTGGAACAGCCCGCCGACCTGGTGATCCTGTCGGCCTACCAGATGCACAACGTGCGCCTGCTGCTGCTTTCGGGCATCGGCAAGCCCTACGATCCCAAGACCAACGAAGGCGTGGTGGGCAAGAACTACGCCTACCAGATGAACGGCGCGGTGAACGTGCTGCTGCCCAAGGGCACCCAGCTCAATCCCTTCGTGGGCACGGGCGCGGGCGGCGTGAGCATGGACGACCTGAACGGCGACCAGTTCGACCACGGGCCGCTGGGCTTCGTCGGCGGCGCCAGCATCCGCCACGTGCGCTACGGCGGGCGCCCCATCAAGCAGACGCCCACGGTGCCGGGCACGCCCGCGTGGGGCACGGCCTGGAAGGCCGGCGTGCAGGACGCCTACCAGCGGTTCCTGACCATCGGCATTTCCGGATCGGTGATGTCGTACCGCGACGCCTATCTGTCGCTGGACCCGACCTACAAGGACAGCTTCGGCCAGCCGCTGCTGCGCATGACCTTCGACTGGCATGACAACGAGTTCGACATGCTGGCCTACATGGGCAAGCGCATGGAGGAAGTGGCCAAGGCCATGAATCCCGAGAAGCACTTCGTGGCCGTGCGCAAGAAGGGCGCCCGCTACGACACGCGCGTCTACCAGAGCACGCACAACACGGGCGGCGCGATCATGGGCGCCAACCCCAAGGAAAGCGTGGTCAACAAGTACCTGCAGAGCTGGGACGTGCCCAACGTGTTCGTCATGGGCGCCTGCGTGTTCCCGCAGAACATGGGCTACAACCCGACCGGCCTGGTCGGCGCCCTGGCGTTCTGGTCGGCCAAGGCGATCCGCGAGCAGTACCTGAAGAACCCCGGTCCGCTGGTCCAGGCTTGAGGAGGGACGCGTCATGATGAAGCAAACCATAGCCGCGGCCCTCGCTCTGTGCGCCGCAAGCGCCGCCTGGGCCGCCGAGGGCACGCCCGCCGCGGCCGACGCGCAGCTCGTCAAGCAAGGCGAATACTTGTCCCGCGCGGGCGACTGCATCGCCTGCCACACCGCCAAGGACGGCAAGCCCTTTGCGGGCGGCCTGGGTCTGGATTCGCCGCTGGGCGTCATCTATTCCACCAACATCACGCCGGACAAGGAAACCGGCATCGGCGAATACAGCCTGGAAGACTTCGACCGCGCCGTGCGCCATGGCGTATCCAAGGACGGCCACACGCTGTATCCGGCCATGCCGTATCCCTCGTACGCCAGGATGTCGCCCGACGACGTGAAGGCGCTGTATGCGTACTTCATGCAGGGCGTGCAGCCGGTCAGGCAGGAGAACAAGGACACGGACATCGTCTGGCCGCTCTCCATGCGCTGGCCGCTGGCGGTGTGGCGCTGGATGTTCGCGCCCGACGTCGCGACCGCGCCCGTTACCGTGCCCGACGGCGCGGACAAGCAGGCGCTGCTGCGCGGCCAGTATCTGGTCGAGGGCCTGGGCCACTGCGGCACCTGCCACACGCCCCGCGGCTTCGCGCTGCAGGAGAAGGCGCTCACCGACGCCGACGGCTCCGACTATCTGTCCGGCGGCGTGGTCGAGGGCTGGCTGGCCAAGAACCTGCGCGGCGATCCGGTGGACGGCCTGGGCGCCTGGAGCAAGGAAGACATCGTGGCCTTCCTGAAGTCCGGGCGCAACGGGCATTCCGCCGCCTTCGGCGGCATGGCCCAGGTGGTTTCGGACAGTACGCAGCACCTCTCCGACGAGGACCTGAACGCCATCGCTGCCTACCTGAAGAGCCTGCCGCCCGCCCGCAAGGACGCGGCCGCGGCCCTGACGTACGACCCGGCCGTGGCGCAGGCGCTGCGCACCGGCAAGGACCAGGGCGACGGCGCCATGACCTTCCTCAACAACTGCGCGGCTTGTCATCGCAGCACCGGCAAGGGCTACGAGCAGACCTTCCCGCAGCTGGCGCTGAGCAGTACGGTCAACTCGGCCGATCCGACCTCGCTCATCCACATCGTGCTCAAGGGCGCGCAGATGCCGGGCACCGGCGCGGCGCCCACGCGCTATGCGATGCCGGGCTTCGACTGGCGCCTGACCGACAAGGAAGTGGCCGATGTCGTGACCTTCGTGCGCGCGAGCTGGGGCAACAAGGGCGCGGCCGTTACCGCGTCCGACGTGGCCAAGGTGCGCAAGGATGTCGGCGCGGCGGCCGCGCCGGCCCGCTGAGCGGCATCCCCGACGGCCGCGCCCGCCGCGCGGCCCCGGCGCCGGAAAGCCATGCGCTTTCCGGCGTTTTTTTTTTGCCGCCGGGCCGCTTCAAGGCAAACAGACGGCTTCTTTTGGGGCGGCAAGCCGGGGGGCTTTGTCCGCCGCGCGGCCCGGCCATTAAGTTCCGCCTTAAGTGTGCAATTGCAGGCCGTTAATCTCAGGCGCGGCGGCGCTTTCTACACTGGGGCCTGTCCATCACGGGGAGCCTTGCCATGACGCGCCAATACGATTTCGTGCTGTTCGACCTGCTGACCGCCTTGCTCGATTCCTGGACGCTGTGGAACAGCGTGGCGGGCGGGGAGGAGGCGGGGCGCGCGTGGCGGGCCGCCTATCTCAGGCGCACCTACGCCTGCGGCGCGTATCGGCCCTATGAAACCCTGGTGCGCGAAGCCGCCTTGGAAACCGGGCTGCCGGGCGGCGTGGCGCAGGCGCTGGAGGCGCGCTGGAGCGAGCTGGCGCCCTGGGAGGGCGTGGCGGGTATGTTGCGGGCGCTGCGCGCCACGCACAGGCTGGGCGTGGTCACGAACTGTTCGGAACGGCTGGGGCGCCTGGCCGCCGGGCGCCTGGGCATGCCCCTGGACGTCATCGTGACGTCGGAGCGCGCCGGCTATTACAAGCCCGATCCGCGGCCCTATCGGCTGGCCCTGGCAGAACTGGGCGCGGAGCCGGCCCGGACGCTGTTCGTGGCGGGGTCGGGATACGATCTGTTCGGCACGTCGGCGGTGGGCATGGACGCGTACTGGCACAACCGCGCGGGGCTGGCGCTGCCCGCGGGGGCGCCCGCGCCGCTGCGCGAAGCCCGCACGCTGGACGGCCTCGCGCAGCTGGCCGGCGCGCCGCCCGCCGGCCCGCGCTAGGCGTCGACGCTAGAAGGACCGGCCGTCGACAGGCCGGACGTCGAGCGACTGCAGGTCCACGCCTTCGAGGCAGCGCGCGTTGACGGCCGCCATGCGGTTGCCGGCGGGATCGACGCCCTCGCCGTAGGGATGGATGCCGCAGACGGGGCAGAAGCGGTGCTGGATGCGCTGCTTGCCAAAGGCATAGGTAGCCAGCTGGTCTTCGGGGGTGGACAGGCGCAGCCGGTCGCGCGGCACGAACCAATGCAGCGAGCCCATCCGCGTGCAGATGGAACAGTTGCAGTCCATGACCTGGGCCAGTTCGCCTTCGACTTCGAAGGCGATCCGTCCGCAGTGGCAGCTTCCCTGGTAGCGCATGGTGTCTCTCTCCGGGTGGCGAGGGCCCCGCCGGTCGGCGCCGCAGGCCCTGACATCGGCAAATTTATCACCGACGGCGGAATCGGGCATGCGCGCCGCGGCGTGCGCTTCAGGCGATGCGCAGCACGTCGGCCAATGGGCGGCGGGGTTTCTGCGGCCACGCTGCGGCGCTCGGGCGCGCCGTGCAGGTTGAGTCCCACGGCGCTGTTCTCGGCGCTGATGGTGACGTCCGGCACCATGACACACCGGCTCAAGCGGCTGGAAAGCGCGGGCCTGGTCGGGCGCGTGCCGAACCAGCGGGACGCGCGCAGCATGCTGGTGCAGCTGACGCCCGGGGGCTGACGCTGATCGACCGTGCGGTGGAGGCGCTCCTGGATAACGAGCGCGTGTTGCCGGCCCCGCTGCCGGCGGCCTGGACGCGCACTGATCGACGCTGCTGCTGGCGCCCGAAACGCCCGCCGGCGAACCCCGGCGCTAGGCACGCGCGGCGCGCCCCGTCAGACCGGCCGTACATAGCGGCGCGCCTGCACGCGCAGGCCGCCCAGTTCGTCTTCCTCGGTGGCGGCGAGGCGCCAGCCCTGCCGTTCGTAGAAGCCGATGGCGCGCCGGTTGCCTTCGATGGCGTACAGGTAGAGCTGTTTTGCGCCGCGCGCCCGGGCCCACCGGGCGGCCTGTTCCACCAGCATCCTGCCCGCGCCGGCGCCCTGGAACGGGCCGAGGACGTGCAGATTGTCGAGCAGCACGCCGCGCGGATCGCCTTCGTCGCGCACGCACGCGAAGCCGATGGGTTCGCCGCCCCGCTCGGCGATGTACACCGCTTGCGGCACGGCTTCGCGCATCCGGCTCTGCCAGTGCACCCGGCGTTCGTCGGCCAGCCCGGTGTCCAGGAATCCGTCGGGCAGCAGGCCGCGGTAAGTCGCGGCCCAGCTGTCGGCGTGCATGCGGGCGATGAGTTCGGCGTCCTGGCTGCCGGCCAGGCGCAGGACGATCGGGGAAGAGGGCATGGGGCGGGTCGGCTCCTGGGACGGTTCCGGGGAGGCGGCTCGGGCGCGGTTGCCGGATGTGGGCGAGGCCCGCGCGGGAGCCGGCCCGCCATGGTAGCGGATCGCGGCCGGTTCCTTCGGCGCTTGCTTGCGGCCCGGCCCGTCGGCGCTTGCTCGCGGGAGCCGGCCCTTGACGGCGGCGGGAGCCTGCTTGCGCCGCATGATTTCCGCGCGCGCCATTATTTCCATCGAGATTATTCCCACCATTACGGACAGGGTGGGTCAGCGCGCAACCGGAACATCTTGCACACCGACCCGCCGACGTGGCGGGGTTTTCATGGCCCCGCCGTTGGCGCATATCCACGGCGGAGCATGCCATGACACTTGCGTTTTCCCCCGCCCCCCCGGCGAGCCGCTGCTCCTGCCGGCTGCGCGCGGCCATCGGCCCGCATGTGGCGGCGCTGGCGCGCGCGGGGTTTTCGGTGGCGCTGGATTTTCCCGCCAACACGCGCCGCAGCCGGCAGTGGCTGCTCAGGCTCGCGCAGGCCGCGGGCTGCGGCCACCGCCTGCATTACCTGGACGTTCCGGCGGCCGAATGCAAGGCCCGCCTGCGCCGGCGCAACGCCGAGGGGGGCATCCGTTCCGCCCCGACGAAGCGGCGTTCGACGCCATCGACGCCTTTTTCGTCGAGCCGGACGGGCAGGAAGGGCTGGTCATCGAGCGCCACTGCGCGCAACACCGCGCGCCTGCTATGATTGCTGGATAAATAACCAGTATACGGACGGCGCGCCGGCTTTTCGCGATGTTTCCCGAGTACCGCTATTACTACCTGCACAATTTCCAGCGCGCGCTTGCCTGGATCGAGGCGCGTTGCGCGGATCTGCTGGACGAGGCCGAGCGGGGCTTCCTGTCGTCGTTCGCCGCGCTGCCGCCGCTTTCGCAGGCGCTGCTGGTGCGCCTGCTGATGCGGCGCGGCCCCTGGTTCCGCGCCAGCCGCCTGGCCTACGAAGAGATTCCCGCCATCGCCGAGGCGGCCGCGCCGCTGCTGGCGGCGGGCTGGCTGGCGGCCGACGATCCCATGACGCTGGAGGAGCTTTTCGCCCTGAGCACCAAGGCCGAGCTCGCGCCGCTGTGCGCCGAGGCGGGCCTGGACCCGGGCAGCATGCGCAAGGCGGACCTGCTGGCGGCGCTGCAGGCGCGCGCGCCCGCGCCGCGCCGCTACGCCGAATGGCGCGCCGACGCCGACATCGCCTGGAAAGTGCGGGCGGCTGCGCTGTGCGAACGGCTGCGGCTGATGTTCTTTGGCAATTTGCGCCAGGACTGGTCCGAATTCGTGCTGGCCGACCTGGGCGTTTTCCAGTACGAGCAGGTGCCGCTGGATCGCGCGGCGCGCGCTTTCCAGTCGCGCGCCGACATCGATTGCTACCTGGCGCTGGCAGCCTGCCGCGAAGCGGTCGACGACGGCGCGGACGTGGCCTCGCTGCTGCGGGCGCTGGACGCCTGCGCCAGCGCCAATCCATGGCTGGAGCAGCGGCGCGCCAAGGTGCTGCTGCGTCTCGGCCAGCGCTGCGAGCGCGAGGGCGACTGGGGCAACGCCGAGGGCGTGTATGCGCAGTGCGCCTATCCGGGCGCGCGCCATCGCCTCGTCCGGGTGCGAGAGCGCATGGGCCGCCACGAGGCGGCGCTGGCGCTCGCCCTGCAGGCCCTGCGCGCGCCCGAGGACGAAACCGAGGCGCAGCGCCTGGCGCGCATGCTGCCTCGCCTGCGGCGCGCGCTGGGGCTGGCCGAGCGGCCGGCCGGCGGCGTCCCCGGCCTGGCGCGCGAGGACGTGTCGTTGCCCAGGTGCGGGGCTGCGCGCGTCGAGGAGCAGTTGCGCGCGCACCTGCACCGCGACGAGGCGCCGGTGCATTACGTGGAAAACACCCTCATCAATGCGCTGTTCGGCCTGTTGTGCTGGCCGGCCGTGTTCGCGCCGGTGCCGGGCGCATTTTTCCACCCGTTCCAGCGCGGCCCGGCCGACCTGGACGCGCCCGATTTCCATGCGCGCCGGCGGCCCCTGTTCGATGCCTGCCTGGCCGCGCTGGACGACGGTTCGTACCGCGATGTCATCCTGCGCCGCCATGCCGAGAAGGCCGGCATCCAGTCGCCTTTCGTGTCCTGGGCCGCGCTGACGGAGCCGCTGCTGCGCCTGGCGCTGGACTGCATCGCCGCGCCGCACCTGAAGCTCTACTTCCAGCGGCTTGCACGCGACGTGCGGAACAACCGCTCGGGCCTGCCCGACCTGATCCGCTTCTGGCCATCCGAAAAACGCTACGAACTGATCGAGGTGAAAGGGCCGGGCGACCGCCTGCAGGACAACCAGATCCGCTGGCTGCGCTATTGCGCCGAGCACGGACTGCCCGCCCGCGTCTGCCACGTAACCTGGCAAGAGGAAGGGGCATGAGCATGAGCCCGCCGGGCCGCCCCAAGGGCGAATACCGGAGTGCGCAGCACGAAGGCGGCCCGATGAGCCCGCCGGGCCGCCCCAAGGGCGAATACCGGAGTGCGCAGCACGAAGGCGGCCCGATGAGCCCGCCGGGCCGCCCCAAGGGCGAATGCCGGAGTGCGCAGCACGAAGGCGGCCCGATGCGCCCGCCGGGCCGCCCCAAGGGCGAATGCCAGGGGGCGCAGCACGAAGATGCTCCCGCGGGCCTGGCGGTGGCGGTGCGGGCATTGTGCGAATTCACGGCGCGGGCCGGCGACCTGGACCTGCGCTTCACGCCCGCGCCTTCCGGCCTGGAGGGCATGGCCGGCCATGCGGCGGTGGCCAGGCGCCGGGGCGGCGGCTACGAAACCGAGGTGGCGTTGTCGGGCGAATTCCGCGGCCTGCGCGTGCGCGGGCGGGCCGACGGCTACGACCCCGCGTCCAACCAGCTCGAGGAGGTGAAGACCTACCGCGGGCGGCTGGAAAACGTGCGGGCCAACCAGCGCGCCCTGCACTGGGCGCAGGCGCGGGTGTACGGGCATCTGCTGTGCGAGACGCGCGGCCTGCCGAGCCTGCGGGTGGCGCTGGTGTATTTCAATCCGGGCACGGAAGAAGAAACGGTGCTGGCCGAAACCTGGGAGGCCGCCGCGCTGGCCGCGTTCTTCCAGGAACAATGCGCGCGGTTTCTGGAGCATGCGCAGGCTGAGCAGGCGCGCCGCCGGGCGCGCGATGCCGCCCTGGCGGCGCTGGCGTTTCCGCACGGGACGCTGCGCAGCGGCCAGCGCGAGCTGGCGGTGGCGACGTACCGACGCGCGCGCGACGGCGGCTGCCTGCTGGCGCAGGCGCCCACCGGCATCGGCAAGACGCTGGGCACGCTGTTTCCCGTGCTCAAGGCCTGTCCCGAGGCGGGGCTGGACAAGGTGTTCTTCCTGGCCGCCAAAGGGCCGGGGCGGGCGCTGGCGCTGGACGCGCTGGACACGATCAACGCGCAGCCCGCCGCGCCGCGGCTGCGCGTGCTGGAGCTGCAGGCGCGCGAGAAGTCCTGCGTGCATCCCGACAAGGCGTGCCACGGCGAATCGTGCCCGCTTGCCCGCGGCTTCTACGACCGGCTGCCGGCCGCGCGCGCGGACGCGTTGCGGTCGGGCCGGTTCGATGCGGCCTCGGTGCGCGCCGCGGCCGCCGGCCACGGCATATGTCCGTATTTCCTGACGCAGGAACTCATACGCTGGTGCGACGTGGCGGTGGGCGACTACAACTACTACTTCGATGCCAGCGCCATGCTGTACGCGCTGGCGCAGGCGCACCAGTGGAAGGTGGCGGTGCTGGCGGACGAGGCGCACAACCTGGTCGAGCGCGCGCGGCGTATGTACACGGCCGAACTGGATCAGCGCCAGCTGGCGGGCGCGCGGCAGGACGCGCCCAAGGCCCTGAAAAAGCCGCTGGACGCGCTCAACCGCGCCTGGAACGCCTTTAACCGCAAGCAGGCCGCGCCCTACGAGGCTTACGAGGCCGTGCCCGCCGGGGTGCTGGCCGCGCTGCAGAACGCGGTGGCCGCCATGGCCGACCACGTCGCCGAGTCGCCGCCGCCGCAGGACGCGCCTTTGCTGCGCTTCTATTTCGAGGCGCTGCATTTCATGCGGCTGGCCGAACAGTTCGGCCCGCATGCGCTGTTCGACGCCTCGCTGGGGGCGGCGGCCGGCGGCGCGCCGGCCCGCGCGCCTTGCTCCACGCTGTGCGTGCGCAACGTGGTGCCCGCGCCCCACCTGGCCGGCCGTTTCGCGGGCGCCCACGCCGCGGTGCTGTTCTCGGGCACGCTCAACCCGCAGCGGTTCTATCGCGACATGCTGGGCCTGCCCGCGCAGGCGGCCTGGATCGACGTGGACGCGCCTTTCCGCCCCGAGCAACTGCAGGTGAGGGTGGCGGGCCACGTGTCCACGCGCTATCGCGACCGCGCGCGCTCGCTCGGCCCCATCGCCGACCTGATCGCCGAGCAGTATGCGCGCAGGCCGGGCAACTACCTGGGCTTTCTGAGCAGCTTCGATTACCTGGCCCGGGTGTGCGAGTCCATGCGCGAGCGCCATCCCGAGGTGCCCGTGTGGGCGCAGACGCCGGGCATGGGCGAGGCCGAGCGCGCCGAGTTCCTGGCCCGTTTTACCGAGACGGGGCGCGGGGTGGGGTTTGCCGTGCTGGGCGGGGCGTTTTCCGAAGGCGTGGATCTGCCGGGCGAGCGGCTCATCGGCGCTTTCATCGCCACGCTGGGGCTGCCGCAAGTGAATGCGGTCAACGAGAACATGCGCCGCGCGCTGGACGCGCGCTACGGAGCCGACCAGGGCTACGACTACACCTATCTCTTTCCGGGTCTGCGGAAAGTGGTGCAGGCGGCCGGCCGCGTCATCCGCACGGTGGAAGACCGCGGCAGCGTGCTGCTCATCGACGACCGCTACCGGCGCGCCCGGGTCAGGCGTCTGCTGCCGTCGTGGTGGCGCGTGGAGACCAGTCCGGCTCCTGCGGGCAACGCCCGGGATCGCGGCTGAGGGCAGCCGTGCGCCGCGCAAATGCGGCCGGGTTTGCGGTAATGTCGGGGACGGCGGCCTGTCGGCCGCCATGCAGCAAACCATGCAAAGAACATTGCCGCGCCTGCCGGGCGCGCAACCAGGAGACACAAGCCATGCCCCAAGCCCAGCAACCTCCGGCCGCGCTGAACGACATCGTGGCCATGCCGGCGCACGCGCTGTCGGACGCCATCCGCCAGCGCCGGATATCATGCCGCGAGGTGATGCGGGCCTATCTGGACCATATCGACCGGGTCAACCCCAAGGTGAACGCCATCGTGGCCCGCCGCGACGAGGCCGAGCTGCTGCGCGAGGCCGACGAACGCGACGCGCAGCTCGCGGCCGGCCAGTGGCTGGGCTGGCTGCACGGCATGCCGCAGGCGCCCAAGGATCTGACGGCGGTGCGGGGCATGGTGACCTCCATGGGATCGCTCGTGTTCAAGGACCAGGTGCCGGCGCGCGACTCCATCATCGTGGAGCGCATGCGCCGCGCCGGGGCGATTTTCATCGGGCGCACCAACGTGCCGGAGTTCGGCCTGGGTTCGCACACCTACAACCGCGTGTACGGCACCACCCGCAATCCCTACGACCTGTCGCGCTCGGCCGGGGGCAGCAGCGGCGGGGCGGCCGCCGCGCTCGCCGCCCGCATGCTGCCCGTGGCGGACGGCAGCGACTTCGGCGGCTCGCTGCGCAACCCCGCGGGGTTTTGCAATGTGTATGGTTTCCGCCCCTCGGCCGGCCGGGTGCCCTCGGGGCCGGGCGGCGAGGTGTTCCTGAAGCAGCTTTCCTACGAGGGCCCCATGGGGCGGACCCCGCGCGACGTGGCGCTGCTGCTGTCCGTGCTGGCGGGGCACGATCCGCGCGCGCCCTTGTCGCTGTCGGAAGACCCGTCCGTGTTCCGCGAGCCGCTGGACGCCGATATGCGGGGCAGGCGCGTCGGCTGGCTGGGCGACTGGAACGGCTATCTGCCGATGGAGGACGGCATTCTGGATCTGTGCCGCGACGCGCTGGCCGGCCTGCAGGCCGCCGGCTGCGAGGTGGCGCCGCTGACCGTGCCCTTCGAGGGCGAACGCCTCTGGCGCATCTGGCTCGCGCACCGGCATCTGATGGTGGGCGGCCAGTACCGCGCGCTGTGCGACGACCCGGCCAGGCGCGAACGGGTCAAGCCCGCGCTGATCTGGGAAGTGGAGGGGCTGTCGGGCATGACGGCGCTGGACGTCTACCGCGCCGCGGAAGAGCGCAGCGCCTGGTACGAAGCCGTACTGGCGATGTTCCGCGAAGTGGACTACCTGGCCGTGCCCACGGCGCAGGTGTTCCCCTTCGACGCCGATCTGGACTGGCCCAGGGAAATCGCGGGCCGGCCCATGGATACTTACCACCGCTGGATGGAGGTGGTCACGCCCTGGACCCTGGCCGGATGTCCGGTGATCAGCGTGCCGGCCGGTTTCAACCCGGCCGGGCTGCCCATGGGCATGCAACTCATCGGGCCGCCGCGCGGCGACCTGGCCGTGCTGCGGCTGGCGCATGCCTACGAACGCCAGCGCGACTGGGTGGCGCGGCGTCCGCCGCAGGCGCTCTGGCTGGCGTAGCGCGCCGGCGCCCGCCGCCTACCAGTGCAGCTTGGTGGAGGATTTCACTTCGTGCATGGACAGGGTGGACAGCAATTCTTTCACGCCGGGCAGGGGGCGCAGCCGGTTGCGCACGAATTCCGCGTAGGCATCGAAATCGCGCGCCACGACGTGCAGCAGATAATCGTGCTCGCCCGTGGTGTTGTGGCAGGCCAGCACTTCGGGCAGGGCCTGCACGCCGGCCTCGAACGCGGCGCAGATTTTTTCGGAATGGCTTTCGAGGGAAATGCTGACGAACGCGACCACTCCCATGCCCAGCGCGCGCCGGTCCAGAATGGCCTGGTAGCCCCGGATGATGCCGGACCCTTCAAGGCGCTTGAGCCGCTTCCAGCAGGGCGACGCCGACAGCGATACGCGTTCGGCGAGTTCCGCATTACTGAGCCGCCCATCATCTTGAAGGATTTTCATGATTTTCCAATCGATCGCGTCAAGTTGATGTAACCGGGCAGTATCTTTCATGCTTTTTTTCTGCGGGGAAATAATGTTTCCTATTATCTCCGCACCGCAGTTGATTTGGAAAGGTATTTGCGCGGCAGCCACGGCACACTTGCAGGGGTTCGCAACACTGTGTCTGGCGTTGCGGCGCTATTGTTTTCAAACAGCGCCCCGCGTGCGCCGGGACGGTCGCGCCAATATTACCGGAGGCAATGCCATGAGTTATTCGAGTTATCACAAGAAAGACATTTTCGGCCGTCCGCTGCACGCGGAAACGCAAATGATGTCTTATGGGTTCGACCCTTTTCTGTCCGAGGGCGCGATCAAGCCGCCGGTTTTCCTGACGTCGACGTTCGCATTCCGTTCCGCCGAAGACGGGGCGGAATTCTTCGATCTGGTTTCCGGACGGAAACCCCTGCCGCAGGACGAGGCGGCCGGGCTGGTCTATAGCCGCTTCAATCATCCGAACCTGGAAATCGTGGAAGACCGGCTGGCGCTGCTGGACGGCTCGGAAGCGGCCGCGGTAACGTCCAGCGGCATGTCGGCCATCAGTTCGGTGCTGCTGGCTTTCCTGAAGCCGGGCGATCAGCTGGTGCAGTCGGTGCCGCTGTACGGCGGCACCGAGACACTGATTTCCAAGATATTTCCGCAGTGGGGCGTGGGCTCGCACGCCATTGGCGACGGCCTGTCGGCGCAGTCCATGCGCGAGGCGCTGGAGGCCGCGGCTGCGCAGGGGCCGGTCAAGCTTTTCTATGTGGAAACGCCGGCCAATCCCACCAACGCGCTCGTCGATTTCGCGGCCATGCGGGCCGAGCTGGACGCATTCGAGTCGCGGCACGGCTACCGTCCCACCGCGGTGTGCGACAACACGCTGCTGGGGCCGATTTTCCAGAAGCCCGCCGCGCATGGCGCCGACCTCTGCGTGTATTCGCTCACCAAGTACGTCGGCGGCCATAGCGACCTGGTGGCCGGGGCGGTCACGGGCAGCGCTGCGCGGGTCAGGCAGGTGAAGGCGATACGCAGCGCTTTCGGTTCGCAGCTGGATCCGCATTCCTGCTGGATGATCACGCGCTCCATGGAAACCGTGGTGCTGCGCATGAAGCAGGCGGCGCGCACCGCCAGCAAGGTGGCGCAATGGCTGGCGGGCAACCCGCACGAGCCCGTGCGCCTCTACCATCCGGAGCACGCGTCCGACGCCGCCTATCGCGAGGTGTACAAGCGCCAGTGCGCCGGGCCGGGCTCCACCTTCGCCTTCGAGCTGGAAGGGGGCAGGGCGCGGGCGTTCCGCTTCATCAATGCGCTGCGGCTGTTCAAGTCCGCGGTGAGCCTGGGCGGCACCGAATCGCTGATCTGTCATCCCGCGTCCACCACGCATTCGGGCGTGCCGGCCGCCGAACGCGAGGCGGCCGGCGTGTCCGAAGGGCTGGTGCGCGTGTCCATCGGGCTGGAGCACGAGGAAGACCTGATCGCGGACATGGAGCACGCGCTGGCGGCCGGTTAGCAGGGCGCAGCCCATCCGGCGCGGGCCGCGAGCGCCGGGCCGCCGCTCAGGCGCGGCGGCCGTTCAGCATTACCAGCGCCGCGCCGCCCAGCAGCAGGAGGGCGGCCGCGGCCATGACGGCCGCGAAACCCGTATCGAACGCCGCGCGGGCCGTGGCGGCCAGCGCTTCGCCCGCGCCGCCCGCCAGATGGCGGGCCGCCTCCAGCGCGGCGTCCAGGCTGTCGCGCGCGGCGGGCGGCACAGGCACCGCCGGCGGCGCGTCCAGCGCGCGCGCATACACCGCCGACAGCAGCGAGCCCAGCAGCGTGACGCCGAGGGCACCGCCCAGTTCGTACGACACTTCCTCGATCGACGCCGCCATGCCCGCGCGTTCCGGCGGCGCGCTCTGCATGATGGTGGCCGAGGCCGAAGTCATGGCCGCGCCGAGCCCCGCGCCCAGCACGGCCAGGCATGTCACCTGGACGTGGGCCGCCATGTCTTGGGCCAGCAGGTAGCCCAGCATGCCCAGCGCCGACATGACGAGCGAACCCGCCAGCAGGCTGCGCGAGCCCAGGCGGGGCAGCAGCAGCCCCGCCAGCGGCCCCGAGGCGAAGGCGGCCAGCGGCAGGGGCAGGATCCAGAGCGCCGCCTCGAACGGGCTCAGTCCCAGCACGAGCTGCAGGCGCTGGCTGAACGCCAGCTCCATGCCCAGCAGCGCCGCCGCCGCGAACAGCGCGGCCGCCGCGGCGGAGGCGAATTCGCCGTTGCGGAAGATCGCGAAATCCACCATGGGGTCGGGTTGCCGGCGCTGGCGGCGGGCGAAGCGCGCCAGCGTCCAGGCGCCGGCCAGCGCGGCGCAGGCAGCCAGCGCATAAGACGGCGCGGGCCGGCCCAGCTCCTTCAGCCCGTATGCGCAGAGAATCATGCCCGCCATGGCCTGCAGCGATCCGGGCAGGTCCCAGGGGCGCGACGCGTTGCACGCGCCGCGCGGCACGAAACGCGCCGTCAGCGGCAGCGCCGCCAGCACGATGGGCACGTTGATGAGGAACACCGAGCCCCACCAGAAGTGCTCCAGCAACAGGCCGCCCAGCACGGGGCCCAGCGCCGCGCCGCCCGAGGCGACCGAGGCCCAGATGCCGATGGCCACCGCGCGCTCGCGGTCGTCGGTGAACGTCAGCTGCAGGATGGACAGCGTGGCCGGCATCATCATGGCCGCGCCCACTCCCAGCGCCGCGCGGGCGGCGATCAGCAAGGCCGGCCCGGGCGCATAGGCCGCCGCCAGCGAGGCCAGCCCGAACACGCCCATGCCCAGCATGAAGAGCCGCTTGTGGCCGGCGCGATCGCCCAGGGCGCCCATGCCCAGCAGCAGGCCCGACACCGCCAGCCCGTAGCTGTTCACGATCCACAGCTGCTCGGACGCGCTGGCGCCCAGCGCCTGCGTCAGGCGGGGCAGCGCCGTGTACAGCACGGTCATGTCCATCACGATCAGGAGCAGCGCCACCGACACGATCGCCAGCACGAGCCAGCGCGCGCAAGGGCGCCGGGAACACACCACAGACACTTCGATCTCCGGGAAAAGGCTGCCGCGGCGAGTCCGCGGGCAGTCGGGAAGGCGGGATTATCAATCTGAATATGCGTCTTTAAAAGTTAATATCCATCTGTTTAGTAGATGGATTTCGGCCCGGCGGCGGGCCCGACCAGGAGACACCCATGCAATGGACGCTGGAGCAGCTCCGCCAATTCGCCCTGGCCGCGGAACTCGGCTCTTTCTCGGCGGCCGCGCGGCGCCTCGGCAAGGCACAGTCCGCCGTGAGCACCGCGGTTGCGCTGTTGGAGGCCGACCTGGGCATCGCGCTGTTCGACCGGGCCGGCCGCAATGCCGCGCTGACCCCGGAAGGGGAGGTCATGCTGCGCGAGGCCCGCGAGCTGCTGCGCCAGGCCGACGCCTTCGATCGGCGCGCGCTGGCCTTCTCCGCCGGCCAGCAGGCCCGCCTCGTTATCGCGCTGGACGAGGCGCTGCCGTACCTGGTCATCGGCAAGCTGCTCGTCGATACCGCCCGGCGCTATCCGGCGCTGGAACTCACCCAGCTCAACGGCACGGCCGCCGAGGTCGCGGATTTCGTGCGCGACGGCCGCGCGCAGGCAGGCTTTCATTTCGATCATGGCGATCCCGGTCCGGACTACGCCCACAGCTATCTCGGCAGCGTGGCGCAGGGCGTCTACGCCGGCCGCCGCCATCCGCTGGCCCGGCAGCGCGGCGTTTCCCGGCATGACCTCGCCCGCCATCGCCAACTGGTCATGCAGATGCAGGGCGCTGCCTATCCCGAGCTCAGCCCCAGCGTCTGGCGTTCCGACAGCATCTATGGCATTGCCGCCATGGCGGCCGACGGCCTGGGCTGGGCCATCTTGCCAGTCAACATCGCGGAGTACGAGAGCTTCCGGGTGCAGCTGCGGCAACTGGACTGCGAGGGGCTGGCGCCAGCGGCGCTGGGGGTGAGGATGATCTGGAAGCCCGGCGCCGGGCCGGGCGAAGCGGAGCGGTGGATGCGGGCGCGCATGGAGCGCCTGCTGGCCGGGAAATGACGCGGTCCGCCCGGATCGAGGCGGTTTCGGGGGCGCGCGGCGGGAGTTGTCCCGCGGGCGCGTCTGTTTTAATTTTTCAGGGTCGACGATGTGATTTCCGGAGGCCCTCATGCAGATCTACGAGATCATTTCGGACCATCAGGCGGGCATGCGGCTGCCGCTGTACGCGGTGACGCTGGCCGCTCCGGCATACGCGGGCGCGCCGGTGCTGCTCATCATGCACTGGCACGCGTTCCGGCGCGAAACGCCGCTGCGGCTGTCCGGCGCGACGCCGCCATCGCGGGCCGTGCCGGGCTCGGCGGTGGAGCTACCCGTGCCCTGGCGCGGCATCGAGGATCTGGACCGCGTGCTGCTGGACGCCGCCTGGCGCCTGGGGGCGTGGGACCTGGAGAGGTCGGGCCACGGCCCGTGGTGGCGCCTGGGGGCCGGCGAAGGCGAGGCCCTGGCCGGCCGCAGGGCGTTCGGCGATTATCCCGACGCCACGGCCGATGCGCCGGCGCCCGTGCTGGATGCGCCGAGCCAGGCCGACCTGCTGCAATTGTCGGCGCGCCGGGGATACGTGCGCTGGCTGTTCCGGCCGCGCTCGGGCGGGATCTGGGACGAGCTGCCGGCGGACGACGCCACGCTGGCCGACGGCGGCGGCCGGCAGGCGCCATGTCCGGTGGCGCCCCATGCCTATGACGCCGGCAAGCCCGGACGCTGGGTCTACCGGCTCGGCCGCGGTGACGGTTTCTGCCTTCCCTGAGCGGCATCGGGCGCTGATACACACTGTTTCAATTTTGACGCTTGAAGCTTCAAGAACAGCTCCTATTTCGCTTTTCGCCGTGACTCAATGTTCCGGCGCCCCGCCGGCCTTCCGGACGGCCCGCGGGAGATTCCCTTTTTGGTGATCTGAAATCGCTTAGGAGATTGAACATGAAGATTCGTCCCCTCTACGACCGGGTTATCGTCAAGCGAATCGAGAAAGAGCGCACGACGGCCTCGGGCATAGTCATCCCCGACTCGGCCGCCGAGAAGCCCGAGCAGGGCGAAGTCCTTGCCGTAGGCAGCGGCAAGGTGCTGCAGGACGGCAGCGTGCGCGAACTCCAGCTCAAGGTCGGCGACCACGTGCTCTTCGGCAAGTATGCCGGGCAGACCGTCAAGGTCGACGGCGAGGAACTGCTGGTGATGCGCGAGGAAGACGTGCTCGGCGTCATCGAAGCCCAGGCCGATACGCTCAAGAAGGCGGCCTGATTTCCCGAACCAGACTGTGCACAGAACCGGAGTACTCCCATGAGCGCGAAAGACGTTAAGTTTCATGACAACGCCCGCAGCCGCGTGGTCAAGGGCGTGAACATTCTGGCCGACGCCGTGAAAGTGACCCTGGGCCCGAAAGGACGCAACGTGCTGCTCGAGCGCAGCTTCGGCGCGCCCACGATCACCAAGGACGGGGTGTCGGTGGCCAAGGAAATCGAGCTGAAGGACAAATTCGAGAACATGGGCGCCCAGGTGGTGAAGCAGGTGGCGTCCAAGACGGCGGACGTGGCCGGCGACGGCACCACGACCGCCACCGTGCTGGCCCAGGCCATCGTCCAGGAAGGCATGAAGTACGTGGCTTCCGGCATGAACCCCATGGACCTGAAGCGCGGCATCGACCAGGCGGTGTCGGCGGTGGTCGAATCGCTGCGCAAGCTGTCCAAACCCATCTCCACCAACAAGGAAATCTCGCAGGTGGCGGCGCTGTCGGCCAACTCCGACGAAGACGTCGGCAAGATCATCGCCCAGGCCATGGAAAAAGTGGGCAACGAGGGCGTGATCACGGTCGAGGACGGCAAGTCGCTGGACAACGAGCTCGAGGTGGTCGAGGGCATGCAGTTCGACCGCGGCTATCTCAGCCCGTACTTCATCAACGAACCCGAGAAGCAGCTGGTTTCGCTCGAAGACCCGCTGGTGCTGCTGCACGACAAGAAAATCTCCAACATCCGCGACCTGCTGCCCGTGCTGGAGGCGGCCGCCAAGGCCGGCAAGCCGCTGCTGATCGTGGCCGAGGACGTGGAAGGCGAGGCGCTGGCGACGCTGGTGGTCAACGCCATGCGCGGCGTGCTGAAGGTGGCCGCCGTCAAGGCCCCGGGCTTCGGCGACCGCCGCAAGGCCATGCTGGAAGACATTGCCGTGCTCACGGGCGCGACCGTCATTTCCGAAGAAACCGGCCTGCAGCTCGAGAAGGCCACGCTGGCCGAGCTGGGCAGCGCCAAGCGCGTCGAGGTCCGCAAAGAGAACACGATCATCGTGGGCGGCGCCGGCGACCAGGCCCGCATCGATGCCCGCGTGAAGTCCATCCAGGCGCAGATCGAGGAAGCCACCAGCGACTATGACCGCGAGAAACTGCAGGAGCGCGTGGCCAAGCTGGCTGGCGGCGTGGCGGTGATCAAGGTCGGCGCGGCCACCGAAGTCGAGATGAAAGAGAAGAAGGACCGCGTGGACGATGCGCTGCATGCGACCCGCGCCGCCGTGGAAGAGGGCGTCGTGCCCGGCGGAGGCGTGGCGCTGCTGCGCGCCCGCGCCGCGCTCGGCAAGCTCAAGGGCGCCAACGCCGACCAGGACGCCGGCATCCGCATCGTGCTGCGCGCGCTGGAAGCTCCGCTGCGCGCCATCGTGGCCAACGCGGGCGAAGAGCCCTCGGTGGTCGTGGCCAAGGTGCTCGAAGGGCAAGGCAATCACGGCTACAACGCCGCCACCGGCGAGTACGGCGACCTCGTGGAAATGGGCGTGGTCGACCCGACCAAGGTGACGCGCACCGCGCTGCAGAATGCGGCGTCGATTGCCGGTCTCATCCTCACCACCGACGCCACGGTGGCCGAGCTGCCCAAGGAAGACAAGGCCGCCGCGCCCGCGACGTCCGACATGGACTACTGATTCCCTGGCGGCCGTCCGGCCGCCAGGGATTAGGGCCGAACTCGCTGTTCGGTTGCGCCTCCTTGCGAGGCGCTTTTTTTATCGCCGGGCCCCCAAGCCATCGACGCGTTCGACGAGGTTGCCGGTCATGGCGTCGTCGAGGCCGGCGCCGTTCCATCGCATTTTGAGGGAGGGCCGCAGGGTGGAGTACTTCATGCGCTCGTTGAATTGGTTGTGGCAGCGGGACGTTCCCGACACATGGCCGGCGTGGCGCGGGAATCCGCGGGCGTCTTGCAGCCGGCCGGCCGCGAGGACCGACAAGATGAGAAAAGCCTTCGGTCGTCGGGAATGAGCCAGATCCCAAGCTGCAAGGCGATAATTCGGCTCTGGCGCGGCCAGGCGCATCCGGGGAGGCCGGCCGCCTCGCCCGCGGCGCGAAAGGGCCGTCTCCGTCTAAGATCGTTCTGAACCTCGAGAATCCTTTCAGCGGGCGCCGCGCGCCCGGCACCTCATTTCCATGGAATTCATACGCCGCCGCATCGAACGGCAGGTTTTCGGCCTGACCGGCCTGTCCCTCGGGCAGCTCGACCTGGAGAGCCCCAAAGGCGACCCGGGGCTGTTCGGCCCGCAGTCGGTGTCGTGGCGGGTGCATGCGGACTTCACCAGCATGCTGGTGGGCGGCATCTGCGCGCTCATGCTGCAGACCCTGCATCCGCTGGCGCTGGCCGGGGTGTGGGACCACTCTAATTTCCGCCAGGACATGCTGGGCCGGCTGCGCCGCACCGGGCAGTTCATTGCGGGCACGACCTTCGGCAGCCATCGCGACGCGGACTGGCTGATCGAGAAGGTGAAGACCATCCACCTGCAGGTCGCCGGCACGGCCGAGGACGGCCGGCCCTACGCGGCCAGCGACGCCGATCTGCTGACCTGGGTGCATGTCGCCGAGGTCAGCAGTTTTCTCGCGGCGCATCTGCGCTACCGCAACCCGGCGCTGTCCGCCCGCGACCAGGACCGCTATTACGACGAGATCGCCCTGATCGCCGAGCGCCTGGGCGCGCGCGGCGTGCCCCGCTCGCGCGCCGAGGTGCAACGCTATCTGGCCGGGATGCGGCCGCAATTGCGGGCCGGGGCGCGCAGCCGCGAAGTGGTGCGGCTGCTGTTGGAGGCGCCGGCCTCGCAGCCGCCGCTGGCGCGGCCGGCGGGCCGCCTGATGATGCAAGCCGGCATCGACCTGCTGCCGGGCTGGGCCGCCGCCGAACTGGGACTGCGGATGCCGGACGCGCAGCGGCGCGCCGTGCGCGCGGGCGTGCGGGCGACGGCGCGGTTGTTGCGCTGGGCGGTGCGGGACGGCTCCGCCCAGCGCGCGCGGCGGCGCATGGGGCTGGCCTGAGCGGGCCCGCCGGCCGGGGCCGCGGCCCGGCGCGACGGCCGCCGGGGCAGGGAGTCCCCGCATGCGCCGGCGAGCCGCCTGTGGCGGCAATCGCTGCAATGTGTCCGCGGCCGGGAGCCCTCCATGTCCTTCCAGGCGCGCTATTGCAGGGTTCTGGACCGGCAGTTGAACCGCCACGCGGTGTGGGAGCCTGGCATTGCCCTGCGGCTGGGCGATGACGGCGCCTTGCATGAGGGGGCGTTCCTGCGGCTCGGGCGCGTCGGAGATTTTCTGGGGAAGCACGGCATGGCGGTCGCGCAGGGCCGGCCCGCGCGGTCCGCCTTCACCTCAGTCGGGGCCACGACTGCCCTGCTGCACGGCGGCGCGGCAGCCGGCCCGGCGGACGCGGGCGCGATCATGAAACGCCCGCAGGCGCGGGTCAGGCAATGGGCGAGCAGCGCGTCGCTGCCCTGGGCCTGGTTGAGCGGACCGTACACGGGGTCGCCGGTGCGCTCGTAGGAACCGAAAATCGCGCCCATCCTGGATACCACCTCGTCGTCCGCGGCGATCCCGCCGACGTCCGGCAGGGAGGCCGGAAGCGAATACCCCGGCAGGCCGGGTTGCGCCGGACGGCGTCCTCCACCCAGCGGGAGGCTGCGTCGAGCGGGTGGTCGGTGGGGTGGCGGGGATCGGCCAGCGCCGCCTCGTGGCTGTGTTCGATGGCCTCGATCAAGCGGTGGTCGCCGCGGGCGCGCGCGCCCGCGATCATCCTGTGCTTGTGCGCTTCGTCGATTTCCCGCCAGTCGGGCGGCACGGCATGGGGTTCCAGGCCGTGCCGGGCGAGCAGGGCCAGGTATTGCGGCCTGAGGCGGTGGTCCATGGGCGGCCCCGCGATGTCCGTGCGCCCGTCCGCCAACGGCGGCGCCCGGGCGCATCAGCTCTTGCGATACACCAGCACCGGCACCTTGGAGTGGGTCAGCACTTTCTGCGTCTGGCTGCCCAGGACGATGGCGCTCATGCCGCGGCGGCCGTGCGAGGCCATGGCGATGAGGTCGCACTGGCGGCTGACGGCGGTGTCGATGATGGCCTGGAAGGGATCTTCGTGGGTGACGCGCAGGGTTTCGCAGGGCACGCCGAGCGATTGGGCCTGTTCGGCGGCTTCGCCGAGAATGCGGTCGGCCTGGACGCGCATGGCTTCCTGGTACTCGGTCAGGCTCTTGGCGATCTGGGTGGCGCCCAGCGCGAAGACGTGGAAGGGCTCTTCCACGGTGAGGAGCGTGACCCGCGCGCCCAGCGACTTGGCCAGTTGCAGGCTTTGCCGGACCGCGTCGGTGGAAAGGGGGGATCCGTCGGTGGGGATGAGGATGTGCTGATACATGGCGTTGTCTCCGTTTTGAGGGGCACATCGATTGACAGTCGGCGCCCGGCATGCGGGCGCGTCTCCGCGAGCCGGAGACTTTCTTACTGTAGCCGGGAAGCTCGCCTGGCGGTTTGCGCGGCGTCAATGCCGCCAGGCGGGTTTGATGCGGGGGAATTTCCCGCGCCGGGCGCGCGGCGCCCGGGACGCGTGCCGCCCGGGACGCATGCCGCGGGAAAGGAGGCTCCTTTTAGCGTTAACAGGCCCTAGCTGAGCAGCGCGGCCACCAGGTCGCCGCCGGCGGCCGGCGGGCCGCTGAAGTCCAGGGCGGCCTCGACGTTGCGCAGATGCTCGTCCATGAGCGCGCAGGCGCGTTCGGTGTCGCCGGCGCGGGCGGCTTCGATGAAGGCGTGGTGTTCGCGCGAGGAGCAACCGGCGTCGCGGGAGCTTTGGTAGAGCACGGTGATGACGGCGCTGCGCGCGGAGAGTTCGCGCAACATGCCGGTCAGTACGGTGTTGCCCACGGTGTCGGCCAGCAGGAGGTGGAATTCGCTCAGCAGGCGGTTGCGTTCCTGCGCGTCGCCGCTTTCGAGGGCGCGCCGCTCGGCGCGCAGGTGGGCGTCGATGCGGCGATAGTCGGCGGGTCTGGCGCGGGCGACGAATTCGCGGGCCAGCGCCGCTTCGAGAATGCGGCGCACGGCGTAGACTTCGCGCGCCTCGTTGGCGTCGGGCTTGCTCACGAAGGCGCCTTTGTCGGGCACGATGTCGATGAGCTTGTCTTTGGACAGCATGAGCAGGGCGGCGCGGATCTTGGTGCGGCTCACCTTGTAGACGCGCGCGAGCGCTTCTTCGCGCAGGCGGGTGCCGGGGGGCAGCCGGTGCGAGACGATGGCGGCGGAGATTTCCCTGGCGATGTCGCTGGCGCTGGGGTCGGGGGCGGTTTGCGGGGTCATGGGCGCGCGGGCGCGGGCATTGCTACGGGCGCCAGTCTAGCAAACGGCGCGGCCGGAAAACAGAAAAACCGCGCAGATTTTGTATACAAATCTGCGCGGCAAAAGCGGCCCGCAGGCCGCTCCAAGGGAAAAGCGTCAGTTCTTGGCCATCAGGCCCAGGTGCTCGATGAGCGGCTTCTGTTTCACGTAGGTGTCGGCGGCCCAGGCGCGGTAATCCGCGCTGTTGCGATAGGCGGGCTGCTGGTTGAGCTGCTGCATGACTTCCATGCTGGCGGGGCTGTAGAGCGCCTGCTTGAAGGCGTCGTGCAGGATGCGGATGACGGCGGGGTCCACGCCCTTGGGGCCGGCCAGGCCGTATGGCGAAGTGGACACCACGCCGTAGCCGAGCTCTTGCGCGGTGGGCACGTCGGGCCAGCGGGTCGTGCGCTTTTCGCCGAAAGTCACCAGCAGGCGCATCTTGCCGGCGTCCACGAACTGGTCCCAGCCGGTGGCGTCGCTCTGCGCCATGACGTGGCCGCCCAGCAGCGCCTGCTGCATGTCGGCGTTGCCCTTGAAGGGCACATGGTTGAGCTTGACCTTGGCATTGATGGCCAGTTCCTCCATCAGCAGGTGGGGCGAGGAGCCCACGCCGGTGGAGCCGTAGTCGATGGTGCCGGGCGCCTTGCGCGCGGCCTCGATGTACTCGTTGAAGGTCTTGAAAGGCGAATCCGCGCGCACGGTGAGGCCGAAGGTATAACCGGACAGCCCGATGATGAAGTCGAAATCGTTGATCGGGTGCCAGTTGGTGTGCTGCATGTACGGCATGCGCAGCATGGCCAGCGTATAGAGCGTGATGGTGTAGCCGTCGGGCTTGGCCGTCTTGGCCATGGTGCCCGGGCCCAGCGTGCCGCCCGCGCCGGGGCGGTTTTCCACGACCACGGGCTGGCCCAGCGACTTGGAAGCTTCCTGCGCCAGGATGCGCAGATGGCGGTCGGTGGAGCCGCCGGCCGGGAAGGGCACGATGACCGTAACGGGCTTGGTGGGGAATTGCGGCGTCTGGGCGGCGGCGGGCAGGGCGCCCATCGCCAGGATGCAGAGCAAAGCGCCCAGGCAGGCGCGGCGCAGGGGGGATGCAGGCATGGAAGGTCTCCTCGGGTGGCGGCGTCCCGGTAAACGGGATCTGTGGTTGTGTGGGGAAAGCTTGACGGGGCGCTAGTCGGGAGCGGGCTCGGCCTCGCGCCAGCCGACCCGCACCGGCAGCCGCGCCAGCGACTGGCGCAGCTGCTCGCGCAGCGCGGGCGGGGCGTCGGCGCTGGCGCACACGGCGAGCTCGGGACGGGCGTCGTCGGTCAGCCGGAACCAGGGACTGTCCGCCGGGCAGCCCGCGTCGAGCAGGGTGCGCTCGATGAGCGCGCGCACGGTGAAGGCGGCGGCGAGCCGGCGCAGGTCGGGCTTGTAGATCTTGCCCACGTTGGTCATGGGCATGTGCTCGAGCACGATGACCCGCTTGGGCCGGGCGGGGCCTTCGTCCACGTGGCGCGCGGCGTGGACCAGCAGTTCCTCCTCGGTGGCCCGAGCGCCGTCGGCCAGGGTGACGAAGGCCACCGGCAGTTCGCCCGCGTAGGGGTCGGGCGCGCCCACGGCGGCGCACAGGCTCACGGCCGGATGGCGCGCCAGCGCGTCCTCGATGACCTTGGGATCGATGTTGTGGCCGCTCCGGATGATGAGGTCCTTGGCCCGCCCCTGCAGGTGCAGGCGGCCCGCATCGTCCAGGAAACCGACGTCGCCGCTGATGAGCCAGCCGTCTTCGGTGAAGGCGCGCGCCGTGTCCTCGGCGTCGAGAAAGCCGGGGATGACGTTGGGCGCCCTGAAGAGCAGCATGCCTGCCTCGCCGGGCGGCAGGTCGCGCGGGGGCTGGCCGGCCGGGGTGTCGAGCGCCGTGACGCGCACTTCCACGTACGGCAGCGGATAGCCCACGCAGTTGACCGGAAAGCGCGAGCCGGGCGGGCTGATGGAGGTGATGCCGGCCATCTCGGTCATGCCCAGGCTTTCGTTGATATGCAGGCCGAACAGGCGCTCGAAGCGGCTGGCCAGCTCGGCGGGCAGGGGCGCCGCGCCGGTGCGGCAGTAGCGCAGCGAGGAGATGTCGGCGCCGTCTAGCGGCACCTCGGCGAGCGCGGCCAGCATCGTGGGCACGCCTTGCAGCGAGGTGACGCGGTGGCGCTCGACCAGCTTCCAGTAGTTGCGCACCACGTCGCGGTTGCGCAGCAGCAGGGTGGTCGGAATGAGGGTGTGCACGCCGGCCGACAGCGCGGCCAGCGAGGCTGGCAGCACGCCCGCCACGTGAAAGAGCGGATAGCCGTTGATGACCACGTCGCCCGGGCCCGCGCCCTGCAATTGCACGGCGGCCCAGGCGCTGAAGACCTGGTTGGCGTGGGTATGTACGGCGAGCTTGGGCGCGCCCGTGGTGCCGCCGGTGTGGAAATACGCGGCCGTGTCGGCGGCGCGGATGACGCGCCCGCTGGCCAGGCGGTCGGCGGGTTGCGCGGCGCGGGCCGCGTTGAAGTCCAGCGTGCCTTCGGGCAGCGCGGGGCGCGCGGCCGGGTCTTCGTACCAGGGAGCCACGCGCAGCACGGCGCGCAGCGTGGGCACGCGCTCGCGCAGGGCCAGCGCCTTGGTCCAGGCGCCGCATTCCTGGTCGGAGCCATAGGCGATGAGCACGCGCGCACGGGCCTTGCTCATGAGCGCGGCCAGCTTGTCTTCGGCCAGCAGCGGATTCAGCGGCTGCACGATGCCGGCGGCCTCGCCGCCCCACAGCGCCAGGTGGTATTCCAGGCAGCCGGGCAGCAGGACGGCCACCGCGTCCTGCGCGCCCACGCCCAGCGTGTGCAGCAGGTTGGCGGTCTGGTGGATGCCTTCCAGCAGTTCGCGGTAGCTCCAGCGGTCCACCGCGTCGTCCGGATCGGCGGTGCGCAGGAAGGTGAGCGCGGGCCGGTCGCCGAACGCAGCGGCGGAGTTGCGGAAGATCTCGTAGGTGCTCCGCACCGTGAGCGTCTCGGCCAGCGGCCGGGCCGCGATCCGGCGCACGTCTTCCACGCCCCGCACCGGAAACCGCGAGGAAAAGGGGACGCCCGGTTCAGGGACGCCCGGTCCAGGGACGCCCGGTTCAGGGACGCCCGGCGCGGTGTCCCCCGCCACGGGCGCGCCAGGTTCGCGCGCCCCGCTCATGGCCGGCCCAGCGCGATGTAGCGCCGCAGGTGGTGGTCTTCGTCGCCGAACTGGTGGTCGATCATGACGAGGCGCTTGGCGTAGTGCGCGAGCGGCAGTTCCCAGGTCATGCCGATGCCGCCGTGCATCTGGATGCTTTCCTCGGCGACCAGGGTGCCGACGCGGCCGATGGTGGCCTTGGCGGCCGACAGCGCGCGTTCGCGGACGGCGCGGTCGGGGTTGTCCAGGGCCGCCGCGGCGTTGATGACGGCCGAGCGCGCCTGCTCGATTTCCAGCAGCAAGTCGGCCATGCGGTGCTGCAGGGCCTGGAAGCTGCCGATGGGCACGCCGAACTGGCGGCGCGTGCGCAGGTAGTCGAGCGTGGCGTCGCGCGCGCAATCCATGGCGCCCACGGCTTCGGCGCACAGGGCCAGCAGGCCACGGCCCAGTGCGCGCTCCAGCGCCGGATAGCCCTGGCCGGTCCGGCCCACCAGCGCGTCCGCGGCGAGCCGGACCCGGTCGAAACGCAGCTGCGCGGCGCGGCCGCCGTCGATGAGGGCATGGCCGTGCGCGGTCAGGCCGGGCGCGTGCGCCGGCGCCAGGAACAGGCTGATGCCGGTTTCGTCGCCGGGCCGGCCCTGGCTGCGGGCGGCCACCAGGTAGCGGTCGGCGTGCGCGCCGAGGTAGACCAGGGACTTTTCGCCGTCGAGCACCCAGCCGTCGCCGTCGGGCTCGGCGCGCAAGGCGATGCCGGCGGGGTCGTAGCCCGATTCGGGTTCGGCCAGGGCCAGCGCGGCGTGCAGCGAGCCCTCCATCAGGCCGGCCAGCAATTCCTTTTGCGCGGGCGTGCCGGCGTCGGCGAGGAGGCTGCCCACGACCAGCGCGTCCAGGAAAGGTTCCAGCACCAGCCCGCGGCCCAGTTCCTCGAAGACCACGGCGATGTCGAAGCCCGCGCCGCCCAGGCCGCCATCGGCTTCGGAAAAGAGCGCGGCCACCGCGCCCAGCTCGGCGTAGCGCCGCCAGAACTCGGGGCTGTAGCCGCGCGCCGAGCGGGCCAGGCCGTCGCGCGTGGCATAGGGATACTGTTCGGCGATGAAGCGGCGCAGCGTGTCGGACAGCATGCGCCGGTCTTCGGTGTGTTCGAAATTCATGGCCAGCCTTTAGAGTCCGAGGATCATCTTGCTGATGATGTTTTTCTGGATTTCGTTGGAGCCGCCGAAGATCGACAGCTTGCGGTTGTTGAAGTACTGCGCGGCGGCGGCGCCCCAGCCCTCGGGGCCCAGCGGCGGCCCCTCGTAGCCGCCGTGCAGGGCCTCGGGCGCGAAGGCGCGCGCGTGCGGGCCCATGGCGCGCCGCATGAGCGCGGTGATTTCCTGGCGGATCTGGGTGCCGCGTATCTTGAGCATGGAGCTCTCGGCGCCGGGCGCGCCGCCGCCTTGCGCCGCGGCCACCACGCGCAGGTTGGTGGTGCGCATGTTGGCGAGCTCGATCTCCACGCGCGCCACGCGGGCGGCGAAGTCCGGGTCTTCCAGCAGCGGGCGGCCATGGCGGCGGATGCGCGCGGCCACGGTCTTCAGGCGCTCCAGCGCGGCGGCCGACTGCCCCACGCCGGCGATGTTGGTGCGCTCGTAGGTGAGCAGGTATTTGGCGCAGGTCCAGCCCCGGTTCTCTTCGCCGACCAGGTTCTCCGCGGGCACGCGCACATCCGAGAAGAACACCTCGTTGACTTCGTGCTCGCCGTCCAGCGTGATGATGGGCCGCACTTCGATGCCCGGGCTTGCCATGTCGATGAGCAGGAAGCTGATGCCTTCCTGGCGCTTGCCTTCGCTGGAGGTGCGCACCAGGCAGAAGATCATGTTGGCGTACTGGCCCAGCGTGGTCCAGGTTTTCTGGCCGTTGACGATGTAGCTGTCGCCGTCGCGCACGGCCGTGGTCTTGAGCGAAGCCAGGTCCGAGCCCGCGCCCGGTTCGGAATAGCCCTGGCACCACCAGTCGGAGCCGTCCAGGATGCGCGGCAGCCAGCGGCGCTTCTGCGCCTCGGTGCCGTACTTGATGAGCACCGGCCCCAGCATGCTGAGGCCGAAGGGCACGATGCGCGGCGCGCCGGCCAGCGCGCACTCGTTGTCGAAGATGAATTTCTGCGTGGCGGTCCAGCCCGTGCCGCCGTATTCCGCCGGCCAGTGGCTGGCCAGCCAGCCGCGCTCGTTGAGGGTGGCGTGCCAGCCGCTCATCTCCTCGCGCGTGAGGCGCTGGCCGTCCAGCACCTTGGCCGACAGGGCCGGCGGCAGGCGCTCGGCCAAGAAGGCGCGCACCTCGTCGCGGAACGCGGTTTCTTCGGGGGTGAATTCCAGATCCATGGGGGTCCTCAGTAGATTTCGAACAGGCCGGCCGCGCCCATGCCGCCGCCCACGCACATGGTGACCACGGCGTAGCGGGCGCCGCGCCGGCGGCCCTCGAGCAGCACGTGGCCCGCCAGGCGGGCGCCGGTGACGCCGAACGGGTGGCCCAGGCTGATGGCGCCGCCGTTCACGTTGAGCCGGTCCATGGGAATGCCCAGGCGCCGCTGGCAGTACAGCGCCTGCGAGGCGAAAGCCTCATTCAGTTCCCACAGGCCGATGTCCTCGACGGACAAGCCATGGCGCTCCAGCAGGCGGGGCACGGCGTAGACGGGACCGATGCCCATTTCGTCGGGCTCGCAGCCGGCGATGGCCAGGCCGCGGAACGCGCCCAGCGGCCGTATGCCGGCACGGGCGGCTTCGCCCGCTTCCATGAGCACGCAGGCGGCCGCGCCGTCCGAGAGCTGGGAGGCGTTGCCGGCGGTGACGTACTGGCCTTCGCCGCGCACCGGCGCGAGCTTGGCCAGCGCCTCCAGCGTGGTGCCGGGGCGGTTGCAGGTGTCGTGGCCGATCGTGACTTCGCGCTCGCGGGTTTCGCCCGTCTCCCGGTCGGTCATGGCCATCACGGTAGCCACGGGGATGATCTCCTCGCGGTAGCGGCCGGCGGCCTGGGCCGCCTCGGTGCGCGCCTGGCTTTGCAGGGCGAAGGCGTCCTGGTCTTCGCGGCTGATGCCATAGCGGGCGGCCACGATGTCGGCCGTTTCGATCATGGGCAGGTAAAGTCCGGGCTTGTGCTCGCGTATCCAGGGATCGGTGCCGATGTCGGGATTGTCGCGGGTGCGCAGCTGCGAAATGCTTTCCACGCCGCCGGCGATCATGGCCGGCGCGCCGTCCATGACGATGCGCGCGGCGGCCGAGGCGATGGCCTGCAGGCCGGAGGCGCAGAAGCGGTTGACGGTGGCCCCGCCGATGCCGACGGGCAGGCCGGCGCGGATCACGGCCTGGCGGGCGATGTTGCGCCCCGTCGTGCCCTCGGGGTAGCCGCAGCCCAGGATGGCGTCTTCGATGCGGGCGGGGTCGATGCCGGCGCGCTCGACGGCCGCGCGCACGGCGTGGGCCGCCAGCGTGGCGCCGGGAGTGATGTTGAATTCGCCGCGGTGCGCCTTGGTGATGGGCGTGCGGGCGGTGGAGACGATGACGGCTTCGCGCATGGCGGGAATGTCCTTTACGGTTGGGCGGTGTTCAGGCTGGCGAAATCGCGGCCGGACTCGGCCAGGCGCACCAGCAGCGCGGAGGGCTTCCAGAAGGCGGGGTCTTCGTTGCGCCAGGCGCGGATGTCTTCCAGGATGCGGGCCGGCCCGACGGTGTCGGCATAAAAGAGCGGCCCGCCCCGGTAGCGTGGAAAGCCGTAGCCGTGCAGGAATACCGCGTCCACGTCGGCCGGCTTGTCGGCGATGCCTTCTTCCAGCACGTTGGCCGCCTCGTTGATCATGGCCGCCAGGTAGCGGCGCTGGATCTCGCCTTCGCTGAAAGCGCGCGGCGTCACGCCGGCGCGGCGGCGCTCGGCGTCCACGATCTCCAGCACCTCGGGGTCGGGCCGGCCCTGGCGCGATCCGGCTTCGTAGCGGTAGAAGCCGCGCCCGGTTTTCTGGCCGAACCAGCCGCGCTCGCAGATGCGGTCGGCGATCTCCACGTAGCGGATGGCCGGATCGCGCGTGGCCGCGCGGCGCTTGCGCGTGGCCCAGCCGATGTCCCCGCCGGCCATGTCGGTCATCTGGTAGGGGCCCATGGGATAGCCGAAGGCGCGCACGGCGGCGTCGATCTCGTAGGGGCTGGCGCCGTCCTGCATCATCATGTCGGCGGCCTGGCGGTGCACGGCCAGGATGCGGTTGCCGATGAAACCGTCGCACACGCCCGCGCGCACCGGGATCTTGCGCAGCCGCCGCGCCAGCTCGAAGCCCGTGGCCACCGTGTCGGCGGCGGTGGCCCGGCCCACCACGATCTCCAGCAGCTTCATGATGTGGGCCGGCGAGAAGAAGTGCAGGCCCAGCACGTCGGCCGGGCGGCTCGTGGCCTGGGCGATGCAGTCCACGTCCAGGTAGGAGGTGTTGGTGGCGAGCACCGCGCCCGGCCGGGCCACGCGGTCCAGTTCGGCGAACACGGCGCGCTTGACCTCCATGTCCTCGAATACCGCCTCGATGATGAGGTCGGCGTCGGCCAGCGCGGCGTAGTCCAGCGCCCCGGCGTGGCGGGCCATGCGCTCCTCGCGCTGGGCCGCGCTCAGCCGCCCTTTGCGCACGGCCTGGTCGTAGACGTCCCGCACCCTGGCGAGGCCGCGGGCCAGGGCGGCCTCGTCCTGCTCGATCATCACGGCCGACAGGCCCGCGTCCAGCAGCGCCACGGTGATGCCCGCGCCCATGGTGCCGCCGCCGACGACGCCCACCCGGCCCAGGGGACGCGGGCGGGCCTGTTTCAACTCGGGCACGCGCGTGGTGCCGCGCTCGGCGAAGAACGCATGCACCAGGGCGGCGCGCTGCGGGCTGTCCAGACATTGCAGAAAGAGCGAACGCTCGGTGGCCAGCCCCTCGTCGAAGGGCAGCTCCACCGCGGCGCGCACGGCTTCGACGATGCGCAGCGGCGAGTACAGCCCGCGCGCCCGGGCGGCGCGTTCGCCGGACTCGGCCAGCGCGGCGCGCGCGGCCGTCTTGTCGGCCAGGCCCTGGGCGTCGCGGCTGCGGCGCGGGCCGGCGCCCTGGTCCAGCAGCTCGCGCGCATAGGCCAGGCCGGCGGCCAGGGCGTCGCCGCCCTCGGCCACGCGGTCCACCAGCCCGCTGGCCAGCGCGCCGGCCGCGGTAATGGGCGCGCCCGAGAGCATCAGGTCCAGCGCGGCGGCCGCGCCCATCAGGCGCGGGGCGCGTTGCGTGCCGCCCGCGCCGGGCAGCAGGCCGAGATTGACTTCGGGCAGGCCAAGGCGCGCATCGGGCAGGGCCACGCGGTAGTGCGCCGCCATGGCCACTTCCAGCCCGCCGCCCAGCGCCGCGCCGTGCAGCGCGGCCACCACGGGTTTGGGGCAGTTCTCGATGGCGTTGCAGACGTCGGGCAGGGCGGGCGGACGCGGCGGCTTGCCGAATTCGCGGATGTCGGCGCCCGCGATGAAGTTGGCGCCCGCGCCGGCCAGCACCACGGCGCGCACCTGCGGGTCGACGCCGGCCTGGGCGATGGCCTCGGCCAGGCCGCGCCGCACGTCGGCGCTCAGCGCATTCACGGGAGGATGGTCGACGACGACGATGAGTAGGTCATCCTGGCGGCGCGCGCGGGCGGCGCCCGCGCTGGCGGGGTCTGTCATGCAGTGTCTCCTGGGCGGGCCTTGGGGGGCCGTCTTGGTCGGGCTTCATTCTTTCCCGTCAGTCCGGATTTGACAATGGCATCATCCATTGACATGACGTTCAAGAAAATTTGACAATGATCCGATTTCAGGCAGAAGGAAGCTGGCTGTGGACACCAAATCCCTGACCCTGCTGGTGGAGATCCTGGACGCCGGCAACCTGAGCGAGGCGGCGCGCCGGCTCAAGATGACGCGCGCCAACGTGAGCTACCACCTGGCGCAGCTCGAGCGCGCCGTGGGTATGCAGCTGGTGCGCCGCACCACCCGGCGCGTGGAGCCCACCGAAATCGGACTCAAGCTCTACCAGCATGGCCGCAGCATCCTGGAAGAGCTGGTGGCCGCGCGCGAGGCGGTGCAGACGCTGGGCAAGACGCCGCAGGGCAAGGTGCGGCTGAGCGTGCCCAGCGGCTACGGCCAGTTCGTGATGACGCCCTGGCTGCTGGAATTCAAGCGCGCGTACCCCGGCATCGTGCTCGACGTGCTGTTCGAGAACAGCGTGGACGATCTGCTGCGCGACGAGGTGGACATTGCCGTGCGCATCATGTCGGAGCCGCCGCAGAACCTGGTGGCGCGCGAGCTGGGGCAGGTGCGCTACACGGCCTGCGCCTCGCCCGGGTACGCGGCGCGGCATGGCCTGCCGCCGGATCCGCAGGCGCTGGCCGGCGCGCCGGTGATCAGCGCGGCCGTCATCGGCCGGCCGCTGCGGCTGTCCGCGTATCGCGGCAACGCGCCGCGCGAGCAGGTGGTGCTGGAGCCCACGGTGATCTCGCGCAATTACGCATTCCTGCGCGACGCCGCGCTGGCGGGGCTGGGCGTGGCCATCCTGCCGGACTACGTGGTGCACGAGGACGTGGCCCAGGGCCGCCTGCTGGAGGCCCTGGGCGACTGGCGGCTGAGTATCTTCGGGCGCGCCATGTACATGCTGTACATGCCCAACCGCCATCATCCGCGCGCCATCGCGATGATGATCGAATTCATCCTGGAGCGCGCCCAGGGAGCCGGACTGCTGCCGGCGCGCGCTTCCGCTTTCGCCCCCGTCCAGCCATGACCGACCACCCGACCGCCGACCCCCGCCTGGCGCAGCTGCGCCGCATGAAGATCGCCGCCGTGGCGCTGCTGGCCGCCATGGTCGGCGGCTTCGTCGCCAGCCACGCCATGGGCGGCCAGGGCGTCTGGGCCTGGGTGCGCGCCTTCTGCGAGGCGGCCACCGTGGGCGCGCTGGCGGACTGGTTCGCCGTGGTGGCGCTGTTCCGCCGGCCGCTGGGGCTGCCCATTCCGCACACCGCCATCATTCCCAGCAACAAGGACCGCATCGGCGACAGCCTGGCCGCATTCGTGCGCGACCATTTCCTGGACCCCGACGCGCTCATCGAGAAACTGCGCCTGTTCGATCCGGCGGCGCGGCTGTCGCGTTGGCTGGGCCGGCCGCGCCAGGCGCGCATGTTGGCCGACGGCGCGCGCAAAGTGGCGCTGCAGACGCTGGACATGCTGGACGAGCAGGCCGTGCGTGGCGTGATCCGCGCGTTCGTGGTGAAGACGCTGCGCGAGTGGGACGCCGCCTCCACCGCGGGCGAGGTGCTGGCGCTGCTGACGCGCGACGGGCGGCACCAGGAGCTGCTGGACGCGGCGCTGCAGCGGCTGGGCGGCTACCTGGACGACGAGGAGGTGAAGGCGCGCGCCTCGGCGCTGCTGGCGAAGTTCGCGCGCAAGGAGTGGCCGCGCATCATGGCCACGGTAAACGTGGTGGCCTCGGTGGAGGGCATGGCCGACAACCTGGCCGACCGGCTGGCGCGGGCGCTGGTGCAGGAACTGCGCGACGTGCTGTCCGAGCCCGGACACCCCGTGCGGCGCGACTACGAAGCCTGGGTGACGGGTTACATCGACCGCCTGCGCGGCGATCCGGCGCTGGCCGAGCAGGTGGAACACCTCAAGTCGCGCGCCATCGACCATCCCAAGGTGCAGGAGTACGTGCAGGGCCTCTGGGACGAGATCCACGCGGCCCTGCGGCGCGACCTGTCGCGCGAGGATTCGGCGCTGGCCAGGCACCTGGAGCACGCCTTGCAGGCCATGGGACGCAAGCTGGGCGAGGATCCGGGCCTGCGCGAGGCCATCAATCTGCACGTGCTGGGCAGTGCGCGCCGCCTCACCGGCAGGCTGCGCGCCGGCGTGACCGCGCACATTTCGCGCACGGTGAAGAACTGGGACGAACGGCACCTGGTGCGCCAGCTCGAGCTGAGCGTGGGGCGCGACCTGCAATACATCCGCTTCAACGGCACGCTGGTGGGCGGGCTGATCGGCGTGGGCCTGCACGCGCTGGTGCGGCTGGCCGGCGGCGGGTGAGGCGCGCGGCTCAGGGCAGGCCGTTGTCGCCGTGCAGGCGGAAGCCCTCGCGCCGCCGCAGGCGCTCGCAATAGGCCCGCACGGCGGGCAGCGCGGGCTTGTCGAACGGGGTGTGGCGCCAGCGGTTCACCGACAGGCCGATGGGGATGTCGGCCAGCGTGAAGTCCGCGCCGGCCACGTAGGCCCCGGTGGCCGCCAGCCGGGCGTCCAGCACCCGCATGGCGCGCGTCCAGTCGTCGCAAGAGGCGGCGATGGCGGCCGGATCCTGGTGCGCGGGCGAGCGCCGCACCAATCCCATGAAGGCAGGGCTCCATGCGCGGTTGAGGTCGGACGCCTGCCAATCCATCCATTGGTCCACGCGCGCCCGCTCGCGCGGTTCGGCGGGGTAGAGCGCCGCGCCGCCGTACTGCGCCGCGAGATAGCGCAGGATGCTGTGGGACTCCCACAGCACGAAATCCCCGTCCACGATGACCGGCACCTGGCCGTGCGGATTCAGGGCAAGAAAAGCCGGGGCGGCGGTGGGCCGGAAGCCCGAGCCCCAGTCTTCGCGATCGTAGGGAAGCTGGAGTTCGGCGCAGGCCCACAGCACTTTGCGGACGTTGATGGAGGCGGCTTTACCGAGGATTTTCAGCATGGGTCGTGGCGGGACGATGCGCGGCCGCGAGGCATTCGCGGTCTGTGCGCGGGGCAGACGAAGCCTCGCACAGGCTGGCACGCGGGCGCCAGATACAGAACGCGGCGAAAACGGCCATGACAGCGCGCGCGGTTCAGGCGGCCGCCGCCTCCGGCTGCGCCGCCAGCCTGCGCACCGGGGACAGCGCCAGCAGCGCGAACTGCAGCGCGAAGCCCGCCGCCACGGCCCACAGGCAGGCCGGCGCGCCGTGGCGGCCCGCCAGCAGCGCGCCGATCAGCGCGCCTACGGGGCGGGCGCCGAAGGTGGCGGTCTGGATCACGGCCGACACCCGCCCGAGCATGGCGTTCGGCGTGACCGCCTGGCGCAGCGTGGTGGTGGCGATGGTCCAGAGAATGGGCCCCGCGCCGAAGAAAAAGAATGCCAGCCCGGCCAGGACGGGCGAGGGCCAGGCCAGCGTGGACAGCATCGCCAGGCTGGCGGCGAAGGCCGACAGCGGGCCGGCCGCGACCACCGTGCCGAAGCGCAGACGGCGCCCCAGCCAGGGCGCGGCCAGCGCGCCGGACACCATGCCCGCGCCGTAGATGCCCAGCGTCAGGCCGATGGCGGCCGCGTCCATGCGCAGGGTGTCCACGGCATAGGCCACGTAAATCCCTTGCAGGATGAACCATGCGGTGTTGAAGACCACCGCGGTCGCCAGCACCGGCCGCAGCAGCGGGTGGCGCGCCGCGAAGGCGGCGCCTTCGGCCAGTTCGCGCCCGGGATGGCGATGCGCCGGGCGCGCCGGCCTGTCGGCGGGCAGCCCCGCCAGCAGCAGCGCCGCGGCCAGCGACAGCGCCGCGGCCGCGGCATAGGCCGGCGCCGCGCCCAGCGCGCCCACCAGCGCGCCGCCCAGGGCGGGGCCGGCCATGAAGGCGGCGCTGCGCGCCAGTTCCAGCCAGCGGTTGGCGCGAGCCAGTTCGCCCGCCGGCACCAGCCTGGGCAGCAGCGCGGGCGCGGCCACGCCGTAGGCCACGGTGCCCACCGCGGTCAGAAAGCCCAGCGCCGCCAGCGCGCCCAGGTTCAGCGCGCCGGCCAGCAGCAGGGCCAGCAGTGCCGCCAGGCCGGCCGCGCGGACGAATTCGGCGCCGGCCATGAGGGCGCGGCGCGGCATGCGGTCGGCCAGCACGCCGGCCGGCAGCGACAGCAGCAGGAAGGGCAGGGTCTGGGCCGTCTGCAGGTAGCCGGTCTGCGACGCGTCGGCGCCCAGCGCCAGCACGGCGACCAGCGGCGCGGCGGCCAGCGCCATCTGTTCGGAGAACTGCGCCGCCAGGTTGGAGGCGGCCAGCCGGCGGAAGGCCGGGGGCAGGGAAGCGGGGGTCGGCATGGACGGAGGGCGGGCGCGGCGCGGGGAAAACGCCCGCGTCCCGGCAAGAAGAACAGGACGCGATCTTCGCCGCGCTCTGGCCGGGCCCGCACTCCGGAAATTGCGCCTCAGGGGATGGCCGGGTAGGCGCCCGGGCCGTCGGGCCAGGGCGTAAGCACCTCGTAGCCGGTGTCGGTCACGACCACCATGTGTTCCCACTGGGCCGACAGGGAGCGGTCCCGGGTGACCACCGTCCAGCCGTCGGCGAGCTGTTTGGTCTGCGGCTTGCCGGCGTTGATCATGGGCTCGATGGTGAACATCATGCCGGGCTGCAGCACCAGCCCCTCGCCGGGGCGGCCGTAGTGCAGCACCTGGGGTTCGTCGTGGTAGATCTGTCCGATGCCGTGGCCGCAGTATTCGCGCACGATGCTGAAGTGCTCGCGGTGGGCCACTTTCTGGATGGCGTGGCCGACGTCGCCCAGCGTGGCGCCGGGCCGCACCTGCATGATGCCGGCGCGCATGGCTTCGTAGGTGGTTTCCACCAGCCGGCGCGCCAGCGGGCTGGGCCTGCCCACGTAGTACATGCGGCTGGTGTCGCCGTACCAGCCGTCCTTGATGACCGCCACGTCGATGTTCAGGATGTCGCCGTCCTTGAGCACCTTGGCCGAGGGAATGCCATGGCAGACGACGTGGTTGGCCGAGGCGCAGATGGTCTTGGGAAAGCCGTGGTAGCCCACGTTGGCGGGAATGGCCTTCTGCACGTTGACGATGTAGTCGTGGCAGATGCGGTCGAGCGCGTCCGTGGTGACGCCGGGCCGCACGTGCTCGCCGATCATGTGCAGGACTTCGGCGGCCAGCGCGCCCGCCTTTCGGGCCATTTCGATGTCGGCGGCCGATTTGATGGAAACCTTGCGGGCCATTTACGCGGCCTCCTGCGCGCCGCCGTGGGGCAGGCCCTGGGAAAGCGAGGCAATGGCGAAGCCGTCGGCCTGTTCGATGCGGATTAGTAGCTGGCAGATGTCGGCGTGGCGCAGCTCCGGATACAGTTCGGAGAGCATGCCGATGCGCATCCAGTGTTCGGCCTGGGAATTGATGGAGCGGCTGAGCGCGCCGCTGGCGACGCGCAGGTTTTCGTGCATCTGCTCGGAAATCTTGACGATGCCCATTGTGATCGATCCATATATGGTTTGTATATGGATCGTATAGTAGCGCGCCAAACCGCCGCCGGCAAATGCGGGCGGCGCCGCGCCGGTGTAGGCTAGGGCGTTTTGACGCACCCCCGGGCGCCAGCGCGACTCGACGGACCGCTGGGGACCGCAGACAAGGAAAAGAACATGGAAGAGACATCCCCGGCCCCGACGGGCCTGGACTGGGCGCGCATGGTGGACGAACTGAACCGCCTGCTGCGCCTGAAAACCACTGTCATCGGCATGAAGCTTTACGAAAGGGCGGCCGACATGGAGGGCGTGCCGGGCTTGCGCCGGCCCAAGGCCGTCCACACCACGGACCAGATCGTGGGCATGGCGGCGCGCCTCGGCTGGACGGTGGGCATCACGGCCGACGATCTGGTGGGGGCGCAGTGCCGCGCCGTGATCGGACTGGGGCCGCAGGACGACGCCTGGCGCAGCGGCAAAGACTACGTGGGCGTGTGGCACGCCACCGAGGCCGATGCGCGGGCCCGGCAGGCGGCGCTCACCTGTGTGCCGGCCGGACGCCATGAAGCCATGGCGGTTTCGCCGCTGGCCTCGGGACGGCTCGATCCGCCCGACATTTGTCTGATCTACGCCACCCCGGGCCAGATGATCATTCTCATCAACGGCCTGCAATGGAAAAACTACCGCCGCTTCGACTGGAGCGTGGTCGGCGAGACGGCCTGCGCGGATTCCTGGGGGCGCGCGCTGGCCACGGGCGAACCCAGCCTGTCGCTGCCCTGTTTTGCCGAGCGCCGCTACGGCGGCGTGCCCGACGAAGAGATGCTGATGGCGCTGCCGCCGCGCTATCTGCCGGCCGCCATCGAAGGCATGAAAGCCTTGTCGGCCAACGGGCTGCGCTACCCCATCGCGCCTTACGGCATCCAGAACGACGTGCGGGCCGGCATGGGCGTAAGCTACGGCGGCGGCCGGGCGTAGGCGGCCGGGCTTTCCGGAACGGCTGGAGGGTTTTTCGTGCATCCCCGACTTCTGAAGACGTTTCTTGCCGTGGCGCGCACCCGCAACGTCACGCGCGCAGGCGAAGCGCTGCACCTGGCGCAGTCCAGCGTGAGCGACCAGATCCAGGCCCTGGAAGCGGACCTGGGCGTGCCGCTGTTCGTCCGCGGGCGGCAGGGGTTGAGCCTGACGCCGGCCGGGGACGCGCTGCGGCCCTATGCGCAGGAACTGCTGGCGCTGGCCGACGAGGCACGGGCCGCCGCCACGGCCGGCGCGGCGCTGGCGCCCCGGCCCCTGGCGTTGGGCGCGCTGGAAACCATTGCCGCGGCCCGGCTGCCCCAATGGCTGGAAGATCTGCGCCGCCGTCACGCGCTGCTGCGCGTGAACCTCGACATCGCGGGCAGCGGGGCGCTGTTGCAGGGCGTCGCGGACGGCATGCTGGACGCGGCCTTCTGTTTCGCGCGCGGCCGCCTCGATGCGCGGCTGGCGCATCGCGTGCTGCGGACCGAGCCGCTGGCGCTGGTCGGGCCGCCTTCCGCCCGCGCGGACGCCGCGCCGCCGTCGGCCCGGCAGTTCATCGCCACGCAGCCTGGGTGCGTGTATCGCGAGATGCTCGATGCCGCGTGCGCGCAGGCCGGATTGCGCGGGCCCGCCATCGCGGCCGAGGTCGGAAGCCTGGCCGCGATCGCGCGGCTGGCGGCGGCGGGGGCGGGCTGCGCGCTGCTGCCGCGCCTGGCCGTGCAGGCGCAGCTCGAGCGCGGAGAGTTGGCCGAATTGCCCTGGCCGGGGCCTGCGGCGTCCGCCTCGCTCATCCTGGTGTGGCGCCGCCGCCGCGCGCAGCCGCCGGCGCTGGCGAACCTGCTCGAGGCCGCGCGGGATTGGGCCGCCGCGGTCACGCCAGCCGGTGCCCCCCTTCCACGTGCAGCACCGTTCCCGTCGTGAAGGTATTGGCCATGAGAAAGGCGATGGCGTCGGCAATGTCGCCGGCGCGTCCCACCCTGCCGGCGGGCAGGCGGCGGGCCATGGACTGCAGGGCCTCGTCTTTGCGGTCGCCAGCCACGTGGGTCCAGATCGGCGTGTCCACCCAGCCGGGCGAGACGGCGTTTACCCGCAGCGGCGCGAGTTCCACCGCCAGCGCGCGCACCAGCCCTTCGAGCGCCGCATTGATGGCGGCCACCACGGCGCCGCGCGGCTGCGGCCGGTAGGCCGCGATGCCGGAGGTGAAGGTGAGCGAGCCGCCGGGCGCGAGCCGGGCCGCGCCGTGCCGGGCCAGGTACAGCGGGCCGAACACCTTGCTGGCCACGGCGCGTTGCGCCGCGGCCATGTCCAGGTCGGGCAGCAAGGCGTAGGCGCCCTGGATGTCGGCCGCGGTGCAGGCGATGTGATCCAGCGCGCCCGCGCGCTCGAAGAGCGAGGCCACCTGCTCCTCGCGGGAGATGTCCGCCGCCAGCGCGCGCAGGAGGCCGGGCCGGCCCAGTTGTTCGCAGGCGCGCGCCAGCCGTTCCGCGTCGCGCCCCACGATGGTCACCTGCGCGCCGTCGTCCAGGCAGCGCCGCGCCAGGGCCAGCCCCATTCCGGAACTGCCGCCCGCGATAAGCACCTTTTGTCGGGAATCCGTCATTGTCCGTCGTCCTTGTCGATATCGGGTTGAATCGGGAAGGCCAGTGTCCCAGCCGCCGGGCGGCGGGGAAAACGGAAAAAACCGATGGCGCGATCGGAGCCGCCGATGGCCGGCCTCGCGTTCTTGCCGTGGCGGGGCTCTATCATCGGGGCAATGCGTGGCGCGGCGCATGCGGCCGCGTCTTTTCGGCCACGTTTTTTCATGGAGAGCCCATGCCCCCGTCCGCCCCCCGCCTCGTCATCTTCGATTGCGACGGCGTCCTGATCGACAGCGAAATCATCGCCGCGAAGGCGCAGTCGCAAGCGCTGGCCGAACACGGCATCGCCATCACGCCGCAGGAAGCGGCGCGGCGCTTCGCCGGCATTCCGGATGCGGACATGTGGCGCACGCTGCAGCAGGAGAACGGCCGTTCGCTGCCGCCCGGATTCGCGGGCAGCTATGCGCGGCGGCTGGACGACACGTTCCGCGAGGCGCTGCGCGCCTTGCCCGGCGTGCGCGAGACGGTGCAGGCCCTGCGCGGACGCGGCATGGATGTCTGCGTGGCGTCCAGCAGCATGCCCGCCAAGCTGCAATCGGTATTGAAGCTGGTGGGACTGTGGGATCTTTTCGCGCCCCACGTCTACAGCACGGCCCAGGTCGCGCACGGCAAACCCGCGCCCGACGTGTTCCTGTACGCCGCCCGCCAGATGCGCGCCGCCGTGCTGGACTGCGTGGTGGTGGAAGACAGCGTGGCCGGCGTGCAGGCGGCGCGCGCCGCGCGCATGCGGGCCGTGGGCTTCGTCGGCGCTTCGCACAACGGCCCCGGCCAGCGCCAGCGCCTGCTGGACGAAGGCGCGTTCACCGTCATCGACGATCTGCGCGACTTGCCGGGATTGCTGTGAGCTGTCGGGCGGCCGCGCGGGCCGGGGGGGGGCGCCCGACAGCTCACAGC
>NZ_CALSFU010000024.1 GCF_943737005.1 Achromobacter sp. Marseille-Q4962 | reverse complement strand
GGGCGGCGGGGGCGCGGGGTATAAGAGAGAGGAAACCGCAAGAACGGACGGCAGGGCGCGGCGCAATGCCGCGCCCGCGGAGCATGCCATGCGCGATCTGGTGCAACTGCGCCCCGAGGGCCTGTACTGTCCGGCGGGCGATTTCCAATCGATCTCTGGCGGCCGGTGCGTACGGCCATGCTTACCGACGGCCACGGCGATCACGCCCGCCCCGGCATGGAGCGCTGTCACGCCAGCGCCGAAGGACTGCCGATTCTGCGGTGGCGGCTGGGCGAGCAGGATTACCGCGCGCACGGCTATGGCGAGCCGTTCGAGCGCGGCCCTGCGGTTTCCGCGCATCTTGCGCTGGCGGCGCGACAAGCGGGCCCGGGACGCCGACCGGCTCGAGGCGCTGAAGCGGCTGGCGCGGTGAGCGGCGCGCGGCGGCGCCGAGTGTAGAAATTTCAAATAAGGGCCGTTTCGGCGCTGCCTGCCGGAGCGGCCGCCCGCGCCTGCCCGCGGGCGGCCGCTGGCACGGATATTGCAGGGCAGGGGTAGCCGCGCGACGCGGCTATAGAGAAAAAAGGGAGTACGTCATGGGCAAGCTCGATGTCAATCCGCAGTTCCTGTCGCATCGCACCCTCACGGAGGCCGAGCTGCGCGCCAAGCGCACGCTGGCCGCCGCGGAACAATTGCTGTACCCGGAACGGCTTTCCGACGAGGCGCGCATGTCCGCCGTGGAGGCCGAGCTGCAGCGCTACGTGAAGGAAGCCTATCCCCGGCACTCCCTTTCGCAATCGAGCGGCGTGCTGCTGCAGGACTACGGGCGGGCCCAGGCGGCGCTCGCCCAGCCGGCGGCCTGACCCGTTTCTGCGCAAAAGGAGGACGCATCCGCCGGGCGCGCCGGTTATGATGCCGCCTTCCTGATCCCGCCCGGCAGGCCGAGCGGCGGCGCGCGGCGGGGACGGGTTTTTTCCAGCCTTTTCCACCCCCGCCCGCTTTCCATGGCCGTCCCGCATACGCTGACCTGGCTGATCGCCGCCGCCACCACCCTGGCCATCCTGCTGCGCCCTTGGCGCCTGCCCGAATACCTCTGGGCCTGCGTGGGGGCGGGCGCGCTCGTGGCGCTGGGCCTGCTGCCGGCCGAGCGGGCCGGCCACGCGATGCTGCGGGGCACGGACGTCTATCTGTTCCTGGTGGGCATGATGCTGGTGGCCGAGGTGGCGCGCCAGGAGGGCCTGTTCGACTGGCTGGCGCTGCTGGCGGCCGACCACGCGGCCGGCTCCGCGCGCAGGCTGTTCGACCTGGTATTCCTGGTGGGCACCCTGGTCACGGTGTTCCTGTCCAACGACGCCACGGCCGTGGTGCTCACGCCCGCCGTGTACGCCGTGGCGCGCGCCGTGAAAGCGCCGCCGCTGCCGTATCTGTTCATCTGCGCCTTCGTCGCCAACGCCGCCAGCTTCGTGCTGCCGATTTCCAATCCGGCCAACCTGGTGGTGTTCGGGGCGCGCATGCCCGCGCTCGCGCCATGGCTGGCCCACTTCGCGCTGCCGTCGCTGCTGGCCGTCGGCTGCACCTACGCCACGCTGCGCCTGGTGTTCCGTGCCGAACTGGCCCAGCCCCTGGAAGCCTCGCCGCCACTGCCGCCCATGACGCCCCGGCTGCGCATGGCGGCCTGCGCCGTGGCGCTGACGGCGGTGACGCTGGTGGCCGCGTCGGCGCTGGGCTATCCGCTGGGCTGGCCCACGCTGGCGGCGGGCGCGCTGTCGGCGCTGCTGGTGCTGCTGCGCAGCCGCGCCAGCCCATGGCGGCTGCTCAAGGGCGTGGCCTGGGGCGTGGTGCCGCTGGTGGCGGGCCTTTTCGTGCTGGTGGAAGGCATGGCGGCCAGCGGGGCGCTGCAGCAGCTCGCGGCGCTGATGCGGGGCCTGCCGGCGGGCGCGGCGCCCTGGGCCGCGGGCGTGGGCGCCGCCGTGGCGGGCAACCTCGTCAACAATCTGCCGGCCGGCCTCATGGCCGGCACGCTGGCCGGCATGGCCGACCTGTCGGCGGGCACCACCGCGGCGCTGCTGATCGGCATCGACCTAGGGCCGAACCTGTCCATCAGCGGGTCGCTGGCCACATTGCTGTGGCTGCTGGCGGTGCGCCGCGAAGGCATGCACGTGAGTGCGCTGGGGTTCCTGCGGCTGGGGGCGGTGGTAATGCCGCCGGCGCTCGTGCTGGCGCTGGCGGCGCTCTGGATCGCCGGCTGAACGGTACGGCGTGCCGGGGTCCGCGCCGCCGCCCGCGCGCGCCGTGGCGCCTCAGTAGCCCACGGCCTGGCCGTCGCGCCGCGAGTCGGAAGCGGCCACGTAGCCGCCTTGCTCCAGCCGGCAGATGAGCTGGGCGGAGCCGAATTCCAGGCTGTCGCGCGGCGCCACCGCGATAGTGTGGCCGCGGTCGCGCAGGGCCTGCGCCACGTCGGCGGGCAGGTGCGACTCCACGTTCACCACCGGGCCGTTCTCCACCCGGAAGCGCGGCGCGTCGCTCATGGCCTGCGGATTCTGGCCGAACGCCGCCAGCCGCGTCGCCATCTGCACGTGGCCCTGCGCCTGCATGGAGCCGCCCATCACGCCGAACGACATCAGCGGCCGGCCGCCGCGCGTGAGGAAAGCCGGGATGATGGTGTGCATGGGTTTCTTGCGCGGCGCCACCTGGTTGGCGTGGCCGGGCGCGAGCACGAAATTCATGCCTCGGTTGTGCAGACTGATGCCTGTGCCCGGCACCACCACGCCCGAGCCGAAGCCGTGATAGTTCGACTGGATGAACGACACCATGGTGCCGTCGGCGTCCGCCGCCGTCAGGTAGACCGTGCCGCCGGCGGCGGGCGCGCCGGCCGGGGGCACGGCGCTGCGGTCCATGGAAATGAGGCGGGCGCGCTCGCGCAGGTAGGCGGGGTCGAGCAGCGCGGCGGCGCTGGTGCGCATGTGACGCGGGTCGGCCACGTGGTGATGCAGGTCGGCAAAGGCCAGCTTCATGGCCTCGATGCTGACGTGGTAGTAGTCGGCGCTGTCGCGGCCCATGGATTCCAGGTCGAAGTGCTCCAGCATGCCCAGCGCCATCAGCGCCGCGATGCCCTGGCCATTGGGCGGGATCTCGTGCAGTTCGTAGCCACGGAACGCCTGCGAAATCGGCTCCACCCATTCGGCGCAGTGCTCGGCCAGGTCGGCCTCGCGCAGCGCGCCGCCGGTTTCGCGCGCGAAATCGGCGATGCGGCGGGCGAGGTCGCCGCGGTAGAAGCTGGCGCCGCCGCTTTCGGCGATCTCGCGCAGGGTGCGCGCCTGGTCGGGAAATTTCCACCATTGGCCGGCGCGCGGCGCCTCGCCGCCCGGCAGGAAGGCCCGGGCGAAGCCCGGCTCGCCCGCGAGCCGGGGCGCCTGGGTGGCCCATTGGCGGGCAATGGTGGGCGAGACGGCGTAGCCCTGTTCGGCATACGAAATGGCGGGTTCGAACAACCGCTCGAAAGGCAGCTTGCCGAAACGCTCCGACAGGGCCTTCCAGCCCGCCACCTGGCCGGGCACGGTCACGGCGCCCCAGCCGGTGGGAGGCATGGTCTCGCGGCCGGCGAAGTATTCCGGCGTCCATGCGGCCGGCGCGGCCCCGCTGGAGTTGAGCCCGTGCAGGCGGCCGCCGTGCCAGACCAGGGCGAACATGTCGCCGCCGATTCCGTTCATCACGGGCTCGACCACGGTCAGCGCGATGGCGGCGGCCAGCGCGGCGTCCACGGCATTGCCGCCGGCCAGCAGCATGCGGAGCCCCGCCTGCGCCGCCAGCGGCTGGCTGGTGGCCACCGCATTGGACGCCAGCACCGGCATTTTCTGGGAGGGGTAGGGAAAGGACCAATCGAAGGGATCAGGCATGGCTGCGGCCGTCCGGGCGAAAAAGGTTATCGGGTCATTGGGGAGAAATGCCGGCCTGCTGGATCAGTTTCTGCGTGCGCGGCAATTCGTTCTTGATGAAAGCGGCGAACTCCTCGCGGGTGCCGCCCTGCGGTTCCGCGCCGGCCTCGGCCAGCTTGCCGCGCAGCCCGGGCTCGGCCAGCACCTTGTTGATGGCCTGGTTGAGCTTGTCCAGGATGGGCGCCGGCGTGCCCCGGGGCGCGACCACACCGTACCATGGCGCGATGTCGTAGCCGGCGAAACCTTGTTCGGCAATCGTCGGAATCGCGGGCGCCAGCGCGGAACGCTTGCCGTTGGACATGCCCAGCGCCACCAGCGCGCCGCTGTTGACTTGCGGCAGGCCCGTCATGATGGTGTCGAAATACATGGACACCTGGCCGCTCAGCAGGGCGGGAATCGCTTCGCCCGCGCCCTTGTAGGGCACGTGCAGGATATCGATGCCGGCCACCGACTTGAGCATTTCCCCCGCCATGTGCGAGGTGGTGCCCGTGCCGAACGAGGCGTAGGTCAGCTTGCCCGGATGCGCTTTGGCGTAGGCCACCATCTCCGGCAGGGTCTTGAACGGCTGGTTCGGATTGGCCAGCAGGATGTTCGGCGTGTAGGCCACCAGCGACACCGGCTCGAAGCTGTCGGGGTCGTAGGCCAGGCGCTTTTGCAGATACCGGCTGGTGACGATGGCCGCGGGGCCGCCCATGAGCAGGGTATAGCCGTCCGGCTCGGCCCGCGCCACGGCGGCGCTGCCGATGGCCGCCGCGGCGCCCGGGCGCGCCTCGACCACGAAAGGCTGGCCCAGCTCCCGGGACAGGGCCGCGCCGAGCTGGCGCGTGATGAGGTCGGTGGCGGACCCGGCCTGGAACGGCACCACGATTTTCACCGGATGCTGCGGCCAATCGGTTGCGGCGTGCGCGCCCGCGGCGGCAGAGGCGAGGGCGGCGGCGGCCAGGCCGCGCAATAGACGAGATTTCATGGATTCCCCTTGTGAGTTTCTGGTTCGTGCGTCCGTACGCGCCGCGGTGAGCACAGGCTCGCGGCGCGGCTGCTTGCGCAGTTTGCAATTAGACGCAGGCGCGTCCGGCGTTCCCATAGGGTTTTGCATCAATGGATAATTGGATCCAATTTATGTTATTTTGATCGCACACTATCATCTCGGCTTGAAACGATCCGGGGACAGGGATGCTGTCGTATCCAAGAACAGCCATCAGCGCCGAAGAAGAGGCCTATCAATACCTCCAGCAGGAAATCCGCCTGGGCCGCTGCGCGCCCGGCCAGCGCCTGGTGCCCGAAACCATCGCCGCCGAGATCGGCACCAGCCGCATGCCCGTGCGGGGCGCGCTGCGCCGCCTGGCCTCCGAGGGCCTGGTCGAGATCCGCGCCAACCGCAGCGCCGTGGTCAAGGGGCTCAACCCGGAAGAAATGCGCGAAGTCTTCGAAATGCGTTCCGTGCTCGAAGGCCTGGCCATGCGCAATGCGGTCGCCCGCCTGCGCGACGAGCACATCCGCAGGCTGGCGCGCATGCTGGACCAGCTCGACGAAGGCTCGGGCGACTACCTCGACTGGACCACCGCCCACCGCGAATTCCATGAGTTCCTCTGCGGCTTCTGCGCCCAGCCGCGGCTGCTTCGGCAGATTTCCGAACTGCACACGGTGGTGGAACCCTACATGCGCGTCTGGGCGGCCCAGCCCGGCCACAGCCCGCGCGCCCGCGTCTCGCATCAGGAACTGATCGACGCCCTGGTCACGCGCGACCCGGACCGCTGCGAGGCGGCCATGCGCCAGCACGTGCTCAACACCGTGCCGGCCCTGCAGCAATTCGTCGCCCGGCCCGAAGGCCGGGGCGGCGCATAATCGATTCGAGCGGATGCCCTACCGGCGCGCAGGGGCTGCGGCGCGTCCTCAGCTTCCGAGATACGCCCGCTGCACTTCGGGGTCGTCGATCAGTTCGCGCGCGGGCCCGCTGTGCACGATGCGGCCGGTTTCCATCACGTACCCGCGGTCGGCGTTGGACAGCGCCAGGTGGATGTCCTGTTCGACCAGCAGTATCGTCACGCCCTCGCGCCGGATGCCGCTCAGCACGTCCATCAGCCGCTCCACCACCACCGGCGCCAGGCCCAGGCTCATTTCATCCACCATGAGCAGCGCCGGCGCGGCCATGAGCGCGCGCGCCATGGCGCACATCTGCTGCTCGCCGCCCGACATGCTGCCGGCGATCTGCCGCCGCCGTTCCGCAAGGCGCGGAAACAGGCCGTAGACCTTGTCCAGGTCGCGCGCGATGGCGGCGCGGTCGCTGCGCCGGTAGGCGCCCATCAGCAGGTTTTCGTGCACCGTCATGCGGTCAAAGAGCTGGCGGCCCTCGGGCACCTGCACCATGCCGCAGGCGAACGCCTGGTCGGGGGTGGCCGACGAGAGCTGGCGCCCGTGCATGAGGATGCTGCCCGTGCACGGCAGCACGCGCGACACGGCGCGCAGCAGCGTGGTCTTGCCCGCGCCGTTGCTGCCTACCAGCGCCACGATCTCGGCGCGGCGCACTTCCAGCGACACGTCGTGCAGCACCGGCGCCTCGCCGTAGCCGGCGGACAGGCTCTCGACCCTCAACAGCGCGGCATCGTTCATGCGCGCCTCTTGCCGAGATAGGCCTGCACCACCTGAGGGTCGGCCAGCACCTGGGCGGGCGCGCCGTCGGCGATCTTCTCGCCGTGGTGCAGCACCAGCAGGCGGTCGGACAGGCTCTTGATGGCCTTGATGACGTGCTCGATGACCAGCACACTGATGCCGCTGTCGCGCACCTTGCGGATGACCGAGATGACTTCCTCGATCTCCACCAGGTTCAGGCCGGCCATGACCTCGTCGCACAGCAGCACCTTGGGCTGCATGGCGAGCGCCTTGGCCAGCTCCAGCCGCTTGCGGCCCGGGCCGCCGAGCTCGTCGGCGCGCTGCCCGGCCGCGCGGCCCAGGCCGACGAAGTCCAGGCAGGCCCGCGCCTGTTCGCGCGCCTGCGCCAGGCCGGGACGGCCGTCGGCGTGGCCGAACAGGGCGCCCACCGCCACGTTGTCCAGCACCGAAAGGCCGGGAAACGGCCGCATGATCTGGAACGTGCGGCCGATGCCCAGGCGCGCGCGGCGGTAGGCGGGCAGGGCGGTGATGGGGCGGCCCTGGTAATAGATTTCCCCCTCGGACGGCGCGAGCGTGCCGCTGACCAGGCTCACCAGCGTGGTCTTGCCCGCGCCGTTGGGCCCGATCAGGCCGAGGATCTCGCCTTCGCCCAGCGTGAAGCTCACCTGGTTCACCGCCACCAGGCCGGCGAAGCGCCGCGTCACGTTGCGCAGGTCCAGGATCGCGTTCATAGCCGGTGCGCCTTGATGTTGTCCGCGAAATAGCGCCAGCCCGTCTTGCGGAAGCGCCGCAGCAGGTCGGCCAGACCGCGCGGCATGAGCACCACCGCCGCCACGATCACCGCGCCGAAGAACAGGCCCGCCACGCTGGTCACCTCGCTGGACAGCCATTCCGACACGGCCGACAGCGACAGCGCGCCCACCACCGGCCCCAGCACCGTGCCGGCGCCGCCGAACACCGCCATGATGATCATCTTGACGTTCAGGCTGATGTCGAAGGCGCTTTCCGGATCGAGAAAGGTGATCCAGTACGCATGGATGCCGCCGGCCAGCGCCGAGAACACGCCCGACAGCGCAAACGCCGCCACCTTGTACAGCGTGGTGTTCACGCCCATCACCGCCGCGCCTTCCTCGTTTTCGCGGATGGCGATCAGGCCGAAGCCGAATCGGCTGCGCGTCAGCCAGGCCACGGTCAGGGTCGCCAGCGCCAGCAGGCCCAGCGACAGCTCGTAGAACAGCGGATCGTTGTTCAGCGGCGGCAGCACCAGCCCGATGTTCTGGCCCGCCAGCCCCACGTTGGATACGATGGCCGTCATGACCTGCGCCAGCGCCAGCGTGGCGATGGCGAAATAATGCCCGCGCAGCCGCAGCACGGGCAGCCCGAGCAGCAGCGCGAACGCCACCGCCAGCGCCACGCCGAAAGCCAGCCCCGCGCCGAACGGCAGTTCCCACTGCGCCATGGCGATGCCCACGCCGTAGCTGCCCAGTCCGTAGAAAACGGAGTTGCCGAACGACGCGTAGCCCGTATAGCCGCCGATGATGTTCCAGCCCTGGGCCAGCACCGCCAGCAGCAGGGCGTTGATGCCGAACTGCACCAGCACGTCCGACCCGTACCAGGGCACGCCCGCCAGCACGGCCAGCGCGGCGAGGATGAGCACGGCGCGCGCGGCCTTCATGCCGTTCTCCCCAGCAGCCCGCCGGGCCGCACGATGAGCACCGCCACCAGGATGCCGAAGCTCGCCACGTCGGCGAAGGTCGGCCCCACATACAGCATGGTCAGCGACTCCACAATGCCCAGGAACAGCCCGCCCACGATCACGCCCAGCGGGTTGTCCAGCCCGCCGATGATGGAAATCGCGAAACTCTTGGCCGTCAGCGCGGCGCCGATGTACGGGTTGATCTGCGACACCGAGCCATACAGGCCGCCCGCCGCGCCGGCCAGCGCCAGTCCGAGCCCGAACGTCACCGCATATAAATGGCGCGGCTCCACGCCATACAGCCGGGCGGCCACCAGGTTCTGCGCCGTGGCGCGGATGGCCCGGCCCAGCCGCGTATGCAGGAGCAGCAGCCACATGCCCACGGTCAGGGCCAGGGCCACGGCGAACGCGGCCAGCCTCACCAGCGGCACCGTCACCGGCCCCAGCGTGTAGCTGTTGCCCGCATACGGCGGATTGATGGTGCGGAAATCCGCCGAGAACGCCATCTGCGCCAGATAGGTGAGCACTACTTCCAGCCCGAACGTAATGAGCAGCGTATTGAACATGGGGCCGCGCACCACCAGGTTCAGCAGCCCGCGCTGCAGCACGTAGCCCAGCGCGAACAGCGACACGGCCGTGACCGGCAGGCCCAGGAACGGGTCCACGCCCAGGCCGTTGTACAGATACCAGGACAGGTAGGCGCCCAGCATGATGAACGCGCCGTGGGCCAGGTTGACGATATTGAGCACGCCCCAGACCAGGGCGAGCCCCAGCGCCATGACGGCGTAGAGGCCGCCCAGCAGCGCGCCGTTGGCGAGGATTTGCGCGAGCAGGTCCACGATCGCGGGTCCGGAAAGCCCGAAGGGCAGGGCGTCAGCGCGCGTTCCAGGCCGGCATCGGGTATTTGGGCGGCGTCACGAAGCCCTTGGCGCCGTAGACCTCCGCCAGATTGTCGCCCTGCACCTGGATCACCACCTGCGGCAGGTCGATCTGGCCGTGGGCATTGAAGGCGACCGGGCCGTACAGACTGTCGAACCGAATGGCCGCCAGCGCGTCGCGCACCTTCTTGGGATCGGCCGTGCCCGCCTTCTCCATGGCTTCGACCAGCGCCTCCACATCGGCCACGCCCGAAGCGGCGTGGTAGTCCGGGTCATAGCCGTATTTGGCCTTGTAGGCCCGGGCGAACTGCTGCGCGTCGCCAAACCAGCGGTCCTTCAGCGCGGCCGAGGGCAGCCAGGCCGTCATGCCGAAGGCGTAGTCCGCGTCCTTGCCCAGCGCCTTGCGGAAATCCTCGGAGGGCACGCCCACGGTGAACGAATACATCTTGGGCGCCACCGCCAGGCTCTTGGCCTGGCGCACGAAATTCAGGATCTCGGTTTCGTGGCCCGCCACCAGCACCGCGTCCACCTGTTTGCTCTTGATCTGCGACAGCAGCGAATTGAAGTCGGTGGCGTTGGTGCTGTAGCGCTCGTCCATCACGACTTTCAGTCCGGCTTTCTTGAGCAAGGGCCGCGTGCCCTCGGCCACCGACACGTCGAACGCATCGTCCGCATAGAGCAGGGCTACGCTTTGCGGCGCGGGCTTGAGCGCCTTGAGCATGCTTACGGTGCTGCCGAAGTAATTGCTGGCCGGCGCCAGCGTGCCGAAAATGTATTTGAATTTGCGCGAGAAAATCTGGTCCGACGCGCCGCCGCCCTGGACCATGGGCACCTGGTATTTCTCGGACACCGCCGAATCGGCCAGCGCGAAATTGCTCGCGAAAGGCCCCAGCAGCAGGTTGACCTTGTCCTGGCTGACGAGCTGCGTGTACTGGCGCACGCTCAGGTTCACGTCGGACTGGTTGTCGTAGATCTTGAGCGCCAGCTTGTGCGCCTGGCCGCCGATTTTCACGCCGCCGGCGGCATTGATCTTCTCGACCGCCATTTCATAGGCGTCGCGATAATAGCGCCCGGTGTTCGACACCGGGCCCGTCAGCTGGACCGAGGCGCCCAGCACGATATCTTTCGGCGCATCCGCCGCAAGCGCCGAAGCCGCCTGCAACGACAATGCCGCCACCGCCAGCGCGGGAATGAGTTTCCGGTACATGGCGTCGTCTCCTGTGGGTTTTTATGCAACTTATTGTGAGACGCACGCTATTACGTTTACCTGAACTCTCCCTCCGGCTTCCCGCGCGGGCGGTCCGGCGGATCAGATCCGGCCGGCCTGCGTGTCGATGCCGCACCATTGTGCGATAAAAAGCGCGATGGTCTTGGTGACCAGGCGCACCGACTCGAGATGCACGCGCTCGTCGAATCCGTGGATGTCCAGCGATTTCGGCCCGTAGACCAGCGTGGGCATGTTGCCGTAGATCACGAATACCCGCGCGTCGAGATAGCCCGGCGTGGTAAAGCTCTGCAGCTCGCTGCGAAAGGCCCGGCGGTGGCATTCGCGCAGCGTGTGCTCGGCGTCGGAGCCTTCCTCCAGCACATAGCCTTCCGCGTAGAAACCCGTATACGTGATCGCAGGCGGCGTGCCGCCCAGCCGCGAGTCGGACGCGGCCGCCTCGCGCAGGCAGGCCTCGATCTGCTCGCGGGCCTCGTCGGCCGTCGTGCCCGGATAAATGGCCGCGCGCACATCGAATTCGCACCACGGCGGCACCGTCGAGGGCCAGTCTCCGCCTTCGATCTTGCCGATATTGAAGTTGATGGGGTGGTCGAGGTGCTCGAAATGCCGGTGGCAACGATGCTGGCCGTTCCATTGCGCTTCGAGCTTGCGCAGGGCCTGCATCGCGGCGTAGGCGGCATCGATGGCGTTGAACCCGCTGTCCATCTCGCGCGTATGGCTCGGGCGGCCGCGCACCCGCACCTTGAACCACAGCACGCCCACATTGGCCCGCACCAGCATGTTCTCTTCGGGCTCGGGAATGATCACGGCATCGGCCTGGTAGCCGCGCAACAGCGCGGCCAGCGCGCCGTTGCCGGTGCATTCCTCCTCGACGACGGACTGGAAATAGATGGGCGCGGCCGGCCGGTATCCCGCGGCGCGCACCGCGTCGTAGGCGAACAGGTTCGCGGCCAGGCCGGCCTTCATGTCGGCGGCGCCCCGGCCGTACATCCAGCCGTCGACGATGGCCGGGTCCCAGGGCGACCGGCTCCACATATCCAGCGGGCCCGTGGGCACCACGTCGATGTGGCCGTTCAGGATGAGGGAGCGCCCGGCCTGCGTCTCGGGCCGGTACGTGCCCACCACATTGAAGGCATTCTCGTACGATACGGTCACGGGACCGAAGCCGGGATGCGACCGGATGTCGTCGATGTCGATTTTCCAGCGGTCCATCGCGAAGCCGCGTTCGCGCATCGCCTCGAACAGAAAATCCTGAGCGGTGTGCTCCTGCTCCCGCAGCGACGGAAAGCGCACGAGATCCTGCGTGAACGCCACTTGCGCATCGAAGCGGTCGTCGACGGCCCGCAGGATGTCGCGGATCTGTTCTTCGGTCAGTGCTGCGGGTTGCGTCTGCGTCATGTTCATTCCTCGTAAATGATGGTGATGGGCCTGGTCAGGCCGAGGCTTTAGCCGCGCGCGCGTTGGGCGCGGACCGCACGAGCCGGCGCTTGTGCGCGGCCAGGCCCCAGATGGAAACCAGCGTGATGGCGGAAAGCACGGAATAAAAAAACGCCAGCGGCAGCCATTGACCCGGATACCGGTGCGAGATCCAGGTGCCGATCAGCGGCGTCAGCCCGCCCGCGATAGCGCCGCAGAATTGGTATGACAGCGAGATGCCCGAATAGCGGATGTGGGTCTGGAACGCCGAACTGATGTAGCCGGCCATGGCCGAGTAGATCGTGGCCATGAATACCAGCACGATCGCGATCCCGGCGATGATGCTGTAGGCGCTGCCGTGGTTGACCAGCATGAACATAGGGTAGGGCGCCAGCACCGAACAGAACGCGGCACCGATCAGCACGCGGGCCGGGCCCGCCGCGTCGGCCAGCCAGGCGGCCAGCGGCTGCACGAAGAACTGGATGATCGCCACCACGAAAAGACAGTCCAGGATCAGCGCGCGGTCCAGTCCCATGGTCTGCGTCGTGTACGACAGCATGAATGTGTTGGTGAAGTAGATGCCGCCGATGGCCACGGTGCATACCCCCATGCAGAGCAGCACCGTGCGCCATGCGGTGCGAAGCACCTCCTTGGCCGGTACTTCCGCCCGTTCCTGCTGCGCCAGCACCCGGGCGAAGTCGGGGGACTCGTTCACGCCCACGCGGATGAAATAGCCCACGACCAGCAGGACCGCGCTGACGAGGAACGGTATCCGCCAGCCCCAGCCCGCAAAGGCGGTTTCGTCCAGCCCGGTGAGCAGCCGGAACGCCAGCAGCGACAGGATCAGGCCGGCCGGGCTGCCGAGCTGCGCGAAAGACGCGGCGAACGTGCGCCGCCCCTGCGACGCGTGCTCGCCGGCCATCAGCACCGCGCCGCCCCATTCGCCGCCGACGGCCAGCCCTTGCGCCAGCCGCAGCAGCAGCAACAGGGCAGGGGCCCAGAACCCGGCCATGGCGTAGCTGGGAAGCAGGCCGATGCCGACCGTGGCCACGCCCATGATGACCAGGGTTGCCATCAAGGCCTTCTTGCGGCCCACTCGGTCGCCCAGGTGCCCAAACACCACGCCGCCCAGCGGCCGCGCCAGAAACCCCGCGGCGAAGGTGCCGAACGACGCCATGGTGCTGACGAACGGATCGGCCGTGGGAAAAAATACCTTGCCGAACACCAGCGCCGCGGCCGTGGCGTAGATGTAGAAGTCGTACCACTCGATGGTTGTGCCGATAAAGGCGGCGGTCGCGGCGCGCACGGGCTGCCGCGCGACGGGAAAACTGGCGGAACCAGCCATGAGAGTCTCCTCGAACGCATGTCGTTATTCGAAGCCGCGTTTATCGCTCCGGGCTGATATAACGTCAATTTATGCTTATTAATAATCAACTTAAATAGTATTAATATTGATGCCATACGGCGCGATCCCGCCGTCCACCGCCGTCAATTCCGCCGAAAAACCCCGACATGCCGCCCGACACCATGCCTGCCCAGCCCAAACCGACTCCCGCCGCGCTGCGGCCAGGCGATCGCCTCGACTGGAACCTGCTGCGCACGTTCCTGGTCATCGTCCAGGAGCGCAGCATCAGCGGCGCGGCCGCCAAGCTGCACCTGACCCAGTCCGCCGTCAGCCAGGCGCTGCGGCGCCTCGAAGAGCAGCTCCAGCGCCGCCTGATCGAGCGGCACAACACGGCGTTCACCATCACGAACGCCGGAGAAGAAGTGCGCCGCGCCGCACAAGCCATTTACGGCAACGTGGCGCAGCTGCTGACCGAGGTGTCGCAGACCGAGGTCGAAACCGCGGGCCGGATCCATCTGCTCGTCGCGAGCCGCATCCATTCCGGCGTCTACGACAGCTTCTGGGCGCATTTCCACCGCGCCTATCCGCGGATCGAAGTCCAGATGGACGTGCTGCCCAGCAGCGAAATCGTCGCCCTCATGCAGCAGCGCGGCGCCAGCGCCGGCATCGCCGTGTGCCGCCAGATTCCCAAGCGGCTGGAGCACAAGATCTTCCTCCAGCAGCGCTACGCGCTTTTCTGCGGCCGCAACCATGCGCTGTTCGGCAAGACCGACATCCGCATCGACGACCTGCTGGGGGAGAATTTCGTGTCGTTCGCCAGCGACGCGCTGGGCGACAGCCTCTCGCCGCTCACCATCTTCCGCGACCAGCGCGGCTTTTCCGGCCGCATCGTCGCAACCTCTACCCAGCACGACGAAGTCAAGCGCCTGCTGATCGCCGGCTTCGGCATCGGCTGCCTGCCGGAACACAGCGTCCAGGCCGACGTCGAGCAGGGACTGCTGTGGCGGCTGCCGCCCGGCGAAGGCGTGTGCACCGTGGACCTGCACCTGCTGTGGCACCGCGACGCCCCGCAGACCGCGGCCGAAGCCTCGTTTCTGAAAGCCTTCCGCGAATACATCGACGCCTATCCGATGGCGCAGCGCCTGGCGCCGGCAACGACGCCAGGCGCCAACACGGCTGGCTGACACGCGTCCATCGAATAGGCATGTCCATACGGACAGGGACGGGAAAGCGCCGCCGCGGGCTCGTGGCACAGGGACTCGGGCAGGGGCAGCTCTTGCTGGCTACAATTTACGCATAATGTGTATTATGTAAAGTTAAATATGCCCACGCACCCTGGCGGCTGCCAAGCGTGCGACAAGGCAATGATGTCTTAACCCACAACCCAACGACCTTTCCCGTCCTAACCGCGCACCTGACTGCGCGATCACGTTTCAGGCCGGGCGCGGCGCAGCGAAGCCGCCATGGCGGGGCGCGCCGATCCGCACGCCCCGCCGCCCGCGATCCCCGACGCTGCCCGGCGGCGCGCCTTTCGCCCCAGCCACGCCGCAGCGCCGCTCCTGGAACTGACTGCCTCGTGAATCGACACGCCGCCGCGGCACGCGCGCCCAAGTCCCGGGCGCCATCGGAAACGCTGAACTTCCGGCCCGTCTTCTCCTCCGACAGCCGCGTGCACGAATACGCGGTGCAGTACACCGCGCAGCCCTTGCGCCCGGGCCCGGCGGCAAGCCTGGGAAGCGCGCTGGCCAAGGCGGCGCAGTCGCTCGACGGCCTGCGGGCGCGGGTGCCGGTGCTGCTGGACTGGCTGCCTCTGCCGCCCCATTCGCGCTGGACCGCCGACGGCTTCTGGGAAAGCGACGGCCTGCGCCTGCAGGACGGATTGCTGCACGCGAGTCCGGGCGCCTTTCGCGCCGGCCCGGTTTCCGCCTGTTATCCGGCCGAGCTGGTCACCTTCCTGATCCCCCTGGTGGCGCCGTTGCATCCCCGCGCCGAATTGTTCGCTTCCTACACCGAATTCAGCGTCGGCCTGCGCGCGCGCCTGCAGTCCGCCAACCGCCACGACGGCTTGCGCGTCACGGGAGTGCACATCGGCCTGCCCTCGGGTTTTTCCGCCTCGCCGCCGCTGCAGGCCCGTCTGGCCTCGCTGATCGATCTGGCCTCGCGGGTCCGGCTGCCCGTGCTGGTGCGCAACGCCGACACGCCGGCCGAGGTGCAGGGGCTGCGGCCTTACGCCAACGTCCTGCTGCAGGGCGCGATGCTATCGCCGCCCATGAGTCCGGCCTGCCTGCGCGCCTTGCTCGAGATCGGCGGCCGCCGCTGGCGCGAATTCCGCGTGGGCGGCGCCTGAGCGGCGCCCTGGGAGCGCCTTGGTTGCGTCAGGGCGCGGCGGCGGCCAGCGCCTCGACGGTAATGCGCAGCTCCACGTCGTCGCTGACGTCGGGCGCATAGGCGCCCACGCCGAAGTCGCCACGCTTGAGCGTGGCCGTGGCGTCGAACCCCACCGCCGGCCGTCCCGCGCGCGGATGCGTGCCTTCGCGGTTGCGCACGGCTTCCAGCACCACCGGCTGCTCGTGGTTCTTGATGCGCAACACGCCCTCGATGCGCAGCCGGCCGTCTCCCTGGTCGCGCACCGACGTGCTTTCGAAACGGATGTAGGGATACGTGGCGGCGTCGAAGAACTCGGGGCCGCGCAGCATCTCGTCCAGCTTGGGCACGTGCGAGGTCAGGCTTTCCACGGGCACGCGCAGCGTGACCGAGGAAGCGGCCGGGCGCGCCGCGTCGTAGCGCAGCACGCCCTCGATGCCGCCCGCGTGCGCGGTCGGCCTGGAAAATCCGAAGTGGCTCCAGCTCACCACCACTTCCGTGTGCTCGGGATCGATCTGGTAGTCGCGGGCCTGGGCGGGCGCGGCAATGGCGAAGGCCGACAGCGCGCACGCGATGACGGCGGAGACGGAACGGCTCATGACTTACCCCACGAAATGGAAACAAGGCCGGGCAAGGGTATGCCGGGCAGCGCCCGGGCGCAAGCCGCGCCCGCCCGCGCTACGGCCGGAAACGCCGCAGGCGCAGGGCATTGCTCACCACGAACACGCTGGACAGGGCCATGGCCCCGGCGGCGAACATGGGCGAGAGCAAGGCGCCGTTGAACGGGTAAAGCGCGCCCGCTGCCACCGGAATCAGCGCCACGTTGTAGGCGAAGGCCCAGAACAGGTTCTCGCGGATGTTGGTCATGGTGGCGCGCGAGATGCCCAGCGCGGTCGGCACGCCGCCCAGGTCGCCCGACATGAGCACCACGTCGGCGGCCTCGATGGCGATGTCGGTGCCGGTGCCGATGGCCACGCCCACGTCCGCCTCCGCCAGCGCGGGCGCGTCGTTGATGCCATCGCCGACATAGGCCACGGCGCCGTAACGCTCGCGCAGCCGCCTGACCGCCTCGACCTTGCCGTCGGGCAGCACCTCGGCCACCACCTCGTCGATGCCGAGCTGGCGCGCGATGGCCTGGCCGGTGCGCCGGTTGTCGCCGGTCACCATCGCCACTTTCAGCCCTTGCGCATGCAGGTTGCGGATGGCTTGGGCCGAACTTTCCTTGACGGGATCGGCCACGGCCACCATGGCGGCCAGCCTGCCGCCGATAGCGGCGTAGAGCGGCGTCTTGCCTTCTTCGCCGAGCCGCTCGGCCTGCGGACGCAGGCCCGAGACGTCCAGGCCCAGGCGGGCCATGTAGCGGTCGGCCCCGATCTGCACGCGCTCGCCGTCGACCGTGGCCGCGACGCCGAAGCCCGTGAGCGACTCGAAGCCGCCGGCCTGGCCCGGCGCCAGGCCGCGTTCCTGGGCCGCGCGCGCGATGGCCTGCGCGATCGGGTGCTCGGATCGCGCCTCCACGGCAGCGATCTTGCGCAGGATGTCGTCGCGGCCCGCTTCCGCCATGCCCTCGGCCAGCACCAGGTCCGTAAGCTCGGGCCGGCCCCTGGTGAGCGTGCCGGTCTTGTCCACCGCCACCACCCGCGCGTTGCGCAGCGACTGCAGGGCCTCGCCCTTGCGGAACAGCACACCGAGCTGCGCCGCCCTGCCCGTACCCACCATGATGGAGGTGGGCGTGGCCAGGCCCATGGCGCAGGGGCACGCGATGATGAGCACCGCCACCGCATTGACCAGCGCATAGGTCAGCGCCGGCTGCGGGCCGAACAGCAGCCAGAGCGCGAAGGTCAGCGCCGCCGCGGCCATGACCGCGGGCACGAACCACATGGTGATGCGGTCCACCAGCGCCTGGATGGGCAGCTTGGCGCCCTGGGCGTGCTCCACCATGCGGATGATCTGCGCCAGCACCGTGTCGCCGCCGACATGCGTGGCCCGCACCGTCAGCGCGCCGTTCTGGTTGACGGTGCCGCCCACCACCTGCGCGCCGGGCGTTTTCTCGACCGGCACGGGTTCGCCGCTGATCATGGACTCGTCCACGAAGCTGCTGCCTTCCTGCACGTCGCCGTCCACCGGCACGCGCTCCCCGGGCCGGATCTCGACAAGATCGCCCACGGCCACCTCGGCCAGCGGCACCTCGCGCGCCTGCCCGTCGCGCCGCACACGGGCCGTCTTGGGCCGCAGGCCCACCAGCCGCTGGATCGCGGCCGAGGTATTGCCCTTGGCCTTGGCTTCCAGGTAGCGCCCCAGCAGGATCAGCGCCACGATGACGGCGGCGGCCTCGAAGTACACGTTGACCGTGCCGGCCGGCAACAGGCCCGGCGCGAAGGTGGCGACGACGGAATAGAGATAGGCCGCGCCCGCGCCCAGCGCCACGAGCGAATTCATGTCGGGCGCGCCCCGGAACAGGGCCGGAATGCCCGCCGCGAAAAAACGCCGCCCCGGGCCGGCCAACACGGCGGTGGCAAGCGCGAACTGGATAATCCAGCTCGTCTGCGTGCCCAGCTTGTGGGCAACCGCGTGGTGGAAAGCGGGGATCATGTGCCCGCCCATTTCGAGCACGAATACAGGCAGCGCGAGCACGGCCGCCACGACGAGATCGCGCAGCAGCGCGTGGCGCTCGGCTTCCTGGCGGGCGTCCAGCGCATCCGGCTCCGCCTCCTGGCCCGACACGGGCGTGGCTTCGTAGCCGGCCCTGGCCACGGCCGCCGTCAGCGCCGCTACCGACACGCCGCCCACGGCCGCGACCTGGGCCCGGCCATTGGCCAGGTTGACGCTGGCGCCCGTGACGCCGGGCACCGATTTCAGGGCTTTCTCGACCCGGCCCACGCATGAGGCGCAGGTCATGCCGCCGATGGCGAGGTCCAGCTCGTGCGTCGGCACGTCGTAGCCCGCCTTGCGCACCGCCTGCACCACCGCCTGCGCGTCGGGGGCCCCGTCGAAAGCGATGTCGGCGCGCTCGGTGGCGAGATTGACGCTGGCCTTGGCCACGCCGGGCACCGCGCCCAGGGCTTTCTCGACGCGGCGCACGCAGGAAGCGCAGGTCATGCCCTCGATGGGCAGGGCGAGCGCAGCGGCGCGATGTAGGCTTTCCATGGCAACTCCTGGTGTCCTGGGGCGCGGCAATGCCGCGATGATTCACACTCCAGGTTCACACTCTAAGGATTACCACCATGGGAAGGTCAAGCGGCAGGCCGGGTGGCGGCGACGAGGTGGCGCGCAAGTTCGGCCAGCTGCTCGTCCTTGCGGGCCTGGGCCGCATGCGCTTCCTGCAGCCCCTCTTCAGCCCGCGCCAGCCGCGATTCGAGCGCCTCGATCTGCTGGCGCGCCGCGTTGAGCGCCTGAATGGCCGTGTTTGCCCTGCCCTCCAGCGCGGCCCGCTGCCGAGCCAGCGCCGCGGCCGACTCCGCCTGCAGCGTCTGGGCCTTGCGTTCGGCGGCGCGCGTGGCTTCGGCCAGCGCCGCTTCCATTTCGCGCACGCGCGCCTGCAGGCCCTGCTCGCGCGAGGCGGCCTCGTCCAGCCGGGCGCGCAGTTTCCGCGCCGCTTCGCGCTCGGCGTCCAGCGCGGTCAGCCAGCGGCGCTCATGCGCCGCGTGCCGGGCTTCCAGCGCCTGCTGCGCCTCCTGGTGGGCGATGCGCGCCTGGCGGTGCTCGGCCTGCTCGGCGTCGGCGCGCGCCCGGGCCTGGGCCAGTTCGGCGGCCAGGGCCTGGACCTGCGCGTCCTGCTGGGCCAGCCGCGTCTCGGCGGCCTGCAGGCGCGCATTGCTGTCCCGCAACTGCGCGCGCGCCAGCTCCACGGCTGCCGCCAGGTCTTGCTCGCGCCGCTGGAGCGCTTGCTCGCGGGCTTGCAGCGCCTCGGCGCGGGTCGCCAGCGCGGCCTGGCGTTCGTCGCATTCGGCCATGCGCTGGCGGTGCGCTTCGGCCTGTTCCTGGCGCGCCGTGGCCAGGGCCGTTTCCCATAGTTGCGCGGCGGCCTGCCGCACCGGATCGGGCGCGGCAGGCGCCGCCGCGAATGCGCCGGGGTCTTTGATGCGCGCGCCGAGCGCGCGGAACCAGCTTTCCAGGTGCGGGCTGACCGTATTGGGCGAACCGCGCCCGATCTTCTGCCTGACCCGCTCGATGGTCGGCCGCGCGCCCTCCATGAGCAGCGCATCGGCCGCCGCCCATACGTCTTGTTCGCCTATGCCCGTTGCCATGCTCGCCTCCTTGCCTGCCCGGCTTGATTGCCCGGCGCGTTGCGGCCAAACTACTCACGATAAGAGAACATTATCGTGATTTATCTGTTCTATACGTTAGATATCATACATCATATGTATTATTTATTATTTCCTACAGGATGCGGCACGCCATGAAACCCGGCCAGCGCGCCCTGCCCGTCAAATGGCTGGATCCGGACACGCTGGACCGGCGGGCCGAAGCCGCCGCCCGCGCCTTGCTGCGCGAAGGCAGCGCCCCCAACACGCTGGCCAGCTACCGCAGCGCGCTGCGGTACTGGGCGGCCTGGTACGAATTGCGCTATGGACGCCCTTTTGCCCTGCCGCTGCCGGAGGCCGCCGTCATGCAGTTCGTGGTGGACCATGCCCAGCGGGCCGAGGGCCGCGCGCTGGTGTGCGAATTACCCGCGGAAATCGACGAGGCGCTGGTGCGCCAGGGCGCCAAGGCCCGCCTGGGGCCGCCCAGCCTCAATACGCTGATGCTGCGGATATCGGTGCTGTCCAAGGCGCACGATGCCCTGCGCCACCCCAATCCGTGCCGCAGCGCGGCGCTGCGCGAGCTCTTGTCGCGCACCCGGCGCGCCTACGCGCGCCGCGGCGCCGGGCCTCGCCAGAAGCCCGCGCTCACGCGCGAGCCGCTGGAGGCGTTGCTGGCAACCTGCGACGATTCGCTTTGCGGTTTGCGCGACAGGGCGCTGCTGCTGTTTGCCTGGGCAAGCGGCGGGCGGCGCCGCTCCGAAGTGGCGCAGGCCACCGTGGAGAACACGGTGGCCACGGCCGACGGCTACCTGTACCGCCTGGGCGCCTCCAAGACCAACCCCTCGGGGGCGCCGCGCGCCGACGACGCCAAGCCCATCGTGGGCGTGGCCGCCCAGGCGCTGGCCGAGTGGCTGCGCGCCAGCGGCATCAGGCACGGCGCCCTCTTCCGGCGAATACGCCGCGGCGGGGTGGTGGCCGAGCCCCTGGCGCCGGCGGCCGTGCGCGACATCGTGCGTAAACGCTGCCGGCTCGCGGGTCTGGAAGACGCCTACTCCGCGCACAGTCTGCGCTCGGGCTTCGTGACCGAAGCCGGGCGCCGGCAGGTGCCCCTGGGCGACGCCATGGCCATGACGGGTCATGCCAGCGTCAGCACGGTCATGCGGTATTTCCGCGCGGGATCTGCCGCGCAGTCTCCCGCCGCCCGCCTGCTGGAGCCGCAAGACGATCGCGCGGATCCGGCCCCCGGCAGTTCCGCCCCGGACTCCGTCGCGGCGGACCGCGCCGGGCCTTAGGTTTCCCTTTCCGCCGATGCGCGCGCTTTTTTCGTTCGCGCGCAATCTGCCGCCGAGGCGAAATAAAACGCAGGTATCCGCAGCCAATTGAAATTCAAACCGGGACCACAACGTTTTATTTCATGCCAATTATCAAGAAATGTATTTTCTGTGGCACAGGGACGCCGCCCGTTCATATTTAAAGTATTCTCCGCAGCAAACAGAACGGGCATCCCCTCCGGTATATGCTGCGCAGCGCTTTTTCCGTGAAATCCCTGGAACGCTATTTTCTGCTTCTCGCAGTGGCGGTCCTGGTTCCGGTATCCATACTGACCGGCATGCTGCTGATGCATAACTGGAAGGCATTTTCGTCGGCGCGCGAGGCGCAACGCGGATTCGACATCGTCCGCGCCACGCTCCAGGCGATGGAACGGGTTTCGGCGGAACGCGGCCCCATGAATGCGGCATTCGGCTTCGATTATCCCGTGCCGGCTTCCGCGCTCGAGCGCGTGCGCATCGCGCGCGAACAGAGCGAAGCCAAAATCGCCGATCTGCTGGCGCTGTATCGTGCGCCGCTTTATCCGGATTCGGCGCCCGAGTTCAATAATGTCCAGCGGATCCGCCATCTTCTTCTCGAAGCGCGCGAAATGGCGGACCGGCTTTTCGCCACGCCGCATGCCGAAGTGTCGGGCCGCGTCTTTCTCCAGGCCGTGGAGAAAATGGTGGCGATTATCCCGGAACTGCAGGCATCCATGGCGGGCGGCGTGGCCAGAGTGCTGCGCAACGACACGGACGCGCCCAGCCTGCTCGCGCTCTCCCTGCTGGCGGCGGAGCTGCGCGAGCAGGCCGGGCTGCTGGGTTCGATGTTCACGCCCGCGCTGGTCAAGCAGAGAAAGCTGACGCAGGACGACGAGTACCGCATCGAGCACACCCTGGGACGCATCGACACGCTGCGCGCGCTGATCGCCGCGCGTATCGACACGCTGCCCGAGCCGCGGCCCTCGGCGGCATACCGGAGACTGCTGCAAGGGTATTTCGGCGAGGGGCTGCAATATATTGCCAAGGTGCGCGACGAGGCGGCGCGGCAGCCCGCGCCGGTCACCACGGCCGAACTGGCGGCCAGATATGTGCCGATGATGCGGTCGATCACGGAGTTCCGCGACGTGATGCTCGCGGACCTGCAGGCGCACATCGAAGCCCAGCGCCGCGAATCGTTGCGGCTACTGACCGTTACCCTGCTGGCGGCCGCCACGCTGGCCGCGGCCTTGCTGCTGTCGCTCGGGCAATTCCGCCGCCGCGTGATCCGTCCGTTCGTGCAGGCCACCCGGCTGATCGGCGCCATCGCCGACGGCGGGCCAGTGGGCGAAATCCCGGTGGGAAAGTACCGCGGCGAGGTGGACGGGATGTTCCATGCGCTCAATGTCCTCAAGGACAATGCCGCCACGCAGCGCCAGCTCCAGCGCGAACGCGACCGCCTTATCGAAGACCTTGCCCATATGGCGGAAACCGATTTCCTGACGGGCCTGCTCAACCGCCGTGCGTTCGAAACGCACTTCGAGACGCTGCGCAGCCAGTGGCGCGGCTCCCCGCCCGTGCTGGCGTTCATCCTGTTCGACATCGATGAGTTCAAGCGCGTGAACGATACCTGCGGCCATGCGGCCGGCGACCAGGCGCTGCGCACGGTGGCCGATCTGTGCCGCAAGACCTGGCGGCAGTCGGATGTGGTGGCGCGAGTGGGCGGCGAGGAATTCGCGGCGCTGTGCCTGGGCGAAAGCGTGGCGCACGTGGTGGAAATGGCCGAGCGCATGCGCTCGGCGATCGAACGCGCCGAAGTGGTGGCCGACGGAGGCTTCCGCTTCCGCATTACGGCGAGCTTCGGCGTGGCGTGCCTGCGCTGGCACAAGGGCGCGCGCAGCGACACGCTCTTTCGCCATGCCGACGAAATGCTCTACCAGGCCAAGACGGGCGGGCGCAATCGCGTGCTGTACCAGGCCTGGGGAGAAAGCAGCGACGCCGCGCCGGCGGCGCAAAACCTGCGCGGCCAGACGGCGGGGCATTGAGCGGAGCCCGCGGCCGCCCCGGCCCTCCGGGCGCGCCGAAACCCCGCCGCGCCGAAGCCCGCTACATCCAACCCGGGGGACGCCTGAACGCGGAGCGCCGAAACGCGGGCGCGCCGAGGCCGTGGAGGGATCGGGATGCGCAACGCATCAATGCACAGGGCGGGCAATCCTGCGATTGCCCGCCCTGTAAGGAAGCCTTGCCGACCGGCGCCCTGCGCCGGCCCTGGCGCGCATTACGCAGCGCGGCGGCGCTCCGCTTCGCCGGAATGGTCCTGGGCCGATTTCACCGGCTTGGATTCGGATTCCTTTTTCTGGCCGGGAGCTTTCCAGTTAAGCGGAGCGACTTCAAAGTTCCATTTCTTGCCAATGAATTTCTGCGACATGCGCGCTCTCCTGTATGCGGGCCCCGGACTCCCCCGCCCTCGTGCGCAGCCCCGGATTCAGCGCGCCGAATAATTGCCGGTGGTGGCGGGGGACGGCAATTCAGGCGCACCGCGAAAGGGATGTCGGCGTTTATTGTTGTTTTTGATATTTGACATATCTTGGCCGGCAATTCGAAGATTTTAGCACAAAAATCGCCGAAATAACAGAATTATCCTGTCACTTTCAGGAACGTTCCGCGGAATGGCCGTCAATATGGCCCAGCGACCGGCCGGGATCCAGCCGGTCGCGCAGGCGCTGCTTGAGCGTCTTGGCGTCGGGGAAACCGCCGTCGCGCTTGCGGTCCCAGATGAGATCGCCGTTGCAGGTAATCTGGAAAATGCCGCCGGTGCCGGGCTGCAGCGCCACCTCGCCCAGATCGGTGGAAAACGTGGAAAGCAGTTCCTGCGCCATCCAGGCCGCGCGCAACAGCCATTGGCATTGCGTGCAATAGGAAATGACGATGCGGGGGCGGGTCGAGGGCGTATCCATGGCCCATCCATTCTATCTATCGCACGCCGCGGCGGCCGCAATTTCCGGCAGGTCCGCAGGGCCTTCGGCGGAGAGCCCCCCGCCGGCGCAACGGCCCGCCCCGCGGACTATAGGATAATTTCAGGTTTTTTCAGGGCCGGAGCGGCAGCCGGCAGGGACAATGGCATTTGCGGAGGCGCCGGCGCGGCGCGCATGGCTGGTTGGATTGCTGATGGGGCTGGTGACGCTGGCGCCCATGGCGATCGATATCTATCTTCCTTCTCTGCCCGCGATGGCGGCGGCGTTCGGAGCGCCGATGAGCGGCTTGCAGGCCAGCATCACGCTCTTCATTTTCACCGTGGGCCTGGGCCAGGTGCTGATCGGGCCGCTTGCGGACCGGCACGGCCGCCGGCCCGTGGCGCTGGCCGGCGTGGCGGCATACCTGGCGGGCTCGGCGCTGGGAGCGCTGGCTCCTTCCATCGAGACGTTCTATGCGGCGCGCGTGGTCCAGGGGCTGGGCGCGTGCGCGGCTTCGCTGGTGGCGTTCGCGGCGGTGCGCGACCGCTACAGCCCCACGGAAGGCGCGCGCATCTACAGCTATCTGAACGGGGCGTTGTGCCTGGTCCCCGCCCTGGCGCCGATGGTGGGCGGATTGCTCGCCATGCACGCGGGCTGGCGCAGCACCTTCGGTTTCATGGCGGCGTTCGCTCTGGCGCTGGCCGTCCTGCTGGTCCGGCGCTTCGAGGAAACCCATGCGCGGCACGAGCGGGCCGCCAGCGCGCCGCTCTACAGCGTGGCGCGCTACAAGCCCATCGTGGCGAGCGCGCGCTTTTACTACTACGCGGCCTTCGCGCTGGCCGGCATGGCCATGATCCTGGTGTTCGTGTCGGCCGCGCCCGTGGTGCTCGTGCAGCAGCTCGGCTATTCCGAACTGGGGTTTTCCGCCTGGTTCGGCGGCAACGCCGCCATCAATATCGGCGCGTTCTTTCTTGCGCCCCTGTTCATCAGGCGTTTCGGGCGCCGCGCCATGGTGCGCACCGGCATGGCGGCCCTGCTCGCGGCCAGCGCCATGCACGTGGCGGCATGGCTGTGGCTGCCTTTGTCGGCGGCGGCCTTCATGGCGCCGGTCGCCGTGCTGACGGTGGGTTTTTCGCTGGCCCTGGGTTCGGCGCTGAGCCTCGCGCTGGAGCCGTTCGCGGATCGCGCCGGCACCGCCGCCGCAGTGTTCGGGCTGCTGGAAATGAGCGGCTCGGCGCTGGCCGCCACGCTGCTGCTGGAAAGCGGCATCGCGCCGCAGGCCGCCATGGCGCTGGCGGGCGGAGCCATCGTGGGCCCCCTGTGGCTGCTGGCCGGGCGCATGAACCGCGAAACGCCGCCGGCCGCGCGGTCCTGAGGCGGCGCCGAAGCGTTAACATGCCCCAGCGCGTGCCGGCGCCGGCAAAGACCGGCCCGGCCCCGAATCCCGACCATGAGAGGAGAACGCCATGCCCGCCTTGCAGACCGCTGCCGAAGCCCCCATGCTCGAACGTTCCGACGACGGCGGCGTCACGACCTTGCGGCTGAACCGGCCCGCCCGGTTCAATGCGCTTTGCGCCGGCCTGCTGGACGCCCTGCAGCGCGAGCTCCAGGCCCTGGAGCGCGATGCCTCGGTGCGTTGCGTGGTGCTGGAAGCGGCGGGCAAGGCGTTCTGCGCCGGCCACGATCTCCGGGAGATGCGCAGCCAGCCCGACCTGGATGACTACCGCGCGCTGTTCCGCAAATGCAGCGCGGTCATGCAGGGCCTGCAGGCCCTGCCGGTGCCGGTCATCGCCAAGGTGCAGGGCATCGCCACGGCGGCCGGCTGCCAGCTCGTGGCCAGCTGCGATCTGGCCGTATGCGCCGACACGGCGCGCTTCGCGGTGTCGGGCATCAACGTCGGGCTCTTCTGCTCCACGCCCGCGGTCGCGCTGTCGCGCAATATGTCGGCCAAGCGCGCTTTCGAAATGCTGGTCACCGCCCGGTTCATCGACGCCGCCCAGGCGCTGGACTGGGGCCTGGTCAACGATGCGGTGCCCGCCGAGCGGCTGGACGCCCGCGTGGCGGAGCTGGCGCGGGACATCCTGGCCAAGAGCCCGGCGGCCATCCGCTACGGCAAGCGCATGTTCTACCGGCAGCGGCAGATGGCCCTGGGCGACGCTTACGAATACGCGGCGGACGTCATGGCGCACAACATGATGGAGGACGACGCCCGCGAGGGCATCGACGCGTTCCTGGAAAAGCGCCCACCGCGCTGGCGCCGGGCCTGAACGGCCCGGGCCGCCGCCGGCCCCGTCCTCACGACGGCATCCAGCCGAGCAATGCGCCGCCGGCCGCGCCCATGACCGCCACCCAGAACGGCGGGCAGCGCGCGTAGACCAGCAGCGAGAACAGCCCCAGCGCCAGCGCGAAGTCGGCTTTGCCGTGGATGGCACCCGTCCAGACGGGGTCGTACAACGCGGCCAGCAGCAGCCCCACCACGCTGGCGTTGACGCCGGCCAGCAGGTTGCGCGCGCCGGGCCGGCGGCGCAGGTTTTCCCAGAACGGCAGCGCGGCCACCAGCAGCAGCATGCCGGGCAGAAAGATGGCGGCCAGAAGCGCCAACGCGCCCAGCGGGCCGGAAGACGCCGCACCCAGGAAGGCCGCGAAGCTGAAGAGCGGCCCGGGCATGGCCTGGGCCGCGCCGTAGCCGGCCAGGAACTCCGGCCCGGACGGCATGCCCGTGGCCTGTGCGGTGGATTCCAGCAGCGGCAGCACGACATGGCCGCCGCCGAACACCAGCGCGCCGGCGCGGTACACGCCCCAGACCTGGGCGGCCAGGGCGGACCCCGACCCCACCGACCAAACGGGCAGGACGACGAAAAGCGCGGCAAAGAGCGCCATGGCGGCGAAGGCGGCGGCGCGCGGCACGACCGGGGCCGTGTCGCCGAATTGCGGGCGCGGCGCCACGTCGAGCAGCGCCATGCCGGCAATCGCGCCCAGCAGCAGCGCGGAGAGCTGCGAGGCCGGCCCGGGCAGCGCCAGGCACATGAGGGCGGCGGCGATCGCCAGGCCCGCCCGCAGGCGGTCCGGGCAGAGCGTGCGGCCCATGCCCCAGAGCGCCTGCGCCAGCACGGCCAGCGCGGCGATCTGCAGGCCGCGCACCGCGCCGGTCTGGACCAGCCAGGCGTTGCCCGCCAGGCCCAGGCCCAGCAGCGCCATCAGCAAGGCGCTGGGCAGCGTGAAGGCCAGCCAGGCGGCGAGCATGCCGGCCCAGCCGGCGCGGCGCAGTCCCAGCGCCATGCCGAGCTGGCTGCTGGCCGGCCCGGGCAGGAACTGGCACAGCGCCACCAGATCGGAGTAGGCGTAATCGTTCAGCCAGCGCCGGCGGTCCACGAACTCCGCGCGCAGGTATCCCAGGTGCGCGGCCGGGCCGCCGAAGCTCGTCAGGCCCAGGCGCAGGAAAGCCAGGAAGACTTCGCCGCAGGATCCGCGCGACACCGGCGCGCGCGCATGGGCGGCCGGCTGGCTGGCAACGTGCTCGTCATGGGAGGAAGGCGGCTGCGGCATGAGCGGGAGACGGGCGGATGCGGGGCAGCGCGTCGCCGCCCGCTGGACAACCTATTTTTCACCATCCCGCGGGCGGCTTAAAGCACTTTCACAATTTTCAAACAAATGGGCCGTCCGCCGCCGCGTCCCCGTCCGCCCGTGCAGACCGGAACGCCCGCGCCTGCTCGATGCGCAGGCCGGCGCGGCGCGTGATCTCGAACCGCCACGCGCCCCACTCCAGCACCTGTCCGGCGGCGGGGATGGCGCCCGCCAGGCGCAGCAGGAAACCGGCCAGCGTGGCGTCCGGACCGGCCTGGCCCAGGGCCGGGGCGTCCAGCACGCGGGCCGCGTCGTCCACGGTGAGGCGTCCGTCCAGCAGCCAGGACCCGTCGGGCAGCGGCAGCGCCGGAGGGCGGTCTTCCTGGTGCTCGGGCAGATCGCCCGCCACCGCCTCCAGCACGTCGATAGGCGTTACCAGCCCTTCGCAGACGCCATGCTCGTCCACCACGATCAGCAGGTGGTCGCGCCCGTCCCGCAGCGCTTCCAGGGCCCGCAGCACGGGCGTGGTTTCCAGCACGTAGCGCGGTTCGCGCGCCAGTTCCACGAGGTCCGGCGGCCCCGGCAGGCGCAGCAGGGGCAGCACCTGCCGGAAGTGCACGACGCCCAGCACGTTGGACGCGTCGCCCGCGCACAGGGGCAGGCGCGAATGGCCCGAGGCGAATTTGCGCACCACGTCCTCGGCCGTGTCTTTCACGTCCAGCCAGACCATGTCGCCGCGCGGCACCATGATGCTGCGCACGTCGCGCCCGCCCACGGCCAGCACGCGCTCGATGATGGAGCTTTCCTCGGGCGCGAAGGCCGCGCCCTCCTCCGCCGCGCCCTCGCCTTCCACCAGCGCCGCGAGCTCTTCTCCCTGCGCGCCCGCCGGCCCGCCGCCGCTCAGCAGTTTCAGCACCGCCTGCGCCGTGCGCTGGCGCCGGCTCAGGCCATGGGCGCTCCTGGCCCGGTTGCGCCGCGCAAGCTGGTTGAACAGCTCGATCAGGATGGAAAAGCCGATGGCGGCGTAGAGATACCCCTTGGGCACGTGGAAACCCAGCCCTTCGGCCACCAGGCTGAAGCCGATCATGAGGAGCAGGCCCAGGCACAGGATGACCACGGTGGGATGGCGCGCCACGAAATTCATCAGCGGACGGCTGGCCAGCATCATCACGGCCATGGCCGCCACCACTGCGATCATCATGATGCTCAGATCCTGCACCATGCCCACGGCGGTAATCACCGAATCCAGCGAGAACACGGCATCGAGCACCACGATCTGCAGGATCACCTGCCAGAACACGGCATGCTGCGGCTTCTGCGCGCCCTGGTGGGCCTGGCCCTCCACCCGCTCGTGCAGTTCCATCGTGCCCTTGAAGAGCAGGAAAGCGCCGCCCAGGATGAGGATGAGGTCGCGTCCGGAGATTTCCGCGTCCAGCACGGTAAACAGCGGCTGCGTCAGCGTCACCACCCAGGCGATGCCCGCCAGCAGACCCAGGCGCATCGCCATGGCCAGGCCGAGGCCGATCAGGCGCGCGCGGTTGCGCTGGTGGACGGGAAGCTTGTCGGCCAGGATGGCGATGAACACCAGGTTGTCGATGCCCAGCACGATTTCCAGGACGATCAGGGTCGCCAGGCCCAGCCAGGCGGTGGGATCGGAGATCCAGTCGAAGATCATGGGTATTCCAGAGTATGGGGACGGGATGCGGCGCGCCGCCGGCTCGGGCGCATGCGCAAGCATGCGCGGCATGGCGCGCGGAAGGGGCGGGAGGGAATGGGCGCGGCGGGCGGCGGCGCGCGCGCCGGAAGCGGCGCGATCGGCCGCCGGGAGAACCGGAAGGAAAGCCGCGTCGGGCGCGGCCTGCTACAAGGGGGATCGTCGTTCATGGAGGGCGGCGCGCCGCTGCCCGGACACTGCCCGGCAGGCTGGAGCCGCCTGGCTCGCTGGCTTACCAAAACCTGAATAATACCTGAATACCCGGTCGCCGGCCCGCCCCGGCAGGCCGAACCTGGTGTTAACCCTAGGTTGCGTCTATACTGCGGCCACCTGCAACCAATCGAGATCATTGTGAATAACGACGGATGTCGTCAGATCACGACTGCACGCGCCGCTTGACGCAGGATCCGCAGCACCGGCTGCCGGCTCCTGCCTGAGAGCAGGACGAGGCTGTCCGGTGTCCGCCCCTCCCCTCCGGGTCGCCCTTTCCAGGTCGCCCTTTCCGGGCCGCGGGCCCCGGCCCCGAACCCCTTCTTCCCTACCTCCCGCCCGGCCTTGCGCACGCGCGGCCGGAGGCGGCGCGCGCATGCGGACTGTGTTCCCCACCCGCTGAAGAACGGAGGCGCCATGCGCAATTTCGAGAACGTCCAGCTGCTTACGCTGGCCAACACCCTGATCAGCCTGTGCACCGCGTTTGTACTGGGCACCATCGTCGGCTTCGAACGCCAGTTCCGCCAGCGCACCGCCGGCCTGCGCACCAACGCGCTGGTGGCGGTCGGGGCGGCGATTTTCGTGGACATGGCGTTTCGCGTCGGAGGGGCCGACGGCGGCTCCCGCGTCATTTCCTACGTGGTGTCGGGCGTGGGTTTCCTGGGCGCGGGCGCGATCATGCGCGAGGGCGGCAGCGTGCGCGGCCTGAACACGGCGGCCACCCTGTGGGGATCGGCCGCGATCGGCGCATGCGCCGGCGCCTCGTTGCTGCTGGAAGCCGTGGCCGCCACGCTGTTCGTGCTGGCCGCCAATACGCTGCTGCGTCCCCTGGTGAGCTACGTGAACCGCCAGCCGGTGGATGCGCAGACCACCGAGGCCACCACCGTGATCAGCCTGTTTGCGCCCGCCGCCGGACGCGAAGCGGCCCTGGCCGCGCTGGAAGAAGCGCTGGAGGCGGAGCAGCTGCCCCTGTCCGCGCTGCGCATCGACCCCTACGGCCAGCACGAAGTGGAAATCGAAGCCGAACTGGGCGAAGCGGCCTTCGACGAGCAGGACCTGGACCGCGTCACGGCCCGCATCGCGCGCGAGCCGGGCGTGCGCAGCGCCCACTGGGCGGCGCGCACCGTGTAAGACGGGTCCGCGCGCCGGGCCGGGCACGGCGCTTGCTGAACGCTGCGCTTCCTGTCACCGGACCCGCCATGCCAGCCGCAGACTCCGCCGCTCCCAGGCTGACGGTGCTCACCGTCAATACGCACAAAGGCTTCACGAGCTTCAACCGCCGCTTCATGCTGCATGAATTGCGCACGGCGCTGCGCACCGCCGCGCCCGACGTGGTGTTCCTGCAGGAAGTGCTGGGCGAGCACCAGGGCCATGCGGAGCGCCACAAGACCTGGCCGCCCGGATCGCAGTACGAGTTCCTGGCCGACACGCTGTGGACCGACTATGCATATGGGCGCAACGCGGTCTATCCCGAAGGCCACCATGGCAACGCCGTACTGTCCCGCTATCCCATCCAGGCCCACGTGAACCACGACGTAAGCATGAGCGGCCACGAGGCCCGGGGCCTGCTGCACTGCGTCCTGCGCCCGCCGCACGCGGCCGCGCCGGTGCACGCCATCTGCGTGCACCTCGGGCTGCGCGAGCGGCACCGGCGGCGCCAGCTAGAGCGGCTGTGCGAGCTGATGGCCCGCGAGGTTCCGCCCGGCGAGCCGCTGCTGGTGGCGGGCGACTTCAACGACTGGCGGCAGCGCGCCGACGCGGTAATGAACGGCTGCGGCGCGCGCGAAGTGTTCACGAGCCGCGCGGGCCGGCCCGCGCGCACGTTTCCGGCGCGCTGGCCCCTGCTGCGGCTGGACCGCATCTACGTGCGCGACGTGCGCGACTGGCGGCCCGTGCCCCTGGCATCGCGCGTATGGTCCCGCCTCTCGGACCACGTGCCCATCTGCGCGGAGATTTCGCTATGAGCGTGCAGGGCCGCCCCCAGGTCGAATACCGCGGCGCGCCGCGCGAAAGCACGCCCGTGAGCCTGCCGTGGCGCGAGAACAACCGCTACGAGCTGCTGGAAAACGGCACGGAGTTCTTTCCCGAGGTGCTGCGGGCCGTGGCGGCGGCGCGGCGCGAGGTGCTGATCGAAACCTTCATTCTCTTCGAGGACGCGGTGGGCCGCGAATTGCAGCGCGCGCTGATCGACGCGGCCCGGCGCGGCGTCAGCGTGGACCTGACGGTGGACGGCTACGGTTCGGACAGCTTGAGCCCCGCCTTCGTGGAAGCGCTGACCGCCAGTGGCGCGCGCCTGCATGTGTTCGACCCCCGCCCGCGTTTCCTGGGCGTGCGCACCAATCTGTTTCGCCGCATGCACCGCAAGATCGTGGCCGTGGACGGCGAACTGGCGCTGGTGGGCGGCATCAATTTCGCGGAAGACCACCTGCCCGAACACGGCCCCGAGGCCAAGCAGGACTATGCGGTGCGCGTGGAGGGCCCGCTGGCCGCGGACATCGCCGATTTCGCGCGCGCCGCGGTCGCGCCCGGCAATCCGCGGCGGCGCCGGCCCCGCGCGGTGGAAGGCACGCCGGCCGGCGACGGCGGCGGCCGGCTGGTGGTGCGCGACAACGAGGCGCATACCAGCGACATCGAGCGCTATTACCGCGCGGGCGTGCGCGCCGCCCGCCGCGACGTGCTGATCGCAAACGCTTATTTCTTTCCCGGATGGCGGCTGTTGCACGACCTGGCCAACGCCGCGCGGCGCGGCGTGCGCGTGCGGCTGGTGCTGCAGGGCGAACCCGACATGCTCATCGCCCGCCTGGCGGCCAGCATGCTTTACGACTACCTCATCGACGCCGGCGTGGAAATCTACGAGTACTGCCGCCGGCCGCTGCACGCCAAGGTGGCGTGCGTGGACGACGACTGGTCCACGGTGGGCTCCAGCAATCTGGATCCCTTCAGCCTGGCGCTGAACCTCGAGGCCAATGTGGTCGCGCGCGACAGCCGGCTCAATGCAGCGCTGCGCGGCAACCTGGACCGCCTCATCGCCGAGGACTGCAAGCCGGTGCCCCTGTCCACGCCCTCGCGCCGCCGCCTGCGGCGCCTGTGGGTGGGCGTGGTGGTGTTCCACTTTCTGCGCCGCTTTCCGGCCTGGGCCGGCAGCCTGCCCGCGCACAAGCCGCGCCTGAAGTCGTTCGCCGATCCGCCGCGCGAGGAAGCGGCATGAGGGTCTTCCGCTCGTCCTTCATGCGGGCGCTGCGCCACCGCTGGCCGCGCATCAAGCGCATGTTGCCCTGCGCGGTGCTCGTGGCGGCCGCCGTCCTGCTCTATTACTTCGGACGCTCGGTCGACTGGGCGCAGGTGTGGCGCGCCATGCGCGCGATTCCGCCCGCGGGCGTGGCGCTGGCCGCCGCGCTCTCGCTGGCGGGCTACCTGGCCTACGGCGGCATGGACCTGCTGGCGCGCCGCTACACCGGCCACGGGCTGCCCTGGCCCGCCACGCTGGGCGTGGCCATGCTGAGCTACGCGCTCAACCAGAACCTGGGCGTGCTGCTCGGCGGGCTGGGCGCGCGCCTGCGGCTGTATGCGCGCCTGGGCGCCCGCAAATCGGTCGCCACGCGCGTGGCCCTGTTTTCCGCCGCCAGCAACTGGATCGGCTACGGCTGGCTGGCGGGCGCCCTGTTCCTCGCGGGCGCGGTGCCGGCGCCGCGCGGCTGGGAAATCGGCGCGGGCGCGCTGCGCCTGCTGGGCGCCGGACTGCTGGCCGCCTCGCTGGCCTATGTGCTGGTGTGCGCTTTTTCGCGCAAACGGTCGTGGACCTGGATGGGGCAGCATGCCGCTCTGCCGGGCTGGCGCATGGCCCTGGCGCAAAGCGCGGTGGCCGTGCTGTCGTGGTCGGCGATGGGCGCCGTCGCCTATGTGCTGTTGCAAGGCCGGGCCCCCTACGCCGCGGTGCTCGGCATTCTGCTGTGCGCGAGCTTCGCGGCGGTGATCACGCGCGTGCCCGGCGGACTGGGCACGACGGAGGCCATCCTGGTGACCGGGCTCTCGTCGCGCCTGCCCGCGCCGGAGGTGCTGGGCGCCGCGCTGGCGTACCGCGCCGTCTACGCGCTGGCGCCGCTCTGCCTGGCCCTGGCGGCTTTCGCGCTCATCGAACTGCGGGCACGCTCCCGGCCCGCCCGAGCGCCCGGCGCAACGCGCGATCGAACGGTTCCAGCCCCGCCGCCCCGCACCCGCCCCTGAGATGCACGCGCAGGCAGGGGCGGCCGCGCGCGCGCAGCTCTTCCATGTCGCCCAGCGCCTGGGCGGCCTGGGTCGCGGCAAAGCCCAGCGCGTGCCCGGGGGCCTCCCGTTCCCGCTCGCGCTCGGCCGTCAGGAACAGGAACACGCCGCCGCCGGGGCCGCCCTTGTGCAATTGGCCGCAGGAATGCAGGTAGCGCGGTCCGAAGCCCGCCATGGTGGCCGCGCCGGTATGGCTGCGCAGCAGGCGCCGCCATGCCGCCAGCCGTTCGCCGTGCCGGGCATCGCGGGGCAGATAGGCCAGCAGCGCCACATAGCCGCCCGGGCCCGCCAGCGAGACGTGCCGCGCCAGCGCCTCCTCCACCGAGGCGGCCGCCGGCACGTCGCCGTACAGACGCAGGCCGGGGCTCTCCATCGCCGGCCCGGGCTGCGGGCAGACGCCGCCGGCGCGGCGCGCCGCCAGTTCGCCCGCGCGCCGCTTGCTGGCTTCCACGTCGGGCTGGTCGAAAGGGTTCACGCCGAGAACCGCTCCCGCGATGGCCGTGGCTACCTCCCACCGGAAGAATTCCTGCCCCAGCGATCCGGGGCCCGCAATGTCGAAGCGCAGTACCGGGCGCCCCGCCCGCTCCAGCGCCTCGCACAGCGCGTCCTGCTCCGCGCACGGGGCGCGCGGCTGGCGCAGTTGGATGAAAAGACGGTCGGGGCCGTAATCGGCCGGCCGGCCCGGCGGCTCGCCGTCCACCGGCACGATGCCGACGCCGTTCTTGCCGGTGGATTCGGCCAGCAGCTGTTCGAGCCAGGCGCCCAGGGCCTCCAGCCCGGGACATGACAGCAGGGTCGCCTTGTCGCGGCCCGCGCGCGCCGCCACGCCCAGCAAGACGCCCAGGACCAGGCCGGGATTGCGCCGCGGCAGCGCATGGACCGAGCAGGCGCGCAGCATGGGCCGCGCGTCCCGCAGGAAAGCGCCCGGGTCGTGTCCGAGCAGCGCCAGCGTGACAAGCCCGAAGGCCGACAGCGCCGAATAGCGCCCGCCGACGGAAGGCTCGCCTTCGAAGACCGCGGCGTAGCCGTCCTGCAGCGCCTGCCGGTGCAGGGGCGTGCCGGGATCGGTGATGGCGATGAAGCGCCGCCCGGCTTCCTGGCGTCCGAGCAGGCCGCACAGCCTGCCGTGGAAGTAGGACGCCAGCATGCGCGATTCCAGCGTGGCGCCGGACTTGCTGGCCACCACGAACAGGCAGCGCAACGGGTCGATGCGGCTTTCGACCTGGCGGATCTGCTCCACGTCGGTGGAATCCAGCACGTGCACGCTCAGGCCGAGCGCGCTGGGGCGCAGGATGCCGGCCAGCACTTCCGAGCCCAGGCTCGCGCCGCCCATGCCCAGCACCACCGCGTCGGCGTAGCCCGCTTCCCGCAGGCGCATGCAGGCCGCCGACAGGCGCGCGCAATTGCGCGGCCGGGCCGCGGGCTCCAGCCAGCCCAGCCATTGGGACTCGTCGCGGCCGGTCCACAGCGAGGCGTCGCGCGCCCACAGGCGTCGGATCCACCCGTCGCGCCGCGCGATGGCGAGCTGGGTGTCGAGCGCGCGCGACAGGGCCTCGGGCAGCGCATAGCGGAAGCCGTTGAGCCGGGCGCGCCCGCGGGTCCGCCGCGCGCGGGGCGCCAGCGGCAAGGGACGCGGCAGGGAGTAGCTGGAACTGCGCAGGAGCATGGCGGAAAAGGCGCACGATGGCGCATGAGAACGATGGACGAACGCCGCCCCAGCAAACGCCATGCCCGGGCCCGCCGCCGGGGAACGCCGGCCCTGGCCGGCGCGGGCGGCAGAATTTTCCGCCCGGCGTCTGCGCCGTTTTCCGCGCCACCCTCCGGCCCGCGGCAAAAGGCGGGCGGGCACGGCGCTTGCTGCCGGCTCGGCATGGAACCACGATCCGCCCCTCATTCTTCCGGGCCGCCCTCCCTGGTGGTCGCGTATCCGCAGCGGCGAGGCGCCTCGGAGCACGAGATCGCCTCGCAGGAAGCCGTGGCGCTGCGGCTGGCGGCGCTGCTGGGCTGCGAGTTCCTGCCGCGCTTTCGGCCCAGCCGCCACCGCGACCTGCCGGTTCCGTACTACGTGCCCGACCGCACCATCACGAGCCTGGCCCGCGCGGCCAGGCTGGGCATCCGGCGCGCCGCCGACCTGTACGGCGGCGTGACGCCCCACGCCTACCTGGCCGGCAAGTCCATCACGCACGGCCTGGTGGATGCGCGCGCCAAGGCGCCGGCGGGCTGGTCGCGCGACCTGGCCGCGCAGCTCGAAGACGTGGTGCTGCGCGGCTATTCCGCCTTCACGCTCGAAGACGCGGCCCGCGCCGGCTCGCGCCTGCTGCGGCAGGGAGCCGTGCGCCTGAAGCCGCCCGACGCCAACGCGGGGCGCGGCCAGCAGGTGGTGCGCAGCGAGCAGGAACTGGAAGCCGCGCTCAAGCGGCTGGCGCCCGCGCAGGTGCGGCGTCTGGGACTGGTGCTGGAGGAGGATCTGGAAGACGTCGAAACCTACAGCGTGGGCTGGGCGCGCGTGGGCAGGCTGGAGATTTCCTATGTGGGAACCCAAAGCCTCACGCGCGACAACAAGGGCGCGCAGGTCTATGGCGGCTCCACGCTGCTGTGCGCGCGCGGCGGTTTCGATCATCTGCGCGCCCTGCCCCTGTCGGAGAACGAGCGGCGCGTCCTGGCCCTGGCCTGCCGCTACGACACCGCCGTCTCGACGATTTACCCGCAGTTCTACGCGTCGCGGCGGAACTACGACGTGGCGCTGGGCCGTTCGGCCGACGGCCAAGCGCGCTGCGGCGTGCTGGAGCAGTCGTGGCGCCTGGGCGGCGCCAGCGTGGCCGAACTGGCCGCCATGCAGGCATTCGCGCTCTCGCCCGCGCTCGCCTCGGTGCGCGCCATGACCTGCGAGCGCTACGGACCCGACGCGCCCGAGCCCAGCGCGCAGCAGCGCATCTACCGGGGACAGGATTCCACGGTGGGATTCATTACCAAGTCTGGCGGCATTCTGGAGGACACGCATGGCCGCGCTCAGTGAAGGCATCGAAATCGAGGTGGCCGGGCAGCAGCTGGCCGGCACCTTTCTCACGCCGGACACCAAGGTGCCGGGCGTGCTGTTCATCCATGGCTGGGGCGGCAGCCAGCGATTCGACCTGGCCCGCGCCAAGGGCATCGCGGCCCTGGGCTGCATCTGCCTCACCTTCGACCTGCGCGGCCATGCCGCCACGCAGGCGTGCCAGCGCGAGGTGTCGCGCGACGACAATCTGCGCGACGTCATGGCGGCCTATGACCGGCTGGCCGCGCACCCTTCGCTGGATACCGGCTCGGTGGCGGTGGTGGGCAGCAGCTACGGCGGCTACCTGGCCGCCATCCTGAGCAGCCTGCGCCGGGTGCGCTGGCTGGCGCTGCACGTGCCGGCGCTCTACCGGGACGACGAATGGCTGCTGCCCAAGAACCAGCTCAACCGCGAAACGCTGCGCGCCTACCGCAGCGGACGCGTGGAGCCGGAAGAGAACCGGGCGCTGGCGGCCTGCGCCACCTTTCCGGGCGACGTGCTGATCGTGGAATCGGAGCACGACACCTATATCCCGCACTCCACCATCATGAGCTACCGCGCGGCGTTTCGCCGCTCGCATTCGCTGACGCACCGCATCGTGGACGGGGCCGACCACGCGCTGAGCGACAAGGCCTCGCAGCGCGCATACACGTCGATACTGGTGAACTGGATTACCGAGATGGTGATGGGCGCGCGGATGGGCGTTCCGCGCGTCGTGCCCTGATTCCGGCCTGACTCCGGCGCTGAACCGCGGGTCCGGCGGGGCTACTGGCCAAACAGATCGGAAATGGCCTCGCCCAGGTTCTTCACGGCGCTGCCCACGCCTTCGGCCGCGCCCTCCGCTCCCACGCCGATGGCCCTGCCCAGGCCGCTGGCAATCTGCGCGGAGAATCCGCGCGTGACCGAAAAGCGGGGGTTGTCCAGGTTGCCGGAGAGCGCGAACGTCAGGCGCACGTCGCCCTGGCGGTCTTTGAGGGCGGCGAGCACCGCCTCGCGCGGCAGCGAGAACAGCTGACCCTCGCCCGCGAATTGCAGCCGGTGCAGGGTGACGGCGCCGTGGGCGCGCAGCTCGCGCTGGTCGACCACGGTTTTCATGTCCAGGTCCATGGCCCCGCCCGCCAGCGAGGCGGCGCCGTTCTCGGCCAGATAGGGCGCGGCGTGGCGGATGTCCAGGTTGCGCACCGCGACCTGCATGTCGGCGTCCGAGCCGCCCGGGACCACCCAACCGCGCGCGCGCACCCTGGCGGGGCCACCGCGGTTGCCCGCCGGGCCGGCGGACACCACGCCGTCGAATTCGATGCGGGCGCGCTGGCCCTCGGCCGGCAGCGCCAGCGGGGCCAGGCGGGCCTGCACCGCCTCGAAGGGAATGCGGTGGGCAGGCCGCGCAATGACGGCGTCGAGGAAATCGAGCCGGCCGCCGCGCAGCTCCACCTGCTCCGCCCGCATGCCGCGTCCGCGGCCCGGCTCGCTGCCGCCGGCGCGCAGCTTCAGGGAGGATTGCAAGGCCGGCGCGATCTGCATGTCGCCATCCGCCGCGCGCAGCACGGTGAATTCGAAACCCTCGATGAGGATGTGGTCGAACACCGCCTCGTCCTGGAGAAACGACGTCCAGCGCGGCGTGAGCGCCACCCGCCGCGCGCGAACCGGCGCCTCGCCGGCCGCGCCCTGGATGGTCACGTTGGACAGCTCCACGCGCCGCCAGCCCACGCTGATGTCGCCGATGGCCGCGCGCGGCCCCAGCGCAGCGGCCACGCGCTGCTGCACCACGCGGGTGGCCGCGAAAGCCAGCACGGCCGCGATCGCGGCCAGCATGAGAACGGCGGCGAGCAGCGAACCCAGGAACGAGCCCTTGCCGGAAGGCGCTTGCGTGTGTGCGGCCATGATGGTCGGTATGAGAGCGCCCGCATTCTTGCGGACATAAACCTGACATGCTGCGGTAAATCCGGGCGGGCGGCAATGCACAAGAAGGATGAAGCAGACCGATTCCGAGCCGCTCCCCGCCGGCCGTCCGCGCGCCCCACGCGCCTTCCCTCGGATGGCGTCAGCGCCGGCCGCCCGACCCCAGGCAAATGCCCGCCAGCAATCCTATGAGCGCGGCGCCGGCCATGGTTTTCCAGGCGTTCTCGTGCACATAGCCGTCCGTGGCGCGCGACACTCGCCGCGCGCGCTCCAGGGCCGCGTCTTCCCAGTGCCGCGCGTGCTCGCGCGCCGATTCGAGGCGTCGCCTCAGCCGTCCGCGCGCGGCCTCCACGTCGTCGCCGTAGCCGGCCGTGCTGTGCAGCAGCGCCTCCACGCTGGAGGCCAGCTCGCGCAGCACGCGCGTGGCGTCGTCGTCGCGGCGCAATTTGTTCGTCCATGCATGCCTGTCCATGGCTGCTCCTTGAATCGGGATCTGTGCATCGGGGTATCCGCTGCCGCCGGCGCGGCGGCCGGCGGGCCGTCAGAGCTCGCGCCCGGCCCGCATCCATGCGCGCTGACGCTCGCCCGCCTCGCCCAGGCGGTCGATGCCCGGGGTCTGCTGCGGGTCCAGGCCCGGCATGGGGTTGGGCAGGCTGTCGGGCGGCCATCTTCCGTTCGAGTCCGGCACGCGCGTGGTAGCGCTGGGATGGGGCCCTTCCGCAGGGCTCTGGTCGGGGACGGACGACGGCCGGCCCGGGCCGGGCGTCTGGGTCTGGGGTTGGGATCGGTTCGTCATGATGGACTCCTTGCCCGTCGAGAGCGATGGAGGGAACTTTCCGCGCCGCCAGCAATCCGCGTGCCCGGAACCGTCCGCCGGCGCGCGGGCCGCTCCCAAAATTACAACGGCGGCAACAACGGCAGCCCTGCCGCGCCCGCGCGCCGGCTTGGCGCCGTGCTGAAACATTCCGGGCACGGCGCTTGCTGCAGGAGCGGCACTGCAGTGGGCGGCCCCCATTTTTTTCGAGCCGCCCGGCGACAACCGGGAGCAAGCATGGCGACGACCACGATATTGATAGTAGCCGCAGAAGCGTTTCCCCTGGCAAAGACCGGCGGGCTGGGCGATGCCATCACCGGCATGGCGCGCGCGCTCGATGAGGCCGACATCGCGGTAACCGTGCTCTTGCCCGCCTATCGGGGCGTGCGCCGTCAGTTGCAGCGGGTGCGCGTGGCCGCGGAGTTCGCGCCGATGCCCGGCGGGCCGGCCAGGCTGCTCCAGGGCGCGTGCCCGCGCTCCGGCATATCGTTCCTGCTGCTCGAAAACGATGCGCTCTACGACCGCGCCGGCCTGTACGCGGACGAATGCGGCGCGGAATATCCCGACAACGGCCTGCGCTATGCGGCGCTGGCGCACGCGGCGGTGCGCATCGCCCAGGGCGCGGGCGGGCTGCCCCGCCCCGATCTGGTGCATGCGCACGACTGGCACGCCGCGCTCGTGCCCCTGTTGCTGCGCGCGGCGGGCGTCAACGGCGTGCGCAGCATACTCACCATCCACAACCTGGCGTTCCAGGGCCAGTTTCCCGTCGAAGACGCGGCCGGGTTCGGCATCGACGCCGCCTGGTGCAACGAAGATGGCCTGGTCGCGTGGGGGCGCCTGAACTTCATGAAGGCCGGCATCCGCTACGCCGACCGCGTCACCACCGTGAGCCGCACCTATGCGCGGGAAATCCTCACGCCCGCCTTCGGCTGCGGACTGGACGGCCTGCTGCGCGCCCGCGGGGCGGACCTGCTGCCGATTCCCAACGGCATCGACCCGGTGCTGTGGAATCCCGTGCGCGATCCGCATCTCGGCGATCTCCGCTTCGGCCCCCGCGACCTGGGCAACAAGGCGCTGTGCAAGGCCGCGCTGCAGAAGGCGTTCGGGCTGGCCGTGCGGCCCGACGCCACCGTCCTGGCCATGGGCAGCCGCCTGACCGAACAGAAGATGGCCGACGTGGCCGCGCAGGTGCTGCCCGCCGCGCTCGATCGCCATCCCGACCTGCAGGTCGCCATACTCGGACAGGGCGAACGCCGCTTCGAGCAGCGCCTGCGGGCGCTGGAGCGCGCCTACCCGGGGCGCTGCGGCGCGCACATCGGCTACGACGAAGCCACCGCCCACCAGCTGCATGCCGGCACCGACCTGCTGCTGCACGGCAGCCGCTTCGAACCCTTCGGCCTGACGCCGCTCTACGCCATGCGCTACGGCGCCCTGCCCATCGGCTCGCGCGTGGGCGGCATGGCGGACACGATCGAGGATCCGGGCCCGCGCGCCCCGCTGTCGGCCATGGCCGGCGCCAACGGCTTTCTGTTCGACGGCGACAGCCCCGAGGCCATGGCCGGCGCCGTCGACCGGGCGCTCGCCCTGCGCGGCCAGCACGTGCTGTGGCGCGCCATGCAGCGCAATGCCATGACGGCCGACTTCAGTTGGCGGTCCGCGGTAACGCTGTACGCGAATCTCTACCGCACCCTGGCCGGATCTCATCCGGCCGGGCCCAAGCTGCTGCCCATGCCGGCCGCGTCCGCGTCGCTGGCCGGCGGGTCCGTGCTGGCGCCGCGCCGGCACGCGGCTTCTTCCCGGCCGGCCGCGGCATCGTTGTAAGGACCGCCATTGCACAAGGAGCGCCCGGTGTCTCCCGCCCAGCCCTCGATGGCCCCGAACGTGCCAGCCCCTGCGGCGTGCAGCGTCCGCCTCGAAGCGCGGGACGGCCCGCCGGACGCCGCGCTGTGCGCCCGCGCGCGCGCGCAGGGCGCGACCGCGCTGATGCTGCCCGCGCCCTGGATCGGAGCCTCGGGCGCCGCCGCGAGCGCACCGGCGGACGCCGACACGGCCCTGCTCGAGGGCGCCCCCGCGCCCATTGCGCAGTGGTTCGCCGCGGCGGCGCGCGCGGCCTCGGCGCACGGGCTGGCGCTGATGGTGGAGCTGCGGCTGGACCGGGTGGCGCGGCAGGCCGTGGCCGCCACGCGCGGGCCGGGCTGGTATCAGCCGCGCGCGGAATTCCCCGCCCGCGACCCACGCCTGCCGGCCGAAGACCTGGACATGCTGGCCCTGCGCCAGGGACCCGCGCCGCCCGGTTTCGTGCAAGCGTGGGCGGAACGCCTGGCGGGGTGGACGGCCCATGGCGTGGCGGGATTCCTGTTCCACGCGCCCGACAGCCTGGAGGCCGCCCAATGGCTGGCGCTGAACACGGCGCTGCGCAATGCGCGCGAGGACGTGGCGCTGCTGGCCTGGACGCCGGGCCTGCCGGCCCCGGCGGCGACGGCGCTGCGCGAGGCGCGTTTCGACGGCCTGGTGTCGTCCCTGCCCTGGTGGGATTACAAATCGTCCTGGTTCGCCGACGAGGACGCGCGGCTGCGCGGCGCGGCGGCGGTGATCGCCGCGCTGTCGCCGGCGCAGCAGGCCGACGCGCGGGCCGTGTGGTGCGCCGCCCTGGCCGGCGACGCGCTGCTGCTCGAGGAAGGCGGCGAGCCGTCGGAAGAGCTGGCCGGGGCCCGGCGCTGGATGGAACAGGCCCGCCTGCGCGGCCCGCTGCACATGCTGGGCGGGCGCGACGGGCGGGCCACGGTGTTGCTGCGGGCCTCGCGCAACGGCGGCGCGGCGGCGCTGGCCGTCAACCCCCGCGGCGCGGACGCCGCGGCGATCGACTGGGACGCCATCGCCCCGCTGCTGCCCGCCGGCCGGGTGTCCCGCGACGACGCGCCGCCCCATCGCCGCCTGCGGGACGACAGGCTGCCCCCGGGCGGCTGCGCGCTTTTCATGCTGGCGCCCGCCGAGCCGGTGCACGAACCGGGCCCCCGGGCGCGGCCGCGCACCGAGGGCGGCGCCGCCGCGCGCATCGTCATCGAGCAGGTGACGCCGTCGGTGGACGGCGGCGCTTTCGCGGTGAAGTGCATCGCCCACGAACGCGTCACCGTGCAGGCCGACATCTATATGGACGGCCATGACCGGATCGCCGCCGAACTGCGCTGGCGCGCCGTCGACGAGACGCGCTGGCGCGCCGAGCCCATGCGCCACGAATCCAACGACCGCTGGGAGGCGAGTTTCCGGCCGCACCGCGTCGGCCCGCACGAATTCGCCGTCTGCGCGTGGCTGGATGCGTGGGAAAGCTTCCGCCATGAGCTGGAAGTGAAGCACCGCGCCGGCGCCGACGTCGGCCTGGAAGTGCAGGAAGGCCTGGCGCTGCTGCGCGCGGCCCTGGCCCGCGCCGGTGACCTGAACGACGACGATGCGCGGCGGCGGCTGGCCGAGACGCTGGCGATGTTCGAGGACGACGCCGCGCATTCCGCCGAAAGCCGCATTCCCGCGCTGCTCGAAGAGGGGCTGGCGCAGGCGATGCGGGTAGCGGCCGAACGCTCCTTCGAGACGGAAAGCCCCGTGCCCTTTCCGTTGTGGGTCGACCGGCGCGAAGCGGGCTTTGCCAGCTGGTATGAGCTCTTCCCGCGTTCGCAGGCGCGCGAACCCGGCCGCCACGGCACCTTCGACGACGTGATCGCGCGGCTGCCCGACATCCGCGACATGGGATTCGACGTGCTGTACATGCCGCCCATCCATCCCATCGGCGAGCGCAACCGCAAGGGGCGCAACAACAGTCTGCGGGCCGAGCCCGGCGACCTCGGCAGCCCCTACGCCATCGGCTCGGCGAATGGCGGGCATGACGCCATCGAGCCCGCGCTGGGCACGCTGGACGACTTCCTGCGGCTGGTGGATGCCGCCGCGGCCCACGGCATGGAGCTCGCCCTGGACTACGCCATCCAGTGTTCGCCCGACCACCCCTGGCTGGCCCAGCACCCGGACTGGTTCTCCTGGCGGCCGGACGGCTCGCTGCGCTATGCAGAAAACCCGCCCAAGAAATACGAGGACATCGTCAACGTGGCCTTCTACGGCGCCACCGGCCGGCACATGCGCCGGCTGCCGCTGTGGCGGGCCCTGCGCGACGTGGTGCTGTTCTGGGTGGAGCACGGCGTGCGCATCTTCCGCGTGGACAATCCGCACACCAAACCCCTGCCGTTCTGGCAATGGATGATCGCCGAGGTCCACGCCCGCCACCCGGACGTGATCTTCCTGTCGGAAGCGTTCACCCGGCCGAAGATGATGTACCGGCTGGCCAAGATCGGCTTCACCCAGTCGTACACCTACTTCACGTGGCGCAACGACAAGGAAGAGCTCGACGACTACCTGCGCGAGCTGTCGGCCCCGCCGGCGGCCGACTTCTTCCGTCCGAACTTCTTCGTGAACACGCCGGACATCAACCCCGTGTTCCTGCAGACCTCGGGGCGGCCCGGCTTTCTCATCCGCGCCGCCCTGGCGGCGGCCGGCTCGGGCCTGTGGGGCCTGTACAGCGGTTTCGAGCTGTGCGAATCGGCCGCGCTGCCCGGCAAGGAAGAGTACCTCGACGCAGAGAAGTACGAGCTGCGCCAGCGCGACTGGCATGCCCCGGGCAATATCCGCGCCGAAATCACCCGGCTGAACCTCATCCGCCGCGCCAACCCCGCCTTGCAGACCCACCGCGGCTATACGCCGACGGAAAGCGGCAACGGCCGGGTGCTGGCTTTCTACAAGGCCACGCCGGGCCTGGGGAATGTGGTGCTGGCCGCCATCAGCCTGGACCCGCACGGCGCGCAGGAAGCCTGGATAGAAGCGCCGCTGTGGCTGTTCGGCCAGCCCGACACCGGCGAACTGGCCGCGGAAGACCTGCTGGCCGAAACGCGCGAGACCTGGCGCGGCAAGACGCGCCGCGTCGTCCTCTCCCCCGATCAACCCTACCGCCTGTGGCGCCTGTCGCTGGGCGGCTGAACCGCGTGGCATCATGATCAGCGAAACCCAAGCCCCCCTGGACGACGCCCTCTGGTACAAAGACGCCGTCATCTACCAGTTGCACGTGAAATCGTTCTTCGATTCCAACGACGACGGCGTGGGCGACCTGCCCGGCCTGATCTCCAAGCTGGACTATATCGCCGGGCTGGGCGTCAATACGATCTGGCTGCTGCCGTTCTACCCGTCGCCGCGGCGCGACGACGGCTACGACATCGCGGACTACCGCGGCGTGCACCCCGACTACGGCACGGTGGGCGACGTGCGCAAGCTGATCCGCGCGGCGCACGCGCGCGGGCTGCGCGTGATTACCGAACTGGTGGTCAACCACACCTCCGACCAGCATCCGTGGTTCCAGCGCGCGCGCCGCGCCAGGCCGGGCTCGGCCGCGCGCAACTACTACGTATGGTCGGACAACGACAAGGCCTACGCCGGCACGCGCATCATCTTCTGCGACACCGAGACCTCGAACTGGACCTGGGACCCGGTGGCCAACGCCTATTACTGGCACCGCTTCTATTCGCACCAGCCCGACCTCAACTACGACAACCCGCAGGTGCTCAAGGAAGTACTGTCGGTCATGCGCTACTGGCTGGACATGGGAGTGGACGGCCTGCGGCTGGACGCCGTGCCCTACCTCGTGGAGCGCGAAGGCACCAACAACGAGAACCTGCCCGAGACGCACGCGGTGCTCAAGCAGATCCGCGCGGTGATCGACGCCGAGTATCCGGGGCGCATGCTGCTGGCCGAGGCGAACCAGTGGCCGGAAGACGCGCAGGAGTACTTCGGCGCCGGCGACGAATGCCATATGTCGTTCCATTTTCCGCTGATGCCGCGCATGTACATGGCCATCGCGCAGGAAGACCGCTTTCCCATCACCGACATCATCAAGCAGACGCCCGACATCCCGGAAACCTGCCAATGGGCCATCTTCCTGCGCAACCACGACGAGCTGACGCTGGAAATGGTGACCAGCCGCGAGCGCGACTACCTGTGGAACGTGTACGCCGCCGATCCGCGCGCGCGCATCAACCTGGGCATACGGCGCCGCCTCGCGCCCCTGCTCGAGCGCGACCGGCGGCGGGTGGAACTGATGAACAGCCTGCTGCTGTCCATGCCCGGCACGCCGGTGCTGTACTACGGCGACGAGCTCGGCATGGGCGACAACGTGCACCTGGGCGACCGCGACGGCGTGCGCACGCCGATGCAGTGGTCGCCCGACCGCAATGGCGGCTTCTCGCGCGCCGACCCCGAGCGCCTGCCGCTGCCCGTGCTGATGGGGCCGCTGTACGGCTATGAGGCCGTCAACGTGGAGGCGCAGCAGCGCGACCCGCATTCGCTGCTCAACTGGACGCGGCGCCTGCTGGCGCAGCGGCGCCAGAGCCACGCCTTCGGGCGCGGCGCGCTGCGCTTCATCTTTGCCGGCAACCGCAAGATCCTGGCCTATCTGCGGCAGTGGCGAGAAACCACCATTCTGTGCGTGGCCAACCTGTCCAACGCGGCGCAGCCGGTGGAGCTGCACCTGCAGGAATTCGCCGGCCGGGTGCCGGTGGAAATGCTGGGAGGCACGCCCTTCCCCGCCATCGGCGAGCTGCCCTACCTGCTGACGCTGCCGCCCTACGCGTTCTACTGGATGGACCTGAGCCAGGACGCCGCGCCGCCGGACTGGCACGCCAGCGCGCCGCAGCAGATGCCCGAGCTGCCCACGCTGGTGCTGCGCTCGCGCGGCGGCGCGGTGCTGACCGACGGCTCGCGCAACACCCTGGAAACCGAAGTGCTGCCGCAGTACCTCGCGCGCCAGCGCTGGTATCCGGCCAGCACGCCGCCCCGGCGCGCGCGCCTGGTCTACGCCACGCCCTTCACCCAGGGCCGGGGCGAGTATTACTGGGCCGAGCTGGAGCCGGCGGACGGCGACGGCGGCGCGCGCGCCCAGGCGCCCTTCATGCTGGTGTGGGACGAGGCCGCGGCGGTGCAATACCCCATCGCGCGGGTGCGGCGCGGCGCCGAGGTCGGCGTGCTGGCCGACGCCTTCCTGCAGGAGGAGTTCGTGCTCGACATCGTCCGGGCGCTGCGCGCCGGCCGCGAGCTGGACGGCCGCGACGCCGGCAAGCCGGGCGACAAGCCCGGCGTCATCCGGTTCCTGCCGGAGGCCGGCCTGCAATCGGTGGAGCTGGACGAGCCGCCGTCGATGCAGTGGATCAGCGCGGAACAGACCAACAGCTCGGTGATCGTGGACGGCAAACTCATTTTCAAGCTGATCCGCACCGTGCGCGGCGGCGTCTCGCCCGAGGCCGAAATGACGCGCCACCTGACGCGCGCCGGCTATGCCAACGTGCCCGCGCTGCTGGGCGAAGTGCAGCGCGTGGACGCGGACGGCGTACCCTACACGCTGGCGGTGGCCCATCAGTACGTGGTCAACGAAGGCGACGCCTGGGGCTGGACGCTGGACTACCTCAAGCGCACGCTGGCCAACGCCTTGCTCGTGGGCCAGAGCGCCGACGAATTCGAGGCCGGCATGGAGGGCTATGCGGTCATGGCCGCCACCATCGGCCAGCGCCTGGCCGAGCTGCACAACGTGCTGGCCACGCCCACCGACGACCCGGCGTTCCGTCCGCACGCCTGCACGCCCGACGACGCGGCCGCGCACGCGGCCCAGGTGCAGGGCCTGCTGGAGCAGGCCGCGCAAGACCTGCGCCAGGCGCTCGGCCGGCTGGAGACGCCCTCGCAGGCATGCGCCGAGTGGTTCTTCGAGCACCGCGAGCGCCTGGCCGAACGGGTGGCGCGGCTGGCGCGCGCCGAGGCCGGCACGCTGCGCGTGCGCGTGCATGGCGACTTCCACCTGGGGCAGGTGCTGGTGGCGCAGACCGACGCCTATCTCATCGACTTCGAAGGCGAGCCCATCAACAACCTGGAATCGCGGCGCGCCCTGGCCTCGCCCTGCAAGGACGTGGCGGGCATGCTGCGCTCGCTGGACTACGCCGCCGCGGCCGCGGCCCGCAGCGAAACCGTGGGCGGCGCGCCGCTGGACGCGGCCGCCGGCGCGCCCGACACGCCGGGCGCGCCCAATGCGCCGGCGGAGCTGCGCGATGCGCTGCTGGCGCGCTTTCGCCGCCGCGCCAGCGAAGCCTTCCTGGAAGGCTATCGCGGCGCGCGGGCGAGCTCTCTCGCCCTGGACGGCGAGCAGGAGTCCGCCATGCTGCGGCTGGCGCAGATCGAGAAAGCGGCGTATGAGGTCAGCTATGAAGCCCGCCACCGTCCCGACTGGATCTCGATCCCGCTCTGCGCGCTGACCGAGCTTGCCCGCGACACCCTGATGTCGGCCGCCATCGACGCGCAAGGAAACGCCCAATGACGTCAGCCGCAGCCTTTACCGACCTCGAACCCGGCGCGCTGGCCGCCCTGGCCTGCGGCGCGCACAACGATCCCTTTTCCGTGCTGGGCCCGCACGGCGGCCAGGTGCGGGTTTTCGCGCCCGGCGCGCTGGGCGTGGACGTGCTGGACGAAACCGGCGCGCGGCACCCGCTCGCCGCGCAGGATCCGGGGCTGTATGCCGGCCCGGCGCCCTGGGCGCGGCCGGGCGACGGCAGCTCGTACCGCCTTGCCATCCGCTGGCCCGACGCGGAGCAGATCACCGCGGACCCCTATGCCTTCGGCCCGCTGCTGGATGACGCGGCGCTGCGCGAGCTGGCGCAGGGCTCGTGGCGCCGCGCCGCGGGCGAGCTGGGCGCGCGTCTGGCCCGGGTGGACGGCGTGGACGGGCTGCGCTGCGCGGTGTGGGCGCCGAATGCCGCCCGCGTGGCCGTGGTGGGCGACTTCAACGGCTGGGACGCGCGCCGCCACGCGATGCGCCTGCGCCACGCGGCCGGGGTATGGGAGATTTTCATTCCGGGCGTGGCGCCCGGCGCCCGCTACAAGTACGCGCTGACCACGCGCGACGGCGTCCAGCTACTCAAGGCGGACCCCATGGCGCGGCGCAGCGAGGCGCCGCCGGCCACCGCCTCGGTGGTGGACGACCCCGCGCCCTACGCCTGGCGCGACGACACATGGATGCAGGAACGCGGCGTCAGGCAGGCGCCCGAGGCGCCCATTTCCATCTACGAAGTGCACGCCGCCTCCTGGGCCCCGTCCGACGGCGGGGAATGCGCCTGGGACCGGCTCGCCGCCCGGCTGCCCGCCTACGCCAAGTCGCTCGGTTTCACGCATGTGGAGCTCATGCCCGTCATGGAGCACCCTTTCGGCGGCTCCTGGGGCTACCAGCCGCTGGGCATGTTCGCGCCGTCCGCCCGGCTGGGGCCGCCGGCCGCCTTCGCGCGCTTCGTCGACGCCTGCCATGCCGCCGGCATCGGCGTCATTCTCGACTGGGTGCCCGCCCACTTTCCGGACGATCCCCACGGCATGGCGCGTTTCGACGGCAGCGCGCTCTATGAGTACGAAGACCCGCGCGAAGGCTACCACCCCGACTGGCACACCATGGTCTACAACCTCGGCCGCACGGAGGTGAAGGCCTTCATGATCGCCAGCGCCATGCATTGGCTGGAGCGTTTCCACGTGGACGGCCTGCGGGTGGACGCCGTGGCGTCCATGCTCTACCGCGACTACAGCCGCGCGCCGGGCCAGTGGATTCCCAACCGCTACGGCGGCCGCGAAAACCTGGAGGCCGTGCAGTTCCTGCAGGAGCTCAACAGCGCCGTGCGCGCGGAGCACCCCGACGCCATCATGGTGGCCGAGGAATCCACCGCCTGGCCCGGCGTGACCGCGCCGGCGGATCAGGGCGGGCTGGGCTTTCACTACAAATGGAACATGGGCTGGATGCACGACACGCTGCACTACATGGCGCACGACCCCATTCACCGCAAGTACCGCCATCACGACGTCACGTTCGGCATGGTCTATGCCTACAGCGAGCGCTTCATCCTGCCGCTCTCGCACGACGAGGTGGTGCACGGCAAGGGGTCGCTGCTGGGCAAGATGCCCGGCGACGCGTGGCAGCGCCTGGCCAATCTGCGGGCCTACCTGGGCTTCATGTGGGCGCATCCGGGCAAGAAGCTGCTGTTCATGGGCGGCGAGCTGGCGCAGCCCGCCGAATGGAACCACGACGCCCACCTCGACTGGAACCTGCTGGACGCGCCCGGCCACCGCGGCATGCAGCGGCTGGTGGCCGATCTCAACGCCCTCTATGCGGAACTGCCCGCCCTGCACCGCCTGGACGCCGACCCGGCCGGCTTCTCGTGGGCCGTGATGGACGACCACGACAACAGCGTGCTGGCTTTCGTGCGCACCGACGGCGCCCAGCAGCTGCTCGCCGTCTGCAATTTCACGCCCGTGGCGCGCCACGATTACCGCGTCGGCGTGCCGCGCCACGGGCGCTGGGTGGAGCGCATCAATACCGACGCCGTCTGCTACGGCGGCTCGGGCATGGGCAACCAGGGCGGCGCGAACACCCGCGACACGCACGCTCACGGGCACCCGCAGGCGCTTTCGCTGACCCTGCCGCCGCTCTCGGCCCTTTTCCTGCTCCACCTAGGCCAGGGCGACTCTTGACAGGCTGAATTCCCATGGATCCCACCCAACTGCACCGCATCCAGGGCGGCAAGCCCTACCCCCTCGGCGCTTCCAGCGACGGCCTGGGCGTGAACTTCGCCGTGTTCTCGGCCCACGCCACGCGCATCGAGCTGTGCCTGTTCGACCCCAAGGCGCGCAAGGAGCTGCGCCGCTTCACGCTGCCGGAATGCACCGACGAGATCTGGCACGGCTACCTGCCCGACGCGCAGCCCGGGCTGATCTACGGCTACCGGGCGCACGGCCCCTACGACCCGCGCAACGGCCACCGCTTCAATCCGCACAAGCTGCTGCTGGACCCCTACGCCAAGCAGCTCACCGGGCCGCTGCACTGGAGCGACGCGCTGTTCGGCTACCGCATCAACCACGCCCGGGCCGACCTCAGCCTGGACCGCCGCGACAGCGCGCCCTGCATGCCCAAGGCCGTGGTCACCGAGGAAGCGCCCTTCAACTGGGGCGACAGCATGGCGCCCCGCACGCCCTGGACCGACACCACCCTCTACGAAATGCACGTGCGCGGCGTGTCCATGCAGCGCGAGGACCTGCGCCAGCCGCTGCGCGGCACCTGCGCCGCCCTGGCCGATCCGCGCTTCATCGAGCACCTGCAGCGCCTGGGCGTGAGCGCCGTGGAGCTCATGCCGGTGCACGCGTTCCTGCAGGACCGCTTCCTGCTCGAACGGGGCCTGCGCAACTACTGGGGCTACAGCACGCTCTCCTTCTTCGCGCCCGAGCCCGCCTACGTCGGCCAGGGGCCCAACGAGTTGCGCCGCGCCATACGGCGGCTGCACGCCGCCGGCATCGAGGTGATCCTGGACGTGGTCTACAACCACACCTGCGAAGGCAACGAACTGGGGCCGACGCTCTCCTGGCGCGGTCTGGACAACGCCAGCTACTACCGGCTGGTGCCGGGCGACGAGCGCTACTACATCAACGACACCGGCTGCGGCAATACGGTCAATGTCTCGCACCCGCGCGTGCTGCAGATGGTGACCGACTCGCTGCGCTACTGGGCCGCCTCCTATGGCGTGGACGGTTTCCGCTTCGACCTGGGCGCAACCCTGGGCCGCGAGGGCACGGGTTTCGACCCCGGCTCGGGCTTCTTCGACGCGGTGCTGCAGGATCCGATGCTGTCGCGGCTGAAGCTGATTTCCGAGCCCTGGGACGTGGGCCCCGACGGCTACCAGCTCGGCCATCATCCGCCCGGGTTCGCCGAATGGAACGACAAGTTCCGCGACGCCACGCGCCGCTACTGGCGCGGCGACGAAGGCATGCGGGGCGAGATGGCGGCGCGCCTGTGCGGCTCGCGCGATTTCTTCGATCACCGCCACCGCCGCCCCTGGGCCGCGGTGAACTACGTGGCCTCGCATGACGGCTTCACGCTGGCCGACATCGTGAGCTACGACGGCAGCCACAACGAAGCCAACGGCGAGAACGGCCAGGACGGCCATGGCGAAAACTACAGCCACAACTGGGGCGAGGAAGGCCCCACCGACGATCCCGACATCCTGCAGACCCGCGTGCTGCTGCAGCGCGCCATGCTCGCCACGGTGTACCTCTCGGATGGCACGCCCATGCTGCTGGCGGGCGACGAATTCGGCAACAGCCAGGAAGGCAACAACAACGCCTACTGCCAGGACGCCCCGCTTTCCTGGCTCGACTGGACGCAGGCGCAAAGCGACGCGGGACGCGAGCTGTCGCGCTTCGTCGCCCGCCTCATCGCCCTGCGGCGCGCCCACCCCAGCCTGCGCGCCGCCCGCTACGGCAACGCCGCCGAGGAGCTCAGTCCGGGCGTGCCCGCCATGTCTTGGTTCGACACCGAAGGCCAGGCGCTGGACGAAGCCGCCTGGCAGAATCCCGAGGAGCGCACCCTGGCCCTGCGCCGCGCGGCGCGGCGCGAAGACAGCAGCGTGGACATCACACTGCTGCTGCTCAATCCCGGCCACGAGGCCGCGACCTTTCTGCTGCCGCAGCCCGCCGAGCACTGGATACGCGAACTGGACAGCGGCACCCTCGCGCCGGCCGCGCCCCTGTCCGACGCACGGGTTCCGGTGGGCCCCCGCAGCGTGGTGCTGCTGTCGGCGGCCAAGGTGCAGGGAGCGGCGCCATGAGCATGCGTTCCGCCGGCGCGGCGGCTCCGCCCGCCTATTCGTATGCCCATGGCGCGCTGCCGCTGGGCGGCGGGACGACGCGGTTCCGCCTGTGGGCGCCCACCGCCCCGCCGGGCCTGGCCCTGGAGATCGAAGGCCGTCCGCCCATCGCGCTGCGCCGCGACGCCCAAGGCTACGTGCAGGCCGACGTGCGATGCGGGCCGGGCACGCGTTACCGCTACCGCCTGGACGCCGCCACGCTGGCGCCGGACCCTGCCTCGCGCCTGCAGGACGGCGACGTGCACGGCGCCAGCGTGGTGGTCGACCCCGCCGGCTACCGCTGGCGGCATCCGTCCTGGACCGGCCGGCCCTGGGAAGAAACGGTGATCTACGAAGTGCACCCGGGTCTGGCCGGCGGTTTCACGGGCGTGCAAGCGCGCCTGCCCGAGCTGGCGCAGCTAGGCATCACCATGGTGGAACTCATGCCTATCGCCGATTTCCCCGGCCCGCGCAACTGGGGCTACGACGGCGTGCTGCCCTATGCGCCCGACGCGGCCTACGGCACGCCGGACGAACTCAAGCGGCTGGTGGACGCCGCGCATGGACTGGGTCTGGGCATGATGCTGGACGTGGTCTACAACCATTTCGGACCCGATGGCAACTATCTTTCCGCCTACGCCGCGCCGTTCTTCCGCCACGACGTGCCCACGCCCTGGGGCGACGCGATCGACTTCCGCCAGCCTGCCGTCAGTCTTTTCTTCAAGGAAAATGCGCTGTACTGGCTGGACGAATTCCGCTTCGACGGCCTGCGCCTGGATGCCGTGCACGCCATCGCCGGCCACGAATGGCTGCACGAGCTGGCGCAGTTCCTGCGCGAGCGCCTGCCGCCCTCGCGCCGCACGCATCTCGTGCTGGAAAACGACGACAACCGCGCCTCGCTGCTGCGGCGCGACTACCGCGCGCAATGGAACGACGACGCCCACCACGTGCTGCACCATCTGCTCACCGGCGAAAGCCGAGGCTACTACGCCGATTACAGCGCCGAACCGGCGCAGGCGCTGGCGCGCTGCCTGGCCGAAGGCTGGCTCTACCAGGGACAGCCCTCGGCCTACCGCGGCGGCCAGCCGCGCGGCGAGCCTAGCGGCGGTCTGCCGCCCACGGCCTTCGTGCTCTTTCTGCAGAACCACGATCAGACCGGCAACCGCGCCCGTGGCGAGCGGCTGACGGCGCTGGCCGCCAGCCCCGAACGTCTGCGCGCGGCGGTGGCGCTGCAATTGCTGTCGCCGCAGATTCCCCTCGTCTTCATGGGCGAGGAGAACGGTTCGCGCGCGCCCTTCCTGTATTTCACCAGCCACCCCGATCCCGCCCTGGCCGACGCGGTGCGGGAGGGACGGCGGCGCGAATTCGCGCGCTTTCCCGAGTTCGCCGCGCCGGGCGCGGCCGCCGCGCTGCCGGACCCGAATGCGCCGGCCACCTATGAGGCCAGCAATCCCTGGACGCCCGAGCCCGACCAGCAGATCTGGCGGGCCTATTACCAGTCGCTGCTGCGGCTGCGGGCGGCGCGCGTGGTGCCGCGCCTGGCGGGCGCCTCCAGCCTGGGCGCGCAGGCGCTGGGCCGGCACGCCGTGCGGGCCCGCTGGCGGCTGGGCGATGGCGCCGTGCTCACCCTCTACGCCAATCTGGGCGGACAAGCGCAGGAGGCGCCCCGGCCCGAGTCCGGCGACGCCCTGCTCTTCGAGTCGCTGGCCGGCGTTCGCGATGCCCTGGCCACGGGCAGCCTGCCGGGCGACAGCGCCGTCTGGCTGCTGCGGGAGCCCGAGGCATGAGCGCCCGCGGTCCCGAAGACGCCCGCGCCGAAGTCCAGGCGCTGTCGGCGCTGGCGGCGCAGGCCGGCATCGCCGAGCACTGGACCGACGCGCGCCGGCAGCCGCGCCGGGTGGCGCCCGATACCCTGCGCGCCATCCTGGCCGCGCTGGAACTGCCGGCGGGTTCCCCGAGGCAGATCCGCGACAGCCGCCGCCGGCTGGCCGCCGAAGACGCGCGCTCGCTGCCGCCGCTGCTGGTCGCGCGCGCGGGCGGCATGGTGGAAGTGCCCGGACCGGCGGGCCGCTACCGCATCCGCTGCGAATCGGGGCGCGCCGAGGAAGGCACGCTGCGGCCGGACGAAGCGCTGCGCGTTCCGGACGAACCGGGCTACCACGCCCTGTCCACGCCCGCGGGCGAAACGACGCTGGCCGTGGCGCCGCCCCGCGCGCCCGCGCTGGACATGCTCGCGGGCGCGGCCGCGCGCTGCTGGGGCCTGAGCGCGCAGGTCTACAGCCTGCGCCACGCGCCGCCCGGCGACCCCGGCGGCACGCAAGGCTACGGTCATTTCGGCGCGCTGCGCGCCCTGGCCGAGGCCGCGGCGGCGCAGGGCGCCGACGTGCTCGCCATCAGCCCGGTGCATGCGATGTTCGCCGCCGAACCCGGGCGCGACAGCCCGTATTCGCCGTCGAGCCGTCTGTTCCTCAATACCCTGTACGCCGAACCCGGCTGCGTGCTGGGCGGATCCGCCCTGCGCGCGGCCATGGCCGGCCTGCCCGACGGCGCACTGTCCTCGCTGCGGGCGCTGGAAGCCGGCGAGCTGATCGACTGGGAAACCGCGGGCCGCTGGCGGCAGCAGTTGCTGCGCGCGCTCCACCGGCGTTTCGTGGACGCCGCGCCTGCCGTCTTGCGCCAGCGGTACCGGCGCTACCGCGAGGCCCAGGGCCGCCCTCTGCGCGATCACGCGGTATTCGAGGCCCTGCATGCCGCGCAGCGCGATGGCGGTGGCAGCCCTCTGCCCTGGACGCAATGGCCGCAGGCGCTGCGCGACCCCGGTTCCGCCGCCGTGGGCGAATACGCGGCCGCGCACGCGCGCGAGGTCGACTTCCACGAATTCACGCAGTGGCTGGCAGCCGACAGCCTGGAGCGCGCGCAGCGGGCCGCGCGCGGCGCGGGCATGCGCATCGGGCTGCTGGCCGACCTGGCCGTGGGCGACAGCCCCGACGGCAGCATGGCCTGGGGCCGGCAGGCCGAGCTGCTGCGCGGCCTGTCCATCGGCGCGCCGCCCGACCTGCACAACACGCTGGGCCAGAACTGGGGCCTGACAGCGTTCTCGCCGCGCGCCCTGCGCCTGGGCGGCTATGCGGCGTTTCTCGCCATGCTGCGCGCCAGCCTCGCGCATGCGGGCGGCGTGCGCATCGACCACATCCTGGGCATGGCGCGGCTGTGGCTGATTCCCGAGGGCGCGGCGGCCCGCGAGGGCGCCTACCTGCGCCTGCCCCTGGACACCCTGCTCAACCTGGTCGCGCTGGAAGCGTGGCGGCGCCGCGCCATTGCCATCGGCGAAAACCTGGGCACGGTGCCGGAAGGGTTCGACGAGCGCCTGGCCGACCACGGACTGCTGGGCATGGACGTGCTGTGGTTCATGCGCGGTCCGCCCTCCGCGCCCGGCGCGCCCGCGCCGTTTCTGCCGCCGCCGCGCTGGCCGGCCGGCGCGGCGGCCATGAGCACCACGCACGACCTGCCCACGCTGCGCGGCTGGTGGGCCGGGCGCGACATCGACTGGCGCGCCCGGCTCGGCTTGCTGGGCGAATCGGACGATGAAACGGCGCTGCGCGCCGAACGGGCGCAGGACCGCGCCCTGCTGTGGCGGGCCGCCGCAGCCGGCGCGGCGGGCGGGCCGCCCGAGGCCGTGCCCGACGACACGTTGCTGCGCTATGTTTCCGCCAGCCCCTGCCCGCTGGTGCTGCTGCCCATGGAAGACCTGGCGGGCATGCTGGAGCAGCCCAACCTGCCCGGCACGGTTGCGCGGCATCCCAACTGGCGCCGCCGGCTGCCGCAGCAAGCATGCGAGTGTTTCGCCAGCCCGGACAATCTCAGGCGCCTCGACGCGGTCCGCCAGGGCCGCGACGCCAGGCCGCCCCCCCGGCCCGCCGCCGGGGCAGACACCGCCGTGCGCGGCAGGAGGCCGCCTCCATGAGCCTGCCGGACCCGTCCGCATACGCCGGCCGCAGCGCGAGTCCGCCCCGCGCCACCGTCCGCCTCCAGTTGCATGCCGGCTACACCCTGCGCGATGCCTGCCGGCAGGTGGACTACTACGCGCGGCTGGGGGCAAGCCATCTGTACCTGTCGCCGATCACCCAGGCGCGGCCGGGGTCCGCCCATGGCTACGACGTCTGCGACCATGGCCGCGTCAGCGATGACCTGGGCGGCGAAGCCGCGCTGCTCGAGCTGGCCGACGCCGCCCACGCCCGGGGCCTGGGGCTGATCGCCGACATCGTTCCCAACCACATGGCCGCGCATGTCGACAACCCCTGGTGGCGCGCCGTGCTGGAGGAAGGCCGCGCCAGCGCCTACGCCGGCCACTTCGACATAGATTGGGATGCGCCCGATCCCGCGCTGGCGGGCAAGGTGCTGCTGCCCGTGCTGGGCGAGCCCTACGGCGAGGCGCTGGAAGCCGGCGCCATCCGCCTGCGGCGCGTGGACGGCCGCTACGCCGTGGAAACCGCGGGCCAGCTACTGCCGCTGGCGGCGCGCTCGCTGGACCAGGACGCGGCTGCCGACGACGTACTGCGGCGCCACGACCCGGCCCGGGCCGACGGACGCCGGGCGCTGCATGCCGTGCTGGAGCGCCAGCACTACCGCCTCGCCTGGTGGCGCACGGCGGCCGACCAGATCAACTGGCGACGCTTTTTCGAGATCAGCGAGCTGGCGGGCGTGCGGGTGGAGGATCCCGCGGTGTTCCGCGACGTGCATGCGCTGGTGCTGCGCCTGTATGCGCAAAGCGTCCTGGACGGCGTGCGGGTCGATCACGTCGACGGGCTCGCCTCGCCGCAGCAATACCTGGACCGGCTGCGCCGCGCCCTGGCCGCAGCCGGCGCGGCGCGGCCCGCCGGCTGCGGCCAGCCCTATATCGTGGTCGAGAAAATCCTCGCGCCGGGCGAGACGCTGGACCCGCGCTGGGAGGCCGACGGCACCACGGGCTACGACTTCCTCGACCAGGTCGGCGCCCTGCTGCACGATCCCGCCGCCCTCCCGGTGCTGGAAGCATGCTGGCGCGCCCTGGGCGGCGACGCCCGTCCCGCCTCCCTGCAACTGGAGGACGCGCGGCGGCGCATGCTGGAGCGGCATTTCGTCGCCGAACGCCTCGCGCTGGCGCGCGCGCTGGCCGCCGCCGCGGGCCAGGACACGCGCACCCGCGACTGGACCGCGCCCGCCATCGGCCGCGTGCTCGAAGCCGTGCTGACGGCTTTTCCCGTCTATCGCAGCTACGCGGAAAACGGCGGACGCAGCCCGGCCGACCTGGCCTGTTGCCGCCAGGCATGGCGGCGCGCCGCGCAATTGCTGGCGCTGCGGCCCGGCATGGCCGATGCCCGCCTGCTGGGCGCGCTGGACGAATGGCTGGACGGCCGCGGCGCGCCGGACGAGGCCGCGGCGCGCGCCCGCGCGGCGGCGCTGCGTCGGTTTCAGCAACTGACCCCGCCGCTGGCCGCCAAGGCGCTGGAAGACACGCTTTTCTACCGGCACGGTCCGCTGCTCTCGCGCAACGAAGTGGGCGCGGCGCCCGGGCGTTTCGCGCTGGAGCCGGGCGAATTCGCGGCCCTGTGCCGGGAGCGCGGCCGCCGCCATCCCCGCGCCATGCTCGCCACCGCCACCCACGACCACAAGCGCGGCGAAGACGCCCGCGCCCGGCTGGCGGTGCTCAGCGAACGGCCGGCGCAATGGGCCGCGCAGGCGCGGGCCTGGGTCGGCGCGCTGGCGCACGGCCCGGCGCCGGCCGCGACCGATGTGTACATGCTGCTGCAGACCCTGGTGGGCGCCTGGCCGGCGGGCTGGACGGCCGCGCACCCGCGCGAGCGGCCCGGGGAAACGGCCGCATGGCTCAAGCGCATCGCGCAATGGCAGGTCAAGGCGCTGCGCGAGGCCAAGCTGCGCACCAGTTGGACCGATCCGGACGCCGGCTACGAGAAGGCCGCCGCCGACCTCGTGCAGAGCCTGCTCGGCGCCAATCTGCCCGTGCTCGAGGAAGTGGCCGGCTATGCCGCCGAACTCGAACCCGCCGGCTTCATCAACGGGCTGGCCCAGACGCTGCTGCGCAACACCCTGCCCGGCGTGCCGGATCTCTACCAGGGCGCCGAGCTCTGGGACTTCAGCATGGTCGACCCCGACAACCGCCGTCCGGTGGACTACGCCCTGCGCGCGCGCCTGCTGGACGCCGCGCTGGCGCGGCCCCATCCCGACACCTCGCCGGCGGCCTGGACCAGCGGCGCGGTCAAGCAGGCGCTGATCCAGCGGCTGCTGGCGGCGCGCCGGCGGGTGCCCGGGCTCTATGCCCACGGCGATTGCGAACGCCTGGAAACCGCCGGACCCCGGGCGGCCCACGTGTACGCCTGCGCGCGGCGCAGCGCGCACGGCACGGCGATCATGATCGCGCCGCGCCTTTGCGCCTGGGCGCTGCGCGGCTACGCGCGGGGCGATGCCGCGGGCGCCCGGGCATTCTGGGCCGGCACCCGCGTGCGCCTGGGCGCGGCGGCTTCCCGGACCGCGCTCTACGACGCCATCCAGGGCACGGGACTGGCCGGCAGCGCGGGCGCGGCCGAACTGGCGCTGGACGAGGTGCTCGCCGACTGGCCGGTGGCCCTGCTGCTTGCCATTCCGCCTGCAGCATAGCCGCGCCCGGCCCGCGGGCCTGCCGCTTTTACTCGGTGGCGCTACAGGTCCGGCGGCGCAAGACGGCCGCCTCGCCGTAAGCCTCCAGCCACGAGGACGCGTAATCGGCCGAAGCGCGCAGCGGCGTGCCGTTCCTCTGCTGTTCGCGCAGGCGCGCGATGAGCTCGTCCGCCGGCATGGGCCGGCCCAGCGCGTAGCCCTGGCCATAGCGGCACCCCGCCGCGCGCAGCACGGGAATGTCGCCCAGGTTCTCGACGCCTTCGGCGACCACGCGCCACCCCAGCCGCGCCGCGAGTTCCGACGCCGCGCGCAGCACTTCGAAGGTGGCCGCGCTGTGGCGCATGCGCGTGACGAAATACTGGTCGATCTTCACCTCGGCCAGCGGCAGCGCGCACAGCAGTTTCATCGACGCATAACCGGTGCCGAAGTCATCCAGGCTGGCCTCGCAGCCGGCCTGCGCCAGCTTCAGCAGGGACGCGCGCAGCACGTCCACGTCGCGCATGGGCTGGTCTTCGGTGAGTTCGACGCGCAGCATGGTCGGCGGCAGCTCGGCGCGCCGCACCTCGCCGAGCAGGAAATCCACGCAGCGCATGTCCGACAGCGTGGAGGCCGGCGCATTGATGGCCACCGGCACCGTGACGCCCGCGCGCCGCATGGCGGCCAGTACGTCCAGCACGCGCAGCGCCACCTTCTGGAAAAACGCGGCGTCCAGGCCCAGCCGGTTGATGGCGGGCACGAACTGCGCGGGCATCAGCATCCCCAGCCGGGGATGCTGCCACCGCGACAGCGCTTCCGCCGACGCGATCCGGCCGGTGAGCAAGTCCAACTGCGGCTGCACCAGCACGCGCAGGCCGTCGTTGCGCTGCCCGCCGTCGCCCAGCACCATGGCCGCGATCTCATGATCGCTGGCCGCCTGATCGGATCCAGCCGCTGCAGGGAGAGCCATGCACTGCTCCTCGTAGGCTGTTCGGGGAAGACGAAGGCGGGAGAGGCCCGCCTGTCTCACTCGTTTTTGTAGGCGATTTCCGGGCTTTATTCCAGCAAATCGGCGCGCCGCGCGGCGCCGGATGCCGATCAGTTGTAACCATGCGTACACGGAATGGCCGCCGCCGGCGCGGCGGTCTTGCGCACATGGTAGGGTTGGCGCTTTCCGCAGTCCCCGTTTGCTCGATGAGCCTGTTGTCTTCGTGGCGCGCGTCGGCGCGCAATATCCTGTGGCTGGACGCGCTGCAGGCGGCCGCCATCAGCGCCGCGCCGGTCGTGCTCGCCGTGCTGGCCGGCGAACCCCGGTTGGGATGGAGCGCCATCGCCGCGTTCTGGGCGTGTTTCGGCGATCCGGGCGGGCCGTTGCGCCAGCGCGCCGGCGCCATGCTGGCGCTGGGCCTGATCGGCGGACTCTATTGCCTGCTGGCCACGGCATCGTCGCCGCACCTCTGGCTGCTGCTGCCGCTCACCTTTCTGTGCTGCACCTTCGGCGGCCTGCTGCGGGTGCTGGGCCCGGCGGCGGCCATTATCGGCACCCTGCTCTCCGCGGGCTTCGTGGTCGCCGCCGAACTGCCGGCCCCCACCCTGGCCGATTGCCTCGGGTACACGCTGTTCTTCCTGGCCGGCGCGGTCTGGGCCATGCTGATGTCGGCCCTGGTCTGGCGCAGGCGGCCCTGGAAAGACGCCACGCGCAGCGTGGCGCATTGCTACCAGGGGCTGGCCGACTTCGCCGACGCGCTGGCGCGCATGTATTCCGGCCTGGTGCCTGATGCCGACCGTCCCCAGGCATGGAGCGCCGTCACCCGGCCGCAGCGCAGCGCCTTGCGCGCCCTGCTCGAAGCCGCGCGCGGCCGCATCGGCGAAGTGCAGGACGCCCGGCCCTCGCGCCGCGCCCGCGCGCAGCAGCTCTTCTTCCTGCTCGGCAACGCCGAAGACAGCTTCATCGCCCTCGTGGCCGCCGCCGACCTGCTCGAGTCGCACACCCCGCGCTGGCTGGGACGCAGCGCCGGCGCCCACCTCGCGCACGCGCTGCACCGTTACGCCAGCGTGGCCAACGCCATTGCCGGCGTGTCCGACGTGGCCGACCCCAGGCAGGCGCAGCGCCTGCGCGACCGGCTGGAGCATTGCCGCGCGGGCCTGCGCGAACTGCGCGGCGCCCCGGCCGCCTATGCGCCGGATCTGTCCGCCATCCTGCCCGTGCTCGACCGCCTGCTGCGCAACGCCGCATCGGTGGCGCAATCGCTGTTCGACCAGGGCGCGGCCGCGGCCGCGCCGTCGCTGCCGGCGCACGCGCGCGATCCGGCGCGCCGGGCATGGCGCGCCCTGCGCCAGAACATGCGGCGGGATTCCGACGCCTTCCGCCACGCGCTGCGCGTGGGCCTGGGCGCCACCATCGCCGTGGCGCTGTCGCGCACCTTCGCCGTCAACCACGGCTACTGGATGTCGCTCACCCTGGTGTTCATTCTGCAGCCGTATTTCGCCACCACGTGGCAGCGCACCCTGGAGCGCGTGGCGGGCAGCGTGGCCGGCGCGATCGGCGCCTCCCTGCTGGGTTTGCTGCTCGGCAGCCCGCTGTCCGTGGCGCTGGCGGTGCTGCCCATCGCCTTGGGCACCTTCGCCGCCCGCACCGTCCACTACGCGCTTTTCACCTTCTTTCTCACCTCCCAGTTCGTGCTGGTGAGCCACATCCAGCAGCCCGAGATCTATGAGCCCACCCTGGCCGCGCTGCGCGCCTTCAACAGCGTCCTGGGCGGGGTGCTGGCGCTGCTGGTCGGGTTCCTGGCCTGGCCCGAGAAAGCGCCGCGCCAGCTGGCGGGCGCGCTGGCCGACGCCTTGCAGCGGCACGCGGACTACGTGCGGGCGCTGGCCGACGCCAAGGCCGGCCCGGGCGCCGCCCCGCCTGACGCCGCGGGGTCCGACGCGGCCCGGCCTGGCGCGGCCCGGCCTGGCGCGGCCCGGCCTGACGCGGCCCGGCCACAGGTCGAGGCGCTGCGGCGGGCGGCCTGCCTGGCCGCCGACAACGCCGAGGCCGCCTTGCAGCGCCTGCAGCAGAATCCCGTGCACCGCGAGCGCAATGTGGAAACGGCGGTGGGCCTGCTCAATGCGATGCGCCGCGTGACCGCGGCCGGCACCGTGCTGGAACTGCAGCCCGGCCCGCCCGAGGGCTCGGAAGCGGCCGCTGCCCTGCGGGCATACGGCCAGATCCTGGCCGCGGCGCTCTCGGGACGCGAGGCCGGCCAGGCTCCGCGCCTGAGCCCGCCCCCGCCCCTCGCGGCGGATGCCGCCCTGTCCGGGCCGCTGGCGCGCATCGGCCAGCAGGCGCGCCAGATCCGGCAGTTGCGCGAACGCGCCCAGCGGGCGTGAGCCGGCGGGCCGCCCGGAGCGCACGGGCAGCCTCCCCGCGCCGCCGGACCGTCCCCAGGACAAATTGCCGGATTGCGCAACGCGCGGGCGGCCGGATGCGCCCGCCCGCCTCGGGCCGCCGCCGCTTGATCCAGGTCAAGAAGCCGGGCGCCGGTCTGTCCGACCATTTGGGCATGGACGCTGACAAGGAGGCCGCCATGTACCGCCGCATCGCTTTGCACCTGGACCAGGGTTACGATTGCCAACGCCGCACCACCGTCGCCCTGGCGCTGGCCCGGCGCCACAAGGCGGAGGTGCTCGGCATCTACGCCAGTTCCGCCCCGCCGCAGTATTACTACGGGGAATCCGTGCTGCTTTCCCGCGCGCTCGACGTCATGAAGCAGGTGCTGGCCGAAGACCGCGCCGCGGTGCAGAACGGCTTCCTGGCCTCCGCTTCGGCGGCCGACGTGGCGGCTTCGGTGCGCAGCGCCGAAAGCTCGCCCAGCGCGTGCATGGCGCTGTACGGCCGCACCGCCGACCTCATCGTGCTGAGCCAGGAAAACCCTCGCGACACCGACGCGGCCCATGAAATCGAATTCGTGGAACAGACGCTGCTGTCCGCCGGACGGCCGGTGCTCGTGGTGCCCTCCAGCGGCACGTTCACGGGCGTGGGCGAGCGCATCGTCTACTGCTGGGACCGCAGCCGAGAGGCGGCGCGCGCGCTGGCCGACGCCATGCCCCTGCTCAAGCACGCCGGCGAGATCGTGGTGCTCACCATGGACGAGGGCGAATCCACGACGACGCGCGAGCCCGCCATTCCCTTCGCCGAGCTAGCCACGTATTTCGAGCTGCATGGCGTTCCCGAGCCGCGGCACGTCAGGCGCGACATCCGCGGCGTGGGCGTCGGCGCCACTATCCTCAACACGGCCGCCGACCACAGCGCCGACCTCATCGTGATGGGCGCCTACGGCCACAGCAAGCTGCGCGAATGGGCCATGGGCGGCGCCACCGCCTCGGTGCTCAAGAGCATGACGGTGCCGGTGCTGTTCTCGCACTGAGGGCGGCAGGCTCCCTGCCCGCCAGCGCGGCGGACGCTGCTATCCGCGGTGTCCCGCATCGGGCACGGGGGTGAGCACGGGGCGGCCCGCGAAGTGGGCGGCGGCGTTCTGCAGGAAGAGACTGACGGTGTTCTCCACCGCCTCGGGCGAACGGCCGGCGCTGTGCGGCGTGAGCACCACGTTGTCCAGGCGCTTGAGCGCCTCGGGCACGTCGGGCTCGCCCTCCACGACGTCCAGGCCCGCGCCGGCGATGCGGCCTTGCTCCAGGGCGGCGATGAGCGCCTGCGTATCCACCACGCTGCCGCGCGCCACATTCACCAGGTAGCCTTGCGGCCCCAGCGCGTCGAGCACCGTCTCGTCGACCAGGTGGTGCGTGGCGGCCCCGCCCGGCGCGGCCACCACCAGGAAATCCGAGTCTCGGGCCAGCGCGCGCACGTCCGCGTAATGCGCATAGCCGCTTTCCGGCCGGGGACGGCGCGTGCAATAGCCCACCCGCATGCCGAAACCCAGCGCCCCGCGCCGGGCGATTTCCCGGCCGATGTGCCCCAGCCCGATCAGCCCCAGGCGCTTGCCCGCGACCTGCGGCCCCATGAAGCCGCTCCAGCCGCCCCGCCGCACGGCGGCGTCCGCCTGCGGCAGGCGGCGCGCCGCGCCCAATAGCAGGGCCATGGCGTGATCGGCCACGGACACCGCATTGGTGCCGGGCCCGTGCGTGACGACGATCCCGCGCCGGCGGGCCGCGTCCAGGTCGATGTTTTCATAGCCCACGCCCAGCGAACACACGATTTCGAGGCGGGGCATGGCCTGCATTTCGTCGCCGCGCAGGCCCGTGGCGCCCCGCGTGAGCACGATGCGGATGTCCTGCCCGCGCTCGGCGATGGTCCGGGCGCGCGCCTCGGCCGTGGGCGCCCAGACGGGGGCGAAACCGGATTGTTCGAAGCGCGGCAGGTAGTCTTTGACGCTCTCGATGAGGATCAGCAGGGGAATGCGCATACAACGCGGCACGGCGTGCCCGGGGGAGTCGGAAACCCCGCGATGTTACGCCGGCCCCGCGCCCTCCGCCAGGCGGCGCGCCGCGCGGTGGAGGACGCGCGAAAAGGCGCTATAGCCGTCCCATGAGCAGCAGCACGATCAGCACGATGACCACGATGCCCAGCAGCCCGCTCGGGTAATACCCCCAGTTGCGGCTGTACGGCCAGGCCGGCACCGCCCCGATGAGCAGCAGGATGAGAATAATCAGCAGTATGGTCGACATGGCGACTCCTTTTCTTCTTGGTGGAAATGGCGGCGCGCCCTGTGGCGGCGCGCCCTATGGCGGCGCGCCCCCTGGCGGCGACCCTTCAATGCGGCGCGGGCGCGGTCTTCTGCTTGTCCGGCGCCTCGCTCGGAGGCAGGTCCACGTCGGGCTCGTCGGTATCGGGGTCGACCGGCAAGTCTCCGGGCGGCGACCCCGGCGGGATCGGCTCGGGCTTGGGCGGGACGTGCATGCGATGGAACGCGGGCATGGCGGGTACCTCCTTTGCGTTGATGCGGCAGCCGGCGGCGCGGCTTCAGCGCCGGGCCAGCGCGAATACGCGCAGCATTTCACGGTTGAATGCCGGCAGGTCGCCGGGCCTGCGGCTGCTGACCCAGCGCCCGTCCACCACCACTTCCTCGTCCACCCAGTGGGCGCCGGCGTTCTTCAGGTCGTCGGCCAGAGACGGCCAGCTCGTCATCCTGCGGCCCTTGACCAGGCCGGCGGAGATGAGCAGCCAGCCGCCATGGCAGATGACGGCGATGGGCTTGCCGGCCTCGTGCATGGCGCGCACGAATTCCCGGGCCTTGGCGTGCATACGGATCTCGTCGGCGTTGATGACGCCGCCGGGCAGCAGCACCGCGTCGAAATGCTCCGGATCGGCCTCGGCGAAGATCAGTTCGGCCTCGACGCTGTCTGCCTTTTCGTGGTGATTCATGCCCTGCACCGGCTCGCGCCGTGCGGAAACGACCACCGTGCGCGCGCCCTGCGCCTGCAGCGCATCGCGCGGGCTGGTCAGCTCGATCTGCTCAAAGCCGTCCACCACGAGAATGGCGATGTTGGCGTCCTGCAATTCCTTGTCCATGCGTGGCTCCCATGTGCCCGGATACCGATTGCCGGTTGAGGCCACGCCCGCAGCAATTGGCGTGCCCGGGACGCCCGGCTGCCCCGTTGCGCCCGCCGTTGCGGAAGGCGGGGAGCGCCCCGGGGTTTCAGAGCAGGGACGAGCGCGCGTTCCTGGCGCGGGGCTGCGGGGCGCTGCCGTCGGCCCAGTTGGATTCGGTCTGCTCGTCCACGCGCACGCGCGCGTCGCGCGCCGCTTCGTCGGGCGTGTTCTTGTCGGGCACGGGCGGCAGATTGGGGACTTCCACGGGCGAATCGGGCGGCAGCACCTTGGCCTGCAGCGACACCCGCGCTGCGCGGCCGGCGGATTTCTCTCCGGATTTCATGCCTGGCTCCTGCGGTGGCGATGTCTCCATGCTACTGCGGGCAGGCGCCGGAGGGGGGCCGGCGAAATTGCAAGCGGATGTGGCCGGTCGGCGGGCGCGCCGTTTGCTGGGGCGCTTGCCCTGCGGCAAGCCTGGAATACAAGGAGATGCAATGCAAAGCCCACAATTCCGCAAATCTGTGCAAGCCTGTGAGGAATGCGCCGCCGCCTGCGACCACTGCGCTGCGATGTGTCTTGCCGACAACCCGCAGTCCATGCAATCCTGCATCCGGTTCGACCTGGAATGCGCGGCCGTGTGCCGCACCGCGGCGCGGCTCGTCGCCCGCGGCGGAATGTTTTCCATTGCCGCATGCAGATTGTGCGCGTTGGCGTGCGACGCCTGCGCCCGCGAGTGCGCCTCGTTCGCGGCGCAGCACTGCCAGTCCTGCGCCAACGCCTGCCTGGCATGCGCCCAGGCGTGCCGCCACATGGACCCCGCCTAGCGCGGCGCCGACCGGGCCGGCCCGCGCGCCGCTTTGTCTGCCCGACCACAGGAGCATCCGATGGCCTCTACCCATAATCCCGCGCCCTCCGATTTTCCCGAGAACGGACCGGACGACGGCGTCGCGCGCCGGCGCGCCCGCAGTCCGGAAAGCTGGATCGACGATCTGGAGGAGACGCTGCGCGACCCTGCCAACGCGGACATCGACGCGCTCAAGGCCCGCCTGTCCGACCAGCTCCAGGCCACCCGCCAGAGCCTGCGCGCGGCGTCGGAAACCGCCAACGACCTGGTCAGGGAAACGCTGGACTGCACCGAGGAATATATCCAGGCCCGCCCCTGGCAGGCCGTGGGGCTGGTGGCGGGCGCCGCCTTTCTGTTCGGCGTGCTGGTGGGCCGCCAGTAAGCCCGCGGCGGCGGGCGCGCAGGCGGAAAACCGCGGCAGCCGCCGCGTCCGGAGCCCCGGGCACGGCGGTTGCTGACGCATGCGTGCCGCGCGGCCCGCCCCCGCGGGGGCGGGCCGCGCGTTCTCCCTTTCAGGAGCCGGACATGCCCAGAACTATCTGGAAAGGCGCCATCGCCTTCGGCCTGGTGCACATACCTATCGTGGTGTACGCCGCTACCCGGCCGCACCGCCTCGATTTCGACTGGATAGACCGGCGCGACGACTCCCCCGTCGGCTACCAGCGCATCAACAAGCGCACGGGCAAGTCCATCGCGGCCGAAGACATCGTCAAGGGCTACGAGTACGAGAAAGGCGAGTACGTCTATCTCAGCGACGAGGATTTCCGGCGCGCCAACGTCGCCGCCACGCAGACCGTGGACGTGCAGGGATTCGTGGACGCCGCCGAGATCCCCATCTTCTACTACGACACGCCCTACTACCTTGCGCCCGACCGGCGCGGCGCCAAGGGCTATGCGCTGCTGCGCGACGTGCTGCGCAAGAGCGGCAGGCTCGGCCTGGCCCGCGTGGTGCTGCACACCCGCGAGCACCTGTGCGCGCTGCTGCCCCAGGCGGAGGCGCTCATGCTCATCACCCTGCGCTATGCCGACGAGATCCTGCCCGCCGGCGAACTGGAGCTGCCCGCGCCGCGCCCGGCCGACGCGCCTACGCCGCGCGAGAAGGAAATGGCGCTGCGGCTGGTGCAGGACATGGCCATGGAATGGGATCCGGACGCCTTCCGCGACGAATACCGCGAAGACCTGCTCGACGCCATCGACCGGAAGATCAAGGCGGGCAAGACCCACGTGCTCACCGAAGCCGGCGAGGCCCCCGCGCGCCGGTCGGCCAAGGTGATCGACCTCATGGCCATGCTGAAGCAGAGCATAGAAAGCCGCGGCGGCAAGCCGTCCGCCGCGCGCAAGAAGGCGGCCTCCGCCGCTTCCGCGGGCGCCGGGGCCGCCAAGGCCGCCGCCAAGGCCGGCGCGCGCAAGACCGGCGCCCGCAGCGCGCCCTCGCGGCGCAAAGCGGCCTGAGGAGTCCCCATTGGACCAGCCCCTGAGCGAATACCGCAAGAAGCGCGATTTCCGCGCCACCAGCGAGCCCCCCGGCCGCGCAGCCCGCCAGGCGCGGGGCCGCGCACTGTCGTACGTCATACAGCGGCACCAGGCCAGCCACCTGCATTACGACTTCCGGCTGGAGCTGGACGGCGTGCTGGTGAGCTGGGCCGTGCCCAAGGGGCCGAGCCGCGACCCCGGCGTCAAGCGGCTGGCCGTGAGGGTGGAAGACCATCCGCTGGAGTACGGCAAGTTCGAGGGCGACATCCCCGAAGGCCATTACGGCGCCGGCCACGTCGACATCTGGGACAGCGGCACCTGGATACCGGAGGGCGACCCCGGGCGCGGGCTGGCCCGAGGCCATCTGCATTTCACGCTGCGGGGCGGCGCCATGCGGGGCGAATGGGTGCTGCTGCGCCTGGGCCGCAACGGCAAGCAATGGCTGCTGCGCAAGCTGGACGACCGCTACGCCGTCCCCGGCGACGATGCCGAAGATCCGGCAGGCGCGGCCGGCGGGACGCCTCGCCGGCGGCAAGACGACGACCCTCAAGATAACGGCCCGCTAGACGGCGCCGCCCGCCGGCGCAAGGCCGCCGCCGGGGCGGCGCGGGCCGGACGCAAGGCCGCCATGCCCGCGTCCATCGAGCCTCAGCTCGCCACCCTGGTCGACCGCCCGCCCGACGGCCCGGGCTGGTCCTATGAAGTGAAATACGACGGCTACCGGGTGCTCTGCCGCATCGGCAAGGGCAGGCGCGGCGTGGACTTCCGCAGCCGAAACGGCGGCGACTGGACGGCACGCATGCGGCCGCTGGCCGACGCCCTGGCCCGGCTGGACCTGGGCGCGGGCTGGATAGACGGCGAAGTCGTCAGCCTGGACGAGCGCGGGCTGTCCGATTTCCAGCGGCTGCAGAACGCGCTGGACGGCGAACAGCAAGGGCTGGTCTTCGTCGCCTTCGACCTGCCCTACTGGAACGGGCGCGACCTGCGCGCGCTGCCGCTGTCCGAACGCCAGGCGCGCCTGCAGGCGCTGCTTGCGGATCTGCCCGCCGACGCCCCGCTGCGCATGACGCAGCGCCTCGAAGTGAACGACGGAAAGCAGGGACGCGCCGCCTGGGGAGAAGCCTGCCGGCTCGGACTGGAGGGCCTGATCTGCAAGCGGCTGGACGCGCCCTACTCGGCCGGGCGCGGCAAGGACTGGCTCAAGCTCAAATGCCGCCCGCGCCAGGAGTTCGTGATCGGCGGGTATACCGCGCCGTCCGGGTCGCGCCGCCATTTCGGCGCGCTGCTGGTGGGGCTGCGCAAAGGCGGCGCGCTGCAGTATGCCGGCCGGGTCGGCACCGGCTACACCGCCGAGGTCCTGGCATCGCTGCACCGCAGGCTGCGGGCCCTGCACACCGGCCGCAGTCCCTTCTCGGCGCCCCTGCCCGGTTCCGGCCGCTACGGCAGCGGCCGCCCAGGCAGCGTGCAATGGGTGCGGCCGGAACTGGTTGCCGAAGTGAACTACGCCGGCATTACCGACGACGGCCTGCTGCGCCAGGCCTCGTTCGCGGGCCTGCGCGAAGACAAGCCTGCCTCGCAGGTAAGCGGCGAAACCCCGGCCGACCCGCCCGCCGCCGACCCGTCCCGCGGGGCAGCGCCGGACGGGGTGCGCGTCACCCATCCCGACCGCATCGTGCTGCGCAAGCCCGACACTCGCAAGCTCGACCTCGTGCAGTACTACGAGTCGGCCGCCGGGCTGATGATGCCGCATCTGCGAGGACGCCGTGTCGCGCTGCTGCGCTGCCCCGAAGGCGTGGACGGCGAGTGCTTTTTCCAGAAGCACATCAGCGGCGCCCTGCCTCCCGGCCTGGAACGGCAAGGCCAGGACCTCGTCATCCGCGAGCCGCGCGGCCTGCTCGAACTGGCGCAGATCGGGGTCATCGAGTTCCACACCTGGGGGTCGCGCGACCCTCGCGGCGACAATCCGGACCGCATCACCATCGACCTCGACCCCGGCGAAGGCGTGGACTGGCGCGCCGTGGCCGAGGGAGCCAGGCTCGTCCAGGGGCTGATGCGCGAAGTGGGGCTGGCGCCCTTTCTCAAGACCACGGGCGGCAAGGGGCTGCACCTGGTGGCCCCGCTGCGTCCCACCCAGGACTGGGACACGGTGAAAGACTTCAGCCACGCCCTGGCCAGCGAGCTGGAACGGGTGATTCCCGAAAGATTCATCGCCAGTATGTCCAAAGCGCGGCGGCGCGGACGGATATTCGTGGACTATCTGCGCAACGGCAACGGCGCGACGGCCATCGCCGCCTATTCCGCGCGCGCCCGCGACGGCGCGCCGGTATCCATGCCGCTACCGTGGGAGGCCCTGGACGAGGCGCGGGATCTGCGTGGCGACGCCTGCAACATCCGCAATGCGCTGGCGCTGGCGCGCGAGTACGGCGACGCCTGGAAAGACTACGAGGCGTCGCGCCGCACCCTGGGGCCGCGCATGCTGAAAAAGCTCGGCATGTGGGGGAACGACGCACCCGGATCGCATTAGCGGCCGGCGACACGGCGGGCGGCTCGCCGGCCGCGCCGCCGGGCAGGATTTGCCGCGGCGTCGCCGGCGCCTGCCGCAATGCCCGCGCCTTCTTTTAGCTGATCGGCCAGCATGGGCAGCGCGCCGCCGGCAGCGCAGCCCAGAGCAGCACGGCCAGCGCGGCCGCGCTGGCGCGCCGCCACCCCGGCGCGGCGGATAGCCTGGCGGACGTGGCCACGGCTCGCCTCATTGTTGCGCGGTCGTCGATGTGGGCTCCGCCTGCTGCGGCGGCTTGAGCGGGTCGAAGTCCTCCCAGCGCCCCTGCGCCCAGCGGCCCCGGGCGCGCTCGATGTCGTGGCCGCCGCCCTCGCGCAGCACGCGCCGGGCCAGCCCTTCCTGGGCCGGGGTCACATGCAGCGCCAGCATCACGCCGGCCTGCCGCAGGGGCGGATGCGGTAGCGGCTGTCCCGCCGCGGGCCGCCGCACCCGTCCTGTGATCCACAGCGCGCCCGCCAGCGCGCCCAGATAGGCGCCCACGCCGGCCGCGATGATGACGAGCAGCGTCGAGCCCGCCATGCGCGAGGCCAGCGCGCCGCCGATCACCGCAAACACCAGCCCCAGCGCCGCCGCGCCGGCCACCGCGCCGAAATGCGCGCCACGCGCGTCCGGATCGGCGGCGCGGTCGCCGCCGATGGGGTAGCGGGCATGCTCGCCCGCCGTGTTGATGTAGAAGGTATGGATGGCGTCCTCCGGAAAGCCTTCGGCATGCAGGCGCGCGGCAACCGCGCTGGCCTGGTCGAAAGTTTCCAGGCGCGCCGCAACAATCAGGGACATGGCGGCCTCCTCGCGGAATGAATGCTCCCCGGGACAGCAACTTCCATGCCCGGACGCCGCCGGCGTCGGCCGGCACGGCGCTTGCTGCACCGCCGATTGCTGGCCTGCCGCTTTCCGGCATGCCTCATGCGCGCGGCGGAGGCCGGCACCGCGACGCCCCGCGCCGATCTGCACCGCGCCGGTCTGCACCTCGCCGGGATGCCCCGCGCCGGCCTTGGCGCGCACCGACGGCAACGCCTGCCATGGGAGACAGCCATGCCCCGCAAACCCTTGCCCCTGCCCGACACCGATGACAGCGGCCGGCCCGATCTCGGGCCGAGCGATTCCTCCGACTCCGCCAGCGACCTGCCGCCCGGCATGGCCGGCACCGACAGCGACGCGCAGTCCACCGGGGAACGCGAAAGCGTGGATCCGGACGACGACACGCGGGACGGCCTGGACATCGCGCCCGACCGCGTCGCCGACGCGGACGAGGCCGGCGTCTCGCGCCGCCGGCGCTGACCCGCAGCGGACGCGCCCGCGCCCTGCGCAAGGCGCGCCCTTGCACAGGCGCGTCCGGGCGGGTTGCGTCAGCCTCGGGAGGCGGTTTTTCGGCGCACGTGCGGGCCGTCAGGCATCGCCCGGCTGCTTGCCGGGATACGGCCCGCCTTCCTCGTATTCCGGTCCCTTGCGGTGCGGCGTCTTGTCGGCCTCGCGCCGCACGGGCGGCGGCGCTTTGCCGAAGCCCGGCTTGTCCGCGCCGAATTGCCCGCTCCGCCGGGCGGCCTCGCCCTCTTCGCGCGGCCGGTTGGCCTTGGGCGCGTCGCGCTCCGGCCCCGGCGTTCCGGCGGCGGGAGGTTGCTTGTGCTGGCTCATGAGGATTCTCCTTGCAGGGTCGGTCCGGTCGCGGACCGTGCGTCCGTGGATCGCGCGGCGCAAGCCGCGTGCCCGCGCCGGGCATGGCAATTGCTGCCCAGGGCTGCGCCGCGCAACGCGGCCGGAGACGAGAAAGACGCTGGCGCCAGGAACGCCGGCAGCAAGGTCCGGAGAGAGAAAAATGCGATGCGCTTTCGCGGGGGATCCGAAATGCCCGCAGCGCCGGTCCGGGCGCGGGCGGGCCGCGGAGTCAGCCCTTGGCCTCGCCGTCGTCGCCGGGGACGTGATAGCCCGCCGCGGCGTACTCTTCGAGGCGGTTGTAGAGCGTCTTGGGGCTGATGCCCAGCACGGCGGCGGTCTGTTTCTTCACGCCCTTGCACCGTTCCAGGGTGGCGAGAATCAGCCTGCGGTCGGCGTCGGCCAGGGTTTCGCCCACCGGCACCGTCACGTGCTCCACGGCCGGCTCGCCGCCCGGGGACACCTGGGGCGCCAGCATGTCCACGTCGAGCTCGTCGCCCTCGGCCATGATGAAGGCGCGCCGCACGAAGTTCTTGAGCTCGCGCACGTTGCCCGGCCATTCGTACTGGCGCAGCACTTCCAGCGCATGCGCGGAGAACGCTTTGTTGCGCCCCGTCTCGCGGTTCTGCGCTTCGAGGAAACGCTCGGCCAGGTAGACGATGTCCTCGCCGCGTTCGCGCAGCGGCGGCAGTTCCAGCGGAAACACGCTCAGGCGGTAATACAGGTCTTCGCGCAGCTTGCCTTCCTGCACCGCCTGCTCGGGGTTGCGGTTGGTGGCGGCCACGATGCGGATGTCGCAGGAAATCTCGCGATTGGTGCCCACGCGCATGAACTGGCCGGTTTCCAGCACGCGCAGCAGCTTCACCTGCAGGTCCGGCGGCATCTCCGTGACTTCGTCGAGGAACAGCGTGCCGCCGTCGGCCCGCTCGAAATATCCCTTGTGCTGGCGGTCGGCGCCCGTGAAGCTGCCGCGCTCGTGGCCGAACATCTCGCTTTCGATGAGATTGGGCGATATCGCGCCGCAGTTGACCGCGACGAACGGGCGTTGGCGCCGCCCGCTCAGTTCGTGGATGGCATGCGCGGCCAGCTCCTTGCCCGTGCCGCTCTCGCCGATCAGCAGCGTGGTGACGTCGGTGGGCGCCACCCGGGCGATCTGCCGGTACAGCTCGCGCATGGGCGGCGAAGCGCCGTACATCTTGCCGAAGCGACCTTCTTCCTCGAAAGGCGTGCCGGGCGGCACCTCGCCCGAGTTGGCCAGGATGCGCGAAAGGATGAGATTGAGCCGGTCCATGCTGATCGGCTTGACCAGGTAGTCGGTGGCGCCCAGCCGCAGCGCCTGCACGGCATTGTCCACGGTCCCGTGGCCGGTCATGACCACGACCTCGGCGCTGGCGACGGCCACGTTCTTGAAAATGTCCATGCCGCTGCCTTCCGGCAGGCGCACGTCGGTGAGCACGAGATCCGGCGCCTGGCGGTCGAGCTGGATCATGGCGTCCTTGATGGAAGCGGCCACCGCCACCGAAAAACCGCTGTCCCGGCCGATCTCGGCCAAGGTCTCCCTGATGGCTTCGTCATCGTCCACGATAAGCAGGTGAGGCATAGCGACTCCGCTCGACATGCGAAAGGGTTGGGCGCGCCCGGGCCTCCGGCCGGCCGCGTTCAACGTTCTGCCCGAGGCGGGAACCCTGCCCCGCCCAGGAATCGGACAAGCTCCGATCGGCACAATACCGACTCTAGCGCCGGCCGGCGCGCCGATTTGCCACATTGCAATAACGTTTTCGATTCCTTGCATCTGGTCGCAGATACCCCTGCGCCGCGTCTCTAACATTAAACGAATATCGAGGAAATCTCCCATGCCAAACCGCACCATGGCGCAGCGTGGGGACACGCTTGCCTGCACCGAAGGCATTCTGGAGACGGCGGGCATGTCCCCCGTCATGCGCAAACTGGCCAGCCAGATCCAGCTCGCAGCCGCCACCGACGCCAGCGTTTTCGTGGTGGGCGAAAGCGGCGCCGGCAAAGAGCTGGTGGCCCGCGCCATCCACGCGGCGAGCGACCGCAAAGACCAGCCCTTCGTGGCGGTGAACTGCGGCGCCATCAGCGGCTCGCTCGCGCATGCCGAACTGTTCGGACACGAGAAAGGCAGCTTCACGGGCGCCGTGACGCAAAGCGCCGGCTATTTCGAATCGGCCAGCGGTGGCACCCTCTTCCTGGACGAGGTCACGGAAATGCCGCCCGACATGCAGGTGCATTTCCTGCGCGTGCTCGAAACCGGCACCTACCAGCGCGTGGGCGGCTCCGACCTGCTGCGGGCCAACGCGCGCATCATCTGTGCGAGCAACCGCGACCCCGCCGCCTCGGTGGCCGACGGCAGGCTGCGGCAGGACTTCCTGCACCGCCTGCTGGTGATCCCCCTGCGCGTGCCGCCCCTGCGCGAGCGCGAGGCAGACGCGGTGATCCTGGCCCAGCGCTTTCTCGACGCCCTGAACGAACGCCACCAGACCCGCAAGGTGTTTTCGCGCCGCATGCTGGACGCGATGGCGCGCTATGACTGGCCCGGCAACGTGCGCGAACTGCGCAACGCCGTGCAGCGCGCCTACATCCTGGCCGACGCGGAACTCAACCTGGAACTGGCCGCGCGCCCGCGCGCCGCCCGCCAGGCGGAAGTGCGCGACGGCCAGCTCAGCCTGCCGCTGGGCACGCCGCTGGGAGACGCGCAGCGCGAATTCATCCTGGCCACGCTGGCCCACTATGCCGGCGACAAGCGCCTGGCGGCCGAATCGCTGGGCGTAAGCCTGAAAACGCTCTACAACCGTCTGGACGTCTACGAAAAAGGCGACCCGGGCGCGCCGCGCGGCTGAGCCCCGCCTGGGCAATTCTTACCGGCTGCTTGTAAACACCGCCACGGACGGCCGGCGGGCATGGAT
>NZ_CALSFU010000023.1 GCF_943737005.1 Achromobacter sp. Marseille-Q4962 | reverse complement strand
GGGCTTCATCCTGGGGGCGGTCGCGGGCGTGGTGCGCGCCTACGCGCCTCCCGTCCTGGCGGGCATCGCCCAGGTCTACGTGGCGGTCATACGCGGCACGCCCATCGTGGTGCAGGTGATGTTCATCTACTTCTCGCTGCCGGTGCTGGCCGGCATCCGCGTGGAGGCCGAGATGGCGGCCATCGTCACGCTGATGATCAACTCCGGCGCGTACATCGCCGAGATCGTGCGCGGCGCGCTGCTGTCGGTGCACAAGGGCCTCAAGGAGGCGGGGCAGGCCATGGGCCTGCCGTTTCACAAAATCCTGTTCCACATCATCGGCCCGGTGGCGTTCCGGCGCATGATCCCGCCGCTGGGCAACCAGTGCATCATCAGCCTCAAGGATTCCTCGCTGTTCATCGTGATCGGCGTGGCCGAGCTTACGCGCCAGGGCCAGGAAATCATGGCGAGCAATTTCCGCGCGGTGGAAATCTGGTCGGCGGTCGCCGTCGTGTACCTGATCCTTACCGGCCTCATGGCGCTGGGCCTGCGTCTGCTCGAAAAGAGGATGCGCATACTATGAGCATGGTCGAATTTCACAACGTCACCAAGCGCTTCGGCGACTCGCTGGTGCTGGACGGCATCACGCTCAACATCGAGGCGGGCGAGGTCGTGGTGGTGGTGGGCCCTTCGGGGTCGGGCAAGTCCACGTTCCTGCGCTGCATCAACGTGCTGGAAACCATCAACGGCGGAGACCTGCTCGTGGACGGCCTGAGCGTGAAGGGCGACGCGGCCCAGGTGCGCGAGATACGCCGCGAGGCGGGCATGGTGTTCCAGCAGTTCAACCTGTTCCCGCAGATGACGGCGCTGGAAAACGTGATGTTCGGCCCGGTCCACACCCGCGGGCAGAGCCGCGCCGAGGCCCGCCAGCTCGCGCAGGAGCTGCTGCGCAAGGTGGGCCTGGCCGAGCGCATGGACCACTATCCCGCCGAGCTGTCGGGCGGGCAGCAGCAGCGCGTGGCCATCGCGCGCGCGCTCGCCATCAAGCCCAAGCTCATGCTGTTCGACGAGCCCACCTCGGCGCTCGACCCGGAACTGCGCCACGAAGTGCTCAAGGTCATGCGCGACCTGGCCGAGGAGGGCATGACCATGGTGGTGGTCACGCACGAAATGGAGTTCGCGCGCAAGGTGGGAAGCCGCCTCATTTTCATCGACGGCGGCAAGATCGCCCACGACGGCCCGCCGGCAGAGCTGCTGGGCAACCCGCCCAGCCAGCGCCTGCGCGATTTCCTGCAGCACGTGGGCTGATCCGGGCGGCGGCGCCCATGCGCCGCGCGCTACAGGCCGCGGTGCTCCACCGCGTACTTGATGAGTTCGGCCTGGCCGTCGATGCCCAGCTTGCGCTTGATGTTCAGGCGATGGGTTTCCACCGTGCGCACCGACAATCCGAGCTCGCGGGCGATCTGCTTGTTGGCGTGGCCGTCGGCGATGTGGCGCAGCACGTCGCGCTCGCGCTGCGTCAATGCCGCGGCCGCCGCGCTGGCCTGCGAAAGGCGCAGGGCCGCCGCGGCGCTGAAATGGCTGCGCCCCGCCATGATGGCCTGGATGGCGGCCACGATTTCCTGCGCGGGCTCGTCCTTGAGCAGATAGCCGCGCGCGCCCGCCCTGACGGCCTGCACCATGTACTCGGGATTGTCGTGCATCGAAAGCACGACGATGGCCATCTGCGGATAGCGCTCGCGCAGCTGCGCGGTGAGTTCGAGGCCGCCCACCCCCGGCATGTTCAGGTCCATGAGCGCGAGGTGCGGCAGCGCGCCGCCGTCGGGGTCGCGGGCCATGCAGGCGCGCAGGAAATCCAGCGCGCCGGCGGCGTTGCCCGCTTCGCCCACCACGCGCAGGCCGGGCACGGTTTCCAGCCGCAGGCGCAGGCCGTCGCGCACCAGGGGATGGTCGTCGATGAGCAGCAGGCGGATATCGTCGGAGGAATCGCTCATGCCTGGGGTTCCGTGGGAGTGGGCAGCGGCAGCCAGGCCTGCAGCGTGGTGCCGCGCGGGCCCGAGCGCAGGTTCAGGGTGCCGGACAGCGCCGCCATGCGTTCGCGCATGTTGCGCAGTCCGATGCCGCGCTGCGGGTCGTGGTGAACTTCGCCGTAGTCGAAGCCGGCGCCGTCGTCGGAAATGGTCAGCCGCAGATCGCGCGCGCCGTAGGCCAGGGCGACGTCGGCCCGGTGCGCGCGCGCATGGCGCAGCACATTGGTGAGGGCTTCCTGGGCCACGCGGAAGAGGGCGGTGGCGTGGGCCTCGGGCAGGCGGACGGGCACGCCTTTCGTGGTGACCCGCACGGACAGCGGCGGCTCGCCGTCCTTGCCCGGCGCGGCGAACTCGCGGGCCAGGTGTTCCAGCGCGGCGGGCAGGCCGAGATCGTCCAGCAGGGTGGGCCGCAGATTGTGCGAAATGCGGCGCACCTCGCCCAGCGCCAGGTTCAGCCGCTCCAGCGCGCCGCCCAGCGGGGCGTCGATGTGCGCGAGCGCCTGCGGATCGTCCGCGTGGCGCTGCCGCAGGCGCTCGCGCGCGGCCTCCAGCGCCAGCTTGATCGACACCAGCACCTGGCTGATGCCGTCGTGCAGCTCGCGCGACAGGCGGGCGCGCTCGTCTTCCTGCGAGCGCACCAGCTGCCGCGCCATGAGCCGCAGCTTGGCGTCGGACTGGCGGTGGTCGCTGATGTTGAGCGCCAGGCCGCAGGCCGCCACCCCCAGGATGGCGACCGCCGCGATGCCCGCCACCCAGGCGAACATATTGCGGATATTGGCCTGGGCGGCGGCGTCGATGCGCCGCAGCGCCTGCTCCACGTCGTCGAGGTAGATGCCCGTGCCGATCATCCATCCCCAGTGTTCGAGCACGGCGACGTAGCCGAGCTTTTCCACGGTCTGGTGCGTGGAGGGCTTTTCCCAGAGATAGTGCACGGCCTGGCCCTGGCGGCCGCCGCGGCGGGCCGCCTCCAGCAGGTTCTGGATCACGGGCTGCCCGCGGGTGTCGCGCAGGTTCCAGAGGTCTTTGCCCACCAGCTCGGGCTGCCGGGGATGCATGAGGTTGCGCCCGCGCAGGTCGTAGACGAAGAAATAGCCGTCGTGGCCGAACTCCATCTGCGCCAGCAGATCGAGGGCGCGCTGGCGCGTGGCCGCGTCGTCGCCCGCCTGCTGCAGCGGCGCCACGGCGCTGTAGGCCAGGCTCACATAATGCCGCAGTTCGCTTTCCTTGCTCCCCAGCCAGGCGTTCTCGACCACTTCTTTTTCGCGCTGCGCCAGCTTCAGGCCCTGGGCGTAAAGCGCGTAGGCGGTGGCCGCCAGCGCCACGAGCAGGGGCACGGCGGCCAGCAGGAAGATTTTCAGGCGCAGCTTCATGGGAGACGGATCGCCCGGAAACGGGCCGCCCGCGACGGGGCGGGCCGGATGTTGCGGTGCATTATGGGGGCGGATTGCCGGGAAAAAGCGTCGATACGCCGGCTATTTTACGGTTCCGCCGGCCGGCCTGCGGCGCCGCACTACGTAATAGCACGTAGATGAACTGCGTAGTTTCGCGCTTGTAGGGCGGGCGGCCAGCCGAAATACTATCGCCCGCGCCGATCGGGCGCTGGCGGGCCCGCGCGTCCGCCGTCCTACAACAATGATTCTGCCTTTCCGCGGGACGAGAAAGGCGTCGCGCCAAAAGCGAGGCGGGAGGCAATAGGAGCTTTTATGCAGACCAGCAGCAAGGGACTGGGTGGACACCTGGTCTGGCTGGCGGTCGCGGTGCTGGGCGCGTTCGCGCTGGGCACCGTGGCGCTGGCCAGGGGCGAGACGATCAATGCGCTATGGGTGGTGATCGCCGCCGTGTGCGTCTACCTCATCGCATACCGCTATTACAGCCGCTTCATCGCCGACAAGGTCTTCCAGCTCGACCCGACCCGCATGACGCCGGCCTGGAAGCACAACGACGGCCTGGACTACGTGCCCACCAACAAGCACGTGCTGTTCGGCCACCACTTCGCCGCTATCGCGGGCGCGGGTCCGCTGGTCGGCCCCGTGCTGGCCGCGCAGATGGGCTATCTGCCCGGCATGCTGTGGATCCTGGCCGGCGTGGTGTTCGCCGGCGCGGTGCAGGATTTCACCATTCTCTTCATCTCCACGCGCCGCGACGGCCGTTCGCTGGGCGACCTGGTCAAGTCGGAGCTGGGCCGCGTGCCGGGCGTGATCGCGCTTTTCGGCGCGTTCATGATCATGGTCATCATTCTGGCCGTGCTGGCCCTCATCGTGGTCAAGGCGCTCACGCACTCGCCCTGGGGCACCTTCACCGTGGCGGCCACCATCCCCATCGCCGTCTTCATGGGCGTATACCTGCGCTACATCCGTCCCGGCAAGATCGGCGAGGTGTCCATCATCGGCTTCGTGCTCCTCATGGCCGCCATCGTGTTCGGCCAGGACGTGGCCGCGCACCCCACGCTCAGCGTCATGTTCGACTTCGACGGCAAGGGGCTCACCTGGATCCTGATCGGCTACGGTTTCGTGGCCTCGGTGCTGCCCGTCTGGCTGCTGCTGGCGCCGCGCGACTACCTGTCCACCTTCCTCAAGATCGGCACCATCGTGGGCCTGGCCATCGGCATCCTGGTGGTCGCGCCCGAGCTGAAGATGCCCGCGCTGACCCAATTCGTGGACGGCAGCGGCCCGGTGTGGTCGGGCAACCTGTTCCCCTTCCTCTTCATCACCATCGCCTGCGGCGCGGTGTCGGGCTTCCATGCGCTGATCTCCTCGGGCACCACGCCCAAGCTGATCGAGAACGAGACGCAGGCCCGCTACATCGGCTACGGCGGCATGCTGATGGAATCGTTCGTGGCCATCATGGCCCTGGTGGCGGCCTGCGTCATCGAGCCCGGCATCTACTACGCCATGAACAGCCCCGCCGCCGTCATCGGCACCACGCCGGAGCACGTGGCCCAGGTGGTGTCGAGCTGGGGCTTCGTCGTCACCCCGGCCGACCTGGTCCAGACCGCCAAGGACGTGGGCGAAAGCACCATCATCTCGCGCGCCGGCGGCGCGCCCACGCTGGCCGTGGGCATGGCGCACATCCTGCACCAGGCCATCGGCGGCCCGAGCATGATGGCGTTCTGGTACCACTTCGCCATCCTGTTCGAGGCGCTCTTCATCCTGACCGCGGTCGATGCGGGCACGCGCGCGGGCCGCTTCATGCTGCAAGACCTCCTGGGCACGTTCGCGCCCTCGCTCAAGCGCACCGACTCGCTGCCCGCCAACCTGGTCGCCACGGCCCTGTGCGTGGCCGCCTGGGGCTATTTCCTGTACCAGGGCGTGGTCGATCCGCTGGGCGGCATCAACACGCTGTGGCCGCTGTTCGGCATCGCCAACCAGATGCTGGCCGCCATCGCGCTGACGCTGGGCGCCGTGGTGCTCTTCAAGATGAAGCGCGACCGCTACGCCTGGGTGGCCGTGCTGCCCACGCTGTGGCTGCTGGCCTGCACACTGACCGCCGGCTGGCAGAAGATCTTCGACGCCAATCCCAAGGTGAGCTTCCTGGCGCACGCGGACAAGTACAACGCCGCCATCGCCCAGGGCCAGGTGCTGGCCCCGGCCAAGTCGCTGCCGGAAATGTCGCGCGTGGTGTTCAACGACTATGTCAACGCGTCGCTGTGCGCCATTTTCATGTTCGTCGTGGTGAGCGTGGTGGTGTTCGGAATCCGTTCGGCCCTCAAGGCGCGCGCCGAAAACCGTCCCACCGCCCGCGAAACCCCGTACGAAGTCCTGCCGGCCGCCGCCGGGGCGGACTGACAGAGGAGGCCGCCGCATGCTGTTCCATACGATGAGCTCGGCGGCCGGCGTCGCCGGCCGCTACCTGGGCCAGACCCTGCGCCTGATGGTCGGCGTGCCCGACTACGACACCTATGTGGCACACATGCGGCGCAACCACCCGGACCAGGAGCCGATGAGCTACGAGGCGTTCTTCCGCGAGCGGCAGGACGCCCGCTACGGTGGCAAGAAACGCATCGGCTGCTGTTGAGCGCCGCCGCCTTTTCTTGCATGCAGAGCCTGGGTCCCGCGAAAGCGGGACTTTTTTTGCCGGGGTTCCGCCGGGCCGCGCGTGCTTCAGGCAGCGGCCCGCCGGCGCGCCGCGCCCAGCAGCGGCACGGCGCCCAGCGCGCAGACCGCCATGGCCGCAAACCCGCCGGGCGGCCAGGCGCGGTAAAGCATGCCGCCCGCCTGGATGCTGGCGAACATGAACACGCCGCCGGACAGCAGGGCATACAAGGCGATGGCGGACGTCTTGCCGTCGGGCGGCGCATGGCGGGCGATGTGCCACATGATGGCGGCGTTGTTGCCCGCCAGGGTGAAGCACTGCAGCAGTTGCAGCCCCGCCATGAGCGCGGGATCGGCGGTGACGGCCAGCCCGGCCCAGCGCACGGCCGTCATCAGGGCCGAAACCAGGATGAGGCGAGCCGGGCCGGTGCGCGCCAGCACCGCGGGCGCGAGAAAGAAGAACAGCACCTCGCTGGCCACCCCGACGACCCAGAGGGCCGAGATGAGCGAGGTCGCCAGTCCGCCGCCGGTCCAGTACAGCGTCGAATACGAATAGAGAAAGCCGTTGCTGGCCTGCACCAGCGAGGCCGCCGCGATGGTCAGCAGCAGCGGGCGGTCGCGCAGCACGCGGCGCATCGGCATGCGGGCGGCGGGCGGCGCGGGTTCGCTCGGGCGGGCCGCGCCGGGCAGCAGGCGCACCATGGCCAGGCAGGCCGCAACCAGGGCGAGAGACAGCCAGATCACCCAATCCGGCCCCCACAGGCCGACCAGATGGCCGCCGGCCAGGGTGAAGGCCGCGAATCCGATGGAGCCGCAGGCGCGCATCGCGGTGTACGCGTTGCCCTGGCCGCGCGCGGTGGCGATGGCCATCCGGTCCATCAGGGGAAGCACCGCGGGAAACACCGCATTGAGCGCCAGCGTCGCCGCCATCAGCCAGGCGGCCGACCGCAGGAAAGGGTAGCAGAGCAGCAGCAGGATAGACGCGCCCAGCGAGGCGGCGATGAGCGCGTGGACCTGGCCGCTGCGGTCGGCCCAGTGCGCCGCCGCGGGCGTGGACAGGATCTTGGGCAGGAAAGAGGCGGCCACGATCAGGCCGATGAGGGCGCTGTCCAGGCCGCGGCTGGCGAACCAGAGCGGAAGAAAGGGAATGCTGACGCCCTGCAATCCGTAATACAGGAAATAGAAGCCGTGCAGGGCGATGGCGCCTTGCCGGACGTCGGGATTGCCGCGCATGGACGTCTGGATACCGGGGTGGACAGGAGCGCCGTAGCATACTCCTTCCGCCGGCGGCGGACCCCGGCGCCGGGCCGGCGGCCGCGCTTGATCGGGATCAAGCCTGGGCGGGAACGGCGCCCCGCCCAGGAGGCGGGCCGCCGGCGGCGTTGGCAAAGTCCGCGGCCGGGATTACGCTGGAAGGCGTCATTCGGCAGGCATGGCGCGGCCGCTTCGGGGCGTCCATGCGTTCATTTCCCTTCAAGGAGCAGCGAACAATGGCCAAGAAACTCAAAGAAAAGACCGTCAAGGCACTGAAAGAACGCCGCAAGCGTCCGCTGGAGACGCCCACCGACCTGGCCTCCGAGGCGACCCGCGACATCTCGGCCGTGCTGAACCAGGTGCTGGCGGACGTGTTCGCGCTCTACCTGAAGACCAAGAACTTCCACTGGCACGTCAGCGGCCCGCACTTTCGCGATTACCACCTGCTGCTCGACGAGCAGGGCGACCAGCTCTTCGCCATGACCGACCCGCTGGCCGAGCGCATCCGCAAGATCGGCGGCACCACGCTGCGCTCCATCGGCCACATCGCCAGGACCCAGCGCGTGCTCGACAACGACGCCGATTACGTGCAGCCGCTGGACATGCTGGCCGAGCTCTGCGAAGACAACAAGATGCTCGCAGCCACGCTGCGCGAGGCGCACAACGTGACCGACGAGTACCGCGACATCGCCAGCTCCAGCCTCATCGAGAACTGGATCGACGAAACCGAGAAGCGCACCTGGTTCCTGTTCGAGGCCAGCCGCGAGGGCGATACCAGCGGCCATTGAGGCCGCCCGCCGCCGCCGCGCACGGCGCGCGGGCCGGACGGCGTCATGGGCGGGCCCGCACGGGCGCGTCCCGGTAGCGCGCCGGAAACGCCCGCGCCAGGTTGCGCACCTTGGGCAGGTCGTTGATGACGATGTACGGGCTTTCGGGATGCCGCAGCAGGTAGTCCTGGTGATATTCCTCGGCGGGATAGAACCCCTTCAGGTCTTCCACGGCGGTGGCCAGCGGGCGCGGATAGGCGCCGGAGCGGTTCAACTGGGCGATGTACGCCTGGGCCGCCTGGCGCTGGGCGGCATTGGCCGCGAAGACGGCCGAGCGGTATTGCGTGCCCACGTCCGGGCCCTGGCGGTTGAGCTGCATGGGGTCGTGGACGACCGCGAAAAAGATGCGCAGCAATTCGCCATAGCTGATCTGCCCGGGGTCATAGGTGATTTCCACCGCCTCGGCGTGGCCGCTGCGTCCGCCGCTGACCGTCTCGTAATCGGCGGCGCCGGCCGGGCCGCCCGCATAGCCCGCTACGGCGCGCTTGACGCCGCGCACGTGCTCGAACACGCCTTGCACGCCCCAGAAGCAGCCGCCGGCCAGCACGGCCCTGGCTTCGGCGCCCGAGGCGGCGATGTCCTGGGCGGGAGGAGGAATCTCGAATACCGGCTCGGCGGCGGGGACGGGGCCGGCCGCGAAGGCGCAAACCGCGCCGAGCGCGGCCGCGAGACGGCGGGAAGGGAAGGCGGACATGGCGGGCTCTGCGGAATCGGCGTGGTTCAGGCGCGGGGGGTAAAGGTCAGGGCGGCGCCGTTCATGCAATAGCGCAGGCCCGTGGGCGGCGGGCCGTCGTCGAAGACGTGCCCCAGATGTCCGCCGCAGCGGGCGCAGTGCACCTCCGTGCGGATCATGCCGTAGGCGCGGTCCTCGGTCTTGCCCACCGCGCCCGGCAGAGGCTGCCAGAAGCTGGGCCAGCCGGTGCCGCTGTCGAACTTGGCGTCAGAGGAAAACAGCGGCTGCGCGCAGCCCGCGCAGGAGAACAGGCCCTTGCGGTGCTCGGCGTTCAGCGGGCTGGACCAGGGGCGCTCCGTGGCGGCGTGGCGCAGCACCCGATACGGGAGTTCTGTCAGGCGCGCGCGCCATTCCTGGTCGCTCAGGGTGTAGGGAAAGGCGGCGCCGGACGGCCCGGCGGCCACGGCGGGGCGGCGGCCCAGGCCGAGGGCCGCGAGGCAGGCCGCGGCGGCGCCGGCGGAAAGAAACATTCTGCGAGCGGGAATCATGGAGCGCTCCGGAAATGGGTAAGGGGCGGAGGCCGCGGCGCCCGCCCCGGCCACGGGCGGGCCGCGCTATTGTTTCGAGCCGGCGCGGGACATGCCGTCCTTCTGCATGCCGTCTTTTTTCATGCCGTCTTGCTTCACGCCGTTCCCAGGCGTGCCGCTCTTGGACATTCCTTCTTTGGACATTCCCTCCTTGGCCGTTCCGTCCTTGGGCATGCCTTCCTTCTTCATGCCTTCCCTGGCCATGCCGCTCTTGCTCATGCCGTCCTTGGCCATGCCGCCCGTGTCGGCGGCATGGACGGCCGCGGCGCCCAGCGCCAGGCAAAGGGAGGCGGCAGCGGTAGCGAGTGTTTTCATGATGAGGTCCTCTTGGGTGGGTGAAAAAACAGGGTGAAATCGCGGGCCGCCGGCGTCAGCTGCCGCCGAACCAGTTGTAGCCCTGGTCTTCCCAGTAACCGCCGGGATAGGCGTTGGTGACCGTGATGGCCCGGATATGCTTGGGGTTCTTGTAGCCAAGCTTGGTGGGCATGCGCAGCTTCATGGGAAATCCGTACTCGGCGGGCAGGGTGCGGCCGTCGTAGGTGAGGGTCAGCAGGGTCTGGGGATGCAGCGCGGTGGGCATGTCGATGCTGGTGTAGTAATCGTCCGCGCACTGGAATGCCACATAGCGCGCGCTCAGATCCGCGCCCACGCGCCGCAGGAAGTCCGAGAACCGCACGCCGCCCCACTTGCCGATGGCGCTCCAGCCCTCCACGCAGATGTGCCGCGTGACCTGGCTGGCTTGCGGCAGTGCGCGCAGGTCCTCCAGCCGCCAGGGCCGCCTGTCGGCGACCAGGCCGGCCAGCTCCAGCCGGTAGTCGCCGGCGTCCACCCGCGGCACGTCTTCGATGCCGTAATAGGCATTGAACGGAAAGGGCCGGGTAATCATGGATTCCGGATAGGTGGGCGCGAGCGCGGCGGGATCGAAGATCCAGCCCTGCACGCGGTCGTTGAAGCGCGAAACCGCCATCAGGGCGCGCTCCACGCTTTCGTCGTCCGACAGCGTGCAGCCGGACAGCATGACCAGCCCGCCCAGGCTGAGTGTGTTGCGCAGGAAGGCGCGGCGGGCGGGCTGTTCCACGCGGCGGTCCAGCAGCCGCCGCGCTTCGCGCAGGATGTCGGCGCCGTCGGGGCGGGTCTTGGGGCGCATGCGTCTGTCCTCTCACTTGCCGAGAATCATGGCGCGGATGCTGCGCGGCACCAGCAGCGCCATCGCCACGTGCAGCGCAATAAAGCCGGCCAGCAGCGCCATGGCGAAAAAGTGGACGTGGCGGGCGCTTTCGTAGCCGCCCATCAGCGCGCACAGCGTGCCCAACTGCACCGGCTTCCAGATGGCGAGCCCCGACAGCGCCAGCGCCGCGACGTCGGCCATGGCGAACACATAGGCCAGGCGCTGCACCGCGTTGTAGCGGCGGGGATCGTCGTGCGAGAGCCGGCCGCGCAGCGCCGCGCCGGCGTCGGTCGCCGCCGCCCTCAGACTGAGCGGAAAGAAGCGCCGGCGCAGCCGGCCGGTGGTCAGGTTGAGGACGAGATAGGCCAGGCCGTTGGCGGCCAGCAGCCACATGGCGGCGAAATGCCATTGGAGCGCGCCGCCCAGCCAGCCGCCCAGCGTCACGCCGCGCGGAAACGAGAAATCGAACAGCGGCGAGGCGTTGTAGATGCGCCATCCGCTGGTCATCATGACGAAGACGGCAAGCGCGTTCAGCCAATGCGGAATACGGATCCAGGCCGGATGGACGGGCGGCGCGGCGGCGGCGGGAATGGACATGACTGCGGCTCCTGCTCCTGCGTGGCGCCGCCTTGCGCGGCGGCGGGTGTTGCAGGCATTCTGGTCCGCCGCCGCTCCCCAAGTCCTCACGCAAACTTAAATTAATTGTGATACATCGGCCCCGCGGATTGGCGACAATAGGAACTCCCCATCCGGCCCGCCGCTACCATGGACACTCCCCGCCGCGTCCTCATCGTCGAAGACGATGCGCACATCGCCGAACTGCTGCGCATGCACCTGCGCGACGAGGGCTACGCCGTCGAGCACGCCGCCGACGGCGAGGACGGCCTGCGCCGGCTCGCGTCCGGCCACTGGGACGCCCTGGTGCTGGACCTGATGCTGCCCGGCATCGACGGGCTGGAAATCTGCAAGCGGGCGCGGGCCATGACGCGCTACACGCCCATCATCATCACCAGCGCGCGTTCCAGCGAGGTGCACCGCATTCTCGGGCTGGAGCTGGGCGCGGACGACTACCTGGCCAAGCCGTTTTCCATGCTGGAGCTGGTGGCGCGGGTGAAGGCGCTGCTGCGCCGCAGCGACGCGCTGGCGCGCAATGCGCGGCTGGAGGCGGGCAGCGTCGCGCTGCACGGCGTCTCGCTCGACCCGGTGGCGCGCACGGCCTCGGTGGACGGGCGCCGCCTGGACCTCACGCCGCGCGAGTTCGACCTGCTGGCCTTCTTCATGCGCCACCCCGACAAGGTGTTTTCGCGGCTGGACCTGCTCGACCAGGTCTGGGGCTACCAGCACGAGGGATACGAACACACCGTGAACACTCACATCAACCGGCTGCGCGCCAAGATCGAGGCCGACCCCGCCGATCCGCGGCGCATTCTCACCGTCTGGGGCCGGGGCTATAAGTTCTCGGCGGGCCTGGCAGACGCGCCATGAAGCGCCTGACGCTCACCCGCAAGCTGTGCGCGGTGTTCGCGGCGCTGCTGCTCGCCTGCTGCGGCGTATCGGCCTGGCTGCAGGTGCGGGCCAACGCGCGCTACGAGCAGGAGGCGACGCAGCGCCTGTCCAGCGGGCTGGCCGCGCACATCGCGGGCGCCAACGTCCTCATGGACGCGCAGGGCTGGAAGCCCGAGGCGGTGCGCAACCTGTTCGACATGCTGATGGCGGTGAATCCCTCGGTGGAGGTGTACCTGCTCTCCAGCGACGGGCGCATCGTGGGCGATGCCGCTCCGCCCGGCGAGCTGCGCCGCGACCGCGTCGATCTGGCGCCGGTGCGGCGCCTGCTGCGCGGCGAGGCGCTGCCCATCTTGGGCGACGATCCGCGCAATCCCGCCGTGCAGAAAGTGTTCAGCGCGGCTCCGGTCAGCGCGGGCGGGAGCGAGCAGGGCTATGTGTACGTAGTGCTGCAAGGGCAGGCGCACGACGAGCTCGCCGCGGCCCTGGGCACGAGCTCGGTGCTGCGCGCCTCGCTGTGGTCCATGGCGCTGGTGGCGCTGCTGGGGCTGGCGGCCGGCCTGGCCGCCTTCGCGCTCATCACGCGGCCGCTGCGCGGCCTGACGCGCGCCGTGCGCGAATTCGATGCCGAAGACCCGCAATCGCTGCGCGCGCTCGGCCCGCCCGACGCCGGCGACGAAGACGGCGGCGACGAAATCGCCGTGCTGCGGCGCAGCTTCGCGCAGATGGGCGGACGCATCTCGCGCCAGTGGCAGGAACTCACGCGCCAGGATCAGGAGCGGCGCGACCTGGTGGCCAACATCTCGCACGACCTGCGCACGCCCCTCACGGCGCTGCACGGCTACCTGGAAACGCTGCGCCTCAAAGATGCCGCGCTCGATCCGGCCGGGCGCCGCCGCTACCTGGACATCGCGCTGGCGCAAAGCCGCAAGGTCGGGCGCCTGGCGCAGGAACTGTTCGAGCTCGCCCGGCTCGAATCGGGCCTGGTGCGGCTCGAGCCCGAAACCTTCTCCCTGCAGGAACTGGCGCAGGACGTGGTCCAGAAATGCGAGCTTGCCGCCGAGGCCCGCAGGCAGCGGCTGTGCGTGGAAGCGCCGCGCGACCTTCCCGCGGTGCGGGCCGACCTCGGCCTCATCGAGCGGGTGCTGACCAATCTGCTGGACAACGCCATCCGGCACACGCCGGCCGGCGGCCGCATCGAACTGCGCCTGCGCGCCGCGCGCGACGCGGTGCGGGTGCGCATCAGCGATACGGGGCCGGGCATTCCCGAGTCGCTGCGCGAGGGGCTGTTCACCCGGGCGTCCGCGCTGGGCCAGGGCCCGCGCGAGGCCGGCGGCCTCGGGCTGGTCATCGTGCAGCGCATTCTGCAGCTGCACCACAGCGAGGTGAGGCTGGTGCCGGGCGAAGAGCCCGGCGCCGTATTCGAGTTCGACCTGTCGGCCGCGCCCCGCCCGTGAAGGCCGGCGATCAGGCCGCCGCCGGCATGGTGCCGTCGAGCAGATAGTCGATCAGCTCTCGCACGCTGCGCATGGCCTTGCCGAAGGGCAGGCGCGAGGCGCCGCGGAAGAACAGGCCCTTGCTGACCTCGCCGCGCAGCGCGGCCGCCAGCTTCAGGTCGATGCAGAACTGGCCGAAGCGGGAAATGCCGTCCCGGATGCCGCATTGGGTCAGGCAGTCCATGCGCTGGCTGCAGCGGCGCGGATCGGCGCAGGCGCCTGCCTGCAGGGTCTTCTCCTGGCGCAGGTAGCGCACGAGCCAGGGCGTGCGCACCGCGCGCGCCGGCAGGCCGGCCACGCTGGTGAATTCGGCCAGGGCGCCGGGGTCGGCGTCGATCAGCACGCGTTTGAAGTTCTCGTGCGCATCGCCTTCTATCGTGACCGCGAAGGCCGTGCCGACCTGCACCGCGTCGGCGCCATGGTTCAGCCAATAACTCACCTGCTCATGGCTGCCCAGGCCGCCGGCCACGATCAGCGCCGGCGCCTGGTTGCCGAGCTGCAGCTCGTCGAACAGTGCGCGGCAGCCCGCCAGCACGTGCTCGAAGTCGAAGCGGGCGTCGTGCACTTCCTCCAGCCGCGCGGCGCCCAGGTGGCCGCCCGCATACCCCGGATGCTCGATCACCACGGCATCGGCGATCCGGCCCTTTTTCATCCATTTCTTCAGCACCGCCGCCACGCCGCGCGCCTCCGACAGGATGGGCACCAGCGCCACCTTGGGAAAATCGGCGGTCATCTCCGGCAGGTCCAGCGGCAGGCCCGCGCCCATGACGATGGCCTGGGCGCCGCTCTCGCAGGCCTGGCGCACCAGCGCGGCATGGTCGCGCACGGCCTTCATGACGTTCACCGCCACCACGCCCCGGCCTTGCGCGGCCTCCAGCGCGGCGCGCACTTCGCGGTCCAGCGCCTGCCGGTTCGCCCGGTCGATGAGATCGCGGTCGCGGCAGCGCTCGGTCTGCGCCAGCAGGTCGGGATGATGGTGGCGCAGGTCCACGCTGGCGATAGTGCCCACCGCATTCAGGCGGGCCACGGCGCCGGCGAGGCGATGGGCCGATATGCCCACTCCCATGCCGCCCTGTACGATGGGCAGCAGCTGGCGGCCGGCAAGTTGCAGAGATTTGAACCAGGTCATGAAAAACGCCTTGATGTGAACAAGTGCCCGCAGGCTAGTGCAGCGGCCATGCGGGCGTATTGCGATGAGTCAAGCGGAACGGGCATGGGCCGCCGTTGTGGCGCGCCGCGCGGGATGCCCTTTGGAGGAGCAGGGTTTTCTCACCGGCACGCGTATTCCTCGAAAAGTCCCGACAGAATGCGGTGGGCCTGCGCGCCCAGGCGGTTTTCCGGCGGACTGTCGGGTGTGGCGCGCACGTTCTGCACGGCGAAGCGCCGCACGCCGCGCCGGGCGAGCTGGCGCGCCAGCGCCAGCAGCCGGGTTTCGTCCAGCCATTCAGGGCTCCAGGTGATGCGGCACTCGAACGACGTGCCCGAGGCCAGCAGCTGCGCCAGGCTGTCCAGGACCAGGCGCTGCGAATGGCGGCGTCCGGTGATGTCGTCGTAGCCGGCGGCATCGGCCTTGATGTCCAGTCCCACCCAGTCCAGCATGGGCAGGGCATCGCCCAGGCGCATCGGATAGATTCCCGCCGTGTGCAGGCCGGCCGCGTAGCCCATGCGCCGCACGTCGCGCAGCAACTGCGGCATGCGGGGTTCGGACAGCGGCTCTCCGCCCGAAAACACCACGGCGTCCAGCAGGCCGCGGCGCGATTCCAGGAACGCCCGCACCTGTTTCCAGTCATAGCGGGCGGTGCGCATCTGCAGCTCGGGGTTGTGGCAATAGTGGCAGCGCCAGGGGCAGCCGGCGATATAGACCACCGCGGCCAGCCTGCCGGGCCAGTCCACGGTGGAAAACGCCGTGAGGCCGCCCACTGCCGGCGCGCCGCGCGGCAGTTCGCGCAGCACGGGGCGGGGCGCGGGAAGCGGCCGGCTAATTGCGGGACTCGACGAAGAAGCGGCGTTCATGGAATTCTCCTTGCTTGCCCGCGTTGAAGGATGACACGGGGCGGTGGTAGCCCATGACGCGGGTCCAGATTTCGCAGCGCACGCGCTGGCTGTCGTCCAGAAGCGGACGCCGGGCGTCGGCAAGGCGGCGGGAGTTGTCGTGTTGCATGGCGGTTCCTTTTGCAGTGACGGAAAAAAATGCGTATCAGGCGCAGGCGCACGCGGCGGCCTGGCGGGCCAGCAGTTCCGCGTCGCACTTGGGGCAGAACTCGTGGCGCCCGCTCAGGTAGCCGTGATTGGGGCAGATCGAGAACGTGGGCGTGACCGTGATGTACGGCAGCCGGAAATTCGACAGCGCGCGGCGCACCAGCTCTTTGCAGGCCTGCGCCGACGACACGGCCTCGTTCATGTACAGGTGCAGCACCGTGCCGCCGGTATAGCGGCCTTGCAGGGTTTCCTGCAGCGCCAGCGCCTCGAACGGATCGTCGGTATGGCCCGCCGGGAGCTGGCTCGAATTGGTGTAGTAAGGGTGGTCGGCGTCGCCCGCCTGCAGGATGTCGGGCCAGCGCTTGCGGTCTTCGCGCGCGAAGCGGTAGGTGGCGCCTTCGGCGGGCGTGGCCTCCAGGTTGTAGAGGTGCCCGGTTTCTTCCTGGAACTGCGTCAGCCGCTCGCGCATGCGGTCCAGCAGCCGCAGCGCCATGGCCTGGCCGGCCGGCGTGGCGATGTTCTCGCCGTCGCCCGTGAAATTGCGGATCATCTCGTTGATGCCGTTCACGCCCAGCGTGCTGAAGTGATTGCGCAAGGTGCCCAGGTAGCGGCGCGTATACGGATAGAGCCCCTGGTCGATGTAGCGCTGCACCACGGCGCGCTTGGTTTCCAGCGCGTCGCGGCCGATTTCCAGCAGCCGGTCCAGGCGCGCCAGCAGCAGCGTCTCGTCGCCGCGGCAGGTATAGCCCAGGCGCGCGCAGTTCACCGTCACCACGCCCACCGAGCCGGTCTGCTCGGCGGACCCGAACAGGCCATTGCCCCGCTTGAGCAGTTCGCGCAGGTCAAGCTGCAGGCGGCAGCACATGGCGCGCACCATGTGCGGCTCCAGGTCCGAGTTCAGGAAGTTCTGAAAGTACGGCAGGCCGTAGCGCGCCGTCATTTCGAACAGGCGCGTGGCGTTGGGATGGTCCCAGTCGAAATCCGGCGTGATGTTGTAGGTGGGAATCGGAAAGGTGAAGGCCCGGCCCCGGGCGTCGCCCGCCATCATGACCTCGATATAGGCCTGATTGATCATGTCCATCTCGGCCTGCAGCTCGCCGTAGGTGAACGGCATCTCCTCGCCGCCCACGTAGGGCACTTCCCCGCGCAGGTCTTCGGGGCAGGTCCAGTCGAACGTCAGGTTGGTGAAGGGCGTCTGGGTGCCCCAGCGGCTGGGCACGTTCAGGTTGTAGATCAGCTCCTGCATGGCCTGCCTGACCTCGGCGTAGCTCATGGCGTCGCGCCGCACGAAGGGCGCCATGCAGGTGTCGAAAGAGCTGAAAGCCTGCGCCCCGGCCCATTCGTTCTGCAGCGTGCCCAGAAAGTTCACGATCTGCCCGATGGCGGCGGACATGTGCCTGGGCGGCGCGGCCTCGACCTTGTTGGGCACGCCGTTGAAGCCTTCGCGCAGCAGCTGTCGCAGCGACCAGCCGGCGCAATAGCCGCTCAGCATGTCCAGGTCGTGGATGTGGATGTCGCCATCGCGATGCGCCCGCCCCGCCTCGGGGGCATAGACATGCGATAGCCAGTAGTTCGCCGTGACCTTGCCCGCCACGTTCAGAATCAGGCCGCCCAGGCTATAGCCCTGGTTGGCGTTGGCGTTCACCCGCCAATCGCGCCGCTCCAGGTACTCCGTCATCGCGCTCTCGATATCCAAGAGCGGGGCGGGGGCGCGTTCCAGGTTGGGGGGAGTATCCATTTGTGCACCATATGTAGTGGGGTGAGCAAACTCTATCACTACATATGGTGTGACTGGCGCACCCCCGAAGCGGGATGTGCCGCGCATTTGACGCGCGTCAAGCGCCGCTGCAGCCCGCGGGCAGCGTCATCGCCAGCCGCGACCAGGCGGTCGCCGATGGCCTGAACCGGCTCGCCTGCGGCACGCTGGTCACGGAAGACATCGGGAACAAGCGCATTGCCGATGCCACAGGAGTGGCAAAACTACATTAATGGGGTGTCTTGTCAGCTCATTGTTTTCCGCCTGCTTGCAGGAAGTGCGCTTGCCTCGCCCGCGCGGCGGGTGGCGGGGCCGGGCACGGCGGTTGCTGCACGCCCGGCCCGCGGCAGGCGCGGGGCCTATTCCAAACGGCGAGAGGAGGTGAGCGTGATGAGTCCAGCAGACGAAACCGGACGCCCGCGGCGCGGGCGCCGGCCGGGCAACGAGAAGCAGATCGAGGCGCTGTTGTACGAGGCGCTGGAGACGGAGATCGGCGGCCTGGCCATTTATGAAACTGCGCTTTCCTGCGCCGTGAACGAAAGCCTCAAGCAGGAATGGCGCGAATACCTGGAAGAAACCCGTACGCACCGCCGGGTGTTGCTGACAGTGTTCGAGCAGCTCGGGATGGAAACCGAGCGGGAGACGCCGGGGCGCGAGGTGGCGCGCCACATCAGCCAGGCGCTGCTGCGGGCGATGCGCATGGCGCAGACCGCCGGCGATGAGGAGGCGGCGCAGCGCGTGGCCGTCGAATGCGTGGTGCTGGCCGAGACCAAGGACCATGCCAACTGGGCGCTGATCGGCCGCGTTGCCCAGGAGCATGGGGGCAGGATGGGCAAGGTGCTGGCGCAGGCGCATGCGGCGGTGGCGCCGGATGAGGATCACCACCTGTATCACTCGCAGGGCTGGGCCCGGGAGCTGTGGATCGAGGCGCTGGGATATCCGGCCGTGCTGCCCCCGCCCGAGGAGATCCGGCAGGCGCACACGGCCATTGGCGCGGCGCGCGCGCGGCAGCAGCGCGGCGAGATGCTGCATCACTAGGAAAGGACCGGGAGACAGTCATGGCAGCAAAGAAAACGGCAGGCAGGCGCGGCGCGGCGGCGCCCGTGGAAACGGCATTCCAGAATACCGACAGCGGGCCCGCGGGCGGCCCGGCCAGGGGCATGGCGAGTCCCGCGGCCAGGCGGGCGGCGGCGGTGCAGGCCACGGCGGCAGCGCTCGGCCACAATGCGGACAAGGCGCAGGAGTATGGAGAAAAGGCCGCGCGCCGTCCCTACGCGGGGCAGCATGCGAAGGCCGGCGCCGCTTCCGTCGGCGCGAGCTCGTTGTCCGAACAAGAGACGTCCGGCAAGACGGGAAAGCCCGCCGCAGCAGGGGCCAACGCCGTGGGCGGCGGGCTGGAGCGGGTGAGGGCGGACGACACGGGGCAGATGCTGACCACGAACCAGGGCGTGCGGGTGAGCAGCAACCAGGATTCGTTGAAGGCCGGGCTGCGCGGGCCCGCGCTGCTCAAGGATTTCGTGCTGCGCGAGAAGATTACGCACTTCGATCATGAGCGCATCCCGGAGCGCGTGGTGCACGCGCGCGGGTCGGGCGCGCACGGCTATTTCGAGTGCTACGAATCGCTGGCCGACCTGACTTGCGCCTCGCTGTTCGCCAAGAAGGGCAAGCGCACGCCGGTGTTCGTGCGGTTTTCCACGGTGGCCGGCGAGCGGGGCTCGAAGGACACGGCGCGCGACGTGCGCGGCTTTGCGGTGAAGTTCTATACCGACGAGGGCAACTGGGATCTGGTGGGCAACAACATGCCGGTGTTCTTCATCCAGGACGCGATGAAGTTCCCCGACCTGGTGCACGCGGTCAAGCCCGAGCCGCACCACGGCATGCCGCAGGCCGCTTCCGCGCACGACACGTTCTGGGATTTTGTTTCGCTGATGCCGGAAAGCACCCACATGCTGATGTGGCTCATGTCGGACCGGGCCATTCCGCGCAGTTTCCGCATGATGCAGGGTTTTGGCGTGCATACTTTCCGCTTCGTCAATGCGCGCGGCGAATCGCGGCTGGTGAAGTTTCACTGGAATCCGGTGCTGGGCACGCATTCGCAGGTGTGGGACGAGGCGGTGAAGGTGTCGGGCGCCGATCCCGACTTCCATCGCCGCGATCTGTGGGAAGCCATCGACGCGGGCGCCGGGCCCGAATGGGAGCTGGGCGTGCAGGTGTTTACCGAAGAGCAGGCCGCGCGCTTCAGTTTCGACGTGCTCGACGCGACCAAGATCGTGCCGGAGGAGCTGGTGCCCGTACGTCCCGTCGGCCGCATGGTGCTGAATCGCAATCCGGACAATTTCTTTGCGGAAACGGAGCAGGCGGCGTTCTGCGCGGCGCACATCGTGCCGGGGCTGGATTTCACCAACGATCCCCTGCTGGCCGGGCGCATCCATTCGTATGTGGACACGCAGATCTCGCGCCTGGGCGGGCCTAACTTCCACGAGCTGCCCATCAATGCGCCGCTGGCGCCGGTGCACAACAACCAGCGCGACGGCATGCACCGCCAGACGGTGCACCGGGGACGGGTGGCGTATGAGCCGAATTCCCTGGGCGGCGGCTGTCCGTTCCAGGCCGGCATGGACGGCTTCGTATCGTTTCCGGAGGCGGCCGGCGGCGACGAGCTGCGCGGCCGGCCGGAGAAGTTCGCCGAGCACTACAACCAGGCCGCGCTGTTCTACGAGAGCCAGACGGACTGGGAAAAGCGCCACATCGCCGACGCTTTCGGTTTCGAGCTGAGCAAGGTGACGGTGCCCGCGGTGCGCGCCCGCATGCTGGCGTCGCTGCGCAATGTGTCGGATGAGCTGGCGCAGGGCGTGGCTGAGCGCCTGAACACGCCGCTGCCCGATCCTCTGCCGCGCGCCATCGCCAAACCGCCCAAGCCCGAGGTTACGCGGTCGCCCGCGCTTTCGCTGACGGCGCGGCCGGGCGAGGGCGGCGTGCGCACGCGCAAGGTGGCGCTGCTGGCGGCCGACGGGGTGGACGGCGCGTCCTGTACGGCGCTGGCCGACGCCTTGATCGCGGCCGGCGTGGTGCTGCGCGTGGTGGGCCAGCGCATCGGGCCGTTGGCGGCTGACGACGGGGCCGGGCTGGATGCCGACGCCTCGCTGGACAACCAGCCGTCCAGCCTGTTCGACGGCGTGGTCGTGGCGGGCGGGCCGGCCGCGGCGCAACGCCTGGCCGCCGACGGCCGCGCACTGGAATTCCTGCGCGACGCTTTCCGTCACGGCAAGCCGCTGCTCGCGCTGGACGGCGCGGACGAGCTGCTGGCGCTGGCCGGCATCCCGGAGGGCGCGGCGGGCGTGCTGGCCGGCCAGCCCGATCCTGGCGAGGCGGCGGCGCGTTATATCGAGGCGCTGGCCCGCCACCGCTACCCCGAGCGCGAAACCTGGCCGCCCGCGGTGTAGGAGCCGGGCCCGTTCAGGGCCGGGCGGCGGATGCCGCGCGCCGGGCGCGCGCGGCCCGCCAGCGTTGCCGCAGGCGTTCCAGCGCCAGGTAGACGACGGGCGTGGTGTACAGGGTGAGAAACTGACTGATGGCCAGCCCGCCCACGATGGCGACGCCCAGCGGGCGCCGCAGCTCGGAGCCTTCACCCATGCCCAGCACCAGGGGCAGCGCGCCCAGCAGGCCGGCGAGGTTGGTCATGAGGATGGGGCGCAGGCGCAGCATGGCCGCGCGGTGTATGGCCTGCTCGGGCGGCAGGGCCTCGCGCCGCTCCAGGCCAATGGCGAAGTCGATCATCAGGATGGCGTTCTTCATGACCACGCCCACCAGCAGGAACAGGCCCAGCAGCGCGATCAGGCTGAACTCCATGCCGGCGATGCGCAGCGCGAGCAGCGCGCCGATGCCGGCCGGAGGCAGGGTGGACAGAATGGCCAGCGGATGCAGCGGGCTTTCGTAGAGAATGCCCAGCACGAGGTAAATGGCCACCAGCACCGACAGGATGAGCCAGGGCTGGTCTTGCAGGCTCTGCTGGAAGGTGCGGGCATCGCCGCCCAGGCGCACCTGGATGTGGGAGGGCACCATCAGGCGGGCCATGGCCGCGTCGATGGCGGCCAGGCCCTGTTCCAGCGACACGCCGCCGGCCAGCGAGAAACCGACGCCCGCCGCGGCGTACAGGCCGTCGTGAAACACGCGGTCGTTGACCATGCCGTATTCATAGGTGGCGAAGGCGGTGAGCGGCACGCGGCCGCCGTCGGCGGTCACGACCTGCACCTGTTCGAGCACGGCGGGGTCTTCGGTGTGGCGGGGGTCCAGCTCCAGCACCACGCGGTATTGGTTCATGGGGTCGTACAGGGTCGCGACCTGGCGCTGGCTGAAGGAATTGCCAAGCACGCTGCCGATGGTGTCTATGTCTACGCCCAGCCGCCGGGCCGCCGCGCGGTCGATGTTGATGAGCACTTGCTGGGTGGCGGCATCGCCCACGGCGTCCACGTCGCGCAGTTCGGGAATCTCCCGCAGCGCGCGCGAGATTTTGCGCGACCACTCGCGCAGCGCCGGCACGTCGCTGGCGAGGATGGCAAGCTCGTGGTCGCCCGAGTTGCCGAAGCCGCCGGGCATGCGCAGGTCCTGGTCCACGTTCAGGAAGAGCATGCCGCCGGGCACCGGCGGCGCGTTGGCGCGCAGCCAGTCTATGACTTCGCCGGACGATGCCTCGCGCTGCGAGGCGGGCTTGAGCCGGATGAGGAACAGCGAGTTGCTGATGCCCAGGTCGCCGCCGTTGTAGCCGATCACGTCCTGCACGGCCGGGTGGCGCAGCACGAGCTGGCGGTAGATGTCGATCTTGGGCTGCATGACCTGGAAGGAGAACCCGTCGTCGCCCCGCACGAAGCCGATGAGCTGGCCGGTGTCCTGCGTGGGCAGGAACCCCTTGGGCGCCTGCGCATACAGGTAGACGTTGAGGGCCGCCACCGCGGCCAGCAGGACCAGCGCGAGGCGCGCGTGGCGCATCACGCGCCATAGGCTGCGGCCGTAGGCGTCGTGCAGCCGCCCGAAGAAGGCGCGCACGGCGCCGGGGCGGGCCTCGCGCGCCGGGAGGGCCGTGGCCGGTTTCAGCCAGCGCGCGCACAGGCCGGGAATGATGGCCACGGAAACCAGCAGCGAGATCAGCGTGGCCGCCACCAGCGTGATGGAGAACTCGCGGAACAGCCGCTCCACCAGCCCGCCCATGAAGAGGATGGAGACGAACACCACCGCCAGCGACAGCGTCATCGCCACCAGTGTGAAGCCCACTTCGCGCACCCCGCGCAGGGCGGCGCGCCGCGGCGGCAGCCCGCGTTCCAGGTGCCGCGAGATGTTCTCCAGCACCACGATAGCGTCGTCGACCACCAGGCCGGCGGCCACGATGAGCGCCATGAGCGAGAGATTGTTGAGCGAGAACCCGCACAGGTACATCACCGCGAACGTCGCCACCAGGCTGACCGGGATGGCGACGCTGGGAATGGCGGCGGCGCGCGCGCTGCCCAGGAACAGCCAGACCACGGCGATCACCAGCAGCGCCGCCAGCGCCAGCGTAACGTGGGCCTCGCGCAGCGTGGCGTGGATGCCCGGCGAGCGGTCCAGCACCACGGCGAGGTCCACGTCGGCCGGCATGAGCGCGCGCAGGCCGGGCATTTCCCCATAGATGGCGGCGATGGTCTCGATGATGTTGGCGCCGGGCTGGCGGCTGACGGTAAGCACCACGGCCGGGTTGCGGTTGTGGAACCCGCTGCTGTAGCGGTTTTCCACCGAATCGCTCACGCGCGCCACCTGCGACAGCCGCGTCACGGCGCCGTCGCGGTGGCGCAGGACCAGGGTTTCGTAGTCCGCGGCGCGGCGGGGCTGGCCCTGCGTGGCAAGCTCCCAGCGCCGCCCGGGAGCGTCGAGCTGGCCCTGCGGCCGCATGGGCGCGGCGTTGGCGATGGCGGTGCGCACGTCGTCCAGCGCGACCCCGTAATGGGCCAGGGCATGGGGGTTGACCTGCACGCGCACGGCGGGCAGCGAACTGCCGCCCAGGGTCACTTCGCCCACGCCGGCGATCTGCGAGATCTTCTGCGCCAGCACGGTGGACGCGATGTCGTAGATCTGCCCCGCGGGCCGGGTGGGCGAACTGATCGCCAGCGCCATGATGGGGGCCTGCGAGGGGTTGACCTTGCGGTAGGCCGGGTTGTCGGGCATGCCGGAGGGCAGGTCCGCGCGCGCCGCGTTGATGGCGGCCTGCACGTCGCGCGCGGCCTCGTGGATGTCGCGGTCCAGGTCGAACTGCAGCTGGATGTAGGTGGCGCCCTGGTTGCTCGACGAGGTCATGGACGCGACGCCGGCGATGCCGCCCAGGGCGCGCTCCAGCGGGGCCGCCACGGTGCTGGCCATGCTTTCGGGGCTGGCGCCGGGCAGCGCGGCCTGCACCTCGATGGTGGGGAAATCGACCTGCGGCAGCGGCGCCACCGGCAGCAGCCGCCAGGCGACCGCGCCCAGCAGCGTGAGCGCCAGCGCCAGGAAGATGCAGGCGACGGGGCGGTGCAGCAGCGCGCGTATCATGGCGCGGCGTCGTCCGCGTGCGCGGCGGCGGGCACCGCGGGCGCCCTGCGCCGGCCCAGCCGGTGGAAGAACAGGTACACCGCCGGCGTGGTGAACAGCGTCAGCACCTGGCTGGCCAGCAGGCCGCCCACCATGACCCAGCCCAGCGGCTGGCGCAGTTCGGCGCCCGAGCCGGTGGCCAGCATGAGCGGCACGGCCCCGAACAGCGCCGCCAGCGTGGTCATGAGAATGGGGCGCAGCCGCAGCAGCGCGGCCTCGCGGATCGCGGCCTCGGGCCGCAGGCCGCGCGCGCGCTCGGCTTCCAGCGCGAAGTCCACCATCATGATGCCGTTCTTCTTGACCAGCCCGATCAGCAGGATGATGCCGATCACCGCGATGAGATCCAGCGGCCGCCCGGTGAGCAGCAGCGCCAGCAGCGCGCCCACGGTGGCCGAAGGCAAGGTGGAGAGGATGGTGACCGGGTGGATGGCGCTTTCATAGAGCATGCCCAGCACCAGGTACATGGTGACCACCGCCGCCAGCATGAGCCAGAGCGTGTTCGACAGCGAGGTCTGGAACGCGGCCGCCGCGCCTTGCAGGCGCAATTCGACGCTGGCGGGCATGCCGATCTCGGCGCGGGCGTTTTCGATGGCCTCGATAGCCGCGCCCAGCGAACCGCCGGGCGGCAGGTTGAACGAGAGGTTCACCGCCGGGAACTGCGACAGGTGGTTGACGGACAGCGGCACGGCGCGCTCGCTCACGGTGGCCAGCGCCGATAGAGGAAGGGCGCGGCCGTCGGCGGTCTGCAGGTGCAGGCGGTCGAGCGCCTGCGGCGTGGCGGCCAGCGCGCGGTCCACCTCCAGCACCACGCGGTATTGGTTGGACTGCGTGAAGAGCGTGGCGACCTGTCGCTGGCCGAAGGCGCTGTAGAGCAGTTGCGCCACATCGTCCATGGTGACGCCCAGGCGGGCGGCCGCGTCGCGCGAGACTTCCACATAGGCCTGGCGTCCGCCGTCCTGCAGGTCCGACGAGATGCCGGCCAGCCCGGGCGACTGCGCTAGCTGGCGCACCAGCGCCGCGCTCCAGTGCGCCAGCAGCGCGCTGTCGGGCGAGGTGAGCGTGAACTGGTACTGGCCGCGGCTGGCCCGGTCTTCGATATTCAGCTCCTGCACGGGCTGCAGGTAGAGCGAAATGCCGCCCACCCCGCGCGCCCGGGCGTCCAGCCGCGCCATGATGTCGGGCAGCGGCGCGCTGCGCTCCGGCCAGGGCTTGAGGTTGATGAGCAGCCGGCCCGTGTTGAGCGTGGCGTTCAGGCCGTCCACGCCGATGAAGGACGAGAGGTTCTGCACGTCGGGATCGTCCAGCAGGGCTGCGGCCAGCGCCTGCTGGCGGCGCGCCATGGCGTCGAACGACACGCTGGCGGCCGATTGGGTCATGCCCTGCAGCACGCCGCCGTCCTGCACCGGGAAGAAGCCCTTGGGCACCAGCAGGTACAGCACGCCCGTGAGCGCCACGGTGGCCAGCATGGCGGCCAGCGTCAACTTCTGATGGCGCAGGGTGAAGTCCAGCCAGCCGGCGTAGCGCGCCTGCAGGCGGTCGAGCGGCCCCGGGCGGGTTTCGCGGTGCGCGGGCAGCAGGCGCGCGCACATCATGGGCGTAAGCGTGAGAGACACCGCCAGCGAGATCAGGATGGCCACCGCCAGCGTCACGGCGAACTCGCGGAACAGGCGGCCCACCACGTCTTCCATGAAGAGCAGCGGGATCAGCACCGCGATCAGCGACAGCGTGAGCGAAACCAGCGTGAAGCCGATTTGCCCCGCGCCCTTGAGGGCCGCGCTCAAGGGGCTATGACCCTGTTCGCGGTAGCGGGCGATGTTCTCCAGCATGACGATGGCATCGTCCACCACGAACCCGGCGCCGATGGTCAGCGCCATGAGCGTGAGATTGTTGGTGGAATAGCCCGCCAGGTACATGAAGCCGAAGGCGCCTATCAGCGACAGCGGCACCGCCAGCGCGGGGATGAGCGTGGCCTGCAGATTGCGCAGGAACAGAAAGGTCACCAGCACGACCAGCGCCACGGCGAAGGCCAGCTCCCATTGCACGCCGCGCACCGAGGCGCGGATGCTTTCGGTGCGGTCGGTGAGCACCCGCACCTGCGCCGCGGCCGGCAGGTTGGCGGTGAGCTGGGGCAGCAGGGCCTTGACCTGGTCGGCCACCGCGATGACGTTGGCGCCGGGCTGCCGCTGGATGTTGACCAGCACGGCGGGCTGGCGATCCACCCAGGCTGCCAGGTAGCGGTTTTCGGCGCCGTCTTCCACGGCGGCCACGTCGCCCAGCCGCACCGGCGCGCCGTTGCGCCAGGCGACGATGAGCTCGCGGTATTCGGCGGCGCTCTGCAGCTGGTCGTTGGCATCCATGATGACCGAGCGCACCGGGCCGTCGAAGCTGCCCTTGGGCTGGTTCGAGTTGGTCTTGGCGATGGCCTCCTGCACATCCGACAGCGCCAGCCCGCGCGCCGCCAGGGCCATGGGATTGACCTGCACGCGCACGGCGGGGCGCTGGCCGCCCGCCAGGCTCACCATGCCCACGCCGGACAGCTGCGCCAGCCGCTGCGTCATGCGCGTGTCCACCAGGTCGTACACGGCCGGCAGGGGCAGCGTATCGGAAGTGACGGCCAGGGTCAGGATGGGCACGTCGGCCGGGTTGACCTTGCGGTACACGGGCGGGGCGGGCAGGTCGCCCGGCAGCAACGAACCGCTGGCGCTGATGGCGGCCTGCACTTCCTGCTCGGCCACGCCCAGCGAGATATCCAGCGAGAACTGCAGCGTGATCACCGACACGCCGCTGCCGCTGGCGGAAGACATCTGCTTCAGCCCGGGTATCTGGCCGAAGCGGCGCTCCAGCGGCGCGGTGACGACGCGCGCCATGACGCGGGGACTGGCGCCCGGATACGAAGTGGAGACCTGGATGATGGGATAGTCCACCTGGGGCAGCGCGGCCACGGGCAGCAGCCGCCAGGCCAGGATGCCCGACAGCAGCAGCGCGATCATCAGGAACGAGGTCGCGACGGGGCGGAGAATGAAAGGGCGGGAAAGGCTCATTGGGGACGTCCTGGGGGCGACACGCCCTAGCCCTGTTGTTCCACGACCAGCACTTCGCGCCCGTCCTGCAGGCGGTCTATGCCTTCCACCACCACGCGCTCGGCGGGTTCGAGGCCGGATTCCACCGCCACGCGGCCGGCGCGCGCCGGCCCCAGCGCGAGGTCGCGGCGCATGGCGCGCCGGTCCGCGCCGATGACGAAGACGAAAGCGCCGTCGGCGCCGTACTGCACGGCCGCCGAGGGAATGGAAAGCGCGGGGTCGGGCCGGCTGAGGATCAGCCGGATATTGACGAACTGGTTGGGAAACAGGGATTCGTCGGCGTTGGCGAAGCGCGCCCGCAGGCGCACCGTGCCCGTGGCGGTTTCGATGCGGTTGTCCAGGGCCTCCAGTTCGCCCTCGGCCAGCAGGCGGCGCTCGTCGGCGTCCCAGGCCTGCACGCGCGGCGCTGCGCCGCGCGCCCAGGCCCGGCGCAGCGCGTCGAGGCGGGTTTCGGGCAGGCTGAACACGGCCGAGATGGGCGAGGTCTGCACCAGGGTGACCAGGCCCTCGGCGTCGGCCGCGCGCACATGGTTGCCGGCGTCCACGCGGCGCAGGCCGACCCGTCCGGCATAGGGCGCGACGATGCGGGTGTGCGACAACTGCCGGCGGGCCTCGTCCACGCGGGCCTGGTCGCGCTGGCGCTGGGCGCGATACCGGCGCGCCTCGGCCCGGGCGGCGTCGAGCTGCCGGCCGGCCACCGCATCCTGGCGGGCCAGCGTCTCGTAGCGCCGCAGGTCGGCCTCGGCGTTGTCGAGCAGCGCCTGGGTGCGGGCCAGTTCGCCCTCGGCGGCCGCCAGCGCGGCGCGGAACGGCCGCGCGTCCAGCTCGGCGAGCAGCTGCCCGGCCGCGACGGCCTGGCCTTCGGCGAAATGCAGCCGCAGCAGTTCGCCGTCAACCTGGCTGCGCAGGTCGGCGCGCGCCAGCGGCGTAATGGTGCCCAGGGCATGCAGGTCTTGCTGCAGCGGGGCCAGCGTGGCGGGCGCCACGGCAACGGGCACGGGCTGCTGCGCGAAGCCGGGCGGGCCGGGCGGCTCGCCGCCGGTCTGGCGCAGGGCCAGCCACAGTCCGCAAGCGGCCAGGGCGCACAGCGCCAGGACGACCCGGGCCATGCGCCTGCGGCGGCCGGCGGGGCCCGCATTCCGGGGCTGAGGCATGGGAGACTGTCTAAAAAAGGGATGGAGACAGCCGCGATTCTAGCGGAATAATAATTATTAGCGTTATTGCATCAGCCAGATGTCAGGTTCTGCCCGCGGGGGCGCGCCATGCGCCCACCGTGAACCCGCCATGCGCCCACCGTGAACCCGCCATGCGCCGCCCCGGGAGACGGCGTAAGGGGCGGGTCATGGGCGCGGCGCGGGTCCGGCCGGCCGGGCGGCCGCTACCCGCACGGCGCCCTGGGGCGCGTCGGCGCGCGGGCGGATCATGAGGGGGAAGAAGCGCCAGAGGTAAAGCGCCAGGGCCAGTGCCCAGGCGGTGGCGGAGGCGTGTAGCAGCGCCACGCTCGCCTGGGTGGGCGGCAGCGCGGCCAGCCGCAGCAGGGCGGCCAGGATCATCAGCGCGTAGCTCGTGACCATGCTGCGGTCGGTGCGCAGCGGGCGCCCCAGGTGGCCGAGGGCCGTGCGCGTGACCATGCCCAGGATGAGCACCGAGAAGCCCGCCACGCCGATCACGTGCGCCGGCCACGCGGTGCGCAGCACGAGGCCGGCCAGTTGGGCGGCGGCCACCAGCAGTCCGATGCCCAGGCCGAGATAGCCGGCATACAGGATCCACAGCAGGGGTACGCGGCGCACCGCCCAGGGCTTCCAGGCCAGCCATTGCGCCAGCGCGATCAGGCCGCTGGCCGCCAGCGCCGCGCTGGCGGCCGGTGCCTGCCCGGCCAGCAGCAATGCGACGGCGGCGACGCCCGCCGCCAATTGCCAATGGCCGCTGCGCGTGTGCGGCGGGATCTTCAGCCCCTGCACCGCGCGTTGCGCGAAGAAGGGGATGACGCGCCGCGCGATCAGCAGCGTCAGCACCGCCATGCAGATCAGTCCCGCGTTGAAGGCGCGCATCAGGCCGAGATAGTCGCCCGCGGCGGCCGAGGAAAGATAGGCCGCATGGGCGCCCGCCAGGGCGGCCAGCAGCAGCGGCACGCCGTAGTTGCGCCGGTTGCGCGTGAGCCAGACCGAACGGCCCAGGGCCGCGGCGCCCCACAGGAAGAACAGCGCGTCCGCGGCCCCGGCGACCAGGAAGGCATTGCGGCCGGGCACGAGGTAGCCGATGCGCGCCGCGGCCCAGACCAGGCACAGGGCGGCCAGGGGATTGCCGTGCAAGGGGTTGCGCCCGGTCCAGTTGGCGCCCGCGGTGAGCAGAAAGCCCACGGCGATGGTGGCGACGAACCCCCAGAGCATTTCGTGCGCATGCCAGAACACGCCCGGCAGGTCGCCGCGCAAGAGGCCGGGGGCATAGACCCACGCCAGCACCGATGCCAGGGCCCAGCCGCAACCCGCGAGGTAGAGCGGGCGGAAACCCATCTCGGTGAAGGCGCGCCACTGCGGCCGGGCGGGCGAGCGGGCGGGGCGCGGCTCGTCGATGGAAAGCAGGGGACTCATGCGGAACGGCTCCGGGTGTTTGAAGATGTATTGAAGATACATATTAAACCTTGCGCCGGCTCCAGTCCCGCGCGCCCGTTTGACGCCGCGCAAATGCGGCGGAATCAAGGGGGTGACTAGTCATTCCGGCATGGCCCGGATGGTCGGCCGGGCAATGGCGGCGATGCCGGCGGATCCCTAGTCTAGGACCTGTGACGCCGAAGGGAGCCGGGCTCCGGTCCCGGGCGCATGAATTCCCCTGAGTAGCGAGAACAACCATGACAGTTTCCCGACATGCCGGCCGTAGCGCGCCGATGCGCGTCCTGATCTCCAGCACCTTTGCCTTCACCATCTGCTTCGCGGTTTGGATGATCTTCGCGGTGCTGGGCATACCGATCAAGCAGCAGCTCGGCCTCTCCGAAACCGAATTCGGCCTGCTGGCCGCTATGCCCGTGCTGACCGGCTCGCTGGTGCGCGTGCCGCTGGGCATCTGGACCGACCGCTACGGCGGGCGGCCCGTGTTCTTTGTGCTGATGCTGCTGTCGGTGGTGCCGGTCTGGCTGCTGTCGTATGCCACGGAGTACTGGCACTTCCTGGTGCTGGCGCTTTTCGTGGGCCTGACCGGCGGCTCGTTTTCCGTGGGCACGCCCTACGTGGCGCGCTGGTTCCCGCGCAACAAGCAGGGACTGGCCATGGGCATCTTCGGCGCCGGCAATTCGGGTTCGGCCATTACCAAGTTCGTGGCGCCCGCGTTGATCGCGGCGGCCGCAGGTGCCTGGACCATCGTGCCCCAGGTGTATGCGGCGGCGCTGCTGGCCACCGCCGTGCTGTTCTGGATGTTTTCATCGTCCGATCCGGCCCACCGGACGCAGGGCGCGGTCAGCCTGTCGGAGCAGCTCGCCCTGCTGAAGGACCCGCGGGTGTTGCGCTACTGCCAGTACTACTCCGTGGTGTTCGGCGGCTACGTGGCGCTGGCGCTGTGGATGACCAAGTACTACATCGGCGAGTATGGCATGGACATCACGCACGCCGCCCTGCTCGCGGCCTGCTTTTCGCTGCCCGGCGGCGTGCTGCGCGCGGTGGGCGGCTGGATCTCCGACCGCTACGGCGCCTATCGCACCACGTGGTGGGTGATGTGGGTGTGCTGGGTGGCGTTCTTCCTGCTGAGCTATCCGCAGACGCAGTTCACCGTCACCACTGCCGACGGTCCGCGCAGCTTCCAGATCGCGCTGGGCGCCGTGCCCTTCACCGTGCTGCTGTTCGTGGTGGGCATCGCCATGGCCATCGGCAAGGCTTCGGTCTTCAAGTTCATTTCCGACGAGTTCGGCCAGAACATCGGTGCGGTGTCCGGCATCGTGGGGCTGGCCGGCGGACTGGGAGGCTTCGTGCTGCCCATCCTGTTCGGCGTGCTGCTGGACCTGACGGACATCCGCTCCAGCGCCTTCATGCTCATGTACGGAACGGTGTGCGTATCGCTGATCTTCATGCATTACAGCTACCGCTCGCGCCGCGCGGCGCCCGCCATGCGCGAGCAGGCCGCCTGAATCCCGACTTCCCTTCTTCCCGTTTTGGCGAGAATCTTATGTCTACCTATGTGCTGCATCGCTGGGAACCGGAAAACCCCGGTTTCTGGAAGCAAACCGGGGCGCGTGTCGCCAACCGCAACCTCTGGATCTCCATTCCGGCGCTCATGCTGGCCTTCAGTGTCTGGATGCTGTGGAGCGTGGTGGTGGTCAACCTGGACCGCGCCGGTTTCATGCTGTCGAAGAACCAGATGTTCTGGTTGACGGCGCTGCCGGCGCTTTCGGGCGCCACGCTGCGCATCTTCTATTCCTTTCTGGTGCCGGTGTTCGGCGGCCGCAAGTGGACGGCCATTTCCACCGCCTCGCTGCTTATCCCGGCGGTGGGCATGGGCTTCGCGCTGCGCGATCCGGCCACCTCGTATCCGGTGCTGCTGGTGCTGGCGCTGCTGTGCGGCCTGGGCGGGGGCAATTTCAGCTCCAGCATGGCCAACATCAGCTTTTTCTTCCCGAAGGAAAAGAAGGGCCTGGCCACGGGGCTGAACGCGGGCATCGGCAACCTGGGCGTGTCGCTGGTGCAATTCGTGGTGCCGGTGGTGATCTCGGTGGGCATGTTCGGCGCGCTGGGCGGCGCCCCGCAGCAGGCGGCGGCGGACGGCCAGGTCGTCAATGTCTGGCTGCAGAACGCCGGCTTCATCTGGGTGGTGCCCATTCTCATCGCCTCGCTGGCGGCCTGGTTCGGCATGAACGACATCGCCGACGTGCGCGCTTCCTTCGCCGATCAGGCGGTGATCTTCAAGCGCAAGCACAACTGGCTGATGTGCTGGCTCTACGTGGGCACGTTCGGCTCCTTTATCGGGTTCTCGGCCGGCTTCGCCATGCTGACCAAGACCCTGTTCCCGCACGTGGACCCCATGGCCTATGCGTTCCTGGGGCCGCTGGTCGGCTCGCTGACCCGGCCGCTGGGCGGGTGGGTGTCGGACAAGGTGGGCGGCGCGCGCGTGACGCTGTTTACCTTCGCGGCCATGATCGCGGCGGTGCTGGGGGTGATGGTCTTCATGCCCACGGCCGGCCGAGGCGGGGATTTCAACGGCTTCCTGGCCATGTTCATCGTGTTGTTCGCGCTGACCGGTGTGGGCAACGGCTCCACGTTCCGCATGATTCCGGTCATCTTCCTGCGCGAACGCACCCGCGCGGCCGAGGGCAAGGGCGAGGCCGCGCGCAAGCAGGCGCTGGCCGACGCCGCGCGCGAATCGGCGGCGGTGCTGGGCTTCTCGGGCGCGATCGGCGCCTATGGCGGGTTCTTCATCCCGCGCAGCTTCGGCACCTCGCTGGAGCTTACCGGCAGCGTGCAGGCGGCGCTGTACTGCTTCATCGCCTTCTATACGAGCTGCCTGCTGGTCACCTGGTGGTACTACGCGCGCCGCAATGCGCCGGTGCCGTGCTGACAGGCCGGGGTGACTAGTCACTTTGACGCGCCTTTCCTGTGCCTCCGGGCAATGGCGGGGGGCGCGGCGCGAGCCTAAAGTGGTTTCAAACGAACGTTTGCGGCAAGCGCCGGCCGGTGCCGGCGCCCGAGGAGAAACACAATGAGTCATTTTCTGGACCGGCTGAAGTTCATGTCGCGGGTGAAATCCACCTTCGCGGACGGCCACGGCGAGACGGTCAACGAAGACCGCCGCTGGGAAAACGCCTACCGCGCCCGCTGGCAGCACGACAAGATCGTGCGCTCCACCCATGGCGTGAACTGCACGGGCTCGTGTTCGTGGAAGGTATACGTCAAGAACGGCCTGATCACCTGGGAAACCCAGCAGACCGACTACCCCCGCACCCGGCCCGACCTGCCCAACCACGAGCCGCGGGGCTGTCCGCGCGGCGCCTCGTACAGCTGGTACGTGTACTCCGCGCAGCGGGTGAAGTACCCCATGATCCGCGGCCGGCTCATGGAGATGTGGCGCGAGGCCCGCAAGACCATGGACCCCATCTCGGCCTGGGAATGGATCAGCCAGGACCCGGAGCGGGCGCGGCGCTACAAGTCGGTGCGGGGCCTGGGCGGCTTCGTGCGCGCCGACTGGGACACCGCCACCGAGATCATCGCGGCGGCCAACGCCTACACGATCAAGCGCTACGGGCCCGACCGGGTGATCGGCTTTTCGCCCATTCCGGCCATGTCCATGGTCAGCTACGCGGCCGGCGCGCGCTATCTGAGCCTGCTGGGCGGCGTGTGCCTGAGCTTCTACGACTGGTATTGCGACCTGCCGCCGGCCAGCCCGCAGATCTGGGGCGAACAGACCGACGTGCCCGAGTCGGCCGACTGGTACAACTCCACCTATCTCATGGTGTGGGGCTCCAACGTGCCCCAGACCCGCACGCCAGACGCCCACTTCTATACCGAAGTCCGCTACAAGGGCACCAAGACCGTGGCCGTGTCCAGCGATTTCGGCGAAATGGTGAAGTTCGGCGATATCTGGCTGGCCCCGAAGCAGGGCACCGACGCCGCGCTGGCCATGGCCATGGGCCACGTCATCCTCAAGGAGTTCCACCTGTCGGGCGCCTCGGATTACTTCCGCGACTACGTGCGCCGCTACACCGACATGCCCATGCTGGTGCTGCTGGAAGCGCGCGACGGCTTCTACGCGCCCGGCCATTTCCTGCGCGCCTCGCACCTGGACGGCGCCCTGGGCGAGCAGAACAACCCCGACTGGAAAACGCTGGTCTATGACGAAAAGACCGGCGAACTGGTCGCGCCCAACGGCAGTATCGGATTCCGCTGGGGCGAAGGGGCGGTCAACGGCGGCGAGAAGGCGGGCCGCTGGAACCTGGAGCCGCGCGACGGCGGCAGCGGCCGCGAGATCGCGCCCCGGCTGTCGCTGATCGACGGGGCCGGCGAGGTCGTGGGCGTGGGCTTTCCTTACTTCGGCAGCGAACATGGCGAGCTGCTGGTGCGCAACGTGCCGGCGCGCCGCATCCGCCTGGCCGACGGCAGCGAGGCCCTGGTCGCCACGGTGTACGACCTGCAGATGGCCAACTACGGCCTGGACCGCGGCCTGGGCGGCGGCAATGTCGCCGGCTCGTACGACGACGACGTGCCCTATACCCCCGCATGGCAGGAAAAGCACACGGGCGTGCCGCGCGCGCAGGTGATCCAGGTGGCGCGCGAGTTCGCGCAGAACGCCCACGACACCGAAGGCAAGTCCATGGTCATCGTCGGCGCCGGCCTGAATCACTGGTACCACATGGACATGATCTACCGCGGCATCATCAACATGCTGATGATGTGCGGCTGCGTGGGCAAGAGCGGCGGCGGCTGGGCGCACTACGTGGGTCAGGAAAAACTGCGCCCGCAGTTCGGCTGGGCCCCGCTGGCCTTCGCCGCCGACTGGGCGCGCCCGCCCCGGCAGATGAATGGCACCTCCTTCTTCTACGCGCACACCAGCCAGTGGCGCCATGAGAAGCTGAATGTGCAGGAAGTGCTGGGCCCCACGGCCGACCGGGGCAAGTACGGCAATCTCAGCATGATCGACCTGAACGCCCGCGCCGAGCGCATGGGCTGGCTGCCGTCGGCGCCGCAGCTGCGCACCAATCCGCTGGATCTGGTGGCCGAGGCGGACGCCGCGGGCAAGGACCCGGTCGCCCATGCCGTGGAAAAGCTGAAGTCGGGCGAGCTGCGCATGTCGTGCGAGAACCCGGACGATCCGGCCAACTTCCCGCGCAATATGTTCGTGTGGCGCTCCAACATCCTGGGTTCCAGCGGCAAGGGGCACGAATATTTCCTGAAATATCTGCTGGGCACGCAGAACGCCGTGTTCGGCGACGAAGCGGCCGCGATCAGGCCCTCGGAAGTGGCGTTCGAGGAAGACGCCGCCGAAGGCAAGCTCGACCTGCTGACCGTGCTGGACTTCCGCATGAGCACGACCTGCCTGTACGGCGACATCGTGCTGCCCACGGCCACGTGGTACGAGAAGGACGACCTCAACACCTCGGACATGCACCCGTTCATCCACCCGCTGAGCGAGGCGGTGCAGCCGCTCTGGGAGAGCAAGACCGACTGGGAGATCTACAAGCTGCTGGCCAGGCGCTTCAGCGAGATCGGCGGCCCCTACCTGGGCAAGCGCCGCGACCTGGTGCTGGCGCCGCTCATGCACGACACGCCGGGAGAACTGGGCCAGGCGTTCGAGCCGCGCGACTGGAAGCTGGGCGAGTGCGACCTGGTGCCGGGCAAGACCGCGCCGAACATGATCGTGGTCGAGCGCGACTACAACGACATCTACCGCAAGTTCACTTCGGTCGGACCGCTGCTCGACAAGCTGGGCAACGGCGGCAAGGGCATTAGCTGGAACACCGAGCACGAAGTGCGCGAGCTTGCGGGCATCAACGACAGCGTGACGGAGGCCGGCGTGAGCCATGGCCGCCCGCGCCTGGACACGGCGATCGACGCGGCCGAGATGATCCTGACCTTCGCGCCGGAAACCAACGGACACGTGTCCGTCAAGGCCTGGGAAGCGCTGAGCAAGATCACCGGCCGCGATCACACCCACCTGGCGGCGGGCCGGGAGCACGACAAGATCCGCTTCCGCGACATCCAGGCCCAGCCGCGCAAGATCATTTCCGCGCCCACCTGGTCGGGCCTGGAAAGCGAGGAGGTCAGCTACAACGCCGGCTACACCAACGTGCACGAGCTGATTCCGTGGCGCACGCTGACCGGCCGCCAGCAGTTCTACCAGGACCACCGCTGGATGCTGGATTTCGGCGAGGGCTTCTGCGTGTACAAGCCGGCCATCGATACCAAGACGGTGGCGCCCATGCTCGGACGCTACCCGAACGGCGAGAAGGAGCTGGTGCTGAACTGGATCACGCCGCACCAGAAGTGGGGCATCCACAGCACGTATTCGGACAATCTGCGCATGCTGACGCTCAGCCGCGGCGGCCCCCACGTGTGGGTGTCGGAGGCCGAGGCCAGGCAGGCGGGGCTGGTCGACAACGACTGGGTCGAGGTGTTCAACGTGAACGGCACGCTGACCGCCCGCGTCGTGGTGAGCCAGCGCGTGCCGGTCGGCATGTGCCTCATGTACCACGCCCAGGAGAAGATCGTGAACGTTCCGGGCGCGGAAACCAGCGGCAAGCGCGGCGGCATCCACAACTCGGTGACGCGCACCGTGCTCAAGCCCACGCACATGATCGGCGGCTACGCGCAGCAGGCCTACGGCTTCAACTACTACGGCACCGTGGGCGCCAACCGCGACGAGTTCGTGGTGCTGCGCAAGATGAAGAAGGTGGACTGGCTGGAAGGCCCGCTGGCCGAAGACGCCGCAAACACGCAACAAGAAGAGAAGCAATCATGAGGATACGCGCCCAAATCGGCATGGTGCTGAACCTGGACAAGTGCATCGGCTGCCATACCTGCTCGGTGACCTGCAAGAACGTCTGGACCAGCCGCGACGGCGTCGAGTACGCCTGGTTCAACAACGTGGAAACCAAGCCCGGCATCGGCTATCCCAAAGACTGGGAGAACCAGGGCAAATGGAAGGGCGGCTGGCGCCGCACCGAGGCCGGCAAGCTGGAGCCGCGCCAGGGCGGCAAGCTGCGCATCCTGGCCAACCTGTTCGCCAACCCGAACCTGCCGCAGATCGACGATTACTACGAGCCGTTCACCTACGACTACGAGCACCTGAAGAACGCGCCGCTGTCGCAGACGCCGCCCACTGCCCGGCCCGTGTCGGTGCTGACCGGCAAGAAAATGGACAAGATCCACTGGGGCCCGAACTGGGAAGACGACCTGGGCGGCGAATTCCACGCGCGCGGCCGGGACGCGCTTTTCGAGGGCGTGCAGAAGGAGATGTACTCGACCTTCGAGAACACCTTCATGATGTACCTGCCGCGCCTGTGCGAGCACTGCCTGAATCCCGCCTGTGTGGCGAGCTGCCCGTCGGGCTCGATCTACAAGCGCGAGGACGACGGCATCGTGCTGGTGGATCAGGACAAGTGCCGCGGCTGGCGGATGTGCATCTCGGGCTGCCCGTACAAGAAGATCTACTACAACTGGAACAGCGGCAAGGCCGAGAAGTGCACGTTCTGCTATCCGCGCATCGAAGCCGGCCAGCCCACGGTGTGCTCCGAAACCTGCGTGGGCCGCATCCGCTACCTGGGCGTGATGCTGTACGACGCCGACCGCATCGAAAGCGCCGCCGCCGTGGCCAGCGAGCAGGACCTGTACCAGTCGCAGCTCGACCTGTTCCTGGACCCGCATTCGCCGGAGGTGATCGCCGCCGCGCGCGAGCAGGGCATACCCGAATCCTGGCTGGACGCCGCCCGGCGCTCCCCGGTCTACAAGATGGCGGTGCAATGGCGCGTGGCTTTCCCGCTGCATCCGGAGTACCGCACGCTGCCCATGGTCTGGTATATCCCGCCGCTGTCGCCCATCCAGTCGGCGGCCGAATCCGGCCGCATGCCGCAGCGCACCGTGGGTTCGACCGGCATGATTCCCGACGTGTCCACGCTGCGCATTCCCGTGCGCTACCTGGCCAACCTGCTCACGGCGGGCAAGGAAGAGCCGGTGCTGCTGGCGTTGGAGCGCATGCTCGCCATGCGCGCCTACAAGCGCGCCGAAACCGTGCACGGCGAGCGCGATACGGCCTTGCTGCAGCAGGTCGGCCTGTCGGAGGAAACCGTGCAGGACATGTACCGCATCATGGCGCTGGCCAACTACGAAGATCGCTTCGTGGTGCCCAGCAGCCACAAGGAAGCGGTCGAAGACAGCTTCAACGAGAAGGGCAGCTGCGGCTTCACCTTCGGCAACGGCTGCTCCGGCGGCGTGTCGGAAGGCACGCTGTTCGGCCGCAAGCCCCGGGGCAGCGAGATCTTCATCGAGATGCCCAAATCGCGCCGCAAGGCCGCGGCCTGAGCCAGGGAGACGAGCATGAACCTGTACCGACTGCTTTCCGCGCTGCTCTGCTATCCCGAGCAGGAGCTGCTCGACGCGCTGCCCGAGGTGGAGGCCGCGCTGGCGGACGCGCCCTGGGCCGCCGACATGCTGGAGCCGCTGACCGGCTACCTGGGTTCGCACGGCCTGATCGCCGTGCAGGAGAACTACGTGGCCACCTTCGACCGCAACCGCTCGCACTCGCTGCACCTGTTCGAGCACGTGCACGGCGAAAGCCGCGACCGCGGCCAGGCCATGGTGGACCTGCTGCAGACCTATCGTGGACACGGTTTCGAGCCGGCGGCGCCGGAGCTGCCCGACCACGTGCCGCTGTTTCTGGAGTTCCTGGGCGTGATCGGGCCGGACGACGCCCAGGCGCTGCTGGACGAGGCCATCCACGTGCTGGCGGCGGTGGGCGCGCGCCTGGCCCGCAACGGCAGTCCGTATGCCTGCGTGTTCGCGGTGCTGAGGGAGCTTTCCACGGTCACGCCGCGCGAGCAGGCCGATCCGCCCGTGCGCGACATGGACGAAGCCATGGAAACCTTCGGCGCCGGTCCGGACGGGGTGGAGCCGCTGCTGCGGCCGCAGCAGCCTTCCGGCCCGCAGCCGCTGCATTTCCATCCCCGCCAGCCTTAACGTCCGGGACGACGCATCATGAATACCCTGAACCAGTTCTTTTTCGGCATCTATCCCTACATTGCGCTGACCGTCTTTCTGCTGGGCAGCCTGGTGCGCTTCGAGCGCGAGCAGTACACCTGGAAGAGCGACAGCTCGCAACTGCTGCGCCACGGGCAGCTCAGACTGGGCAACATCCTGTTCCACGTGGGCATCCTGGGCCTGTTCTTCGGCCACCTGGTGGGCCTGCTCACCCCGGTGGCGGTGTGGGACATGCTGGGCGTGTCGCACAGCCTGAAGCAGGGCGTGGCCATGGCGGCCGGCGGCGTGATGGGCGGGCTTTGCCTGATCGGGCTGCTGATCCTGATCCACCGCCGCATGAGCGATCCCCGCATCCGGGCGGCCACGCGCCCCGGCGACAAGCTCCTGCTGGCCTGGATCCTGGCGACACTGCTGCTCGGCCTGTCCACGATCGCGCTGTCGGCCGGCCATATGGACGGCGAGATGATGGTGCGGCTCATGACCTGGGCGCAGCACATCGTGACCTTCCGCGGCGACGCCGCCAGCCACATTGCCGACGTGCCGCCGCTCTTCAAGGCGCACCTGTTCATGGGCCTGACGCTGTTCGTGATCTTCCCCTTCACGCGGCTGGTGCACGTGTGGAGCGGCTTTGCCTCGCTGGGCTACCTGGGCCGGGCGTGGCAACTCGTGCGGCCGCGCTGAAGCGGCCGGAACCGGAACCCTCGGCGGAGACAACCATGCCTGTGATCGTCAACGGCGTCGAACTGACCGACGCGGACCTGGAACGCGAACTGCCGCGGCACGCCGGCACTGTCAATCCCACGCGCAGCGCCGTCACCGCGCTGGTGCTGCGGCGGGTGCTGCTGGACGAGGCCGGCCGCCAGGGGCTGGACACCGCCGACGAGGAGGGCGCCATCGGGGCGCTGCTGGCTAGCCAGGCCGCCGCGCCCGAGGCCGACGAGGCGGCCTGCCGGCGTTTCTACCAGACGCACCCGGAGCGTTTCCTGGTCGGCGAGCTGGTCGAGGCCGACCACATCCTGTTCCAGGTCACGCCCGGCGTGGATCTGGACCGGCTGCGGGCCCACGCCGAGGGCGTGCTGGCCGGGCTGCTGGCCGACCCGTCGCGCTTCGCCGAGGCGGCGCGCGAGCAGTCCAACTGCCCGTCCGCCGCCGTGGGCGGCAGCCTGGGACAGCTCGGCCGCGGCGATACCGTGCCGGAGTTCGAGCGGGCGGTGTTCGCCCTGCCGGCGGGCGCGCTGCTGCCGCGGCTGCTCGAAACCCGCCATGGCCTGCATATCGTGCGCGTGCGGCGTCGCATCGAGGGCCGCGTGCTGCCGTACGAGCAGGTCGCGCCGCGGATCGCGCACGCGCTGTCGTCGGCCAGCCGCGACACGGCCTGGCGGCAATACGTCAAGCTGCTGGTCGCGCGCGCCAGCGTCGTGGGCATAGACCTGGACGAGGGCGAGCCGGAGCGCGTATTCGGAGGGGCCTGCGCGTCCGGAGACTGACATGCGCGACATCGAACGCTTCATCGACGGCTTCCAGCGCTTCCAGCGCCAGTACTACGAGGCGGCGCCGTCGCTGTACCGCAACCTGCGCGAAGGCCAGCAGCCCGGCACGCTGCTGATCGGCTGCTGCGATTCGCGCGTGGACCCCGCCATGCTGCTGGGCTGCGACCCCGGCGACATCTTCACCGTGCGCAACGTGGCCAACCTGGTGCCGCCGCCCGACCGCGACCAGGGCCACCACGGCGTGCTGGCCGCCATCCAGTTCGCCGTGGAGCAGTTGCGCGTCAGCCGCATCATCGTGCTGGGCCATGCCCAATGCGGCGGCATCCGCGCGCTGATGGCGCGGCCGCAGGGACGCAGCGCCGGCGAAGACTACCTGAACCGTTGGATGGACATCGCCGAACCCGCCCGCGCACGGGTGCTGCGCCAGATGCCCGACGCGCCGGAGGCCGAGCGCCGGCGGGCCTGCGAGCAGGCCTCCATCCTGATCTCGCTGCGCAATCTCCAGGCGCTGCCCTGCGTGGACCGCGCGGCGCAGGCGGGCGGCCTGACCCTGCACGGCTGGTATTTCGACCTGATGTCCGGCGCTTTGCTGGCATACTCGCAGCGGGCCGACGCCTTCCTGCCCATGGTCTGCCCCTTGTTCACGGAGATCGCATGAGTCCAGTTTTCGGCATCGCCGGCCGTTCCGGCAGCGGCAAGACCACCCTGATCGAGGCCATGCTGCCGCTGCTGGCCGCGCGCGGCCTGACGGTCAGCGTCATCAAGCACAGCCACCACGACTTCGAAATGGAGCCGCCGGGCAAGGACAGCGCGCGTTTCCGCCAGGCCGGGGCGCACGAGGTCATGGTGGCTTCGCCGTACCGCTACGCCATCGTGCACGAGCTGCGCGGCGCGCCGGAGCCCGGGCTGCAGGCGCAAGTGGCGCGGCTGGCCCCGGCCGACCTGGTGCTGGTCGAAGGGTTCAAGCAGGCGGCCATTCCGCGTATCGAGGTCTACCGCCCCGAGCTGGGCAAGCCGCCGCTGCACGCGGAGGACGGCGGTTTCGTGGCGGTCGCCACCGACGCGGCGCTGGAGACGGCGCTGCCGCGCCTGCCGCTGAACGATCCGGCGGCGGTGGCGGCCTTCATCTGCGAGACGCTGGGGCTCGCCTGAGCGCGGCGCGGCGGCCGGCGCCCGCGCCGGAAACGGCTACACTGGCAATGTGTCGGCCCCGACTTTTCCCCGCCCCATGACGTCCCAGGAATCCCCCGCCGGCGCCGACGGCCTGCCGTCGCCGCGTCACCGCCTGTCCACCCGCATCATCGCCAGCTCGCTGGTCGCCCTTGCCGTCGTGCTGTCGATGGTGAGCGGCACCCTATGGCTGTCCTGGAAGCTGGAAGGCGCGGGCGCGGCGATCAACGACGCGGGCAGTCTGCGCATGCGGGCCAACCGGGTGGCGGTGGAGCTGCTGCGGCCTCATCCCGAAAGGGCCGAGCGCACGGGCATGGAGCTGCGCCTCATGGACGAAACCATCGCCCGGCTGGCCCGCGGCAATCCGGCGCGCCCGCTGTTCCTGCCCGACGACGCCGCCATCCGCGAGCAATGGCGGGCGGTGTCCGACTACTGGAACCACACCATGCGCCCCGCGGCCCGGGCCGCGCTGGACGGCGGCGGCGCGGCCGCCTATCTGGACACGCTGCCCGTCTTCGTGGACGAGGCCGACACGCTGGTGCGCATGATCGAGCGCGACAACGCGGGCAAGACCACGGCGTTGCGCATGTCGCAAGGGGTGCTGGCGGCCATCGCCTGCGCGGGCACGCTGGCCATGATCTACCTGCTGTACCTGTGGATCATCTCGCCGGTGCTGCGCCTGCGCGACGGCCTGCAGCGCATGGCCGCGCGGGAGTTCAACACGCGGCTGCCGGTGGAAACCCGCGACGAGTTCGGGGTGCTGGCCCACGGCTTCAACCGCATGGCCGACCAGCTACAGGATCTCTACACGGGGCTGGAGCGGCGCGTCGAGGAAAAGACCTCGCTGCTCGCGGCGCAGAACCGCGACATCGGCGCGCTCTACGACATGACGGCGTTCCTCAACCAGCCCAACGACATCGAGCCCATGTGCGAGGGCTTTCTGCGCCGGGTCATGCTGCAGTTCGACGCCGAAGGCGGCAGCATCCGCGCCCTGGATCCCGGCCAGGAAAACCTGAACCTGGTGGTGTCGGTGGGCCTGTCGGACGAACTGGTGGAGTCCGAGCACTGCATGAAGGTGGACGATTGCCACTGCGGCACGGCCACCCGGCGCCCGGGCGTCATCGTGATCCAGGACCTGCGCCAGGCGCCGCCGCAGGCGGACCTGAACTGCCAGCGCGACGGCTTCGCCAGCGTGGCCGTGTTCCGCATCGTGACGCGCGACCAGGTGCTGGGCTCGTATTCGCTGCATTTCCGCGAGCCGCGCCGGCTGGCGCCCTCCGAATCGCAGTTGCTGGAAACCCTGGGCAAGCACCTGGGGGTGGCCCTGGACAACCGGCGCCTGAGCGCGCAGGCGCGCCAGCTGGCCGTGGTCCAGGAACGCGGCCTGGTGGCGCAGGGCCTGCACGACAGCCTGGCGCAGGGGCTGAATTTCCTGAACCTGCAGCTGCAATTGCTGGAAGGCGCGGTCGAGCGCGGCGACAGCGCCGAGATCGAGGAGATCCTTCCGCTGCTGCGCGCCGGGGTGAGCGAGAGCTACCAGGACGTGCGCGAGCTGCTGAACAATTTCCGCAGCAAGCTGGCCCAGGGAGACCTGCAGGCCGCCATCGAGGACACCGTGGCGCGTTTCCGGCGCCAGACCGGGATGCACACGGAGCTGTCTTTCGTGCAGGGGGAGGGCGCGCCGCTGCCGCCCGATCAGCAACTGCAGGTGTTGTTCATCCTGCAGGAGGCGCTGTCCAACGTGCGCAAGCATTCCGAGGCGGCCCGGGTGGACATCGAGGTGCGCAACGGGCGAGATTTCACCCTGGCGGTGCGCGACGACGGCCAGGGCTACGACCCGGACGAAGTGGCGCGGCACGGCGAATCGCACGTGGGCCTGCACATCATGCGCGAGCGCGCCGCGCGCATGCGCGCCGTGATAAAAATGGATTCCCGGCCCGGCGCGGGCACGCGGGTGGCGCTGACGCTGCCCGGCTCCGAGCGCCAGGCCGCCTGAACGCTATCCGCAGACCATGGCTATCCGCATCCTGCTCGTCGACGACCACACCCTGTTCCGTTCCGGCCTGAAGCTGCTGCTGCAGCGCCAGCCCGACTTCGAAGTCGTGGCGGAGGCCGGCGACGGCGTGGAGGGCCTGAAGCGCGCCCAGGAACTCAAGCCCGACGTGGTGCTGCTGGACCTGAACCTGCCGGGCCTGTCGGGGCTGGAAACGCTGCAGTTGCTCACGCAGGACCTGCCGGGCTGCGCGGTCATCATCCTCACGGTGTCCGAAGAGGCCGATGAACTCGGCCAGGCGCTGAAAAGCGGCGCAAGAGGCTACCTGGTTAAGAATATCGACGCCGATGCGCTCACGGCGGCCATCCGCCGGGCCGCGAGCGGCGAGCCCGTCATCGCCGAGAACATGACGGCCAAGCTGGTGGAGCAGTTCCGCGGACTGGCCGGGCAGCCGGCCGCGCCGGCGGGCCACGCCGAGCGCCACCGGCTTACCGCGCGCGAACAGGAAATCGTGCGCTGGCTCGCGCGCGGCGCGAGCAACAAGATCATCGCGCGCGAACTGGACGTCAGCGAGAGCACCGTCAAGATCCACGTGCAAAACGTGCTGAAGAAACTCAACCTGACGAGCCGGGTGCAGGTAGCCGTCTACGCGGTGGAACACTCGCTCTGCCAGGACAACTGAGCGGGGCGCCGGCCCCTTTGATCTGCAGCAAGGCCGGCCGGCGGCGCCGCGCCTAGACTGCCGTTCATGCAAACCCGAACCTCTCCCATGGAGCTGGTGGCGCCCGCCGGCAGCCTGGCGGCCCTGAAGGCCGCGGTCGAAGCCGGCGCCGATGCGGTCTATCTCGGCCTCAAGAACGCCACCAACGCCCGCAATTTCGCCGGGCTCAATTTCACCGAAGCCGACATCCGCGCCGGCGTGGCCTACGCCCACAGCCGCAACCGGCAGGTGCTGTTCGCCATCAACACCTTCGTACAGCCGGGCCGCGGGCCGCAATGGCGCGCGGCGGTGGACGCGGCGCATGCCCTGGGGGCCGACGCGGTCATCATGGCCGATGCGGGCCTGCTGGCCTACGCGCGCGACCGCTACCCCGACCTGCGGCTGCATCTGTCGGTGCAGGGCTCGGCCACGCACGCCGACGCCATCGAGCTGATGCGCGAGGAATTCGGCATCCGGCGCGTGGTGCTGCCGCGGGTGCTGACCCTGGCCGAGATCGCGCGCGTCTGCGCAGGCACGCAGGCCGAGGTGGAGGTGTTCGGCTTCGGCAGCCTGTGCGTCATGGCCGAGGGCCGCTGCCTGCTGTCCTCGTACGCCACGGGCGATTCCCCCAACAACAAGGGCGTCTGCTCGCCCGCGCACGCGGTGCGCTGGGAGGAAAAGAACGGGTACCTGGACGCGCGCCTGAACGGTATTCTCATCGACCGCTACGCGCCCGGCGAGCCGGCGGCCTATCCCACGCTGTGCAAGGGGCGCTTCGAGGTCGAGGGCAGGCCCGACCACGCGCTGGAAGAGCCCACCAGCCTGAACGCCATCGCGCTGCTGCCGCAGCTGGCGGAGATGGGCGTGTCGGCGATCAAGGTCGAAGGGCGCCAGCGCAGCCCGGCGTATGTGTCGCAGGTGGTGGCCACGCTGCGCGCGGCGCTCGACAGCGCGCACGCCAACGCGGCGCGCTACCGCGCGCGTCCGGAATGGAACGCGGCGCTGGCGCGTCACGCGGAGGGATCGCAGGTTACGCAGGGAGCATTCGAACGGCCATGGAAATGAACACCGCCGCTTTCGGAATATCGGTGGGCCCGCTGCAGTATTACTGGACGCGCGCCCACACAGTGGCCTTCTACGCCGAGGTGGCCGACAGCGCCGCCGACATCGTCTACCTCGGCGAAACCGTGTGCAGCCGCCGCCACGAGCTGCGCGCGCCGGACTGGCTGGACCTGGCCCGCGATCTGCGCGGCGCCGGCAAGACCGTGGTGCTGTCGGGCCGCACGCTGATCGAGTCGGGCGCGGAGGCGGCCGCGCTGCGCAAGCTGTGCGACCAGCGGGAATTCATGGTGGAGGCGGGCGAACTGGGCGCGGTGCGGCACCTGGCCGGCCGCGCGTTCGTGGCCGGCCCGCATCTCAATGCCTACCACGGCGGGACCCTGCAATGGCTGGCCAGCCGGGGCGCGGCGCGCTTCGTCGCTCCCCTGGAACTCGACGCCGCCTCGCTGGCGCGCCTGTTGCGCGAGCGTCCGGCCGGCCTGCAGTGCGAAGTGATGGTGTGGGGCCGCATGGCGCTGGCGTATTCGGCCAGGTGCTTTACGGCCCGCCATCATGGCCTGAAAAAGGACGACTGCGGTTTTCGCTGCATCGAACACCCGGACGGGCTGGACATGCGCACCCGCGAGTCGCGCGACTTCCTGGCCATCAACGGCGTCCAGGTGCAATCGGGCGCCTGTCTGGACCTCACCGGCCAGGCGCAGGCGCTGGCGGACATGGGGGTGGAGGTGCTGCGCGTCAGCCCGCAATCGGAAGGCACGCTGCAGGCAGTGGCCGCGCTGCACGAGCGCCGCCTGGGCCGGCCCGCCGGACCCGCCGAGCCGCCGGCGGGCATGCCCAGGTGCAATGGCTATTACCACGGACAGGCGGGCATTTTCCTGAGCGAGGACGCATCATGAATCCGGCACCGTCTTTCCATGACGCGGGCGCCGGCGCGCGCCAGGGCGAGGGCGCCGCGCCCGGCTTCCCCCTGGCGCTGCTGGCGCGCGCCGCGCGCCGCCTGCCGGCGCCGCTGGGCTCGCTGCCGTTCGCGGCGGGGCTGGAGCTGGCGCGCCTGGCGCGGTGGCTGACGCCGCCCGCCGAGCTGGACGGCCGCCGCTTCGCCATCACGGTGGAAGACCTGGGCCTGTGCCACCGCTTCGAGGTGTGCGGCGGCCGCTTCCGGCCGGTATGGAGCGCCGCGCCCGCCGACCTGGCGCTGGGCGCGCGCCTGGCGGACCTGGTTGCGCTGGCGCGCGGGCATACCGATGCGGACACGCTGTTCTTCCAGCGCCGGCTGCGCATCGGCGGCGACACCGAGCTGGGGCTGATCGTGAAGAACTGGCTGGATGCGGCGCCGCGCCCGGCCTGGCTGGCGAGGCCGGGCGCGGGCGGCTGAGGTTGCCCGGGCAGCGCCAAGGCGCTTGCGGGGCATATGGATATGCGGGCGGGGCGCTGGCCGCGCGCGGCGGGGCTGCCTACAATCGGGCATTCCGCCGGCGCCTCGCGCGCTTCGATAATCACGACAGGAGACTCGCATGCCCGACGCCCCGAACCCCCAATGGCGCCTGGAAACCATCGCCGTGCATGGCGGCTACCGCCCCGATCCCACCACGCGCGCGGTCGCGGTGCCGATCTACCAGACGGTGGCCTATGCGTTCGACGATACCCAGCACGGCGCGGACCTGTTCGACCTGAAGGTGCCGGGCAACATCTACACCCGCATCATGAACCCCACCACCGACGTGCTGGAGCAGCGCGTGGCGGCGCTGGAGGGCGGGGTGGCCGCGCTGGCGCTGGCCTCGGGGCAGGCCGCGGTCACTTATGCCATCCAGACCATCGCCGAGGCGGGCGACAACATCGTGTCCGCCAGCACGCTGTATGGCGGCACCTACAACCTGTTCGCGCACACGCTGCCGCAGTACGGGGTGCGGGCCCGCTTCGCCGACCCGCGCGATCTCTCCACCTTCGAGTCGCAGATCGACAGCCGCACCAAGGCCATCTTCGCGGAGTCGGTGGGCAATCCGCTGGGCAACATCACCGACATCGGCGCGCTGGCCGACATCGCGCACCGCCATGGGCTGCCCCTCATCGTGGACAACACCGTGCCGTCGCCATACCTGCTGCGTCCCATCGAGCATGGCGCGGACATCGTGGTGCATTCGCTCACCAAGTACCTGGGCGGGCACGGCACCAGCCTGGGCGGCGCCATCGTCGATTCGGGCAAGTTTCCCTGGGCCGAGCACAAGGAGCGCTACAAGCGCCTCAACGAGCCCGACGTGAGCTACCACGGCGTGGTCTACACGGAAGCCTTCGGTCCGGCGGCCTATATCGGCCGCGCGCGCGTGGTGCCGCTGCGCAACATGGGCGCGGCGATCTCGCCCTTCAATGCCTTCCAGATCCTGCAGGGCATCGAGACGCTGGCGCTGCGCGTGGACCGCATCGTGGAAAACGCCCTCGCGGTCGCGCGATTCCTGCGCGCGCATCCCAAAGTGGAGTGGGTCAACTACGCGGGCCTGCCCGACCACGCCGACCACGCGCTGGCGCAGCGTTACCTGGGCGGCAAGGCCCCGGGGCTGTTCACGTTCGGCGTGAAGGGCGGCCGCGAGGCCGGGGCGCGTTTCCAGGACGCGCTGCAGCTCTTCACGCGGCTGGTGAACATCGGCGACGCCAAGTCGCTGGCCACGCATCCGGCCTCCACCACCCACCGCCAGCTCAACCCCGAGGAGCTGCGCAAGGCGGGCGTGAGCGAGGAAATGGTGCGTCTGTCCATCGGCATCGAGCACATCGACGACCTCATCGCCGACCTGGACCAGGCGCTGGCGCGCGCCTGAGCGGCGTGCGCGCCGGCTGGGGCCCGTGGACAGGCAATGAAATCGCCCCCCTGAAGATTTTGCACATGGCATCTGATGCCGATGCCGATGGCGGCCAGGGCCGGGAACGCCGGTCCTGGCCGTTCGTGTCGGGCTTCATTTTTTCCCGCCCCTCCGCCAGACTCCTGCGCCGGGCGCCGCGACGCTGCGTTCAGGGTTGAGGCGTCCTAATCGGCGGGGCAGACCATGGCGCGCAGGCTGCGCTGGACGGGGTCGCGCGCCACGGGCGCGTTGCGCACGGTGTTCACCGGTATGGATTCGACCAGCGCGCCGGTGGCGTTGCCGCCGGCATGGTGCAGCCGCCGCATGACGGTGTAGGTGTTGTCGGTGCAGTTGATGGTGACGGCCTGGGTGACCGAGCCGTAGCGCAGGCCGGTGGATTCGGAGACGCGGGGCTGGGCGTAGAACCAGCCCACGGTCACGGCCATGACCAGCGGCCGCTCGCTGAGGCGTTCGACCGAGGCGCTGTCGTAGAACACGCCGGGCATGGCCTGCGGCTCGAGCGGCGTCCAGTTCGCGGCGAGCGCCGGTCCGGGCAGCCCCGCCAGGCAGGCAAGCGCCGCGCAAGCGGCCATGGGCCGGGCGGCAGGCGGGAGAAGTCGCGCCGCGCAGCGCGCGAGGGGGCTGGAGGTCATGAAAGCTTCTAAGCGGCGGGCAAGGTCCATCAGTATAGAGAATGTCCGCCAGCGCCGGATGCGGGGCGCGCGGCGGCGCGTCCCTAGGCGCCGGAAACCCGCGCCGCCGGCGGTTCGGCGTCGGACGGCGCGTAGTCGGCCAGCACGTAGTCGGGGTAGCGCTTGCAGATCTCGGCCACCTGGCTCAACGTGCCCGACAGATGCTCGCGCAGCACGGCCTGCGCGCGCGGCGCATCCTGCGCGACGATGGCGTCCAGCAGGCGCTGGTGGTCGTCCAGGATGCGTTCGGCCTTGCCGGCCTCGGGCAGGTGCAGCCGGCGCAGGCGGTCCAGGTGGCCGCTGTACCGCTGGCCGAGCTCCCACAGGCCGGCCACGTTCGCCGCCTCGTGCATGGCGCGGTGAAAAGCCTGGTCGGCATTGATGAACGCCTGCGTCTGGCCGGCCTGGTGGCTGGCGCGCTGCAAGTCGATCTCGGCCTGCAGGCGGCTCCAGAGCGCCGGGTCGGGCCGCCGGGCCAGCGTGTGCACGATCTCCAGTTCCAGCGAGCGGCGCAGGAAATGCGCCTGGCGCGCGGCCGCCACGTCGATGCGGCTGACGACCGTGGTGTGCTGGGGATAGATCTCGACCAGGCCTTCCTCGGCCAGGCGGATCAGCGCGTCGCGGATGGGCGTCTGGCTCAGGCCGTAGGCTTCGGCCAGCGCCACGCGCGACAGAGCGGCGCCGGGCGCGAGAGCCAGCGAAACGATCTGGGCGCGCAGGTGCTCGAACACCTGCGGAGCGGCGTGGCGGGAGCGGTCCAGTTTGAGTTTGGGCTGCGGCATGCAGGGCGGCCAGGGAAGGGACAAAGCGGCAGTATAGCGGGTTTCCCCCTATCTGACACACTAATATATTAGTGTATAAATGCGTCATCGCCATTCCTATTCGGATAAAGCCGCCCCCACCATGACACGCACCTACGAAAGCCTGCGCAGCGCGGCCTGGATGGCCAAGGACGACCTGCGTTCCTTCGGCCACCGCTCGCGCATGATGCAAATGGGCTACGGCCCCGACGACTGGGCCGGCCGCCCGGTCATCGCCATCGTCAATACCTGGTCGGACCTCAACCCGTGCCACAGCCATTTCAAGCAGCGGGTCGAGGACGTCAAGCGCGGCGTGTTCCAGGCCGGCGGCTTTCCGGTGGAGCTGCCGGCCATCTCGGTGTCGGAATCGTTCGTGAAGCCGACCACCATGCTCTACCGCAACTTCCTGGCCATGGAAACGGAAGAACTGCTGCGCAGCCACCCGGTGGACGGGGCCGTGCTCATGGGCGGCTGCGACAAGACCACGCCGGGGCTCCTCATGGGCGCCATCAGCGCGGGCCTGCCCTGTATCTACGTGCCCGCCGGCCCCATGCTGCGCGGCAACTGGAAGGGCAAGGTGCTGGGGTCGGGCTCGGACGCCTGGAAGCTGTGGGACGAGCGCCGCGCCGGCAACATCACGCCGCAGCAATGGACGGAAGTGGAGGGCGGCATCGCCCGCAGCTACGGCACCTGCATGACCATGGGCACGGCCAGCACCATGACGGCCATTGCCGAGGCCATCGGCATGACGCTGCCGGGCGCCTCGGCCATTCCGGCGGCGGACGTGAACCACATGCGCATGTCCGCCGAATGCGGCCGCCGTATCGTGCAGATGGTGTGGGACGACCTGACCCCGGCGCGCATCCTGTCGCCCGCTTCGTTCCGCAACGCGATCAACGTGGCCATGGCCATGGGCTGCTCCACCAATGCCATCGTGCACCTGGTGGCCATGTCGCGGCGCGCCGGCTGCGCGGTCGGGCTGGACGACTTCGACGCGGCCAGCCGCGAGGTTCCCGTTATCGCCAACATCCGGCCCAGCGGCGACAAGTACCTGATGGAAGATTTCTACTATGCGGGCGGCCTGCCGGCGCTGATGAGCCGGCTGCGCGGCCATCTCGACCTGGGCGCCATGACCGTCACCGGCAGGACGCTGGGCCAGAACATCGAAGGCGCCGAGGTCTACGACGACGACGTCATCCGTCCGCTGGAGCGTGCGATCTACCAGGAAGGGGCGCTGGCCGTGCTGCGCGGCAATATCGCGCCCGACGGCTGCGTCATCAAGCCCAGCGCCTGCGCGCCGCAATACCTGCAGCACACCGGGCCCGCGCTGGTGTTCGACGACTATCCCAGCATGAAGGCGGCGGTGGAAGACGAAAACCTCGACGTGACCGCCGATCACATTCTCATCCTGCGCAACGCGGGTCCTCTGGGCGGGCCGGGCATGCCGGAGTGGGGCATGCTGCCCATTCCCGTGAAGCTGGTGAAGCAGGGCGTGCGCGACATGCTGCGCCTGTCGGACGCGCGCATGAGCGGCACCAGCTACGGCGCCTGCATCCTGCATGCGGCGCCCGAGGCCTATATCGGCGGCCCGCTGGCGCTGGTGAAGACGGGCGACCTCATCACCGTGGACGTGCCCGCGCGCCGCATCCACCTGAATGTGAGCGACGAGGAGCTGGCCGCGCGGCGCGCCGCCTGGACGCCGCCGCCGCCCCGCTACGAGCGCGGCTACGGCTGGATGTACTCGCGCCACATTCTGCAGGCCAACGAAGGCTGCGATTTCGATTTCCTGGAAACAGGCTTTGGCGCCCCCGTGCCCGAGCCCGCCATTTTCTGAGGCGGGGATTTCCCCGCCCCGCATTCCGCTTAACTTTCTGGAGCCGCCGTGTCCACACTCAAACCCGAAACCCGCGCCAGGTTGGCCGGGGTCAGCACCGCCACGCTCTGCACCGCGCTTTTCAAGCGCGGCCTGCGCAACCAATTCATCCAGGACGTGCGTCCGCTCGCCCCCGGGCTGCCCAACATGGTGGGCCCGGCGTTCACGCTGCGCTACATCCCGGCCCGCGAAGACCTCAACACCATCAAGGTGTTCGAAGACCGCGCCCATCCGCAGCGCGTGGCGGTGGAAACCTGCCCCGAAGGCGCGGTGCTGGTCATGGACAGCCGCAAGAACGCGCGCGCCGCTTCGGCCGGGTCCATTCTGGTGACGCGGCTCATGAAGCGCGGCGCGGCCGGCGTGGTCACCGACGGGGGCTTTCGCGATTCGCCCGAGATCGCCGCGCTGGGCTTTCCCGCCTATCACCAGCGTCCTTCCGCGCCGACCAACCTCACGCTGCATCAGGCGCTGGACATCAACCAGCCCATCGGCTGCGGCGACGTGGCCGTATTCCCGGGCGACATCGTGGTGGGCGACGGCGAGGGCGTGGTGGTGATACCCGCCGGGATGGCCGACGAGATCGCCGCCGAAGCGGCGGAAATGACCGCGTTCGAAGACTTCGTGACCAGCCAGGTGCGCGAAGGCGCCTCTATCCTGGGCCTGTATCCGCCCACCGATCCCGCCTCGCGCGAGCGCTTTGCCGCCTGGCGCGCGCAGCACGGGCGCTGAAACCCGCCGCAGTCCATACACGCATAACGAGGGCAAGGAGACAATCATGAACGAGCAACGCCGCGGCCTGTGCGCCGCCCTGGCCGCCACGGCCGCGCTGGCCGCCTGGGGCGGCCCCGCCCTGGCAGCCGACTGGCCCGGCCAGAAGCCGATCTCATATGTGGTGCCTTTCACCGTGGGCGGGTCCACCGACGTGGTGGGCCGCCTGCTGGCGCAGAAGCTGGGCGAGCGCCTGCACCAGAACGTCATCGTGGAGAACAAGCCGGGCGCCGCGGGCGGCATCGGCGCTGCCTATGTGGCCAAGGCGCCTGCCGACGGCTATACGCTCTTCGGCGGCACCATCAGCACGCACGCCATCAACGCCAGCCTGTATAAGAACCTGAAGTACGACCCGGTCAAGGACTTCGAGCCGGTGTCGCTCATCGCCTATCTGCCCAATGTGCTGCTGGTGGATCCCAACCTGGGCGTGAATTCGGTGGCCGATCTGATCGCGCTGCTCAAGCGCGATCCGTCCAAACGCACCTTCGCCTCGTCCGGCGCCGGCACCTCCACGCACCTGGCGGGAGAACTGTTTTCCAGCATGATCGGCGTGCCGCTCACGCACGTGCCGTACAAAGGCACGCCGCCGGCCATGGTGGACGTGTCGTCCGGCGCGGTGACCTTCATGTTCGACCAGATGACCGCCGCGCTGCCGCTGCTGCAGAACGGCAAGCTCAAGCTGCTCGCCGTCACCACCCGGAACCGCATCGCGCTCGCGCCCGATGTGCCCACCATGGCCGAAGCCGGCGTGCCCGGGTTCCAGATGGCGTCGTGGCAGGCGGTCTACGCGCCCAGGGGCACGCCCAAGCCCATCCTGGACCGCCTGGCGCGCGAAATCGCCGCCATCGTCAAGGAGCCCGAGGTGCAGGAAAAACTCGGCAAGACCATGGGCATGGAACTCGTGGGCAGCACGCCCGAGGAACTGCGCGACCTCATGGCCGCCGAGATCCCGCGCTGGGCCGAGGTGGTGCGCAAATCGGGCGCTTCGGTCGATTGAGGCGCAGGGGGCCGCGCGCCCGCGTCCTCAGTTGATCTTGATGTTGCGTTCCTTGACCAGCACCTTCCACTGCGCCGTCTCGCGGGCGAGGTGGTCGCGCAGTTCTTCGGGAGAGCCGCCGATGGGCTCGGCGCCGATGGAGTCCAGGGTGTTTTTCACCTTGGGGTCGGCCAGGGCCTTGCGCATGGCGGCGTTGAGCCGGGCCACGACTTCGGGCGGGGTGCCGGCCGGCGCGAAAGCGGCGAACCAGGGCATCAGTTCGTAGCCGGGCACGCCGGCCTCGGCCACGGTGGGCACGCCGGGCAGGGCCGCCGATCGCTTGCTCGTGGTCACCGCCAGGGCGCGCAGCTTGCCCGCCTCGATGTGCGGCTTGGCCGAAGTGATGCTGTCGAACATATAGTCCACCTGGCCGCCCAGCAGGTCGGCCATGGCCGGACCGCTGCCCTTGTACGGCACGTGGAGCATGTCCACCTTGGCCATGGAAACGAAGAGCTCGCCCGCCAGGTGGATGGAGGTGCCCACGCCGGCCGAGGCGAAGGTGTAGTGGTTGGGCTGGGCGCGCGCCTTTTCGATGACCTCGGCCACGCTCTTGACGTCGTTGCGCGCCGGATTGGCGACCAGCACGTTGGGCACCACGGCCAGCAGCGAGATGGGCGCGAAATCCTTGATCGGATCATAGTTGAGGTCTTTGTACAGCGCCGGGTTCACCGCCATGCCGTTGGCCGCGATGAGGAGGGTGTAGCCATCGGGCTTTGCGCGGGCGACGGCCGAAGAGCCGATATTGCCGCCCGCGCCGGCGCGGTTTTCCACGATGAACGAGGTGTTGAGCTCCTTGCCCATGGCTTCGCCCAGGGTGCGGGCGATGCTGTCCATCGCGCCGCCGGGCGGGAAGGGCACGATCCATTTCACGGGATGGTCGGGATAGGCGCCGGCCTGGGCATGGGCGCCGGCCGCGCCGGCCAGAAGCGCCGCGCCGAGGCTGGCGCGGACGAGCCGGGCGAGGGTGCGTTGCAGATTCATGTCGTCTCCTGAGTGTGTGTCCGTCCCGGGCGCGTCGCGCTTTCCCGCCCGGGGCCGGCGGGCCTGGCCGGTGCGGGCGCAATTGATACTTTTTGCGGCCGGAATGCGAATGCGGGCGAGTATCCCTTGAGATTTATCGCAATGTCCAAGACTATATGGGTTGCGATTCATACCTTTAAGGTATTCATCTTATGGAACTCAGGCATTTGCGTTATTTCCAGGCGGTCGCGGAGGAGGGCAGCTTCACGCGCGCGGCCGAGCGGCTGCATATCGCCCAGCCGCCGCTAAGCCGCCAGATCCGCCAGCTCGAAGAAGAATTGGGGGTGGCGCTGCTGGAGCGCAGCACGCGCGCGCTGCGGCTGACCGAGGCCGGACGCTTCCTGCTGGAGCAGTCGCGGCTGCTCACCGCCCGGCTGGACGAGGTGGTGGAAAGCACGCGCCGGCTGGGGCGGCGCGAGCGGCGCTGGTTCGGCATCGGTTTCGTGCCGTCCACGCTCTACGGTTTCGTGCCCGAGCTGATCCGGCGGCTACGGGGCGCGGACCCCCTGGTGGACGTGGGCTTGTCGGAAATGACCACGTTGCCGCAACTGGAGGCGCTGAAGGCCGGGCGCATCGACCTGGGCTTCGGCCGCATCCTGTTCGACGACCCGGCGGTGGAGCGCCGGGTGCTGCTCACGGAACCGCTGATGGCGGCGGTGCCGCTGGGCCATGCGCTGGCCGGGCAGGCCGGCGTAACGGTCGAGCGGCTGGCGCGCGAACCGCTGGTGCTGTATCCGGCGCGGCCCCGACCCAATTTCTCTGACCACGTGCTGGGGCTGTTCCGCGCGGCGGGCCATGCGCCGCAGGTGGTGCAGGAAGCCAACGAGCTGCAGACCGCCATCGGCCTGGTGGCGGCAGGGCTGGGGGTGGCGGTGGTGCCGGCCTCGGTGCAGCGCCTGCAGCGGCAGGACGTGGCCCACGTGCGCATCGAGGCGGAATCCTTCGTGTCGCCGGTCATCGTCAGCTACCGCAAGGACGATACCTCGCCGTTCCTGCGCCAGGCCCTGCTGCTGGCGCAGGAACTGGCGGCCCGCCCGTAGCGGCGGGGGCGGGCCGGCCGCGCGCGGTCAGCGCAGCAGGGCCGCGTGGTCGGCCAGCGCCTTGTCGGCGCACTGCGCATCCAGGTGCCCCCCCGGCGCGCCGGCCACGCCGATGGCGCCGATCACCTTGTCGCCGGCCTTCACGGGCACGCCGCCGCCCAGCAGCAGATAGCCGGGAATGTCGGTCAGGTTCGCCGCGCCGGGGTTCTTCTGCGCGTTTTCCATCATGGCCAGCGTGGGGGCCTTGGCCGAGGCCGAGGTGTAGGCCTTGGCGCGGCTGGCCTCGATGGTGTGGGGGCCGGCGTTGTCGTCGCGTAAGAAAGCCTTGAGCAGGCCCGCGCGGTCCACCACCGAGGCGCTCACGCTGTAGCCTTGCGCGCGGCAGGCGGCCACCGCGGCGGCGGCGAGTTTCTGCGCGTCGGCCGTGGCGAGGTTGCTTTCGTTGAGCACGGCGGCGTGGGCGCCCGCGCAGGCGAGGGCGGAGACGAAAACGGCAAGGGTGCGGATCATGGCGTTGTGTCCTTCTTGGGAAAATCGGGGAAAGGACAGTGTCTCCAAATCCGCGCGCCGGCGGTATGCGGCCGGCTACGGTGCCGCCTCCGTAGCGCTACGGAGGCGGCTTAGTCGAGCAGGGCGGCATACTGGCGGATGAGCTGCGCCAGGGTGTCGGCCTCGAGCTTTTCGAAGACGTGGGCGCGGTAGGTTTCGACCGTGCGCGGCGAAAGGGCGTAGAGGCGGGCGATTTCCTTGTTGCTCATGCCCTGCGCCACGCATTGCAGCACCTCGCGCTCGCGGCCGGACAGGCGCGCCAGGCGGTCGCGCGCGGCCTGGGTCGCGGCCAGCCTGCCGCGGCTGGCGATGTGCGTGCGCACCGCGGCCTGCACGGCGTCCAGGAACGCGTCGTCGTCCACCGGCTTCTGCAGGAACTCCATGGCGCCGCCCTTGAAGGCGCGGCGGCACAGGTCCACGCTGGCGTGGCCGGTGAGCATGAGCACGGGCAGGTCGCTGGCCTCGGCCAGGCGGGCCAGCACGTCCAGGCCGCCGGCCCCGGGCATGCGTATGTCCAGCACCACGCAGCCGATGGCCTGGGGAGCCAGCTCTTGCAGGAACCGCAGCGGATCGCCGTAGCCCGCGCTGCGCAGCCCCACGCTGCGCAGCAGCAGGGCCAGGCCGTCGCGCACGGCGTCGTCGTCGTCCACCAGGTACACCAGGGGGTCTTGCGAGACAGCGGCCCGGTTCATGGCGCGGCTCCGGCCAGCGGCAGGCGCAGCGTGAAGCAAGCGCCCCCGCCTTGCAGGTTGCGTGCCTCCAGCCGGCCGTCCATGGAGCCGGCCAGCGTTTCGCACAGCGTGAGGCCCAGCCCCATGCCCTGGGCGCGCGTCGTGTAGAAGGGGTCGAAGATGCGCGGCAGCGCATCGGGCGCGATGCCGGGGCCGGTGTCCGAGACGCTGAAGGCGTAGGCCGCGTCCTGCGCTTCTCCCTGCAACGCGATCTGGCGCGCGCCGGGCGCGCCGGCCAGGGCGTCGGCGGCATTCTGCACCAGGTTGTGCAGAATCTGCTCCAGCGCCACCGGATCGCCGAGCGGGCGCGCGCCGGGACTGGCATTGCGCCAGGAAAGCCGTATGCCCCGGGCCTGCAGATCGGCCTCGCGCAGAAAGCGCAGCGAGGCGGCCAGGGCGTCGGGGTCCACCGCCGCGCGCCGCGCCGGCCCGCTGGGTTTGACCAGCGCGCGCAGCCGGCTGATGATGCCGGCCGCCCGGCGCGCCTGTTCGGCGCTGGCGGCCAGGGCCTGGCGTACCGCGGGACGCTCGTCTTCGTCGTCGAGCAGGCGCGCGGCGGCCCGCGTGTGCGCGAGGATGGCGGTGAGCGGCTGGTTCAGCTCGTGCGCCAGCCCCGCCGTCATCTCGCCCAGCGTGCCCAGCCGCGCCAGGGCCGCGAGCCGCGCCTCTTCCTGGCGGCGGCGGGTATCGGCGCGGTTGCGGCGCCAGGCGTGCAGACCTGCCGCCAGCAGCGCGCTGGCCAGCGCCCACGCGCCCCACGCGCCCCATGGCGCGTCGGCGGCCGTGAGGGTGCGCGCGCTGCGCAGGCGGAAGGGCTGGCTGGCCGCGCCCAGCGTCTTGTCGAATTCCATGGCGATGCCGCGGACCTCGCCGGGCTGGCGGTCCAGCAGCCGCAGCGGGGCCGCGCCTATCGACAGGTCGAGGTTGCGCAGCCCGGGCGGCAGGTCGGCGGGCGCGACCAGGCCGCGGGCGTCGACGAGCAGGCTCCAGCCCGATGGCGCCACCAGCCAGTAGCGCGCTTCGTCCAGGGCCAGGGCAGCGGGCCTGCCGGCTGCGCGCGCCCGCCCGAGCGCGGCCGCGAGGCCGGGCGGTTCGGCGCGGCTGCCGGTCCAGGCGCCGTCGCGCAACTGCCCGATGCCGCGCAATTGCGGCATGGCGGGCTGCAGGCTGGGGTAAAGGCGCTCGGGCGCGGGCGGGTGCGACAGCGCCGACAGCGTGGCGAGCACGGCCTCATGCTGCACGGCTTTCTGGCTCAGCATGCGTTGCGCGATGCTGGTGTCCTGCAGGAAGCGGTCGAGGGCATCGGCGTAGGCGCGCCAGCCGGTCCAGGCCGCGCCCAGGCCGAAGATCAGCAGCCATGGCAGGACCGCGCGTGGCAAGGAATGGAATTTCACAATGGGGATTATGCCCGCCCGGGCGCGCGCGGCGGCATCCGTAGCCCTACGGAGGCCGCCGGGGCGGGTGCGCATCAGGCCGCAGACTGCTCGCGCAGCTCCCACAACACGTCCAGCACGTGGCGCGTGGCGGGTTCCAGCCCTCGGGTTCGATGGGCGATGCCGAGCGGACGCCACAGCGGCGGGCGCAGCGGACGCATGGCGATGCGGGCCTCGGGCGGCGGGGCGCTGGCTTCGTGCGGCAGCAGCGCCGCGCCGTAGCCCGCCGCTACCAGGCTCTTGATAGCGTCGTTGTAATTCAGCTCGATGCGGGGCCGAGGCGCCAGGCCCGCCGCCGCGAACCACTCCGCGGTCTGGCGCGACAGCCGGGTGCTGGCGTCGTTGAGGATGAGCGGCTGGCCGGCCAGCCAGTGCGGGGTGACGCGGGCGGGCGCGCGCCACGCGGCCGGCAGGAACGCCATGACGGGATCGCGCCGCCATGGCCGGATGTCCAGCCCGCCGGTCGCCGGCTGGGGCAGGGCCACCAGGCCGATGTCCAGCGTGCCTTCCGCCAGGCGGCGCAGGCTTTCCTGCGAGGTCAGCACCGCCGCCTGCACGTCGATGCCCGGATGCCGGCGGCCCAGCGCCTCCAGCGCTTGCGGCAGCAGGTGCGCCAGCGCGCCGGTGGACGCCCCCAGGCGCACGCGCCCGGCCAGGCCCCGCACCTGGCGCTCTACGTCTTCGAGCGCCTGCTCGGCGTCGGCCAGCAGCCGGCGCGCGCGTTCCAGCAGCGTCTGCCCGATGGGCGTGGGGCGCACCTGGCCGCGCCGCCGCGTCAGCAGGGGCGCGCCCACGCGGGCTTCGAGGTCGCTGACGTGCAGGCTGACCGTGGGCGGCGCCAGGTGCAGCGCGCGCGCGGCCTCGGCGAAAGATCCCAGGTCGGCCACGGCGACCAGGGTGCGCAGGCGGTCCAGGCTGATTTCCCTCATGTCTTCCCCGATCGTTTCGCCATGAAGCCTCGCCGCGGGCGCGCCTTGCCCGCCCGGCCGTCGCGAGGTTCAGAAAAACTGAATGAAAGAATCATGATATTCAACTTTGCTGGCGCTTGCGCCGGGCGCATCATGGCGCAACCCACACACCATCCACGGAGGACGCCGCATCATGGCGCAAGCATTGGTATTCATCGACGGCGACCAGGGCACGACCGGCCTGCAGATCCACGAACGCCTGCGCGGCCGCGACGATCTGCGCCTGCTGACGCTGCCCGAGTCCGGGCGCAAGGATCCGGCGCGCCGCGCCGAGGCCATCAACAGTTGCGATATCGCCATCCTGTGCCTGCCGGACGGGCCGGCGCGCCAGGCGGCGGCCTCCATCGTCAACCCGGCGGTCAGCGTGATCGACGCCAGCTCGGCCCATCGCACGCACCCGGACTGGGTGTACGGGTTTCCGGAAATGGAGGAAGAGCAGGCCGGACGCATTGCCCGCGCGCGGCGCGTGAGCAACCCGGGCTGCTACCCCACCGGGGCCGTTGCGCTGTTGCGGCCGCTGGTCGACGCGGGCCTGGTGCCTTCCGACTGCCCCCTGGCCATCCACGCCGTGTCGGGCTATTCGGGCGGCGGCCGCGCGGCGGTGCAGGCTTATGAGGGGCCCGACGCCGGCGAAGCGCCCGACTTCCAGGTCTACGGGCTGGGGCTGGCCCACAAGCACACCCCGGAGATCGAACGCCATGCGCGCCTGTCGCAGCGGCCGGTCTTCCTGCCGTCGTACGGCGCGTTCCGGCAGGGCATCGTGCTGACGATCGCGCTGCAGGCCCGCCTGCTGCCCGCCGGCGTGAACGGCGCGCGGCTGCGCGACTGCCTGGCGTCCCGCTACGCGGGCTCGCGCTCCGTGCGGGTGGCGGACGAGGCGGAAACCGCGGCGCTGGAGCGCCTGGACCCGCAGTCCGAAAACGGCACCAATAACCTGCGCCTGGCGGTGCACGCCAACGAGGCCGCCGGCCAGTTCCTGCTGTCGGCCGTGTTCGACAACCTGGGCAAGGGCGCCTCGGGCGCGGCCGTGCAGAACCTGGACCTGATGCTGGCCGCCAGGGCGTAGCGCGCCCGGCCGGCGCGGCTCAGTCCGGGTCGGCCAGCGTCTCCACCACGCGGTCGCGCAGCCAGGCCAGGCCGGGGTCGCGCTCGAAGCGCGGATGCCAGTGCACCGTCACGCACAGGGGCGGCAGCGCGACGGGCAGGGGGCGGATCTCGAAGCCGCCGCCCTGGTTGAACCATTCGGCGGCCCGCAGCGGCAGCGTGACGGTGAGGTCGGTGCGCCGCACGATCTCGGCCGCGGCCGAAAAGTGCGGCAGGGTGAGGTAGGGCTCGCGCGGCAGGCCGGCCTCCGGCCAGCACGTCGTCGAGCAGCCGGTGCGCGCTGGCGCGCGACGCCACGCGGATGTGGTCCAGCTTGCGGTACTGGGCGCGGGTCAGGCCGTGCGCCAGCACCGGGTGGCCTTGCCGCCCCATGCAGGCATAGCGCTCGGAAAAAAGACCGGCGTGCCGCGTCTGGCTGCCCAGGCCGGCCAGGTTGCCGATGGCCAGGTCCACCTCGCCCTCGTTGAGCGCTTGCGCCAGGCGCTCCAGCGGCACCTCCAGCACCTCGACCTGGATGCGCGGCGCGAGCGCGTGCAGGCGGGCCATGAGCGCGGGCAGGAACACCATCTCGCCGATGTCCGACATCGAGAGCCGGAACCGCCGCGCGCTGGCGGCCGGATCGAAGCGCGCCCGCAGGTTCACGGCTTCCTCGAAACTGTGCAGGCCCCGTTCGATGGGGCCGGCGAGCGCGAAAGCCACGGGCGTGGGCTGCATGCCCGCCGGCGTGCGCATGAACAGCGGGTCGTCGAACTGTTCGCGCAGCCGCGCCAGCGCATAGCTCACCGCGGGCTGGGTCAGGTGCAGGCGGGCCGCGGCGCGGGTGACGCTGCGCTCCTGCATCACGCTCAGGAAAACCCGCATGAGATTGAGATCGAACATGGCGCGCGCCCCTCAAATCAGTGCCGTTTATAAGAAAAATAATACCTATAAATTTGACACATAAATAGTTGATTCCTAGACTGATTTTCAGGCGCTGCCCGCCTCGGGCGGGCAGCGCGCCGACACAAGGGGAAGATCGGTCCATGCAGCCTTTGACATTGCCGTCGTTGTTGCAGGAGCAGGGCGGGCGCCACGGCGCGCGCCGCTGGCTGGAAGCGCCGGGAGGCGCGCTCGATTTCGCCGGCGCGCCGGCGCACGCCGCGCGCTGGGCGGCGCTGCTGGCCCAGGCCGGGGTGGCGCGGGGCGACCGCGTCGGCATCATGGCGGGCAACGGCATGCCGTTCCTGTCGCTGGTGCTGGGCTGCGGCTGGTTGGGCGCGGTGGCCGTGCCCATCAACACCGCCTCGCGCGGACTGCAGCTGCGCCACATCCTGGCCAACAGCGGCTGCGAGCTGCTGGCGGCCGACGCCGGCAGCCTGGAGGCGCTGGCCGGCCTGGATCCGTCCGGCCTGGCCCTGCGACGCATCTGGCTGCTGGACGGCGAGCCCGGCGCGCGGCGTGTCGCGGGCTGCGACGTCGAGCCGCTGCCGCCCGTGCCGCCCGCCGGCGCGCCGGCGGCCGACCTGTCGCCCGGGGACACGCTGGCGGTGCTCTACACCTCGGGCACCTCCGGGCCGTCCAAGGGCGTGTGCTGCCCGCACGCGCAGTTCTACTGGTGGGGCGTGCTGGCGGCGCGCAACCTGGAAATCGGCGCGGACGACGTGCTCTACACCAGCCTGCCGCTGTTTCACACCAATGCGCTCAACGCCTGTTTCCAGGCCCTGGTGACGGGCGCGTCGCTGGTGTGCGATGCGCGCTTTTCGGTCAGCCGCTATTTCGAGCGACTGGCGGCCACGCGGGCGACCGTGACCTATCTGCTGGGCGCCATGGTGCCCATGCTGCTGTCGCGCGAACCGGGGCCGGCCGAGCGGGCGCACCGCACACGCATCGCGCTGGCGCCCGGGGTGCCCGAACGGTTCCACGGCGCTTTCCGCGATCGCACGGGCATTGCGCTGCTGGAAGGCTACGGTTCCACCGAAACCAATTTCGCGCTGGGCGGCACGCTGGCCGGCCAGCGCCCCGGCTTCATGGGCCGCGCGGCGCCCGAGTTCGATGCTTGCGTGGCCGACGAGCACGACCGTCCCGTGCCCGATGGCGTGCCGGGCGAGCTGCTGCTGCGGGCCCGGGCTCCCTTCGCCATCGCGACCGGCTATTTCGGTATGCCGGAGCAGACCGTGCAGGCGTGGCGCAACCTCTGGTTCCACACCGGCGACCGCGTGGTGCGCGACGCCGAGGGCTATTTCCGCTTTCTGGACCGCATGAAAGACGCCATCCGGCGGCGCGGCGAGAACATCTCTTCGTACGAAGTGGAGCAGGCGCTGCTTGCGCATCCGGCGGTGGCGGCGGCGGCCGTGTATGCGGTGCGCTCGGAACTGGCCGAAGACGAGGTCATGGCCGCCCTGGTGTGCAGGCCGGGCTGCCGCGTGAGCCCGGAGGCGCTGCTCGATTTCTGCCAGCCGCGCATGCCGTATTTCGCCGTGCCGCGCTATCTGCGGTTTCTGGACGATCTGCCGCGCACCGAGAACGGCAAGGTGCGCAAGGCGAGTTTGCGCGAAGAGGGAATCACCGGCGACGCCTGGGACAGGGACGCCGCCGGCTACCAGGTGGCGCGCCTCCGGGCGCGCAGCGCCTGACCGGGCCGCGCGGGCGTCGCGGCGCATACACACAATCAAGGGGCGGCAATGACAATGGCATACGAGGGCGCGGCGGCCACGGCCGCGGGCCAGGCGCAGCGGCGCAGGACGCGGCGGGTGGTGATGGCGTCCATCGCCGGCAACGCGATGGAATGGTACGACTTCTTCATCTACGGCACGGCCGCCGCGCTGGTGTTCGGCGAGCTGTTCTTTCCCAAGGGCACGGATCCGCTGCTGGGCACCATGGGCGCTTTCGCGGGCTTTGCCGTGGGCTTTCTGGCCCGGCCGCTGGGCGGGGTGGTGTTCGGCCACATCGGCGACCGCCGCGGCCGCAAGATCGCGCTCGAATGGACGCTGGGCATCATGGGAGCCTCCACCTTCCTGATCGGCCTGCTTCCGACCTACGCGCAGGCCGGATTCTGGGCCCCGGCGGCCATGGTGCTGCTGCGCATCCTGCAAGGGGCGGCCGCGGGCGGCGAATGGGGCGGCGGCGTGCTGCTCATCAGCGAAGCCGTGGAGGGCAGGCGGCGCGGGTTCTTTTCATCGTTCAGCCAGCTCGGCGTGGCCGGGGGCTTCGTGCTGTCTTCCGCCGTCTTCATGCTGGCGCAGCAACTGCCGCGCGACGCCTTCATGAGCTGGGGCTGGCGCCTGCCGTTCCTGCTGAGCGTGTTCATCTTCGGCATCGGCCTCTATATCCGCCGCCACATTCCGGAAAGCGAGGCGTTCGTCCAGGCGCGCAAGACGGCGCGCCGCGGCATGCCGGCGGTGGAAGTGTTCCGCCGCTATCCGCGCGAGGTGTTCACGGCCATGGGGCTGCGCGTGGCCGAGAACGGCGGCTCATACATTTTCCTGGCCTTCGCCCTGGCTTACGGCAAATTCCTGGGCATCTCCAGCGATCTCATGCTGGGCGGCGTGCTGCTGTCCATGTTCGTGGAGCTGGGCACGCTGGTCTGGTTCGGGCACCTGTCCGACCGCATCGGGCGGCGCGCGGTGTACCTGCTGGGCTCGGCCGGGCTGATGGCGGCGGCGTTTCCGTTCTTCTGGATGGTGGAGACGCGCGAGCCGTTCTGGATCTTCGCCGCGTTCCTGCTGGGCAACACGGTCTGCCATGCCGCCATGATCGGCACCCAGCCCTCGTATTTCGCCGAACTCTTCCCGCCCGAAGTGCGCTACACCGGCCTGGCGCTGGGCCACGAGCTGGCGTCGGTGTTCGCGGGCGGGCTTTCGCCGCTGATCGCCATGGCGCTGCTGCGCAAATACGAAAGCGCCACGCCGGTGGCGTGGTTCCTGGTGGGCCTGGCCGCGATTACGGTAATCACGCTGCTGCTCACGCGCGAGCCGGCGCGGCGGGACCGGGCGTGAGCAGGCCGGGCCGTTTCCCGGGCGTGCCCCGGCATGGCCGGCGCGAGGGCCGCGCCTCGGGCGGCGCCCCCGGGCCCGGCATCGTGGCCGTGGGCGAGACGCCCTTCATGCGCCGGCCGCCGCCAGACTGCGACACGGCGGGCCTGATCGCGCGGGCCATGCGCCAGGCGCTGGAGGAGGCCGGCATCGCGCCGGCCGAGGTCGACGGCCTGGGCCTGGCGTCGTTCACGCTGCGGCCCGACCGCGCCATTGACCTGGCGTGGCGGCTGGGGCTGCGGCTGAACTGGTGCATGCAGGACGAGATGGGAGGCGCCAGCGCCATTAACCTGCTCAGGCAGGCGTGGCTCGCGCTGCAGGCGGGCCAGGCGCGCGTCATCGTGCTGGTGGCGGGCGATCATTTCACCCGGAACGATTTCGCCGGTCTGGTGCGCGACTACAACCGCAGCGCCCGCGACTACCTCAGTCCGCTGGGCTGCGCGGGGCCCAATCCGCTTTTCGCCATGCTCACGCAGCGGCAGATGGCGGCCGCGGGGCTGCGCCGCGAAGACTACGGCGCGCTGTGCGTGGCCCAGCGCGCCTGGGCCGCGCACAACCCCAACGCCGCCTACCGCGCGCCGCTGAGTCTCGCGGAATACCTGGCCGCGCCCATGGTGGCCGACCCCCTGGGCCGGCTGGACTGCGTGCCGGTGGCGAGCGGCGCGTGCGCGCTGGTGCTGGCCGCGCGCGCCGACGGCGTGCGCGTGCGGCTGGCGGCAAGCGGCGCGCGCTACAACGCCGACCAGCAGGAGGGAGACGGGCTGTCGACCGGCATTGCGGACTTCGCCGCGCGGCTGTGGCGGGAAGCGGGCCTGGGCCCGGAAGCGGTGGAGGTGGCCGGCGTCTACGACGACTATCCCGCCATGGTGCTTGCCCAGCTAGCCGATCTCGGCCTGGCGCCGCGCGACGGCCTGGCGGACTTCGTCGCCCGTCATATCGCCACCCGCCGCCTGCCGGTCAATACCGGCGGCGGCCAGCTGTCGGCCGGGCAGCCGGGCACGGCGGGCGGCATGCACATCCTGGCGGAAGTGGCGCGGCAGCTACTGGGCCGGGCGGGCGCGCGCCAGGTGCCGCGCGCCCGCGTGGGCGTCGCCACCGGTTACGGCATGGTGCAGACGCGCTACGGCATGTGCGCCAACGCGGCCGTGCTGCTGAAGGAGGGAGCATGAGCATGGACCCGGGCGCCGCGCGGGCGGCGGAAATCGGCGGCGCGGGCTTTGCCGTCTGGGAATGCCGGGCTTGCGGGCACCGCGTGTATCCGCGGCGCCTGTGGTGCCCGGCCTGCGGCGGCCGGCAAGCGCGCCCGGCGTCGGTGGACGAGGCCGAGGTGCTGGCCTGCACCCGCGTACCGGGCCCGGAGGGAGACACCGTGCTGGCCACGTTGCGGGCGCTGCCGCGCGGGCCGCAGCTCGTGGCCCGCGTGGCGGGGCCGCCCGTCCGCGCCGGGCAGCGGGTGCGGCTGCGCGGCGCGGCCGACGCGCAAGGCCGCGTCCTGCCCTGGACCGGTCCGCCGCCGGCGGCCTGAATACGTCCGCCGGGCCGCGGGCGGGGGCGCGCGCGGGACGCGCCGCGCAAGAAGGCTAAAATACCCGCCTCGCGGCCCGCCGAGCCTGTCGGCGTATTTCCTGCGCGCGCAAAGCGCCCCCTGAAAATGATGAAAAAACTCAAAGCCGTTCTCCTGATTACCGCTACCGCCATGCTCACCGCCTGCGGCAAGGGCGACGAGGCTCCCAAGCCCAGCGCCCAGGCGCCGGCCGTGGCCCGGAAAGTGGTGGTGGGCCTGGACGACAACTTCCCGCCCATGGGTTTCCGCGACGAACAGAACCAGATCGTGGGTTTCGACATCGACATGGCCAAGGAAGCCAGCAAGCGCCTGGGCATGGAAGTCGAGTTCAAGCCCATCGACTGGAGCGCGAAAGAGGCCGAGCTCAACGGCAAGCGCGTGGACGTGCTCTGGAACGGCCTGACCATCACCGAGGAGCGCAAGAAGAACATCAGCTTCACCGCGCCCTACATGGCCAACCACCAGATCGTCATCGTGGGCGCCGCCTCGCCCATCAAGACCAAGGCCGACCTGGCCGGCAAGGTGGTGGGCGCGCAGGACGGCAGCAGCGCCGTCGACGCCATCGCCAAGGATGCCGTCGTAGCCGCCAGCCTGAAGGAAGTGAAGAAATTCGGCGACAACGTCACCGCCCTGATGGACCTGGCCGCCGGCCGGCTGGACGCCATCGTGGTGGACGAGGTGGTGGGCCGCTACCTGATCAGCAAGCGCGCGGGCGAATACCGCGTGCTGGACGAGAACTTCGGCACGGAAGACTACGGCGTGGGCGTGCGCAAGGACGACACGGCGCTGCTGGAGGCGCTGAACAAGACGCTGGACGCCATGAAGCAGGACGGCACCGCCGGCCGCATCGCCACCCAGTGGTTCGGCGCCAATATCGTCAAGTAACGCGCCCGCGCCGGCCGTCCGCCGGCCGGGACTTTCCGCAGCCCGCCGCCGCGCCCGCCGCGCGCCGGCGGGCTTGCCCTTGAATCCTCCTCCGCATGGACTACGTACTCTCCCTTCTGGGGCCCATGGCGCAGGGCGCGAAAGTGACCCTGACGCTGTTCTTCATCACCCTGGCCCTGGCGGTTCCGCTGGGCCTGGTGCTGGCGCTGCTGCGGATCTCCAAGTGGCGCCTGGTGAGCCAGCTCGTCAACGGCTACATCTGGCTGATGCGCGGCACGCCCCTGATGCTGCAGATGCTGTTCATCTACTTCGCGCTGCCCTTCGTGCCGGTGGTCGGCGTGCGGCTGCCGGATTTTCCCGCGGCGGTCGTTGCCTTCGCGCTGAATTACGCGGCGTATTTCGCGGAGATCTTCCGGGCCGGCATCCAGTCGGTGGACCGGGGCCAGTACGAGGGCAGCAAGGTGCTGGGCATGAGCTACCTGCAGACCATGCGGCGCATCGTGCTGCCGCAAATGGTGCAGCGCGTGCTGCCGCCCATGAGCAACGAAACCATCACGCTGGTGAAGGATACCTCGCTCATCTACGTGCTCGCGCTCAACGACATCCTGCGCACCGCGCGCGGCATCGTGCAGCGCGATTTCACCACGTCGCCGTTCCTGGTGGCGGCGGTGTTCTATCTCTTCATGACGCTGATCCTGACCTGGCTCTTCCAGCGTATGGAAAAACACTATGCCAAATACGACGAATAAGGCGGAGCCGGCGGGGCGTCCGGTCATGATCGCCGCGCGCGACATCGTCAAGTCCTTCGGCGCCAACCGCGTGCTGGACCGGGTGTCGCTCACGCTGGGCAAGGGCGAGGTGGTGGCGGTCATCGGCCCCTCGGGCTCGGGCAAGAGCACCTTCCTGCGCTGCCTGAACCACCTGGAAACCATCGACGAGGGCGGCATCGAGATCGAGGGCGAAACCCTGGCCGCTCCCGGGCCCGATGGGCGCAGCCATTACGCGAACGACGCCGAGGTGCGGCGCATCTGCCGCAAGATGGGCATGGTGTTCCAGTCGTTCAACCTGTTTCCCCACATGACGGTGCTGCAGAACGTCATCGAGGCGCCCATCACCGTCAAGCGCATGCGGCGCGACGCCATCGTGCCCCAGGCTGAGGAGCTGCTGCGCAAGGTGGGGCTCTTCAGCAAGCGCGACAACTATCCCGGCAGGCTGTCCGGCGGGCAGAAGCAGCGCGTGGCCATCGCACGGGCGTTGGCCATGGAGCCCGACATCATGCTGTTCGACGAGCCCACCTCGGCGCTCGACCCCGAGCTTACCGGCGAAGTGCTGCGCACCATGCGCCAGCTCGCCGAAGAACACATGACCATGCTGGTGGTCACGCACGAAATGGGCTTCGCGCGCGAAGCCGCGCACCGGGTGGTGTTCATGGACCAGGGCCGCATCGTGGAAGAGGCGGCCGCCGCGGAATTCTTCCGCGCGCCCCGCGCGCCCCGCACGCGCGAATTCCTGGCCCACATGCTGTAGCCGGGCATCGGCCGGATTTCATGAAAGTTTGACGGCCGGCTTCCGATAATCGCCGGGCCCCGTGCCGGGGCCTGTTTCGATTCCGGAGTCCGCCGTCCATGAGCCGTTTTCCCGCCGTTCCTGTTTTCCCGCCCGCGCGCCGGAGCCGGGCATGACCAGCGCCGCACTGCGCCGCGACGCGCCCGCCGCCTCCTCGCCCGCCTGGCCTGCCTGGCGCGTGCTTGCCGCGTTCGCGGCGTGGCTGGCATGCCTGGCCTGGGCCCGGGCGCTCGCGCTGCCGGACGAAGGGCGCTACGCCGGCGTGGCCTGGGAAATGCTGCGCGCGGACTCGCCGCTGGTGCCGCTGCTGGATGGCATGCCGTACTTCCACAAACCGCCCCTGTATTACTGGCTGGCGCAGCTTTCGTATGCGGTCTTCGGGCTGCACGCCTGGAGCGCGCGGCTGCCGTCGCTGCTGGCCGCATGGTGCGCCGGCGCCGGGCTCTACGCCTTCGTGCGCCGCTACCGCGACCCGCGCCAGGCGCGCCTGAGCGTGCTGGCGCTGGGATTGATGCCGCTCTACTACGGCGCGGCCCAATTCGCCAACCTGGACATGCTGGTGGCCGCGCTCATTTCGCTCGCCGTGCTGGCGGCCGCCGATACCGCGCTGCGCCGCTCGCAGGGACGCCCGTACCGCGCCATGTCGCTGGCGGCGGCGGCCCTGGCCGCGCTGGCGGTGCTGGCCAAGGGGCTGATCGGCGTGGCGCTGCCCGGCGCCATCGTGCTGGGCTGGCTGTGCCTGCGGCGCGACGGGGCGGGAATGCGGGCCTTGCTGTGGTGGCCCGCGCTGGCGCTCTTCGCCGTGCTGGCCGTGCCCTGGTTCTGGTTCATGCAGGTCCGCTATCCGGATTTTTTCCACTATTTCTTCGTCTACCAGCAATTGCAGCGGTTCTCGCAGGGCGGCTTCAACAACGCGCAGCCATTCTGGTTCTACCTGCCCGTGCTGGCCGGGCTGTGCCTGCCCTGGTCGGCCTGGGCGCTGGCCTGGTTCCGGCGGGCGTTCTGGCGCGAGGCCGATCCGCAGGGGCTGCGCCGCCTGGCCCTCATCTGGATGGCGGTGGTGGTGGCGTTTTTCTCCATGCCGCAGTCCAAGCTCATCGGCTACGTGCTGCCCGCGCTGCCGGCGGCGGCGCTGCTGCTGGGGGAGGTCATCGCGCCGCGCTGGGCCGCCGGATCGCGCCGGCCCGTGCGCCTGGCCGCCGCGGGTGCGTCGGCCCTGTGCGCGGCCGCCATCGCGATCGCCGCCGCGCAGCCGCGCCACAGCGCCAGCGCCGCGGCCCGGGCGCTGCGCGGCGAAATGCAAGGCGGCGACGTCATCGTCACGCTGCACGCCTATCCCTTCGACCTCGGCTTTTACACCCGCAGCGCCAACGCGCCCTGGGTCGTGGACGACTGGTCCGACCCGGACATCGCGCGCCGCGACAATTGGCGCAAAGAGCTGAAAGACGCCGCCGGCTTCGACCCGGCCATGGGCGCGCGCAACCTGGTTTCCGAGGCGCAATGGCGCGAGCGCCTGTGCGCGGCGCCCGATGGCGCGCGCTTCTGGGTCTGGGGCGTGCCCGAAGACGCGCGGCGCTACCCGGCGCTGGCGGGCCTGGCCCCCGTCTACGCCCAAGGCAGGCGCGCCGTGTGGCGCCTGGAGGCGGACGCCGCGCTGCGGCAACGCCTGTGCGGGGGGTAATTCCGGCCAGCCCGGGGTGTGGGCAGGCGCGCGCCAAAAAGAAAACCGGCTGCCCCGAAAGACAGCCGGTTTCTCTTGCGCCGGCGCTGTCCGCGCGAGGCGGACAGCCGGGGCAGGGGGTCAGCCGATGGAGGCCAGGGCCTGGTTCAGCGTGGGGCTCGGGCGCATGGCCTTGCTGGCGAGCGCCTCGTTGGGGCGGTAGTAGCCGCCGATATCCTGCGGCTTGCCCTGGGCGGCCTTGAGCTCGTCGAGGATGCGGGTTTCGTTCTCGGAGAGCGCGGTCGCAACCGGGGCGAAGAGGGCGGCCAGTTCGCGGTCTTCGGTCTGGGCGGCCAGGGCCTGGGCCCAGTACATTGCCAGGTAGAAGTGGCTGCCGCGGTTGTCCAGCCCGCCCACCTTGCGCTCCGGCGACTTGTTCTCGTCCAGGAACTTGGAAGTGGCCTGGTCCAGCGTCCTGGCCAGCACTTCGGCGCGACCGTTCTTGCAGGTCTTGCCGAGGTGGTCCAGCGATTCGGCCAGGGCCATGAACTCGCCCAGCGAATCCCAGCGCAGGAAGCCTTCTTCGAGGAATTGCTGCACGTGCTTGGGCGCCGAGCCGCCCGCGCCGGTTTCGAAGAGCTGGCCGCCGGCCATCAGCGGCACGATGGACAGCATCTTGGCGCTGGTGCCCAGTTCCATGATGGGGAACAGGTCGGTCAGGTAGTCGCGCAGCACGTTGCCGGTGACGGAAATGGTGTCCTGGCCGGCGCGGATGCGCTTGACCGAGAACTTGGTGGCCTCGACCGGATCCAGGATGCGCAGGTCCAGGCCGCTGGTGTCGTGGTCCTTGAGGTAGCGCTTGACCTTGGCGATGACCTGGGCGTCGTGGGCGCGGTTTTCGTCGAGCCAGAACACGGCCGGGGTCTTGGTGGCGCGGGCGCGGGTCACGGCCAGCTTCACCCAGTCCTGGATGGCGGCGTCCTTGGTCTGGCACATGCGCCAGAGGTCGCCGGCCTGCACGGCATGCTCGAGCAGCACCTTGCCGGCGGCGTCGGTGACGCGCACCGTGCCGTCGGACGGGATGACGAAGGTCTTGTTATGCGAGCCGTATTCCTCGGCGGCCTGGGCCATCAGGCCCACGTTGGGCACGCTGCCCATGGTGACAGGGTCGTAGGCGCCGTTGCGCTTGCAGTCTTCGATGACGGCCTGGTAGACGCCGGCATAGCAGCGGTCGGGAATCACGGCCTTGGCGTCCTGCAGCTCGCCCTGGGCGTTCCACATCTTGCCCGAGTCGCGGATCATGGCGGGCATGGAGGCGTCGACGATGACGTCGCTGGGCACGTGCAGGTTGGTGATGCCGCGGTCGGAATTCACCATGGCCAGCGCCGGCTGCGTCTTGTAGAGCGCGTCGATGTCGGCGGTGATGGCGGCCTGCTGTTCGGCCGGCAGCGACGAGATCTTGGCGTACAGGTCGCCGATGCCGTTGTTGGGATCGAAGCCCGCCTGCGCGAGGGCGTCGGCGTGCTTGGCCAGCGCGTCCTTGTAGAACACCGAAACCACATGGCCGAAGATAACGGGGTCGGACACCTTCATCATGGTGGCCTTCAGGTGCACCGAGAACAGCACGCCCTGGGCGCGCGCGTCGTCGATCTGGGCCTGCAGGAACTGCTTCAGTTGGGCGGCCGACATCACGGCGGCGTCGATGATCTCGCCGGCCTTGACGGGGGTTTTTTCCTTGAGCACGGTGACGGCGCCGTCGGCGGCGACCAGCTCGATCTTGACGTCGCCGGCTTCTTCGATGAGGGTGGATTTTTCCGTGCCGTAGAAGTCGCCGCTATCCATGTGGGCCACGTGGGCCTTGGAGTCGGCCGTCCACTTGCCCATCTTGTGCGGGTGCTTGCGGGCGTAGTTCTTGACCGACAGCGGGGCGCGGCGGTCGGAGTTGCCTTCGCGCAGCACGGGGTTCACGGCGCTGCCCTTGACCTTGTCGTAGCGCGCCTTGATGTCGCGCTCGGTGTCGTTGGCGGGGGCGTCCGGGTAGTCGGGCACCTTGTAGCCCTGTTCCTGCAGTTCCTTGATCGCGGCCTTGAGCTGCGGCATGGAGGCGCTGATGTTGGGCAGCTTGATGATGTTGGCTTCCGGCTTCAGGCACAGGGCGCCCAGCTCGGCCAGGGCGTCGCCCTGCTTCTGCTGTTCGTCGAGGTAGTCGGGGAAGACGGCGAGGATACGGCCTGCCAGCGAGATGTCGCGGGTTTCCACCGTGATGCCGGCGGATTTGGCGAAGGTCTGGACGATGGGCAGCAGAGAACGGGTCGCCAGCGCCGGAGCTTCGTCGGTAAAGGTATAGATAATCTTCGGAGTAAGAGACATGATCCTTGAATCCGCCCGGCCGGCGCGGGGCGCGCGCCCGGACATGCTATGCGGCATAGGCCGTAGATGTTGTCGAAGAGTGGTTGTCGTTCTTTTCGGCGGGCGCCTGCGCGGCATGGCCGCGCGCGGACGCGTTCGCTTGGCCGCCCGGCGCCTGGGCGCATGAAGAAGGCGGCAAAGCGGACGCGCCCATGCTTGCAACGGAAAGCGCCTGCTCGACATGGCGCCGCCCGCCCGTTATTGGCCGCGCGAGGCGCGTCCCCCGGAAAGGTGCGGTGCCATGAGCCAAACATTGTAATACCGCGCCTCGTCCAGCGGGAGGAGCCGCGGCCTCCGGATGGCCGTCCGGCGCGCCGGACTGGCCGACAAAACCAGGGACATATTATCAATCGGGCTCGCCGCCGCCGAGCTGGTGATACTTGCGCCCGATGTCCATGGTGGCGCGATAGAACCCCTGCTTGCTGCCGCAGTCGTAGCGCACCCCTTCGTATTCGTAGCCGTACACGCGGCGCTCGCGCATCAGGACGGCGATGGCGTCGGTGAGCTGGATTTCGCCTCCCTTGCCGGGCTCGGTGCGCTCCAGCATCCGGAAGATCGCCGGGTCCAGCACGTAGCGGCCCACCACGGCCATGTCCGAGGGCGCGTGTTCGGGATCGGGCTTCTCCACGATCTGCTCCACGCGCAGCACGCCGCGGCTGGCCGGGCGGCCCGCCACGATGCCGTACTGGCCGGTGTGCGCGGGCCGCACGCGCTGTATGGCCAGCACGCTGCCGCCGAATTCGCGCGCCAGCTTGGCCATTTCTCCTATCACGGGACGCGGCGCGTCGATGAGGTCGTCGGCCAGCAGCACGGCGAAAGACTCGTCGCCCACGATGCTGGCCGCGCACAGCACCGCGTGCCCCAGGCCCAGCGCGGCATGCTGGCGGGTGTACACGCAGTTCACGTGAGCGGGGATGACATTGCGCACGGTTTCCAGCAGCGCCGTCTTGTTCCGGGACTCCAGCTCCTGTTCCAGCTCGGGCACCCGGTCGAAATGGTCTTCGATCGCGCGCTTGTTGCGGCCCGTAACGAAGACCAGTTCCGTCATCCCTGCCGCCACGGCTTCCTCCACCGCGTACTGGATGAGGGGCTTGTCCACGATGGGCAGCATTTCCTTGGGCATGGCCTTGGTGGCCGGCAGAAAGCGGGTGCCCAGCCCCGCGACGGGAAAAACGGCTTTGCGTATGGGATGCATGGCTCTGTTCCTCGGAGACGGCCGGCGCCGGAAAAGTCCGCCCCCGGCTGGGCGGCACATGCCGCCAGGAGCAATTGGCGTGCCGGCCGGCGCGCCGGCCGCGATTTGATTACCATGTGCTCTTTCTTTCGGAATGGAACGAGGCGGCATGCGGCAGACGGAGGCGGCGCGCGCAGCGGCGCGCGCGGAAGCGGGGCGCGATACGGACGGGACCGCGAACGCATCGCGCAGGCGCCTGCTGCTGGGCGCGGGCGCCCTGGGGCTGGCGGGCCTGGCGGGATGCGCCGCGCGCCCGGCCCGGCGGCCGCCCGGGCCGGGCGCCGGGCCGGCCATGCCGCCTTCCGGCGCGGGGCAGGGCGCGGTGGCCGCGGCGCCGGTGCCCGCGCTGCGCGCGGGCGCGCAGATCGCGATCGTCGCGCCGGCTTCGGCCGCGCCGGGCGCCGCCGACCGGGCCGCCATCTGGCTGGCCTCGCGCGGATTCGCCCCGGTCGTCATGCCGGCGGCGCGCACCCGCATGCCCGCGCCATTCGACTACCTGGCCGGACCCGACGCGGCGCGGCTGCAGGACCTGCACGCGGCGTTCTCCGACCCCGCCATCGGCGCGGTGTGGTGCCTGCAAGGCGGCTTCGGGTCCTGGCGCCTGCTGGACCAGGTCGATTACGGACTGTTGCGCGCGAATCCCAAGCCCTTTATCGGATACAGCGACATCACCGCGCTGCACCTGGCCATCCAGCGTCATGCGGGGTTCGTCACCTTCCACGGCCCGATGCCCGCGCAGGATGGCCTGGGCGATGCGCCCGATGCCGGCAGCGAGCCGGAACTCTGGGCCATGCTCGGCGGGCAGATGGGGCAGGGGAGCTGGATCGAGCCCCCGGCGGATTCGCCTCCGGTGGCGCTCGCGCCCGGCGTGGCCACCGGCCGGCTGGTGGGCGGCAACCTGGCCCTCATCGGCGCGCTGACGGGTTCGCGCCATGCGATCGATACGCGCGATGCCATTCTTTTCATCGAGGACGTGAACGAGGCCATTCCCCGCATCGACCGCCTGCTGTCGCAATTGCGGGCGGCGGGCAAGTTCGCGGGGCTCAAGGGCGTGCTGGCGGGGCGGTTCAGCCGGCTGCTCGGCCAGGGCTCGGACGACGAGTCGGCCCAGGCCGCGCTGTATCCGCTGTTGCAGGCGCATTTCCAACCCCTGGGCATTCCGGTGCTGGCCAACTGGCCCAGCGGCCACATCGAGCCCAACCTGACCCTGCCGCTGGGCGCGACCGTCACGCTGGACACCGCCAGGGCGGCGCTGCGGCTGGAACAGGCCGTGACGCTGGCCGGCGCGCCGGCCGGGGAAGGCGGCGGGGCCTGATCCGGCGCGCGTCGTCCCGGCGGCGCGGGGCCGTGCAACCGGGCTTTCCGCGCCGGGGGTTCCCGCTATTGCGGCCCCAGCTTCCCGATGAGGGCGGCCAGCCGGTCCGTTTCGTCCGGCGTGAGATCGGTGAGGGGCGCGCGCACCGGCCCTGCGTCGTGGCCCACGAGCCGGGCCCCGGCCTTGACGATGCTGACGGCATAGCCGGGCACACGGTTGCGGATTTCCAGGTACGGCAGGAAAAAGTCGTCCAGCAGGCGGTTCACCGTGGCGCTGTCGTCCGCCGCGACCGCGCGGTAGAACGTCATGGCCGTGCGCGGCACGAAATTGAACACGGCCGACGAATACACCGGCACGCCCAGCGCCTTGTAGGCCGAGGCATAGACTTCCGCCGTGGGCAGGCCGCCGAGATAGGCGAAACGGTCGCCCAGCTTGCGGCGGATGCGCACCATGGCCTCGATGTCGCCCACGCCGTCCTTGAACCCCACCAGGTTGGGGCAGCGCCCGGCCAGCGCGGCGAGCGTGTCCGCGCCCAGGCGCGACTGGGCGCGGTTATAGACGATGACGCCGATGTCCACGGCCTTGCATACCTGCTCCACATGGTTGGCGATGCCCTGCTGGGGCGCCTCGGTGAGATAGTGAGGCAGCAGCAGGACGCCCTGCGCGCCCTGGCGCTGGGCTTCCTGCGCATAGGCGATGGCGGTGCGGGTGGTGCCGCCCGCGCCGGCCAGGATGGGCACCTTGCCGGCGCAGCTCTGCACGGCCGTGCGGATGACCTCCGAATATTCCTGCGGCGCGAGCGAGAAGAATTCCCCCGTGCCGCCGGCGGCGAAGAGGGCGCTGGCGCCATAGGGAGCCAGCCATTCCAGCCGCTGCGCATAGCCGCGGGGGTCGAAATCGCCGTTGCGGTCGAAGTCGGTCACGGGAAAAGACAGCAGACCTTGGGAGATGATGGCTTTGAGATCCTGAGGGTGGGTCATGGGCTGGGTCCTGGGCAGGGGTGGTCGATGAAAACAGCTTGTCATCGTACAACATCGCACCGCAATAGCTCAATAAAACAGCATGTTCACGCCGAATCGTCCCAGCGTATTCCAATACGAATAGAATGTTGTACGACGACATTCGACGCTCCCATCCGTCAACGCCATCAGTGGGGCCGAACGGGGCGGCGG
>NZ_CALSFU010000022.1 GCF_943737005.1 Achromobacter sp. Marseille-Q4962 | reverse complement strand
GTCCGGGGTAAGGCTGGGCTGCCGCGCGCGCCGGGGGCGCGGGCGGCGGGGCCGCAAAGCGGATATGGTCTTCAAGCGGCCGTCCGCTTGTCAAGCCCGGCGGGCGGGGCATTGCGGCCATAGAGGCGGCGCGCCGTCGCGGCCAGCACGGCCGACATGGCGCGCACCTGCGCTTCCAGCGCGGGCGCGGCGCGGCACAGTAGGCCGATGTCGCGATGAAACGTGTGGGGGCCCAGGCCGACCGCTCGCACGCCCGTGGGCCACGAGCGCAGCGCCGCGGTCTGCGGCACCAGCGCCACGCCCAGGCCCTGGCCTACCAGGGCCACCAGGGTTTCCAGGTCGTCCACCTCGCAGAGTTCGCGCGGCGCGAAATGCAGGTCGCGCAGAAAGCGGTCCACCTGCCTGCCGCCGAAGGAACTGCGGTCGTAGCGGATGAACGGGCGCTGCGCGAGCAGCTCGCGCCAGTCCCCGTCCGGCATGGCGCGGGGCGCGATGAGACGGAAGGGCTCGCGCGCCAGCGTGGTCCAGCGCAGATCGGAGTGCAGGGAAAAGGGCGGCCGGATGATGGCCGCCATGTCGATGTCGCCCGCGTCAACCTGGTTGACCAGGTCCATGGAAAGCCCGGGCACGATGCGGCTGCGGCAGGCGGGGTGCTCCCGGTGAAAGCGCGCCAGCGCCCGCGGCATCAGCATGCGTTGCACCGAGGTAATGGCCCCGACGCTGAGCAGCGCGGGCGCGGCCGGGTCCGCCGGGGCGCGCCCCAGATTGCCGTAGCGCTGCAGCAGGTCCTGGGCCTGGGCCAGCACCTGTCGCCCCTTGGCGTTCAGGTGGGCCGACCGGCCCGCGCGGTCGAAGAGAGCGAAGCCGAGTTCGGCCTCCAGCCGCTGCATCTGGGCGCTCACGGCGGCCTGCGTCAGCCCCACGGCTTGGCCCGCGGCCGCGAACGTGCCCTCGCGCGCCACCGCCACCAATGTCCTGAGCTCGCGGATCATTCATCGATTCCATTTGTGTATTTAATAAATATATATTGATTTTATTTTTCCTGGCTCCTGCCTACGATGCGGTTTCGCACATCGCAAACACGAGGAGCCGAGCCATGGCGCTCTTGGGGAATCTTCTGAAGGCCGTCAAGCCGTCGCCCACCCTGGCCATCACGCGGCAGGCCGCCGAGATGCGGCGGGCGGGCGTGGACGTGATCGGGCTGTCGCAAGGCGAACCCGACTTTCCCACCCCCGACCATATCTGCGCCGCGGCCAAGGCGGCCATGGACCAGGGCCAGACCCGCTACACCGACGTGGACGGCACGCCGGAACTCAAGGCCGCCATTGCGCGCAAGTTCGCGCGCGAGAACGGGCTGGTCTACGACACGGCGGAGATCAGCGTGGGCACCGGCGGCAAGCAGGTCATCTACAACGCCTTGCTGGCCACGCTGGACGCAGGCGACGAGGTGATCATTCCGGCGCCGTACTGGGTGTCGTACCCCGACATGGCGCGCCTGGCCGGAGGCACGCCGGTGGAGGTGGCCTGCCCCGAGGCAGACGGCTTCAAGCTCACGGCGCGCCGCCTGCGCGACGCCATCACGCCGCGCACCAAGTGGCTGATCCTGAACTCGCCCTCCAATCCCACCGGCGCCGGCTATTCGGCCGACGAACTGCGCGAACTCGGCGCCGAACTGCTGGCGCATCCGCACGTGCATGTGCTGACGGACGACATGTACGAGCACCTGTGCTACGACGGCTGGAAATTCTCCACGATCGCCGCCGAGGTGCCCGCCCTGCGCGAGCGCACGCTTACCGTCAACGGCGTGTCCAAAGCCTATTCGATGACGGGCTGGCGCATCGGCTACGCGGGCGGCCCGCGGGAACTGATCCGCGCCATGGCCACCCTGCAGTCGCAGAGCACCAGCAATCCGTGCTCCATTGCGCAGGCGGCCGCCGTGGCCGCGCTGGACGGTCCGCTGGAATTCCTGGGGCCGCGCAACGATACCTTCCGCGCCCGGCGCGACCTCTGCCTGGACGCGTTCAACGGCATCGACGGCCTGAGCTGCCGCAAGCCGGAAGGGGCGTTTTATCTGTTCCCGTCCTGCGCCGGGCTGATCGGACGCCGCACGCCCCAGGGCGAGGTGCTGCGCAACGATGCGGACGTGGGCAGATATCTGCTCGCGTCCGCCCGTGTGGCCGTGGTGCCGGGCAGCGCCTTCGGCTGCGAAGGCTATTTCCGGATTTCCTTCGCCACTTCCACCGAGCGGCTGGAGCAGGCCTGCGAGCGCATCCGCGGCGCTTGCGGCCAGCTCGCCTAGGGCTTGCCAACCCGGAAAGCGGCCTCGCACAGGCGCTGGACCGCAAGCGCTTTACACGACCGACCCAAACAGGAGATGACCATGAACACTTCCGGCGATGCCGCCGCTTTCGAGGCGCTTGCGGGCGTCACTACCGCGACCCTGACCACCGTCCTGCTGAAGAAAGGACTGCGCAATGTCTGGATACGGGGCGCGTTTCCCATCCGGCCGGGGCAGCAGCGCGCCGTGGGCCGCGCCTTTACGCTGCGCTTCATTCCCGCCCGCGAAGACCTGGCCACGCCGGAATCGTGGAGCTCGCCCAAGTCCACCCGCGCGGCTATCGAGCAGATGCCGGAAGGCTGCATCGCCGTGGTCGACGCCCAGGGCGTGAAAGATGCGGGCTTCTGGGGCGACATCCTGTGCGCGCGCATGGCCAGGCGCGGCGTGCGGGCGCTGGTGAGCGACGGCGTGGTGCGCGACCTGGCGGGCGTGCTCTCCACCGGCCTGCCGGTCTGGTCCAGCGGCGCCGCCGCGCCGCCGTCGGTGGCGGGCCTCACTTTCGTGGACTGGCAGCAGCCCGTGGGCTGCGGCGGCGTGGCCGTGTTCCCGGACGACGTCATCGTGGCCGACCAGGACGGTGCGGTGGTCATCCCCGCCGCCCTGTTGGGCGAAGTCGTGGCCGCGGCCGTGGAACAGGAGCGCCTGGAAGGCTGGATCATGCGGGAAGTCGAGCGCGGCGCCGCGCTGCCCGGCCTCTATCCGCCCAACGCCGAGAACAAGGCGCGCTACGAGGCGAGCAAGAAGGCGTGACGGCGCGGGACGTCAGGCGAGCCTGTCGCGGGAACGGCTCGCCGCCACCCGGGCCGAGCGCCATCCCTCCCATGTAGCCCGCGCGCCGGTCCGCCGGGCGCCGCGAATCCGTGATCCCGGCCGATTCCCTCCCGGCCGGCTTCTTCTTTCTTTCGCTTCGTCCCGCTTCTTCCGGGTTCTTTCATCAACCGGCCGAAGGACAGTTTCGCCAGGTTTCTTCCCAGCGGCCAGATCCGCCGCGATAGCGCCGGGCCCCCGTCATTCCAGCGCGACAAAACCCTGCACTCGCGCCGCCACGGCATTTCCGCGTGCGGCATGCTTTCGCGTCTTACTTCCAGACGAAACGGAGGCGCTTATCCTGGGCCGGACTTTCTGCGTGGCGTTCGTGGCGGGCGCGGCCGGGGTGCAGGGCCTGGCCGCGCTGCCGGGCACGGGCGCGCAATGCCTGCTCGGCCTGCTGGCCGCGGCCGGCGCCGCCGCGTTGCGGCTCGGCCCGCGCGCCATGGCGCCGCGGCTGGCGGGCGCGCTGGCCCTGGGCCTGGGGGCGGGCGTGCTGAACGCCGCATGGCAGGCCGAGGCGCGGCTGCGCGATGCGCTGGACGAGCGCCACCAGGACCAGGTGCTGCGCCTGCCCGTGCGCCTCGCGGCGCTGGCCGAAACGGACGCCTCGGGCGCGCGGGTGCTGGCCGAGCCGCTGGAGCCGCGCCCCGCGGGCGTGCCCTCGCGCATCCGCGTCACTTGGCGCCAGCCCGAGGGCGGCCCGCCGCTGCCGGAACTCGTGCCCGGGCAGATGTGGCGCATGACGCTGGTGCTGCGCCGCCCGCATGGGCTGATGAACCCGCACGCGCCCGATGCCGAGGGGCGGCTGTTCGCGGCCGGCGTGCGCGCGCTGGGCACGGTGCGCGGCCAGCCCCGGCCGCTGGGTTTCGATCCCTGGGCCTCGCCCCTGATCGCGGTGCAATGGGCGCGCCACCGCATCCGGGCCGGCATGCGCGAAGCGCTGGGCGCGCACCGCTACGCGCCCGTGCTGATCGCGCTGGCCATCGGCGACCAGGCCGGCGTGGCGCGCGAAGACTGGCGCATCTTCAACCGCAGCGGCATCACGCACCTGGTGTCCATCAGCGGCATGCACGTTACTTCCATTGCGGGCATGGCCGGGCTGCTGACCGCAGCTATCTGGCGGCGGCTGCGATGGCGCGGCACGGGGGCGGCGGAGTTCGTGCCGTCGCGGCTGGCCGGCGGCGCGGCGGCCGCGCTGGCGGCCTGGGCATACTGCCTGCTGGCCGGCTGGGGCGTGCCGGCGCGGCGCACCTTCTTCATGCTGTCGGCCGTGCTGGCGGCCGCCATGGCGCGTCTGCCCCTGACCGCGGGCAGGACGCTGCTCGCCGCGGCGGCGTTCGTGACGGCGCTGGATCCCTGGTCGCCGCTCGCGCCGGGCTTCTGGCTATCGTTCGGCGCCGTGGCGGTGTTGCTGCGCGTGGCCGATACGTCAGCCGCGCCGGGCGCGGGCCGGCTGCGCAGATGGGCCGCCGGCCTGCGGCAGGCCGCGGCCATGCAGCTCGCCATCACTCTGGGGCTCACGCCGATGCTGGCGTTCCTCGTGCACCAGGTATCCCTGGGTTCGCCGCTGGCCAATGCCGTGGCCATTCCGGCAGTGGGCTTCGTGGTGACGCCGCTGGCGCTGTTGTGCGCGGCGCTGTCCGCGACGCCCGGCGCGCAGGCGGCCGCGGCATGGGCCGGGCGGGCCGGGCTGGCCGCGTTCGACTGGACCATGGCGCCGGTGGCCTGGGTGGGCACGGCGGACTGGGCCAGCGTGCCGGTGGCCGCGGCGCCCTGGCCCTGGCTGGCGCTGGCGGGCGCAGGCGCGGCGTGGGCCTTGCAGGCGCGCGGCTGGCCGCTGCGGCCGCTGGGCTGGCTGTGCATGCTGCCCATGCTGTGCTGGCGGCCGGAACGGCCCGAGCCGGGGTATTGGCGCATGACCGCGCTGGACGTAGGGCAGGGCAGCGCCATCCTGGTGCAGACCGCCCGCACCGACCTGCTCTTCGACGCCGGGCCACGCCACTATGGCGGGGCCGACGCCGGCGAGCGCGTGGTGGCGCCTTTCCTGCTGGCGCGCGGCGTGCGCCGGCTCGACACGATGATTGTCTCCCACGCCGACATGGACCACGTGGGCGGCACACGCGCGGTCCTGGCCGAAGTGGAGGCAGCCGCGGTCCTGGCCTCATTCGACCTCGCGCGCTTTCTGCGGCGGGACGCGGCGCGCTGGCCGCGCGAGCGCGAGCCGGCGCTGCCTCCGCTTCAGGCCCGCTGCCGGCGCGGCGACCGCTGGGAAGCCGACGGCGTGGCGTTTTCCGTGCTGCACCCGGACGAGGCGCGCGCCCGCGCGGGGCGGGGGCGCAATGCGGACAGCTGCGTGCTGCACGTGCAGGGCGAGGCGCATTCGCTGTTGCTGACGGGCGACGTCGGCATGCGCGAAGAGCGGGCGCTGGCGGCGGAGCTTCCGGCCTCGGACGTGGTATTGGCCGGCCACCACGGCTCGGCCACCTCGTCCAGCCGCGAACTGGTCGCCGCGGCAAAGGCCGCCCACGTCATCGCGCAGTCAGGCCACCTGAACCGCTACGGCCATCCGGCGCCCGCCATCAAGCGGCGCTGGGAAGCCGCGGGCGCCAGATTCTGGCACACCGACCGCGACGGCGCGGTGGTGGCCGAATCCCGCCGCAACGGGCTGGCGGTATGGTCGCAGCGCGAGCGCGGGGGGCGTTATTGGCATGGGCGCTGATCCTGCCCGCGCCGTCTCGCGGATCAGCCGGCCCCGCCGTCGATCAGCTCGTCGAAGAGCGACGGCCCGCCCATCTGGCCGCCCTTGAGCATGAGTTCCAGCCCGTCGGTGAGCGGGTCGTCGCCGCGGGCGGTGCTGACGGCCACGCCGGGCGCGAGCACGGCCCGGAACGCCAGCCCCCACAGGCGCAGCGCGAGCATGGCCTGGCTGGACGTGTCGCCGCCGGCCACGCCGACGCGCGTGAGCCGCAGGCCGGCGCGGGCGCTGGCCTGCAGGGTGTTGCGCAGCAGGGCGGCGGTGGCCCGGGCGGTGGCCGCGGTCGCGCCGGCCGCGGGGCGTTCCGCCGGCGGCAGGGTGTAAGCCAGCACGTGGCGCCCCGCGGCCAGGGCCTGCGCGGCTGCGTCTGCCTGCGCGGCCGCATAGGCCCGGTCGCCGGCCAGCCGCCGGGCATCGAGCGGCTGGCGCTCGTAGAGCCGGCAGGCGGCGATCTGTTGCGCGGTCACCGGCGAAAGGCTGCCTGCCACGACCAGCACCGGGCCGCGGGCGGGAGGCAGCGCAGGCGGCATTGCAGAGGACGACGCCGGGGCGCGGCCGGCGCCGGCGCGCGCCAATGCCTGCTGCACGCTGCTCGGGCCGACCGCGAGGAGGGGGGCCGCTTCGGCCGCGCGCCACAGCAGGCGGCCCAGCAGCGGCAGTTGCTCTTCGTCGACCAGGTCCAGCAGCACCGGCCCTTGCATTTCGGCCAGCACCCGGCCGATCCACGCGTCGGCGGCGGCCAGGTCGTGTGCGGCGCGCAGGCGCGGATAGGCCGTATGCGGCAAGGACCGCACACCGTCCAGTCCCTGGGCCGCCAGGTGGCGCCGCAGATCGGCTTCGCGCATGGGCGTAACCGGGTGCGCGCTCATGACGGGATGGCGGTCGAGGCGGTGGATCTCGGGATCGGACCCCGCGCGGGCGAAAAGCTGGGCGAAGCTGCAATAGCGGCCGATGCCGGGCTGGCCGCCCACGATGGGGATGAGGGGGTTGGGCGTGTGCCGGCGCAGTTCGCGCACGGCCGCGCCAATGCTGCCCACCCCGGGCGCGCTGTCGAAGGTGGAACAGCACTTGTAGTGCACGATGCGCACACCGATGCCTGCGAAGAACCGGCCCACCGGCTGCAGCGCGCGGGTCATGTCGGCGGGCGCCATGCCGCGCGCCGCGCCGGCGATGCCGATGGCGTCCAGCGGTCCGGACCGCCGCAACCGGGCGCGCGTGGGAACGTCGAGGAACAGCAGGCTGCGCAGGCCGGCGCGCGCGATCTCGGCAAGCGTGTCGGTGGCGCCGGTGAAGTCGTCGCCGTACCAGCCGATGCGCGGCGCGGCTGCGCCTTCGTCCTCGCGGCGGTTCGGCGGGTTCATGCGCCTGCGCCGAAATGCGCCAGGGCGCGCCGCAGTTCCGGCGCGTGCCGCGCATGGTCCTGCAGCGTGGAGCCGGCGCGCACGGCGTCCCAGGCCTGGCGGATGCTGAGCACGCCGGCGGCGGGGCCGTCGGGGTGGCCGAGAATGCCGCCGCCGGACATGAAGAGCAGGTCGTCGCTGCGCACCGCGCGCCACGTCGGCGGCACGGTGCCGGCCCACTGGCCCGACGAGAAGGCCGGCATGACGGCGTCGTCGATGCCGGGCGTGAGCGGCGCGAGGCAGTCGCGCGCCGCTTCGACCACTTCGCTGTCTTCCTGGGCGAACTTGCCTTGCAGGCCGTGGACGTGCATGTGGTCCACGCCCGCCAGGCGCCAAAGCGTCTGGTAGGCCTGGAAGCCGATGCCCAGCCAGGGATGGCGCGAGAGCGCGCCGTAGCCGTTGCGGTGGCCATGCAGCGCGAGCGGGGTGGCGCGCCGCAGGGTCTGGATGGCGGAATAGCCGCAGTAGTTCAGGCTCGCCATGACGCAGGTGCCGCCTTCGCGCTCGACCATTTCGGCGTGGCGCAGCATGGCGCCGGTTTCGTCGCTGATGTTGAAGGCCACCATCACCTGCCGCCCGGTGCGCTCGCGGTGCGCGCGCACCACGGCCATGACGGCCGCCACGCGCTGCGCCAGCGGCGCATGGGCGGGGTTGGCGCACACTTCATCGTCCTTGATGAAATCCACGCCCGCGGCGCAAAGCTGGGCCGCGAGGTGCGCCGTCTGCTCCGGCGACAGGCCCACGTTGGGCTTGATGATGGTGCCCACCAGCGGGCCGCCGGCCACGCCGGCCAGCGCGCGCGTGCCGGCGATGCCCGCGCGCGGCATCTCGAATTGCGCGCGGTAGTTGGCGGGCAGTTCCAGCCGTTCCAGCCGCAGGCCCGTGACTTCGCCCAGGTCGTACAGGTTGCCGCTCACCGTGGCCGCCAGGGTGGGCAGGTTGGCTCCCACATTGGCGGCCGGAAAGGCGATGCGCACGCGGGCGCGGCGAAACGGCCCGCCCGCGCCCTGGCGCGTCAGCCAGGCGTTGGGCAGGCTGGGGGCTTCGGCCGGCGGCAGCTCCTCGACGGCTTCGACCTGCGCGCGGGCGCGGGCCCGCAGTTCGTCGGTTTCTCCCTGGACCCGGGTGAACGTGCCGCAGGACTGTTCGCCCGCCATGACGCCGGCAACCCGGGCGGGGTCCAGCGGGGTCTCTACGAGATAGGTGGCGCGCAGCAGGGGAGCGGACATGGCGGGGCGGCGATCCGTGGCGGGCATTACAGGCGGCTCAGGTCGGGGAAGGGGCGCACCGGATCCTGACCGTCCCAGCCTTGCGCGCTTTCCCGGATCAGGTCGAACAGGCGTCCCTTGGGGCCGGCCACTTCGGACAGCTCGATCACCGTGCCGGGGTGGTACTCGGTGTCGAAATAGACGAAGCGCCCTTTCTCGCCCACTTCGCCGCTCATCTTAGGCACGAAGCCCTGGGCCAGCAGGCGCCGCAGGTCCGCATCGTAGCGCTGGGTCCAGTACGCGACATGCTGCAGGCCCGTGTGCCCGGCGCGCAGGAAGTCGCGGTACATGGAGGGCACGTCGTTGCGCGTCTGGATGAGCTCCACCTGCAAGCCGCCGGAGTTGGCCAGCGCCACGGAGTTGTGCGGCTCGTGGCTTTCGCCGTCGTAGCGGTAGTTCACGATGGGCACCCGGGGGTTGTAGTACCAGGGTCCGACGCCCAGCGTCCTGCTCCAGTAGTCCATGGCGGCTTCGATGTCGCGCACCACGTAACCGAGTTGGCGGATCTCGCCCAGGAAACGACTCATGATGGATATTCGCGTAAAGGGAAAAGGGGAGGCGGCTGCCCCGGTTCAGAGAAATCCGATCGAAAACCACGGGAAGGCAGCGACGATCAGCAGGCCCGCCAGCAGCGCGGCGATGTAGCCCCAGATCGGCCGTATGCCTTCGTTGGGATCGACGCGACTGATGGCGCAGGCGCCGTAATAGCCCACGCCGAACGGCGGCGCGAACAGGCCGATGCCCATGGAGAAGATCACCACCATGGCGTAGTGCACTTCGTGCACGCCGGCCTGCCGCGCGATGGGAAAGAGCAGCGGGCCGAACAGCACGATGGCCGGTATGCCCTCGAGCACGCTGCCCAGCACGATGAAGGCCAGCACCGACACGGCCAGGAACCCGCGGGCGCCGCCCGGCATGCCCGCCATCAGCTTGGCGAGATCGCCCGAGAAGCCGGATTGCGTGAGCGCCCAGGCCATGGCGGTGGCGCAGCCCACGATGAGCATGATGGCGCCCGACAGCGAAGCGGTTTCGATCAGCATGGGCCGCAGCCGCGCCCAGTCGAAGCGCCGGTATACCAACAGCCCGACCAGCGCCGAATAGACAATGCCGATGGTGGAGACTTCCGTGGCCGTCGCCACGCCTTCGACGACCGCCGCGCGGATGACGAATGGCAGGGCGACCGCGGGCAGGGCCACGACGAAAAAGCGGCCGATCTCGCGGGCATTGAAGCGCTGCACGCGGCTCAGGTCTTCCTTGCGGTAGCGCCACCGTACCACCGAGCACAGGGCCACGCCGAGCACCACGGCCGGCAGCAGCCCGCCCGTGAACAGCGCTGCGATCGACACGCCGGTGACGGACCCGATAGTGATGAGCACGATGGAAGGCGGGATAGTCTCGGTCTGCGCGCCGGTGGCCGACAACAGCGCCACCAGGTCGCCAGGCTTGGCGCCTCGCTTCTGCATCTCGGGAAACAGCACGGGGGCGATGGCGGCCATATCGGCGATCTTCGAGCCCGAAATGCCGGAAACCAGGTACATGGCGCCGATCAGCACGTAGGACAGCCCGCCGCGCACGTGGCCGAGCAGGCTGGCCAGGAACGCGATCATGGCGCGCGCCATGCCCGTCATCTCGATGAGAGCGCCCAGGAAAATGAACAGCGGCACGGCCAGCAGCATCAGGTGCGACATGCCCTCGTCCAGGCGGCCCACCATGACCAGCATGGGCGTGGAGGTGGCCAGGGCCAGGTACGAGAACGTGGCCAGCGCGAACGAGAAGGCGATGGGCACGCCCGCGAACACCGTGGCCGCCACCACACCCACGAAGAAGATCAGCAGGTTCGCCTTGCCCAGATCCGCGAAAAGGGGCTGCGCCAGCCAGAAGGCCGCCGCCGCCAGGGCGGCTCCGGCCAGCGCCGGCAGCGCGTGGCGCGCGGCGTGCATGCGCAGCAGCCGCAGCGCCGCCACCACGGCCATCAGCGCCAGCCCCGCCGGAATGGCGGCGGCGCGCCAGGCATTGCTGAGCTCCAGCGCGGGTGTGACGATGAACGATTCCTCTTCGGCGTATTGCAGCGCGGGCGCCAGGATCAACGCGAGAAACGCCAGCGAGGCGGCCAGCGCCACGGTTTCCAGCACGGCGCGCGGCGCGGGCCCCAGGCGGTTGACCAGGGCCGTCATGCGCATGTGCTCGCCGCGCCGCAGCGCCACCACCGCGCCCAGCATCGAGAGCCACAGGAACAGGATGGAGGCGAGTTCGTCGGACCACACCAGCGGGCTATGCAGCGCGTAGCGCGCCACCACGCCGGCCAAGAGCACCGCGATCTCGACCAGCACCAGGGCGGCCGCCGCGTGTTCCGTCACGGCGCCCAGCACGGCGTCGATGACGCCGGCCGCGCGCCGCAGCGGGTGCGCGGGCATCGGCGCCAGCGCAGCCGGAGAGGGGCTGAGGGTTTCCATGGCGCGCTCAGGCCAGCTTGCCCACGGACTGCTCCAGCAGGCCCCAGGCCTCGGCGCCAAAACGGTCGCGCCATTCGCTGTAGAAGCCGGCCTTGCGCAGTTGCTGGCGGAAGCTGTCGGCCTCGGGCTTGTTGAAGACCAGGCCCTTGCTTTCGAGGTCGGACTGCACGGAGGCATTGAGCTGCCTGATGTCGTCGCGCTGGGCCAGGCCGGCCTCGTTGATGCCGCGCGCCACCACCGTCTTCAAGTCTTCGGGCAGCCCTTCCCACATGCGGCCGTTGGCGATGAACCAGTAGCCGTCCCAGATGTGGTTGGTGAGCGAGCAGTATTTCTGCACTTCGTACAGCTTGGCCACCTGGATGATGGGAAGCGGGTTTTCCTGCGCGTCCACGACGCGGGTTTGCAACGACGAGTACACCTCGCTGAACTGCAGGCTGGCGGGCGCCGCGCCCAGGCCCTTGAACATCGAGATGGGCAAGGGGCTCACCGGCACGCGGATTTTCAGGCCGTCCATGTCGGCCGCGGTCTTCACCGGCGCCTTGCTGCTGGTGGTCTGGCGAAAGCCGTTGTCCCACATTTTCTCGAAGGCATACAGCCGGCGCTGCGCGATCGCCTTGCGCACGTAGGCGCCCAGCGGGCCGTCCATGGCGCTCCATACCTGGCCGTAGTCCTTGAAGGCGAAGCCCACGGCATTGATGGCGGCCACCGGCACCAGCGTGGCGATGACCAGGGCCGAGGGCGTGAAGAAGTCGATGCCGCCCGAGCGCACCTGGGCCAGCATGTCCGTGTCGCCGCCGAGCTGGTTGTTGGGGAAGATCTTGATGTCCACCCGGCCGTTGCTTTCCTTGCGGATGCGGTCGGCCGCCTCCTGGGCCCGGATATTCAGAGGGTGGGTCAGCGGGAGGTTGTTGCCGTACTTCAGCGTGAAACCGGCGGCGCGCGCGAGCAGGGGAAAGGCGCCGCCCAGGGCGAAAGCGGCGGGCGCGGCGCATAGCCGGCGCAGCGCGCTGCGGCGAGTCAGCTTCATGGTTGTCTCCAGTGTGGTTATGATGCTTTTTGATGTGCCACAATCTGCGCTTCCCGTGCGGCATGTATGGACTCTAGAGAGCGGGCCTCGACGCGTCAAACTTGAACAATGATGGTTTTTGATGTGAACAGTCCTTCCAGCCCCCCTGGCCGGCCCCGCCTGGCCGACGTCGCCGCCCTGGCGGGCGTGTCCACCGCCACCGCCGACCGCGTGCTCAACCGCCGTCCGGGCGTGCGCCCGGGCACGGCCCAGCGCGTATTCAAGGCGGCGCTCTCGCTGCAGTACCTGCCCGAGCAGGATCTCTACAGCGCGATGGCGCCCGCGCCCTTGCAGCTCGTGTTCCTGCTGCCGCGCGGCAGCAACCGTTTCCTGCGCATGCTGGGCGATACCGTGGGCTATGCGCACGAGCATTTCGCGCCGCTCAACGCCAAGTGCCGCATCGAATACGTGGAGAGCTTCAACCCGCATGCGTTGGCGCAGGCGCTGCAGCGCCACGGCGCGCGCGCCGACGGCATTGCCTTCATGGCGCTGGAGCATCCGGTGGTGCGGGAGGCGGTCAATACGCTGGCCGCGCAGGGCGTGCCCACGGTGACGCTGATCTCCGACCTGGCCAACAGCGAGCGCGCCGCCTATGTGGGCCTGGACAACCGCGCCGCCGGGCGCACGGCGGGCTATCTGCTGGCGCGCTTCATCGGCCCGCGGGCGGCGCACGTGGCGCTGATCGCGGGGTCGCGCCACTACCGCGCCCACGAAGAGCGCGAGAGCGGTTTTCTGCAGCTGTACGCCGAGCAGTTCCAGGCCATGCAGGTCGTGGACCTGCGCGAAGGCTACGACGACGCCCAGCGCAACTACGAGCAGACGCGCCAGTTGCTGGAGCAGTATCCGCAACTGGCGGGCATCTACAACATCGGCGGCGCTTCCGACGGCGTGGCGCGGGCGCTGAAAGAGGCGGGCCTGCAGCACCGCGTGGTGTTCATCGGGCATGGCCTGACGCCCGACACGCGCGCGCTACTCATCGACGGCACCATGGACGCCGTCATTACGCAAAGCCCCATGGAAGCGCTCATGAGCTGCGTGCGCATCTTCCGCAACCTGCGCGACAAGCGCGGCGCCATGACGGGCGTGGAGCTCAGCCGCAGCCAGGTGATCTTCCGCGAAAACCTGCCCTGACCTCAGGAAAAGGCGGCCTGCACCGCCGCGCTGGCGGCGGCCGGCAGCGGATCGTCGCGGCGCGAGGCCAGCGATACGAAGCTCAGGCTGGTCGTAATGGAAAGGTGCTGCGCCAGGAGCAGGCCATGCGCCTGCGATTCGCGCAGCGCGATCGAGTCCCGCGCCAGCGACAGGCCCACGCCTGACCGCACCAGGTCCAGCATGGAAGATTCCTGGTCCACCTCCGCCACCGCGTTGACGGTCACGCCCAGCTCCTCGAACTTGCGGGCCAGCAGCCGGTGGTGCGCGGAATCGGGGGGCGTTCCGATCCAGGGCAGGGCGGCGATGTCTTCCCAGCCTCGGCCGGCCATGCGCGGGCCCCAGCCCTGCGGGGCGATGACATAGTACGAGAACGTCGCCAGCGGCACCGCGTGCAGCGCGGGCGCGGCGCGCGCGTCTTCGAGCGGGCCGAGATAGAAGCCCGCGTCCAGCTCGCCGGCGCGCACCTGCCGCGCGACCCAGCCCGACATGCCGTGACGCAGTACGGGCCGGATCTGCGGATAGCGCGCCACCAGATGGCGCATGGCCGCGCCCAGCCGCAGGAATTCGGGGTCGAGAATCGTGCCCAGCCGCAGGTCGCCGCGCACCGTGCTGCGCAGCGCGCCGATGGCGCGCTGGAAGTCGTCCAGCGCTTCCAGCACCCGCTGCGCCGAGGGGAGCAGGGCGCGCCCTTCGGCGTTGGGCGCGAGCCCCTGGGCGGTACGCGTGAAGAGGGACAGGTCCAGGGCTTCCTGGAAGCTCTTCAGTTGCAGGCTGAGCGCCGGCTGGGTGACGTGCAGGTGCTCGGCCGCGCGCGTCAGGTTGCCTTCGCGGGCAACGGCGGCGAAGCTGCGGATGTGCTTCAGGTCCATGGACGGATCTCCGGCGGCGGGACCTTTATTAAAGATGCTTATATTGCGTTTTTCAACAACTCATTGGACAAGCGGGCGCCCGACGCGGCAAAGTTCCTGCCAGAACCCGAACAAAGCAGAGAAGGGCCCATGGAGACATACGACTACATCATCGTCGGGGCGGGCTCGGCCGGCTGCGTGCTGGCCAACCGACTGAGCCGCGACCCCGCCGCGCGCGTGCTGCTGCTGGAGGCTGGCGGGCGCGACAGCTATCACTGGATACACATTCCGGTCGGCTATCTGTACTGCATCGGCAACCCCCGCACCGACTGGATGTATCGCACCGCCGAAGAGCCCGGCCTGGGCGGGCGGTCGCTGCTCTATCCGCGCGGGCGCGTGCTGGGCGGGTCGTCCTCGATAAACGGCATGATCTACATGCGCGGCCAGCGGCAGGACTACGACGACTGGGCCCGCATCGCGGGCGACGAGTCATGGCGCTGGGAGCGGGTGCTGCCCGTGTTCCGCCAGAGCGAGGACCACCACGGCGGCGCCAACGCCTTTCACGGCGCCGGCGGCGAGTGGCGCGTGGAGCGCCAGCGGCTGCGCTGGGACATCCTGGAAGCCTTTGCCGAAGCGGCCGGGCAGCAGGGTATTCCACGGGTGGAGGATTTCAACCGGGGCGACAACTTCGGCAGCGGTTATTTCGAGGTGAACCAGCGCGGCGGCTGGCGCTGGAATACGGCCAAGGCGTTCCTGCGGCCGGCGCGCAAGCGGCCCAACCTTACCGTGCTGACCGGCGCCCGGGCCGACCAATTGCTGTTCGATGGCCGGCGCTGCGTGGGCGTGCGCGTCACGCGCAACGGCCGCGGCGAAACCTACGGCGCGCGCGGCGAAGTGGTGCTGGCGGCCGGCGCCGTGAACACGCCGCATCTGCTCGAAATATCGGGCGTGGGGGAACCCGCGCGGCTGCGCGAGAGCGGCATCGCGCTGCGCCATGCGCTGCCGGGCGTGGGCGAGAACCTGCAGGATCACCTCCAGCTTCGCGTCATTCTCAAGGTGAGCGGCGTGCGCACGCTCAACCGCATCGTGTCCTCATGGGCCGGCAAGGCCGGCATCGGCCTGGAATACCTGCTGCGGCGCAGCGGCCCCATGAGCATGGCGCCTTCGCAGCTGGGCCTGTTCGCAAAGTCGGACCCCGGCCAGGCGCGCGCCAACGTGGAGTTCCACGTGCAGCCGTTGTCGCTGGGCGCTTTCGGCGAGCCGCTGCACGCCTTCGACGCCTTCACGGCCAGCGTGTGCAACCTGCGGCCCACCGCGCGCGGCAGCATCCATGCGCAGGGGCCGGACGCGGCGCAGCCGCCCGTCATCCGCCCCAACTACCTGAGCACCGAGGAAGACCTGCGCGTGGCGGCCGATTCCATCCGGCTGGTGCGGCGCATCGTCGCCGCCCCGGCCCTGCGCCCGTACCGGCCCGAAGAGTGGCTGCCGGGGCCTGCCTACCAGTCCGAGGCCGAGCTGCGCGAGGCCGCGGGCAAAATCGGCACCACTATCTTCCACCCGGTGGGCACCTGCGCCATGGGGCGGTCCCCGGACCACGGCGCGGTGGTGGATGCGCGGCTGCGCGTCTTCGGACTGGAAGGGCTGCGCGTGGCGGACGCGTCGGTCATGCCGCTGATCACGTCCGGCAACACCAATTCGCCCACCATCATGATCGCCGAGCGGGCGGCCGCCATGATCCAGGAAGAGGCGGCGGCCCGGCGGGGCGAAGCGGCCGTGCCCGCCGCGGCGGGCACGGCGGCGTTGCCGGCCTGAGGGCCCGGCTGTTCTCGTCAGGCGGCCGGCGCCGGGCGCAGCGAGCGGTACATCTCGCCGCGCCCGGGGTTGGTGAGCACGATCTGCCAGAGCTGGCCCTCGCGCGAGCGGAAGAAGCCGGCGCAGCACATCAGGTAATACTTCCACATGCGGTAGAAGCGCTGGCTGTAGCGGTCCTGCAGGCGGGGCCAGGCGCGCTCGAAGTTCTCCCACCAGGCCATCAGCGTGCGGTCGTAGTCGCGGCCGAAGTTGTGCCAGTCTTCAATGATGTAGCTTCCTTCCACGGCGGCGGCGATCTCGCGCGCCGAGGGCAGCTTGCCGTTGGGGAAGACATAGCGGTCGATCCAGGGATCGGTGCTCTGGCTGGTGGAGGCGATGCCGATGGTGTGCAGCAGGAAGACGCCTTCGGGCGCCATGAGGCGCTTCACGTGACCGAAATACGTGTCGTAGTTCTTGGGCCCCACGTGCTCGAACATGCCCACCGACACCACCTTATCGAAGCGGCCTTGCAGGTCGCGGTAGTCTTGCAGCAGCAGCTCCACCGGCAGACCCTCGACGCGCTTGCGGGCCAGTGCGAGCTGCTCCTTGGAAACCGTGACACCCGTCACCTTGACGCCGTAGCGCTCGGCGGCGAACTTCGCCAGCCCGCCCCAGCCGCAGCCGATGTCCAGCAGGCTTTCGCCGGGCTTGAGCTGCAGCTTGCGGCAGATCATGTCCAGCTTGGCGAATTGCGCGTCCTCCAGCGTCTGCGCGTGCTCCCAGTAGGCGCACGAGTAGATCATGCGGCTGTCCAGCATGGCCTCGAACACGTCGTTGCCGGCATCGTAGTGCTGCTCGCCCACCTCGAAGGCGCGGTTCTTGGATTGCAGATTGAAAAGCTTGTGGCGCAGGTGCTCGGCAATGAGCTTGACCCGCGACAGGCCGATGGCGGCCGAGCCCACGTCGGCGCGCAGCAGGCGGGTGAAAAGCTCGTCCAGCTGCTCGCAGTCCCACTCGCCGTCCATGTACGACTCGCCCAGGCCGAGCGACCAGCTCGAGAACACCCGCTCGTACACATGCTTGTCGTGCGCCTGGATGTCCCACGGCCGGTTGCCGTTGATCTGCACGTCGGCGCGCGCCAGCAGCTCCTGCAGCACCTTGGGCGGCGCCGGCGGCGTGGAGGCGGATGGCTGGGGGGAACTCAATGGGGGAACGGGACTGGTTTGCTGCATACGGACTCCATATCAATGCAGGGATGACTGATCTGGCAATGCGTGGGGCGCCTCGCTGATTCCGCGAGAGGGGGGCGATCCGTGGGACACGAATCGCGCCGATAGGCAGCGGCAATGGCTCGGGCTGACCCCGTGACACCCGTCAATCTTACTCACTGTGCGTAACCGTGCAACCGGCTGTTGCAGTCGGGGCGGAATCCGGGCCGGCGGCGCGGCCAGGCTGACGGTGCACTGAATGCGGGTGCGCGCCCGGCGAAACCCTCGCGGACCCCACGAGCGGGCCCGTATAAGATACGGGCGGGGCGCCCATGCCGGGAGGCCCGGCGATCGAGGAGCATGCAATGGTGGACGCCCGCAACGACCCGCGCGAGCCGCGGCTGGACTTCGTCACGTGCGCCAGCCCGGCTGGCCTGCACCGCATGGCGTACTGGGAGTGGGGCGACCCGGCCAACGGCGAGGTGCTGGTCTGCGTGCACGGCCTGACGCGCAGCGCGCGCGATTTCGATACGCTGGCCCGGCGGCTGGCGGGCCGCTACCGGGTGGTTTGCCCGGACGTGGCCGGCCGCGGCCGTTCCGACTGGCTGGCCAACCCCGATTTCTACACCATCGCGCAGTACGTGGCCGACATGCTCACCCTGATCGCCCGCCTGCGTCCGGCGCGCCTGCTGTGGCTGGGCACGTCCATGGGCGGGCTGATCGGCCTGGCGCTGGCGGGCGCGGCTGCCACGGCGCGCGCCACGCTGGCGCTGCGCGAGCACCCCGGCATGCTGCCGGCCGACCAGGGGCTGCGCTTCGACAAAATGGTGCTCAATGACGTCGGCCCCCGGCTGGAGGCGCGTGCGCTGGTCCGCATCGGCGGCTACGTGGGCCAGCCCGGCGAGTTCGATTCCCTGGAACAGGCGATCGCCGCGATGCGCGCCGCTTCCGAGACGTTCGGCCCCCACACCGACGCACAATGGCGCGAGCTGGGCCGGCACGTCTACGTGGAGCGCGGCGGCAAGTGGGTCAAGCACTACGACCTGGCGCTGGCCAGGCCCATCGCGGCGCAGAGCGCGCAGGCGCTTTCCGCGGGCGAGCAGATACTGTGGCGCGCCTACGATGCGCTGGACTGCCCCATTCTCATCGTGCGGGGGGCGCAGTCCGACCTGCTGTCGCGCGAGACGGTCGAGGACATGCTCAAGCGCAACCCAGGCGCGCGGGTGCACGAGGTCGACGGCGTGGGCCACGCGCCCACGCTCATGGACCCGGCCCAGGTCGGGCCGGTGGCGGCTTTCCTGCTCGAAGACTGAGAGGCGGCCGCGCTATCCACGCCGCCGGAGCTTCTCTACAATAGCCTCATGAAAAGCGCTGGCCCCAATGTCGACCTGCATTGCCATTCCACCGTCTCGGACGGCGCGCTCGCGCCGCGCGAGGTGGCGCTGCGCGCGCACGCCAATGGCGTGGATGTCTGGGCCCTCACCGACCACGACGAGGTCGGCGGCCTGGCCGAGGCGGCCAAGGCCGCGCGCGAAGTCGACATGCGCTTCGTGCCCGGCGTCGAAATCTCCGTGACGTGGGCCGGCCACACGGTGCACATCGTGGGCCTGCGATTCGACCCTTCCAACACCGCGCTCGTCGAAGGCCTGCGCAAGACGCGCGCCGGCCGCGCCGACCGCGCCCGCCGCATGGGCGAGCGCCTGGCCGGCATGGGCATGCCGGGCGCGTACGAGGGCGCCTTGCCGTTCGCGGGCAACCCCGAGCTCATCAGCCGCACGCATTTCGCCCGCTACCTGGTCGAGGCCGGCTACTGCCCCGACGTGCAGACGGTTTTCAACAAGTTCCTGGGCGACGATTGCCCGGGCCACGTGCCCATGCAATGGGCCACCCTGGCCGAGGCCGTGGGCTGGATACGCGGCGCCGGCGGCATGGCCGTCATCGCCCATCCAGGCCGCTACAAGTACACGCCTCTCCAGTTCGCCGCCCTGTTCGACGAATTCCTCGACCTGGGCGGGGAGGGCATCGAAGTCACCACCGGCAGCCATACGCCCGAAGACGCCCGCCGCTACGCGGATGTGGCGCGCCGCTACGGTTTTCTGGCCTCGCGCGGATCCGACTTTCACAGTCCCACCGAAAGCCGCGCCGATCTCGGCCGCCTGCCGCCGCTGCCGCCCGATCTCAAGCCCGTCTGGCAAGACTGGCTATAGGACCGCGGCGGTGGGTCGCCACGCCGCTTTTTTTGCTTGCGCAGCCCGCTGCGCCCACCGTCCGAATCATGAACAAAGCCTTTGTCAAAGAATCCGACCGCGAGGACGACGACGACCTGCCGCAGGCCCAGGCGCTGCCGGCGGGCACCAAGAACTACATGACGCCCGAGGGCTACGAAAAGCTGCGCGGCGAACTGGCGCGCCTCATGAACGTAGAGCGCCCGGCCGTGGTGCAAGTGGTGTCGTGGGCCGCCTCCAACGGCGACCGCTCGGAAAACGGCGACTACCTCTACGGCAAGAAGCGCCTGCGCGAAATCGACCGCCGCATGCGTTTCCTCACCAAGCGCCTGGATATCGCCGAGGTGGTCGATCCGGCGCTGCAGCCCAACCGCGACCAGGTTTTCTTCGGCGCCACCGTGCTGTACTCGGACAAGGCGGGCGAGGAGCACACCGTCACCATCGTGGGCGTGGACGAGGCCGAGCCGCTGGCGGGCCGGATCAGTTGGATTTCCCCCGTGGCGCGCGCGCTGCTCAAGGCCAGGGAAGGCGACACCGTGGTGCTGCGCACCCCGGGCGGCGTGGAGGAGCTGGACATCCTGGAAGTGCGCTACCCCGAGCGCATGTGATGACGCCCGCCGCCGGGCGCGAAGCGCAATGAAATAGATGCCCCGACGCCGCGTCCGCTGTGCGGGCCTGCCGCCCCGCGGGGGCGCTTTTGCCTTGGGGCAGCCCGGCGGTAAGAAAGGTAACGGGCGCCGGCTTGTGGCCGGCGCCCGTCATGGAGGGCGGGATCTGGCGTCCCTGCCCGGCGTGGCGGCTTGCGCCGCCGTTCCCCTGGGGCTTGCTGCTTGTCGGTTCGGTCCGCCTACTGCCTTACTGCTTGCGGGCGGCGATGGCTTTCTCGGCCTTGCTGACCAGGTCCTCGCCGATCTGTTTCTTCCACTTGTCGTAGACCGGCTTGGTCGCGGCCACGAATGCCTCGTGATCGGCCTTGGAGAGTTCGGTCACGGTGACGCCGTGGCCGGCGATTTCCTTGAGCAGCGACGGATCTTCCGGCGTTACGCCCTTGCGCGCGATCACGATCTCCTGCTTGCCGGCGTCCAGCGCGGCCTGGCGGACGATTTCGCGGTCTTTCTCGGACCACGAATTCCACACTTCGCGGTTCACCACGAAGATGAGCGGATCGGCCACGTAGTTCCAGAGCGTCAGGTATTTCTGGCCCACAGTGTAGAGCTTGGATCCGGTGTAGATCGACAGGGGGTTTTCCTGGCCGTCGACCGCGCCGCTGGCCAGCGCGGGCTGCGCGTCGGCCCAGCTCATCTGGGTGGGGTTGGCGCCCAGCGCGGTGAAGGTGTCGATGTACAGCGGCGAGCCCACCACGCGCAGCTTCAGGCCCTTCATGTCTTCGGGCCGCTTGATCTCGTGCTTGGAGTTGCTGAGCTGCCGGTAGCCGTTTTCGCCCCAGGCCAGCGGCACCACGCCGGCCTTCTCGATGTACTTGAACATTTCCTTGCCCACTTCGCCTTGCACCAGCGCGTCGATGGCGGCGTAGTCCGGCATCAGGAAGGGCAGGGAGAACAGGTTGAGCTGCTTGACCTGCGGCGACCAGTTGATCGTGGAGCCCACGGCCATGTCGATCACGCCCTGGCGGATGGCGGTGAATTCGCGGGTCTGGTCGCCCTGCACCAGCGAGGTGCCGGGGTAGACCTTGATGTTGATGCGGCCGTCGGTGCGCTCGCGCACCAGCTTGGACCAGATCTCGGCGCCCTGGCCCCACGGGAACGAGGTGCCGACGACGATGGACAGCTTGTATTCGGACTTGTAGTTTTGCGCCTGGGCCGGAGCCATGGCGGCGAAGGCGGCGCACAGCGCGGCGCCGATCAGGGTGCGGAATTTCATGGCAGGTCTCCTCTTTGCAGTCTGTAGTCGTAATAGGACGGGCATGGGTTCAATAGCCCAGCTTGTGCGGCAGCCACAGCGCCAGTTGCGGAAAAGCCAGCACCGCGACCAGCACCAGGAACATCGCGCCCAGCAGCCAGACCACCCAGCGCACGGTGGCTTCCATGGGTACGCGGGCGATGCGGCAGGACACCATCAGGTTCACGGCCAGCGGCGGCGTGAACTGTCCCAGCGCCACCTTCAGAGTGAGAATCACGCCGAACCATACCGGATCCCAGCCATACGCATTGGCGATGGGCGTGAGCAGCGGCACGAAGATCAGGAAGATCGAAATGCCGTCCAGGAACATGCCCACCGTCATCAGCAGCAGGATCAGCAGCGCCAGCACGCCCCATTCGCCCAGGCCCGAATTCACGATGGCGTGGGTAATGGGATCGATCACGCTGAGCGTGGACAGCGCCCAGGCGAAAATGCCGGCCAGCGTCACCACCATCATGATGACGGCCGACAGCTCGGCCGCCTCGCGCAGGATCACGAACAGATCGCGGATCTTGATGGTGCGGTGGATGCACATCCCCACGAAGAGGCCATAGAACACCGCCACCACCGCGGCCTCGGTGGGCGTGAACCAGCCCAGCCGCATGCCGCCCAGAATGAGCACGGGCGCGGCCAGGCCCCAGGACGCCTCGCGCAGGCTGCGCCAGAAGGGCGGGCGGGGAAGGTGGGCCTCCAGCGCACCCATCCTGTGCTTGCGCGACAGCCATACGGCCGGCACGATGAGCGCGATGCCGGCCAGCACGCCGGGCACCATCCCCGCGGCGAACAGCGCGGGCACCGAAGCCGCCGGCACCAGCACCGAATAGATGATGAACGCTACCGACGGCGGGATCAGGATGTCGGTGGCGGCGCCCGCGGCCACTACCGAGGCCGAGAACGCGCCGGGGTAGCCGGCGCGCGACATGGCGGAGATCATCACCGCGCCCACCGCGGCCGCGCAGGCCGGGCCCGAGCCCGAGATGCCGCCCAAGAACATCGCCACCGCGATCGACACCAGGGGCAGCATGCCCGGGCCGCGCCCGACGATGGCAATGGCGAAATCCACCAGCCGCTTGGCCACGCCCGAGCGGTCGAAGATCGAGCCCACCAGCACGAACATGGGAATCGCCAGCAGCGGATACTTGGCCAGGCCCGCGTAAAAATTCTGCGGCACCGTCAGCAGCCCATACCAGGGCGTGTCCAGGTTGGACAGCACGATGGCCACCGTGCCGCCGATGCCCAGCGCCACGCCCACCGGCACGCCGATGAGCATGAGCAGGATGAAGACCGCGAAAAGCAGGGTGGCGATCATTGGCCGCCCCTTGCCAGGCGGCGCAGGGTGCCCAGCGTGCGCAGCGAAATCGCCGCCGCCATCACGGGCAGCCAGATCGAATACCACCAGGTCGGCACGCCGATGGCGGGCGAGGTTTCCTCGTAGGTGAACTCGTCCATCACCAGCTTCACCGACAGCACGGTGAGCAGCGCAAAGAACAGCAGCACGAAGCCGTTGGCCCACAGCGCCATGATGCGCTGGCGGCGCGCGGAGCCGGAGTCGGCCAGGATCTCGATGCGGATGTGGTGATTGCGCACGAAGGCCATGCTGCCGCCCGCCATGGTGAGCACGATCAGCAGGAACACGGAAATCTCTTCCGTCCAGGCGAACGACTGGTCGGTGAAGTACCGCACCAGCACGTTCAGGAAGGTAATGACGGCCAGGAGGCCCAGCACGCCCACGGCCAGCCAGTCTTCGATGGCCAGCGGCACTTTTACTTCGGGGTCGGTCTCGGGAGGGATGATCGGTTCGACGGGCTCGTCGGGAGCTTCGGGGCGGGACATGAGGGTTGCAGCCAGCGCGCCGCGGCGCGGTTTGTCTCTTTTTAATAGGGTCGCTGCATCCTACCGTCGCCCGCCGGGCGCGTTAGTTCGTGTTTTCCCGTGTTTCGCGCCGGGCGCAACATGTTGCGTTGCCGCAAGACGGTGGCTCTCGGGCGGGTTGCCGGGATTAAAACAACCCCATCGCACTGGTAAATGCGGCATTGTTGCGTCGCAATATCGAACTGGCGGCGCGGCGGAATTCTTTTGTAACAGAACCCCGGGGCATCCCGCCGGGCCCTCGGCAAATACGAATCCGGGAAAACCCCTGAACGGGTAAAATCTTTGTTTTGCACCCATCCCATTACGGCGCCCGCATCGTGTCCCTAGTTCAGCATCTGCCCGGTTCCTCCGTCCTGTCCTCCTTCCGCCGCGAGCGCCTGCTGGCGCAACTGAAGGGAGCCGGCCTGCCGGTGGCCGACATTTCCGCCCGCTACGAGCACTTCGTCCATACCGACGCCGCCCTGTCGGCCGAGGAGCAGCAGCGGCTCGTCCAGTTGCTGGACTACGGCACGCCCTCCGAGGCCGGGCAGCCTTCGGCCAAGAGCCTGGCCCTGCTCGTCATTCCGCGCCTGGGCACGATTTCCCCCTGGGCCAGCAAGGCCACCGACATTGCCCACAACTGCGGGCTGTCGGCGGTGCGCCGCATCGAGCGCGGCGTGCGCTACCTGCTCACCCCCGAGCGCGGCCTGCTGGGCGCCAGGTCCTTCGACGCCGACATGCTGGCCCGCGCGGCCGCCTGCCTGCACGACCGCATGACCGAAACCGTGGTCGGCGCCGGTTTCGATGGCCGCGCGCTGTTCGAGCCGCTGGCGGGCAAGCCCATGCGCACCGTCGACGTGCAGTCGCGCGGCGCGCAGGCGCTCGAGGAAGCCAACACCGCCCTGGGCCTGGCCCTGTCCGACGACGAAATCGAATACCTCGCCAAGTCCTTCGGCGATCTGGGGCGCAATCCCACCGACGTCGAGCTCATGATGTTCGCGCAGGCCAACAGCGAGCACTGCCGCCACAAGATCTTCAACGCCCAGTGGGTCATCGACGGCCAGGAGCAGCCCGACACGCTGTTCGGCATGATCCGCGCCACCCACAAGGCGCAGCCGGCCGGCACCGTGGTGGCCTATTCCGACAACGCCGCCATCATGGAAGGCGGCGCGGCCCAGCGCTTCCAGGCCGGGGTGCCGGGCGTGGCGGGCGAGGGCGCCGAGGCCGCCCGCTACGTGCGTCGCGACACCGTCGTCCATACCCTCATGAAGGTGGAAACCCACAACCATCCCACCGCCATCGCGCCGTTTCCGGGCGCTTCCACCGGCGCCGGCGGCGAAATCCGCGACGAGGGCGCCACCGGCCGCGGCTCCAAGCCCAAGGCCGGCCTTACCGGCTTCACCGTCTCGCATCTGCGCTTCGACGACGCCCTCCAGCCCTGGGAGGCCGACCACCACGGTCTGCCGGAGCGCATCGCCTCGCCGCTGTCCATCATGATCGACGGCCCCATCGGCGGCGCGGCCTTCAACAACGAATTCGGCCGGCCGAACCTGCTAGGCTATTTCCGCACCTTCGAACAGACCGCCGGGGGCGTGCGCTGGGGCTACCACAAGCCCATCATGATCGCCGGCGGCCTGGGCAGCATCGACGCCGGCCTCACGCGCAAGGAGATCATTCCGCCGGGCGCGCTGCTGATCCAGCTCGGCGGCCCGGGCTTTCGCATCGGCATGGGCGGGGGCGCGGCCTCCAGCATCAGCATGGGCAGCAACTCCGCCGAACTCGACTTCGACTCCGTCCAGCGCGGCAACCCCGAAATCGAACGCCGCGCCCAGGAGGTCATCGACCGCTGCTGGCAGCAGGGCGAGCGCAACCCCATCCTGGCCATCCACGACGTGGGCGCGGGCGGGCTGTCCAACGCCTTTCCCGAGCTCGTCAACGACGCGGGCCGCGGCGCCGTGTTCGACCTGAAGCGCGTGCCGCTCGAAGAATCGGGCCTGTCGCCCGCCGAAATCTGGAGCAACGAGTCGCAGGAGCGCTACGTCCTCTCCATCTTGCCGCAAGACCTGGAACGCTTCGACGCCATCGCGCGCCGCGAGCGCTGTCCGTATGCCGTGGTCGGCGTGGCCACCGAAGAGCGCCAGTTGCGCGTGGTGGACGGCGAAGGGCTGCCGGGCCTGGACGACGTCCGACCGCAGGGCGAGAGCGAAGTGCGCCCGGTGGACGTGCCCATCGACGTCATCCTGGGCAAGCCGCCCCGCATGACGCGCGACGTCCGGCGCCTGCCCGGCGTGTCCGGCCCCCTGGACCTCGCCGGCATCGACCTCACCGAAGCCGCGTACCGCGTGCTGCGCCATCCCGCGGTGGCCAACAAGACCTTCCTCATCACCATCGGCGACCGCACCGTGGGCGGCCTTTCCAGCCGCGACCAGATGGTCGGCCCGTGGCAGGTGCCGGTGGCCGACTGCGCCGTCACCCTGGCCGACTACGAAGGGTTCCGCGGCGAAGCCATGGCCATGGGCGAGCGCACGCCCATCGCCATGCTGGACGCCCCGGCGTCCGGCCGCATGGCCGTGGCCGAGGCGCTCACCAACCTGGCGGCCGCCGACGTGGCCCGCCTCGAAGACATCAAGCTCTCTGCCAACTGGATGGCCGCCTGCGGCGTGCAGGGCCAGGATGCCGCGCTCTACGACACGGTTTCCGCCGTCAGCGAGCTGTGCCAGGCCACGGGGCTGTCCATCCCCGTGGGCAAGGACTCCCTCTCCATGAAGACCACCTGGGAGCAGGACGGCGAGCAGCGTCAGGTCGTGGCGCCCGTGTCGCTCATCGTCACGGCCTTCGCGCCCGTGGGCGACGTGCGTGCCAGCCTCACGCCGCAATTGCGCACCGATGCCGGCGACAGCGTGCTCATCCTCATCGACCTCGGCCGCGGACGCCACCGCATGGGCGGCTCCATCCTGGCCCAGGTCTACAACCAGGTCGGCCAGACGGTCCCCGACATCGATGCGCCGCAAGACCTGCGCGCCTTCTTCGTCACCATCCGCACGCTGGCCGAGGCCGGCACGCTGCTGGCCTACCACGACCGCTCCGACGGCGGCCTGTTCGCCACCCTGGCCGAAATGGCCTTCGCGGGCCGCACCGGCATCTCGGTCAACCTCGACATGCTCACGTTCGACCCGCAATCGGCCGATTGGGGCGACTACAAGATCCGCCCCGAGCAGGTGGCCGTGCAGCGCGACGAACTCACGCTCAAGGCGCTGTTCTCGGAAGAGGCGGGCGCCGTCATCCAGGTGCCGGCTTCCGAGCGCGACGCGGTCATGCAGGTGCTGCGCGGCGCCGGCCTGTCGGCGCACTCGCACGTCATCGGCGGCTTGAACGCCGCCGACGAAATCGAATTCTTCCGCGACGGCAAGAAGGTCTGGGGCCAGCCGCGCGCCGGGCTCGCGCGCGCCTGGAGCGAGGTGTCCTACCGCATCATGACGCGCCGCGACAATCCGGCCTGCGCCCAGGCCGAGTTCGACGTCTGGAACGACGCCCAGGATCCCGGCATGACCCCCTCGGTGGCGTTCGACCCGCAAGAAGACATCGCCGCCCCGTTCATCGCCTCGGGCAAGCGTCCGCGCGTGGCCATCCTGCGCGAACAGGGCTGCAACAGCCAGGTCGAGATGGCTTGGGCCTTCGATACCGCCGGCTTCGAGGCCATCGACGTCCACATGACCGACCTGCTGGCCGGCCGCATCGACCTGGCCGGCATGCAGGGCCTGGTGGCCGTGGGCGGCTTCAGCTATGGCGACGTGCTGGGCGCGGGCGAGGGGTGGGCCCGCACCATCCGGTTCAACGGCAAGCTCTCCGACCAGTTCTCCGCCTATTTCTCGCGGCCCGACACCTTCGCGCTGGGCGTGTGCAACGGCTGCCAGATGATGGCCGCGCTGGCGCCCATGATCCCCGGCGCCGAGCACTGGCCGCGCTTCACCCGCAACCAGTCCGAGAAGTACGAGGCGCGCCTGTCCATGGTCGAGGTGGCCGAGTCGCCGTCCATCTTCTTCGCCGGCATGCAAGGCGCCCGCATTCCGGTGGCCGTGGCCCACGGCGAAGGCTATGCCGATTTCTCCCAGCAGGGCGACCCGAGCCGCGTGCTTGCCGCCGCTCGCTACATCGACAATTACGGCCGGGCCACGGAAGCCTATCCCTTCAACCCCAACGGCAGCCCCGGCGGCCTGACCGCCGTCACCACGGCCGACGGCCGCTTCACCGTCATGATGCCGCACCCCGAACGCGTCACCCGCAACGTGATGATGTCCTGGGCACCCGCCAAGTGGGGCTCCGCCGACAGCGGCGGCCAGTTCAGCCCCTGGATGCGCATCTTCCGCAACGCGCGCGCCTGGTTGAAGTAACGGGCGCAGTACGCCATCCGCCTCTCTTGCGGGCAGAAGCCCGCCGGCGCGCCACGCCGGCGGGCTTTTCGTTTCGGGCGCGCCGCGCAACCGTACATGCAAGCTAATGAGATATTTAACTTTTCATTGCATGGACCGTTATAGCTGCAACAGCCGCGCTGGCGCTTCAAGCGCGCAGCAATCCGTATCCCGTCCGTCCCGTTGAAAACGGCGTGGGTTCCCAAGCATCGTATCTGGAGGTGCGCCCATGGTTTTCATGGGGCGCTTTTGGCGCGACGCCCGCCCTCGCTTGCTTCTGCCTCCGCGTCTGCTTTTCGCCAACCCGGAGCGCTTTCTTTCATGTTCAAGAACCTGAGTATCCGCGCGATCCTGACCTCGGCCCTGGGGTTGTTTTTCGCGCTCTTTCTTCTCGTCGGCATCGCCGTCTATCAACAACTGACCTCCAACCGCAACTCCATCGAGGTGCTGCTGGACACCAACCTCGTGCGCGCCAACGCCATCGACGACGCGGGCTCCGAGCTGCTGCGCGCCCGCCTGGTGCTGCTCGCCGCCCAGACCACGCTCATGGAAGGCAAGAGCATCGACAAGCTGGCCAGCATGCAGCGCCTGGATGGCTACCTCAAGAAGGCCGGCGACCTGATCCAGCTCGCGCGCGGCACGCCCGAGACGTCGGCCGAAGGCAAGCCGTTGTACGAAGCGGCCCTCGCGGCCTACGACGTCTACAGCCGCGAAGCCATCACTCCCATGGTGGCGGCCATCCGCGCCGGCCGCGCCGACGAGGCCGGCCGCCTCAACCTGGACAAGGTCACGCCGCTGGGCATCACCTTCACCCAGGCCATCCAGAAATACGCCGACTATGCCGACCGCGTGGGCCAGCAAGTGGCGCACGACGCCTCCTCCCGCATCGGCGGCGCGATCGGCCTGCTCGTGGGCGTGCTGGTGGTCGTGGCTTTCATCGTCGTCTGCCTGTATGCCCTTTTCACGCGCTCGGTCTTCCGTCCGCTGCGCGAGGCGGGCAGCCTGTTCGACCGCATCGCCGGCGGCGATCTCACCAACCACATCCCGCAGCGCGGCAACAACGAAATCGGCGTGCTGTACGCGGCCGTCAAGCGCATGCAGGACAGCCTGTCGCGCACCGTGTCGGCCGTGCGCGAGGGGGTAGAGGAAATCCACACGGGCGCGCGTGAAATCGCCGCCGGCAACATCGACCTGTCGTCGCGCACCGAAGAGCAGGCTGCCTCGCTGGAAGAAACCGCCGCCAGCATGGACGAGCTCGCCTCCACCGTGAAAAACAATGCCGACAGTTCGCGCAATGCCGCGCAACTGGCCGAGGCCGCCTCCGACGTGGCGGCGCGCGGCGGCCGCGCCGTGGGCGAAGTGGTGGGCACCATGCGCGCCATCGCGGACAGCTCCAACCGTATCGCCGACATCGTGGGCGTGATCGACGGCATCGCCTTCCAGACCAACATCCTGGCGCTCAATGCCGCCGTAGAGGCGGCGCGCGCGGGCGAACAGGGCAAGGGCTTTGCCGTGGTCGCGAGCGAAGTCCGCGCGCTGGCGCAGCGCAGCGGCCAGGCCGCCAAGGAAATCAAGACCCTCATCGACGACTCGGTGCAAAAAGTATCGGTGGGCTCGGAGCAGGTCGAATCGGCCGGCGCCACCATGCAGGAAATCGTCAGCTCCGTGCGCCGCGTCACCGGCATCATCAGCGAGATATCCAGCGCGTCCGACGAGCAGTCGCGCGGCATCGAACAGGTGAACCAGGCCGTCTCCCAGATGGACGGCGTTACCCAGCAGAACGCCGCCCTGGTGGAACAGGCCGCAGCCTCGGCCGCCTCGCTGGAAGCCCAGGCCCAGAAACTGCGCGAAGCCGTGGCCGTCTTCAGGCTCGGCAGCGGACGTGTCATCGAGGCCGATGCGCCCGCGCTGGCGCGCGGCGAGCCGGCGCTGATCGGGGCCTGATGCGGGGAGGGCGGTGTGTCGCCGCCCTCCCGCCCCGGAAAGGGACACATCCGCCGGCAGGGCGTCCCGCGGCGCGCGGGCAGGCATAAAATAGCAGTTTGTCCACCCTCCCAGTCCAGGACCCCGCGCCATGAACGCCCGACTTCCCGACGACGCCCTGCCGCCCACGCTCGATCCCAAGGCTCTGCAAGCTTTCGTGGACGACAAATGGGACCGCGAAATCATTCCCGCGCTTACCGACTACATCGCCATACCGGCCAAGAGCCCTGCGTTCGACGCGGACTGGGAGAAAAACGCCTATATCGACCGTGTGGTGCGCGACGCGGCGCAATGGGTGGAGGCGCAGAAAGTCGCCGGCCTCAAACTCGAAGTCGTGCGCCTGCCGGGCCGCACGCCGGTCATCTTCTTCGACGCGCCCGCCACGCGCAGCGACAACGGCGACACCGTGCTGCTCTACGGCCACCTCGACAAGCAGCCCGAGTTCTCGGGCTGGCGCGCCGGCCTCGGTCCCTGGACGCCCAAGTACGAAGACGGCAAGCTCTACGGACGGGGCGGCGCCGACGACGGCTACGCCATCTATGCCTCGCTCACCGCCATCATGGCGCTGGACAAGCAGGGCATTCCGCGTCCGCGCTGCGTGGGCATCGTGGAAACCTGTGAAGAATCGGGCAGCTACGACCTGCTGCCGTACGTCGACGCCTTGCGCGACCGCCTGGGCAATGTGGCGCTGGTGGTCTGCCTGGATTCCGGCGCGGGCAACTACGACCAGCTCTGGATGACTACGTCGCTGCGCGGCATGGTGGCGGGCACGCTGGAGGTCCAGGTGCTGGACGAGGGCGTGCACTCGGGCGACTCCAGCGGCGTGGTGCCGTCCAGCTTCCGCATCCTGCGCCATCTGCTGGACCGCCTCGAAGACAGCGCCACGGGCCGCCTGCTGCCGCGGAGCCTGCATTGCGAGATTCCCGCCGAGCGCATCGAACAGGTGCGCGACACTGCGCGCATCCTGGGCGACGAAGTCTGGCGGCGCTTCCCCTGGAGCTGCGGCGCCGACGGCGGCTTCGTGCTGCCCATGACCACCGAGCCCGAAGAGGCGCTGCTGAACCGCACGTGGCGGCCCACGCTGTCGGTCACCGGCGCCGAGGGCCTGCCGCCGCTTTCCAGCGCCGGCAACGTGCTGCGTCCGCGCACGGCCTTCAAGCTTTCGCTGCGCTTGCCGCCGCTGGTCGACGCCGTGGCCGCTTCGCAGGAAATCAAGGCCCTGCTCGAAGCCGACACGCCATACAACGCCAAGGTGGTCTTCAAGGCCAACGAGGGCGCGGCCACCGGCTGGAACGCCCCGGCCTCGCAGCCCTGGCTGACCCAGGCCCTGGACGCCGCCTCGCAAGCCTACTACGGCGCGCCTTGCGGCTACATCGGCCAGGGCGGCACGATTCCGCTTATGAGCATCCTGCAGAAGGGTTTCCCCAAGGCGCAGTTCATGGTCTGCGGCGTGCTGGGTCCGCGCTCCAATGCGCACGGCCCCAACGAATTCCTGCACGTGCCCTACGGCAAGAAGCTCACCGCCGCCGTGGCCCAGACCATGGCCGCCATGCCGGCGTCCTGACCGCAAACCTCACCCGTTCCGGCGCAGGCCGTTCGCCACGGCCGCGCCGCCGTGGCGGCCCGGCCATGCCATTTCAGCCATGTCTTCTCCGCGGACCCTTCTTTCATGATTTCCACCTCCGACGCCTATGATCACGTGCTGGAAGAAACCCGCCACTGGGTGACGGCGGCGGTCATCGGGCTGAATCTCTGTCCCTTCGCCAAGGCGGTGCAGGTCAAGGAGCAGATTCGCTATGCCGTCAGCGACGCGACTGACGAGGAGAGCGTGCTGGCCGATCTGCAGACCGAGCTGGCCCTGCTGGCCGAAGCCGACCCGCAGCGGATCGATACCACGCTGCTCATCCTGCCAGACGCCCTCGACGACTTCCTGGACTTCAACGATTTCGAGGCCCGGGCCGAGCGCCTGCTCAAGCGCATGGGGCTGGAAGGCGAACTGCAGGTCGCTACCTTCCACCCCGACTTCCAGTTCGCCGGCACCGAGCCGGACGACATCGAAAACTGCACCAACCGCTCGCCATACCCCATCCTGCACCTGCTGCGCGAAGCGAGCATCGACCGTGCCGTGGAAGCGTTTCCCGACGCCGCGGAGATCTATGAGAAGAACATCGACACGATGCGCCGCCTCGGCCTGGACGGTTGGAAGAAGCTGATGGCCGGGCAATAGCCCGGCGGCCTCATCGGGTGAGGCTGATGAAATAGATCTTCTTCACGTGGCGGTCCACTTCCCAGCGGCCGGCGTATCCCTCGGGCATGACGAACGCGTCGCCCGCCGCCAGCTCGTGCACGGCGCCGTCCGGATCGACCAGGCGGCATCCGCCGTCGACGATGTAGCCGAACTCGATATAGCCGGCGTTGTCGGCCTGGAAGGCGCCCGCGGTGCTTTCCCACACGCCGGCGCGCGCCTTCGGATGATCGAACGCCTTGACGCTGAGAAACGAGGCGTCGCCGGTCAGCGGTTGCTTGGGTTTGCCGGGAACCGGATCGACCATCGGGCCGCCGTCGAAGCGGATCAGTCGCGCATTGTTGTCGGGCACTGCATGCTCTCCATGAAACAGGAAAAAAAGGGGTTATGCGAAGCGCGACAGACGGAAGGCGGCGGGGTCCACGGCAGGCGTCCTGCCCAGGACCAGCTCGCTCATCAGCTCGCCGGCGGCGGGGCCGATGCCAAAGCCGTGGCCCGAGAATCCGGACGCCAGGAAGAACCCCGGCACGCTCTCGACCGCGGACATCACGGGCAGGGCGTCGGGGGTGACGTCGATCATTCCGGCCCAGGCGGCGGCGACCCGGGCCGGCGCGAAGGCGGGAAAGGCCGCCTTGAGCTTTTCCAGGGCCGTGGAAATGGCAGCCATGCCGGGCCGCGGGTCGAGGATCCGGTGCTGCTCGAAAGGCGTGGGCGCGTCCAGCGCGAAGCGCCGCGGCATCGCCAGCTCTTCGAAGAAGCGCCGGCCCACCCGCAGCTTCAGGTACTTGCGCTCCGCCATCCAGGCAGGCAGGAACTGGCGCATGAGGCGGATGCTGTCGGGCGTCAGGTCGGCCGTGGAGGCGCCGAGCTGCGAAACCGTATAGCCGCCGTCGGCGCGCTTGCGGCAGGTGAAATCGCCGCCATTGATGGCCAGGTCCATGCCGGTGTCGAGCGGCGTGGTGCGCAGCACGGACGCGTGCACCTTGAGCTGCGGGAACGACACGCCGCTGTTGCCGCAGAAAAGCCGCGACCAGGCGCCGCCCGCCAGCACGGCCGCCGCTGCGCCCACCGTGCCGCGCTCGGTGACGACGCCGCCGACCTTGCCGGCGGCCACGTCCAGGCCGCGCACCGCGCAGCTCTCGAAAATCAGGCAGCCCGCCGCGCGCGCCAGGCCGGCGATGGCCGCCGTCGCCAGTTGCGGTTCGGCCACGCCGTCCTCGGGGTTGTAGAGCGCGCCGGCCCAGTCGCGCGCGCTCTGCGCGCCGAGCAGGGCGGGCAGGCCCGCCGCATCCACCAGCCGGGCGGGCACCGCATAGGGACGGGCGGCTTCCAGCCATTTGGCGTGGCTCTGCATGTCTGCGGCGTTGCGGCCCAGGTAGGCGAGGCCGCGCTGCCGGTACCCTACGTCGGCCTGTTGCTGCAATGCGCGCCACAGAACGTTGGCGCGCAGCGCCAGCGGCAGTTCGCGGTGGTCGCGCCCGACCGAGCGGATCCAGCCCCAGTTGCGCGACGACTGTTCGCCCGCGATCGCGCCTTTCTCGAAAACAGCGACGCGCAGACCCGCGCGGGCCAGGAACCAGGCGGTGCTGATGCCGATGATGCCGCCGCCGATGACCGCGACGTCGACTTGGGAGGGTAAGCGGGTGTCCATGAAGCGCAAGCGTGTAAAAAAGGTTGTCGGAAGTTCAGCGGACCCGGGCGCGCACGCTCGCCAGCGCGACGATGGCGACAAGGCCGATCGCGATCAGGTAGTAGGCGGGCGACATGATCGTGCCGGTGCGGGTCACCAGGAAGCCCACCACCACCGGCGTGATGCCGCCGAAGAAGGTCTGCGAAGCCACGTAGGCGATCGACACGCCGGTGGTGCGGCAGGAAGTCGGAAACAGCTGCGCCAGGAGCGAGCCGACCGGCGCGAAATAGAAGCTGTAGAACACCAGCGACATCAGGCACTGGAACAGCACCAGCGAGCCGAACGACGGCGTGCCCGTCAGCACCCTGAAGGTGGGCACGATGACGATCAGCCCCAGCACCAGCGCGCAGGCCATGGTCTTGACCGCGCCGTAGCGGTCGGCGGCCAGCCCGCCCAGCATCGGCAGGAAGGTGCACACCAGGCCGCTGCAGATCGACGCCACGAACGCGTCGTCCTTGGAAATGCCCAGGTTGTTGATCGCAAAGGTCGGCATATAGATGTTGAGGTAACTGGCCACGTTGCCGGCCGCCACGATCAGCGCGCCCAGCAGCAGATAGCGCTTGTGCAGGCGGAACGTCTCGCGCAGCGGCGCGGCGCGCTGCGCTTTCTCGTCGTCGAACTCGGGCGTCTCGTCGATCTTGAAACGGATGTAGAGGGCGACCGGGCCGATCAGGCAGCCGAACACGAAGGGCAGGCGCCATCCCCAGCTGTCGACCTGCTCCTGGGTCAGGTAGTGGTTGATGAAATACGCGAACAGCGCGGACACGACCAGGGCCAGCCCGGTGGTGGAGAACTGCAGGCTGGCCAGGAACGCCTTGAGCTTCGGATTCTGCTCGGTGAGGTAGGAATTCGCCGTGCCGAACTCGCCGCCCGCCGAAAAGCCCTGCAGCAGGCGGCCCGCCACCAGCGCGACCGGCGCCAGGGCGCCGATGGTCGCGTAGGTGGGAATGAGCGCCATCAGCGCGGTGCCGATCAGCATCAGCGTGGCGGTCAGGGAGAGGGCGGCCTTGCGCCCCTTCTTGTCGGCGTAGATGCCCAGCAGGACGGCGCCCACCGGCCGGATCAGGTACGAACTCGCGAAGGTCAGGAAACTGAACAGCAGCGCGGTCTGCGGATCGTCGGCCGGAAAGAACAGCCGCGAGATCGGCAGCGCGAACAGCGCATAGACCAGCAGGTCATACCACTCGAAGAAGGCGCCGATATTGGCGGCCACGATGTCGCGCAGCTTGCCTTTGCGCGCGGGAACGCGCGCCGCACGCACGCCGATCGATGCTGAGGAGGAATTCATTGCGTGTTTTCCCTTGCGAGGCCGCCTGCCGGCCTTTCATTTGGTATGTGTCGGAATGCGTAGAAGAAACCGGGGGAGAAGGGCTCAGACGTAGAAGTGGGTGCTGTTGATGACCAGGAAAACGGTCTTCTGGTCCCAGCCGTTCTGCCAGCGGTACGGATGGCTGCCGGAAAAGCCGTAGCTGTCGCCGGCCTCCAGCAGGAAGGATTTGTCGTCGACGTAGACTTGCAGCCTGCCGGACAGCACGTATCCGATCTTGTCGCTGGCCTGCACCAGGAAACCGGGGTCGGAGGCGGCGCCCGGCTCCAGTTCCATCAGGAAACCTTCCAGCGTGGCGCAACTGCCGGGCGTGATGCGGTACTTGGTGACGCCGTTGTTGCCCAGCTTCAGCGGTTTGCGCGTGGAGGCCCGCACCGTGAATTCGTTCTGCTCGTCAGTGGCCGCGCCGCCCGCGGCGGGAGCCAGCAGGCTGGCGCCGTCTATGCCCAGGGCGTGGCAGATCGCGCGCAGGCTGCGGATGGAAGGGGAGCTGACGCCGCGCTCGACCTGGCTGATGAGCGCGATGGACATCTCGGTGCGCTCGGCCACGTCCTTCAGTTTCAGTCCCCGCTGCAGCCGCGCCGCTCGCAGGCGTTCTCCCAGGGCCTTGTCGTGGTCGTCGGCGGAAGCCGGGGCGTTTTCCAGGCTGTCGGTTTTCATGAAATCCGTCTTTATTTTTCAATCACACTTCAAAAATATTAAGTAGATTTCACTTTTGCCACAATATTGGCTCGGGTATACCCCTAGAAATCGCTTGCGCGCCCGATGGCCGCCTCTTCGGTAGCCGCCTCTTTCCCGAGCGCGAGGCGGCTGGCCGCCGCCCGCCACGGCACAACATTTTCCAAAGCTTGGTAACCCGCGCCGGCGCCGCCGGCGGCTATCGTCGATGTATCGCACATCCCTCGAGCCGGGCAGTCCGCCGGCGGGCCGGGTTCCACATCGATTGGAGAAGCAGAATGGCCAGCAAGAACACGATCTGCGTCTGGTACGATCGCGACGCCCTGGACGCCGCGCAGTTTTATGCCCGGACATTTCCCGACAGCGCCGTGGGCAGGGTCTTGCGCTCGCCCGGCGACTATCCGTCCGGCAAACAGGGCGACGTACTGACGGTGGAATTCACCGTGGCCGGCATTCCCTGCGTGGGCCTGAACGGCGGCCCGTCGGTCAAGCACACCGAAGCCTTTTCCTTCCAGATCTCCACCGAAGACCAGGCCGAAACCGACAGGCTGTGGAACGCCATCGTCGGTAACGGCGGCCAGGAAATCGGATGCGGCTGGTGCCGGGACAGATGGGGCGTGTTCTGGCAGATCACGCCGCGCGTGCTGCTGGAAGCGATCGCGGATCCCGACGCCGCCGCGGCCAAGCGCGCTTTCGAGGCGATGATGACCATGCGCAAGATCGACGTCGCCGCGATCGAGGCCGCGCGGCGCGGGTGAGGGGGCGGGGCCTCGTGCGGCTGGCGGCCCTTGCGGCGGAACGGGCCGCCGCCGGGGTTCATCCCCTGTCCGGCAGCAGGTTCAGGCCCGTGCGCCGCACGAATTCGTCGTAGCTGATCGGGGGACCCGCCTTGGTGCCCGCGGCGTTCGCCTGCCAGTGCACCCAGGAGCGGTGCGTGGTGGCGTCGTACACCACCTTGTACAGATAGCTGGGCACGGCCACGCCCGAGCCTATCGTCCTGGGCTTGCCGGCGTACACCGGCCCCGTGAACACGTACACGTCGCCCGCCGCGCGCATCACGTATTTCCGCGTGTCCTGCTCGATATGGCTCCACGCGCCGGCGTTGTGCGTCTGGTCCTGCGGCACCATGTTCGCCAGCGAAAAACTTTGCGCCATGGCCTGCGGCGTGGACATGTCTCCCGCCGGCGCCATGTGGCCGCGCGAATAACCCGAACCGCGGTAATCGTCGAGCTCGGCGCGCTCCGAGCGCGGCAGCCGCGCCTCGGCGTAGAACTTGTCCGTGCGGCGCAGTCCCTGCCCGTCGGCCAGCATCTTGCGGTTCAGCCGCTCGGCCACGAAAACCGGCGTCTTGGTCTGGCCGTCGTGCAGGATGGCGAACGCGGAGAAACAGATCTCGCGCAACTGCTGGCTGGCGGGAACCACGGGCGGGCGCGCGTCCGGAAAGAACTGCGGGCACTCCGCGAACATCGTATGGGCCAGCGGGCCCTTGGGCGTCGAGACCGGCACCGCGGCCGGCGTGGCGGTTGGCGTGGCGGTTGGCGTGGCGGCAGGCGCGGCGGCAGGCGTCCTGCCCGGCGCGGCGTGCTCCCGCGGCGGCCATCCCAGGCGCGCCAGCAGGTGCTCCAGCGAAACCGGAACCGGAACGGAAATCGAAGCCGGAATGCGCCATTGCGAATGCAGCATGTACGTCCCGGCGCCGAAACCCGCCAGCGACGAGAGGGCCAGCGCCCGCAGGAACCGCGTCACGCGTCCGGACGACCGGGCGCCCGTTCTGGTTTTTCTACTGTTAGCGGAACTTCTCTTCCGGGAGGCGGATGTCTTCGCTCGCGTCATGCTACCTGTGGACTGCTGACCGGCTGCGGCAGGCAGCCAATGTGGCCACGAATTGTAGATGAGAGACGAAATCGTCACATCGGGATCTGCGACGCCGCCATTCCCTGTGGAGCCGGTCCCTTCCCGCGCGCCTGCTTTTCCGTGTGGCCGATTTCAGCGAGATGGCCGCCAGGCCGCGCGCCGCGCCGCCTTCGGCCTGGATGCCACCCCCATCCGCGCATCTCGCGCCAGCGCAAGCGTGGCGAGTTTCGCCGAGATGGCCTCGAAATCTTCATCTGTCTGCGGCAGATACAGCCACTTTCCCAGGACCGGATGCGGCAGCAGGCCGGGGAGGTCGGCCGCCAGCGCCGCGTGGCGTTCTCTGGACGTGCATACCAGGACGCCGCTCCAGGGATCGCCGCGGTCGGCGACGACGAGGTACAGCACGTCGTCCAGGTAAGCCGCGTCGCAGCCGAACATTTTTCGACGTGCGTAGCCGGCGTCCCGTTCCAGCGTCTCAAGCACCCACAGAAGCGAGTTGGGGCGCGCAGGGCGCTGCTTCCGGGGCGGGGCGAACAGATCGGGCGGATGGCGCATGCGAGTGCTCAAAAACGCAAAGGACCGCATTGCGATCCTTTGTCGATCTTCATTCCTGCGCCGCCTGCGGCAGGAAAAAACGGTCTTTCAACTCCTGCAGCCCGATACGCTCCAGCATCTCCGTCAGCCGCTCCGCGGGCTTGCGCCGCGGCAGGTTCTTGTACTGCGCGATGATGAGCTCGTTTTTCATCGAATGCTCCCAGCCCACCAGCTCGGTCACGCTGACCTGATAGCCATGCGCCTCAAGCTGCAGGCACCGCAGCACGTTGGTGATCTGGCTGCCGAATTCCCGCGTGTGCAGCGGATGCCGCCAGATCTCGGCCAGCGGGTCGGCCAGGGCCTTGGCCTTGTTCTTGCGCAGCACGGCGGCCACTTCGGCCTGGCAGCAGGGCACGACGACGATGTGCCTGGCTTTCTTTTCCAGCGCGAAGCGGATGGCGTCGTCGGTGGCGGTGTTGCAGGCGTGCAGGGCGGTGACGATGTCCACCGTCTTGGGCAGCTTGTCGGAGGCGATGGAGTCCGCCACCGACAGGTTGAGGAAAGACATGCCGGCAAAGCCCAGGCGTTTGGCCAGTTCTTCGGAGGATCTGACCAGTTCTTCGCGCGTTTCGATGCCGTAGATGCGCGAACCGCTTTTCGCGGCGTCGGGCTGTTCCTTGAAGAACAGGTCGTACAGGATGAAGCCCAGGTACGACTTGCCCGCGCCGTGGTCCACCAGGGTGACCGCGCCGCGCTGCTGCACGTCCTTGAGCAGCGGTTCAATGAACTGGAACAGGTGGTAGACCTGCTTCAGCTTGCGGCGGCTGTCCTGGTTCATCTTGCCGTCGCGGGTCAGGATGTGCAGGGCCTTGAGCAGTTCGATCGACTGGCCGGGGCGGATGTCGTGGGTTTTCTCGGGCATGGGGGCAAGGCAATGCGCCCCGCGTGGGCGGGGCGCTGGGAAAGGCGGAAAGCGTCAGTGTAGCGAAAGTGCGGGCGGTTTCCGCTTCCGGAAGGATTCAGGCCAGCGCGGGCGGCGCGACCGCGGCCCCTTCGATGCCGTGGCGGGCCAGCGCCTGGGCAACGAAGCCGCTGCGTTTCATGTCTTCCACGAACGCCGCCAGCACCCGGGCCGCCGCGCCGCCCCGTCCGCGCGGCAACCCCATGGCCTGACGTACACAGCGCCGGCAGGCCGCGACATTTCTGCGAAGTGCAGCATGTGCCGGCGCTGGTCAGCATGGTGGAAGCGGGGTTGGGCGTCGGCGTCGTTCCGCGCCTGGCAATGCCGGACGACGGCCATGGCATGCTGGTCAGCATTCCGTTGCGCGACCCGGCGGTGAGCCGCACGATCGGCCTGATTCATCCGCGCGGCAAGGCGCTCAATCCGGTGGCAAGCCTGTTCTATGACCTGTTGGCGCAAAGGGTGGAAGCGCGCCAGAAATGACAGGCCGCAAAAGCGGCCTGTCCCGGGGGCTTCCGGCTCTGGCGGCAGGCCGCCTCAATCCCCCGGAAACACCGGCTCGCCCAGGTTCAGCATCAGCCGGTTAGCCCAGGCAAAGATCGCGTCCGAGTGCAGCAGGTCCAGGATCTCGGCCTCGTTCAGGCCGACGTCTTTCAGCGCCTGGACGCTGTCGGCGTTGACGGAGGCGGGCGCCTGGGTGATCTGGATGGAGAAGCGGGCGATCGCTTTTTCGCGTTCGGTGATGCCGGCGGTGGCGGGGTCTTCGAAGACCTGGGCGATGACGTCGTTGCGCTTGGCGAGCTGTTCGAAGCGCTGGGCGTGCACGGAGGCGCAGTAGACGCAGCCGTTCACGCGCGACACCACGGTGGCGCCCAGTTCGCGTTCGGCGCGCGCCATGCCGCCCGGGGCATACATGATGGCGTTGAAGGCGGTGGAGCGCTGGCGCAGGATTTCGGGCTGGTGGACGAGGAACAGGTAGTAGTCCGAAACCTTGGCCTTGGGGTGGCTTTCTTCCAGTACGGCGATCTGTTCGGGCGTGGCCTTGTCCAGGTCCACCACGTCGAGCCAGGCCTTCCATTCCAGGGTTTCGTTGGTGAAGCCATGGGCCTTGATGACGGCGCCCAGGGTATTGCCCTGCGCGGCAGGCGCGGTGCAGGCGGGGGGCGGCGCGACGGCGGGGCCGCTGGGCCGGCTTTCCAGCGCCTTCATGGCGTTCAGGCCGGCGACCAGGCGAACCTGGTACGACAGGAAGGCGATGAGCTGCGAGAGCGTGACGACGGCGGGCGTGGACACGCCGGCGGCCGGCAGGGTCTTGAGCGCGGCCTCGTCGCCCTCGACAGGCTTCTCGATGAGCTTGCGCGTGAACTCCAGGATGGCCGCCAGGCGCGGGTCGGCGGCGTCCGCGGGTTTGCCGGATCCGGCGACGGCGATATCGGCGGCGCTGGCGCCGGCGTCGGCCAGGCGCTGGCGGTAGTGGGCGGCCAGTTCGGGCGCGGGCGTCAGGCGCGAGGCGTAGAGCGCGACGAGCAGGCGCTCGGCCAGCGTGAGGCCGGCAAGCGCGGGGTCGAAGAGGGCGTCGTAGCTGCCCTGGGTGGCGGCCGCGACCTTGTCGCGCTGGTGGCGGACGGCGTAGGTCCTGCTGTCGGGCTTCAGGCCGGCGATCTGGTCCACCAGGTCGCGGGCAGCGTCGTACACGATGGGTTGCTGTGCCATGTTAGAGAATCTCCTGAGGTGTCGTTCAGCCGGCGGCATGGCCGGCAGGGGCGGCCTGCGCGCCGCCGGCGCGGGCCTTGACCGCCGCGTCCAGGAACTCGCGCACGCCTTCCCAGGACTCCTCGTCCGCGCGCGCATTGTCCCGGGGGTTGCCGCCGCTGGTGCTGATCTTGCCGGACACGGGGTGGGCGTAGACGAGCTGGGTGGTGGGCACGTAGGGAAACAGAATGGCGTGACCGCCGTTCTGATAGTCCAGCCATCGCACCGGATACGGGTGTCGCACTTCTTCCAGCTTGTCGCGCACCATCCTCGAGTAGAGGCTCGACGGCCAGGAGCCGTCGTCGGTGGCCGAGAGCAGCATGACCGGGCCCCGGATGTTCTCCACCTTGATGCGGGCGCGGGCCACGGCGTCGGGATCCCGCAGCGCGGTGAGAATGGCGCGTTCGTGGCGGTGCGGGGCGGGGCCTTCGTCAAAGGGCGCCCAGGTGGCGGTGCGGTTGTTTTCCCAGACGTGGGGCAGGGGCTTGCCGCCCAGGAGCCAGGTCGGGCCCTCGCGGCCGAGCCTGGGGTCGCAGGCGTTCTGCGCGCTGTGCACCACCGCGCCCGGCACATAGGCCACCACGGCCGAGACTTCGTCGGGGAAGGTCGCGCCCAGCAACAGCACCAGTTCGCCGCCGCGCGACTGGCCGCTCACCGCCACGAAGTCGTGCAGCGGGCGCACCTTCTTGCGCAGCCAGCGCAGGCCGGTCTGGAAATACTCCAGCGGCGTGTTGGAAATGTAGTCCGACAGGCCGGGCGCCTTGAAATACGCCAGGGCGAAGGCGGCGTAGCCCCGCGATGCATAGAGCGCGGCGCGCGGTTCGTTGATGCCGCCGCCCGAGCCGTTGAGGATCATTACCGCGGGATGCGGGCCGGGGCCGGGCGGCAGGTACAGCGTGCCGACCAGGCCTTCTTCACGCACGTCCTGGCGCGTGACGCCGTCGGCGGCCAGGCGCTGGACGAAGCTGGCGCGGGCTTGCGCGCCGGCGGCGCGCACGATCACCTCGGTAACCAGCGGTTCGGCGACGGGATGGTTGAACAGCTCCCGGCTGGGCGGATCCACGGGGGACTGGGACCAGACCAGACCCATGGGCGAGAGGCCGGCGTAGTCGCCGGAGACCGGCGCGTCGCGGGTGAGGTCCACGCTGCCGTCCTCACCCGCCGCGTAGGCGGCATGGCTTTGCCACAGCACGCCGTTGCGGCGGGTGAGGGCGGTGATCTCCACCGTCTGGCCGGGCGCGACGTGTTCCACCCGGATGTGGCGCGGCACGTCGATCAGGGCGTCCGGCGGCGTAATGGAAAGGGTAGGCGCCATGGCGTTACTTGCCCGAGTCCTTGGTCACCATCATGGCGGCCGTGCGGTCGCTGGTCAGCGGGGTGACCTTCAGGCCTTTCCTGGCGGCCCAGATGTTCTTGTAGTGGTACAGCGGAATAATGCCCACGTCGTCCGACACGGTCTTGGCGGCGGCGCGCATGATGGCTTCGCGTTTCTCGGGATCGAACTCGGAAGTGGCCTGCTCCAGCGCCTGGTCCAGCGCCTTGCTGCTGTAGTGGCCCCAATTGGAGGCGCCCAGGCCCTTCTTGGTGTCCACGGTGGCCAGGATGTTGACCATGGCGTAGGTGCCTTCGCCGGTGCCGTTGCCCCAGGCCAGCATGCTCATGGCGTATTCGTTCTTGTTGGCGCGGCCCGAGTACACCGCCCAGGGCACCACTTCCACCTTGGTCTTCACGCCGATGCGCGACCAGAACTGCGCCACCGCCTGCGCCGTTTCCGGACCCTGCGGATAGCGGTCGTTGGGAACGTGCATGGTCAGGTTGAAGCCGTCGGGGTAGCCGGCCTCGGCCAGCAGCTTCTTGGCGCGCTCGGCGTCGTAGGGAACGTTCTTGATGTCGGGGTTGTAGCCGATGGTGCCTTCCGGCATCCACTGGTTGGCCTCGGTGGCGGCGTCGCGCAGGATGCGGTCCACGATGGCCTTGCGGTTGATGGCGAGGTTGAGCGCCTCGCGCACGCGCACGTCCAGCAGCGGGTTCTTGGGCAGCGGCTTGCCGGCGTTGTCGGTGATGTAGGGATTGGGCGCCGGGTTGAAGCTCGGCTGCAGCAGCATGACGCGCAGGCCGTTGTACGGGAAGACCGAGATGTTGGGCGATTGCTTGAGCTTGGCGAGGTCGGACACCGACACCTTGTCGATCACGTCCACGTCGCCGGCCAGCAGCGCCGCGGTGCGCGCGGCCGCATTGTTGATGTACCGGTAATTGACCTTTTCCCAGATCGGCTTGTCGCCCCAGTAGGCTTCGTTGCGCGTCATGAGGACGCGGTCGCCCGGCGTGTACGAAACGAACTTGTACGGGCCGGTGCCGATTACGGCCTTGCCCGAGTTGTAGTCTTCGGTGCTCGACTTCTCGCCGATGTGCTTGCTGACGATATGCACCGAAGCCAGGTTGAGCGGCAGGTCGGGGTTGGGCGCCTTGGTCTTGATGATGAGCGTGTGCGGATCCTTGGCCGTCATGCCGTCGATGGTGCGCAGGTAGCCGGCGAAGGTCGCCACGCTGCCCGGCACGGCGCGCGCGCGGGTGTAGGAGAAGATCACGTCTTCGGCGGTGAAGGGCGCGCCGTCCTGCCACTTCACGTTTTCGCGCAGCTTGAATTCCCAGGTGGTGTTGTCCAGCGGTTTCCAGCTCACGGCCAGGCCGGGCTGCAGCTTGTTCCACTTGTTCTCGATCAGCAGATCCCAGAAATGCAGGTCCACCGAACGGTCGCCCGCGTGGTTGTTGAGCTGCGGGTCCAGCGAGGAGAGCGGGTCGGCAAAGCCGATGGCGAGGTCGTCGGCGCTGGCGGCGGCGGAGACGCCGAAAAGGGCGGCGGCCAGGGTGGAGAGAATCAGGCGTTTCATGTCCGGAGTCCTTGGTAAGGGGGAACGTTCGTCGGAATGGTCCAGTTCAGGCCATGTCGTTGAGATGACAGGCCGACTGGTGGTTGATGGCGATTCCCTTCAGCGTGGGAACCTCGGTCTTGCAGCGCGGCATCGCATGCGGACATCGCGGGTGGAAATGGCAGCCGGCGGGCGGGTTGATCGGGCTGGGGATCTCGCCCTTGATGGCGGTAAAGGTCTTGTGGCGCGCCTTCAGGCTCGGGATCTCGGCCAGCAGCGCCTGGGTGTAGGGATGGTTGGGCCGGCGGAACACTTCCTCCACCGGCGCGCTCTCCACCACGCGGCCCAGGTACATGATGACCACGCGGTCCGACAGGTGCTCCACCACGCCCAGGTCGTGGCTGATGAAAAGATAGGTCAGGCCCAGCTCTTCGCGCAGGTCCATGAAGAGGTTCAGGATCTGCGCCTGGATGGACACGTCCAGCGCCGCCACGGCCTCGTCGCAGACCAGCATGTCGGGCTGCACGGCCAGGGCGCGCGCGATGCCGATGCGCTGGCGCTGGCCGCCGCTGAACTGATGCGGATAGCGCTGGCGCAGCGCGGGGTCGAGCCCGGCGCGCTCGAGCTGCGCGCTCACATAGTCGTCCAGCCCGGCGCGGTCCACCAGGCCGTGGATGCGCGCGGCTTCGCCCACGATCTCGTCCACGCGCAGGCGCGGGTTCAGGCTGGCGTAGGGGTCCTGGAACACCATCTGCACCTTCAGGCGCGCCTCGTGCGCCTGGGCCGGCGTCATCTGCGCCGCGCTGCGGCCGTTGACCAGCACATCGCCGTCGGAAGGCGCGAGCAGGCCCACGGCCATGCGGCCCAGCGTGGACTTGCCGCAGCCCGATTCGCCCACCAGGCCCACCACCTCGCCCGGGCGCACGGCCAGGTCCACGCCGTCCACGGCGCGGGTGATGGCGGGCGGACGGGCCAGGCCGAGTTTCTGCATGGCGCGGCCGGCCGCGCCCACCCGGCGTTCGCCGAAGCGCTTGCTGACCCGGCGCAGCTCGATGAGCGGCGTGGCCGCGTCTTGTCGGACCGCCGCCGTCATGCCGCCGCCTCCGCGAGGTTGAGGGCGGGATGGAAACAGCGCACCCGGTGGCCGGGCAGCGGTTCGGTAATGCCGGGCGTCTGGCCACAGACGGCGGTTGCGCGGGGGCAGCGCGCCGCGAAGGCGCAGCCGGGCGGAAGCGCGAGCAGGTTGGGTGTCATGCCGGGAATCTGGCGCAGCCGCTGGCCGCGCCGGTTGTTGCTGGGCAGGCTGCCGATCAGGCCCGCCGTGTACGGATGCTGCGGACGGTCGAGCACGTCGTCGACGCTGCCGTGCTCCACGATGCGGCCGGCATACATCACGGCGACTTCGTCGGCCAGCCCGGCCACCACCGAAAGATCGTGCGTGATCCAGATGAGGCTGGTGCCGTGCCGCTGGGCGAGCTTCTGCACTTCGGAGAGGATCTGCGCCTGGATGGTTACGTCCAGCGCGGTGGTGGGCTCATCGGCGATGATGAGGTCGGGCCGGTGCAGCATGGCGATGGCGATCGCCACGCGCTGGCGCATGCCGCCGGACAGCTGGTGCGGATAGGCGCGCAGCCGCTCCTCGGGGCTGGGAATGCCCATCATGCCCAGCGTGTCGCGCGCGAGTTCGCGCGCCTGCGAGCGGCTCATCTTGCTGTGGGCCAGCACGGTCTCGATCATCTGCACGTCCACGCGCAGGACCGGATTGAGCGTCATCATCGGATCCTGGAAGATCATGGCGATGCGGTTGCCCTGCAGCTTGCGCAGTTCGCGCGCGGGCAGCTTGGCCAGGTCGCGGCCCTGGAACAGCACTTCGCCGCCCACGATGCGGCCGGGCGGGTCCACCAGCCCCATGATGGAAAAGCCGGTGACCGACTTGCCCGATCCGGACTCGCCCACCAGGCCGAGGATCTTGCCGCGCTCCAGGGTGAACGACACGCCGTCCACGGCCGGCAGCACGCCGGCCCGGGTATGGAAATGCGTGCGCAGATCGCGGACCTGCAGCGTGGCCGGCGCGTGCTGCGCGGGAGAGGCCGCGTTCATTTGTGGGTCCTCGGGTTGAGCACGTCGCGCAGGCGGTCGCCCACCAGGTTGATCGCCACGATGGTGACCAGCAGCGTCATGCCGGGGTAGAAGCTGATCCAGTACTCGCCGGAAAGCATGAACTGGAACCCGTTGGAGATGAGCAGGCCGAGCGAGGGCTCGCTGATGGGCACGCCCAGCCCCAGGAAGCTCAGCGTGGCTTCCAGCGTGATGGCGCGCGCGATCTGCAGCGTGCCGATCACGATGAGCGGCGGCAGGCAGTTGGGCAGGATGTGCTTGAGCATGATGCGCCACGTGGGAATGTCCAGGCAGCGCGCCGCCTCCACGTACTCGCGGCGCCGTTCCACCAGCGCCTGGCCGCGCGCCGTGCGCGCGTAATAGGCCCATTCCAGCAGCACCAGCGTGAGCACCACGTTGCCCACGCCCTTGCCCAGGTAGGCCAGGATCATCATCGCCACCAGGATCGACGGAAAAGACAGCAGCAGGTCCACCAGCCGCATGAGCAAGGCGTCCACCTTGCCGCCCGCGTAGGCCGCGAGCAGCCCCAGCAGCGTGCCCACCACTCCGGCGATGAGGGCAGAGCCCACGCCCACCATCAGGCTGATGCGCAGGCCGTACAGAATGCCCGAATACAGGTCGCGGCCCTGGCCGTCCGTGCCCAGCCAGTAGTGGAACGTCTCCATGCCGTTCATGGAGCCCGGCGGCAGGCGCGCGTCCAGCACGTCGATCTGCATCAGGTCGTAGGGATTCTGCGGCGTGATCCACGGCGCCAGCGCCGCCGCCACCACGAGAAGCACCGTCAGCGCCAGGCCCAGCACGGCCGTTTTGGAAGACAGGAATTCCTGCAGGTTGCGGCGCCAGGGCGACTCGCGCCGCAGCGCGGGCGCGGCGGGCGGCAGGGAAAGCGCTGCGCCGTTTTCGGGGGGGCGGGCCGGAGTCATGCCGTCGCCTCCAGCCGCACCCGGGGGTCCAGCACCTTGTACAGAATGTCCACGATCAGGTTGAGCGTGACGAACATGAAAACCACCACCATGAGATACGCCACGATGACCGGGCGGTCCAGCGAATTCAGGCTGTCCAGGATCAGCTTGCCCGCGCCCGGCCAGGCGAAAATGCTTTCCGTGATGACGGCGAAGGCGATGGTCGAGCCCAGCTCCAGGCCCAGCACCGTCACCAGGGGGATCATGGTGTTGCGCAGCACGTGCACACAGACCACGCGCCAGGGCGACAGCCCTTTGGCGCGGGCAAAGCGCACGAAGTCCATGGGCAGCACGTCGCGCACGCCGGCCCGCGTCAGGCGGATCACCAGCGAAATCTTGAAGAGCGACAGGTTGAGCGCCGGCAGGATCAGGTGGCGCCAGCCGTCGGCGGTGAGCCAGGACCATTGCAGCCCGAGAAGCTCCACCGTCTGGCCGCGCCCGCTGGCCGGCAGCCAGCCCAGGTGCACGCTGAACGTCATGATGAGCATCAGCGCGATCCAGAACGTGGGCAGCGAAAAGCCCACGATGCTGCCCGCCATGACCAGCTTCGAGAACCGGCTGTCTGGATAGAGCCCCGCCAGCAGGCCCAGCGGCAGCCCGATGACGATGGCCAGCAGCATGGCGGCGATGGCGAGCTCGAACGTGGCCGGCAGGCGCTGGATCACCAGCTCCACCGCCGGGATGTTGTAGACGAAGCTGTTGCCCAGGTTGCCGTGCAGCGCGCCATTGAGAAAGGCCAGGTATTGCCGCCACAGCGGCTGGTCCAGACCCAGCTCGGCGATGATGCGTGCGCGGTCCACCTGGTCCACGTCCTGCCCGATCAGGATGTCCACGGGGTTGCCGATGGCGTGCAGCCCCACGAACACGATGAGCGTCATGAGCAGCACGACCACGGCCGCCTGCCCGATGCGCCGGATCAGCCAGCCCGTCATTGCGCGGTCTCCGCCTGCGGAGCGGGGGCGGGCGTCCATTCGTCGCCGAACACCTCCGGCTCGCTGAACGCCACCATGTTGGCGTAGTGCGCCTCCACGTCCTCGCGGTAGAACAAGGCTGCGATGCCTTGCGCCAGCCGCTTGGCGCCGTCGCTGATGGCGGGTATGTCGCCCGACACCGTGCCGTGCGTGAGCGCCGCGGGGTAGGAGAAGCAGTGCACGCGGTCCAGCCCCGGACAGGCGCCCGGGGTTTTCTCCTGCAGCTCGAACGCCGGCCCCAGGTCGGGAGAATCGTGCAGCTCCTGGTCTTCCTCGCCGGGCCCGGGCGTGTAGCGGTCGCCCCAGGCGCGCACGTGGGGAGCGAGCGCGGCGAACTCCGGCCTGGCGTTCCAGTCGATGCGAAAACCCGTGGAGAAAACCAGGAAATCGAGCACGAAAACGCCCTTGGGCGTCGCCACGCGGATCTCGTCGCCCGACATGGAAACATCCAGGATGCCGCAGCCCAGGTTGAAGCGCGCGTTGGGATGGCGCGAAACGCGCAGCGTGCTGCCGCGCGGCGGCGGCACCTGCTGCACGTTGATGTAATGGCGGATGCGCCATTTCCATTCGTCCGGCAGGCTCAGGTGCCCGTGCGTCAGGCCGGGATTGCCCGCGCCCTTGCCCTTGTTGACGCGGGGAATGTCGGCGCGCCGGATCAGCAGGTCCACGCTGGCCGCGCCGGCTTCCAGGGCGGTGGCCGCGCTGTCCATGGCCGAGGCCCCCGCGCCCACCACGCCGACGCGCTTGCCCGCCAGGTTGCCGTAATCCATGACGTCGGACGAGTGCGCCCAGCGATTGCGCGGCAGCTTGCGCGCGAAGTCCGGCACGTACGCGCCGCCCAGCCCGTCGCGGCCGGTGGCCAGCACCACGCGGCGCGCCAGCACCGTGCGCGCGCCCTCCGGCGCGGCCATGTCCAGCCGCACCAGGCCGTCGGCGCGCGGCGCCACTGCGGTTACGCGGTGCTCGTTGCGCACGTCCAGTTCCAGCACGCGGCGGTACCAGCGCAGGTAGTCCATCCATTGCAGGCGCGGAATCTTGTCCAGCGCCTCCCAGGCCCGCAGCCCGAACTGCGCCTCGAACCAGGCGCGGAAGGTCAGCGCCGGCAGGCCCAGGGCCGGGCCCGTGAGCTGCTTGGGTGAACGCAGGGTTTCCATGCGGGCCGTCGTGGCCCAAGGGCCTTCGTAGCCTTGCGGCGCCTGGTCGAAAATCACGGCGCGCACGCCCAGGTGCCGCAGCGACGCGGCCGCGGCCAGCCCCGCCATCCCGCCGCCGATGATGGCGACCTCCAGCACCGGCTCGCCATTCTCCAGGCGGGGCACGACCCAGTTCTTCGCGGGGAGTTCCAGCCAGGCCAGATCCTGGCGCAGGCGCGCCTCCAGCGCGTCCAGGCCATGGGGCGGGGCAGCTACGGGCAGATTCATGATTGAGCGGTTTCCGTGACAGCGGCGTCGTCGCCGTAGAGCGTGTTCAGCAGCGCGCCGTGCGCGCCGGCGTCGTGCAGCACGAAGCCCGGCAGCAGATCGGCGGCGGCGCGCGCCAGGGCGTCGACCATGGCCTGGCAGGCCGTGGACAGCGCCTGCGACGGCGGCGTGATGACGCCGAAGAAAAAGGGAATGTCGAGATCGATGGGGCGGATGGCGACGCCGGGCATCGGCACGCCGTAGGCGGTAACGGGCTCCAGCACGGCCACGCCCAGCCCGGCGCGCACGGCGGCCAGCGCATTCACCGTGGAATTGGTTTCTATCGTGGCCGGTCCCGGCTTGTCCTGGGCCAGCGCGGCATCCAGGCGGCGGCGCAGCCGGAAGGGATTGGACATGGTGATAAGCCTGCGGCCCGCCAGGCAGGCGACCGGCACGACGCCCAGCCGGGCGGCGGGATCGTCTTCGGGCAGCGCCGCCACGCAGGCGGCCTGGCCGATCCAGTGCACCGTCAGGCCGCGGTGCTCCAGCGGCAGGCTGGTCGCGCCCAGTTGCGCCGCGCCGGTCAGCACGGCGTGCACCACGCGCTCGGGAGATGCGCTGCGCAGCTCCACCTGCCCCGGGCCGCCGTCCGACTCCAGCAGCCGGAGCGCCGCGGGCGCCAGCCCCGCCGCCAGCGCCGAAGTCGCCGCCAGCCGCAAGGGCTGCGCCTGGCCACGCGCGATCTGCGCGGCGCGTTCCCCGACATGACGCATGCCCGCCAGCGCCCGCTCCACGTCTTCGTAGAGCAGGAATCCCTGCTCGGTCGGCGTGACGCGCGGGCCGCTGCGCGTGAAGAGCGCATAGCCGATCTCGGCCTCCAGCTCCTGCAGCAGACGGCTGATCGCGGGCTGCGACCGGCCGAGCAGGCGTCCGGCGGCAGTCACGCTGCCGGTGGACATGACGGCTGCAAAGGCCTCGAGTTGACGTAATTCCATGGGGGCTGCTTTATATCAAGGACGAATTCTTGCGCAGTCAGTATGCGTCCTACAAATAATTAAAGGGCATAAGTAAATACCCTTGCCGGATTCGGAGACGCCCGTCGATGCGTTGGGCAGCGCGCCGCCGGTGCGCAGGACGTGCCGCGCCGCACGCGCGCCCGGACCGCCGCACGCCGGCGGGTATGCCGGCTGGGCGGCGCTGGTGGATGTTTCCGCGAGAAATGTGCAAGTTAGGACAGGGTTAGGGGAAATTCCCGGCCCATGGCCGAAAAACCGAGAATCGTCTTGTGGCTCCCCTGGGCTGTCCCAAAGAGAATCGAATAGGAATCATTCCTATCAAATTGGAGTCTCTTTGATGGCCCGTTATCTCGCTTCTTCAGCATTGCCGCCCAGCGCCACGCTGTTTTCCGCCATGGCTGCGGCAACCCTGGTGGCTCCCGCCCATGCCGACGGCGCCGCTTCAGGCCGCCACATCGTGCTCGATCCGGTCACCGTATCCGCCACGCCGGTGGAGGCCTACAAAACCGAGTCGTCCGGGTCGCCCAAATACGCCGTGCCGCTGCTCGACGTGCCACAGACCGTCACCGTGGTGCCGCGCGAGCTCATCGAAGAGCAGAACGCGCTCAGCCTGCGGCAGGTGCTGTCGAACGTGGCGGGCATCACGTTCAACGCGGGCGAGGGCGGCGGCGGTTCCGGCGATTCCTTCAACATCCGCGGCTTCGCGGCCAATACCAACTTGCAGGTCGACGGCCTGCGCGACAGCGCGCAAACATCGCGCTCCGACATGTTCAACCTCGAATCGGTCGAGGTCATCAAGGGCCCCAACTCCGTATTCGGCGGCGCCGGCACCACCGGCGGCTCGGTCAACATGATCAGCAAGGAAGCCCGCGCAGGCAGCTTCACGGAGCTGTCGACCGGCCTGGGCACCGACCGCTATCGCCGCATGACGCTGGACGCCAACCACGAGCTTCCGGGCTCCGACGGCTTCGGCGCGTTCCGCCTGAATCTCATGGGCCACCGCAGCGACGTGGCCGGCCGCGACGAAATCTACAAGCACCGCTGGGGCGTGGCGCCCTCGCTCTCCCTGGGCCTTACCGGCCCCACCCGCGTCACCCTGAGCTACTTCCACCAGCACGACCACAACCTGCCCGACTACGGCCTGCCGGCGCTGAAGGGGCAGAAGGCGCCCGGCGTGTCGCAGCATGCCTATTTCGGCTGGCGCAACCTCGACCGCGAGGAGATCGATTCCGACGCGGTCACGCTCAAGGTCACCCACGCCTTCAACGACCGCGCCAACCTGCAGAACCTCAGCCGCTACTCCCGCGTAGCGCGTGATACCGTCATCTCGGCCTCGCACGTCAATACCAAGGGCCTGCCGCCGGGCCGCTACAGGCCGGCGGGCCCGCAGGGCTACGGCCGCGATTCCGCCACCGACATGTGGGCCAACCAGACCAACCTCACCAGCCGGTTCGACACAGGCGGGCTGGGCCATACCCTGGTTTCGGGCTTCGAGTTCTCGCGCGAAACCTACGACCGCACCACGTATTCGTACAACATCAACCGCTATTTCCCGGCAGCGGGCTATGAGCTCTCCAACCCGCCGGGCTACTGGACGGGGCCCACCAGCAAGGCTTCCCTCGGCCGCCACCAGACCAGCATGGAGGTCAAGGCGCTCTATCTGTTTGACACCATCGCGCTGGCCCGTCAGGTCGATCTCAGCCTGGGCTTGCGATACGACTGGATCGACGCCTCGCTGCGCAGCGAGAGTTCCGCGGGCGCGGTCACCCGCGTCAAGGGCAATGAGCGTGCCCTGAGCAGCCGCGCCGGCATCATCTTCAAGCCCACCGACAACGGCCGCATCTACGCCTCCTACGGATCCTCGTTCAACCCGTCGGCCGAGCACCTCGTCACCACGGGATCCCAGTTCACCGCCGCCACCAGCGACCTCGATCCGGAAAAGAACCGGGCGTTCGAGCTGGGCACCAAGTGGGATGTGCTCGACAACCGGCTGGGCCTGGCGGCCGCCTTGTTCCAGGTCGAAAAGACCAACGCGCGCGAGCGCATGGCCGATGGTTCCTATGCGATGGCCGGCCGCCAGCGTACGCGCGGCCTGGAACTGAGCGCAACGGGCGCGATCACGCCGCAATGGAGCGTTTTCGCCAACTACACCTACGTGCAGAGCAAGACGCTGCGCTCCATTGCCTCTCCGGCTCGTGAAGGCAACCCGCTGGGCAACACGCCGCGCACGTCCTTCAATCTCTGGACCACGTACAAGCCCGTCGAATCGTGGACGGTCGGCTACGGCGCGCGCTTCGTGGGCACCCGCAACGTCACCGCGGAGGCCAATGGCAAGCTGTCCAAGTATCTGGTGCAGAGCGCCATGGTCGCCTACGACGTGGACAAGCACCTCAAGCTGCAGCTCAACGTGGACAACCTGATGGACAAGGCTTATGTGGAGCGGGTGCGTCAGGTGCTTGGCCAGGAGTCGCGCTCGTCGGCCATCGAATATGGCGACGGCCGGTCCGCCATGTTGAGCGCCACGTACAAGTTCTGATGGGAGCGCCAGCCGGCGCGCGCAGCGTGCCGGCTGGGTCAGCCGAACCGCATGCGCCTCTTGCCCAGCAGCGCCAGCGTGACATTGCGTCCCGCACGCATGAACGGGTAAAGCGTGGCCGACAGGCAGGGGCGCCGGAACACGGCGGCGTTGAATCTGTTGAAGAGATCGTCTTCGGTGCTGAGCAGCGCCAGGCGATGCATGCAGTCGGCCCCATAGTAGTCGCGGCCGTCCAGATGCAGCAGCATGCCCTGGTCGAGGTCGTAGCCCTGGGCTTTGTAGGCGGCAACCAGGTCGGGGTGGTCACGCATGTCCAGCAGCGCGACTTCTCCCACGGCCTTGCGCAATTGAACCAGGCGCACATAGTTCGAACAGAACGGGCAGTCGCCGTCGTAGAGCAGGAAATTGCGGGCGACAGGGTTCATGGCGCGGGCTCCCGACGGCAGTCAGCAGGCAGGCCGGTCAGTTGGATTCGCCATAGCCGAAGGGCCAGCGGCGACGCGCCGGTTCGGGCTTGGCTTGATCGTCTTGCACGGGCTGTTGCACAGGCTCTCCTTGTTTTTCTCTATGTCCCCGTAATTTTAGGGCGGACGATGTAACAGGATTGCAAGGGATCGTTAAGAACGTCTTACCCTTTCGAGGAAGCGGGGCCCGGACGCGCGGCGCTGCCGGGCGCCCGGGCTCGCGTCCGCGAGCATTTACGCCACATTGACAGGGATCTGGCGCGGCTGCGCTTTCTGCAGGCGCGGGATGTGCAGGCGCAATACGCCGTGCTTGAGATTCGCGCTGATCTTGTCCCTGTCCAGCTCCTGGCTCAGCGTGAAGGCGCGCCGGAACAGCGGCGCGCGCAGCTCGCCATGCACCAGCCGGATGTCCGCCGGCACTTCCACCGAAGCTTCGCCCTCGATCAGCAGCTCGTCGGCGTCGATGCTGATGTTCAGGCGGTCTTTCGATACGCCGGGCAGGTCGGCCAGCAGCGTGATGCCATTGGCGTCTTCGAATATGTCGACCGGCGGCAGCGTGACGGACCGCTTGGTGTTCTGGTTGCTTTGCGTCGTTTCGCCAGCGGGGGCGTTGACGGCGACTTCCGTTTGTTCATTCATGATCATGCTCCCTGTGCGTTGCGGTTACTGGACGGCGATCACGCGCGGCTGCGACGCTTCCTTGCGCTTGATCGACACCCTCAGGCAGCCATCGACATACCGTGCGCCGACCTGGTCGGGGTCGGCATCCTGCGGCAGCTCCACCACGCGCGTAAAAGAGCCGGAGGCGCGTTCGCGCGCATAGAACGTGGCGCCGGCAGGGGCCTCTTCGGCCTTGCGCTCGCCGCTGATGGTAAGCACGCCCTTGTCGATGGAAACCTTCAATGCCTCGGGCTCCACGCCCGGCATGAACGCAACGACCTCCACCGAGCCCGGGCACACGCCCACGTTGATGGGCGGAAAACCGGCCCGCGCCGAACCGCGCAGGGTGGAACGGGGACCCGCGCCGCGCAGCAGACGTTCCATCTGCTCCTGCATCGCATCGAAGGCCGAAGCGATGCCGCTATCGAAGAAAGGAAAAGTGGCCATCAATCGTCTCCCATGAAATCGGTGTAGCAGGGCTCGGGAGAGCCGCGCGGCGTTGCCGTCCTGGCTTGCCGTCCGCTACATCACAGATGTGGTTGCGATTGCGCCGCTTTCAAGACCCGCAGCGCAAGGCGGACGCTGCGCGCGCCCTTTGCTTGCCTGCGTTGCGGCGGTTTCAGGCCAGGTCTTCGCGTACTTGTGCATCGCGCCATGCGAGCCGCGTGGCGTAGGCCCGCACGTCTTCGGGCCAGGACTGGACATGTTCGGCAAAGGCTTGCGGGTCGTCCGCATACAGTGCGCGCACCGCCTCCTCGAAGCCAGGCAGATTGCCGGCCATGCTGGACATGTACCGGTACGCGGCCTCCTGCCGGCGGCGGCGGCGGTCGGCGGATTCGTTTTCTCGGCGCGCCTTCTCCACCAGTTTGCGCAGCGCCACCGAAGCGCCGCCCGGCTGGGCCGCCAGCCATTCCCAATGCCGGGGAAGCAGCGTCACCTCCCGGGCCACGACGCCGAGCTTGGGGCGGCCCCGGGCGCGGGCGGCGGCGGGGGCCGGCGCCAGATCGAGCGGCGGACGCTCTTCCGGCTCCACAGCGGGATGCCGGCGCACCACGTCGGCATCGGTGCCGCTCAGGTCGAGATCGATCTGCCGTCCGGTCGCGTCCTCGAACACGAGTATGGCGTCGGCGCTCCTGGGGGCGGCTGCCTTGACGGCCAGCGCCACGTCGGGTAGCGGACCCGCCGCCAGCAGGCGGTGTCCGACGAAAGCGGTATGGGTGGCGGGAAAAAGCGAATTCATCATGATGACTGCACCAGCACGATAATTTGATCCGGGTGATTTTTAGAGATTATGACCCGGGTAAAATTAAACGTCAATAGCCGGTGCGCCAGCCGCGCATGCCAGGGCGCGCGCCGCGCGGGCCGGGAAAGGCGAGGCGGCGCGCAACCCTACCACGGATGCGGGCGACGTTTTTCGATTTCGCGCTTCCAGCCCGTTTCCCAGGCTTGTACACGCCGCAGCCAGCGCGCGATTGATTCGCCGGTGTGGCCGGGCATGGCGGCGGCGCGGTAATAAGGGCAGTCCCACAGGCGCAGCCCGTGCCGCGCGGCCTCGGCTCCGAGTTCTTGAATCTGCTTGTGCATCAGGCGCACCTCCAGGGCAAGCAAGCCCCAGTATCGCGGCCAGGCCACGCGGAAAACAATAGTGCGGCGGCACCGGCCGGGGTAGGGCGGACGGACCCCCGCCACGCCCGCGTCTGGCGCTGTCCTCCGCGGGGCCGGGCCGGTTTTCTCCCGCAAAAAACCTAGGGTTATACCTAGGCAAAACCCTCGGTCGGCGTATAATCTTGCTTTGCGCCCGGAGTTACCCATGCGTCTCGTTCAAAAAGCGCTCACCTTCGACGATGTGTTGTTGGTGCCTGCGTATTCCGAGGTGTTGCCGCGCGACACCTCCCTGGCCACGCGCCTCACTCGCAACATCAATCTCAACATCCCCCTCGTGTCCGCCGCCATGGACACCGTCACCGAATCCCGCCTGGCCATCGCCATGGCGCAAGAGGGCGGCATCGGGATCATCCACAAGAACCTCTCCGCCGACGCGCAGGCCCGTGAAGTCGCCCGCGTCAAGCGCCACGAGTTCGGCATCGTGATCGATCCGGTCACGGTCACTCCGCAAATGAAGGTGCGCGACGCCATCGCGCTGCAGCGCCAGCATGGCATCTCCGGCCTGCCGGTCGTCGAGGGCCGCAAAGTGGTCGGCATCGTCACCAACCGCGACCTGCGCTTCGAAGAAAACCTCGACCAGCCGCTGCGCAACGTCATGACGCCGCAGGAACGCCTGGTCACCATGCGCGAAGGCGCCACGCTGGACGAAGCCCAGGCCCTCATGCACAAGCACCGCCTGGAGCGCGTGCTCATCGTGAACGACGCGTTCGAGCTCCGCGGCCTGGCCACCGTGAAGGACATCGTCAAGAACACCGAGCACCCCGTGGCCTGCAAGGACGCGCAAGGCCAGCTGCGGGTGGGCGCGGCCGTCGGCGTGGGCGCCGGCACCGAAGAACGCGTCGAGAAGCTGGTCGCCGCCGGCGTCGACGTGCTCATCGTGGATACCGCGCACGGCCACTCCAAGGGCGTGCTGGAAGGCGTGCGCTGGGTCAAGCAGAACTATCCCAAGGTCGAGGTCATCGGCGGCAACATCGCCACCGCGGCCGCCGCGCGCGCCCTGGTCGAATACGGCGCCGACGGCGTCAAGGTCGGCATCGGCCCCGGCTCCATCTGCACCACGCGCGTGGTCGCGGGCGTGGGCGTGCCGCAGATCACCGCCATCTCCGAAGTGGCCAAGGCCCTCGAAGGCACCGGCGTGCCCCTCATCGCCGACGGCGGCATCCGTTACTCCGGCGACGTGGCCAAGGCGCTGGCCGCCGGCGCGTTCGCCTGCATGATGGGCGGCATGTTCGCCGGCACCGAAGAGGCGCCGGGCGAAGTGGTGCTGTTCCAGGGCCGCTCGTACAAGTCGTACCGCGGCATGGGCAGCCTGGGCGCCATGACCGACGGCTCGGCCGACCGCTACTTCCAGGATCCCGCCAACAACGCCGACAAGCTGGTGCCCGAAGGCATCGAAGGCCGCGTCCCGTACAAGGGCAGCGTGCTCGCCATCATCTACCAGCTGGTGGGCGGCATCCGCGCCTCCATGGGCTATTGCGGCTGCGCCACCATCGACGACATGCGCACCAAGACCGAGTTCGTGGAAATCACCTCCGCGGGCGTACGCGAGTCCCACGTGCACGACGTGCAGATCACCAAGGAAGCGCCCAACTACCGCGCCGACTGATCCGCACAGTCAACTACAATGTCAGGCATCGCGCACCGGCAGAACCGCAGAACGAACCAGCGGTTCTGCCGGTGCGGTTTTATTGATCACCGGTAGATTCTCCATGCACCAGCGCATCCTCATTCTCGACTACGGTTCGCAAGTCACCCAGCTGATCGCACGCCGCGTCCGCGAAGCCGGCGTCTACTCCGAAATCCACCCGGGCGACGTCGACGACGCCTTCGTGCGCGAGCAGATGGCGCAGGGCTTGAAGGGCATCATCCTCTCGGGCAGCCACGCCTCGGCCTACGAAGAGGGCTCGCTGCGCGTGCCTCACGCCGTGTTCGAGCTGGGCGTGCCGGTGCTGGGCATCTGCTACGGCATGCAATCCATGGCCCAGCAACTGGGCGGCACCGTCAGCTTCTCCGACCATCGCGAATTCGGCTACGCCGAAGTCCGCGCCCACGGCCACACCAAGCTGCTCGAAGGCATCGAAGACTTCCGCACCGACGAAGGCCACGGCATGCTCAAGGTCTGGATGAGCCACGGCGACAAAGTCACCGCGCTGCCGCCGGGCTTCAAGCTCATGGCCTCCACGCCGTCCTGCCCCATTGCCGGCATGGCCGACGAAGAGCGCAAGTTCTACGGCGTGCAGTTCCACCCCGAAGTCACCCACACCGTGCAAGGCAAGGCCCTGCTGGCCCGCTTCGTCAACGAGATCTGCGGCTGCAAGGGCGACTGGAACATGCCCGACTACGTCTCCGAAGCCGTGGCCCGCATCCGCGAGCAGGTCGGCAGCGACGAGGTCATCCTGGGCCTGTCGGGCGGCGTCGACTCGTCCGTCGCCGCCGCGCTCATCCACAAGGCCATCGGCGACCAGCTCACCTGCGTCTTCGTCGACCATGGCCTGCTGCGCCTGGACGAAGGCAAGCAGGTCATGCAGACCTTCGCCGAAAACATGGGCGTGAAGATCATCCACGTCGACGCCACCGATCAGTTCATGGGCAAGCTCGCCGGCGTTTCCGACCCTGAAGCCAAGCGCAAGATCATCGGCCGCGAATTCGTCGAAGTCTTCCAGGCCGAAGCCGGCAAGCTCAAGAGCGCCAAATGGCTGGCTCAGGGCACCATCTACCCCGACGTCATCGAATCCGCCGGCGCCAAGACCGGCAAAGCCACCTCCATCAAGTCGCACCACAACGTCGGCGGCCTGCCCGACACCCTCAACCTGCAGCTGCTCGAACCCCTGCGCGAACTCTTCAAGGACGAAGTCCGCGAACTCGGCGTCGCCCTCGGCCTGCCGCCGCAGATGGTCTACCGCCACCCGTTCCCCGGCCCCGGCCTGGGCGTGCGCATCCTGGGCGAAGTCAAGCACGAATACGCCGAGCTCCTGCGCCGCGCCGACGCCATCTTCATCGAAGAACTGCGCAACACCAAGGACGAAGCCAGCGGCCTGACCTGGTACGAACTCACCTCCCAGGCCTTCGCTGTCTTCCTGCCGGTGAAGTCGGTCGGCGTGATGGGTGATGGGCGGACTTACGAATACGTCGTCGCCCTGCGCGCCGTGCAAACCTTCGACTTCATGACCGCCGACTGGGCCCCGCTGCCGCACCCGCTGCTCGCGCGTATCTCCTCGCGGATCATCAACGAAGTGCGGGGGATTAATCGCGTGGTGTATGACGTGTCGAGCAAGCCGCCTGCGACGATTGAGTGGGAATGATCATGGGTCTCGCGCATCGTCGCGTATCCTCGCATTAAATCGCTCTCAAGCCCGCGTAATTGCGGGCTTTTTTGTTTTTGGCGTCGCATATCCTCGCGCATTCTCGCGTAGCCAAGCACCGCATTTCTATGGCATGGTAGATGGTACGATTTGAACCTGATGCCATGTTCGGCACTCGATACCATGGTGCTCCTGACGAGCTGTTCATGGTATTGAAAACGCGTAACGCATTGATTTATATGTAATATATAGGGAAGATGCGAGGCTTTTTGAGCATGGTATTTTTGAGTGGAGACCCAACCCGACCATGCTGACTGATACCAAGCTGCGCAACCTCAAGCCAAAGGACAAGCTCTACAAAGTGAATGACCGTGACGGCCTATACGTGGCCATCACCCCTGCGGGTTCGATTTCATTCCGCTACAACTACTCGATCCACGGCAGGCAGGAGACCATCACCTTCGGCCGTTACGGCGTCGGAGGGATCACGCTGGCGGAAGCTCGCGAACGGCTGGGCGAAGCCAAGAAGATGATCGCCGCAGGGAAATCTCCAGCCAAGGAGAAGGCGCGGGACAAAGCCCGCGTCAAGGATGCAGAGACATTCGGCGCGTGGGCCGAGAAGTGGTTGCGCGGCTATCAGATGGCCCCCAATACCCGAGACATGCGCCGCTCAGTCTACGAGCGCGAGCTAAAGCCGAAATTTGGCAACCAAAAACTGGTAGAGATTACCCACGAAGACTTGCGAGCGCTGACAGACGCCATTGTAGAGCGAGGCGCACCGGCAACGGCGGTGCATTCGCGAGAGATCGTCTTGCAGGTCTATCGCTGGGCCATCGAACGCGGCCAGAAGGTCGAGAACCCGGCCGATCTGGTGCGCCCCTCGACTATCGCCAAGTTCGAGCCGCGAGATCGAGCACTGACGCCCGATGAAATCGGCTTGATGTACCAGTACATGGAGCGCATTGGCACCACCCCTTCCATTCGGGCAGCCGCCAAGCTGCTGTTGCTGACGATGGTACGCAAAAGCGAACTAACTAACGCGACGTGGAGCGAGATCAATTTCACCGAAGCGCTCTGGACAATCCCCAAGGAGCGGATGAAGCGTCGCAATCCCCATCTGGTGTTTCTGTCGAGGCAGGCGCTGGACATTTTCATAGCTCTGAAAACCTTCGCGGGCGGCTCGGAGTACGTGCTGCCATCGCGCTATGACTCTGACTTGCCGATGAGCAGCGCCACGCTCAATCAGGTGCTCACGCTGACCTATCGTCTGGCTCAGAAGGAAGGGCAGTCGCTTGGCAAGTTCGGACCGCACGACTTGCGGCGTACAGCCAGCACGCTGCTGCATGAGGCAGGCTATAACACTGACTGGATCGAGAAGTGCCTTGCGCACGAACAGAAGGGCGTTCGAGCCGTCTACAACAAGGCCGAGTACCGCGATCAGCGCCGGGCAATGCTACAGGATTGGGCGGACATGATTGACGAATGGACGCTCAGGAAGCGCAGGACAACAGAGTGATTTTGGCAAGATGATAATTGGTCATTCTAGTTGACGCAAGAAATAGGATGGAAAGCCGCTTAATGTCGGAAGTTCGCGGAACAGCGCGGGGGTCGAGGTAAGAGCCTTGGATACGGCTTGGCGACTGATCCGCAGCATCCTAGAAATCTCGGACTGTCTCACGCCATACCGCTGAAGCATCACGATTCTCTTTTTCTGATCTGTGAATTTCATGTCCGCCATCCGCCTTGCGTGATGGCGCAATTCTGGTTCGTCAGCTGGTTGAAGGCCGTATTTGCGGACATAGTGATAGACGTAGCTGTCTATGAGTGGGTCGCCGGAAGTTGCCAAAGGCGTTCGGAGATTCGCGGATTGAAGGCTAAGCCTGCTTAGTTCGAGATCGAACTGCGCCACGGATCGTTTCGCTTGACTGTATGCGGGGTTCCACGCGCCATCCGGCAATTTGGGTCGATGGGCAGCACAGTACAGGTTGCTCAGTCGCAGTTGTTCATCTGGACCGCGCTGCCCGTTCCCACCCGCGAATGAAGCCAGCTCCGCAAGCTCGCCGCAAAATCGGCAGAAGCCTTGTACGCGTTGACTATTCAGCCCGCGCACGTCTCTTTTTTTCGGTTGTTTGCGCTTACTTGCCCATACCAACTCCATCATCGTTTCGAGCGTTGCGATAAATTGTTGGTCTCTTTCGGTCTGTTTATCCTCCGTCAGAACAAACGCTCGTATCAACTGGCGCTGTAACCGAACCATCGCATCGGTCCCCACCAATTGCATGATCTCGCTAAAGCGGACGCCTGTTCCGGCTCCAGGTATGTGCCCAAGATAGCGCGAGGGAAGCATTGCCGAATAAGCGGCTACGGCGGGATCAATGAGTTCTTCAATTAGCCGCACGATGGGGTAACGCTTGGCTGACTCGGAGTAGGACTCCCAACGACTCTCAAATTGCTTGATGGCGTCTGCAATGGTTGGATCACATCCTTCCCAGACGGTAATGGTTGATCTTTTTTTCATGTCAACCATTATAACCAATCATTCCCTCGAAGCAAACCGCGTATCCACGCATATTCAGGCACATGTTTACGTGACTGAAGAGGCCAAGGTATGCACCAAAAAAACATAACGCTCATCGACAAGAAAGCATTGCTGGCAATGATTCCGCTGGCAGAGCGGGCGATCGACAGACTTGAAAAAGAAGGCCAATTCCCTCGCCGCATGGCGCTTACCAACTACAAGGTCGCTTGGGATTTGGCCGAGGTCGAGGCGTGGATTGAATCGCGCCGAGGTGGCAAAGCTCATCGACCGGGGGCCTGAATTGTGGCGATTGACTTGATTGACTTACGGGCAGCGTTCGAGAACGAACCGCCCGCACTAGACTTTATTTGGCCGGGCTTCCTTGCTGGGACAGTAGGCGCGTTGGTGGCTCCCGGAGCCACGGGTAAGAGCTTCTGGGCGCTAGAAGCGGCAATGTCGGTCGCCTGTGCTGCAACCGTTGAAAGCAGAGCGGCCGGTGGTGACTTGGTAGGGCTTGCACCTGCGAAAGCTGGCCGCGTCGTCTATTACGCCGGAGAAGACCCCAAGCCAGCGCTGATTGGGCGAATTCATTCTATTGGCAAACATCTTGGGCACGAAGCTCGCGAAGCCGTCATAGAAAACCTCATGGTCATACCGATCATGGGAAAACTAATGGACGTGATGAACGAAAGTAAGCGGGCCAAGGTAATCGAGCAATGCGAAGGCGCTCGACTAATCGTTCTGGACACGTTGAGCCGTATTCATACCCTTGATGAGAACAGCAACGGCGAGATGGCTCAGCTTGTCGCTAAGCTTGAGGAAATTGCGACCATTACTAATGCGTCAGTGCTTTATCTGCATCATGTCAGCAAAGGCAGCGCCCGCGACGGGCAGGCCGACCAGCAGCAGGCAGTACGTGGGGCCTCGGCTCTTGTCGATAATCCCCGATGGTGCGGTTTCGTCGCGAAGATGACTGACAAAGAAGCGCAGAACCATACTGACCGCGTCTATGACCGACAGCCTATCGGGGAAAACCGCCGGAAGTTCTTTGTTCGTTTCGGCGTTAGTAAACAGAACTACGCCGAGATTGACGCTGATCGTTGGTATCAGCGTCATGACGGCGGCGTGTTGCTGCCGGTGGAGTTGGCGGCGGTGACGAAGGAACGCACTCTGCACGTCGTAAGTGGGAGTGACGATGAGCGGTGGTAATGCTGTGACCCCCACCAGTACTAGCGCACAGGCGCGGGTAATGCTCTATCAGCCTAGCCAGCGCCCGCGATTGCGCGAGGGTGATTGGACAGACACATCATTTGGCCGCTGCCGCGTGGCAGGCAGGCTAGGCCAGAGGCACGCCGATATTGTGGAAGCGGTCCTGTACTGCGCAGAACGTCGGCGTCCTGTCTCTGACGGCGGCGTAGAGCTGCTGGTAGACCCCGCTCGGGTGAGAAAGACGCTTTCCGACAGCCGCTACAGCTTTACACAGATTGAAAAGCTGTTGGCCGAGCTGCGAGCGGCGACGATCACAATTGAGACGCCACAATTCGATTTCCCAATAATCGGGGGATTGATTGATCACGTTATCCCATCGCCCATGACACGGCCTGATCCCCTAACTGGGGGAGAGCGGAATCTGTGGAGAGTGCGCCTTGGCGTAGCGCTGGTGATGCTGCTTGAGCATGACTTGAGTCTGTACTACGACCCAGCCCCCATTGCCCGCCTACAGCATGGCATCAGCCAAGCAGTCGCAAGACACGTCTTGAGCCACAAAATAGAGCCGACAGGCGGTTGGTATCTTGATACTGTTATCGTGGCCGTTGCTGGGATCGTGCCGAGCAAAGCAATGCGAGATGCTCGATTCAGGCTGAGAGAAGATGCCGACGAATTGAAGGCGCTCGGCCTGATTCTAGATGGCGACCGGGTGAGGAAAAAAGGTACTGGCGACGCCTAAAGCGTCGCACACCCGCCCGATAGCGTCGCACAGCCGCCCGGTAGCGTCGCACACCCGCCCGAAACGTCGCACACCCGCCCGGAGTTAGCAGGATATTCAGGATATTCAGATCCTGCGCGGCACAGCCCGCGCTTGAGGCGCGGTCCGGCCTTGCCAGTCGGCCTACGGCCGTAGGGCACCAAAAAGGGAAGGGCGAGGGTCTAGGCTCCTGCGGCCGGTGCGGGGCCGCCGTGGGTTGGTTTGAAAGTGAGCCGCAGGCCAAGCGCCTGAGCGACTTTCACAACGGTTGCGAGGCTCGGATTGCCATCGCCTGAAAGGGCCTTGTCCAGCCCTTGGCGGCTCATTCCCACGTCGCGGGCAAGCTGGCTAAGGTTGCGGGCACGGGCCACGTCTCCGAGCGCCGCCGCGATCAGTGCGGGATCGCCGTCCTCCATCACGGCATCGAGATAGGCCGCAATATCGTCCTCGGTCTTGAGATAGTCCGCCGTATCGTAGCGGCTGAATTTGACTTCCATCTTGGTCACTCCTTCCACTGCGCTGCAATGGTCTTGGCTAGGGCAATGTCCCGCTCCTGACTGCTCTTGTCGCCTCCACAAAGCAGCAGCACCACCAAGGGGCCGCGCCGCATGAAATAGACGCGATAGCCGGGGCCGTGGTCGATCCTCATTTCCGACAAGCCTTCGCCTACCGGCTTCACGTCGCCGGGGTTGCCAAGGCTCAAGCGCCGAATGCGCGCCTCGATCCTCGCACGGGCCTGACGATCACGAAGGCCGACAAGCCAGCGGTCGAATAGGTCGGTTTTTATTAGCTCGATCATGTGTCAACTATAGTTGCTAATTGGGCGAGTGTCAACTGTAGTTGCTAACACTAAGTCGGCTGCCGCAGGGAGCCTTCCTTTGGTGCCAGATTTTACGCGCCCGACGCTTTTGTCCGGCACAGCCGGGAGTAGCCCGTGGATTACCCACCGCGCCATTTGCACTTAGTCAGACCCAGGAAGGGCAAAGAACGATCAGGCACCAAAAAAAGGGCGAGGCAGCGCCAAGACTGGCTAATGAGCTGTAAATGCGTCGCAAAATGGCCATGTATGGCCCACGGGCGTGTTTTTTTCACCACCCCCTATGGTTGTAGCGCCCGGCACGAAAAATTCAGTAGAGCGAGATGCAGGCCGTTTTCGCGGTGTGTAATAGACGGAGCTGCTGCGGCAGGAAAACAAAACCCCGCGCTCAGGCGGGGTTGTGGGTGATGGAACTGGCTGTGCTCGTCAGCGATTGATGACCCTGCCTCGCTGCCGTTCTTCCTCTTCCATCTGAAGGATGGCCATTCTCACACGCTCTACCAGTACCACCTGATTCTTGTTGCCGAAAAGTGGCATGCGATTAAGCATACCCATGCCGCCGTAGAAATGCGCAGCGGCAGGCAGAGCCAATCGGTTCACACGATGCTGTAGTGCCGTGTACTGCTTATCCAGTGCATCGAGCTGCGGGCCGAAGCCTTTGCGTCGCAGCCATTGACCAAGCGCCCACATACCAATACCGAGAACAAAAAAGCCGCCGAGCATCATCAGGCCAAAAAATATATCGTTCATCATGATTACGTCTCCGATTGAGAGTTAACGCTAGAAGCCATGCCGGGCACATTGAGCGCGCCGACGTCTCCGGTGCTAGTGGTGTCCGATGCCGGACGAATAATGTTGGATTCCGCTTGTGCAGTCGGCTCCGCGCCGTCATCAGGCGTTGGACTGTCACCGCCGGGGACTGGAGGGGGAGAACCGGTGCCCCCAAGCGAAAGCCCGTGGGAGCTTTCCATGCCGGGTACGCTGATAGCGCCCAGCACGCCAAGCGCCCGTGTGGCCACCTCGGCGCCCTGCGCAACAGCCTTGCCGTTGCCGCCAGTCCCTTCTTTTGGTGTCATCTGCCGTTGCTGCGCGACGGCTTGCTGATCCATATCGTCGTCACCACCCTTCGCAGCTTTTCCGGCCTGTTTGGCGGCTTGCTTCAAGCTGCTGCCTGATTCTTGGCTAGCAGGCGAAGCGGCCGCCGACACTGGATTTTCCGATCCTGACGCGGCACCACCCCCGACGCGAGAACCTGCGGCCTTTGCGGTCGCACCGCTGCCCCCTCCTGTGCTTGCGCCAATTCCAGCGCTGCCGACGCCCGTCGCACCACCAATGCCCCCTGCGGTACTGCCGCCTGCCATGCTGGCGTTCAATGCGGAGGCCAGTCCACCACCCGCGGCACTGGCAGCGCCTCCGCCAGTTCCCGCGGCCCCTAGTGCTCCAGCAGCCGGGGCTGCTGCCCCAGCTGTTGCAACAGTAGCGATTGCGGCCGCCGCACCGGCTGCACCGGCTGCGGCCATGCCCCCAATTGCAGAGCCGCCGCCCATCGACGTGCCGCTAATCATGCCGCCGATCAGTTCAGGGATGGTTTTGGTCAGGTAAGCGCACACCAAAGACAGGCCGACCAAGGTCATCAACGACGCTTCGTCGTTGGTGTAGGCTGCCGACCATTCTGCGGAAACCTGCATGATCAGACCCACAATCAGAGTCAGGACAAACAGCTTGGCACCTACCGCAACGGCATAGCGAATGGGAGCCAGTGCATATTCGCGTGTCCATTGAGAGCCACCGAAACCCATGAACAGGACGGCGGCATTGATGATGACGTAGGCCTCTACGAGCGTCACGAACACCAGAGCCGCTATAAACGTGAAACATATCAGGACGATCAATGCAGATACGGCCACTACAACCGATGTGATTGGGCTGAACATCGAAACACCGGCCGTCAGCACCTGCCGTGAAAAGTCCACAGCAGTTGAGAACATATCCCCCGGCATCAGCTCCGCACTACCCAACCCTGCCGCGTGCGCCCCGGCCTGCCGGAAGCTGTTGACGATGGCCCCGCCCCACTCGGTCGCGTGCTCGAGCATCGCATAGAAGAACCCTATCACGAGGATGAATTTCACCAGCTCATGGAGGATGTCGCCCAGTTCAGCTCCGCGCATGACCAAAGGAGCAAAAGTCCAAACTAACTGGATGACGGCAAGGCATCCCAAGAGCCACAAGGCGTAGTCATGCAGGCGCGGTGCCCATTGGTTTGAAGCGTTCTGAATCAGCCGCAGAAGGCTGTTCATAGACGTGTTGCTCTGCGCCAAATCGACCCCGGCAGCCATCGCACTAGTTGCAGATAGCAAGAGCACCGCGCCGACAAGTGCGAAAACGGTTGAACGTCGCATAGTCAGAACCCCTCAGATGGGCCGCGAGTGTTTGGGCGGCTGCGGAATTGGTCATCCTGATGGCCATTGCCGACCGCTGCGCATTCCGGCGCGGCGGCGTTCGTGACGACCACGGCCGTCAGTGCCGACCCACCAAGGGCCGAGACGAGACAGAGGGCGGCAATCAGCGCCTTAGAAATCATCATGGTTAGAACCCCTCAGACGGGCCGCGTGTATTTTCACGGCTGCGGAATTGCTGTTCGGAGGCATCGCTAACGGACTGTCGTTCGTTTTGCTGCGCCATGTAGTTGCCTTGCAGGGTGATTTGTGTGGCTACCAGATCGCGCAGCTTCTGGAGCTGCTGCACGTTCTGCGCCGCAATCTCGTTCCCGGCTTGAATGGCCTGCTGACGGCCAACGGCCGACTGCGAACGGCTCACCAACTGATCCAGCATCGCGTTCTCATCCTCGAATGTGCTGGTATTTACGCCAGCGGCCTGCATGGCCGTGCGGGCGTTATCGAAGCCGGATTGTGCCCAGTCCCGATAGCGCTGCGGCATGTTGTTTTGCCCTTGGCCAATCGAGTTCAGATAGCTGTCATAGCCCTTGAACTGCTGGCGAAACTGTTCGTCCAGATTGCTGATGTTGCGGCCGAGCGACTGCGCCGAGTTGTAGACGCTGGCCACGCGCTGGAGGTCGCCAGTGATGGTGTTGAACATGCGGCTGGGCAGCGACATGCCCTGCTTAATCATGTTGTCGTACTGCTGGATCTGCGTCTGCAACTGCTGCGCGGTGTTCAGTTGCGTATTCACCGCTTCGGCGTACTCGTACATCTGCTGATAGAACGTCGAGCAGTTCGAGCAGTAGATGGCATAGGCCGGAGCCGGTGCCATGTAGAGACTCACACCAAGGCCTGCGCTTGCCATTGCTAGAGCGAGCGCCGTGCCTCGACCGAATTTTCGGGCGGCATAAGCCGACGTTTTTTGCGATTCCATTTCCATACCGAATACCTCATTTTGTCATCGTCCGAGGTTTAATTATTGACCGATATGGAGCGGTTTTAAATATGCGGATAATCTTGTATCCGCATAGAATTCAATGATGTATGTCCGTAAACTGTCCGTCAATCTTCACGAGATTGTTTCTCAACACTATGATTTTGATCGCGTTTTTCATGACGAGCGGAACGGGCTTGGCTGTCCGTTTTGATACGTTTTGCGGACAAAAAAAGCCCACCGAAGTGAGCTTTTGATAAGCCGGTGCGTGGCGTCAGTGGGCCGCGTAATAGGGATTCTTTACGCGATAGAGGTCACGCTCTGTTTCAGGGATGTGCAACGTCTCAAGGTGCCACTCTTCGAGTAAAGAAGCTAGCTCGGCCGCAATGCGCTGGGCTTCCATAACGCTCTTGCTAGGCCGCCCACTGGCTCGACCGAGGCAGGCTTGCAGTTCGTTGAGTTGATTGGCCAATGCGCTGATGCGGTGAGCTGTCTTCATGATCAATTCCCCTTGCTGATCCTTTCCACGATTCTGTCGAATTCTTCCCGGACTTGATCGTCCGTCAGTTCAAGATTAACTAATCCTGACTTTATTGCAATTCTTCCGATTCTTTCTGCTGCCTCATTGTCGAGTTTTGCCAATCTGGCTTTTGCCATTTCAAGCTCCGAAAGGGCATCAGAACGGCGCTCTGCAAGGGTTTTTCGTGCCATGATTACTCCGTTGTTTCTTGATGATCGAGTTTCTAAAAAAAAGCGCGTAAACGGAGGCTATGTTCTCACCCGAGTCGGGCAATTTACAAGGCTTAGATTTGGCTGGCCTACCTGATGGCCTCTCAAAGCTCCTCCTTTTGGTGTCAGTCCATCCTTGATGCTCATGTACTCAGTCGGAAACGCGTTTCTATGCGAATGTACGCGAATCTATGCGATTAGAAGAATTGATTAATGCGATGCTACGCGAATGTATGCGAATTAGCGCGAATGTACGCGATTACGCCATATTTTACTGGCGATTCTGCTCCAGTCGCATAGAATCGCATGAAGCAGTACGGCAAGATGTGTGTTGTACCGGTACGGGCAAGCCCGGACCAGTCCAACACCGCCCCTTACTCACCTGCGGTTCGACGGCATCTTGTTCTGCGAGGCTGTCAGTCGCTCCGCGACATTTACACCAAAGAGGAAAGGCTTATGGCCGGTGAAAATGCGATTGAGGCTATCAAGCCGCATTCGCGTGGGACACGTCCACGGCGGGAGCGAATTGAAGTTTGGGTCAGCAGTGATGAGAAAAAAGAGCTAGCCGAAAGGGCCGATCAGGCGGGATTGTCGAATGCCGCTTTCCTTCGCGCTGTTGGGCTGAATCTGCCTATAGGTTCACGTGCCGATTTGGAAGCTGTCCGCCAGTTGGCAAAAGTGAATGGCGACCTAGGCCGAGTGGCCGGATTGCTGAAATTGTGGCTCGCTGAGAAACGCGTACAGGGCGCTCGACCGATTGACGTGGAAACGATGATGATGGATTTCCGCGCAATCCAAGAGGACATGCGGGCGCTCATGGGGAGGATTTCCAAATGATCGCCCATCGCATCAACCGTGAACGCAAGGCCTCAAGCCCAGCCCGGTTAATCAAGTATATGGTGGCGGCCAAGGGCGGCATTGACCCGACGAGCTGGGAGCGCACAGCCGATTACATTCTGGATTCCGCCAATGGCACGACTGAGGGCGAGAAGGTCGCCAGCTACCGCGTTACCAACTGCGGCACGGATGATCCGGCAGATGCCGCAATCTTAATCCAAGCCACGCAAGCGGCTAACACCAGGTCGAAGGCGGAAAAGACCTACCACTTTGTCTATTCCTTCCCGCCCGGCGAGCAGCCAGACCTTGAGACGCTGCACGCCATCGAAGACGAACTATGCGCTGCCATCGGCCTCGATGAGCACCAGCGTGTATCAGCGGTTCACATCGACACCGATAACCTGCATGTGCATGTAGCCATCAACAAGGTTCACCCGACCGGGTTACAGAACATCGAACCCTATTACGATCAGTTCCGCCTGATGGAGGCCTGTGAGCGTCTTGAGGTAGAGCACGGCTTGCAAAGAACGTTTCATGGTCTGGAGGCGAAGCAGCGGCATCAGAACCGCGACATTGAGCTGTTGCCAGCGAAAGCCCCAGAGCAGCGCGATAGCCTATTCCGTAAACACCTTAGAAACGCTTGCGATCTCGGCATATCGGAGCCTCCCGAAGCCAAAACCCTGAACGGGTTGCGCAAGCTGTCCGATACCCGTCTACAGAAGCAGTCAACAGATAAAGCGCAGCCAGTCCGCATCGGCGCGAAGGTGGCCAGCGTGGAGGCGCAGTCCGGCATCGAGACGCTGACCGGGTACGCGGCTCGCGAGCTGGCCCCGGCGATGCGACAGGCGACGAGCTGGCAGGAGCTGCACGACGCAGCGGCCGAGCACGGCCTAGAGGTTCGCCAGCGCGGCGCTGGCCTTGTTATCGGAGAGCCGGATTTAGGCATTTGGGCGAAGGCCAGCAACGTCGGCCGCGACCTTTCCATGAAGGCTCTAACTGATCGTCTTGGCCTGTTCCAGCCTTCCGAACGGCAGGCCGAGGCGAAGGCGAACCGCAAGCGGTACGAGCCACGACCCCGGCGGCCGGACAACCCGACGACAGCGGGCCTGTTCAACCAGTACCAGCGCGACCGACAGGCGGCCATTCTGGCCCGCCGTCAGGGTCTCGACCAGATCAAGCGCGAGAGTGCGGCTTTCAATGCGCAGGTGAGGCAGTGGAGCCAGACAGAGAGAATGCTTTTGAAGGTCGCGGGCAAGGGGCCGACCAAACGCCTGATGTACGGCACTATCAAACAGCAGGCCGACGCCTCGCGCCAGAAAAACCGGCAGAGCGCAGATGCTCGCCGTCAGGCGCTGTTCAAACAGACGACGATGCCCACTTGGGCCGACTGGCTGACGCAGCAGGCCGAGCGCGGCAACGCCGAGGCGCTGGCCGTGCTGCGCGACCGCGAGGAACGGACACGTCGCTGGAACGGGGAGCTACTGACCGCCGACCGGGCCGACAAGGCCAAGGCTGTCGTTCTCGACAAGCTCAAGCCCAAGGCCCGGAAAGACGGAACGATGGCGTACAGCACCATCGACGGCGGCATGGTGATCGACCGGAAGACCCACGTTCAGGCGCAGAAAGCCACGACCGGCGCGGCGCTGGTTGCGCTCGAACTCGCGTCCAAGCGGTTCGAGGGCCAAGCCCTCATCGTGGAAGGCACAGACGAGTTCCGGCTTGAAGTCGCCCAGCTCGCCGGTATGCACGGCCTCAAGGTCACGTTCACCGATCCGGCGATGGAGCAGATGCGCCGCGAGACGGTCGAGCATAAGGAAATGGAGAAGGCCTTTCAGACCGAGGTATACGCTCCGAAGGACACCAAAAAGGGGGAGGCGAGCGAGATGCCGGGCGTGGCCCCACAGCGTAGGCAGAAGCAACCGAAGGACCGCTCTAATGGACTGATATAGTTGAAAACATCGTTCAATGACTCGTCAGAAAGTAGGTTGTCCTGCGTTATTGGCACTGTTCTATGCTGACGAGGCATTATCCCATAAAGTGTATGGATTGAATCTTGGAAAGAATAATTAGTAGGAGCTTCAATGCATCTAATAATGCTCGATACATGTGTTTGGCTTGATATTTCGTCTCAAAAAGCTGAATTGCCGATGCTTACTGCCATAGAACATCTGGTGCAGGATGGGAGTATCAAAATACTACTGCCCGATCTGATACGTGCCGAGTACGAACGAAATAAAGATAGGGTGATTGAGGCTACGCGCAAACGGCTCGCCAGTGAATTTCGAGTAATTAAAGGGGTGGTTGAGTCGTTTGGCGGTGAAGGTAAAGAGACTGCGCTCAAAACCTTGGATGATGTTAATCACAGGCTGCCTATTCTTTCCGAAGTAAATCGGAACACAGTAAATCGTGTTACCAAACTTTTTGACATGGCCCACGAAGTTATAATCTCTGATGCCGCAAAAATCAGAGCAGCAGAGCGGGCTATCGCTAAGAAGGCACCGTTTCATAAGCAGAAGAATAGTGTTGCTGACGCAGTGTTAGCAGAGACTTTCCAAGAGTTTCGGGTGTCACACGCAAGTGAGTACGAAACCTTTAGATTTGTCACTCATAATGTCACGGATTTTTCCGGCAAAGACCACAGGCAGCCACACGACGATTTCGCAGATATTTTTGACGGCAGCAGCTCTTTATTCTTTAACGCCACAAGCTCTGCCATCGAGGATTTGCTCGATCTTGAAGAATTTCACTATGAGAATAGCTTTGCTTGGGAGGACGAAACTCGTGGGCTTCAGGAAATCATGTCTGCGATGGACGAGTTGTTCGATAAAGTTTGGTACAACCGCCATATGAACATGATGTATCACCTAGATAATGGTGACATAGAGATCGTCCCCGCTGGCACAAAACGCTATGGCAATGATGTGATTCACGAAGATATCCTCGGCCAAGCAGAAATTGCAGCTCAACGGGTCAGGGATAAATATGAAGATACTGGGCCTTGGAGCGACTTTGAATGGGGGATGCTCAATGGGAAGCTCTCTGCCCTGCGATGGGTCTTGGGGGATGACTGGGACATGCTCGACACGTAAGTAAGGATGATATCGCTTCTTATCTATCCCAATGCAAATCCAATTGAGAGCGTGAGTATCCCGATATTTTATGTCGATATCCGTATATCCAGCGATTTCATTTGTCAGATGCTCGATTGGATTGTGCAATCCAATCGAGCATTCATAATAATTAGTCTATAAATACTGCCGTGCTGAGGACGCAAATGGGCAATGTAACAATTATTACCAATGCTATTGGGCGTTTTGCCAACGCCATGCGGCTCTATGGTGAAGCCTTCATCAGATATCGAGGGCTGGCAGCAATCGACCGTGAAGAGGCTATCCACAACCTCGACCGCGCATTTGAGCAAAATCTTGAGAGTTTTCATACGTTATATGATGTATCGCAAGGGGTGTTTGACTTTCATGCTCATCCGGATACCAGTCTCCTAATTGCTATTCGTAATGCTCTTCATCATCGTGACCATCCTTTGTTCCATAGTCTTCTTCAGACTATTTGGTTGGACGGGGAGCCAGAGCGTCTGCTTGGAGCGGAGTATTTAATGGCTAGGCATCGAACGACGGGTGGCAATCCCCCGCCGATGATGCACTTGATCAAGTTGGAAGATATATACAGTCGCCTCGACCCACGTCGTGAATCGGTGCACATAAATCCAATGGGTAAGGGCAATGCTTTATCTAGATTTATCACTCTGGAAAATGGCCTTGCCTTCGAGAGAGTGTGGGCCAAAGCAAAAAAAGATCGCTATCCTACCAAGCAGGTGTATTTGGACTTGTTGCCGATATTTAATTCTGCGGTTTCGAGAGTTTTTGCTGCATTGGATACGGCTGGAGTGCCGTTTCAAGGGTTTGATGCAAACGCCTATAAATCTACATTTATTGATGAATTAAAGACAGACCTTCAACATTTCGATTTCTTTGGTCTGCGTATGCATGCGCTACAGATAGAATTAGGCCCGAAGTTCACAATCCAAGAGGCCTCTATCAGACGGGGCTGTACCTACGAAAAGGTGATGGAGGACGAATAGACGTCTATTATCGGGGTAAGGATGGTGCAGATATCATGACCTTGGCTAGGAGAATGGCATCAAATGAAAGACAGACCACATAGAGAGGCCATGGCCGAGTACTTCCGAGCCGATCCGACCTATGCAGCGGAGTTGCTTGCCGAAGTCCGTCGTGACGGCAACCCGGACGAGCTGGCAATTCTGTTGCGGCAGATGGACGAGGCGTTCGGGAGCGACTGCAAACGTTCGGGCTCTCCGGTGAGACAACTATGACGCAAGCAGCTTGGACACGCGACGGTCGGCCGGTAGATGCGGCTTCCATTCCCGGCGCCGAGTGGGAGGCGTTGAAACAGACGGCGCAGTTAGGTGACTTCGTCATGCCGTGCTGCAAGGCACCGGCAGTACTCAAGACAAGCATCAATGGTTTACCTTTCTTCGCTCATCTGTCGGAGGAGTGCGGCACTGCGCCCGAGACTAAATGGCATAAGTCGGGTAAGGCCGCAGTGATGGCCGCCTTGACCGGCATGGGTATCGAAAACCGTGACGAGGTGCCGGGCCGATCACCAAGCGGCGACAAGTGGGAGGCTGATGTTCTCTTCTCGGCTTCCGGTCGCACCATCGTCATCGAGCTGCAACGTTCCTACCAGCATCTACGCGACTTCACGCGTCGGCAGGAGCGGTACGCTGCATCGGGCGTTGAGTGCTACTGGCTGGTTCGCAAAGAGACATTCATGACCTTAGGAAAGGCCACGTCACGCCTATTGTTGAAGCGTGATTTCGGCAACGTGTTTCCGGCTAGTGGAATCGGTACTGGCATGCTGCCCGAGTTGCCGGTGGCGATGCTGGACACCGAGGGCGAGCAACCGGTTCAGTTCGGCGGGTTTAAGACCGCGACTGTGCCTGTGTGGTTGGCTGGCATCCTTGATGGTGCATACCAATATCGCGGCGGCTCTTGGAACCTTAATTAACTGAAAGGGGGATTGAGCGCACGCCATACGGCGCCTTAAAAACTGAGATAAGAGTACTTCTCAAGTTTTCTAATAGAATGCGTTTTATATATTTTAATAGTGCATAAATTCTGCAATTTATAAATGTATCTTTATAAACTGTAAGGGGGGAAGGGATGTCTGCATTTACGATTCAGATAAAAAACTGCAACAGCATCGAAAGTGCTGAGATTCGGATCAATAAGGGCACGCTTAATATAAAGTACGGTCCTAATGGATTGGGGAAAAGCTCAATAGCGAAAGCAATCCTAGCATCCGTGAGCGATGATGGAACGCTTCAAAAATTGAAGCCCTTTAAACATCGTGCGTTTGCAGGGCAGTTTGATCCGTCTGTGGTTGGGGTTGAAGATATAAGGTCGGTTTTGGTTTTTGACGACACCTATGTGTCGCAATTTGCATTCCAGCGGGATGAAGTCCTCAAGAATAGTTTTGAAATATTCATCAAGACAGATGATTTTCTTGCTGCTATGCAGGAGATAGAAGCGCTATTCCAAGGAATTAAGGCGGCCTTCGACGGAAATGAGAACTTGGGCAATGCTATATCAGACCTGAAAGAACTTCGTGATGCATTTGGAGTTACAAAAACGGGGGCGCTTTCCAAGTCAAGCAAGGGATATAAAGCATTTGGTTCCGGAAATAAAATTGCAAATATTCCAGAACATCTCAAGCCATTTGAAGAATTTATAAAAAGTGATCAACCGGCGACGTGGATAGCTTGGCAGACTAAAGGTAATTCCTTCTTGGAATTGTCGGATAACTGCCCTTATTGTTCTTCTAGTTTTCAAGGTACTGATAAGAAGGACGTGGCGCAAGCAGTTGCCAAAGAATACGATTCAAAGTCCGTTGAGCATTTGAGTGCGTTACAGGCAATCATTGCAAGATTGGGAAAATATTTTGATGATGCCTGCCGTGAGAGCTTGGAGAAAATCACAAAATCAAAGGTTGAGCTTTCGTTAGAAGAAACTAATTTCCTAAGCGCCCTTAGAGGCGACGTTGAAACGCTCATTGCAAAACTCGAAGGGTTACGATCTATCTCGTTTTTTGCACTTCGAGATGTTGAGAAAATTGAAGACGAAATCAGCAAGCTGAGAATTGATCTCGGCCTTCTTGGGAGGCTTAATTCGGCAGATACTAAATCTGTGGTTGATCCCGTAAATGCTAAGCTCCAAGAGTTGGCGGAGAAGGTGGGAGAACTTAAAGGTAAGATCAACAAGCATAAAAAGCTAATTGAGAGGACCGTCGCGGAAAATCAAGATGGCATTAATGGCTTTCTGAAGTCGGCTGGCTACAAATACAGCGTAGTTATCAAGTCTGAAGCCGAGTCTTACAAGATGAAGCTGGTACACCAAGACCATGACGAACATATTGAGACAGCGGCCCAGCACCTAAGCTATGGAGAAAGGAACGCCTTCGCTCTTATTCTATTCATGTATCAGGTTCTGAGGGAAAAACCTGGGTTGGCGGTCTTGGACGATCCTGTCTCAAGCTTTGATAAGACGAAGAAATTCGCCATTCTGAACGAGTTGTTTAGAGGCAAGGCAAGTCTTCGTGATACGACCGTCCTTATGCTGACACATGATATTGAACCTGCAATAGATGTTATACGTGGCGTTAAGCGATTATTCCAACATCCTAAGCCAACGGCATATTTTCTGGCGTCGAAAGCGGGTGTAGTGTCCGAGGTGGAGATTAGAGAGGAAAATATTCAAACATTCGCGCAGATATGTAGTGATAATATTCACGAACTTGATGATGAAGTTATAAAGTGCATATATTTGAGGAGGCATTTTGAGATCATCAATGATCTAGGTGCGGAATATAATTATTTGGCCAATCTTTTACACGCTAGGGACGTGCCAATTCTAAAATCTGCCGTGGGCGATATCGCTATGAATGCTGAACAGATTGCGAACGCCGAAGCTGGCATCAAGAAATTCATCCCGGCTTTTGATTACTCGGCGGTGCTTGCTGCGATTAAAGATAAAGCAGAGATGAAGCGTCGCTTCACAGAAGCTACCGTTGGGTACGACAAAATCCAGCTTTTCCGCATCTTTAAGGAAGTGCATGGTTCCGCCAATGGGGAGCAGGATAGCATTCTTCAGAAATTTGTGAACGAGTCATTCCACATCGAGAACGAATATGTGATGCAGCTAAATCCCCACAAGTTCGATAATGTGCCGGAGTATGTCGTTTTGGAATGTGATAGGGCCATTCTGGCGTCTTAAACCTGTCACCAAATCTATGTGTGGTGACGTGGTATTAATCATGGTATTTGATTTAAATTCTCATGCAACTATATGAATTTAATGGTTTTTTTTAGTCAAAACACCATTGAGTGGGAGTGACGGGCACTGGCTGGCAATGTCTAGCAACGGCAGGCATTTCGGCTGAGGGTAAAAGAACTTTCCGCTAAGCGATAGACTGTATGTAAACACAGTATTGCAAGGACGCGGAACATGCCTCATGTGGCGGCCAGGACGGCCAGCCGGGATCGGGATACTGGTCGTTACCAGAGCCACCGACCCGAGCAAACCCTTCTCTATCAGATCGTTGACGAGTATTACCCGGCATTCGCTGCGCTTATGGCAGAGCAGGGAAAGGAATTGCCGGGCTATGTGCAACGGGAATTTGAAGAATTTCTCCAATGCGGGCGGCTGGAGCATGGCTTTCTACGGGTTCGCTGCGAGTCTTGCCACGCCGAGCACCTGGTCGCTTTCAGCTGTAAGCGTCGCGGTTTCTGCCCGAGCTGTGGGGCGCGGCGGATGGCCGAAAGTGCCGCCTTGCTGGTTGATGAAGTACTGCCTGAACAACCCATGCGTCAGTGGGTGTTGAGCTTCCCGTTTCAGCTGCGTTTCCTGTTTGCCAGCCGGCCCGAGATCATGGGGTGGGTGCTGGGCATCGTTTACCGCGTCATTGCCACGCACCTGGTCAAGAAAGCGGGCCATACCCACCAAGTGGCCAAGACGGGCGCGGTCACCCTGATCCAGCGTTTTGGATCGGCGCTCAATCTGAATGTTCACTTCCACATGCTGTTTCTCGACGGTGTGTATGTCGAGCAATCCCACGGCTCAGCGCGTTTCCGCTGGGTCAAGGCGCCGACCAGCCCAGAGCTCACCCAGCTGACGCACACCATCGCCCACCGGGTGGGTCGCTATCTGGAACGGCAAGGCCTGCTGGAACGGGATGTCGAAAACAGCTATCTGGCCTCGGATGCGGTGGATGACGACCCGATGACACCCCTGCTGGGGCACTCGATCACTTACCGTATCGCTGTCGGTTCACAGGCGGGGCGAAAGGTGTTCACTTTGCAAACTCTGCCGACCAGTGGTGATCCGTTCGGTGACGGGATTGGCAAGGTAGCCGGGTCCAGCCTGCACGCCGGCGTGGCGGCCAGGGCCGATGAACGCAAGAAGCTCGAACGGCTGTGCCGGTAATCCCCCCGCAAAAGCGTTGAGGTCAGAAGTAGAATTTTCTCGTTGAGGAGTTCTACAGCATGAAGAAGTCACGATTCACGGACAGCCAGATCATCGAAGCCATCAAACGGGTGGAAGCCGGC
>NZ_CALSFU010000021.1 GCF_943737005.1 Achromobacter sp. Marseille-Q4962 | reverse complement strand
ATCCCGGGGCGGGCCATCCCGGGGCGGGCCATCCCGTGCGCGTGCGCCGCTTCGCCGTTGGCGCCCGGCGGCGGTATTACGGTAAATTCGTGCGCGTGGAATCGATGCCGCCCGGTCCCGGGCGCGGCCTGGGGAGGATTCGGATGGTGAGGGCATGAGGAAAAGGCCGGCGTTGGGCGGCATGGCGCTGGCGGCGGTCTTGCTGCTGGGCGGTTGCGCCGGCGGGCAGCCGGGGCAGCCGGGGCCCAGGAGCGAGGCCATGTCGGCGGACCAGTTCGCCCAGACCGATTTCAACCGCACCGTCACGCTCGAAGTCCGGGACAATCTCGCCAGCCTCTATGCGCTGCTCGACAAGCTCTACCGCCGCAATCCGCGCGAATGGCGCAAGAGCGGCGTGCCGGACCACGCCGCGGCGGTGGCGCGCGTGAAACACGCCATCGAGAACCGGGTTCCGCCGGCCGATCTGTCCGGCCTGCACGACATCCAGATCCTCGCGGTGTCGCTGGACCCGGGCTACCCGGGCGATCGGGTGGCCGCCTTCATCTACGGGCTGGCCGACACCATCATCACCGCCCACAACGGCAAGACCCGGCTGTACGTTTCCGACGCGCTGGACGGCCAGCGGGTCTACAATGCCGCTCGGAACGTCGAGGCGGCCGCCTGGCTGCTGGCGACGCGCCGCAACAAGCAGGGCGAACCTCTCCTGCTGGCCAATGAAATGTCCGCCACCGCCTCCAACCTGAGCTTCGAGCGCGAATTCGGCGCCATCATCGGCCGGCTGGATCTCATCGCCAACTTGCTCGGAGAGAATTCACGGCGCATCGGCATCAACTACGCCCAGGGCCTGCTGCTCTTCAATTTCCTGCCTGTGCGCTAACCGGGAATCGCCAACGTGATCGATATCGCCTCCATCCAGACCGCCCGCGAGAACCTGCGCGGCCAGGTGCTGAAAACCCCTTTCACCCTGTCGCGCACGCTGTCCGACATCTTCGGGGCGGAAATCTGGCTGAAATTCGAGAACCTGCAGTTCACCGCCTCGTTCAAGGAGCGCGGCGCGCTCAACCGCATGCTGACCCTGACCGAAGCGGAGCGCGCCAAGGGCGTGATCGCCGTCTCGGCGGGCAACCACGCCCAGGGCGTGGCCTACCATGCCCAGCGCATGGGCGTGCCGGCCGTGATCGTCATGCCGCGTTTCACGCCCACCGTGAAGATCGCCAACACCCGCCGCTTCGGCGCGGAAGTCGTGCTGGCCGGCGACACCTTCGACGACGCCAAGGCGCGCGGCTACCAGCTGGCCCGGGAGCGCGGCCTCGTCATGATCCACCCCTACGACGACGAGGCCGTCATGGCGGGCCAGGGCACCGTGGCCCTGGAAATGCTGGAAGACCAGCCGCAACTCGACACCCTGGTCGTGGCCATCGGCGGCGGCGGATTGATCTCGGGCATGGCCACGGCGGCCAAGGCGCTCAAGCCCGGCATCGAGATCGTGGGCGTGCAGACCGAGCGCTTTCCTTCCATGTACGGCGCCGTGCGCGGCGAATCGCTGCCGCAGGGCGCCTACACCATCGCCGAGGGTATCGCCGTCAAATCGCCGGGCGACCTCACCCTGCCCGTGGTCAGCAAGCTCGTCGACCGCATCGAGCTGGTCAGCGAAAGCGACATCGAGCACGCCATCGTGGTGCTGCTGGAAATCGAGAAATCCGTCGTCGAGGGCGCCGGCGCGGCCGGCCTGGCGGCCCTGTTGCGCGCGCAGGAAGAGGGCAGCGACCGCTACCGTGGCAAGCGCATCGGGCTGGTGCTCACCGGCGGCAACATCGACCCGCTCATGCTGGGCGAACTCATCGAGCGCGGCATGGTCCGCGCCGGCCGCCTCGCCCGCATCCGCGTCGACCTGCGCGACCTGCCCGGCGCGCTGGCCCATGCCACCAAGCTCATCGCCGACGCCCAGGCCAATATCACCGAAGTGCACCACCAGCGCGCCTTCACCGCCTTGCCCGTGCGCAACGTGGAAGTGGATTTCGTGCTGCAGACCCGTGGCCCCGAGCACATCCAGGAAGTGATCGACATGCTCAACGCCGCCGGCTTCCACGCCAGCAACCACGATCACTGAGGCTCAGGAGCGCGCCGCTGCCTCGCGCGCCAGCAGGTTCTTCAGCCGGTACAGACGCTCGCGGTGCAGCGTGGCCGCAAGCGGCTCGGGCTCGCGCCCCAGCGCCACATAATCGTCCGGCACCGCCGCGAGCGCCTCCCGCATCCGGTCCGCGCCTTCCTCCCACCACCGCGACAGCATGCGGTCGGGGTTGAACACATCCAGCCCCTGGCGACGCAGCTCCGAACGGTTGAAATCCTTCAGGTTCCAGGTAAGCACCTGCACCGCCGGCGGCTGCTGCAGCCCGCAGCGCGCCCGCCGCGCCAGGCCCGCCGCGATGACGTGGAAATCCTTGGGATCGCTATACCGCAGGCCGGCCTCGTACGCCTGCGTGTCCGCCTCGCGCGCCTGCGGAAAGCGCGCATTCATGTCCTGCCACTGCTCTTCCAGCACCGCCGGCGGAATCTCCCACAGCCGCGCCGCATTGCGCCGCCACTCCTCGCCGATGCGGTCCGTCCAGACCGGCGCATACACCCCCGCCTGCGCCAGCCGCAGCAACAGCCGCCGCAGAATGCCGGACATGAGGACGCAGGCGTCGATGACGATGAAAGGTGGGATGGGGGTCACGGTAAAGGGCCGGCGCATGCAACACCGGCTCAAGAATAGAGGAAATGGTGCCCGAGACCGGGATCGAACCGGTACGGCCTTGCGGCCGAGGGATTTTCTTACCACTTCGGCTTTCGCCGCCAGCAGGGCTGTTCGTGGTCTGGAGCACGCCTTCGCCATAGCCTCGCGGCCTTAGGCGCCCGCCGTCTGCTCTCTACACCTTCCTGGCCAGCGGGGCCAGGCTTGGCTCGGCGTTGGCTCGGACCGGGGTCCAGGGCGTTCGCCGAGTTTGACGGGCTGCACCGCCGGGGTTTCCCCCGGCGGGCTCAAATTGTTCAAGTCCCTTGTGTCTACCAATTTCACCACTCGGGCGCCGCGGCCCTGGGGCGGCAGCGGGGCCGGCGCGCACGCATCGCGCGCGGCCGCCGGAGGGCGAGACTATACCACCAGGGCGGCCTGCGGCCAGGGCGCGCTCACCCTGAAAGGAGCGTCGCACAGGCGGACAATCGGGCGGGCGTCAGGCCAGACGCGGCCGGGCTGACAGGCCCTAGGGGAAACCCCGATCCCGCGGGCCGCGGCAGGCGGGGACACTTTCCGGCATGAAGCCGCTCCCGTTCGCACACCCGCATCCGCGCGATATCGATCCCGTTTCCCTGCGCCTGTTCCTGGCCGCGCTCGAGGAGGGCAGCCTGGCGCGTGCGGCCGCGAGGGAGAATCTCGTGCCTTCGGCGGTGAGCAAGCGCATGGCCGAGATGGAAGAGGCGTTCGGCGTGCCGCTGCTGGAGCGCGGCGTGCGCGGGGTGCAGGCGACGCCGGCGGGCAACGCGCTGGCCGAGCACGCGCGCATGGTGCTGCGCGCCATGGAGCGCATGCACCGGGAGATGCGGGGGTTCGCCACGGGTATCCGCGGCCGGGTGCGGCTGGCGGTGAGCGTGGCGGCGCTGGCGGGCGAGCTGCCCGAGCGCATCCAGTCGTTCCGGCGCGCCTGCCCGCAGATCGAGCTGTCCTTGACCGAAGACACGACCCGGCAGGTGTTCCAGGAGGTGCTGCACGGACGCGCGGACGTGGCCGTGGGCTCGGATTTCAGCCACGAGGGCCTGCAGGTGTTTCCGTACGGGCATTGCGAGCTGGCGGCGGTGGTGCCGGCCCAGCATTCGCTGGCCGACCGCGACGTGCTGGACTATGCGCAGTTGCTGCCTTACGAGCAGATCGAACTCAACCGCGACAACGGCATCAGCGAGGTGTTCGAGCGCGCCGCGCGCGAGGCCGGCGTGCGGCGCCGCATCAGCGCGCGGGTGAGCGCCCACGAAACCATATGCGCGCTGGTGGCGCGCGGCCTGGGCGTCGGCGTGGTGCCGCTGTATCTCAAAGACAGGCACGGAGGGCCGGAGCTGCGTTTCATTGCCTTGAGCGGACCGTGGGCGGCCACGCGCATCTGCGTGGCGGTGCGGGAACCGGACACGCTCGCCCCGGCGGCGCGGGCCTGGCTCGCGCATCTGGGCGTGCTGCCCGCAGAGAGCAGGCCCGAGGCCGGGCCTGCCTGGGGGTAACCCGGACGTTCCGAAAAGAGAATGCCCCGTTTCTGAAAGACCGCTTTTCCGCCGGAAGCGGGCCCGCGATCATGGCCGTGCTGGCGCCGCAACCAAAATACAGCCATGAGGATAGGTGGATGACAAAGATGTCGGGTAGCCCGTTTATGGACGGCTCGGAGCTGCCGCTGCGCGGGATCAGGGTTCTGGAGCTTTCCCACATGATCATGGGCCCGGCCGCCGGGTTGGCGCTGGCGGACCTGGGGGCCGAGGTCATCAAGCTGGAGCCGATGGAAGGCGACCGCACGCGCCGCCTGAAGGGATCGGGCAGCGGCTATTTTCCCGTGTTCAACCGCAACAAGCAGAGCCTGGCGGTTGATCTCAAGTCGGCCGAGGGCTGCGAGCTCGCGCGCCGGCTGGCGCTGCGGGCCGATATGGTGGTGGAGAATTTCCGCGACGGCGGCCTGGCCCAGTACGGCCTGGATTATGAATCGCTGTCCGCCGCGAACCCCGGGTTGATCTATGTGTCGCTCAAGGGCTTCCTGTCGGGTCCGTACAAACTCCGCACCGCGCTGGACGAGGTGGTGCAGATGATGGGCGGGCTGGCCTACATCAATGGCGGCGTCGATGCGCCGCAGCGGGTGGCCGCTTCGGTCAACGACATCCTGGGCGGCACGTTCGGCGTGGTGGGCGCCCTGGCGGCGCTGCACGACCGGCACGCCACCGGTCGCGGACGGCACGTGCGTGCGGGGCTGTTCGAGAACAACCTGCTGCTGGTGGCGCAGTTCATTGCGCAATACCAGCTCACGGGCGACGCGCCCAAGCCCATGGGCGCGGAGCGGCGTCCGCCCTGGGGTGTCTACGACGTGTTCGACACCGCGGACGGCCGGGTATTCGTGGCGGTGGTGGGCGATGCGCAGTGGCGCAATTTCGCGCAGCGCTTTCTGCCGCCGGAGTGGGCCGCCGACCCTCGCCTGGCCACGGCAGTGGACCGCGAGGCGGCGCGTTCGTGGCTGGTGCCCGGCGTGGCCGAAATCCTCAAGTCGTGGAAGACCGCCGACCTGTGCGCGGCGCTGGAGGCGGCCAACCTGTCGTACGGGCCGATACGCCAGCCGCACGAGCTGCTGGACGACGAGCACCTGAAGGCCGGCGGCGCGCTGCTCAAGACCCGGCTGCCGGAGGGCGGGGAGATTTCCGCGGCCGCGCTGCCCATCGAATTCGACGGACGCAAGGCAGGCAAGCGCTCCGACCCGCCCGCCCGGGGCGCACACACGCGGGACATTCTGCTGCGTATGGGGCTGGATGCGCAGCGCATCGACGCGCTGCGCGAGGCGGGCGTGATTGCATGAATGGATCCGGGGCGCGGCCCCGGCCCCGAGGCGGCGCCAGACCGCCCGGCTTTTTCATCGAAGAGGAGACGACATGGTACGCAAGCTGTTGGCCGTGGCCGCCATGGCCCTGGCCTGCGCCGCACAGGCGCAGGACTATCCGAGCAAGCCTATCCGCATCATCATTCCGTCCACGCCGGGCGGGGGCACCGACTACATCGGCCGCCTCATGGGGTCCAAGCTGCACGAGCTGAACGGCTGGGCGGTGGTGCCGGAGAACAAGCCGGGCGCGGGCACCGCGCTGGGGCTGGCCGAGGCCGCCCGGGCGCCGGCGCAGGGCTACGACCTGGTGATCGGCCAGTCCGACAACGTCACGCTGATTCCGCTGCTGATGAAGGTTTCGTACGACCCGATCAAGGACCTGGCTCCCGTGGCGCTGGTGGCCACTACGCCCATGGTGCTGCTGGTGGCGGAGAGCTCGCCCTACAAGAGCCTGCCCGAAGTTATCGAGGCGGCGCGCAAGGACCCCAACAAGATTTCCTACGGTACCTCGGGCACCGGGGGCGGCGTGCACATCGCCATGGAGATGCTGCAGCATTCCGCCGGCGTGAAGATGCAGCACGTGCCCTACAAAGGGTCCGCGCCCGCGCTGGCCGACCTGATGGGCGGGCATTTGCAGTTCGCCGGCTCGTCGATTTCATCGGCGGCCTCGCTTATCAAGGCGGGCAAGGTGAGGGCGCTGGCCGTGACTTCGCCCAGGCGCAATCCCGCCCTGCCGGACGTGCCGACCGTGGCGGAGCTGGGCTACAAGGATTGCGACATGGTGACCTACTATGGCGTGCTCGCGCCGGCACGCACGCCGCCGGCCGTGGTGGCGCGCCTGAACGCCGACTTCAACAGGCTGCTCGCGCGCCAGGACGTGCGCGACGCGCTGGCCTCGCAGGGGCTGGAGGCCGAGCCGGCGAGCTCCGACCAGTTCGCCGCGCTGATCCGCCAGGACATCGGCAAGGCCCGGCGAGCCATCGCGGCGGCCGGCATCAGGGTGCAGCAATAGCGGAGGCGGCAATGAGCGAGACGGTCCGGATCTGCGAAGTGGGGCCGCGCGACGGCTTGCAGATGGCGCGCGGCGCGATGGCGACGGCCGACAAACTGCACTGGATCGCGCAGTTGGCCGCGGCCGGGCTGCCGGAAATCGAGGTGGGCAGCTTCGTATCGCCGCGGCTGGTCCCGGCCATGGCCGACACCGGGGAGGTGCTGCCGCATGCCCTGGCGCTGGAGGGCATCGCCGTCTGCGCGCTGGCCTGCAATCTCAAGGGCGCGATCGCGGCCTACGAGGCGGGCGCGCAGGTGGTGGCGATTCCGGTATCGGTCAGCGACACGCACAGCCGCGCCAACGTGGGCAAGAGCACCCAGGCGCAGATCGACGTGGTGGCCGCCATCGCCGACTGGCTGCACGCACAGCCGCGACCCGTGCGTATCGACGCCGCCGTGGCGACGGCGTTCGGCTGTTCCATGGAGGGAGAGGTGCCCGTCGACCGCGTGGCGTCGGTGGCCGCCGCGCTGGAACGCGCCGGCGTGGACGAGCTGGCGCTGGCCGACACCGTGGGCTATGCGCATCCGGGACGCGTGCGCCAAGCCGTGCGCGCTACGCAGGACGCGGTGGGGGCCCGGCTGGTCAAGCTGCATCTGCACGACACCCTGGGCCTGGGGCTGGCCAATGCGCTGGCAGGGCTCGAAGAAGGCATACGCGCCTTCGACGCCTGCCTCGGCGGGCTGGGTGGCTGCCCGTTCGCACCCGGCGCATCGGGCAACATCGTGACCGAAGACCTGGTTTTCATGCTGGAAAGCATGGGCTATCGAACCGGCGTGGATCTCGCGCGACTCATCGAGGCGCGCCAACTGCTGGCGGCCAGCCTGCCGCGGGAAACGCTGCGCAGCGGGGTGGCGGCGGCGGGCATCCCGCCGACGTTTCGCGCCAGGCAAGCGTGAGCCTGCCGGCGCGCACGGCGCGAAGGCGGTCCGGCGGCGGGCTCAGCGGTACACCAGCACCGGCACCTTGGAGTGCGCCAGCACTTTCTGCGTGACGCTGCCCAGCAGCACCGCCGCCACGCCGCCCCGGCCGTGCGAAGACATGGCGATCAGGTCACAGCCCTGCGTGACGGCGACATCGACAATGGCCTGGTAGATGGCCTCGTGTTCACGCAGGTCCGTCTTGCATGGCACGCCGGCCGCCTTGGCCTTGTCTTCGGCCTCGCGCAGATACGAGCGCGCCAGTTCGCGCGACTGTTCCTCGTAGACCGACCGCATGCCTTCGAAGCGCACTGTTTCCGAGGAGGGCATCTGGAAGGGCGTGATTACCGTGAGCACGGTGACGCTGGCCTGCAACGCGCGCGCCAGTTCCAGTCCTTGCGCCAGGCCGGAATCGGCCAGGCTGGATCCATCGATGGGGATGAGGATGTGCTTGATCATGACGGCCTCCGGAGGAATGGGCGGCGGGGCGCCGCCGAGGGTTGGGGGGGCGCAGCGGGACGACAAACGCAACTCTATCCTACGCCCGTGCCGGGCCGGAGGGAATATGCCGCAAGCATGGCCAGTCATGCGGCCCGCAACCGGCGCGGCCGCCGGGGCCGCGCCGTCCGCCTCAGAATCTATAGCGCAGGGTGGCCATGACTTCGGCGGGCGTGCCCCAGATGCCCTGGCCATGCCAGTTGACGGCGCGCTGGTATTTCTTGTCGAACACGTTGTTCACGTTCACCTGCAAGGACAGGTCCGGCGAGAGCTGGTAGCGGGCCATCAGGTTGGTGATGGCATACCCTCCCTGTTCCTGGCTCTCGCGGTTGGGGCCAACGCCGTCGTAGTAGGCGCGGCTCTGCCAGTTGACGCCGCCGCCTATCGTCAGGCGGTGCCAGTCTACGGGCAATTGATAAGCGGTGAACGGACGCAACAGGGTGCGCGGGCGCTCGGTGTTGATGTCCTTGCCAGCCGCGTCCTGGGCGATGAAGCGCGTGGCGCCGAGGAAGAGTTGCCAGCCCCGCGCGATCTCGCTCGTCCTGGAAGTTGAAGATGCTGGTGTAGGTGGCGTAGACCGGGTATGTCGGGGTGAGGCCGTAGACCACCCCGGCATAAGGGACGAACTTGTGATCGCGGTATTCGTATTCCCCGGACGAGGCCCAGCCCGCGCCTTCCCGCTGCGTTTGCGTTCGTAGCGGTCGAAGAAGGATTTCTTGTCTTCGTGCGACGCGACCAGGCGCGTGCGGATGCGTCCGTCTTCGGTGACCGGCGTGGACAGGTCCAGCGTGCCGCGGTAGTTGCCCCAGGAGCCGACGCTGATCTTGTCGAACTCGACCAACTGACCGAACGGGCCACCCGCTCGCGCGATACGTCGCCGCGTGCGCTTTGGTTCCGCCACATGCTCGACCACTGCAACGAGGTCATGAGCGGCAAGGCCAATCCCGCCGACAACGACTGGTTCAACAACAAGGCTGGGTATCGCCGCGGCATCTACGTGTTTCAGGAGGTCGCACATGACGACTGACCTCAAGCACGATCAGGCCCTTTTGGCTCAAGGGACCCGCGCGTGAAGGTCCGCCGCTGCCTGATGTGCGGCAACGATTTTTGGAGCGCCCACGCGGGAAGCTGATCCACGGGCGCTTGGCAACCCCGGAGGAGCGCGAGGCATTGATGCTCAAGATGGAGCACGTCCGATCCGAAGCAGGCCCGAAGTGGTTGAGCCCGGAAGCTACGCAGCGCGTGGTCACGAGGATGAAGCCCCATGCGAAGCGGCTGCGCGAAGTCAAACGTCAGCAGGACGTCACCAAGTAACAAAAAGCCGCCTCAAGGGGCGGCTCGTTGTCGTCTCACAACATCATTTTCCGTCGCATCCCATCACTTTCTGGAAGGCGGGTTTTTAGGCGGGTTCATCCTGAAAACCATGCGGAGAACCCACTAAATACAGCAAAATTGGCGGAAGCGGTGGGATTCGAACCCACGAAGGGCGCAAACCCTTGCCGGTTTTCAAGACCGGTGCCTTCAACCGCTCGGCCACGCTTCCGGTGGGGCAAGCGGCCGCCAGGCAAACGAAAAGCCGGCGCGGGGCGCGGCTTGCCCACCAAAGGGCGCAATAATAATCCATTTACCGCACAAGGAGACATCATGAAGGCTGTTGAAATCTCGCGCCCGGGCGGGCCGGAGGTGCTGGTGGCCGTCGAGCGCCCCACGCCGGAGCCGGGCGCCGGCGAAGTCCTGATCAAGGTGAGCGCGGCGGGCATCAACCGTCCCGATGTCTTCCAGCGCAAGGGCGCTTACCCGCCGCCGCGTGGCGCGTCGGACCTGCCCGGTCTGGAAGTGGCGGGCGAAATCGTGGGCGGCGACCTGGCCGGCACCGACCTGGCGCTGGGCGATCGCGTCTGCGCGCTGGTGGCGGGAGGCGGCTACGCCGAATATTGCGTGGCGCCCGCGGCGCAGTGCCTGCCCATTCCGCAGGGGCTGTCCGACATCGAGGCGGCCGGCCTGCCGGAAACCTATTTCACCGTCTGGAGCAACGTCTTCGATCGCGGCCGGCTGGCCGAGGGCGAGACGCTGCTGGTGCATGGCGGCGCGAGCGGCATCGGCACCACGGCCATCCAGCTGGCGCGCGCCATGGGCAACCCCGTGTATGCCACGGTGGGCAGCGACGAACGCGCGCGCGCCGTGGAGTCGCTGGGCGCGGCCAAGGGCATCAACTACAAGACGCAGGACTTCGTGCAGGAAGTGAAGAACGCCACGGACGGGCGCGGCGTGGACGTCATTCTCGACATGGTGGCGGGCGATTACATCGCGCGCGACATCCAGTGCCTGGCCGACGACGGCCGCATCGTCATCATCGCGCAACTGGGCGGCTCGCAGGCGCAGGTGGATACCAACCAGGTGATGCGCCGCCGGCTCACCATTACCGGCTCCACCCTGCGCCCGCGCCCGGTGGCGTTCAAGGGCGCCATTGCCCGCGCCTTGCGCGAACGGGTGTGGCCGCTGCTGGAGCAGGGCGCCATCAGACCCATCGTGCATGCGACGTTCCCGCTTGAACAGGCCGCGCAGGCGCACGCCATGATGGAAAGCGGCGAGAACATCGGCAAGATCATCCTGACAGTCTGAAGCGTCCTCGGCGCGCCTTGCGGTTCGTTCGGCGCGCCGGCCCACAACAGGATACAATCTAAGGTTTGACCTGGAATTTTTTCCAGGTCGGCCCGTGGGCGTATGCCTGGTTCGCGGGACCGTTCACGGGGCAGCCGGCCGCGGCTTCGCGGTGGACGGCCGCAGGCCCGACGCCGTGGCGGGCCCGGACTGCGTACCGGCCGTATCCGTGCGTGCGGGCTCGCCTCCTGGACTCTATTTCTCTGATACTTGCGCCATGACTTCAGTCGAAAACCGCGCCCGCCTCGTGCTGGGCAACTGGAAGATGCACGGCAACCTGGCCGAGAATGCCGCGTTGCTGACCGAGCTGCGCGCCGCGGATGCTGCGAGCCATTGCGAAATCGGCGTCTGCGTGCCGTTTCCCTATCTGGCCCAGGCCGCTTCGGCCCTGACGGGCAGCGCCGTCTCCTGGGGGGCGCAAGACGTCAGCGCTCACGAGAAGGGCGCCTACACCGGCGAAGTCTCCGGCCCCATGCTGAAGGAATTCGGCTGCCGCTGGGCGCTGGCCGGCCATTCCGAGCGCCGCACCCTGCACGGCGAAACCGACCAGATCGTGGCCGACAAGGCCCGCGCCGCCCTGGCCGCGGGGCTGACGCCCGTAGTCTGCGTGGGCGAATCCCTGGCCGACCGCGACGCCGGCAGCACGCTGGCCGTCATCCAGCGCCAGCTGGAGCCCGTTCTGGCGCTGGGCGCCGGGGCCGTGTCGCGCATGGTGCTGGCCTATGAGCCCGTGTGGGCGATCGGCACCGGCCGCAGCGCCACGCCCGAGCAGGCCCAGGAAGTGCACGGCGCCATCCGCGCCGCCCTGGCCGCGCTGGGCGCGGCCAGGGTGCAGGTGCTTTACGGCGGCAGCGTCAAGGCCGCCAACGCCGCCAGCTTGTTCGCCATGCCCGATATCGATGGAGCCCTGGTTGGCGGCGCGTCGCTCGTGGCCGAAGAATTCCTGCGTATCGCCGCTATCTAAGTTTCCGTTCCGGAGTTCGTAATGCCCTTGATTCTCAAACTTCTGCTGGTCGTCCAAGTGATATCGGCGCTGGCTATCATCGTGCTGGTCCTGCTGCAGCAGGGCAAAGGCGCCGACATGGGGTCCGCCTTCGGCAGCGGGTCCGCCGGCAGCCTGTTCGGGGCCACCGGCGCCGCCAACTTCCTGTCGCGCATGACCAAATGGTGCGCGGTCGTTTTCTTCGCCTCCACCGCCGGCCTGGCCTACATGAGCCACAAGGGCTCCAGCCCCGCGGCCGTCGATTCCGGCGTGATGCAGGACTACCCGGCCGACCGCTCCGTGCCCCAGGTGCCCGGCCAGCCCGCCACGGGCGGTGCGTCTTCCGTGCCCGGTGCGGCCTCGGTGCCGGCGGCTCCCGCCAAGCCCGACGCGTCCGTGCCGTCGGCGCCGGCCACGCCGGCGGCCGGCGGCAAGCCGGCGGGCGAGGAAAAGCCCGCTGCCGAGAAGCCCGCGGCTGGCGACAAATCGACCGAAACCCCGGCCGCGCCCGCGAAGTAAAATCCCGTCAGGGCGGACCTGACAATGTTCGCCCTGACACGCACGATGTTCTCCCAACGGAGCGGATTTCGTGCTAGAATGCACGACTTTCCGGTAACGCTTTTGGGCGCATGGCCGGAAGTGCAGGGCCCGAAGTACAAGGCCGGAAGTACGATGCCGGAAGTACAGGGCCAGAAGTGCACGTGCCAAGAGGGGGAAGAAAAACCTTTCCGGCCGTGCCCACCCAGATTGCCGACGTGGTGAAATTGGTAGACACGCTATCTTGAGGGGGTAGTGGCGAAAGCTGTGCGAGTTCGAGTCTCGCCGTCGGCACCAGGATCTGATTCCAGGCAGTACCTGCAGGCAGTGCCTGGCAATCCATGAAACCCGCATTTCTCATACGAGGATGCGGGTTTTTGCATTTGGCGGCCAAGGTAAAACAGCTTCAACGTGAAACAGCCTTAGCGTAAAAAGCGAGCCGCATGGAAGCGAAAAGCGCTGAGGCTCAGCGCGCTCGTAAACGCGCTTCCCAGAATCGAAACCATGCCGCTGGCACGGTTCTCACCATGGACCGGACGCGCCGGAGCGCCTGACCGGCCCTGCCGGGACGGCTTCCCCCGGACGCGCAGCGAACGTCCGATGCCGTTTGCGCAAAAGCGTTATCCTCTCGCTAAATAACCAATAATTATTTAGTTATTACCGAGGTGAGCCTTGTCGTCCGTTGCGCCCGCAGCACCCAGCATTCCCGTCCAGGAACTCTCGCCGCAGGAACAGCGCGGCAACATCGCACGGCTGACCATCGCCCAGGCGCTGGCCGGCGCGAATTCCGTCGTGGTCTACGCCACCGGGGCGATCGTCGGCGACATGCTGGCGCCGGACAAGGCGTTGGCCACCTTGCCCATCTCCATTTTCGTGGTGGGCATGGCGGCCTGCATCATGCCGGCCGGCGCCATCGCGCGCCGCCATGGCAGAAGAGCCGCGTTCCTGGCCGGCACCGGCTGCGGGGTGCTCGTGGGCCTGCTGGCGGCCGCGGCCGTGGTGTCGAGCTCGTTCCGGCTTTTCTGCCTGGCGACTTTCTTTGGCGGCGCGTACGCGGCCGTGGTGCTGTCTTTCCGGTTCGCCGCGGCGGACGGCGTTTCTCCCGCGCTGCGGGCGCGCGCGCTTTCTTTCGTGATGGGAGGAGGCGTGGCGGCGGGCGTGGTCGGGCCACAGCTCGTCACCCACACTATGTATCTGTGGCAACCGCACATGTTTGCCGCCACCTTTCTCGTGCAGGCCGCGGTGGCGGCGCTGTCGGCGCTCGTTCTGCTGGGAGTCCGGCTGCCGACGCCGACGCCCGCGGAAGTCGCGCTGGGGCGGCCGTTGGCCGTCATTGCGCGCCAGCCCCGGTTCATCACGGCCGTCATCTGCGGCGCCGTTTCCTATATGCTGATGAACTTCCTCATGACCGCCGCCCCGCTGGCCATGCATCTCTGCGGCCATTCCCAGGAGAACGCCAACCTGGGTCTGCAGTGGCATGTCATCGCCATGTATGCGCCCAGCTTTTTTACCGGGCGGCTGATCGTCCGGTTCGGGGCCGGGCGCATCGTGGCGGCCGGACTGCTGCTGATCGGCGTGTCCGCGGCCGTCGGTCTGACCGGCATCGGGATCTCCCATTTCTGGCTGACGCTGGTCCTGCTCGGAATCGGCTGGAATTTCGGTTTCGTGGGCGCTTCCGCGCTCGTGCTGGAATGCCACCGCCCGGAAGAAAAAAACCGGGTGCAGTCGCTCAACGATTTCGTCGTCTTCGGCACAATGGCGGTCGGCTCGTTCGCGTCCGGAGGGCTGCTCGCCGCCTACGATTGGGATACCGTGCTGTGGGTGTCTTTTGTGCCGCTGGCCCTGGCGGTCGCGGTGCTCGGCGCCGCCGCGAGGCATGTCGGGCAGCGGGCGAAGTCGTGATGCCGGGGCGGTCGAGGATATGGATGCCCGATGTGCCGGCCGGGGCCGTGATGGGCGCGGTGACGGTCGGATAAATCGGAAGTGCCGGAACGGCCGCGCGTCACGCGGCCGGCAGCATGTACCGCGCGGACACCGCAAGAATGCGCCGGGCGGATTCTCGCAGCAGGCGCGCGTCGCGCTGAGCCTGCTGCGACGCGACGGCGTCGTAGCGGCGCGAACTGCGGGGGCCGGCCAGCAGGACGGGGCGGCGGGTCAGGATCGGGGAGACGAGGCGTTGCATATGGGAGCCTTTGTCCGGGCAGCAGGCCCGGCTATGTCAGGCATCGTAAGCCTGGCGGGAATGGGCGCCAACGATTTAGCTTGCATATGGATATCCGGGTTTTCCGCCGCGGCAAGGCCGGCACCCGGCGCGGCGCGCCGCCAAAACGTCGGCCCGGCCCGACGCTGCCCGCCCTGTCGTGGCTCGTCTGTTGCGGCGTGGCCCGGCGCAGCCCGGCACTTCAGCGCCCCGCCTTCGCCCCCGCCAGCCGCAGCAACCGCCGGATCATGGCCGAGAATGCCAGCAGCCAGCCGGCCAGGGCGATGAAGAGGAAGACGGGCGGCAGGAAGCCCAGGAAGTCGAATCCCATGGCCCGGTTCATCTGCCAGGTGCAGGCGGCGTACATGCCCAGCGGGAAGATGGCGCCCCAGTACAGCGGGTCGTAGCGCAGCGGGAAGCGCCGGACCGCGTAGCGCCATATGCCCAGGCCGATCAGCATGGGAATCCACCACGTGCCGGTGGCCCAATAGAGCACGGTGAAGCCCTTGAGGAAGGGCATGAGCGACACCAGGTAGGGCGCCTGGGGCGCGTTGAGGATGAGCAGCGAGCCGGCCAGGGTGGAGATGGCCATGGCGCCCATATTGATCCAGTAGGGCGGCGAGAGGTCGCCGGGCGAGAAGGGGAAGAAGGTGTACCGGTAGAAGATCAGCGACATCATCCAGATGTAGAGCATGCCGCCCCATAGCCACATCGACAGCGCGACCAGGTTCAGCTCCAGGCGGAACGGCTGTCCGATGCGGGCGGCGAGCAGCGCGCTGGAGACGGCGAGCGCCTGGGTCGATACCACCGCGAGCAGCCAGGCGCCGCTGATGCTGCGGTCCAGCGGCGGTTTCTCGGCCTTGACCGTGAATGCCATGAAGATCGTGTAGGTCAGCGCGAACCACAGCGCGACGGCGAGCACCCACATGGCCAGCCCGATCGATACGTCGTCGTGCAGCAGGATGAACTGGCTGGCCAGGATGCAGGTGGCGGCCACGAGGGTGAAGTAGCCCGGGCCCTTGGCGTGGTCGGTCATGTCGCCGAAGAAGCGCCGGGGAAACTGCCACATGCGCAGCAGGTAGGCGGCCCACAGCGCCACGTATTGGACGATGTTGAGGACGAAGAGCGCTTGCGCGATGCGCGTGTGGCCCATCATGTCCGAGGCCAGCGACACGATGCCGGTCGCCATCACCAGTCCGAAATAGGCTGGCGACAGCTCGCGCAGGGCATCGCGCCATGTCGGGGGCGCGCCGTTGGCCGGTTCCGGCGCTTGCGGGCCGGCGGGCAAGGGTATGCGGCGCTCCGCGTCCAGCGACTCCATCGTCTCCTCTCCTGTGGGCGTCGGCGCGCCTGCGGCCTTCGGGCCCGGTGCGCGCCTGGTGTGTGGCTTGGTTCGATCCGTTTCGCAGTTTAAGCCTGTCGGGCGGCGGTCCACGCGGCGCGGATGCGCAGCGCGGCCGGCTCGCCGGCCGCGGGCGAAGTCGTCGGTCACGGACATGCGCGGCAGCTGGACGATGCCGACGCCGGCCAGGGCGGCATCGCGCAAGGCAGGCATGCGCTCTGAGTGACGCAGCGGGGGAGGTGCCGCCCCTCGGACCCCGCGCCGTCGGGGCCGTTGAGCCGCCAGCGATGGTCTTGCGGCGGCTGGCCCTCGTCCATGGCGGGCTGTTCGGCGGGGTTCTGCGGGTCGCGGGGCATGGGCCGCCGGTTCTTGAACAGGAGCGCGGGCTGGCCACGAGGTATTGGCCGCGGTCCGACAGGGTTCTCAGGATCAGGTCGCTGTCCTGCAAGGGCCCGGGGGGCACGCGGATGGCGAGGCCCAGGCCCTCGGCGATGACGTCCACGCGCCTGGTGGAGATCGTTGAGGTCGGGAGCTTTCATCGTTCCAGTCATGGAACGCAAAGGATGAAATTTGCGGGCTTATCCTTGTTTCGTTGCGCAAATAGACTGTCGGAATGATCGAGGCGGCCGCTTCCGCGCCCGCCGCACAGGGGAAGGCAAATGATGAAAACCATCCAGGGTATCCGCAGCGCGCCTCGTCCGCACTGGGTGGGCGACGGCTTTCCGGTGCGTTCGCTTTTCAGTTATACGGACCACGGCAAGGCGCTCAGCCCGTTCCTGCTGCTCGACCACGCGCAGCCCACGGCGTTTCCGCCGGCGGCGCGGCCGCGGGGCGTGGGTGCGCATCCGCACCGGGGTTTCGAGACGGTGACCATCGTGTACCAGGGCGAGGTGGAGCACCGCGATTCCACGGGCGCGGGCGGGGTCGTCGGCCCGGGCGACGTGCAATGGATGACGGCCGGATCGGGCATTCTGCACGAGGAATTCCATTCCCGGGCATTTACCCGGCGCGGCGGCTGGATCGAGATGGTGCAGCTCTGGGTGAACCTGCCCGCCAGGGACAAACAGGCCGATCCGGGCTACCAGATTCTGCTTGCGCGCGATATCCCCAGCGTGCCGCTGGCAGACGGCGCGGGCACGCTGCGGATCATCGCCGGCGACCACGGCGGCGCGCGGGGGCCCGCCCGCACGCACACGCCGATGGACGTGTGGGACCTGCGCCTGCAGGCGGGCCGCGCGGCGACGCTGCAGTCGCCGCCGGGCCGCACGCTGGCCGTGGTGATCCTGCACGGCACGGTGCTGCTCAACGGCAGCGAGGTGGCGCGCGAAGGCCAGCTGGTGCAGTTCGGGCGGGACGGCGCGGATGTGCGCATCGAGGCCAACAGCGATGCCGCGCTGCTCTGGCTGTCCGGCGAACCCATCGACGAGCCGGTGGTGGGGTATGGGCCGTTCGTGATGAACAGCGAGGCGGAAATCCGCCAGGCTTTTGCCGATTTCCATGCGGGCCGCTTCGGCCGCATGGAACCGGTGGCGGGCTGACGGCCGCGGGCGCCGCGTCCGCCCCGCCCTCAGAAGTCGATCTGCGCCGACAGCAGCACGGTGCGCGGCGCGGCCACGGTGGCGTAGGTGCCGCTGGCGAGCCAATAGTCCTTGTCGAAGAGGTTTTCCACGTTGGCGCGGAAGACCACCGACTTGCCCAGGATGCGGGTGGCGTAGCGCGCGCCCACGTCGTAGCGGGTCCAGGACGGCAGGGTGATGGTGTTGGCCGCGTTGAAGTAGGAAGACGCCGTGTGGATGATGCGCGCGTTCAGGCTCAGGCCCGGCACCCATGGCGTGTCCCAGTCCACGCCCAGGTTGAACGTTCCGCTGGGCACGCCGTTGGCCTTGTTGCCGTCGTTGGCGCCGCCCGCGGTGCGGGTGAGCCTGGCCTCGTAGAAGGTGGCGCTGGCCATCATCCGCAGCCCGCGCGCCACTTCGCCGTAGGCCGCCAGTTCCAGGCCGCGGTTGCGCTGCTCGCCGTCGAAGCTGTAGATGTTGGTGGCCGGGTCCGTCATGGCGTTCGGCCGCGTGATCTGGAAGACCGAGACGCTGGTCATGACGCTGCCCCAGTCGACCTTGACGCCGGCCTCGTACTGCTTGGACTTGTACGGCGCGAACACCTGGCCCGCGTTGGCGGCGGTGGCGGGCGCGATGCCGCCGCGCGTCAGGCCCGCGGTGAAGTTGCCGTAGAGGGAGACATTGGAAACCGGCTTGAATACGATGCCGGCCAGGGGCGAGATGGCGCTTTCGTCATACGAGGACGTGCGCGCGCCGGTGGCCGTGGAGTAGTTGTCCAGCGCCACCCGCTGCTTGCGCAGGCCGCCGGTGATGAGCAGCCGGTCGTCCGCGAACGACAGGGTGTCGGTCAGCGTGTAACTGGTCAGCGCGGTGTCGGAAGCCTTGCTGGGCGAGCCGCGGTGGGCGGTCACTTCCGGCAGGTCCGACGGGCGGTAGATGTTGGACGGCGCGGTGCCGGCCGAGGTCACGTAGAAGTTGCCCGCCTCCTGGTCCAGCCGGGTGGCGCCCAGCGTGACGGCGTGCCTCACGCCCCAGGCGTCGAATTTCGCGCGCAGACCGACGTCGCCCGTGGAGGTGCGCGAATAGGAGTCGTAATAAGCGTTGCGGACCGTGAAGTTGCCGTCCTCGTCGACCGGGCCCGAAGGGAAGGTCTGTTCGGCGGTGCCGTAGCGATAGCCCGCGGCGCCGTACACCATCAGCTTGTCGGTGATGTCGTACTCGAGCCGGGTCGCCACCGTGGCGTCTTCGATCTCCAGCCGGGTGCCCGGGTAGAAATTGCGATGGCCCGAGGGCGGCGAAGGCAGCTCGTCCACCGAAGACTGGAAACCGATCTGCGGGCGGAAGTTGTCGGTGCGTTCCTGCTGGGTATAGGCATCGAGCGACCAGCGCAGTTTCTGGCCGCGATAGTCCAGCGCCAGCGCGCCCACGCCCTGGCGCTGGCTGCCGTCGTCGATGGCGGTCCGGCCGTTGCGGTACGAGCCGTTGACGCGTATGCCCCATTCATTGTTCGGGCCGAAGCGGCGTCCCATGTCGAGCTGGCTGCCCAGCTGCGATTTGTTCTCGTAGGTGGCCGTGAGGCGCGTGAGCGGGTCGTCGCCGGCGCGCTTGGTGACGATGTTGATGCCGCCGCCCACGCTGCCGTTGGGGCCGATGCCGTTCATCAGCGTGCCGGGGCCCTTGAGCACTTCGACGCGTTCCATGATGACGGCCGGCATGCGGCTGGCCGAGGTCAGGCCATAGAGACCGTTCAGGCCCACGTCGCCGCTGGGCACGGTGTAGCCGCGGATCTGGAAGTCTTCGCCGAAGCCGGCGGTGGAGGTCAGCATGCGCACCGACGACTCGTTGACCACCACATCGGCCAGGGTGCGCGCCTGCAGGTCCTGCATGGCTTGGGCAGTGTAGTTGGTGGTGCTGAAGGGCACGTCCATCGCGTCGGCGGTGCCGAGCACGCCCAGGCCGCCGCCGCGCGCCACCAGGCCGCCGGCATAGGCCTCGGGCAGGCCGCCCGCGACGCCAGCGGCGCTGACCGTCACCGCGGGCAGCACCGCGACCCCGCCGCCCGCCGCGGGGCGTTCCAGCACGTAGCCGCCGCTGGGCTGCATGCGCACCTGGATGCCGGTGCGGGCCAGCAGCGCGTCCAATCCGCCGCGCGCGGTATAGGCGCCCCGCAGGCCGCCGCTTTGCAGGCCGGCGGTGGTTTCGGGCCGGAACGACAGCATGATGCCGGCTTCGCGGCCATAGCGGCTCAGCACGTCTTCCAGCGGGCCGGGCGGAATGTCGTACTGGCGAGTGTGGGCGGTCTGGGCCAGGGCGGAGGCGGGCGCCCAGGCGAGCGGAGCGGCGAGGGCGCCGAGGGCGAGCTGCCCGGCCAGCCGCGCCGCGGCGGTGCGTCGGAGAAGTCGGGCAGACGGGCGACGGGGCGCGCGACGGAGTTTCATGAACGGGCCTTTCAAGGGAATGAACGGAGGTTTTCATTCCCCCTGACACCCGAGACAAGAAAACGGATCAGCCTGGCGCCCGCTTTTTTGTAACTGCCTCTCAGCCCGGGGCGCGCGCCGCCGGCGCCAGGCGCAGGGTCCGCCCGCGCCAGAATGCGTCGCGCTCGTCCACGCGCAGATCCAGCGTGGCGCTTAGCGCGGCCAGCACGGCGCGCGCGTCGCGTACCGGAAACGAGCCGGAAACGCGCAACCCTGCCACGGCAGGGTCGCACGAGAGGGCGTCGCGGCTGTAGCGCCCGAGTTCGGCCAGGAAATCGTCCAGCCGCATGCCGCGCGCCACGATGAAGCCTTCCTTCCAGGCGGCGCTGGCTTCATCGGCGGCCTCGGAAGCCGCCACGGCCTGTGCCGTGTAGCGCGTGCGCCGGCCCGCTTGCAGGATCAGCGCCGCGGCGCCGCGCTGCCGCGGCTGGATCTGCACCGCGCCCTCGAACACGCTGATATCGGTATCGCGCTCGCGCTGGCGCACCGTGTAGCGCGTGCCCAGCGCGAGCGCCGTGCCCTGCGCCGTCTCGACCAGGAAGGGCCGGGCGGGCGCATGGGCGTCGGCGGCGGTGGCGATGAAGATTTCGCCCGTCACCAGCACGACGCGGCGTTCGGCGTCGCTGAAGCGCAGGTCGATGGCGCTGCCCGTGTTCAACACGAGCCGCGTGCCGTCGGGCAGGAGCAGATTGCGGTGTTCGCCCACCGCCGTCCGGTAGTCGGAGGTCCATGCGCGCCACCAAACCGTGTGCTCGCGCACGCCCCACGCGCCGCTGCCGGCGAATGCCGCCAGGGCCAGTGTCTTCAGGGCGCGGCGGCGGTTGCGGGAGCCGGAAGGGGCCAGGGCGGCCTGCGCCGCGGCGGCGCTCAGCGGCGAGGCCAGCGGCTGCAGCGAGCCGCGCACCGACTCGATGCGCCGCCATGCGCGCTCGTGGTCGGGATGCGCGGCGCGCCAGCGGCGCCAGGCTTGCATGGTCTCGGGCGGCACGGGCTCGCCCTGCAGCTCCAGCAGCCATTCGAGCGCGCGTTCCGCCACCTCCGGGGAAACGGCGGCGGCGTCGCGGGTGCTGCGGTACCAGGAGGAGGCGGCCAAGGCAGGGATCATCCCGTAAAAGAGAGATCCGCAAAATAGCAGCGTTGCAGCGCCTTGACGAGATAGCGCTTGACGGTGGGAATCGAGAGGCCCAGCGCTTCGGCGACCTGCGCATGGGTCTGGCCGTCGAGCTGCGACATCAGGAAAGCGCGCCGCACGATGGCGGGCAGGCCGTCGAGCAGGCGGTCGAGTTCGATCAGGGTTTCCAGCACGATGGCCCGCGCTTCCGGCGAGCACGCGGCGGGCTCGGGCATGCGGCTGAGCGCTTCCAGGTAGGCGCGCTCGAGCTTTTCGCGGCGCCAGTGGTTGGACACCAGGCGCTGCGCGACCGTGGTGAGAAAAGCGCGCGGCTCGTCCAGCCGCGCGGGCATGCGGTCGGTGCTGAGCAGGCGGGTGAAGGTGTCGTGCGCCAGGTCGGCCGCCTGCTCCGCATTGCCCAGGCGGCGGTGCAGCCATCGCCTGAGCCAGGAGTGATGGTCGCTATACAGCGTTTCGACGGCAGAGGGGGAGACGCATTCCGGCGTACTCATCAGGATCGGGCCTTTCGATGAAGCCGTGGGGGCCGGAAGCCGGGGCGCCAGGGCATTGCACACGCATACTATTTTCATAAATAGTAATCGTTATTATTGCCGATGCGGCGCCGGGCTTGTCAACCCGGCATGCGTCCTTCCCCTCGGGCGGGGGACCGCTCGCGGCGCGGCCGGCCGGGGGGAGAAGCCCCTTCGGCGCGCCTACGCTCTGCAGAACGTGATCTGGAAGCTGCCCGGCTGCTCGAACGCGACGTGATGCCGCACTTCCGGCTCGATGACGATCTGCTGGCCGGCCGTCAGCACCACTTCGGTGTGGGGCGGATCGTCCAGCACGAAGCGCAGGGCGCCCTCCCGGACTTCAAGCAGCCCCCAGGTGCCGGCCTTGATCGTGTGGCCCGCTTTCAGGGCGTCGGGGAGGGTTTCCGGCGTGAATACCGGGCTGTGGCCGTAAGCATGCACGCCCGGCGGCAGCGCGTCGGGCAGCGGACGGCCGGAATCGGCGGTGGAGGTCATGGCGGCTCCGTGGCGGGAAAGGTGCCTGCCATTATTCCGCTTTTCGGGCCGGGCGGCAGCGCCAGGGGCCGGAGTCAGAGGGCAACGTCAGAGGCCGGCACCCGCGGCCCGGCCCCTTTCGTGCGCGCGGGATTGATCCAGGTCATGCCGGGCCCGGCAGGGGCGGACGGATGATTTGAAGCTATCGTAAGTTCCGGCGGGCCGACCGCGGGCCGCGCCGCCGCCGTCATCCACAGGAGACACCCGCATGACCTATCCGCTGCTGCTCATCATTCACCTGTTTGCCGCCGTCTTGTTCGTGGGCACGGTGGCGTTCGAGGTGCTGTTTCTCGAACCCGTGCAAAAGCGCCTGCCCGCCGAGGTGCGCAAGGCGCTGGGCCGGCAACTGGGCCCGCGCGTGCGCGCCGTGCTGCCCTGGGCCGTGCTGGCGCTGTACCTCGCCGGGCTGGACCTGGCGTGGCAGTACCGCGCGGCGCTCGCGCATCCCGCCAGCTCCTCTTTCGCCGCGCTGCTCGCCCTCAAGATCGTGCTGGCCGTGAGCGTGCTGGCGCACGTCGTCACGGCGCTCACCCTGTCGCATCGCAACCGCCTGGGCAACGCCTTGCGCGAGCGGCTGCACGTCAGCGTGCTGTGCCATATGGCGGCGATTCTGGTGCTGGCGAAGGGGATGTTTTATTTCTCGTGGTGAAGGGGTGAGCTGCCATTGCTTACTGGAAGAGGGCGCTCTGCTCATGGCGAAATCCGGTTTGCTGACGTTTTCCTGCTCACCGTGCGGCGACGATTCCCAATGCATCCAGGGTTTCCGTTGTCATCAAGGTTCCACGCCTTCCGCACGGGTATCCGTGCCGGCCCCAGAAGCGTGCCCTGATGTGGACGCAGGATTTGATGAGGGGTGAGGTATTGGCTTTTGTCGGTGTTCCGGACACATTACTTCTTGTTCCGGGCGAGACGGAAGGCGTGGTGGGTGGGCTATACAAGGGCTTGAACTTGGCGCCGAGCCCGAATAGTAAGAGCCGCGACCCCTTGACCGGAGTAATGCGAAAGGTGGCTCGAATGCGAGCGATGGCCGGCGAAAAGGTTGTCTACGCGATGTCGAGACATTCCCGAGGCCATGCTCATGGCCAGAGATTTATTGAAGTGAGATCAACTCCGGCTTCAACCGCACCCCCAGCGTATCCAGCATGGCCTGCAATCCCGAGAGCGGATGGGCCGCAGATTCGGTGGCCAGGCAGACGACGCGGCCTTGGCCCTGGGAGAAGCGGGGGCGCAGTTGTTCCACCACGCTTTGGGCGGGGTCGATGAAATGCATGCCGGGCGCGGCCCGTTCGAAGTATGGCCGCAGCCAGGGCAGGTGGGTGGACGACAGGGTGCAGGCGTCCACGTCTGGCCAGCGCCGCCGCAGGTCCGCCATGTAGCGGTCCACGGCGGCCTGGGTGGGCGCGGGGCGGGCGAGGAAGTCGCCGTTTTCGACGTGTTCCACCAGCGGCGAGGCGTTGGCGGTTTCGACGCGGGCGCCCGCGGCTTCGCGCCGGATGTAAGCCTGGATTTCCGCGCTGGACACGAGCGACTGTACGCCGAGCACGGCGACGTGGCCGCTGCGGGAGGCGCGCAGCGCCTCCCGCACGGGCGGGTAGACGCCCACCACGGGCAAGGGCAGCCGGTCTTGCAGCGTGTCCAGCACCACCACCGAAGGCGCGTTGGAGGCCAGCACGACGGCGGCGGCGCCGCGCGCGGCCAGCGCTTCGATGGCGGCCAGCACCGCGGCCGCGAGCTCGTCTTTGGTTTTGCTTCCGTAGGGAAAGCTGGCGCGGTCGGCGAGGTAGAGCAGGTCTTGCGCGGGATGGGCGCGCTGGATTTCCTGGACGATGGCATAGCTGCCGATGCCGGCGTCGAAGACGCCGATGGGTTTGTGCAGGCGGTGTTCCACGAGCGATTCCGGGCGATGTCGATGCCGGGCAGTCTAAGCGCGAGCCATGCCTGCCGGAAAGGGCCGCGGCGGAATTTGCGCCGGCTGCGTCCGGAGCGTGGACGATTCGCCGGCGTGTCGCGGCGGTATTCCGCAGGAGCGGGCGCGCGGGGGAGATCGGCCGGGGAGGCGAGCGTCCGCGGAGATGATAAGGGTTTTCCCGCTGTTTTATGAAAATAAGAAGACGTAAGATGCCGCCCCATTATGCTCAAGCTGAAGCGGCCCCGCACTTTGACCGGGCAGGTCCTGGATGATCTGCTGGGCCGGATCGCGCGCGGCGAGTATGCGCTGGGCGAGCGCCTGCCGACGGGCAAGCAGCTGGCGGCGACATATGGGGTGAGCACGATGGTGATCCGCGAGGTCACCGAGCATCTGCGGGCGCACGGGTATATCGAAAGCCGGCAAGGGGTGGGCTGCATCGTGCGGGCCACGACGCCGGAGACGGGGTTCCAGCTGCCCCGGCGACAGGAACTGGACGCGGCCGAGCTGGCCGCGATCTACGAGCTGCGGCTCGATCTGGAAAGCGCGGTGGCCGCGCTGGCGGCGGAGCGCCGCAGCCAGGCCGACGTGGACGCGCTGGCGGCGATCCTGGCGCGCCTGGAAAGCGGGCTGCGCGACGCGGGCAGCAGCGCGGCCGACATCGAGTTCCATGCGCGCATCGCGGCGGCCTGCGGCAATAAATATCACCTGCGGCTGCTGCAATACCTCAATACCCAGCTCTACCAGACGGTGCGCACCGCGCGCGAGAACACGCAGCGCGAGCCCGGCCTGCCGGAACAGGTGCATCGCGAGCACGTGGCGATCTTCGAGGCCATCGAGGCGCGCGACGCGGTGATGGCGCGCGCGGCGGCAGTGTCGCACCTGCTGCGCGCCATGGACCGCCTCGGCCTGCGGCACGGCGCCCCGGCGGCCGCGACGCCCGCCGCCCCTTCTTTCTCTTCCGACGGCGCGCCGCGCGCGCGCAGGCGCAAAGACTGAGCCGTCGCAGGTAATTTCCATGGAGACAAATCATGACTGACATCCGACCGCGCCCGGACGCGGACGTGCCCTATTGCCTGGCGCCGCTGCCGCTGTCGCAACAGGAGCCCGCCGCGTTCGAGATTCCGCCGGGCGCCTGCGATACGCACGCTCACGTGGTGGCCGACGATGCGGCGGCCTATCCCATGGTGCCGGAGCGCACCTATACGCCGCATCCGGCCACGGAGTCCATGTACCTGGACATGCTCGGGACGCAGGGCATGTCGCGCGGGGTGCTGGTGCAGATCAGCGTCTACGGCACCGACAACCGCTACATGCTGGAGGTGCTGCGCCGCCACCCGGATCAATTGCGGGGCATCGGCGTGGTGGGGCCCGACGTGACGGACCGCGAGCTGGAAGACATGCACGCGGCGGGCGTGCGCGGGCTGCGCATCAACGTGCTGTTCGGCGGCGGCATCGGCTTCGGCGCGATGGAGACGCTGGCGAGCCGCATCAAGGACCTGGGCTGGCACATGCAGTTCCTGATGGACGCGCGCCAGTTGCCGGAATTGCTGCCGCGCATGCGCAAGCTGCCGGTGCCGGGCGTGGTGGACCACATGGGCCACATGCCGGTGGCCGAGGGCTTGCAGAGCCCGGGCTTCCAGGCGCTGCGGCACATGGTGGCCGACCATGGCTGGTGGGTGAAGCTTTCGGGCGCGTACCGCATCGGCACGCAGTTCGACGCCTATGCCGACGTGACGCCCTGGGCGCGCGCGCTGATCGAGACGGCGCCGGACCGCATGGTGTGGGGCAGCGACTGGCCGCACGTGCACATCTCGCCCATGGTGAATACGGGCCGACTGCGCAACCAGCTCGCGCAATGGGCGCCCGAGGCCGAACTGCGGCGCCGCATCCTGGTGGAGAACCCCCAGCGGCTCTACGGCTTTCCGGCGGCATGACGCGTCGCGACTTTTCTGGCGGGCCCTGGCGGGCCCGTCTTCATACAACGACTCAAGAGACAGATCATGCAGTGGTATAGAGAACTGAATCCTACCGAGCGCCGCACTTTCATCGGCGCTTTCGGCGGCTGGGCCATCGATGCGCTGGATTTCATGGTGTTCACCTTCGTGATTTCCACGCTCATCAACCTGTGGGGCATCGAGAAAGGCCAGGCCGGCATGCTGGGCACGGTGACGCTGCTGTTCTCGGCCGTGGGCGGCTGGCTGGCCGGCATCCTGGCCGACCGCTACGGGCGCGTGCGCGTGCTGCAGATCACGATCCTGTGGTTCTCGATCTGCACGGTGGCCATCGGCTTCTCGCAGAATTTCGAGCAGCTTTTCCTGCTGAGGGCGCTGCAGGGGCTGGGCTTCGGCGGCGAATGGGCCGTGGGCTCGGTGCTGATGGGCGAGATCGTGCGCGCGCAGCACCGCGGCAAGGCGGTGGGCACGGTGCAGAGCGGCTGGGCCGTGGGCTGGGGCGTGGCCGCCATTCTGTACACGGTGGCGTTTTCGGTGCTGCCGCCCGAGTGGGCCTGGCGCTCGCTCTTCTGGATCGGCGTGGCGCCCGCGTTCCTGGTGCTCTACATCCGCAAGCACGTGCCGGAGCCCGAGGTGTTCCAGCGTTCGCGCGCCAAGGTGGACGCGTCCGCCGAAAAGCCGTCGTTCTGGAAGATCTTCTCGCCCGAACTCATCAAGACCACGCTGGTGTCGGCCGTGCTGTGCACGGGCGTGCAGGGCGGCTATTACGCCATCACGACCTGGCTGCCGACCTTCCTGAAGACCGAGCGGCATCTGTCGGTGCTGGGCACCGGCGGTTATCTGATGGTGATCATCCTCGGCTCGTTCTGCGGCTACATCGCGGGCGCCTACATGGCCGACAAGCTGGGCCGGCGCGCCAATCTGCTGATTTTCTCGGTGCTGTCGGCCCTGTCGGTCTACATCTACACGCTGGTGCCCCTGAGCGACGATCAGATGCTGATCCTGGGCTTCCCGCTGGGTTTTGCCGCCTCGGGCATCTTCAGCGGCATCGGCGCCTACCTGACGGAGCTGTTTCCCACCGAGGTGCGCGCCAACGGCCAGGGCTTCGCCTACAACTTCGGGCGCGGCATCGGCGCGCTGTTTCCGAGCCTGGTCGGTTTCCTGAGCCAGACCCACGGCCTGGCCTGGGCCATCGGCGCATTCGCCACGGGGGCCTATGCCATCGTGATCGTGACCGCGCTGCTGCTGCCGGAAACCAAGGGCCGGGTGCTCAACTGAGCCGGGCCTGAGCGCCGGCGCGCCGCGCGTCCCCGGGGACGCGCGGCGCCTGCTCCGCCCCCCGCGGGCCGGATCGTCGTCCGGCTGCGGAGGGCGGTTCGCTTGGGCTTCCCGTGCGGGCTACAGCGGCTTGCGCGGCAGCGCGGGGCCGGGGCCCGTGCGCTCGGTGATGAGCGCGTAGTGCTCGGGACGCCGGTGGCGCGCAAAGTCGAAGACGTTGCGGCGGAACGCCTCGGCCAGGTCCAGGTCGACATGGGCCGCGATGACTTCGTCATCTTCGGTCACGGTCTGCGCGGCGATCTCGCCGGTGGGGGCGACGATGACCGAGCCCCCGATCATGTGATGGCCGTCTTCCGAGCCGCACTTGGCGGCGGCGGCCGCCCAGACGCAGTTCTGGTAGGCGCTGGCCTGCAGCGTGATGAGGTGGTGGTGCATGCGCAGGTGCACCGGCTCGGGCCAGTGAATGTTGTGCGAGGGCGTGTTGTAGCCCAGGAGCACCAGCTCGGCGCTCTGCAGCGACATGGCGCGCCAGGTTTCGGGCCAGCGCCGGTCATTGCACAGGCACATGCCGATGCGCGCGCCCATGGCGTCCCATACGCCGAAGGGCTCGTCGCCGACCCGGAAGAATTTCTTTTCCAGGTGCTGGAAGGGCGCATCGGGCTTGTGGTCGTCGTGGCCCGGCAGGTGGATCTTGCGGTAGCGTCCCACAATGGCGCCGGCCCTGTCGACCAGGATGGCGGTGTTGTAGGGCACGCCCTGCGGCGTCAGTTCGGCATAGCCGAGATAAAAGCCCACGCCCAGGCGGCGCGCCTCGTCGAAGAGCGGCTGCGTGTCGGCATTGGGCATGCTGGCCTCGAAGAAGCGCGCCTGCGCTTCTTCCTCGCTCATCCAGTAGCGCGGGAAAAACGTGGTGAGCGCCAGCTCGGGAAACACCACCAGCTCCGCGCCGCGTCCGTGCGCGTCGCGCAGCATCTCCACCAGCCTTGCCACGACCTGCCGGCGCGTATCGGCCAGGTGCACCGGCCCCATCTGGGCCACGGCCAGCCCGATGCGGCGTCCGGCTTTCCCCTTTTCGTTCATTGCTTGCGTCCCTTTTCGTCTGTGTTCGCGTGTGCGGTTGCGGCCGGCATGGAAACGCCGGCCGTCCGGGCATAAGCATGCCGTTTATGCCGCCGCGGCGAAACCCGCCGCGCGGCGGCCGGGCCCGCGCCGCCGGCAGGGCGCAAGTCCGCGCCGCCATTGGGTTTTCGAGCAGCGGCGCGCTGCCGGCGATAGCGCGGCGTTATGGCGGTGGCACAAAATTCGATGGACGCCGGGGGCGGCGCCCCCTAGTCGGCCAGCACCTGCGAGACGGCTTCGAGAAAGCGCCGGCCGAGCAGGGGAATCGGCGCCAGATTCGTGTGGGTGGCCCAGATCTGCACGTGGGCGGGCGGTTCGACCGGCCGGATTTCGACGTGGCCGGCCAGTTCGGGCGTGACGCACCAGCGGTCCACCAGCGCCGGTCCCAGGCCCTGCAGGACGAAGGCGCAGGCCGTGACGGGCGAATGGACTTCGACCGCGGGCGCGCAGGCCGGTTCGCCGCCGAAGAAGGGCGCCAGCGCCCGGCTCAGCGGCGTGTCGGGGGGATAGCCTATCCATTGCGCGCAGGAAAAGTCGCCGGCGTGCACCACCTCGTGTCCGGCCAGTTCGTGGCCGCGCGGCGCGAGGCAGACGATGGGCACGGTTCCCAGCAGGGTGGAGCTCAGGTTGGGATGCTGCGGCGGCGACATGGACAGGCCAACGTCGGCGCGGCCGGTGAGGAAATACCCCGCCAACTCGTCATAGGTGACGCTGCGATAGTCGATGCGGCTGCGCTCGTTGCGCCGGCGCATGCGCAGCAGGGCCTGGGGCACCAGGCGCTGGCCGAAGGTGGCGCTGGAAACCACGCGCAGCATGCCCGCGCCGTCGCGGGCGAGCGAGGCGGCCAGGTCGTTGACGCGCTGGATGCCGCCATAGACCTGCTCGACTTCGCCATACAGCCGGCGCGCTTCCGGCGTGGGCACGAGCCGGCTGCGCGTGCGCTCGAAAAGCGCATAGCCCAGCCGGCTTTCGGTAAGAGCGAGCACGCGGCTCACCGCGGGCTGGGACACATGGAGCATGCGGCCCGCGCCGCTGATCGAGCCCGACATCATGATGGCGCGGAACACCTCGATCTGGCGCAGGTTGAGGGGCCGGCTGCCGCCGGGCGTCAGCGCCGAGGGGGAATCGTCATCGTGCATACCGGCTGCTCGTCTCTGGCTGTGGGATTGCTGGCAATAACGGCGGATTATAGGTTCGGGACATTTTTCGATGAGGGAGCGGCGCCGCGCCAGTGATAACCTGCCCGGCGCAGTATCAAACCACAACAGGGGAATACGAATGAACCGCCATCTTCAACGCGGCCTGCGCGCGGCCGCCCTGGCAGCCGGGCTGGCCTGCGCCGCCGCCCACGCCGCCTTTCCCGAGAAACCCATCACGTTTGTCGTGCCGTCCGCCGCGGGCGGCTCGCCCGACGTGCTCTCGCGCCTGGTCACCACGCAGGTGTCCAAGGATACCGGCGCCAATGTGGTGGTCGAGAACCGCCCGGGCGCCGCGGGCAACATCGGCATCACGCTCATCAAGCGCGCCGCCGCCGACGGCTACACCATCGGCTACGGCAATATCAACACGCTGGCGGTGAACCGTTCGCTCTTCAAGAAGCTGCCGTACGACGTAGACCAGGATCTCGCGCCGGTGGCGCACCTGTTCGATCTCTACAACGTGCTGATCGTGCCCGCCGCCTCGCCGGTGAAGTCGGTGCAGGACCTGATCGGCCGCGCCAAGGCGGCGCCGGGCCGCATGTCGTACGGCGCGTCGGGCGTGGGAACCACCGGCCACATGGGCGGCGAGCTTTTCAAGAGCATGGCCGGGATCGACGTGACGTTCATCCCCTACAACGGCGGGCCCGCCGCCATCCAGGACCTGCTGGGCGGCCGGCTCGACTTCATTTTCGTGAATTCCTCGGAAGCGGTGCCGCTCATCAAGAGCGGCAAGGTGCGCGCGCTGGGCGTGAGCAGCCTGAAGCGGCTGTCGCTGCTGCCGGAAGTGCCCACCATCGACGAGCTGGGCCTCAAGGGTTACGAGACGGTGGCCTGGGGCGGGGTGGTGGCGCCCAGGGGCACGCCCGATGCCGTCGTGCGGCAGCTCAATGCCGAGCTGGTCAAGGCGCTGCAGGCCCCCGAGGTGCGCCAGGGCCTGGCCGCGCTGGGCGCCGAACCGGCGGGCGGAAGCCCGGCGGACTTCAAGAAGCTGATCGACGCCGAAACCGCCAAATGGCGCGGCATCATCGAATCGGCCGGCATCGAGAAACTGGACTGAGCGCAAACGCGGCCATACGCATGCAAGCCGATCTCATCATCACCAATGCCCTGATCGTGGACGGTTCCGGCGGGGCGCCGGTCCGGGGCAATCTCGCCATCCAGGACCAGCGCATCCTCGCCGTGGGCGAGTTCCAGCCGCCCGCCGGCGCAAACACGAGGGACGCGGGCGGCAAGGTGCTGGCGCCGGGCTTCATCGACTCGCACACGCATGACGACGGCTATCTGCTCGCGCACCCCGACATGACGCCCAAGGTGTCGCAGGGCATTACCACGGTGGTCACGGGCAACTGCGGCATCAGCCTCGCGCCGCTGGTGCGCGACGCCGTGCCGCAGCCCCTGGACCTGCTGGGGCCGCCCGGGCTGTTCCGCTTCGCCACGTTCGCCGACTGGGTCGCGCACCTGCAAGCCCAGCCGGCCGCCACCAACGTGATCGCGCTGGTGGGCCACACCACGCTGCGCGTGGCGGTCATGGACGACACGGCGCGCGCGGCCACGCCGCGCGAGCGCGAGGCGATGGCCGGGCTGCTGGACGAGGCCATGCGGGCGGGCGCCTTCGGCGTATCCACCGGCACGTTCTATCCGCCGGCGGCGGCCGCGCCCACCGACGAGATCATCGACGTGTGCGCGCCGCTGGCCGGCCGCGGCGCGATCTACGCCACGCATCTGCGCGACGAGGCCGACCACATCGTCCCGGCAATGGAAGAAGCGCTGGAGATCGGCCGCGCCACGGGCGCGCGGGTCGTGTTCTCGCACCACAAGCTGGCCGGCGAGCGCAACCACGGCCGCAGCCGCGAGACCCTGGAGCTCATCACCCGGGCGGCCGCGCGGCAGCCCGTGTGCCTGGACTGCCATCCGTATCCCGCCACTTCCACCATGCTGCGGCTGGACCGCGCACGCCTGGCCAGCCGGACGCTGATTACCTGGTCCAAGGGGTATCCGGCCGCGACGGGCCGCGATTTCAGCGAGGTGCAGGCCGAACTCGGGCTGGACGACGAGGCCGCGCTGGCGCGGCTGGCGCCGGCGGGCGCCATCTATTTCCTCATGTCGCCCGACGACGTGACCCGCATCTTCCAGCACCCGCTCACCATGGTGGGGTCGGACGGCCTGCCGTTCGACCCGCACCCCCATCCGCGCCAATGGGGCACCTTCACCCGGGTGCTGCGCCGGCTGGTGCGCGAAGAGGGGACGCTCAGCCTGCCCGCGGCCATTCACCGCATGACCGGCCTGGCCGCGAGCCAGTACGGCCTGGCCGACCGCGGGCTGCTGAAGGCCGGGCACTATGCCGACCTGGTGCTGCTGGACCCGGACACGGTTGCCGACCTGGCGACCTTTGCCGAGCCGGTGCGGCGCAGCGAAGGCATCGAGGCGGTGTGGGTCAACGGCACGCTGGTCTGGAACGGCCGGGCGGCCAGCGGCGCCCGCCCGGGACAGGTGCTGCGCCCGGCCGGCGCGCGCGCGGCCGCCTGAAGGCCGTGCGCGCCTTCAGCGCGGCAGATCCTGCAGCGCGCAAGGACGCCCGAGCAGCCAGCCTTGTCCGCAGGCGGTGGGCAGGCGCTGCAGCACGTAGTTCGCGTGCTCCACGGTTTCCAGGCCCTCGGCGATCAGGCGCAGGTCGAGCTGGTGGGCCATTTCCAGCACCTGGTCCAGCACCTTGCCGGCGGCCTTCACCGTGGGCAGGGATTCGATGAACAGGCGGTCCAGCTTGATGGCGTCTACGGTCCAGCGCACCAGATTGCTGAGATTCGAATAGCCTGCGCCGAAATCGTCGATGAGGATCTTGACGCCCAGCTGGCGGTACTTGCGCAATTCCAGCGCGGGATCCGTGGCCGAGAAAGTGGCCGACTCGGTAATCTCCAGCCCGACGCGCGACGGCGCGACGCGATGCTCCATCAGGGTTTCGCGCAGATACGGCAGGAAGCCGGGGTCTTCGATATCGCCGGCGGAGACGTTGATGGTGACGTAGAAGCCGGAGTCGTCGGTGAGGCGGTCGCGCAGGTCATGGATGGCGGTGCGCACCACGTAGCGCGTGAATTCCCGGCCCAGGCCCGTGGCCTCCGCCCAGGCCACGAAAGTCTGGGGCGGAATCGGCCCCACGTCGCGGTGGGTCCAGCGCGCCAGCGCCTCGACGGCGACCATGCGGCCGCTGGCCAGTTCGCGCACCGGCTGGTAGACCAGATGGATTTCTCCGCGCCGCATGGCCGCGCCCAGCGCCCCGGTGAGCGAATTCGCCTGCTGGTTGCGCAGCGCCAGCGCCACGCCCGCCAGCGCGCCGATCGCCAGCCCCGCCATGGACAGGATCAGCGTGTAGGTGCGGTCCGACAGCCGGGTGCGGGACTGAGCGCAGATGTCGCCGGCGCCCGGCGCGGCGCATTCGCGCGCCCGCAGCGCCGGCCACAGGGCCGCCGAAAGCCCGCCGGCCGGCGCCGCGGATTCCGCCCGCTCCGGGAAGCGGCGAAAGACATACTGGCCGTTGCGCGTCAGCAGCACGGAGCCGATGCGGCCGTCCTGCGCCGGGTAGCCGTCGAACGCATCGGGCGCGGTGAACACCGCCATCGTGTCGTTGGCGGCAATGTCGCCTTGCAGCGACGGCGCCATGGGATGGGCCGTGTCGCGCCAGAAGCGGTAGCCGCGCGGGTCGCGGAAGCCGCCGGGCGGCAGCTCGGCGGGCGCGCCGAGCGCGCCCCAGATGGCCGAACAGGCAAGCCGGCCGTCCCGCACGCGGGCGATGTCGCCGAGGTAGTGGGCATAGAACAGCGCTTCGCGCAGGCGTGCCAGGTCGGCGGGGGAGCATGGGCCGGCGGCATGGCGGAACCGTTCGAGGACCTGCCGCCCTTCCTCGGCCACGGCGGCGGCGCGCTGCAGCAGTTGGAAGTTATAAGCCTGGAGCTCCTGCTCCGTCCGGCCCGTGTCCATGCGGTCGCCCAGCGCGCAGCCCAGCGCCGCGCCCAGCAGCGCAAGCGCCGCCGTCAGCAGCGGCAGCGCGGCCGCCCGCCGCTGCCTGGCCGGGATCAGCGGGCTGACCACGGGCCGCGCTCCGCCGCCGCGCCGGGCCGCGGCAGGCGCGGGCCCCCGGCCCGTGTTGCGATGCCCGCCTGCATGGCGGCAGTCTGTCGGCCCGGCAACATGCCGGAAGATAAGGGTGTGTAGAGCGCCATTCGCAACCGCCAGCAAAGGTGGAAACCCCGAACTGTCTCCGTATTGTTACAAATATATCACATATTAACATTTATGTAAGAAATGCTCATTGGCATTCACGATCCAGGGCGATCTACCGATAGTTGAGGCATGTTTGGTTGAAAAGACCACAACATGGGAAAAATTGAATTCAAATTGGAGAGAGCGGCCAAAGCCGGGCGCGGCGGGGCCGGGGTCCATTTGCGCGAGCCGGCCGCTGCGCAACCCGCCTTGGCGCCAATAAATGAAATAGTTGTAACTCAATGCACGGACGCGCGGGCCGGCAGCCGGTGTCGTATGCTCGACGCTTGAATCCGCGGCCCGCGCGCCGCAGTCCACCGGAGGGCCCGCATGGCCGGCAGCAGTTTCTTTGCCTTGTTCGACGACATCGCTTCCCTGCTCGACGACGTCTCCGTCATGACGAAGGTGGCGGCCAGGAAAACCGCCGGCGTGCTGGGCGACGACCTGGCGCTCAATGCCCAGCAGGTGACCGGCGTGCCGGTCGACCGCGAGCTGCCGGTGGTCTGGGCCGTGGCCCGCGGATCGTTCGTGAACAAGCTGATCCTGGTGCCGTTGGCGCTGCTGGTCAGCGCATTCGCGCCATGGGGCGTGACGCCCCTGCTGATGCTGGGCGGCGCCTATCTCTGCTTCGAGGGCGTGGAGAAGCTGGCGCACCGGTTCCTCGACCATGGCGAGGAAGCCGAGCGGGCGGAGCGGGCCCGCGCCCTGGCCGACGCCTCGGTGGACATGGTGGCGTTCGAGCGGCAGAAGATCAAAGGCGCGGTGCGCACCGATTTCATCCTGTCGGCCGAGATCATCGCCATTACGCTGGGAGCGGTCGAGGGCGCGCCTTTTCTCACGCAGGTGCTGGTCATGTCGGGCATCGCCATCGCGATGACGATCGGCGTGTACGGGCTCGTGGCGGCCATTGTGAAGCTGGACGACCTGGGCCTGTACCTGAGCCGCAAGGGCACAGCGGGGGCGGCCTGGCTGGGCGGCCGCATCGTGGCCCTGGCGCCTTATCTCATGAAGACGCTTTCGGTGGTGGGTACGGCCGCCATGTTCATGGTGGGCGGAGCCATTCTCGTGCACGGCATTGCGCCGGTCCACGAGGCCATCGACCGTGTGGCCGGCGCCGCCGGCGGCGGCCTGTGGGGCGGGGTGGCCGCTACGGCGCTGAACATGCTGTTCGGCGCGGCGGCCGGCGCAGTGGTGCTGGGAGCGGTCAGCCTGGCCAAGCGCATGCTGGGCCGCGGCTGAACCGCGCGCCGCCGCGCCGGCCGGTTCAGCGCCGCTGGCCGGCGGCGAGCGGCGCGAGCGGGGCCACCGGCGAGCCCATGGCCTGGAACAGGGCGGCGGTGTCGGCGAGCCGGGCTTCCGCATACTGCACTTCCCGCAGGCGCGCCTGGACATAATGCTGCTCGCTGGCATGCGCCGTATAAGGCGCGAGCGCGCCCAGGCGCACGCGGGCCGCCGTGTTCTCGTACGAGCGCTGCGCCGCCTTGCGCGATGCCTCGGCCGCGGCCAGCGCGGCTCCGTCGGCCTCCAGCGCGGCCAGGCTGTCGGCCACGCTGCGCAAGGCCGTGAGCACGGTCTGCCGGTATTGCTCGGCCGCCGCCTCGTAGAGATCCCGGGCGGCGCGCCGCTGGGCGAGCAGGGCGCCGCCATGAAAGAGCGGCTGCGTGATCGACGCGCCCAGGCTCCAGATCGAGCCCGCGCCCGACAGGGCCTGGGGCCAGTCGAACCCGCCTTTGCCCATGGACGCCGACAGCGACAGGCTGGGAAAGAGCTGCGCGGTGGCCAGGCCCACGTCGGCGGCGGCGGCTTCCAGCACGGCCTGCGCCCCCAGCACGTCCGGCCGCGAGGCCAGCAGGTCGGACGGCACGGCGACGGGCACGCTGGCCGGCGCGCGCAGCGTGCTGAAGGCCAGGTCGGGCGGCGCCAGGTCGGGGCGGCGTCCCATGAGCACGGCCAGCGCGTGGCGGGACGCCTGCCATTGCGCGCGCAGGCCGGGCAGGGCGGCTTCCAGCGCCGCCGCGTCCTGGTCGGCATCCAGCGCCTCGGTTTGCGAGGCCGACCCGAATTCGTAGCGGCGTTGCGCGTCGCGGGCCACCAGGCGCGCCAGCGCCGCCTGTTTTTCGGTCAGCGCGACGCGCTCGGCCAGCGCGGCCGACCGGATGGCGCCCGTGACGATATTGGCCGCCAGCGCGCGCCGCGCCGCTTCGAGCTGGAAGGCCTGCTGGTCCACGCGCGCGGCCTGGCCCGCGTTGGCATAGCGCGCGGCGCCGAACAGGTCGAGCGTGTAGCGGGCCTGGATGCGGCCGGTGTAGATGTTGTAGAGCGCGGTAGGCTCGGGCAGGATGGGCATGCCCAGCGCGCGCTGGCGCGAAACTTCGCCGCCCGCGTCCACCGAGGGAAGCAGCGAGGCGCCGATCTGGCCGCGCAGCTGTTCGCGGGCGGCGTCCAGGCTGTGCCGCGCCGAAGCCAGGTCGGGGCTGTTGGCCAGCCCTTCCTCGACCATGGCGTCGAGCGCGGGCGAGCCATAACGTTTCCACCATTCGGGCACGGGCCGCGCGCCCTGTTCGAAGCGCTGCGCCACGCCTTGCGCGGCGGCGGCCGAGGCAGGGGCCGGCTCTGCGCCGTACTGGCCGGAAAGCGCCATGGCGGGCGGCTTGCCGTCCGGGGCGAAGGCGCAGGCGGCCAGCGCCAGCAGCAGCGCGGGCAGGGCGGGGCGTATGTGGCGGAATGCGGACATGCTCAGGTTCCTCGCTCCACGGTATCGGCGGCGCGCGCGCCCGGCGGCTCGCCTTCGGGCTCGTCGCGCTCCTCGTGCCGCACGCGGAACCATGCGGCGTAGAGCGCCGGCAGGAAAAACAGCGTCAGCACCGTGGCGCTGGTGATGCCGCCCATGAGTGCGGTGGCCATGGGGCCGAAGAAATTGCTGCGCAGCAGCGGGATCAGCGCCAGCACGGCCGCCGCCGCCGTCAGCGTAATGGGCCGGAAGCGCCGCACGGTGGCGCCGACGATGGCGTCCACGCGCTTGTGCCCGGCCTGGATGTCCTGCTCGATCTGGTCCACCAGAATGACCGAGTTGCGCATGATGATGCCGAACATGGCGATTACGCCCAGCATGGCCACGAAACCGAAGGGCTTGCCGAACAGCAGCAGCGCCGCCACCACTCCGATCAGGCCGAGCGGGGCCGTCAGCACCACCATGAGCACGCGGGCGAAGCTCTGGAGCTGGATCATCAGCAGCGTGAGCACGGCGACGATCATGACGGGCATCTGGGCGTTGATGGAAGACTGCCCCTTGGCGCTTTCCTCCACCGATCCGCCCACCTCGATGCGGTAGCCCACCGGCAGCGAGCCGCGCAGGTCTTGCAGGCGGGCGTCGATGGCCTCGGTGACGTCGATGCCTTCGGCGCCGGGCCTGACGTCGGCCTGCACCGTAATGGTGGGCTGGCGGTCGCGTTCCCAGATCACGGCGTATTCCAGGCCGTAGCGCACGTGGCCCAGGCTGCCCAGCGGCACGGGGCCGTTGGGCGTGGGCATGGACAGGGTTTCGAGCCGGGCGGGGTCCACGCGCTCGCCGAGCGGGGCCCGCAGCTCCACGTTGATGAGCTTGTCGCGCTCGCGGTACTGGGTGACGGCATAGCCCGACAGCGTCATCGCCAGGAAGCTGGAAATGTCGGCGGTGCTCACGCCCAGGTCGCGGGCCTTTTTCTGGTCGATCTCGAAATGGGCGCTGCGCTGCGAGGGCTCGTCCCAGTCGAACTGCACGTTGGTGGCGCGGCCGTCGGCGCGGATCAGGCCCGCCACTTTCCCGGCCACCTCGCGCACCGTGCCGATTTCGCCGCCGCTGACGCGGAACTGCACCGGAAAGCCCACGGGCGGGCCGTTCTCGAGCCGCGACAGGCGGCTGCGGATGGCGGAGTATTGGTCGCGCAGCACCGGCCCCAGCCACTGCGCAAGATGCTCGCGGTCTTCTACCGACCTGGCGGTGATGACGAGCTGGGCGAAGTTGGGCGTGGGCAGTTGCTGATCCAGCGGCAGGTAGAAGCGCGGCGCGCCCGTGCCCACGAAACTCACGAGATGGCGGATCTCGGGGCGGCCGGACAGCGTCCGCTCCAGCCGTTCCACCTGGCGCAGCGTGGCCTCGAACGATGCGCCTTCCTGCAGGCGCACGTCCAGCAGCAGCTCGGGCCGGTCGGAATTCGGAAAGAACTGCTGGGGCACCAGCCGGAACGCCGCCATGGCGGCGGCAAAGAGCAGGACCGTGACGCCCAGCACCAGGTAGCGGCGGTCCACGCAGGCCGCCACCCAGCCGCGCAAGCGGCGGTAGAAGCGCGTGTCGTAGATGTCGTGCTCGTGGTGGTCGGGCAGGTGCGTCTCGCGCTTGCGCTCGGGCAGGATGCGAAAACCCAGAAGCGGAATCAGCACCACTGCCGCGAACCACGAGGTAACCAGCGCGATGGCCGACACTTCGAAAATGGAGCGCGTGTATTCGCCCGTGCTGGACTTGGCCAGCGCGATGGGCAGAAAGCCCGCTACCGTGACCAGCGTGCCGGTCAGCATGGGGAAGGCGGTGCTGGTGTAGGCGAAGGCCGCGGCGCGGGCGCGGTTCCATCCCTGTTCCAGCTTCACCGCCATCATCTCCACCGCGATGATGGCGTCGTCCACCAGCAGGCCCAGCGCCAGCACCAGCGTGCCCAGCGAAACCTTGTGCAGCCCGATGCCGAAGAGGTCCATGAAGAGGGCCGTCACCGCCAGCACCACGGGTATGGAGATCACCACCACCATGCCGGTGCGCAGGCCGAGCGACACCAGGCTCACCAGCAGCACGATGGCCACCGCCTCGGCCACCGAACGCAGAAATTCGTCCACCGAATCCGACACGGCCTCGGGCATGCTGGACACTTCTTCCAGCGTCAGCCCGGCCGGCAGCCCGGCCTTGAGCCGGGCGAAGGTCTGCTTCAGCGCCTGGCCCAGCTTGACCACGTCCTGCCCCGGCTGCATGGTGATGCCGATGCCCAGCACGGGCTTGCCGGCCAGGCGCATCTGCTCGGCGGGCGGGTCCTGGTAGCCGCGGCGCAGCGTGGCGATGTCGCCCAGGCGTATCGAGCGCCCGTTCACGCGGATCAGCGTTTCCTGCAGGGCCCGCATGTCCTGGTACTGGCCGGACGGCCGCACGAAGACGCGGTCGTCCGCGGTGGTGAGCGTACCGGCGCTGGAAACCGCGTTCTGCCCGTTGACCGCTTCCGCGATCTGGGCGGGCGAAATGCCCAGCCGCGTGAGCTGCGTATTGGAGATCTCGAGGTAGATGCGCTCGGGCTGGTCGCCGAAATAGTCAACCTTGGCCACGCCGGGCACGCGCAGCAGAACGGTGCGCAGCCGGTCGGCGTAGTCGTGCAGCTGCGCCGGCGAAAAACCGTCGCCTTCCAGCGTATAGATGTTGGTATAGACGTCGCCGAACTCGTCGTTGAAGAACGGGCCCTGCACCCCCTGCGGCAGCGTGGCGGCGATATCGCCCGCTTTCTTGCGCACCTGGTACCACTCGTCGGCCACGCGGCCGGCGGGCGCCGAATCCTTCATGGTGAAGAAGATCAGCGACTCGCCGGGGCGCGAATAACTGCGCAGGAAATCGGTGTCGGGGGTTTCCTGCAGCTTGCGGGCGAGGCGGTCTGTCACCTGCTCCTGCACCTGGCGCGCGGTGGCGCCCGGCCACAGCGTCTTGATGACCATGACGCGGAAGGTGAAGGGCGGGTCTTCCGACTGCGCCAGCCGCGAGTACGACAGCACGCCGAACAGCGTGACCAGCGTGATGAGGAAAACGACCAGCGGCTGGTGCCGCAGCGCCCAGGCCGACAGGTTGAAGCGGCCTTCGGCGTGCGCGCTTTCGGCGTGGCCGCCCTCGGGGGGGAGGGCGGCGCTCATGACGCGAAGTCCTCGGGGTGCAGCGGCGGCACGGGCCGGACTTTTTCGCCCGCGCTCACGGCATGCACGCCCTGCCACACCACGCGCTCGCCGTCTTTCAGGCCTTGCGAGAGGGTGACGGTGCGGGCGTCGTAGCGCAGCACCCGCACCGGGCGCAGTTCCAGCGTGTCGTCGCCCGGCTTGACCACCCATACCGCCGGCGCGTCGCCCTGGTGGAACAGCGCGGTGGCCGGCAGCGTGAAGGTGGGCTGCGCGGAACCGGCGGTGTTCTCGAAGCTGATGTTGGCCGTCATGCCCAGCCGCAGCGCGGGGTCGGGATTCTCCAGCGTGAGCTTGACGCGGTAGGTCCGGCTCTGCGGATCGGCTGCCGGCGCGATTTCGCGCAGCGTGGCGTTGAAGCTGCGGTCCGGCAGCGGGGCCAGCGTCACCGTGGCGCGCTGGCCGGGCGCGAGGTGCGCCAGGATGTTCTCGGGTACGTCGCACAGCGCGTCGACGGCGCCCGACCAGGCCAGCGTGTACACGGGCTGTCCTGCCGACACGTTCTGGCCCGTGTCGGCCTGTTCCGCGGTGATGACGCCGGCATGGTCGGCGCGCAGCGTGGTGTAGCCGAGCTGGTCGGCCGCCAGCGCGGCCTGCTGGGCCGCCTGGTCGCGCTGCGCCAGCGCCGACGCATAGGCGTTGCGGGTCTGTTCGAGCTGGGTTGCCGGAATCAGGTTCTCGCGCGCCTGCGCGCGGTCGCGATTGAGTTGCCGGGTGGCGTATTCGAGCTGGTGGCGCGCGGCCGACAGTTGCGCTTGCGCGCTGGCGGCATTCTTGGCGGCATCGGCGGGGTCCAGGCGCGCCACGATTTGGCCCGCCTGCACCGTGTCGCCCAGCCGCGCCAGCCGCTCCACGATCTTGCCGCCCACGCGGAAAGACAGCGGCGTGCTGTAGCGGGCCTGCACTTCGCCGGGCAGGGTCCAGGCCGGCAGGCGCTCGTCCGCCCGGGCGGGCATGGCGACCACCGGCCGCGGCGCCGGCGGGGCGGCGGGCTCGCGTCCGCAGGCCGCAAGCAGCAGCATGAGCGCGGCGCCGGCCGCCAGGCGCGCGGCCCGGGACCGGCGGCCGGCGCCGGGAAGCGGAGCTGCGGCCGGGTGGACGGCCGGGGAATGCGCCAGATGGGGCGCGCGGGGGCCAGAACGGAACACGGAATACCTCGCGGCGCCGGAAAGGCGTCCAGATCGGAACGGAAAGGCGGCGCGGGCCGCCGCCAGGTCGATACGAGGCTGAATTCTAATTCGCTATCGTATTCAAATACAAGAATGAATCTGAAATGCCCGCCGGTGCTAGAATCCGCGCATGTCCAAAGTCCGCCTCACCCGCGAGCAGAGCCGAGACCAGACGCGCCAGCGGCTGCTCGATGCCGCGCAATCGATATTCCTGGCCAAGGGGTTCGCCGCGGCTAGCGTCGAGGACATTGCCGAATCGGCCGGCTACACGCGCGGCGCGTTCTATTCCAATTTCACCAGCAAGTCCGAGCTGTTCCTGCAATTGCTGCGCCGCGACCACGAACAGGTCATGGCCGAGATGCAGGCCATCTTTGAGGAAGGCGCTACGCGCGCGCAGATGGAAGCCCGGGTGCTGGACTATTACGGCACGATCTACCGCGAAAACCGCTGCTTCCTGCTCTGGATGGAAGGCAAGCTGCAGGCCATGCGCGATCCCGATTTCCGGGCGGGCTACCTGGCCTGTCTGCGGGAACTGCGCGAAGCCACCACCGCGTACATCCGCCAGTTTTCCGAGCGCGTGGGCACGCCGCTGCCGCTGCCCGCCGAAGAGCTGGCCGTGGGCCTGCTGGCGCTGTCGGACGGCATGCAGTTCAACTATTCGTTCGATCCGCAGGAAGTCACGGCCGAGCTTACCGAGTCGGTGCTGCGCGGCTTTTTCCGCCGCATCGTTTTCGGCGACCCGCAATCCTGAACGCGCCGTGCGCCGCGGCAGGCGCGGCCTCTCCGTAAATCCCTCCATGTCGTGTGTCTATCTTTGACACCCCCGGGCTTTTCATTAATTATCAAAGCAATTTCTTTGATAATTACGAGAGGCGATGTCATGAACGGGAAGCGGAGGGCGCTGGCCCTGGCGGCGGTGGCGGCGGCAGGCGCCGCCTGCGTTTACGGATACACGCGGGCCGGGGCGCAGGACGCGGAGCCGGGGTGGTCCATGCCGCCGGTCAAGGTGGCCGTGGCGGCGGCGCGGCAGGCCGTGCTGCCGAACGAAATTCCCGGCATCGGCAGCCTGCAGGCCACGCGTCAGGTGATGGTGCCGGCGGAAGCGGAGGGGCGCGTGGCGCGCATTCTTTTCGAGGCCGGGCAGCAGGTCCGGGCCGGCCAGCTTCTGGTCCAGCTCAACGATGCGCCCGAGCAGGGCGAGCTGGCCCGGCTCCAGGCGCAAGCGCGCAATGCGCGCGCGGTGCTGGAGCGCACGCGCCGGCTGCTGCCGCAGCAGGCCGCCACGCGCGAGCAGTTCGACCAGGCGCGGGCCGACCACCAGCAGATCGAAGCCGAGATCCGGCGCGTGCAGGCGCTCATCGAACAGAAGCGGGTGCGGGCGCCGTTCGACGGCCGGCTCGGCGTGCGCCAGGTCGAGCTGGGCCAGTTCCTGCGCGCGGGCGATCCGCTGGTTTCGCTGACGGACACGGCCTTCATGTACGCCAACCTCACGCTTCCGGAACGCGCGCTTTCGCAGGTGCGCCCGGGCATGCCGGTATCCATCGCCGTAGATGCCCATGGCGGGCGGCGTTTCGCGGGCCGCCTTACCACCATCGAGCCCGTGGTGGATGCCGGCACGCGCACGCTGCGTGTGCAGGCCACGCTGCCCAACCCGGACGGCGCGCTGGCGCCGGGCATGTACGCGCAGGGCAAAGTCACGCTGCCGGAGCGCAGGCAGGCCATCGTGGTGCCCGAAACCGCGGTGAGCTACAGCGCCTACGGCGATTCGGTGTACGTGGTGGTTCCGGCCGACAAGGACGGCGCGCCCGCCACGGTGCGCCAGGCGTTCGTGAAGACCGGCGAGCGGGTCGACGGGCGCGTCGTGCTCGCCGAGGGCGTCGAGCCGGGCGAGCGCGTGGTGACCTCCGGCCAGATCAAGCTGCACAACGGCGCGGCGGTGGAAATCCTCGCCTCCGACACGCTGGCCCGGGCCGCCGGCGGCCCGGCCGTTCATTGAGGCGGGGGCGAAATTGCGATTCACCGATATTTTCGTGCGCCGCCCCGTGCTGGCGCTGGTGGTCAGCACGCTGATCCTGCTGATGGGGCTGCGCGCGCTGACCGGCCTGCCGGTGCGGCAGTACCCCCTGACCGAGAACACCACCATCAGCATCGCCACCGAGTATCCCGGCGCCTCGCCGGACCTGATGCAGGGCTTCGTCACCCAGCCCATTGCGCAGTCCGTGGCCACGGTGGAGGGCATCGACTACCTGTCGTCCTCGTCCACCCAGGGGCGCAGCGTGATCAACGTGCGCATGAAGCTGAACGCGGACTCGAACAAGGCCATGACTGAAGTCATGGCCAGGATTAACGAGGTCAAGTACCGGCTGCCGCCCGAAGCCTACGACCCCGTCATCAAGAAATCGTCGGGCGAGGCCACGGCCGTGGCCTACGTGGGATTCTCCAGTTCCACGCTGGGCGCGCCCGCGCTGACCGACTACTTATCCCGCGTGGTGCAGCCGCGGCTCTCGTCTATCGACGGCGTGGCCAGCGTGGACCTCTATGGCGGCCAGAAGCTCGCCATGCGCGTATGGGTGGATGCCGATCGCATGGCCGCGCGCGGCGTGTCGGCCGGCGAGCTGGCGCAGGCGCTGCGCGACAACAACGTGCAGGCCGCGCCCGGCCAGGTCAAGGGGCTGTACGTGGCCGCCAACATCCAGGTGAATACCGATCTGGCGAGCGTGGCGGAATTCCGCGACATGGTGATCAAGCGCGAGGGCGCCACGATCGTGCGGCTGGGCGACGTGGCCACGGTGGAACTGGGCGCGGCGAGCCGCGACGCCAGCGCGCTCATGGACGGCGAGCCGGCGGTGTACTTCGGGCTGAATGCCACGCCGGTCGGCAACCCGCTGGTCATCGTGGAGCAATTGCGGCGCCTGCTGCCGGACATCGAGCGCAACCTGCCTCCGGGCGTCTCGGTGCAGGTGCCGTTCGAGCTGGCGCGCTTCATCAGCGCTTCCATCGACGAGGTGCGGCACACGCTGCTGGAGGCCATTGTCATCGTGGTGGCCGTGATCTTCCTTTGCCTGGGATCGCTGCGCGCGGTGCTGGTGCCGGTGGTCACGATTCCGCTCTCCATGCTGGGCGCCGCGGCCATCATGGCGCTGTTCGGCTTCAGCCTGAATCTGCTCACGCTGCTGGCCATGGTGCTGGCGATCGGACTGGTGGTGGACGACGCCATCGTAGTGGTGGAGAACGTGCACCGGCACATCGAGGAAGGGCAGTCGCCTGTGCGCGCGGCGCTGGTGGGCGCGCGCGAGGTGGCGGGGCCGGTCATCGCCATGACCATCACGCTGGCGGCGGTGTATGCGCCCATCGGCCTCATGGGTGGGCTGACCGGCTCGCTTTTCAAGGAATTCGCTTTCACGCTGGCCGGCGCGGTGGCGGTGTCGGGCGTCATCGCGCTCACCCTGTCCCCCGTGATGAGTTCCTTCCTGCTGCACAGCAAGGTTTCCGAAGGGTGGATGGCGCGCCGCGCCGAGCAGTTCTTCGGCTGGCTGGGGCGGGCATACGGGCGGCTGCTCGACCTCTCCCTGCATCACCGCTGGTTCACCGGCCTGCTGGCCGTGGCCGTGCTGGCCAGCCTGCCGTTCCTGTACAACGCGGCGCAGCGCGAGCTGGCGCCCGTGGAAGACCAGTCCATGGTGCTGACCGCCATCAAGTCGCCGCAGCAGGCCAACATCGATTACGTGGAGCGCTTCGGCAAGAAGTGGGACGACGTCATGAAAACGCTGCCCGAGCAGCGCGGACGCTGGCTCATCAACGGTTCCGACGGCGTGTCCAACAGCATCGGCGGCGTGGACCTGGAGGGCTGGACCCGCCGCCAGCGTTCCGCCGACGCGCTGCAAGGCGAGATCCAGGCCATGGCCAACGACATCGAGGGCAGTAACGTCTTCGCTTTCCAGCTTCCTGCGCTGCCCGGCTCCACCGGCGGCCTGCCGGTGCAGATGGTCATCATGAGCGCGGCCGACTATCCGGTGGTGTTCGAGGCCATGGAAGCGCTCAAGCGCGCCGCGCGCGCGAGCGGGCTGTTCATGGCGGTGGACAGCGACCTGGACTACAACAACCCCGTCGCGCGGATCCGCGTGGACCGCAGCAAGGCCAACAGCCTGGGCGTGACCATGAAAGACGTGGGCGACACCCTGGCGGTGCTGGTCGGCGAAAACTACGTCAACCGCTTCGGCATGGACGGCCGCTCCTACGACGTGATTCCCCAGAGCCCGCGCGGCCAGCGGCTCACCCCCGAGGCGCTCGCGCGCTACTACGTGAAGAGCGCCACCGGCGGGATGGTGCCGCTGTCCAACCTCGTCACGGTGACCATGGGGGTGGAGCCCAACAAGCTCACGCAGTTCGACCAGCGCAACGCCGCCACCTTCCAGGCTATTCCCATGCCGGGCGTGACCATGGGCGATGCGGTGCGGTTCCTGTCGAAACAGGCGCAGTCGCTGCCGGCGGGCTTCAGCTACGACTGGCAATCCGATGCGCGCCAGTACACCGAGGAAGGCTCGGCGCTGATGACCACCTTCGTTTTCGCCATTATCGTGATCTACCTGGTGCTGGCGGCGCAGTATGAAAGCCTGCGCGATCCGTTCATCATCCTGGTCAGCGTGCCCATGTCGATCTGCGGCGCCCTGATCCCGCTGGCGCTGGGGGCGGCCACCATCAACATTTACACCCAGATCGGGCTGGTGACGCTCATCGGGCTCATCAGCAAGCACGGCATCCTGATGGTGGAGTTCGCCAACGAAATGCAGCTGAGCCATGGGCTGGACCGGCGCGCGGCCATGGAACAGGCCGCGCGCATCCGGTTGCGTCCCATTCTCATGACCACCGCCGCCATGGTGGTGGGCCTGGTGCCGCTGCTGTTCGCCACCGGCGCGGGGGCGCACAGCCGCTACAGCCTGGGGCTGGTCATCGTGGTGGGCATGCTGGTGGGCACCTTGTTCACGCTGTTCGTGCTGCCCACCGTGTACACGGTTTTCGCCCGCGACCACCGGGCCGCCGCCGAAACGCCGCGGGCGCGCGAACTGGCGCGCGCCCAGGCTCGGGATCGGCAAGACAGCCTGCCAGCCTGAGGAGTCATCATGCAGAACACATTGCCCAAGCTCGTCCGCCGCTGCGCCTGGCTGGCGGCGGCCGCCGCGCTGGCCGGCTGCGCCGTGGGGCCCGATTACCGCGCGCCGGCCGAGGCGCCGGTGCGGCTCGCCAGCCCGGAGCTGGCGCTGTTTTCGCACGAACGCGTGCAGCGCGAGTGGTGGAAGCAGTTGCAGGATCCCCAACTCGACCGGCTGATCGCGTTGGCGCTGGCGCGCAATCACGATATCCGGCTCGCGCAGGCGCGCCTGGCCGAATCGCGCGCGGCGCTGCACGAGAAAACGCTGGACCGCTGGCCCGCGATCACCGCCAGCGGCGGCTACGAGCGCAGCCTGTCGCAGTTGAATCCCGGCGCGGCGGGCGAACGCAACCTGGCGCGCAGCTATCGCGCGGGCTTCGACGCCGCATGGGAGCTCGACTTCTTCGGAAGACTGCGCCGCGCGGAAGAAGGCGCGCAAGCCGCCAGCGAGGCCAGTCGGGCCGATCTGGCCCAGGCCGCAGTGGTGGTGGCCGCCGAGGTGGCGCGCAATTACTTCGCGCTGCGCGGCGCCGAACAGCGCCTGCGCGTGGCCCGCGACAGTCTCGCCAGCCAGCGCGACACCCTGCGCGTGGTGCAGGCGCTGGCGGCCAGCGGCCGGGGCGACGCAGGCGATGTGGCCAGGGCGCGGGCCGAGCTCGCCACCGTCGAGGCCAGCCTGCCGGTGCACGAAACCGAGAGGCGCGTGGCGCTCTACCGTCTGGCCGTGCTGGCGGGCCTGCGCCCGGCCGAGCTGGGAGAACTGGAGCCGGGCGCGCCGCTGCCGCCCCTGAGCACGCGGCTGCCCATCGGCGATCCCTCCCGGCTGCTGGCGCGCCGGCCCGACCTGCGGGCCGCCGAACGGCAGATGGCGGCGGCCAATGCCGACGTGGGGGTGGCGACGGCGGAGCTGTACCCGCGCATCGACCTGGGCGGGTTCCTCGGCTTTGCCGCCCTGCGCGGCGCGGACTTCGGTTCCGCGGCCAGCCGGGCCTTCAGTGCCGGCGCCGCGGCCGGCTGGCCGGCGCTGCGCCTGCCCACGGCGCTGGCCCGGCAGCGTGCGGCGCAAGCGCGTTCCGAAGGCGCGGCGGCGCGTTACGAGCAGGCCGTGCTGCGCGCGGTGGAGGAGCTGGAGGCGGCGCTTACCCGCTACGGCCAGACCCAGCACCGGCTGCGCAGCCTGGCCGTAGCCGCCGCGCAGAGCGCCCGCGCCGCCGAACTGGCCCGGCTGCGCTACCAGGAAGGCTCGGCCCCCTATCTGGGCGTGCTGGACGCGCAGCGCACCCTGCTGCGGGCGCAGGACGCCGTGGCCGAGGCGGAAATGGCGTCCTACACCAGCCTGGCGGCGCTGTACAAGGCGCTGGGCGGCGGGTGGTCGCCCGAAGAGGGGGACTGACGCGGCGCGGGCCGGCCCCGCGGCGGGCGCCGTCCGTGGGAAGGCTTGGGGTAACATGCGGAACACCGAAATCGCCATGCCTGAAATTCCTACCCACCCCGCTCACTGGGAGCAGCCCCACCAGCCCGCCGACCGCGTGCTGATGGCGCTCAAGACGCGCGGCCCGCAGTCGGTCGCCGCCATTGCCCGCGTCCTGGACGTTACCGCCGAGGCCGTCCGCCAGCAGATGGCGCGCCTGCACGACGAAGGGCTGGTCGAGTCGGAATCGCACAGCGCCGGCCGAGGCCGCCCCACCCAGATCTGGCGGCTCACCGCCGCCGGCAACGCCCGCTTTCCCGATACGCACGCCGAGATGACGGTGCAGATGATCCAGGCCGTGCGCCAGGTGTTCGGCGAGGCGGGCATCGACAAGCTCATCAGCGCCCGCGAAGAGGCCATGCGGCGCAACTATCTGCAGGCCATGTCCCAGGCCCCCGACCTGGCGGGCCGGCTGCGGCGGCTGGCCGAGCTGCGCACGGCCGAAGGCTACATGGCGGAGCTGCGCGCCGAGGAGGGCGGGTTCCTCTTCATCGAGAACCACTGTCCGATCTGTTCGGCGGCCAAGGCCTGCATGGGCTTTTGCCGCAGCGAGCTGGAGCTGTTCCGCGACGTGCTGGGCCAGGATGCGCAGGTCGACCGCGAAGAGCACATGCTCGTCGGCGCGCGGCGCTGCGCCTACCGCGTCACGCCCCGCGCGCAGGCGGCGCGCTAGGGTTTTCCCCAGGAAAGCGGCGCCCCGGCCGCGCGCGGCGCGGTTTTCTACAATGCCGCATGACTCTCAAGCAACTCGAAGCCTTTTACTGGGCCGCCACCTGCGCCAGCTTCGCGGTGGCCGCCGAGCGCCTGCACCTGTCGGTGTCCTCGCTGTCCAAGCGCATCGCAGAGCTGGAGGAGGCGCTGGGGCGGCCGCTTTTCGACCGGGCGGGCCACAAGGCCGCACTGAACGACGACGGGCGGCGCCTGCTGCCCCAGGCGCGCGAACTGCTGGCCGCCGCCGACCGCATCCGCGCGTCCATGGCGCAGACCGCGGAACTGCGAGGCCGCTGCCGCTTCGGGGTGGGGGAACTCACCGCGCTGACCTGGCTGCCGCGCCTGATCGGCGGCGTGCGGGCGGCGTACCCGCAATTGGCGCTGGAGCCCTATGTGGACATCGGCCAGGTGCTGGAGCAGCGCGTGGCCGACGGCGAGCTGGACTTCGCCGTCATCGCCGGCCGTTCGTCGCGCGCGAACCTGGCATCGGTTCCCATCGGCGAAGCGCGCTTCTGCTGGGCCGCTGCGCCGCGCGCACTGGACGGCGAAACCCGCATGACGCCGGAGCTGCTGGCGCGCCTGGCGCTGGTGACGCTGCCCGCGGGCGCGGGCACCACGCGCATCATCGACGGCTGGCTCGCCGGCCGCGACGCGCCCGGCGAACGTCTCTGCTGCAATAACTGGGGGGCGATCGTGGGCATGCTGGTCGAGGGCATGGGCGTGGGCCTGCTGCCCGCCCACTGGGCAGGCGCGCTGGCGCGGGAAGGCAGCCTGAAGGTGCTGACGGCCGACCCCGAGCCCGAGGCGCTGCCGTATTCGTTCCAGTACCGGCGCGACGACGGCAGGCCGCTGGTCGGCAAGCTGCGCGCGGAGGTCGAGAAAGCGGCGGATTTCTCCGCATTCTGCCGCCTGCCCTGACCCGGGCGGACCGGTTGTCCGCGCCTTGCGGACGCGGGCTGTACAAGCGCCGGACACTTGGCGCAGAATCCCGGCTGGACGCGCGCAGCGGGGATGGGCCCGAAGCCGTCACACGTCCGGCCGGCGATGCCGCCCGCGTCTGCGCGGGGCGTCGCCGGTGCCAGATGGAGATTCTTCATGCGTAAATTCTGCCTTGCCATGGCGATGGCGGGTATGCTGGCCGGCGGACTGGGTCATGCCGGCCTGGTCCAGGCCCAGACGACGATCCGCATCGGCCTGCAAGACGACCCGGACGTGCTCGACCCGGCGCGCGCGCGCACCTTCGTGGGCCGCATCGTGTTCGCCTCTCTGTGCGACAAGCTCGTGGACATCACGCCCGACCTGAAGTTCGCGCCGCAATTGGCGAGGTCCTGGTCCACCAGCCCCGACGGCCTCACGCTCACGCTCAAGCTGCGCACCGACGCGCTCTTTCATGACGGCGCGCCGGTGGACGCGGCGGCGGTCAAGGCCAATCTCGACCGGGCGCGCACGCTGCCCGACAGCAACCGCAAGAGCGAACTGGCCACCATCGCCAGCGTCGAGGCGCCCGACAAGGAAACCGTGGTGCTGAAGCTTTCCGAGCCCGATGCGTCGCTGCTGTCGCAGCTCTCCGACCGCGCCGGCATGATGCTGTCGCCCGCGACCTTCGGCAAGGACCCCGGCAGCAAGCCCGTCTGCTCGGGCCCCTACCAGTTCAAGGAGCGCGTCCAGAACGACCGCATCGTGCTGGAGAAATTCGGAAAATACTGGGACGCGGCCAATTACCATTTCGACCGCGTGGTCTTCACCCCCATGCCCGATTCCACGGTGCGCCTGAACAATCTGCGCGCCGGCGACCTGGACATCATCGAGCGCGTCGCGCCCAGCGACGCCAAGACCGTCAAGGGCGACGCCAGCCTGCGCCTGGCGCCCGTCACCGGGCTGGGATTCCAGGCGATTTCCGTCAATATCGCCAACGGCGCGCGGGCCGACAATCCGCTGGCCAAGGACAAGCGGGTGCGCCAGGCGCTGGACCTCGCCATCGACCGCGACGTGCTCAACCAGGTGGTGGGCGAGGGCATGTTCCAGCCCGCCTACCAGCCTTTCCCGCCGGCGAGCTTCGCCTACGACAAGGCTTTCGAGCACGGCGGCCGCGATCCCCAGAAGGCGCGGGCGCTGCTCAAGCAGGCCGGCTACGACCGCGTCAAGTTCGAGATCACCTACGGCAACAACACCACCATGCAGCAGGTGTTCGAGCTGGTGCAGGCCATGGGCGCCGAGGCCGGCTTCGACATCACCCTGCGCCCGGTGGAGTTCGCCTCGCTGCAATCGTCGCTGGCGCGCGGCGATTTCCAGGTGGGCCAGAGCGGCTGGTCGGGCCGGGTGGACCCCAGCGGCAACATCCACCAGTACCTGAGCTGCAAGGGCAACCTCAACGACGGCAAATTCTGCGATCCCGAGGCCGACAAGCTGCTCAACGCCGCCCGCGCGGAGTCCGACACCGCCAAGCGCCGCGAACTGTACGACAAGGTGCTTTCCATCATGCAGGACCAGCGTCCCATCGTGTACCTGTTCTACCTGCCGTGGACCTTCGGCGTGCAGAAGAAGATCGAGGGCTTCGTGCCGTATCCGGACGGGCTGATCCGCCTGAAGGGCGTTACCGCCGCGAAGTAAGACCGCGGCGGGGCGCGCGCCGCCCCGCCGTTTTCCAGAACAGGCACCCGCGGGCCGCCCGCCAGGACACACACCATGATGTTTACTACCCGCCCGGAAATCCTGGGCTCCTTCGGCGTCGTCACCTCCACCCACTGGCTGGCGAGCGCCTCCGGCATGTCGCTGCTGGAGCGCGGCGGCAACGCCTTCGACGCCTGTGTCGCCGCGGGCTTCGTGCTGCAGGTGGTGGAGCCCCACCTGGTCGGGCCGGCCGGCGAAGTGCCGGCCATCTTCTATTCGCAGCGTTCGGGCAGGCTGCAGGTGCTGTGCGGCCAGGGCACGACGCCGGCCGCCGCCACGCTGGAGCGCTACCGCGCCGAGGGGCTGAGCCTCATTCCCGGCAACGGGCTGCTGGCCACCGTCATCCCCGGCGCGTTCGACGCCTGGATGCTGCTGCTGCGCGACCACGGCACGATGCGCGTGCGCGACGTGCTCGAGCCGGCCATCTATTACGCGGAGCACGGGCACGCGCTCATGCCGCGCATTTCCAATACCATCGCCGGTCTGAAAGAATTCTTCGAGACGCACTGGCCCACCACCGCCGAGCTCTACCTGCCGGGCGGCGGCGTGCCCCAGGCGCGCAAGCTCTTCCGCAATCCGGCGCTGGCCCGCACCTGGCGGCGCGTGCTCGAAGAGGCCGAACTCGCCAGCGGCGACCGCGACCGGCAGATCGACGCGGCCCGCGATGCTTTCTACCGGGGCTTCGTGGCCGAGGCCATCGACCGGTTCGCGCGCGGCACCGAGGCCATGGACGAGAGCGGCGCGCGGCATCGCGGCATCATCACGGCCGACGACCTGGCCGGCTGGTCGGCGAGCTACGAAGCGCCTGTTACCTACGACTACCACGGCTATACCGTGGCCAAGGCCGGCCCCTGGAGCCAGGGGCCGGTATTCCTCCAGACACTGGCGCTGCTGCGCGACATGGACCTGGCGTCCACCGGGCCAGGCAGTCCGGAATTCGTGCACCGCCTCACCGAGGCCATGAAACTGGCTTTCGCCGACCGCGAGGCGTATTACGGCGACCCGGCCTTTGTGGACGTGCCGCTGGAGCAATTGCTGTCGGACGACTACAACGCCCGCCGCCGCGCCCTGATCGGCGAGCGCGCCTCGCATGAACTGCTGCCGGGCCGCATTCCCGGCTTCGAGGCGCAGGTGGCGCGCGTCATGGACACGCTGGCCCGCCTGTCGCCCATCACCGAAGCCGGCGGCGCCACCAGCGAGCCCACCATGGCCGACATGCGCGCCTCGGCCAAGCGGGGCGACACCACCCACGTCGACGTGATCGACCGCTGGGGCAACATGATCAGCGCCACGCCGTCGGGCGGCTGGTTCCAGTCCTCGCCCGTCATTCCGGAGCTGGGCTTCGGCCTCAACACGCGCGCGCAGATGTTCTGGCTCGAAGAAGGACTGCCGTGCACGCTGGCTCCCGGCAAGCGGCCGCGCACCACGCTCACGCCCACGCTGGCGCTGCGCCACGGCGAGCCCTGCCTCGCCTTCGGCACGCCGGGCGGCGACCAGCAGGAGCAATGGCAACTGCTCTTCTTCCTGCGCCACGCGCACCATGGCCTGAACCTGCAGGAGGCCATCGACCTGCCGATGTCGCACACCATGCACTTTCCCACTTCGTTCTATCCGCGCGACCGCAAGCCGGGCCACCTGGCGCTGGAAGCGAGTTTCGGCGCCGAAACCATCGAGGCGCTGCGCCGGCGCGGCCACCGCATCGAGGAAGTGCCGGCCTGGTCGGTGGGCCGGCTGACCGCGGCCTCGCGCGATCCCGACGGCCTGCTGCACGCGGCCGCCACGCCGCGCCTGATGCAGGCCTACGCAGTCGGGCGCTGAAAACCGGGAGGCCCGGTATAGGGACGCCCGGTATAGGGACGCCCGGTATAGGGGGGACGCCCGGCGGCTTGCGGGGTGTCGGCGGCTTGGGTATCTTTGCCGCATGACGCCCAACACGCCGAGCCCCGGAACCGGGGTTCCCCCGCTGACGGGAAAAGAACCCCTCTTCATCGTCCTCAACACCGGGTCGGGGCGTAACGACGCACAGGCCCTGCAGGACACCATCCGGCGCGTGCTGCATGAATCCGGCCGGCGCCATGCGCTGATGCCGGTAGACGACCCCTCCCGGCTGGGCGAGGCGGCCCAGCAGGCCGTGCTGGACGCCCGGCGCGAGCGCGGCATCGTGGTGGGGGCGGGCGGCGACGGCACGCTCAGCGCGGTCGCCGCGGCGGTGCTGGGGCAGGGCGTGCCTTTCGGCATCCTGCCGCAGGGCACCTTCAATTACTTCGGTCGCTGCTACGGTATTTCGCAAGACACCGAAGACGCCCTGCGCGGCCTGCTGGGCGGCGAGGTGCGGCCGGTGCAGGTCGGCCTGCTCAACGGCCGCCTCTTTCTGGTCAACGCCAGCCTGGGCCTCTATCCGCAGTTGCTCGAAGACCGCGAAGCCTATAAGCAGAAGTTCGGCCGCAGCCGCCTGGTCGCCCTGTGGTCCGGCATCGTCACGCTCATGCGCGAGCCGCGGCATCTCGGCCTGGAGCTCGAATACGAAGGCAAGTCGCGGCTGCTGCGCACGCCCACGCTGGTGGTGGGAAACAATCGTCTGCAGCTCGAACACATCGGCATTGCCGCCGATGAACTCGACCGCGGCCGCCTGGTGGGCATGGCGGCGCGCCCGGTGGGCGCCCTGGCGCTCTACGGCCTGCTGCTGCGCGGCTTGCTCAGCCGGCTGGGCGATGCCGAACACGTGGTCAATTTCGGCTTCGACCGCCTGCGCGTCAACGTGCGCCATCGCCGCCGCGTCAAGGTGGCGATGGACGGCGAAATCTCCTGGATGGACACGCCGCTCGAGTTCAGGGTGTCGCCCGAGCCCCTGCCGCTGGTCGTTCCGGACGGCTCCCCACGCCCGGCCCGCCCATGACGCGCATTCTCCACCTGTCCGACACGCATTTCGGCACCGAGCGCAAGCCCGTGGTGGAAGCGGTGCTCGACGTGGCGCGCGCCATCGAGCCCGATCTTGTCGTCCTGAGCGGCGACATCACCCAGCGCGCCCGCCGCGGCCAGTTCGCCGCCGCCCGGAAGTTCGTGCAGCGGTTGTCGCTGCCGGTGCTGGCGGTGCCGGGCAACCACGACATTCCGCTCTTCAATCTCTTTGCGCGGGTGCTCGATCCCTATGGCAACTACCGGCGCGCGCTGGGCGCGGCGCTCGAACCTGTGTTCGAAACGCCCGGCCTGCTGGCCATAGGCGTGAACACCACGCGGCCGCGCCGCCGCAAGGACGGCGAAATCTCCGACGCCCAGATCGGCCGCGTGGCGCAGCGCCTGCGCCAGGCCAGGCCCGGGCAGTTGCGCGTGGTGGTGGCGCACCATCCCGTGCGGGCCAAGGAAGAATCCGATCTGGCCAACCTGCTCATCAACCGCGAGCGCGCGCTGGCCGCCTGGGCGCAGGCAGGGCTGGACCTGGTGCTGGGCGGACACATCCATCTGCCCTACGTGCTGCCGGCCAGCGCCGCCACGGGGCCGGGCGGCCCCTGGATGGCGCAGGCCGGCACCGCCTGCTCGCGGCGCGTGCGGGGCAGGGTGCCCAATTCGCTGAACCTCATCGTCCATGAAGCGGAGCAGGGCGGGCGGCGCGCATGCCGCGTGGAGCGTTGGGATTATTCCGATGCGGCCCATGCCTTCGCCCTGGTCCACACGACGCGCGTGGGCGGCGAGCCGCCGGCGCCCGGCGCGGCCGCCTGACCGCCCGTGCCGGATGCCGCCATGACGCAAGCCAGCGCCGCATGGATCGCCGCCCACGCCCTGGCGGTCTTCATCGTGCTGCCGGCATTGGCGGCCCTGGCGGCGGTGGCCGTCGCCAAGGCCGCCAGCCGTCTTTCGCCGCCCGGCCGCAGGCGCGCCCGGGCGGCCGGGTTGTGCCTGCTGCTCGCCATGTTCGCGCTGCTGGCCGCGGCGGTGGCCACGCCGGGGCGCGTGGTCCGGTTCGACGATGCGCTGGCCGACGCGCTCGGCGCGGCCATGCCGGCCCCGCTGCTATGGGCGCTTTCCTGGTTCACCGCGCTGGGCGACCGCAATTTCCTCATCGCGCTGAGCGTGTGCATGGTGCTGGGCCTGCTCTATGCCGGGCGGGGGCGGCTCGCGCTGTTCTGCGTCGCGGCCACGGCGGGCGGCGGCATCCTGAACTGGCTGCTCAAGCACGGCTTCGCCCGCATCCGGCCCGACTTCACGCACGACTACGCGACGGTGTCGGGCTGGAGCTTTCCCAGCGGCCACGCGTCGGGCGCCATGGCGGTCTATGGCGCGGCCTGCTGCCTGGCCTGGCGGCTCGCGCCGCCTTCCTGGCGCATGCCCAGCCTGGCGGCAACGGCCGCGCTGGTGTGCGCCATCGGGCTGAGCCGGGTGCTGCTTCACGTGCATTTCGCCAGCGACGTGGCGGCCGGCCTGGCCGTCAGCCTGGCATGGCTGGCGCTGTGCGCCGCCGCCATCCGCTGAGGATCAGGCGCGCGGCACCGACCAGGTGCTCACGGCGTGCGCCACGGGCTCGTCGGAACCCTCGGCCGTGAGCGTGACTTCGCCCGTGCAGAGCCGCCCCGTCTTCAGGATGCGGGCATCGGCAAGAATGGTCCCCACGCCTTTGCGCATGAAATTGACGGTGAGGCTGGCCGTGACCGCCTGGGGCTGCCCCGTGGCGCCCACCACGGCCGCGTACAGCGCCAGGTCGGCCAGGCCCATCAGCATGGGGCCCGCCACGATGCCGCCCAGGCGCTGGTGGGTGTCGCGCGCGGGCAGCACGGCCCGGGCGGCGCCCCGGCCCACGTACAGCACTTCGATGCCCAGCACGAGCGAAAACGGATGCTGGGTCGCCAGCAGGGATTGGAAATCGGCAAGGCTGATGAGCGGGGCTTCCGCCTCCGCGACAGGTGTCGGCGTCATGGGCGCTCCAGGGCGAGGCAATACTGGTCCAGCAGCGGCTCCGCCCGCTGGCCCAGCGATTTCAGCCGCCGGGTATGCAGGAGCAGCAGCAGGCCCATCAGGTAGGTGAAAACATTCATTTGCGTGGTTTCGCGCGCCGGGGCCAGGCCGGGCCGGGTGCGGACCAGGGCCTCGCCCAGCGCATCCACGCAGGCCAGCAGCAGCGCGTTCAGGCGCGCGTCCGCCTCGCGGCCCAGCCCGCGCGGGCCGGTTCCCTGGAACAGGTAGAGCCCCAGGGAGAACTCGCCCTGGCGCGCCGCGTAGTACTGGAAGAACGCCTGAATGACACTGCGCGCCGCATCCGCGGGCGCGCTGGCGGCCAGCGCCGCCGCCAGCGCGCCATGCAGGCGATTGAGCGAGTCTTCGAGCAGAGCGCCGTAAATGGCCTCCTTGCCCTCGAACCATGGGTAAATGGCGCCCGTGGTGCAGCCCGCCTCGTGCGCGATGGCCCGCACCGTGGTCTTCTCCAGACCCTCGCGCTCGAACACCCGCTGGGCCGCGTCCAGCACGAGCTGCCGGCGCAGGGCCTGCAACTGCGCCTGCCGCTGGCCGCGCGCCTCCGGAGACAGCCTCCTGGAAGTCTTGGCGGGTGGATTCATTGCGATGTTCTTTTGAAATAACGATGTTATCAATATACGTGAAACCGGCTCGCAATGAAACGCTGCGCCCGGCCGGCGGCAAAGGATGGCCAAACCGCCCGAAAGTGTCCCTAAAATACGTCCAAACCTCGCCGCGATTCGCTTCCAACAATTGGGGTCGGGGCTGGGAATCGCATGAATACGGGCCGGCGCAAAACTCGAGGGTTACTCCCAATGCCCATCGAAAACGCCTGTGCGAGGTGTTGCATCTTCCCAACATGGCTGTCGCAAACCTGCACTTTTCTGGCGTCGGGCATAGCCAGTCCCCCTGATTTTTGATGCAATAGCGTCAACTTCCCTTCGCGGAGTTAGGGGGGCGGCAGGCCGGTTCGCTGCATTGCTGCTCTTGTCACTCAAATCAACGGAGATTTCTTAAATGAAAAAGACTCTGCTCGCTGCCGCCCTGCTCGCCGGTTTCGCCGGTGTCGCCCAGGCAGAAACGTCTGTCACCCTGTACGGCATCATCGACACGGGTATCGGCTACAACAAGATCAGCGGTGCTGGCGACCGGAACGGCAGCCGTATCGGCATGATCAACGGCGTTCAGAACGGTTCGCGTTGGGGCCTGCGTGGTTCGGAAGATCTGGGTGACGGCCTGCGCGCTGTTTTCCAACTGGAATCGGGCTTCAATTCGGGCAACGGTAACTCCGCTCAGGATGGCCGTCTGTTTGGTCGCCAAGCCACCGTCGGTCTGGCCAGCGACAGCTGGGGCCAACTGGACTTCGGTCGCCAAACCAACATCGCCTCGAAGTACTTCGGTTCGATCGACCCGTTCGGCGCCGGCTTCAACGTCGCCAACATCGGCACCGGCATGAGCGCTGCCAACACCGCTCGCTACGACAACATGGTCATGTACCAAACCCCGTCGTTCAGCGGCTTCCAGTTCGGCGTCGGCTACTCGTTCAGCGCTGATGATCGCAACAGCGACGCTCGTCGTTCGGGCTTCCGCACCGCCGACAACGTCCGCGCCATCACGACCGGCCTGCGTTACGTCAATGGCCCGCTGAACGTGGCTCTGTCCTACGACCAGTTGAAGGCTTCGAACAAGCAGCTCCAAGGGGAAGTTGACGCTACCCCGCGTTCGTACATGATCGGCGGTAGCTACGACTTCGAAGTCGTGAAGCTGGCTCTGGCCTACGCTCGCACGACCGACGGCTGGTTCGCCACGTCGAACCCGGCTGGTGCCTCGGGCACGCTGGCCAACGGCAACGATCTGGGCTTCACCAACAACGCGTTCGCCGATGGCTTCAAGGCCAACTCGTACATGCTGGGTCTGTCGGCCCCGATCGGCGGTGCTTCGAGCCTGTTCGGTTCGTGGCAGCGCGTTGATCCGTCGAACGACAAGCTGACGGGCGACGATTCCACGATGAACGTGTACTCGCTGGGCTACACCTACGACCTGTCCAAGCGTACCAACCTGTACGCCTACGGTTCGTACTCGAAGAACTACGCCTTCAACGATGGCGTCAAGGCGACCGCCGTCGGCGTCGGCCTGCGTCACCGCTTCTAATCGAAAGCAGGGCGCAAGTCCTGCCTCGATTCGTAGTGCATGAACGGGCTTCGGCCCGTTCATATGAAGCCACCCTCCGGGGTGGCTTTTTGCATTCTGTCCGGCGTCGGAAAAGCGCGTTGCCGGGGTGCGCGATAATAGAAGTGTCGCGAGCCGGATCGCGGGTCCGCCCATGCGGGGGCATGGGGGCTGGATGCGGCGCGCGCAGGGGTGGAAAGAGGTCCGATAAAGCGGATTGTTTCGCCTGAGGAATGCAGTCTTTCACCCGCTGTTTGCGCGTCAGAGTTCAGCCAGAAGTAACCACGTGAATGCTACAATCCAAAGGTTTGCGCATTTGACGGACGCCTGAATGAACCTGCAACAGTATTTTCCCGTCCTGCTGTTTATCGTAGTGGCCACCCTCATCGGGTTCGCGCTCCTGACGGCTGGGTCCCTGCTTGGCCCGCGGCGTCCTTACGCCGAGAAGCTTTCCCCCTATGAATGCGGCTTCGAGGCTTTCGAAGACGCGCGCATGAAGTTTGACGTGCGCTACTACCTGGTGGCGATTCTGTTCATTCTTTTCGACTTGGAAATCGCGTTCCTGTTCCCCTGGGCCATCGCCCACGGCACGGTCGGGCTCGTCGGTTTCTGGACGGTCATGGTGTTCCTCGCCGTGCTTACCGTCGGCTTCATCTACGAATGGAAAAAGGGCGCGCTGGATTGGGAGTGAGCCCGCAGGCTCATCCTCCGCACGCTATCAGAGACGAATATGGCTATAGACGGCATTCTCAAGCAAGGGTTCATCACCACCAGCGCGGACAAGTTCCTGAACTGGGCGAAGACCGGCTCCATGTGGCCGATGACCTTCGGCCTGGCCTGTTGCGCGGTCGAGATGATGCACGCGGGCGCGGCCCGCTACGACCTGGACCAGTTCGGCATCATTTTCCGTCCCAGTCCGCGCCAGTCCGATCTCATGATCGTGGCGGGCACGCTGTGCAACAAGATGGCGCCGGCGCTGCGCAAGGTCTACGACCAGATGCCCGAGCCGCGCTGGGTGGTTTCCATGGGCTCCTGTGCCAACGGCGGCGGTTACTACCACTACTCGTATTCGGTGGTCCGCGGCTGCGATCGCATCGTACCGGTAGACGTCTACGTGCCGGGCTGCCCGCCCACGGCCGAGGCGCTGGTCTACGGATTGCTGCAGATGCAGAACAAGATCCGTCTGACCAACACGATTGCCCGCTGATCCCGCGGGGCAGGGCGGCGCCAGGCCCCGCGGCCTCCGCCCGTCCCGACGGACAGCGTATCGGTTCACCTAAGCGTACAAGATGATGACCAGGCTCGAAACCCTGAAAACCAATTTGCAGACCACCCTCGGCGCGGACATCGCGCTGACCGAGGCGCTGGGCGAGCTGACGCTCGAAGTGCCCGCCGAACAGTGGTTCTCCGTCTGCACCAAGCTGCGCACCGAGACCGGGCTGCGCTTTGAAACCTGTATCGACCTCTGCGGCGTCGACTACCTCACCTGGGGCAACGGCACGCGCGAATTCGCCGACCAGACGGGCGCCAAGGTGCACCGTTCGCGTTTCGCGGTGGTCGTGCACCTGCTGTCCATTTCCAACAACTGGCGCCTGCGCGTGCGCACCTGGGCGCCGGATGACGAATTCCCCATGGTCGCTTCCCTGATCGAATGCTGGCCTTCGGTGGGCTGGTTCGAGCGCGAGGCCTTCGACCTGTACGGCATCGTCTTCGAGGGGCATCCCGACCTGCGCCGCATCCTCACCGACTACGGCTTCATCGGCCATCCCTTCCGCAAGGACTTCCCGCTGTCGGGCACCGTCGAAATGCGCTACGACCCCGAGCAGAAGCGCGTCATCTACCAGCCGGTCACCATCGATCCGCGCGAGATCACCCCGCGCGTGGTCCGCGAAGACACCTACGGCATGGGGCGTTAAATCATGGCAGAAATCAAGAACTACACGCTCAACTTCGGTCCGCAGCACCCGGCCGCGCACGGCGTGCTGCGCCTCGTGCTCGAACTGGACGGCGAAGTCATCCAGCGCGCCGACCCGCACATCGGCCTGCTGCACCGCGCCACCGAGAAACTGGCCGAGCACAAGACCTACATCCAGGCGCTGCCCTACATGGACCGCCTCGACTACGTGTCCATGATGTGCAACGAGCACGCCTACGTCATGGCCATCGAGAAGCTGCTGGGCATCGAGCCGCCGCTGCGCGCGCAGTACATCCGCGTGATGTTCGACGAGATCACCCGCATCCTGAACCACCTGATGTCCCTGGGCTCGCACGCCCTGGACGTGGGCGCCATGGCGGTGTTCCTGTACGCCTTCCGCGAGCGCGAAGACCTCATGGACTGCTACGAGGCGGTGTCGGGCGCGCGCATGCATGCGGCCTACTACCGTCCCGGCGGCGTGTACCGCGACCTGCCGGACGCCATGCCCCAGTATGGCGAAACCAGCAAGTACCGCGGCGACAAGGAAGTGCGCGCCATGAACGACGCGCGCTCCGGCTCGCTGCTGGACTTCATCGAAGACTTCACCAACCGTTTCCCGGCCTGCGTCGACGAGTACGAAACCCTGCTCACCGACAACCGCATCTGGAAGCAGCGCCTGGTGGGCATCGGCGTGGTCGATCCCGACCGCGCCAAGGCGCTGGGCTTCACGGGCCCCATGCTGCGCGGCTCCGGCGTGGCCTGGGACCTGCGCAAGACGCAGCCCTACGAGGTCTACGACCTGCTCGACTTCGACATTCCCGTCGGCGTGAACGGCGACTGCTACGACCGCTACCTCGTGCGCGTGAACGAGCTGCGCCAGAGCAACCGCATCATCCGCCAGTGCGTGGAATGGCTGCGCAACAACCCGGGCCCGGTCATGATCGAAAACCACAAGGTGGCCCCGCCCAAGCGCACCGCCATGAAGACCAACATGGAAGAGCTGATCCATCACTTCAAGCTCTTCACCGAAGGTTTCCACGTGCCGCCCGGCGAAGCGTACGCGTCGGTGGAGCATCCCAAGGGCGAATTCGGCATCTACCTGGTGTCCGACGGCGCCAACAAGCCGTACCGCCTGAAGATCCGCGCACCCGGTTTCGCGCATCTGCAATCGCTGGACGAAATGTCGCGCGGTCACATGATCGCCGACGCCGTGACCATCATCGGCACGCAGGACATCGTTTTCGGCGAGATCGACCGCTGATCCGCACGCACAGTCACGAGCACGCCCGCATAACCCGGATTCAAACTATGCTGCTTTCCGAACAGGCCTACCAGAAAATCGACCGGGAACTCGCGAAGTTCCCGGCCGACCAGCGGCAGTCCGCCATCATGGCCGCGCTGGCCATCGCCCAAGAAGAAAAGGGCTGGCTGGCCACCGACATCATCGAAGACGTGGCCAACTACATCGGCGTTCCGCCCATCGCGGTGCAGGAAGTCGCCACGTTCTACAACATGTTCGACGTCAAGCCCGTCGGCAAGAACAAGATCGCCGTCTGCACCAACCTGCCCTGTGCCTTGCGCGACGGCGAACGTGCCGGCGACTACCTCAAGCGCAAGCTGGGCGTCGACTACCGTGAAACCACGGCCGACGGCCAGTTCACGCTGATCGAGGGCGAGTGCATGGGCGCCTGCGGCGATGCGCCGGTGGTCATCGTGAACAACAAGCATATGTGCGTGCGCATGACGGAAGAGAAGCTCGACGCGCTGGTCGCGACCCTCAAGGCGCAAGGAGAGTCGGCATGAACGCGCCCGATATCTACAAGCAGCTTTCGCAGGGGCTGGATCCCAACCCCCTGAACGACCTGTCCAACTCCATGTGCCTGCATGGCCGCCACATCTCGCCGCAGATCATGGCGGGCGTGGACGGCAGCAACTGGCGCCTGGCCGACTACGTCAAGCGCGGCGGCTACGAGGCCCTGAAGAAGATCCTCACCACGGGCATGAAGCCCGAGGACGTGATCGCCGAGGTCAAGGCTTCCGGCCTGCGCGGCCGCGGCGGCGCGGGCTTTCCCACCGGCCTGAAGTGGAGCTTCATGCCGCGCGCGTTCCCCGGCCAGAAATACCTGGTGTGCAACTCCGACGAGGGCGAGCCCGGCACCTTCAAGGATCGCGACATCCTGCGCTTCAACCCGCACATCGTGATCGAGGGCATGGCCATCGCCGCCTACGCCATGGGCATCAGCGTCGGCTATAACTACATCCACGGCGAGATCTTCGAAGTGTATGAGCGCTTCGAGGAAGCGCTCGAGGAAGCGCGCGCCGCGGGCTTCCTGGGCGACAAGCTGTTCGGCTCGGACTTCAGCTTCCAGCTCCATGCCTTCCACGGCTACGGCGCCTACATCTGCGGCGAGGAAACCGCGCTGCTCGAATCGCTGGAAGGCAAGAAGGGCCAGCCGCGCTTCAAGCCGCCGTTCCCGGCGAGCTTCGGCCTGTACGGCAAGCCCACCACCATCAACAACACCGAGACCTTCGCGGCGGTGCCCTGGATCATCCGCAACGGCGGCCAGGCCTACCTCGAGGTCGGCAAGCCCAACAACGGCGGCACCAAGCTGTTCTCCGTGTCGGGCGACGTCGAGCGCCCGGGCAACTACGAAATCCCGATGGGCACGCCGTTCTCCAAGCTGCTGGAGCTGGCGGGCGGCATGCGCGGCGGGCGCAAGCTCAAGGCCGTGATCCCCGGCGGTTCGAGCGCCCCGGTGCTGCCAGCCGACATCATGATGGACTGCACCATGGACTACGACTCCATCGCCAAGGCGGGGTCGATGCTGGGTTCGGGCGCCGTCATCGTCATGGACGAGACGCGCTGCATGGTGAAGTCGCTGCTGCGCCTGTCGTACTTCTATTTCGAGGAAAGCTGCGGCCAGTGCACGCCGTGCCGCGAAGGCACGGGCTGGCTGTACCGCATGGTCCATCGCATCGAGCACGGCCAGGGCCGTCCCGAGGACCTGGACCTGCTGGACAACGTCGCCAGCAACATCATGGGCCGCACCATCTGCGCCCTCGGCGATGCCGCCGCCATGCCCGTCCGCGGTTTTATCAAGCACTATCGCGACGAATTCGCGCACCACATCGAACACAAGTCGTGTGTGGTTCCGCAATATCTGTAGGTCTCAGGAACAGCAATGGTTGAACTAACCGTCGACGGCAACAAGGTCGAAGTGCCCGAAGGCAGCATGGTCATGCATGCGGCCCAGAAGATCGGGCTTTACGTGCCGCATTTCTGCTACCACAAGAAACTGTCCATCGCGGCCAACTGCCGCATGTGCCTGGTTGAAGTGGAAAAGGCGCCCAAGGCGCTGCCCGCCTGCGCCACGCCCGTAACCAACGGCATGGTCGTCCACACCTGCTCCGAGAAGGCGCGCGCCGCCCAGAAGTCGGTGATGGAATTCCTGCTGATCAATCACCCCCTCGACTGCCCGATCTGCGATCAGGGCGGCGAGTGCCAGCTGCAGGATCTGGCCGTGGGCTATGGCGGCTCCTCTTCGCGCTACACGGAAGAGAAGCGCGTGGTGTTCCACAAGGACCTGGGCCCGCTGGTCTCGGCCGAGGAAATGAGCCGCTGCATCCACTGCACCCGCTGCGTGCGCTTCGGCCAGGAAATCGGCGGCATCATGGAACTGGGCATGCTGAACCGGGGCGAGCACTCCGAGATCACGTCCTTCGTGGGCCGCTCCATCGAGTCCGAGCTCTCGGGCAACATGATCGACATCTGTCCGGTGGGCGCGCTGACCTCCAAGCCGTTCCGCTACAGCGCCCGCACCTGGGAGCTGGCGCGCCGCCGCTCGGTCAGCCCGCACGACAGCCTGGGCGCGAACCTCATCGTCCAGGTCAAGGGCGACCGCGTCATGCGCGTGGTGCCGTTCGAAGACGAAGCCATCAACGAATGCTGGATCAGCGACCGCGACCGCTTCTCCTATGAAGGCCTGAACAGCGAAGACCGCCTGTCCGCCCCGATGATCAAGGGCGCCGACGGACAGTGGCAGGAAGCCTCCTGGGCCGACGCGCTGCAGGCCGTGGCGCAGGGCCTGTCCCGCGTGCGCGACAGCTTCGGCGCCGGCCAGATCGGCGCCCTGGCTTCCGAGTACGCCACCACCGAGGAATACGCGCTGCTGGGCCGCCTGGTCCGCGCGCTGGGTTCCGAGAACATCGATTTCCGCCTGCGCCAGACCGACCCCGGTTTCGACGCCGCGCTGGCCGGCGCGCCGTGGCTGGGCATGCCCATCGCCGAGCTCGGCAACCTCGACCGCGTGCTCATCGTGGGTTCGTTCCTGCGCAAGGATCACCCCCTGATGGCCCAGCGCCTGCGTCAGGCCGCCAAGCGCGGCACGCAGGTGCTCATGGTGGACAGCGCCGCCGACGATCCGCTGCTGCCGGTCGCCGGCCGCATCACCGTGGCGCCGTCCGAGCTGCCGCGCGCCCTGGCCGAAGTGGCCGTGGCCCTGGCCCAGGCCAAGGAACAGGCCGTGCCGGCCGAGTTCGCCTCGGTCACGCCGGGCGAGAACGCCAAGATCATCGCGGCCAGCCTGGCCTCGGGCACGAACACCGCCGTGCTCATGGGCAACATGGCCGTGGCCTCGCCGCAGGCGTCCACGCTGGCCGCCAACGGCCGTTGCGTGGCTGGCCTGGCGGGCGGCAAATTCGGCTTCCTGACCGCGGGCGGCAACACGGTGGGCGGCTACCTGGCCGGCGCCGTGCCGGGCAAGGGCGGCAAGACCGCCGCCGCCATGCTGGCCGAGCCGCTCAAGGCCTACGTCGTGCTGCACGCCGAGCCGCTGCTCGACGCCGACAACGGCCAGCAGGCGCTGGCCGCGTTGCGCGGCGCGCAATTCGCCGTGGCGCTCACGCCCTACCGTTCGGCCGCGGCCGAATGGGCGGACGTGATGCTGCCGGTGTCCCCGTTCACCGAAACCTCCGGCACCTTCGTCAACGCGCAGGGCCTGCCTCAGAGCTTCAAGGGCACGGTGGCGCCCTACGGCCAGACCCGTCCGGCCTGGAAGGTGCTGCGCGTGCTGGGCAACGTGCTGCACCTGGCCGGCTTCGACGACGAGACTTCCGAGTCCGTGCGCGACGCGGTGCTGGCCGGCGGCGTCGAAAGCCGTCTCTCCAACGAGATCAAGGCGCCGCTGGGCCTGGGGCAGACCGTCTCCGGCCTGGAGCGCGTGGCCGACGTGCCCATCTACCGCAGCGATGCCATGGTGCGCCGCTCGGAGCCGCTGCAGGCGACGACGGCTTCCAAGCCGCCGACGGCCCGCATGAACGGCCGCACGCTCGCCACGCTGGGCCTGACGGCCGGCGTCAAGGTGCGCGTCGCGGGCGCGCAGGGCGCCGTCGAACTCGAAACCGTGCAGGACGATGCCGTGGCCGACCGCGCCGTGCGCATCTCCGCCGCCTTTGAAAACACCGTGGCCCTGGGTGGCGCATTCGGTCAACTCAGCGTGGAGCGTGCCTGATGGAATGGCTTAATGTTTTGGAGAGCCACGGTCAGGCCTTGCTGGGCCCGACCGTCTGGATGGTTCTCTGGACCATCATCAAGATTGTCGTCATTGCCGTGCCCATCATCCTGTGCGTGGCCTACCTGACGTACTGGGAACGCAAGATGATCGGTTTCATGCACGTGCGCATGGGTCCGAACCGCGTGGGTTTCCGCGGGCTGCTGCAGCCGTTCGCCGACGTGTTCAAGCTGCTGACCAAGGAAGTCGTGGTTCCCAGCGAGGCCAACAAGGTGCTGTTCGTCGTGGCGCCGGTAGTCACGCTGATGCCGGCGCTGGCCGCCTGGGCCGTGGTGCCGTTCGGTCCCGAAATCGTGCTGGCCAACGTCAACGCGGGCCTCTTGTACGTCATGGCCATCACCTCCATCGGCGTCTACGGCGTCATCGTGGCCGGCTGGGCCTCGAACTCCAAGTACGCCTTCCTGGGCGCGCTGCGCGCCTCGGCGCAGATGGTGTCGTACGAACTGGCCATCGGCTTCGTGCTGGTGACGGTGCTGCTGGTGTCGGGCAGCCTCAACATGAGCGAGATCGTGCTCGGCCAGAGCCGCGGCTGGTTCGCCGACAAGGGCATTTCGTTCCTTTCCTGGAACTGGCTGCCGCTGCTGCCGCTCTTCGTCATCTACGTGATCTCGGCCGTGGCCGAAACCAACCGCCACCCGTTCGACGTGGTGGAAGGCGAATCGGAAATCGTGGCCGGCCACATGGTCGAGTACTCGGGCATGGCCTTCGCCCTGTTCTTCCTGGGCGAGTACGCCAACATGATCCTGCTCTCGTGCATGGCCTCGATCATGTTCCTGGGCGGCTGGATGCCTCCGCTCGACATCGCCCCGCTGACCTGGATCCCGGGTTGGCTCTGGCTGGGTCTCAAGACGTTCTGCGTGGTCTCGTTGTTCGTGTGGTTCCGTGCGTCGTTCCCGCGCTACCGCTACGACCAGATCATGCGCTTGGGTTGGAAGATCTTCATCCCGCTGACCGGCGTGTGGCTGGTTATCGTGGCGATCTGGATGCAGACGCCCTGGAATATTTGGCGCTAAGCCGCCAGGCAGAGGCAGGATATGGAAGCGATCAAGGATTTCTTCGGCAGCCTGATGCTGACCGAGTTGCTCAAGGGCATGCGCCTGACGGGCAAGTATTTCTTCAAGCGCAAGGTCACCTTGCGCTACCCGCAGGAAAAGACGCCCGCGTCGCCGCGGTTCCGCGGCCTGCACGCGCTGCGCCGCTACCCCAACGGGGAAGAGCGCTGCATCGCGTGCAAGCTGTGCGAGGCCGTGTGCCCGGCGCTGGCGATCACCATCGAGTCGGACCAGCGCGAAGACGGCACCCGCCGCACCACGCGCTACGACATCGACCTCACCAAGTGCATTTTCTGCGGCTTCTGTGAGGAAAGCTGCCCCGTGGACTCCATCGTGGAAACCCATATCCACGAATACCACGGCGAAAAGCGCGGCGACCTGTATTTCACCAAAGACATGCTGCTCGCCGTGGGCGACCGCTACGAAGCCGAAATCGCCCGCCGCCGGGCCGAAGACGCTCCCTACCGTTGACGCCCAGGGTCCGATCCATGACTTTTACCACTGTACTGTTCTACATACTGGCTGCCGTGCTGGTCATCGCGGCCTTCCGCGTGATTACCGCGCGCAGCCCGGTCACCGCGGTGCTGCATCTCATCCTGGCCTTCGCCAACGCCGCCATGATCTGGATGCTGCTGGGCGCGGAATTCCTCGCGCTGCTGCTGGTGCTGGTCTACGTGGGCGCCGTGATGGTGCTCTTCCTCTTCGTGGTCATGATGCTGGACATCCGCATGGATACCCTGCGCCATGGCATGAAGACCTATCTGCCGCTGGGCCTGGTCATCGGCCTTGTCATGGTGGTGGAAATGGCCTTCGTGCTGGGCAGCACCTGGTATGGCGCGGGTCCGCAGGCGCCCGTGGCCGGCGACTACAACAACGCCCGCGCGCTGGGCGAGGCCATGTACACCCAGTACGTGTACGCCGTTGAAGTCGGCGCCGCCCTGCTGCTGGTGGGCATGGTGGCCGCCATCGCCCTGACGCTGCGCCGCCGCCGCGACGCCAAATACAACGACCCCGTGGCCGCCGTCCGCGTCCGCGCCAAAGACCGTTTCCGCATGGTGAGCATGCCCGCCCAGAGCGAGCGCGCCCAGGCCCGGAACGGCGCCGCCACCGCTGCTGCCGCGCCCGAAGGAGAAAAACAATGACGCTGACGCTGGCCCACTACCTGATCCTGGGGGCGATCCTGTTCGCCATCGGCATCTTCGGCATCTTCCTGAACCGCCGCAACCTGATCATCCTGCTGATGTCCATCGAGCTCGTGCTCCTGGCCGTCAACATGAACTTCGTGGCGTTTTCCAGCTGGTTCGGCGACACCGCCGGCCAGGTGTTCGTGTTCTTCATCCTGACCGTGGCCGCCGCCGAGGCGGCGATCGGCCTGGCCATCCTGGTGCTGCTGTTCCGCAACCTGAACACGATCAACGTTGACGAACTCGATCGCCTGAAGGGCTGACGGGGTATTGGAAGAAAATGTCTAGCTCACCCAATCTCTACCTGCTCATCGCGCTGGCGCCGCTGGCCGGGGCAATCCTCGCGGGCCTCTTCGGCACCGGATTCCTGGGCCGTCCGATCGGCCGCCGCGGCGCCCACCTGATCACCATCCTGGGCGTGCTCATCTCCACCATCGGTTCGGTGGTGGTGCTGGGCGACGTGCTCAACGGCCTGCGCTTCGACGGCGCGGTCTACACCTGGAGCCTGATCGGCCAGACCAAGCTGGAAATCGGCTTCCTGATCGATCCGCTGTCGGCCATGATGATGGTCGTGGTGACTTCGGTGTCGCTGATGGTGCACATCTACACCATCGGCTACATGGCCGACGATCCCGGCTACCAGCGCTTCTTCGCCTACATCTCGCTGTTCACGTTCTCCATGCTGATGCTGGTGATGTCGAACAACATGGTGCAGCTGTTCTTCGGCTGGGAAGCGGTGGGCCTGGTGTCGTACCTGCTGATCGGCTTCTGGTACACCCGTCCCACGGCGATCTTCGCCAACATGAAGGCGTTCCTGATCAACCGCGTGGGCGACTTCGGCTTCGTGCTGGGCATCGGCCTGCTGTTCGCCTACGCCGGTTCGATGCACTACGGCGACGTGTTCTCCCAGGCCGACAAGCTGGCCAAGCTGACGCTGCCCGGCTCTGACTGGATGCTGCTGACCGTGGCCTGCATCTGCCTCTTCATCGGCGCCATGGGCAAATCGGCCCAGGTGCCGCTGCATGCCTGGCTGCCCGATTCCATGGAAGGCCCGACCCCGATCTCCGCGCTGATCCACGCCGCCACCATGGTGACGGCCGGCATCTTCATGGTCGCGCGCTTCTCGCCGCTCTTCGAGCTGTCGGATACGGCGCTGTCCTTCATCATCGTGATCGGCGCGATCGGCGCGCTGTTCCTGGGCATCCTGGGCATCATCCAGAACGACATCAAGCGCGTGGTGGCGTATTCCACGCTGTCGCAGCTGGGCTACATGACCGTCGCGCTGGGCGCCTCGGCCTACTCGGTGGCGATCTTCCACCTGATGACCCATGCCTTCTTCAAGGCGCTGCTGTTCCTGGGCGCGGGCTCGGTCATCATCGGCATGCACCACGACCAGGACATCCGCAACATGGGCGGCCTGCGCAAGTACATGCCCATCACCTGGATCACCTTCCTGCTGGGCACGCTGGCCCTGGTCGGCACGCCGTTCTTCTCGGGCTTCTACTCGAAGGAACACATCATCGAGGCCGCCGGCGCCGCCCACGTCTGGGGCGCCAGCTTCGCCTACTACGCCACGCTGATCGGTGTGTTCGTGACCTCGCTGTATTCGTTCCGCCTGTACTTCCTGGTCTTCCATGGCAAGGAACGCTTCGACGCCAGCGGCCACGCCCATGAGCATCATCACGCCGCCGACGTCGACGAGGAGCCGGACGGCCATGGGCAGCACGGCGGCGCGCCGCACGAGTCGCCCTGGGTGGTGACGGTGCCGCTGGTGCTGCTGGCCATTCCCTCGGTCGTCATCGGCGCCTGGGTGGTGGATCCCATGCTGTTCGGCAAGTTCTTCGACGGCGTCATCGCCGTGCTGCCGCAGCATCCGGCCATGCACGAGCTGCACGAGGAATGGCACGGCTGGGTCGCCTTCGGCATGCACGCCTTCCAGACGCTGCCGTTCTGGCTGGTGGTGGCCGGCGCGGTCATCGCCTGGTACTGCTACCTCATCAATCCCAAGGTCCCGGCCGCGATCAAGTCCAGCCTGTCCGGGCTGAACAAGCTGCTCGAGAACAAGTACTACGTCGACTGGATCAATGAGCAGATCATCGCGCGCGGCGCGCGCTGCCTGGGCCGCGGCCTGTGGCAGACGGGCGACCGCGGCATCATCGACGGCCTGCTGATCAACGGCAGCGCCCGCGTGGTGGGCTGGGTGGCCGCGATCAGCCGCCACCTGCAGTCCGGCTTCATCTATCACTACGCGTTCGCGATGATCGTCGGCATCATGGCGCTGGTGACTTTCTTTGTGCTGATTCCCCAATGATGGCAAGCGAGATGGCATCCAACACTTTCCCCTGGCTTACGCTTGCGATCTTTGTTCCGATCGTATTCGGCCTGCTGGTGCTGGCGGTGGGCCGCGACGACCGTCCCGGCCTCACGCGCGGCCTGTCGCTGATCGGCTCGATCGCGGGCTTCCTGGTCACCATTCCGGTCTACACGGAATTCGACCCCTCCACGGCCGCCATGCAGTTCGTGGAAAAGACGTCCTGGATCGAATCCTTCAACGTCAACTACCACCTGGGCGTGGACGGCATTTCGCTGTGGTTCGTGCTCCTGACCGCGTTCATCACCATCATCGTGGTGCTGGCCGGCTGGGAAGTCATCACCAGCCGCGTGGCGCAGTACATGGCCGCCTTCCTGATCCTGTCGGGACTGATGGTGGGCGTGTTCGCCGCGCTGGACGGCATGCTGTTCTACGTGTTCTTCGAAGCCACGCTGATCCCGATGTACATCATCATCGGGGTGTGGGGCGGCCCGAACCGCGTGTATGCGGCGTTCAAGTTCTTCCTGTACACGCTGATGGGCTCGCTGCTCACGCTGGTGGCGTTCATCTACCTGTGGAACGTGTCGGGCGGTTCGTTCGACATCCTGACCTGGCAGCAGACCAAGCTGGGCTACACGCCGCAGATCCTGATCTTCGTGGCGCTGCTGGCGGCGTTCGCCGTGAAGGTGCCGATGTGGCCGGTGCATACCTGGCTTCCGGACGCGCACGTCGAGGCGCCCACGGGCGGCTCCATCGTGCTGGCCGCGATCATGCTGAAGCTGGGCGCCTACGGTTTCCTGCGCTTCTCGCTGCCGATCACGCCCGACGCCTCGCACAGCCTGGCCGGCCTGATGATCACGCTGTCGCTGATCGCCGTGATCTACATCGGCCTGGTCGCCATCGTGCAGGACGACATGAAGAAGCTTGTGGCCTATTCGTCGGTGGCGCACATGGGCTTCGTGACCCTGGGCTTCTTCATCTTCAACACGGCCGGCGTCGAAGGCGCGATCGTGCAGATGATTTCCCACGGCTTCGTGTCGGGCGCCATGTTCATGTGCATCGGCGTGCTCTATGACCGCATGCACTCGCGCCTCATCGCCGACTACGGCGGCGTGGTCAACACGATGCCGCGCTTCGCCACCTTCTTCATCCTGTTCTCGATGGCCAACAGCGGCCTGCCGGCCACCAGCGGCTTCGTGGGCGAGTTCATGGTCATCATGGGCGCGGTCGAGCACAACTTCTGGATCGGCCTGCTGGCGGCCACCGCCCTGATCCTGGGCGCATCGTATTCGCTCTGGATGGTGAAGCGCGTGGTGCTGGGCGACGTGGCCAACGAGCACGTGCGCGACCTGCTGGACATCAACCGCCGCGAGTTCCTGATTCTTGGCGTGATGGCGATCGCCGTGCTGTACATGGGGATCTATCCCAAGCCCTTTACCGACGTGATGCACGTGTCGGTCGAGGCCCTGCTGCAACACGTTGCCGTCTCGAAACTGTAAGACAAGACAATGATGCAATCCCAAATCGATTTCGCTCTGGCGGCACCGGAAATCCTCGCGCTGGTTTTCGGCCTGGCTATCCTGCTCGTCGACGCGGTCAGCACCCATCCGGAGCGCAAGCCCACGTTCTGGCTCACGATCCTGTCGCTGGTCGTGCTCACGGTGGTGTCGGCCGTGCAATGGAGCTCGGGCGTGGCGGGCAAGACCTTCAACGGCCTGTACGTCGCCGACGGCCTGTCGCACCTGCTCAAGATCTCGTCCTACATCGCCGTGGCGGTCACGCTGATCTACGGCCGCGTCTATGCGCAGGTCCGCGACATGATGCGCGGCGGCGAACTGTACGTGCTGACCCTGCTCGCGCTGCTGGGCCAGATGGTCATGATCTCGGCCGGCAACCTGATTTCCATCTACCTCGGCCTGGAGCTGATGTCGCTGGCGCTGTACGCGCTCATCGCGCTGCGCCGCGACAACGTGGTGGCCACCGAGGCCGCCATGAAGTACTTCGTGCTGGGCGCGCTGGCTTCGGGTTTCCTGCTCTATGGCATGTCGATGGTGTACGGCGCCACCGGCCACCTCGACCTGGCTGAAGTGGCCCGCGTCATCGCCGAAGGCAAGGCGCAGAAGCTGGCGCTGGTGTTCGGCGTGGTGTTCCTGGTTGCCGGCCTGGCCTTCAAGCTGGGCGCCGTGCCCTTCCACATGTGGGTGCCCGACGTCTATCAGGGTTCTCCCACCGCCGTCACGCTCATCCTGGGCGCCGCGCCCAAGCTGGCGGCCTTCGCCATCACGCTGCGCCTGCTGGTCGATGGCCTGCACGGCCTGGCCGGCGACTGGCAGCCCATGCTGATGATCCTGGCGGTGCTGTCGCTGGCCATCGGCAACCTGACCGCCATCGCGCAATCGAACTTCAAGCGCATGCTGGCCTATTCGACCATCTCGCACATGGGCTTCGTGCTCCTGGGCCTGATGTCGGGCTCCGTGGCGGGCAAACCCGACGCCGCCGCCGCGGCGTACGGCGCCTCGCTGTTCTACATGATCACCTACGTGCTCACCACCCTGGGCAGCTTCGGCATCGTGCTGCTGCTTTCGCGCCAGGGCTTCGAGTGCGAACAGATCGACGATCTCAAGGGCCTGAACCGCCGCAGCCCATGGCACGCCGCCATCGTGCTGCTGCTGATGTTCTCGCTGGCGGGCATTCCGCCGCTGGCCGGCTTCTACGCCAAGCTGGCCGTGCTGCAGGCCCTGGTCAACGCCGGCCACGTCACGCTGGCCGTGATCGCGGTGGTGTTCTCGCTGATCGGCGCGTTCTACTACCTGCGCGTGGTGAAGACGGTGTACTTCGACGAGCCGGCGGCCGACGCCGCCCCCGTCGCGGCCACCTGCGGCCAGCGCGGCGTGCTGTCGATCAACGGCGCCCTGATCCTCATCCTGGGCATCGTGCCCGGCGGCCTGATGGCCGTGTGCGAGCAGGTGATCCAGAATTCGCTGAAATTCTGAGCGGGGCATGAACCAGACCCTGGCGGTGTGGCTGCTCATCGCGCTGGCCCTGGTCAGCGCGAACCTGCCGTTCCTCACGGAACGCGTTTTCGCGGTGCTGCCGTGGAAGCGGGCAGGGCAGCCCGCCGTCAAGCCGTTCTGGCTGCGGCTGGTCGAAGTCCTGGTGTTCTACCTCATCGTCGGCGCGCTGGGTTTTGCCTTTGAATCGGCGCTCGGCAACCGTTTTTCCCAGACCTGGGAGTTTTACGCCATCACGCTGAGCCTGTACCTGGTGCTGGCGTATCCCGGCTTCGTGTACCGATATCTGTTCAAACGCCATCCCAGGCCCCGGATCTGAACGACGGCGCCGCATTCCGAAAGCCCCCGCAAAGGGGCTTTTTTTATTTTTACGTAGCCCGGAATGCCGATACGGATGGATGGCTGCCAAAGTATGAGAACCGGCTTTCGAGATCGTTCCACTGCCAGCGTGACAGGCGGCGTTTCGGCAGGACGGGCCGCCTTCAAGCTAAAAATTCAGGAAATAGTCAGGTTGTGAGGATGCCCGGCCGCCGTGGACAGCGGGCGGAATTGCCCGTCAAGCCGCCAAAAAACAACATATTCAGATTGCGTTCAGATTTGCGTAAATCATTCTTATTTATGATCTCATCCGCACCTGGAAACAGGGTGTGGGGGAAGCCAGTCAGCAAGCAGAAGCCGCCTTCCATTTATCAACGCTTATAAGACTCATTGCCAAGATGCAATACATCAAAAACCGAAAATGCGCACCGGTACGCCCGGCCGGCGCTGGCAGCCTTGCGGGCGGCGCCGCCGCCTCCGTGTTGGCCACGCTCATCCTGGGCCAGCCCACGGCTGCCGTCGCCCAGACGGCTCCCGGCGACGTGAGCACGCTGTCGCCGGTAAAGGTCATCGGCGACGACGCCAATCCGTACAAGGCCAACCATCTCGGATCGCCCAAGTTCACGCAGCCGCTGGTGGACACCACGCAGACCGTGCAGGTGGTGACCGAGCAGCTCATGAAAGACCAGCAGGCCACGACGCTGACCGACGCGCTGCGCAACGTGGCGGGCGCGGGCACGTTCTACGCCGGCGAGAACGGCAACACGTCCACGGGCGACGCCATCTACATGCGCGGCTTCGACACCTCGAACAGCATCTACGTGGACGGCATCCGCGACACTTCCACCGTGCACCGCGACATGTTCAACATCGGGCAGGTCGAAGTCATCAAGGGGCCGTCGGGTTCGGATTACGGACGCAGCGCGCCCAGCGGCTCCATCAACCTGGTGACCAAGCAGCCCAAGCTGGAGGATAGTTTCGACGCCAGCGTCGGCATCGGCAGCGCGCGCTACAAGCGCTCCACGCTCGACTGGAACCAGACCCTGGGCGAGACTTCGGCGTTCCGCCTGAACATGATGGGCCTGAAGTCGGACGCCGCCGGCCGCGATCAGGTGGAAAACAACCGCTGGGGCGTGGCGCCGTCGCTGGCCTTCGGTCTGGGCACTCCAAACCGCGCGTACATCGACTTCCTGCACGTCAAGCAGAACAACGTGCCCGACGGCGGCGTGGTGACGATCGGCCTGCCGGGCTACCAGCCGCCGGGCGCCGCCTACGGCTACATGGCCGACGCGGACAAGGTTGACACCAACAATTTCTACGGCACGCAGTCGGACCACGATTATTCGACCACCGACATGGCGACGCTGCGCCTGGAACACGATTTCAACGCGAACACGACCCTGCGCAACGTGACGCGCTGGTCGCGCACCAAGCAGGATTACCTGCTGACCTCGTTCATGGCGGGCGCCAGCAACCTGACGATCGGCGATCCGTCCGATCCGTCGACCTGGCTCATGACGCGCACGCCCAACCTGAAGAACATCAGCAATCGCATCTTCACCAACCAGACCAACCTCACCAGCAAGTTCAGCACGGGTTCGCTCAAGCACGATCTGAGCGCGGGCTTCGAGTTCACGCGCGAAACGCAGAAGAGCTATGGCCAGACTTCGCCGTCGATGCCGCCGGTCAGCATCTACGACCCGGACAACAGCATCAGCGTGGGCAGCATCGAGGACAACGGCGCTAATTCGTATGGCAAGACCGATACGTTCGCCGTCTACGCGTTCGACACGATCGATGTGACGGACAAGTGGCAGGTGAACGGCGGCATCCGCTACGACCACTACCGCACCAGCTATAACAGCGCCACCGCCTGCGGCGGCACGGGCCGCAACCCGGTGCCGTGCGACGGCGCGCCGACCGGCACGCCCATCACCACGGTGGACGAGCGTATTTCCGGAAACCTGGTGGACTGGAAACTGGGCACGCTGTACCGCGTGGCGCCCAACGGCAACGTGTACGTCAACTACGCCGTGTCGCAGCAGCCTCCGGGCGGCTCCAACTTCCAGCTGGCCACGTCCGGCAACAGCGCGAACCGCGTGGACTTCGCGCCGCAGAAGGCCAAGACGGCCGAGCTGGGCACCAAGTGGGAGCTGTTCGACCGCCAGCTGCTGGTGGGCGCCGCGCTGTTCCGCACGGAAGTCACCAATGAGGTGCAGGCCGAGTCCGACGGCACCTACAGCCAGACCGGCAAGAAGCGCGTGCAGGGCCTGGAACTGAGCGCCAGCGGCCAGATCACCGACAACTGGTCGGCCAGCGCGGGCTACACCATCCAGCACGCGACCGTGGAAGAGGGTTCCAATGTCGCCAACGACGGCTCGAACAACCTGACCTACACGCCGCGCCATGCGTTCTCGATGTGGACGACCTACCAGCTGCCCAACGGCTTCCGCCTGGGCGGCGGCGCGCGGTACGTGGGCACGCTGCATCGCGGCACCGATGGCGCGGTGGGCACGCCGAACTACGTGCGCTCGTATTGGGTGTTCGACGCCATGGCCGGCTACACCGTGAACAAGAACTTCGACCTGCAGTTCAACGTCTACAATCTGTTCAACAAGGATTACGTCGCCGCGATCAACAAGAGCGGCTACCGTTACTTCCCCGGTGCGCCCCGCACCGTGCTGCTGACGGCCAACATTCACTTCTGAGCGCCCCGCGCGTTCGTCGAGGCCCGCCGATGGGACGCCAGGCATGCCATGCCGGCGCTTTCATCGGCGGCTCGTCTTTTCGGCAGGTGTCCCATGATGCTACATATTCCCGAGGTTCTGTCCCGGGACGAAGTGCAGGAAATGCGGCGGCGGCTCGATGCCGCGCCGTGGGTGGACGGGCGCGCCACCGTCGGCACCCAGGGCGCGGCGGTGAAGCGCAACCGGCAGGTGGACGAGACGTCCGCGCAGGCCCGCGAGCTCGGCGAGATGGTGCTGCGCGCGCTGGCGCGCAACCCTACCTATTTCGCGGCCGCGCTGCCGCTGCGCACCGTGCCGCCGCTGTTCAACCGCTACGAATCGTCGGAAACCTACGGTTTTCATGTGGACGGCGCGGTGCGCAGCCATCCTGCCTCGCCGGGCTGGCTGCGCACCGATCTTTCGGCCACGCTGTTCCTGTGCGAACCGGACGATTACGACGGGGGCGAACTGGTGGTCCGGGACACCTACGGCGAACACCTGGTCAAGTTGCCGGCGGGCGACATGGTGCTCTATCCGGCCAACAGCCTGCACTGCGTTACGCCGGTGACGCGCGGCGCGCGCATCGCCTCTTTTTTCTGGATCCAGAGCATGGTGCGCGAGCATGGCCGCCGCCAGATGTTGTTCGAGCTGGACCAGACCATCCAGTCGCTGCGCAACCAGCTGGGCGAAACCGAGCAGACCCTCACGCTCACCAACTGCTATCACAACCTGCTGCGCGAGTGGACCGAGCTCTGACCGGGTTCGCGCCCGCGGGCAGGGGGTAAGACGGGCTGCGGCGGAATGCGCGGCTTTTCTTCGTCCGTCCGAAGTGTAGCCAGCCCGCACGGCGGGCCAACCACCGTTCAGGCAGCGAGCCGCAGCCAGGCCAGCAGGTCCGCATGCGGCGAACCCGGCGCCGGCGCGGCCGGCGAGAGCAGGACATACCGCGAGCCATCGGGCTCGAAACCCATGGGGGCCGCCAGCACGCCGGAGGCGAGATCGTCGCGCACGAGCTGCCACGGGCCTATGGCCACGCCCAGGCCCGCCACGGCCGCCTGCAGGCTGAAGTAGAAATGATCGAAAACCTGGCCGCGCGACCCGGGCGGGGCCGTGCGGCCCGCGGCCCAGTCGCGCCACGCATCAGGGCGGGTACGCGTATGCAGCAGCAGCGCTCCAGCGCGCAGCCGCGTGCCGCCAGCCGTCGTTTCGAACCAGTCGTTGAACCGGTCCGGACGGCAGACCGGGCCGACGCGCTCCGGGAACAGGGCCTCGGCGTGGTAGCCGGCGGGCCAGGGGAAATCGTCGCGCCGGATCGCCAGGTCTAGTCCATCGTCGAAGCTGAACGGCCCGCCGCCGGCCACCAGGTGCACCTCCATGCCCGGGTGGCGGGCCTGGAAGTCGGGCCAACGCGGGATCAGCCAGCGCATCAGCAGCGTGGGCTCGCAGGAAAGCACCCAGCGGCGCGGCTGCCGCGAGCGGGCGCGCAATTCGGCCACCGACTCGCGCATGAGCGCAAGCCCCTGGCTGACGGCCCGTGCGAGCGAGCGGCCCGCCTCCGTCAGCTTCACCCGCCGGTTGCGCCGCTCGAAAAGCGGCACGCCCAGGTCGTCTTCCAGCAGGCGGATCGCGCGGCTGACCGCGCCATGCGTCAGGTGCAGCGATTCGGCCGCCCGGGTGAAATTCTCCAGGCGAGCGGCCGCCTCGAAACAGCGCAGGGCCAGCAACGAGGGCAGCCGGGTATTTTGCAATGGTGAGCCCAGCTCACGATGTTTGTCAGAAATCATCGTTTTTCAGCGGAAAGCAGCGCCATTAATCTACACGGAATTTCACGATTTTCCAGCCTGGCGCGCCATGACTGAACTGTTAGCTGTAATCACCATTACCCTTTTTGCCGTGGTGAGCCCCGGCCCCGATTTCGCGATGGTCACGCGCAACAGCCTCACGCGCTCGCGCCGCGCAGGGGTGTTGACGGCGCTGGGCATCGGTCTGGGCGTACTGGTGCACGTGGGCTATACCCTGCTGGGCGTGGGCCTGTTGATCCGCCAGTCGCTCTGGCTGTTCGACGCCGTGAAACTGGCGGGCGCCGTCTATCTGGTGTGGCTGGGCGCGAAGATGTGGCGCGCTCCGTCGCCGGTGGCGGCTCCGGACTCCTCCGACGCGCCTGCGGCGCTCTCGGATGCGGCGGCGCTGCGCATGGGCTTCCTGACCAACGCGCTCAACCCCAAATGCACCGTGTTCATCGTGAGCCTGTTCCTGCAGGCGGTGGGGCCGCAGACCGCGTTGCCGGTGCAGGTCGGCTACGGGCTTTTCATCGCGGCCGCGCACATTGCCTGGTTCAGCCTGGTCGCGCTCTGCTTCTCGGCGCGCGCGGTGCGCGGGCGGCAGGCGGCGGCCCGCCAGCGCATCGACCGCGTCTTCGGCGCGGTGCTGATCGGCTTCGGTGTGCTGCTGGCGTTCGCGCGCGGCGCGCGCTGACGCCGGGCCGGATTCAGCTTTCGAACCAGTTGAGCACGCCGTCCAGGCCGCACACGTTCAGCGCGTAACGGGTCTGCTGCCGCACCAGGGGCTTGGCGTGGTAGGCGACCGGAAAGCCCGCCAGCGACAGCATCTTGAGGTCGTTGGCGCCGTCGCCCAGGGCGATGATCTGCGACGGGGCGGCGCCGTGCAGGGCCGCGAACTCGCGCAGGTGCCGGGCCTTGGCGTCGCCGTCGAGAATGTCGCCCAGTACCTGGCCGGTGAGCACGCCGTTTTTGATTTCCAGGGTGTTGGCGTGCGCGGCGTCGAGCTTGAGGCGTTCGCGCAGCCGCTCGGTGAAGAAGGTGAATCCGCCGGAAACCAGCAGCACCTTGATGCCGGCCGCCCGGGCCGTGGCGACCAGGGTTTCGGCGCCGGGGTTCAGGCGCAGTTTTTCCGTGTAGACCTGTTCGAGCGCGCCGGCGGGCACGCCGCGCAGCAGGGCCACGCGCCGGCGCAGGCTTTCGGAGAAATCCTTGATCTCGCCGCGCATGGCGGCCTCGGTAATGGCCGCCACCTGGTCTTTCAGGCCCGCCACGCCGGCGATCTCGTCGATGCACTCGATGTTGATGAGCGTGGAATCCATGTCCATGGCCAGCACTTTGCAGTCGGCCAGCCTGAGTCCGGCCGGCACGAATGCCGTGTCCACGCCCCGGCTGTCGGCCCAGGCGGCGACCTCGGCGCGCGTGGCATCATCGTACTGCACGTCGAGCAGCCGGGCGGCGGTGGCGCTGATGCGGGCCACGCCCTGGGCCTGGGCCAGGGCGGCGAGCTGTTCCGCGTGTTCCAGCGTGAGGCCGGGCGATTGGACGACGAGATGGTGGGTAGTCATAGGGTTCCGGTGAGTAGGGGCGGGATTCATTTGAGCGCGCGCAGCACGGCGCGCACGGCGTCGGCGCGCGCCGCCACCTGCGGAGCCTTGATCTCGGCGCGCAGCTTGTCCTGCCCGGCAAGGCGAATGTGGCGCTGGCGCTGGACCAGTTCGATGATGCGGGCCGGCTCCACGGAGGTCTTGGGGCCGAACTGCAGCAGCGCCTGGGATTCGCTGGCGTCGATCTTGATCACGCCCAGCGGCTGGGCCTGCAGGCGCAGGCGGTGCGTGGCCAGCAGGGTCTGGGCGGGCTCGGGCAGCTTGCCGAAGCGGTCGATCAGTTCTTCCTGGATCTGGATCAGGTCGTCCTCGTCGGCCGCATGCGCCAGGCGCTTGTAGATGCCGAGCCGGGCATGCACGTCGGCGCAGTAGTCCGACGGCAGCAGGGCCGGCGCGTGCAGATTGACTTCGCAGGCCAGGTTGAAGGGCGCGTCCATGTCGGGCTCTTCGCCCGCGCGCAGCGCGCGCACGGCTTCGTTGAGCATTTCGTTGTACATGGAGAAGCCGACTTCCTGGATGTTGCCCGACTGCGCGTCGCCCAGCACTTCGCCGGTGCCGCGGATTTCGAGGTCGTGCATGGCCAGGTAGAAGCCGGAACCGAGCTCTTCCATGGCCTGGATGGCTTCCAGCCGCTTCTTGGCGTTGGCGGTGATGGCGTCTTCGCCGGGCGTGAGCAGGTAGGCGTAGGCCTGGTGGTGCGAGCGTCCCACGCGGCCGCGCAACTGGTGCAGCTGCGCCAGGCCGAAGCGGTCGGCGCGATGGATGACGATGGTGTTGGCGCTGGGAACGTCGATGCCGGTTTCGATGATGGTGGTGCACAACAGCACGTTGTAGCGCTGCTGGTAGAAGCCTTTCATGACCTGTTCCAGCTCGCGCTCTGGCATCTGGCCGTGCGCCACGGCGATGCGGGCCTCGGGCACCAGTTCTTCGAGCCGCGCGCGCCGGTTATGGATGGTTTCCACCTCGTTGTGCAGAAAGTACGCCTGCCCGCCGCGCTTGAGTTCGCGCAGCAGCGCCTCGCGGATGGTGCTGCCGTCTTCGCGCCGCACGAAGGTCTTGATGGCCAGGCGCTTCTGCGGCGCGGTGGCGATGACGGAGAAATCGCGTATGCCTTCGAGCGACATGCCCAGCGTGCGCGGAATGGGCGTGGCCGTCAGGGTGAGCACGTCCACTTCGGCGCGCAGCGCTTTCAGCGCTTCTTTCTGGCGCACGCCGAAGCGGTGCTCCTCGTCGATGATGACCAGCCCCAGCCGCTTGAACTTCACGTCCTTGGACAGCACCTTGTGCGTGCCGATGACGATGTCCACCCGGCCGTCGTTGATGCCTTCGATGGCGGCGGCCACTTCCTTGGAGGAGCGGAAGCGCGAGAGCTCCACCACGCGCACCGGCCAGTCGGCGAAGCGGTCGGAGAAGGTCTGCGCATGCTGCTCGGCCAGCAGGGTGGTGGGACAGAGCAGGGCGACCTGCTTGCCGTTGGCCACCGCCAGGAAGGCGGCGCGCAGCGCCACCTCGGTCTTGCCGAAGCCCACGTCGCCGCAGACCAGGCGGTCCATGGGGCGGCCGGAGGTCATGTCGGAGATCACGGCTTCGATGGCGGCGGCCTGGTCGGCGGTTTCCTCGAAGCCGAATCCCTCGGCGAAGGCCTCGTAGTCGTTGAGCGGCAGCTTGAAGGCATAGCCTTCGCGGGCCGCGCGCTGCGCGTAGAGCGCCAGCAGCTCCGCGGCGGTGTCGCGCACCTGCCTGGCGGCCTTGCGGCGCGCCTTGTCCCACTGGCCGGAGCCGAGCTGGTGCAGGGGCGCGGCCTCGGGGTCGGCGCCGCTGTAGCGCGCGATGACGTGCAACTGCGATACGGGCACGTAGAGCGTGCTGCCGTTGGCGTATTCGAGATGCAGGAACTCCATCTCGCCTTCGCCCATGTCCATATTGACCAGGCCGTGGTAGCGGCCGATGCCGTGCTGCGCATGCACCACCGGGTCGCCGGCGCGCAGCTCGGACAGGTCGCGGACCATGGCCTCCACGTTGCTGGCGCGTTCCTGGGCCCGCTTGCCGCGGCGGCCGGTGGCCGCCAGGCCGGGGTAGAGGTCGTTTTCCGTGAGAAAGGCCAGGCCGGCCTGCGGCAGGACGAAGCCCGCCGTCAGCGGCGCGGCGGCCACGCCGAAGCGCGCGTCCGAAGCGAGAAAGGTCTCGATGGCGTCGGGCTGGGCGTCCGGCGTCACGCCGAATTCGTGCAGCATCTGCACCAGGGTCTCACGGCGGCCCGCCGAATCGGCGCAGAGCAGGACGCGCATGTCGGCGCGCGCGAGCAGCGCGCGCAGCCGCGCGATGGGGTCTTCGGCGCGCCGGGCCACGCTCACGTCGGGCGCGGGGCGGAAGTCCGGGTGCGGCTGATCGGCCGAGAGCGCCAGGCGGCGGAAGCCCTTGAGCCCCGCATACAGGGTCTCGGCGTCGAGGAACAGTTCCGACGGCGGCAGCACGGGCCGCTCGCGGTCGGCTTTCAGGAAGTTGTAGCGGCTGGCCGTGTCCTGCGCGAAACGCTGCACGGCGTCGTCGATGTCGCCCGCGGTGACGGTGATGGTGTCCGGCGCCAGGTAGTCGAACAGCGTGGCCGTCTGCTCGAAGAAGAGCGGCAGGTAGTACTCGACCCCGGCGAACGGGATGCCGTTGCCGATGTCGCGGTAGGGCACGGCGCGCGACGGGTCGCCCTCGAACACTTCGCGGAAGCGGGCCCGGAAGCGGTTGCGCGAGTCTTCGTCCATAGGAAACTCGCGCCCCGGCAGCAGTTGGACCTCGCGCACCGGATACAGGCTGCGCTGGGTGTCCACGTCGAAACTGCGGATGGTCTCGATTTCGTCGTCGAAGAGATCGAGCCGGTAGGGCACGGCCGAGCCCATGGGGAAAAGATCGATCAGGCCGCCGCGCAGGCAGAATTCGCCCGGCGCGGTGACCTGGGTCACGTGCGTGTAGTTGGCCAGCGTGAGCTGGGCGCGCAGCGCGGCTTCGTCGAGGCGGTCTTTCTGGCGGAAGGAAAAGGTATAGGCGGCCAGGAAGGCGGGCGGCGCGAGCCGGTAGAGCGCGGTGGTGACGGGCACCGTGAGCACGTCGACCGTCTTGCCCATCAACGAATGCAGCGTGTGCAGCCGCTCGGAGATCAGATCCTGGTGCGGGGAAAAGGCGTCGTAGGGCAGGGTTTCCCAGTCGGGCAGCTGGCGCACGCGCAGCCCGGGCGCGAAGAGCTGGATTTCCTCGGCCAGGCGCTGGGCTTCCAGCGGGTCGGCCGTGAGCACGACCAGCGGCGCGCCGGCTTCGCGCGCCAGCGAGGCCAGCAGCCACGCGTCGCCCGAGCCGGGCGGCCTCGGCTGGGCGTAGCGTGAGCCGGCCTTGAGGGCGGACAGGGTGGGGG
>NZ_CALSFU010000020.1 GCF_943737005.1 Achromobacter sp. Marseille-Q4962 | reverse complement strand
CCCGCCGTTCCCGGGCAGTGCCGCCGCCACTGGCCGAGCGTGGCGCAGGCGGGCGGGCTGCCCGCCATGCCGTATCGTTCAATGCCCATCATCGGCTCGCTTCGGGCCGCATGCCTGCGCGGCGAAGGCGGCGTCGACATCGATGCGCCAGACCTTGCGGCGGTGATCGTAGAACGCGGGCTGTCGTCCCTGCAAGACGGGGTAACGGGTCTCGTCGTCGAGGCCGCCCCACACCCAGAAGCGGCTGCCCGGCGGGGCGGCGCACAGGCGCTGCGGGAAGGCTTCGGGCGATACCAGCAGGCGGTCGGCCAGCTGCGGATCGAAGTGGCCGGCGTCGTACAGCTCCTTGCGCCAGTTGTCGCGCGTTGGAATCGCGGGGTCGTTCCAGTCGTCCACGACCCAGACGGGCTGGCGCGCGCCGGTGTAGAAAGCGAGGTCGAAGGGATAGGTGTGCAGCGTTACCAGCACGTCGCTGGCCTGCATCTGCCCGGCGATCCGGCTAGCCAGCGGCTTGGCGCTTTTGCGCAGGTTGGTGGCGAAGACGCACACCAGCACCACGCACAGGATGGCCGATCCGAGGGCGCATGCGCGCGCCAGGCGGCGGATGCGGACCGTGGCGCGCTGCCGGACGGCGCGCTGTATGACCTCGGCCAGCAGCGTGGCGAGGGGCGGGACGGCGGGCACGACGTAGCCGATGAGCTTCGAGCTGGGTATGGAGAAGAATCCCAGTATCACGACGGCCCATACCGCCATCAGGCGGCGCAGCCCGCCCGGGTCCGCGGCGACCCAGAAGTCCTTGCGCAGCGCGCCGCCGGCCCACAGCGACCAGGGCAGCATCAGGCCGACGATGACGGGCAGGTAGAACCAGAAGGGCTGGACGTTGTTGAAGCCCGACTGGGCGAACCGCTCGAAGTGCTGGTAGACGAAGAAGTAGTGAAAGAAGCCGGGAAAGCGGTGCTGCATCAGCCAGAACCAGGGCACGGCCACCAGCGCGAACACGGCCAGGGCGGGCGGCCAGAGCAGCACCGCGAACCCGCGCCGGTTCCGCGTCAGGATGAGCCACAGGCACAGCGTCGCGCCGGGCAGCACCAGCCCGATCAGGCCCTTGGCCAGCACCGCCAGGGCCGCCAGCGCCGCCGCGGCCAGGGACATCGTCCGGTAGGGGCGGCTCTCGCCGGCCCGCAATACCGCATCGGCGCCGGCGAGCACGCACAGTGTGATCAGGCCGGCGACCATCATGTCGGTGTTGGCGAACTGCGCCGCGCCATAGAAAAAGGGCGTGGTGGCCAGAATGACCGCGGCCACGGTGGCCGTGGCGGCGTCGCGGTAGCGGCGCACGAACGCATACAGGCCGGCCGCGGCCGTCCAGGCCGCCAGCCAGGAAGGCAGGCGGGCCGCGAACGCGTTCAGGCCGAAGAGGGAGTACGAGAATTCGGCCAGCCAGTAATACAGCGGCGGCTTGTGGAAATAGGGCATGCCGTCGAGCAGCGGCACGGCGTGCGAGCCGCTGCGCAGCATCTCCCAGGCCACGCCCGCGTAGCGGCCTTCGTCGGGCAGCATCAGCACGCGCGCCCACATCAGGCAGCCCAGCCACAGGCCCAGGGCCGGCACGAACCAGCGCGCCGCGGGCGCGCCGAGCGGCGCGTAGGTTTGCCGGGGTTCGTTCATGACGGCATCCGCCGGGTGTCGGCGCGGCGCGTCCGGCCGCGTCGCTGCCGGGTCACGAAGAGCGGCCGGCCCTTGACCTCGTCGAAGATGCGGGCGACGTATTCGCCGACCACGCCCAGCGAGATAAGGTTGACGCCGGCGAAGAAGAGCAGCGCGGTGACGATGGTGGTCCAGCCCGAGACCCGGTTGCCGTTGACCAGGTAGTCCAGCACCAGGAAGGCGCCATAGGCGAACGAGGCCAGGGAGAAGGCGCAGCCCAGGAAGCTGACCATGCGCAAGGGCCAGGTGGTGAAGGCGGTGAGGCCGGCAACGGCCAGCCGGAAGAGGCGCCAGCCCGTGTACCGGCTGGTGCCGTGGGCGCGCGCGTCCGGCGTGTAAGGCAGCGGTTCGGCGCGGAACCCCACCCAGGCGTAGAGGCCTTTCATGAAGCGGGTGCGCTCAGGCAGCGCGACCAGCGCGTCGACGACGCGGCGGTCCATGAGGCGGAAATCTCCCGCGTGCGCGGGCACGCGCACGCCGTGCGCATGGCTGAGCAGCTTGTAGAATCCGCGCGCGCCGGCGCGCTTGACCCACGATTCGTCTTCCCGGTGCGCGCGCACGGCATAGACCATGTCGGCGCCGTCGCGCCAGCGCGCCAGCATGGCTTCGATCAGCGCGGGCGGGTGCTGCAGGTCGGCGTCGAGGCAGATGACCACGTCGCCGTCGGCCGCCTCGAAACCGGCCGACAGCGCGGCCTCTTTGCCGAAGTTGCGCGACAGCTGTATGTAGCGCATGCCGTCTATGGCCGACCACTCCTGCATCAGTTCGGGGGTGCCGTCCGTGCTGCCGTCGTCGACCACGATGATTTCCCACTGCGGGGACAGCGCATCGAGCTGCGCCCGCAGCATGGGCAGGAGCCGGTGCAGGTTGTCGCACTCGTCGAGGCAGGGAATCACGCAGCTGATGCAGATGTCGCCGAAGCTGAGCGCGGCTGGCGTCGGTGCCGGCAGCGGCGTGGGGGAGAATGACAGGGCACGATCAGGTGCCGTGCGATAGAACGCGGTGGGCATAGAGATAAACGCAATACACGCCTGAAGAGCCCGCAGTATGGGGGCCGCCGCGTTGAATCCGCGTCAAATGGGCGGGGACGCCAGACGGGGCGCTTGTGGCGGCCCGCGGCGCGCCCGGTCAGCGCAGGCGCAGCGTGAAACAGGTGCCGTGGTCCGGGCCGTCGCGCTGCGATCCGACGCGCAATTCCCAGCCCTGCGCATCGCACACCCGCTTGGCGATGGCCAGGCCCAGCCCGCGGGGAAAATCGCTCTTGTCGGCCGCCGCGCCGGGCGTGTCGCCCAGGCGTCCGCGGTAGTAGCGCTGGAAGATGAACGGCAGTTCCTCGGCCGCGATGCCCTGGCCGGTGTCGCGCAGCTCCAGCGCGCCGTCGACCGTGAGCCGCGCGGTCAGCGTCGCCGGGGCGGCGTGTTCGATGGCGTTGCGCACCAGATTGCGCAGCACCGTCAGGAGCGCATAGCGGTCCAGCGTGCGCACCGCGTCCGGCGGGACGTGGTTGCGGAAGGCGAGTCCGGCGGCGTCCGCCTTGCCCTCCAGGCCGCGCCAGGCGTCGTCCATGCAGGCGGCCAGGTCGACTGGCTCGGCGGGCCGGGATTCGTCGCTGGCGATGGCGCGCACGCTTTCCAGGGACGAGACGATGTGGTCCACGTTGGCCACGATCCGTTCCAGGCGTGGCTGCGCGTCGGCGGGCATGGCGGGGTTGAGCTGCATGATCTCGCTGTCGGAGCGGATGGCCGCCAGCTGCGTGCGGGCTTCGTGGCTCAGGTTGGCCGCGAACTCGCGCTCGCGGGCGATGGAGCGGTCGACCTGGTTCTGCACCCGGTTGAACGCCTCGATCAGGCGGCCGGCTTCGTCGTCGCGGGTGATTTCGATTTCGGGCGAACCGGGCGCCCACTCCGAGAGGCGGTTCGTCAGGTCCAGCAGCGGGCCCACGGCGATGCCGGACACCCTGCGCGACAAGGCGTAGGCCGCGATGGTGCAGAGGGCGCCCATGCCCAGCACGATCAGGCCGAATTCGCGCACCCGCGCTTCGTGGTCCGTGGCGTCGTAGAGCACGTAGAGCCTGCCGCGCGCGGTGTCGGCGACCATGACGTGCCAGGTCTCGGCGTCGGGCGCCAGCATGTGCAGTCCGGGCGACATGCCGCGCAGCGGCGCGGGCAGGTCGCCCGTTTCGCCGGCGCGGCGCAGCCATGCGCGCATCGTGCCGCCCAGCTCCTGCGCCTGATGCGAGAGCGAGAATTCGGTGTCTGCGTCCAGGCGCTGCGCCACCCGGCTGGTCTCGGCCGTCAGGATCTGGTCGACCAGATCGTCTTCCATCTGGTCGAAGGTGAGATAGGTGAGCAGCACCAGCGTGGCCACGAACACGGCGACGGACCCGGTCAGGGCCCAGACGACGCGTTGCATGAGCGTGCCGTGTTTCACGACGGAAGAACCCGTGCCGCGGCCGGTTGCCGGCCTCAGGGCGCGGGTTCGCGCGGATCGGGCGGCGCCGCCTTGGCGAGCGCGGGCGCCAGCGCGCTCGCCGGCGGCGCCCGCAGACCCGGCCGGCGACGCCGGCAGAGCAGCGCGGCGGCAAGGCGCTGGATGGCGAAGCCGCACAGCGCGCATGCCGAGGCGACCAGGAGGGCGCCCGCCATGTCCAGGGGCCAGTGGATGCCGACGAAGATCCGGGCCCACGCGAGCACGCAGCCCAGCAGAAACGTGATCACGGCCGGTCCCCAGGCTTTGCGCAGCAGACAGACCGCCGCCAGTATCCAGACGAACGTCGCGTGGCTGCTGGGCATGGAATTGTTGGCCGCGTGCTCGATCAGGGGCGGGCCGAAGCCGGCGGCGAACGGCCTCGCATGGGAAGCATGCACGCTGATGAGCGCTTCCGCGAGCCTGGAGGCCGCACAGGCGATGACGAGGATGACGGCGCCGGCGGCGTCTTTGGTGCGCAGCAGGCGCCACAGCACGAGCGCGCCGGCGAGATAGGCCGGAAGCGTCGCCAGCAGTGCGCCCGTCGAAATCAGCAGCGGCGGCGTGCCCGCCGTGCCGCGCAGGAGATTGAACGTGGCGATGTTCCAGGTTTCCAGCAGGCCGAAATCGTACATGGACAGGTTGCGTCTCGTTGTGCGGGGCCTTCCGGGAAAACGGGACGGGGTTTGCCGCGGCACCGGGACGGGCGTGCGCGGAAAACGGGCGGGGAGGGCAACCCACAGGGGCTGCCAGTATGCAAAGCGCGGCGTCGAATTTTCGTCGAATGCGGCGAGCGGGCCGGTCGGCGGGATTCTTCTCGCGGCCTTGCCTGCCGCGAGCGGCGTTCAGGCGGCAGGCAAGGCCGGCTGGCGCGTCCGGACAAAGCGGCGCGCCTGGCCCGGCGCGCGGCAAGGATTTTCTGTGGGCAGGCGGCGGCCCGCCCCGCGGCGAAACACGGCGCGGGGCGTCAGCAGCCGCTGCCGTTTCTTTTCAATGCCGTAAGCCTCTCCCCGGAAGCCAGCCTGTAGGTATCGTGGCTTTCCATCGAAACCGGTTCCCCTGTCGCCAGGCGGCACTGTATTTCATATGCCATGCCTGCCTCAGTTTTTCTTGCACTGCGAAATCGCTCTATTCGATACAAGCGGCCATCGCTGCCGCTGGCCAATACATCTTCTAATCGCCGGATTCCTATCATGGCGAGTCCCCCTTACTGCTTTCGATCCCAACGCCCCATTCTAGGAGGGCTCGCGGAATATGGGGGTGATATTAACCATTCCTAACGAGTTGAATAACCGATTTTCTTGAAATCATTTATGCGGATTCGACCCGGCTCCAATGCGGAAGAATCAAGATCCGGCGCCGCGGGAGATTATCATTGCTGCATCGGAAAAAAATGCCGACGTGTCAATCGGGCAATGGCATGGAATGGGCACGATGCATGCGAGGGCGCTGCATGGATTATCTGTGTGGCAGACTGGAAATATCGGCGATTTATTTCCGCTGCCGGCTACCGCCGTGCATGCGAATTTTCCGGATAGATAAACCCGAGATAATTCCGAGATAATCCCCCGGCCACCCGTCCGGCGGCTTCATGCATATTTCGATTCGCAAACGAGGGCAGTTCGCCGCGGCCCGCCGCGCGGCGGGCCGGCCCGCGGCCTACCAGCTGTACCGATACCCCACCTGCCCGAACACGCCGCGCCGTTCTTCGCCGCCGAGGTTGCGGGAGACTTTGATGTTGGCGTAGAGCTGGCTGCCCTTGCCGAAGTGCTGGCTGATGCCGCCGCCGATCTCGGCCCAGGTGCGTCCGAAGTCGGGGCGGACGGTGGTGCCGCCGATGGTGACGGCGCGGGCGGGGATGAAGTCGTGCAGCACGTCGAACGTGAGGTAAGGGGTGAGAGCGCCGCTGCCGTCCGGCGTGCCGACGTTGGGGGCGAACAGGCGTACGCCGAGCCGGCCGCGCAGGGCGTTGCTGTGGTAGCCGGAGACGCGGGACACGCCGTCGTCGAAACCGTCGAGTTTCAGGTACTGGTAGACGAGCTGGGCCTGCGGTTCGATGGCGTAGCGGCCGGCCAGGGGAAAGGGCTTGCCGACTTCCTGCGACAGGGCGATGCCGGCGCCGTTCTGGGTGCCGCTCGCGCCGTAGGTGTCGTCGTACTTGTTGCGGTAGTGGCTGACCTGTATGACGGAGTCCCAGTAGCTGCCGTCCTGCCAGTACTTGGTGTAGTAGCCGCCCAGGCTCTGCGCCTGCAGGGTGGCGTTGCCGGTGTCGTCCGAGAGCGTGCTGTTGAGGTCGCGCTTGCGGTCGCGGAATCTGGCGCTGGACACGCCCAGGCTGGCGGTCAGGCCGGCGTGCGTGCTGCCGCCCTCGGCGGGCCGGGCGAGGGTCCAGTCCTTGCCGAACTGCATGAAGAACGTCTGCTGCTCGACGGCGAAACGGCTGCCCGAGTCGGCGTTCAGGCCGTTGCCGCCGATGCGGCCCCATACGCCGTCCGTATTGCCTTTCTGGCGCTGTTCGCCGGGCGGAATGTCGCCGACCCGCTCTTGCAGGCGGCCCAGACTGGCGAACCCGTAGTCGAGGTTCAGCGCGGGCGCGAGGGTGTAGCCGGCCACGCCGGGGCGGTAGGGCACCGGTCCGGGGGATGGGTCGGAAGGGTCGGCGGGCGGATCGGTGAGGGCCGAGCGCAGGTAGTAGCCCTGCGGGTCGGCGCTGCCGCCCCGGTACAGCAGGTATTCGTAGGCGCCGGACTGCACCGGCGCGCCCAGGCGGAAAGCGCCGGGCGCGGTGGTGCCGCCATCCGCAGTGGTCACGACGTTGATGCCGTCGCCCTGAGTGAGGGCGCCCGGGCCGCCGGTGTTGCGGATGCGCAGTTCGGTGGCGCCGGTGGCGGCGCCGCCGGCGATCACCAGCCGGTCGCTGGGCGAGCCGTCGCCGCCGAGGTAGGTGTTGAGCGCCACCACGCCGTTGTTGCCGGTGTAGTTCGCCACCGTCAGGGTCTTGTAGCTGCCGGCCTGGCGCGCATCGCCGGCGGGCGCGACGAAAGCGACCAGGCCGGCGTTGGCGAGCGTGGTGGCGTCGGAGCTGGCGGTGACGTTCCACGCGCTGCTGGCGTCGACGTCGACCGCGACCGGATCGGTGCGGCCGGTCAGCGTTGTGCCGTTGCGCAGGTCGACCGTGCCGCCGCTGCGGGCGTCGGCGATGATGTCGCCGCGCAGCGTCACGCCCTGGGCGTCGAGGTGGGCGACGCCGCCGTTGGCGATGTTGAGCAGAACGCCGGAGCCGGCGGTCAGCGTGGCGCCGTTGGCGAGTGCGATATCGGCGCGCGCGCCGTCCACGTCGATGGCGTGGCCGGCGCTGGCGCCGACCGAGCCGCCATGCACCGTGATGGACGACAGCGCGCCGCTGGCGGCCGTGTCGGTGACGCGAATGCCCGCGCCGGCGCCGGTAACGCGCGCGTCTGCGAGGGTCAGAGTGCCGCCGGCATTGGCCGTGGCGCCCGCGCCGGCGGCGCTGTCCAGCGCGCTGCCGTTCACCGCGATGGCGCCGTCGGGGCCTTGCACGTAGACCGCCGAGGCGCCGGCGCCCATCGCCGCGACGCTGCCGCCCATCAGCACGGCGGTGGCGGCGCTGTCGAGCATGATGCCGTGCGCATAGGCGCCGGTCGTGGCAATGGCGGCGTGCGCCATCCGCAGCGTGCCGGCGCTGCCGAGGTGCATGCCCATCGCGTTGGCGCCCGTGGTGGCGATGGCGCCGCCGCTGACGACCACGTCGCCGTGGTCGCCGGAGGACTCGATGCCAGCCGCGCCGGCGCCCGTGGTGACCACGGTGGTGTCCACCAGCGCGATGCGCCCGCCGGCCGCCTGATTGTTGAGGGCCCGGCCGGAGCCGCTGACCACGATGCGGCCGGCCGTGCCCGTGGCCAGCCCGCCGGTGGCGCTGGCGTCGATCAGAATGCCGTCGGCCGTGCCGCCGGCCTGGATCAGCCCCGCGCCGGAGAACGCCACCGACGCGCCGGGGCCGGTCAGGTGCACCGCGGCGTGGCCGTCGTCGGCCTGGATGATGCCGTTGTTGACCAGGCTGGCCGCCGCGCCCTGCACCAGCGCGCCGTCGCCATGCGCGACGCGGACGGTCGCGTTGTTCTGCACCGTGCCGTAGGCGCCGATGGCCAAGCCCGTGGACGATGCGCCGTTCAGCTGCACCATGCTGTTGTTGACCAGGGTGCCGCCGTTGCGTGCCGCGAAACCCGTCACGCCGGCCGTGTCGGCGTCGATGGCGGCGTTGTTGGTCAGCGTGGTGGCGATGGGGCCGCCCACGGCGGCGCCGGTGATGTCGTGCCGCTGCCCGTCGACGATACCGGCCGTGGCGCCCGCGCTGGACAGGCGGATGAGGGTGGTGGCGTCGATGGTGCCCACCGCGCCGCCTTCGTTGACGATCGCCGCCGCGCCGCCCCAGGTGCCGGCCGCACCGGTGACCTCGTACACCGACGAGTCGGTGGACAGCGTGGTGCCCGCGCCGGTGGCCACCACGCCCCGCGCGTCGGTGCCGGAGACGGTCAGGTGCAGCGGCCCGCCGCCCGACGCGCCGGTGTAGGCGGCGCCGTCGGCTACGCGGAACAGGGTCGAGCGCTCGGTGTTCACCGCCATGGCGCTGGCATCGGTATGGATGGCCGAACCGGCGCCGGAAGCGTAGAAGCCGATCTGGTCGGTGCCGGCCAGGAACTGGGGCTCCGAGCCCGCCGCCACGTGGATGACGCCGCCGTTCTGCGCGAAGGCGCCGATGGCCCCGGTGCCCGAGAGGGTCAGGGCGCCGCCCAGTTTCGCCATGCCGCCGGCGCCGTTGACCCAGACGCCGAAATTGCGCGTGCCGCTGGCGGGGTCCGCGCCGCCGTTGACGTTGATGGCGCCGGTGGATTCCGCGTTGGCCTGGATGCCGGGGTCGGCGTTGACCATCAGGCCCACGCCGTTGACCCCGTTCACGTCGATGACGCCGGCGTTGCGCACCACGCTGCCGCCCGCCGGGCCGTTGTCATCGGCCAGCATGCCGATGTTGAGAAAGGGCGTCCCGCCGGCCGCGCCATTGATGGCGATGGTGCCGTTGTTCTGCAGCAGCGACTGCACGGGGGCGGTCGAGTACATGCCCACCGCGTTCTGCGCCTTGGTGCCTATGACGATGGCGCCGTCGTTGACGGCGCGGTCGCCGGTGTCCATGACGCGTATGCCGTAGGTGGGGCCGGTGCCGCCGGTGTCGGCCGTGTCGTCCGCGAGCGCATACTGCGCGCCGCGTCCGATGTAAATGGTGCCGTCGGCGGCATTGGTGTAGTAGCTGCCGCCGCTGAGGTTGACGCCCACCACGGTGCTGACGTAGCCGGGGTTGACGCCCACATTGATATTGCCGTGGTTGACGCCGCGCGCGCCGTCGGCCAGGCCCATGCCTATGGACGTGTTGCGGGCGTAGGCGAAGCCGGCGGTGTTGATGATGCCGTGGTTCTGCACCGTGGTGCCTGCACCGCTGGCCATGATGCCCGAGCCGGTGTAGTAGAAGGTCGAGCCGTTCACGGTGTCGAAGGCGTCGCCGGCCAGATAGCCGGACGACACCACGCCGCTCGCGCCGTTGACGAAATGCGCCCCGCTCTCGACCTTGGCGACCTGCTGGACGATGTTGCCCGACAGGGTGCCGTTGTTGGTGACTGTGGCGCCGTTGGCGGCCTTGACCGCGCCCGAGGCTCGCGTGATGTCGATCTGTCCGCCGGTGGCGAGGGTGGCCGAACCGTGGCGGCCTTGCGCCAGAATGGCGTAGCGGTCGCCGTTGGGCATGCGCGCCAGGTCGCCGGCCGTGGTGTTGGTCATATACGAGACGTCGGTGTCGACGGTGGTGAAGGCGCGCGCGAATGCGTCGTCGTAGGCCTGCTGCGAGGTCAGCGTGCCGTTTCGCAGCGCCGCCACCAGCGCGTCGTTGTAGGCCGCCAGCTGCGTCGCGTTGGTGACGGTGTAGGTGATGCCGTTGAAGGCTACGCTGCCGGCGTAGGTGGTCACGGGCACCTGCACGGTCAGCATGCCGTTGGCGTCGGGCGTGGGCAGGCCGGGGTCTATGCCCATGTCGATGGCGTTGCGCGACTGCCAGACGATGCGGCTGTCGGCCCCGCGGGTGCCGTCGGCCGACGTGAGGTAGGTCTGCTTGGACACCATCAGGATGCTATTGGACGAGGGCGGGGCCGAGGGCACCGCGCCCAGGTTCACTTTCAGCGTGCCGCCGCTGGCGTCCACCTTGCCCAGCGAGGCCTTGTAGTACTCGTCGCCGTTCACGTCCTCGAACTGGTTCACCGGCGTGCCCAGGTTCGACTGGTCGGCCAGGGCGCCGGAGTCGTAGACGCGGTAGACCATGCTGGTGCCGGTGGCGCTGTTGGGGCCGGTCACGGCCACGTTCTGCGGGCCGGTGACCAGGGCGCTGGTGTCGAACGTGCCCGACACCACGGCCACGCTGGACGCCGGCACCGTGGTGTTGCCGTTGTAGCCCGTGCCGATGGGGGCGGCGCCGTGCAGCGTGACGGTGTCGCCGTCGGTGACGACGGCGCTGCCCGCGCCGTGGTTGCTGCCGGGCGGGTTGTAGGGCCCGATCGCGCAGTGCCCGCCGGCCGGCGCCGACTGGCCCGGCGTGCCGGTCTGGCAGCTCGACGCGCCTGCCGGCGGCGCCAGCAGCCCCGCGACGGCCAGCGCGCAGCCCAGCGCGGACAGCATGAGCGCGCCCCGGCGGCGCGGCGTGCGGGCCGAGGGCGCGTGCGACGCCGCGCACTTGCCGCGGCCGCGCGCCAGTTCGGACACGACGATGTATTGGCGCCTTGCGCAGTTCCAGACGATCTTGTGAAACGGATTCATGGTGCGGCCTAGGATGTCGAGCGGTTGCGAGGCATCCGCTGGACGTAGGCACGGCTTACGCAGCGGAGGATGGCTGCATAATTCGTCGATATCCGAGCGCAACCAATTACCGTTCAGGCCTAGGACGGACGGCCCTCGAATGCATGGACGAGGGCGCAAAGGCGGAAATCCGGATGAGCCGGTCCGGCCGGCGTGCGGCCCGGCAGGCCGGCCTCGCGGCCTCGCCGCGAGGGGGCATGAGGAAAACCCGCCAGACCGATGGAGGAGGGCGCGGGCGGCGCGCGCTGCCGCGCGCGCCTAGTGCATAGGCATGACTGCGGCCTATGCACTAGAGCTTGTTGACACTGAAGATCGGAGCGTGCAACGGCGGGCGGGCGAAGCTGGCACCCCTGAGATGCATGGCGCTGCTGGGCGTGGCCAAAGATCCGGTGCTGCTGCCCGCGGGATTCCTGGTGAGGGGAGCGCGCGCCGTGCCGGGCTCGATGACCGGCATGGAGTCGGGAGCGGTAAAGTTCCGCATAGCGCTCACCATGAGCGCAGTCCCATCCCGAGCGCTATCCCTTTTGCCGGCCGAGGTTTCTCTTGTCTGACGTCGCATCCGCAACTCCGGGCGCATCCGCCCCTGAACTTTCCCGGCGCGCGCAGCGCGGCAATATCGCGCGGCTGACCGTGGCCCAGGCGCTGGCCGGGGCCAACTCCGTCGTGGTCTACGCGACCGGGGCCATCGTCGGCGACATGCTGGCGCCGGACAAGGCGCTGGCGACCCTGCCGATCTCCGTCTTCGTGGTCGGCATGGCCGCGTGCATCCTGCCCGCCGGCGCCATCGCCCGCCGCCATGGCCGGCGCGCCGCCTTTCTGGCCGGCACGGGCTGCGGCGTGCTGGTCGGCCTGCTGGCCGCGGCCGCGGTCGTGTCGTCCTCGTTCTGGCTCTTCTGTCTGGCCACGTTCTTCGGCGGCGCCTATGCGGCGGTGGTGCTGTCGTTCCGGTTCGCCGCGGCAGACGGGGTGTCGGCGCCGCTGCGGGCGCGGGCGCTGTCTTTCGTCATGGGCGGCGGCGTGGCCGCGGGCGTGGTCGGGCCGCAGCTTGTGACCTACACCATGCACCTCTGGCCGCCGCATCTGTTCGCCGCCACCTTCCTGCTGCAGGCGCTGGTCGCAGCCGTCTCGGCGGCGGTGCTGTGGGGCGTGCTGCTGCCGCTGCCGAGCGCGGCCGAAGTCGCGCGCGGCCGGCCGCTGGCCGTTATTGCTCGCCAGCCGCGCTTCGTCACGGCGGTGACCTGCGGCGCCGTCTCGTACATGCTGATGAACTTCCTCATGACCGCCGCCCCGCTGGCCATGCGCCTGTGCGGCCACTCGCAGGAAAACGCCAACCTGGGCCTGCAGTGGCACGTGATCGCCATGTACGCACCCAGCTTCTTCACCGGCCGGCTCATCACCCGCTACGGCGCGGGCCGCGTGGTGGCGGCCGGCCTGCTGCTGACCGGCCTGTCGGCCGCGGTGGGGCTGGCCGGCATCGACGTGGCCCACTTCTGGCTTACGCTGATCCTGCTCGGCCTGGGCTGGAACTTCGGCTTCGTCGGCGCGTCGGCGCTGGTGCTGGAATGCCACCGGCCCGAGGAGAAGACGCGGGTGCAGTCGCTCAACGATTTCATCGTCTTCGGCACCATGGCGGTGGGGTCGTTCGCCTCCGGCGGCCTGCTGGCGGCCTACGATTGGGACACGGTGCTGCGGGTGTCTTTCGTGCCCCTGACCCTGGCCGTCGTCGCGCTGGGGCTGGGCGCGTGGCGCCGGCAGCCGGCGCGCTGAAGCGGGCGGCCCCAGGCGCAGCGCCAACCTCAGGAAAAAGCAGGCGCCTGCGCCAATCGCCGCCGCCCACGGCACGGCCGGGTTAGCGGACACCCACAGGGTGGTGTCTGACCAGCGTTCCTGCACGAAGGACTTGTTCCCGTTTGAAAAACACAGGCGTCGGCAATTCCCGGTCCACGGCCGGATTGATCGGAAAGCGCCGCGAGGCCGGGCAAGATTTTGATACGCAATCCCGCGCCGCCGGGTCGGCCGGCGCGTAGCGCGCACGTAGAATGCGGCTTGGTTTTCCCTCCGGCTCGCATCCATGAAAAAAATCCTCTTTCTCGCCGCGCTGGGCGGCACGCTGCTCCAGGCGTGCGCCCCGGTTTCCCCGGCCGGCGATGCCTCGTCCGCCAAGCCCGCTTCCGCGTCGACGCCGGCCGTCGGCCCGCTGTCCCTGACCGCCTATGACTGGCGTCTGGCCGCCGCCACCGACGCGTCGGGCGCGCCGATCGCCGCGCTGGAGCCGGGCGTGCGGCACGCGCTGCGCCTGGCGTTCACGGACCAGGGCCTGAGCGTCCGCGGCGGCTGCAATACGCAGTTCGGCGGATACCGCTACGAAGACGGCATGCTGCGGGTGGCATCGCTGGCTTCGACGATGAAGGCGTGCGAACCGGCGCTGATGCGGCTCGATGCCGAGATCGGTCGCCGCCTGAAGGGCGAGCTGCGCGCCGTGCTGGACGGCGACGCCGCCGCGCCGCGTCTCACGCTTCAGGCGCAGGACGGCGCGGTGCTGGCGTTTGCCGGCGAGCCCACGCCCGAGACGCGCTACGGCAGCGCAGGCGAGACCGTGTTCCTGGAAGTGGCGCCGCAGCGTGTGGTCTGCAGCCATCCGCTGATGCCGGAGCACCGCTGCCTGAGCGTGCGCGAGCGCCGCTACAGCGAGGCCGGCCTGGCGCTGCCGCCGCAGGAAGACTGGCATCCGCTTTATCAGTCCATCGACGGCTATACGCACCGCGACGGCGTGCGCACCGTGCTGCGCGTCAAGCGCTACGAATGGAAGAACCCTCCCGCCGACGCGCCGTCGCACGCCTATGTGCTCGACATGGTGGTGGAGCAGGACGCCTCGAAGAAATAAATAATCTGAAAAACCAGATGATGGGGCGACGCCAAGTCGCTCCAGGCCCGGATCGGAACCGCTGGCGCACGTCCCCGGTGCCCGCATTCTGGCGGTTGCCGTCGTCGCACTGGCCGCTGCGGGCCGCGCCGGCGGTGGCGGCAGAAGGGTATACGAGGCCGGCACCCGGTCGTTGCCATAGGCGACCAGCGCCACGACCGAACCCCAAGCGCGGCCGCGCCGCTGGCGTGCCCGCCGTCGGCCTCGATGTTCACCCGGTACGCGGCATCGGGATGCAGGCCAAGATCGCGGCCATGCACAGGGTGGGTGAAGGTGATAATCATTGCTAAATGCGTCATTTAGCTTCAAAAATAAGTGCCAAATTGATACTTATGATTCATATTATTTCTTATCCAGATGGAGCCTCTCCGCTGGCGCGTGCGGCGTCCGCGTCGGTCATTTATCCGTCCCCCTGATGTCGTATGATCGCTAGCTCGTGCCCGGGATGGAATTGGTGTGTCGCGGAACAAGGTCGTCTGTGTCGCCGGTTTGTTGTGTGGACTTGCCATCGTGCTGCCGGTGGTGATCTCGCTCTACATCGCCTGGGACACCGCGGTCGTGAAAGAGCAGGAGCGTCTCTCCCTGGTGGCCACGCGCGCCATCGCCCGCACCGAATCCACCTTCCGGCAAGTCGAAGAAGCCCTGGCGGCCGCCAGCGCGCTGCCGAGCCGGCCCTGTTCGGCGGAGCACATAGACGGCATGCGGCGCATTTCCGTGCAGACCCGCCCGGTTACGGAAATGGGGTATTTCGCGGACGGGGCGCTGCAATGCACGAGCTGGGGCGCGGCAGGCGGATCGACCGCCGAATGGAAGGTGGGCTACGTGACCGACCGGGGCGTGCGGGTGGTGCCGAACAAGCGCGCCTACGGCGCACCCACCGTGTCGATGCTCGGCCTGCAGAACGCTAACTACTGTGTGCTGGTGGACCCGGTCTGGCTGGTCGACGTCACCGTGCGCAGCACGGTGCAGCTGGCGCTGGTGGCGCGCAATGGCGCGGTGCTGGCGACGTTGAACCACCCCGACCCGGCCGCTGTCGACCGGATCTTCCGCCTGGGCAAGTCCGGCATCGATGGCAGGCACGTGGCGGCCGTGGCGACGTCCGGCGACTGGGTGGCCATCGTGCTGTCGCCGCGGCAGGAGTTTTCCGCCAGCGTCAGGCGCGAGCAGATGGTGCTGCTGCCGGGGGCGCTGCTGGCGATGACGAGCATGATCGGGCTCATCGTGTGGCTGTCGCGGCGCAGGCTGTCGCTGAAAGGCGAGCTGGCGACCGCGGTGCGCAAGCGGGAATTCGTGGTGCACTACCAGCCGCTCATAGAGCTTGCCACCGGCATCTGCGTCGGCGCCGAGGCGCTGGTGCGCTGGCGGCGGCCGGACGGCACGCTGGTGCGCCCCGATGTGTTCATCCCGGTGGCCGAGGAAAATGGTCTGATCGGCGACATCACCGACCAAGTGGTGGCAGGCGTGGTGGCCGACCTGGGCGCGGCGCTGCGGGCCGACCGCTCGCTGCACGTGGCCATCAACCTCGTGGCGGACGATCTGCAGTCCGGCCGCGTGCTGCGGGTCATCCAGCGGGCGATCGGGCCGGCCGGCGTGCGCACCGAGCAGATCTGGCTGGAAGCGACCGAACGCGGCTTCCTGGACCCCGAGGTGGCCAACGTCACCATCAATGAGGCGCGGCGGCTCGGGCATTCCATCGCCATCGACGACTTCGGCACCGGCTATTCCAGCCTGCAGTATCTGGAGTCCCTCCATGTTGACACCCTCAAGATCGACAAGTCTTTCATCGACACGGTGGGCACGGATTCGGCCACCAGCTCCATCACGCCGCACATCATCGAGATGGGCAAGTCGCTGGGCCTGATCCTGGTGGCCGAGGGCATCGAGCGGCCCGAACAGGCCGACTATCTCATCGCGCTCGGCGTGCAGTACGGCCAGGGCTGGTACTACGCGCCCGCGCTGCCGGCCCGCGAATTCATCGCCTTCTACGAAGACTGCAGGGCCCGGCACGGCAGCGGGCCGGAAGTCATCTCGCGCTATTAGCCCACGGCGTCGGGGCGGCCGGCCGCAGCGCTTTGCGCTTCAGGGATTTCACCTATGGCGGGCCGGCGGCGCGGCGTTCCGCGCTTCTGCGGCCCGGCCCGTGCGGGCCGCTGTGCCGGGCCGCAGAAGCGCCTGCAAGTCCTTGTTTTTTTGTGCAATTGCCCGCTGCGGGGGCGGGCCGGGCAAGCCTCGCGCAAGGCCGCGCCCGTATGCTCTATAAGTTCAGTGAATGTGCTGAATAAGAAATCAGAATTTTTCTTATGAGGTGGGCCGGACGTATAACAGCGGCGGCTTTGCGGCAATCCTGCCGGCCGCACCGCAATCCGAGAGCAAAGATGAAGGGGAATCACCAAACGGCAACGCACCAGCCGGTGCGCGCAGCCATCGCCGCATTCGTCGGCACCATGATCGAGTGGTACGACTTCTATATCTACGCCACCGCCGCCGCGCTGGTTTTCGGCAAGCTGTTCTTTCCGTCGGTCAACGGCTTTTACGGCACGCTGGCCGCGTTCGGCACGTTCGCCGTGGGCTTTCTCGCGCGCCCGCTGGGAGGCGCGGTGTTCGGGCACATCGGCGACCGCATCGGCCGCAAGAAGTCGCTGGTCATCACGCTGCTCATGATGGGGTCGGTGACGGTGCTGATCGGCCTGCTTCCCACCTATGCCGCCATCGGCGTGTGGGCGCCGATCCTGCTGGTGGCGCTGCGCTTCGTGCAGGGCATCGCCGTGGGCGGCGAATGGGGCGGCGCCGTGCTCATGGCCGGCGAGCATTCCCCCGACCGGAACAAGCGCACCTTCTTCGCCTCGTTCGCGCAGTTGGGCAGCCCCGCGGGCCTGATCCTGTCCATGCTGATGTTCAAGCTGGTCACCACGCTGGACGACGCGGCCTTCATGAGCTGGGGCTGGCGCGTGCCGTTCCTGTTCAGCGCCGCGCTGCTGGTGGTGGGCTTTGCGATCCGCCTGAGCATCAAGGAGTCGCCCGACTTCCTGGCCGAGCAGGCCGAGCAGGCCCGGCGCGCCGCGGCCCGCCAGGCCGAGGACAAGACGCCGCTGCTGCAAGTGCTGCGCGGCGCGCCGGGCCTGCTGGCGCTGGCCGTGGGCGCCAACGTGCTGGGCATCGCCGGCTTTTACTTCACCAATACCTTCATGCTGGCGTACACCACGCAGTACGTGGGCCTGTCGCGCGGCGTGATCCTCGACTGTTTGCTCGTCGTCTCGGTAATGCAATTCGTGATCACGCCGCTGTCGGCGCACATCGCCACGCGCATCGGCAACCGCCGCTTCCTGCTGGCGACCTCGTTCCTGTCGATCTTCACGCCCTATGTCATGTTCAACCTGGTGGACCAGGGCACGCTGCTGTCGCTCACGCTGGGCGTCGGGGTGGCCGTGCTGTTCATGGGGGCCTACTATGCGGTGATCGCCGGCTACGTGAGCGACAGCTTTCCCACCCGTATCCGTTACACCGGCATCTCGATGGCCTACCAGCTGTCCGGCGCGATCTTCGGCGGCCTGACGCCCATCGTGGGCACCATCCTGGCGCAGAAGTTCCAGGGTCAGTGGTGGCCGCTGGCGGCGCTGTTCAGCGCCATTTCGCTGCTGTCCTTGCTGTCGGTGACTTTTCTTGCCGGCCGCCGCCACGGCGGCGCGGCCTGAGCGTCAAGGAGCGCGAGCCATGAAGACCTTTTTTCATCCCGACCAGAAGCTGCATCATCCCCAGACCTATTTTTCGCGCGGCATGATGCGCAAGCCCCAGGAAGTGCCGTCCCGGCTGGACGCGCTGGCCGAGGGCGTGCGCAAGCTGGGCTTCGAGCTGGTCGAACCGGCCGATGCCGGCGCCGCGCCTATCAGCGCGGTGCACGCGCTGGACTATCTGCGCTTTCTGCAGGAAGCGCACGGGCGCTGGAAGCAGCTGCCCGACGACTGGGGCGACGAAGTCGTCTCCAACATCTTCGTGCGCGAGCCCAATGCGCTGCGCGGCGTGCTGGCGCAGGCCGCGCGCTACCTGGCCGACGGCAGCTGCCCGGTGGGCCCGCACACCTGGCGCTCGGCCTACTGGGCGGCCCAGTGCGCCATCGGCGGCGCGCAAGCCCTGCTCGACGGCGAGCGCCAGGCCTACGCCCTGTGCCGCCCGCCCGGCCATCACGCGCGGCGCGACGCGGCCGGCGGCTTCTGCTACCTCAACAACGCCGCCATCGCGGCGCAGATGCTGACGCGCAAGTACCCGCGCGTCGCCATCCTGGACACCGACATGCACCACGGCCAGGGCATCCAGGAGATCTTCTACGAGCGCAGCGACGTGCTCTACGTTTCCATCCACGGCGACCCGGAGAATTTCTACCCGGTGGTCGCGGGCTTCGAGGACGAGCGCGGCGCGGGCGAGGGCTACGGCTTCAACGTCAACCTGCCCATGCCGCACGGATCGCCGGAATCGGTGTTCTTCGAGCGCCTGGACCAGGCGCGTCGCGCCATCGCGCTGTTCCAGCCCGACGCCCTCGTGCTGTCGCTGGGCTTCGACGTGTTCGAAAAAGACCCCCAGGCCATGGTGGCGGTCAGCTCCCAGGGCTTCGAGCGCCTGGGCCGCGCGGTCGGCGGCCTCGGCCTGCCGACCCTCATCGTGCAGGAAGGCGGCTACTATATCGAAGGCCTCGAAGACAACGCCGAGCGCTTTTTCTCGGGGCTGGCCCGCGCCACGGCCTGATCCCGGCCCGCGGCGCCCGCGGTTCGGGCCGTTTTTCCCTCCCGGCGGCTGCGGCCGCCGTTTCCGTTTTCCACGCCATGCCGAACCCGTCCGCCGCCAAGAAGCCGCCGCATCCGCTCGCTCCCGAGCGCCTGGACTGGAACCTGCTGCGCACTTTCATGTTCGTGGTCCAGGAACGCGGCGTGAGCCGCGCGGCCGAGGCGCTGCACCTCAGCCAGCCGGCCGTGAGCCAGGCGCTCAAGCGCCTGGAAGACGCCGTGGGCGGCGTGCTGCTGCACCGGCGCAGCGGCGAATTCCGCCTCACCGGCCTGGGCGAGGAAATCTACCGCCTGGCGCGCGAGATGTACGGCATGGTGGCGCGCATCGACGAGGCCGCCGCGCGCGAGGAAGACGAGGTCGCAGGCACGCTGCGCCTGCTGGTGATGAGCAAGATCCAGAGCGCGGCCTACGACGACTTTCTCTCGCAGTTCCACCGCCGCTATCCCAAGGTCGAGTTCTACGTCGACGTAATGCAGAGCGCCGCCATCCTCGACGCGCTGAGCAAGCGCGTGCCCGGGCTCGGCCTGTGCCTGTGCCGCAAGGCCATCGACAGCCTGGAGCGGCGCCTCTTTCTGCGCCACCGCTACGTGCTGGTCTGCGGGCGCCATCATCCGCTGTTCTCGCGCCGCAATGTGCGGGTCGAAGACCTGCTGGACCAGAACTTCGTATGCTTCGCCAGCGATCAGCTCGGCGATACGCTGTCGCCCCTCACCATCTTCCGCGACCAGCAGGGATTCACCGGCCGCATCGTGGGCACCTCGCCCTACGTGGAGGAAATCCGCCGCATGGTCATCGCCGGCCTGGGCCTGAGCTGCCTGCCCGAGCATCTCATCCGCGACGACCTGCTGGCCGGCGACGTGCGGCGCCTGTTGCCCACCCATACCGTGGCCGAGATCGACGTGTTCCTCGCCTGGCACCGCCAGCGCCGGCTCACCGCCGCCGAACAGGCATTCCTGGCCGCCTTCGAGCGCTTCCTGCAGCGCACGCCGCTGGAGATGCGGGCGGGGTGAGGGCGGGGCGCGAAATGGGTTTCGCGCGCGAAGTGGCCGACACCGTGTGGTTCATGGACGGTGGCCGCATCGTGGAAACCGCGCCGCCGGAGACGTTCTTTGTCCGGGCGGAGAGCGCGCGGGCGCAGAAATTCCTGGCCGAGATCCGCCATTGAGCGGGCGGCGGCCGCGCAACGACAGAACGCCGGCTCGCGCCGGCGTTCTGCGTACTGCGGGGAATGCTGCCGCAGGCATTGCTGCGGCGGGGACTGCGAACTGCTGATACTTCTACTGCAAGAACTTCAACTGCAACTGCTTCAACTACAGGTACTACTGCAAGTGCTTCAACAACGGGGTACTGCGACTGCGGGTACTGCCGCCGCGGCTTGCTGCTGCCGCGGCGTATTGCAACCGGTACGGACTGCCGCTCAGTTGTGGGGCGGGTAGTCGAGTTCGCCGAAGGTGTACTCGCCATTGGCCTTGGCCTTGGCCAGTTCCTCGCGCACTTGTTCGCGGGTCAGCGAGGTGGTCTGGGCTTGCGCGGGCGGGTAGTCGAGTTCGCCGAAGGTGTATTGGCCATTGGCCTTGGCTTGCTGCAGTTCCTGCACGACCTGGGCGCGGCTGGGGGTGCCGGGTTCGACTTGGCCGTACACGCCCTGGAAGGGGATGTTGTTCGGCTCGACGTTGGACGACGCGAAGGCGCTGGCGCTCAGGGCGGCAAGAGAGATCAGGGCGGCGCTGGCTAGGGTTTTCATGATGATTTCCTCTGTTGTCTGTATCTGGGCGCGAACCGGATGTGTTGCTGTTTGGTTCGCTGTTTGTTTCCCGATGACTGAATTGTGCGCCGTCTCTGACCTAGGATAAACCCGGTTTTCTTGGAAGCATTATTCCAAAATTCTGGGTAATAACGTTCTTTTACATGTTTTGTGCCGGCTGGAAGGGAGTTTGCCGGACGGGCGCTCGCCCACGCCCGGTCGGCCCACGCCCGGTCGGCCCATGTCCGGGCGATTCACATTCGATCGGCCTGCGTTCGGGCGGCCTGCGTTCGGGCGGCCCGCGCTCGGGCGTCTACATCCGGGCGGCCTGCAAGGCGGCCGCGCCGGAGCCTGCGCGGCAGGCGCAAGTGTTCGGCCGGGCGGCATGGCCCGGCGCAGGCGAAGAAAGAAGGAGAAAAGCGCGTCCGCGCGGGCAGGCGCGGGGCTTCAGGGGGCGCGGAAAAAGGCGCAGGCCGCAGGCGGCTCGATGGCCGGACGCGGCGGCCGGCCCTGCATCATGAAGCGTGCGCCCGACCGCGGGCCGCCGTCTTGGCGGCCGTCTTGCGTGCGCGCTTCTTGCCGGCGGAAGCCGGCGAACCTGCGGCGGGCGATCCTGCGGCAGGCGATCCTGCGGCAGGCGATCCCGCGGCGGGCGACCCCGCGGCGGGCGACCCCGTAGCGTGCGCTTGCTGCGCATCGCCCGCCCGCTTGCCGGTGTCCTGCGTGTCGAATTCCTGGCGGTTGCGCTCGCCGCGCGGGGTGTTCTCGGGGTGCGCCTTGGGAAAGGCCCAGGGCTTGGTCTTCTGATCCATTGCATGTACTCCTTGCTTAGGCGGAACAGTAACACCCGCCGAGCGCCGCAGGTAAGTCAGGGTTGGCGTCAATGTACACAAAGGCCTGGGCGTGGCCGGCGCGGGCGGTTGCGCGGCGCGCGGCGGTGTGGCGCGGCCGCGGTTGTTTCGCGCGCATCTCGTGGCTCCATGAAATGTGTGATACATGGATCTTCTGATCGGGCCAGCATGGCAGTATGGTGGAGGCTTTCCCTCAGCTGATCCGCTCACATGTACCTGCCGTCCGCCTTTCGAGAAGATGCGCTGGAAGTCCAGCACGAATTCATCCGCGCCCATCCGCTCGCCGTTCTGACCACCGCCGCCGCGGGCGGTCTCATGGCCAATCACATTCCCTGTCTGCTGCGCGCGGACGAGGGGCGGGGCGTGCTCGGCCTGCACATGGCGCGCGCGAATCCGCAGGTGGCCGAGCTGGCCTCGGGCGCCGAATGCCTGCTGGTGTTCCATGGCCCGCAGGCCTACGTGACGCCGTCCTGGTACGCCTCCAAGGCCGCAACGCACAAGGTGGTGCCCACCTGGAATTTCGTGGCCGTGCATGCGTGGGGGCGCGCGCGGCTGCGCGACGACCCGGCCTGGCTGCGCTCGCATCTCGAAGCGCTGACCGATGCGCAGGAGCGCGCCCGTGCGCAGCCCTGGCGCGTGGACGAGGCGCCGGCCGATTTCCTGGACGCCATGATGCGGGCCATCGTGGGCGTGGAAATTCCCATCGAGCGCATCGAAGGCAAGTGGAAAGTCAGCCAGAACCGCCCGGCGGCCGACCGCCGCGGCGTGGCGCAGGGGCTGCAGGAAAGCGGCGATCCGGTCATGGCCGCGCTGGTGGCGCGCCGCGGCGGCCTGGCGTAGTCGCGTTCGCGCCGCCGCGCATTCCCGGGGGCTGACGCGAACGCCCGCGCGGGCTATGCTTGCGGCCTCGATCCGAATCCATTGCGCCGGCGCATGCCGCCGGCGGACTAACACCACACGACACGCAGGCGCGCAGGCTCATGGAATCATTCCTCGCCAGCTTCAAGGCATCCGCGACGGCACGCGCCGCCGGCGGGTGCGCGCGCCCGCGCGGCGCAGCCGCGCCGCATCTCGCGGGAGCAGGGGAGGCCGCAACCGCCGGCAGCCCCGATGGGCGCGGCGCGCCCTGATTCCCCGCAACGCCGGCCCCGCTCGGGCGCCGGTCTTCCCCATTCCGGCCGCGAATGCGGCTTTTTTTCATTCGCGAAACCGTTTCCGCGATAACCGTTGACGCTCGAACAGGAGGTGGCCGTGCCGACGCTGGCGCTGGGCGCGTTCCTTCACGCCATCCGGATGGCGATGGAGTTGCGCATCGATGTGAACCCTTCCCCGCAGGAAGTCGAAAAAGAACTGGAGGCGCTACGCGCGCGCATGAAGCGCCGCGGCGACCGCCTTTACGGATTGCCGCAGGCGGCCACCGACGTGCCGGGCCTGGTGCTGCGCTACCGCGAAGCCGACGGCGAGTACTACGTGTACGTGGTGGACGAGGCGCGCGACCGGGTCGCGGGCTACACCGTGTTCAACCGGCTGGTGGAAGTGGGCCGGCGCGCCGATCCTTACGTGCGCGCGCCGCATTCGAAATACGCCGCGCCGTACCAGCGCATGGGCTTGGCCACGGCGGTGTACCGCTGGGGGCTGGACGCGGGCCTGTGCCTCATGAGCGGCGCGCGCCAGTCCGAAGGGGCGCACGGGCTGTGGATGGCGCTGGCCCGGCACTACGAACTGGGCTATGTGGAGGTGCGGCGCAAGCGCCTCGCGTACCTGGGAAAGCACATCGACCCGGCGCGGCGCGCCGACCTGCACACCCGCATGGTGCTGCTGGGCAGGGGCTGGACGCTGCCCGGCTACATGGCCGCCACCGGCATGGCGCGGGCCGGATTTGCGCCCGCGCAACACTGATCCGGGAAATCCCCGAATCGTGCGCGTCGAGGGCGTCCCCGGAAAGCCGGCGATCGCGCCGCAAGCCGCATCTTTTCTGGCGCTCGGCGGCGCGGCCGCATGCGCGTCCCGGTTGTCCGACAAACGGGGACGCTTGCGTGAGAGCGACACAATGTTTCCATTTTGTGCCAGGGTTACAAAACATATCTGGACTGTCATGAAACCCGGGGTATGCTCGTTTTGGACTTTGAGGATTCCGAACGTGCTCCAGAACAACCTGATCTATAAGGGATACCGCCTCACGGCCAGGGTTTTCCGCGGCGCCGCCGATGGGCTCGAAGCGCCTCCCAGCGGTCCCACTTTCGTTGCGTCCATTACCGTGGCCCAGGCGGCCGCGCAGGAAGAGGGCGAAGAATACGCCGTGCCCAGGTTCGCCGAAGGCGGTTTCGTCTACAGCCCGCGCGAAGCGGTGCATGCGGCCATCGTGCATGGCCGCGAGATCGTCGACGGCCTGACCGCTGCGGCCTCGTAGCGCCGCGCGGCCGTCCGCGCCGCCCTGCGCTATTGCGCGAAGACTTCGGCCCAGTCGCGGGTCTTGCCCAGCGTCTGCACCGTGGCCGATTGCTCCAGGATGGCGACCGCCTTCCTGAATTCCTCGGCCGGCGCGCCATCTTCCAGAATGACCATGCGCGAGTTGCGCGCATCGGCCATTTTCACGTCCGACATCTTGCCGTGCGTCTGGTAGACGTGGGTCCAGTCCATTTTCCTGCCCGCTTTCAGCGCGATGGGCTCGATATAGGTGAGCGCCGTGCTGCCGGCCGCGCGCACCGCGAAGGCGAAGTCGGCGGTATGGCCGCTGCTGCCCTTGGCGCGCGCGCCCTTGACCATGCGGTTGGCGCCCACGCCTTCGGCCAGCGCGCGTCCCACGCGTGCGCGAAAGCGCAGCTGGCTGAAGCGCGGCATCCATTTGGCGCACTGGAAAGACAGCGCCATGGCCAGTTTCATGGCGTCCCACACGGCGTCCTGCAGCTGCTCGCGCGGGCCGCTGGCGACGATGGCGCCGGACTTGTCGACATGCGCCAGGCTGACGCCCGGCGTTTCATTGAGGAGCTCGATGCGCTTGGGCCCCAGCTCGATGCCGAAGGCCGCCGCGTGCATGGCGCTCTCGCCGGCGTCGGTCAGGTGGAACGTGGCGTCGTCGGGGTAGGCGATGAAGAACGCGGCGTGCTGGCCGTCCAGCCCCAGCGTGGTGGGCGCGATGGCGCGCACCGCGCGCTCGCCGGCCGGCAGCACGGTCCAGCCGGCCGCTTCCAGGAAGGTGCTCATAGAATCAATTCGATCTGGCGCCCCTTGAGGGGGTGCGCGAAGCCGCCGGCCAGCGCCAGGTTGGCGCGCGGCAGGAAATAGTCCATCAGGTCGCCGATGGTCTGCAGCGCGGGCGTGACGGGCTCGGCGTAGCCTTCGCCTTCGTCGGTCCAGAGATGTTCGTGGCTGCGGTCGGCCAGCGGCTTGCGGTAGTGGGGGCGTCCGGTGCCGGCCAGGCTGGTGTGGAAGGCGTCGTCGGTATCCACGCCGTAGACGCGGTGCGGCCCGACGAACAGGCTGGCGACGAAGGCCTCGGACAGGAAGATCGTGGCCTGGCCGTACACGTCGGTGCGGGCGGCGCGGTACGTGGCGCGGAAAATGACGTCGTCGCGCACTTCGCCCTTGATCCGGCAGGGACAGGAAAACTCCATCCATTGCGCGCAGCCGGCGGCGGGCCGCGGCGTCCAGGCGACCGGACGCGCGGTCTCCTTGGGTTCGGCAAGAATCTCCCGCACCTCGTCGACGGTGATTAAGGGTGTGAACTTATGGGCCATGAAACGGATCTGGATCTGGGAATGCGCCCGCGGCCGGCGCGCGGCGGCGCCGCGGCGGCGAGGGGGCGTAATCTTACAAGATGCGCGGCCCGGAGTCGGCCGCGCTGTATGCATGTACAGCGCGGCGCGGCGCCTGCGCGGCGGCCGCTACAGCGAGGTGGCCGAGAAGGTGTCGCACTGGCGGATGTCGCCGCTCTTGAAGCCGCGCTCGAACCAGCGCACGCGCTGTGCCGAGGTGCCGTGGGTGAAGGTGTCGGGCACCACGTAGCCCTGGCTCTGCTTCTGCAGGCGGTCGTCGCCGATGGCGGTGGCCGCGTTCAGCGCTTCCTCGACATCGCCGCTTTCGAGGATGTTGCGCGCCGAGTTGGCGCGCTGCGCCCACAGCCCCGCGAAACAGTCGGCCTGCAGCTCCAGCCGCACCGACAGGGCGTTGGCCTGCGACGGATTGCGGCGGCGCAGGTTGTCGACCTGGTCCGAGATGCCCAGCAGGTGCTGCACGTGGTGGCCCACCTCGTGCGCGATGACGTAGGCCTGGGCGAAATCGCCGGGCGCCTTGAAGCGGCTCCGCAGTTCGTCGAAGAAGGCCAGGTCGATGTACACCTTGCTGTCGCCGGGGCAATAGAACGGCCCCATGGCGGTCTGGCCCGTGCCGCAGGCCGTGGGCGTGGCGCCGCGGAACAGCACCAGCTTGGGCGGCACGTACCGGCGGTTGAGATCCTGCTGGAAGACGGCGCCCCAGGTATCTTCGGTTTCGCCCAGCACCTTCGCGACGAAGCGCGCCTGCGGGTCGTCGGCGGGCGGCCGCGTGGCCGGCGCCTGCTCTTCGCTGACGGGCGGGCCTTCCGCCATCTGCAGCACGACGCGGGGATCCACGCCGAAGTACATGGCCACCAGGGCCAGCACGATGGTGCCGATGCCGATGGTGCCGCGGCCGCCAAAGCGCGGGCCGCTCGCGCGGCGGTCTTCTACGTTCTCGCTTTCGCGCGAATCATCGAGGCGCATGTCTGTTCTCCTGGGGGCACGGCGCAGGGCCCGTGCCGCGCGGCCGCCGGACGCGGCGGCCATCAAGAATGTTAGGATAAACCCATGGCACTCTATTTCTCCATCCATCCCGCGAATCCGCAAGCGCGCCTGCTCAAGCAGGCGGCGCACTGGCTGAGCGACGGCGGCCTGGTGGCCGTGCCCACCGACTCCAGCTACGCGGTGGTGGCCAGGCTCGACGACAAGGCCGCGGCCGACGGGCTGCGCCGGCTGCGCGGCCTGGACGAGCGCCACCATCTCACCCTGCTGTGCCGCGACCTCGCCGAGATCGGACACTTCGCGCGGGTGGACAACCGCCAGTACCGGCTGCTCAAGGCCGCCACGCCCGGGCCGTGGACCTTCATTCTCGAAGCCACCAAGGAAGTGCCGCGGCGCGTCTCGCACCCGTCGCGCAAGACCATCGGCATCCGCGTGCCCGACCACCCCGTCATCCAGGGGCTGCTCGAGCAGGTGGGCGAGCCGCTGCTTTCCACCACGCTCATCCCGAAGGACGAAACCGAGGCGCTGAACGACGCCGAGGTCATCCGCGAGCGCTACGATCACGATCTCGCCGCCATCATCGACGCGGGCGCCTGCCCGCAGTCTCCCACCACCGTCATCGACCTCACGGCCGAAGACCCGGTCATCGTGCGCGTGGGGCGGGGCGATCCCGCCACGCTGGGCCTCGCTTGACGCGTCGGGCCCCGTCCGTGCGCAGCAGGGCGTCGCGCCGCGGCGCTCCTCTACAATCCGGTTCGCCATGAACGACATCATCCAAACCATCGCCGTCTACGCGATCCCGGTGATTTTCGCCATCACCCTGCACGAGGCCGCGCACGGCTACGTGGCGCGCATGTTCGGCGATCCCACCGCGGCGCAGGCCGGGCGCATTACGCTGAACCCGGCCAAGCACATCGATCCGATCGGCACGCTGCTGGTGCCCGTGGCCATCCTGCTGGCGTCCAAGCTGCTGGGCAGTCCGGGCATGCTGTTCGGCTGGGCCAAGCCGGTGCCGGTGGACTTCGGCCGCCTGCGCCGGCCCAAGCAGGACATGCTGTGGGTGGCGCTGGCCGGGCCGGCCGCCAATCTGTTCATGGCCGTCCTGTGGGCGTTCTCGCTGCGCCTTTTCTTCGAGTCGGGACTGCAGGAAAGCTTCTGGTTCGAGATGGCGGTGGCGGGCGTGAACGTGAACCTGGTGCTCATGGCCCTGAACCTGCTGCCCATCCTGCCGCTGGATGGCGGGCGGGTGCTCTTCAGCCTGCTGCCCAACCGGCTGGCCTGGCAGTACTCGAAAATAGAGCCGTATGGCCTGGTGATCGTCATCGTGCTGCTGGTGACGGACGTGCTCTGGCTGCTGATGCAGCCGGTGCTGGCATTGGGAACGACTATCGTTCAGTGGTTTCTGTAGAGGCGGGCCGTTTTCCGTTAAACTCATCCGTTTGACAGATTCTGGCCCCGTGGCAATCCCGCCGAGGGGCGTTGGAGCCCTACCTTATGGCATCCCCTGCACCCGCCGCAGGCGTTAATTTCCAGGGCAGCATGGTGGCCCTCGTCACGCCCATGCAACCCGATGGCAGCCTCGATTACGCCGCCTACCGGTCGCTCATCGACTGGCACGTCCAGGAAGGCACCGATGCGCTCGTGGTGGTGGGCACCACCGGGGAGTCGCCCACGGTGTCCATGGAAGAGCACGCCGAGCTGATCCGCGTGGCCGTGGAGCATGCCGCCGGCCGCATCCCCGTGATCGCCGGCGTGGGGGCCAACTCCACCGACGAAGCCATCCACCTCGCCAACCACGCCAAGTCGGTGGGCGCGCAGGCCGGCCTGTCGGTGGTGCCGTACTACAACAAGCCTTCCCAGGAAGGCCTGTACCGGCATTTCCGCGCCATCGCCGAGGCCGTCGACCTGCCCACCATCCTGTACAACGTGCCCGGCCGCACCGTGGCCGACATGAGCAACGAAACCGTGCTGCGGCTGGCGCAGGTGCCGGGCATCATCGGCATCAAGGACGCCACGGGCGACATCGCCCGCGGCGGCCTGCTGCTGCGCGAGGCGCCCGCCTCGTTCCAGGTGTTCAGCGGCGACGACCCCACGGCGGCCGCCCTGATCCTGCTGGGCGCGCGCGGCAACATCTCGGTCACCGCCAACGTGGCGCCGCGCCTCATGCGCGACCTGTGCGCCGCGGCCCTGGCGGGCGACGTGCCCAAGGTGCGTGAACTTAATCGCCGTCTCGCGCGTCTCAACAAAGCCTTGTTCGTCGAGGCCAATCCCATCCCCGTCAAGTGGGCGCTGGCCCAGATGGGCCGCAGCGCGCTGGGTTACCGGCTCCCGCTGGTCGAACTGGGGGCGCAGCACCACGACACCGTGCGAGGCGCGCTCCAGGAAGTCGGTCTGCTCTAAACACCATGAGGATACGTATGAAGAAACGTCATGCCGGCCTGTCGGCATTGATGGCCCTGACGCTGTTGGCCGGCTGCAGCGAGGTCAACCAGCTGCTGGGCAATGAGGAATCCATCGATTACAAGAGCGCCGTCAATCAACGCGGAGAACCGCTGAGCATTCCTCCCGACCTGACCCAGGCCGCCAACGATCCGCGCTACCGCGCGCCGGCGTCCGGCTCCACCACCTATTCGCAGTTCCAGCAGCAGGGCCAGCAGGTCGCCAGCGAGCCCAAGAACACCAACGTGCTGCCCTCGCGCACCGACATGCATGTCGAGCGCGACGGCGACCTGCGCTGGCTGGTCGTGGACCGCGCGCCCGAGGACGTGTTCCCGCGCATCGTGGACTTCTGGACCGAAAGCGGTTTCACCATCCAGACCAACAACCCGACCGCCGGCCTCATCGAGACCGACTGGGCGGAAAACCGCGCCAAGATCCCCGAAAGCTGGCTGCGCCAGGCCCTGGGCGCCGTGCTGGAAACGGCCTGGGACAGCGGCGAGCGCGAGAAATTCCGTACCCGCATCGAACGCGTCAACGGTCACACTGAAATCTACGTCAGCCACCGCCAGATGCTCGAGAAGCGCGTCGGCGCCGACGGCATGCAGGTGCAGTGGCAGAACGGCAAGGAAGACCCCGGCCTGAACGCCGCCATGCTCGCCCGCATGATGGTCTATCTGGGCAAGGACGTGGACAGCGCCCGCAAGCTGGTGCAGCAGGCCGAGGCCGCGCCGCAGAAGCCCGCCGTCCAGGAAGACGTGCGCGCGCAGGGCGCCATGCTGGTCGTGAACGAAACCTACGACCGCGCCTGGCGCCGTGTCGGCGTGGCGCTCGACAGCGGCGGCTTCGCCGTGGACGACCGCGACCGTTCCGCCGGCGACTACTTCGTCCGCTACGTCGATACCGATACGGGCCAGAAGATGGAAGAGCCGGGCTTTTTCAGCCGTCTCTTCTCCGGCGACAAGAAAGCCCAGGCCGCGCAGTACCGCATCCACCTGGTCGCACGGGGCGACCAGACCGAGGTGACGGTGCTCGACGCCAATGGCGGCCGCGACGGCAGCGCCACCGCCCAGCGCCTGCTCAGCGTGCTGAAAGACAAGATGTGATCGAAGGCCGGCCCCGTGCGGGGCCGGCCGCGCATCGAAGCGCCGCTGCCAAGCCGCCCTTGCCGGGCGGCTTTTTCGTGGGCGGACGGCAGGCAAGCGGAGGCGTTTCAGCCGGGCGCGGCCGTGTTCGGGCAGAAAAGCCCCTCACGCCGCGCCCCGAGGGGGCGAGTTGTCTTGGGGCTGGGACGGTCCACCGGCGAAAAAAATGGCCCTGGCGGATGTGCCAGGGCCATTTTCGTCACGTTTGCACGCGGGGGTTCGCGTGGCGCCAAACGTGAAAACCGGGGTCCGATCAGGACGAAGGCGTGGTCGCGCCGCCAGGGGTGGTCGAACCGCCGCCCGGAGCGGGAGCGGGGGCCGGCGAGGACGGCGCGGGGGCGGTGGTCGCCGGGGCGGGAGTGCTGCCGGCGGGGGCCGCCGTGTCTTCCTTCTTGTTGCAGGCGCTCAGCGCAACGGCCAGCACCGACGCAATGACCAAGGTTTTGCTCATCATTTTTGGGACTCCTCTAGATGACGACTCGTGAAACCCCCAGGGGGAAACCAACTAAGGGGAAACCAGTAGTCAGGCTACAGGAAGCCGGCGGGGATGCCAGTGTGAAAGTTAAAAAGGTCGCATCAGAGCGGCAACAATCCTTTCAGCTACGTGTTAAGTATTTCTTCATGTGACCGCGCGCATAGACCTGATTGCCTTCTGTGCGAATAGGATACGCGCGCGTGTCCGGATACTACTCGGGCCGGTAATGCAGCCAGCCCGCGTCCAGCCAGTCGGCAAGCTGCGTGCGCGCGCTGTCGGACAGGCGCGCGCACAGCGGGTCGGCGCAGTCCAGCGCGCGCGCGTCGGCAAGCTTGCGCAGGGCCGGTTCGGCGGCGGCCCCGGCGGTTTCTCCGTTGATGAAAAGCTGCTTGCCGCGGTAGAGCATGCGGCTGCGGCGGTCGAGCTGCAGGCGTCCCTGCGCGGGCCACTGCGCCTCGATATCGGGCGGCTGGTCCGAAGGCGGGTCGAAGACCGCCGCGTTGCCGGGCTCGGTCAGCCAGCATCCCAGGAAGCGCGCGGCCAGGGCTTCGTCGAAGCGCAGCTTGTCCGCCGTTGCCAGCGTGGCCTCGATCAGCCCGTCGGGCACTTGCGCCGGGTGGTCCACCGCCGGCTGCCCGGGATCCCGGTACAGCCCGGACAGGCGCGGGCCGGGCAGCGGGGGATCGCCGTAGGGGCCGCCCAGCAGGCCCACCCGCGCCATGACCTGGTCGGCCGCGGCCTCGAGCAGCCCGCGGGCCAGGTCCGCCTGCGAGGGCGCGCGAAAACCGATGGAGATGGTCATGCAGCCGTCGCCCACCGCCACGCCGTCGTGCGCGGCCTGCGGCGGCAGGTACAGCATGTCGCCCGGGGCGAGCACGGCGGTGTGCTCCGGCTCGAAGCGGCTGAGGATCTTCAGCGGCAGGCCGGGCTGCAGGCCGAGGTCTTTCTGCCGGCCGTAGCGCCACTCGCGCTCGCCGGCTGCCTGCAGCAGGAACACGTCGTAGCTGTCGAAGTGCGGCCCCACGCCGCCGCCGTGGCTGGCGATGCTGATCATCACGTCGTCCAGCCGCGCGTCGGGAATGAAGCGGAACTGCTGCATCAGCTCGGCCGCGGCGTCGCTGTGCAGGTCCACACCCTGCACCAGCAGCGTCCAGTCGCCCTCGTTGTCGCGCGGCAGGCGGGCAAAGGGGCCGTGCTCCATCCGCCATTCGCCGTTCTCGCGCCAGATCAGGCGCGATTCCACGTCGTCGCGGCGCGCCAGCTTCTTGACGGCGGCCAGCGTGAGCGGCGGCCGGAAACCGGGTATGGCCTGGCGGATCAGCAGCGGCTTGCGCTGCCAGTGGCGGCGCATGAAATCGTCGGGGCTGAGCCCGCCCAGCAGCGGCAGGGGGTGGTCGAGGTTCATTGGAGATGGGCCTTGAGGCGGTACAGCGCGTCGAGCGCTTCGCGGGGAGTGAGGCTGTCGGGATCGATGGCGGCGAGCGCTTCGCGCAGCTCGTCCAGCGCGGCCAGGGCGCTGGACTGCTCGGCATGCGCATCGGCCCTGGCGTCGGCCTCCGCGGCGGCGGCGAACAGGCCGAGCTGCGGCGTGGGCGCGCCCTGGGCTTCCAGGCGCTCCAGCTCGCGCGTGGCCTGGCGGATCACCGCGGCCGGCACGCCGGCCCGCTGCGCCACCTGGATTCCGTAGCTGCGGCTGGCGGGGCCTTCGCGCACTTCGTGCAGGAACACGATGCCGCCGGCCGATTCGGCCGCCGCCAGGTGCACGTTGGCCGCCGCCGGCTGTTCGGCGGGCAGGCGCGTCATCTCGAAGTAGTGCGTGGCAAACAGCGTCAGCGCGCGGTTGTGGGCGAGCAGCCGGCAGGCGATCGCCCAGGCCAGCGCCAGGCCGTCGTAGGTGGAGGTGCCGCGGCCGATCTCGTCCATCAGCACCAGGCTGCTGGGCGTGCTGGACGAGAGAATGGCGGCCGCCTCGGTCATTTCCATCATGAAGGTCGAGCGTCCGCCCGCGAGGTCGTCGGCCGCGCCGATGCGGGTGAAGATCCGGTCGATCTTGCCGATGCGCGCCCGCGCGGCGGGCACGAAGCTGCCCACCCGCGCCAGCAGCGCGATCAGCGCCACCTGCCGCATGTAGGTGGACTTACCGCCCATGTTCGGGCCGGTGATGAGCAGCATGCGGCGCGCCGGGTCGAGCCGGCAGCCGTTGGGCGTGAAACGCTCGATGGCGCGTTCGACCACCGGGTGGCGGCCCGCCTCGATGTCGATGTCGGCCTGTTCCGACAGCTCCGGGGCCACCCAGTCGTGGCGGCGGGCATGGTCGGCCAGCGCGGCCAGCACGTCCAGCTCGGCCAGCGCCGCGGCGCAGTCCGACAGGGGGCGCACGTGCTCGGCCAGCACGTCCAGCAACTGCTCGAACAGCCACTTCTCGCGCGCCAGCGAGCGGTCTTGCGCCGACAGCACCTTGTCTTCCCAGCTCTTGAGCTCGGGCGTGATGTAGCGCTCCGCGTTCTTCAGCGTCTGGCGCCGGCGATAGTCGTCGGGCACCTTGGCGGTCTGGCCCTTGGTGACTTCGATATAGAAGCCGTGCACGCGGTTGAACTCCACCCGCAGGTTGGAGATGCCGGTCCGTTCGCGCTCGCGCGCCTCGAGCTGCAGCAGGAAGTCGCCGCCGTCGGCGGCCAGCGCGCGCAGCTCGTCCAGTTCGGCGTCGAAACCGGTTGCGAGCACGCCGCCGTCGCGGACGGCCACGGCCGGCTCCGGCGCGATCGCCCTCGCCAGCAGCGCGGCAAGCGCCGGGTCCACCGACAGGTGCTGCGCCAGTTCGGCCAGGCGCGAGTCGCCCGCCAGCGGCGAGACCAGGTCGTGCAGCGTTGGCAAATCCTGCAGCGCATCGCGCAGGCTGGCCAGCTCGCGCGGCCGGACCGAGCGCAGCGCCAGGCGGGCCGCGATGCGCTCGATGTCGGGAAAGGCATTCAGCGCGTTGCGCAGCGATTCCAGCAGGCCCTGCGCGGCAAAGGTTTCTTCCAGGTCGAGGCGGCCCGTGAGCAGGGTGGAAATCGCCCGTTGGCGCGCCAGGGCCGGTGCGTTCTCGCGCAGCGGATGGTGCAGCCAGCGCCGCAGCAGGCGGCTGCCCATGGGCGTGCGGCAGCCGTCCAGCAGCGAGAACAGGGTGGGCGAGTCTTCGCCGGCCAGGGTCTGCGTCAGCTCCAGGTTGCGCCGCGTGACCGGGTCGAGCAGCACGTACTGGCCGGGCCGCTCGGCCGACAGGCTCTGCACGTGCGCCAGCGCCTGCGACTGCGTGCGCGCGGCGTAGCGCAGCAGCGCCCCGGCCGCGCAGATGCCGGCCGGCATGTCTTCGACGTCGAAACCCGCCAGCGTGTCGGTCTTGAAGTGCGACAGCAGGTGCGCGCGCGCGCTGTCGGCCTCGAAATGCCAATCGGGCACCCGCGCCCGCGCGCCCTCGAAGGCGAACGGGAAGTCGGCGCTCTCGGCGCACACAATCTCGGCCGGCGCGATGCGGTGCAGCTCGGATTCGAGCTGCGCCGGCGCGCATTCCGTGACGCGGAAATCGCCGCTGGCCAGGTTCAGCCACGCCAGTCCGGCGCGCGGCGCGCGCGCGTTGCCGGTGACGAACACCGCCGCCAGCGCCCGGTCGGCCTTGGCAGGCAGCAGCGCGTCGTCGGTCAGCGTGCCCGGCGTCACGATGCGCACGATGCGCCGCTCCACCGGCCCCTTGGACGCGCCCGGATCGCCGATCTGCTCGCAGATCGCCACCGACTCGCCCAGCGCCACCAGCCGCGCCAGGTACTGCTCCATGGCATGCACCGGAATGCCTGCCATCGGGATTGGCGAACCGTTGGACGCGCCGCGCTTGGTCAGCGTGAGGTTCAGCAGACGCGCGCCGCGCTCCGCGTCCTCGTAGAACATTTCATAAAAATCGCCCATGCGATAGAACAGCAGCAACGGGCCGGCCTCCGCTTTGAGGCGGAGATATTGCTGCATCATCGGAGTGTGGCCGTTGAGCGACTCGTCGCCGGCGGCCCGCGATTTCTGGGTTTTTGCTTGTCCTGCTTGCATGGATAGGTGGGGAATTCTGTTGTGTGGGGCGGCGGCAAGTCCGCGGCCGCCCGTTCGTTGCGCCGGCTCGGCGCGGCCTTCTGGAGCGCTATTTTATGAAAGCCGCGCCGCGCTGTTGCCCGGCCCGTTTGGGTTCCGCGCATCGGCCGCCGGCCCGCCGCCGGATGCGCGCCGCGCGGCGGGCCGGCGGCCAGGACGACACCTTACCATTGATGCGCCGGCAGGCCCGACGGCAGAGGCGGGCGGTCGCGTGCCTCTGCCTCTGTTGCGGTGCGCCCGGCAGCACCCGGGCGTCCCGGACGAGGTGCATCGGTGCACGCGCACCCATGGCGCCGCTCTGTTCATGAGATCAATCGGCTCGGCGTCGGTCGCGCGCGGCAACAAAGGTCGGCACGGACCGACCCCCATTCGACGGCACGGCAACGTTCGTACGCAAGTGTTCATTGCGCTCACTGGTGTTCATGCGGCGCAGTGTCGCCGGGGCGGCAATGCCGGCGCTGGCGTGCAGAAACCATTCAAGCGCAACGCAAGAGGCCGAAGGTAAGTGCTTCAAGGTCCGGAAGCGGCGCCGGGCGGATTGTGGGAAATTTTACTTTTTGAATTAAAAAGCCATAATTCAAAGGTAGCGCAAACCGGCAATGCCGCTGCGCGTGCTCGTCATGTTCCACAAAACGCATGAATCGATGACAGTCAGCGCTTCGTATTTTGCCTATTGGGGAAAGGCGTCGCCTGTCCAGGCGGGTCTGGATCGCTATCATCTCCTGGCCTTTCACGGCCTGGATGTGGCCGCATGCGGATGGCAGTTGCTCCAGCTGCCGCAGTTTTCCCTGACGCGGCTTGCACAAGCGCTTGGGTGGCCGCTGCCCGTGGTGAATGCCTTGGCGGTGTTCTTTCTGGCGCTGCACGACGTGGGCAAGTTTGCCCGAGGCTTCCAGGGCCGGGCGCCGGGCCTGTCGGCGGATCTCGTGCAGAACGATGCCGGCATGCCCTACCAGTATCGGCACGATACCTTGGGCTGGATCTTGTGGCGGGACGATCTTGCCCCCGAGACGCTTGCCGACGTTCTGCCGAATGCCGAAGGAGATTTCTGGGCGGCCTGGATGAAAACGGCGGTGGGGCACCACGGCAAACCGCCTCATGAAGCCAGCCGCGATGGGCTGTCCGGCCTGTACGTCGAGGACCACTTCCTCGACGAGGACAGAAAAGCGGCCGCGGCCTACACCCAGGCGCTGGCGGCGGGCTGGGCGCCGCCCGATATTCCGAAGCCCGGCCGGGAGCAACTGGAAATGCTGCGGCAGCACGCATGGCGTTTGGCCGGCCTGGCGGTGCTTGCCGATTGGCTGGGGTCCAATCAGTCCGTCTTTGCCTATCGCCAGGAACCGCAGGATCTGTCGACCTATTGGCGAAACACCGCCTTGCCGCGCGCGCAAACCGCCATCCGCCAGGCTGGCCTGCAAGCGCAAACGGCGCGTCCCTGGTCCGGACCGACGGGGCTTTTCGATTATCTGCGCGAACCTACGCCGCTGCAGCACTATGCGGCCAGCGTGGCGCTGGAAGCCGGGCCGCAACTGTTTCTCCTGGAAGACGTCACCGGCGCGGGAAAGACCGAGGCCGCGCTCATGCTCGTGCAACGGCTCATGGAGAAAGGGTTGGCGTGCGGGCTGTACTTCGCCCTGCCGAGCATGGCGACGGCCAATCAGATGTACCAGCGGGTCGGCTCGGTATATCGACATCTGTTCGCCGACGATGCCTTGCCATCGCTGGTGCTGGCGCACGGCGCGCGCCATCTCATGGAGGGGTTCAGGCAAAGCATTCTTCAGTCCGACGGTCTGCCGGCAGACCGCAATTACACGCCCGAAGAGGCCACGGCCTCGGCCGCATGCAGCGCCTGGCTCGCGGACAACAGAAAGAAAGCATTGCTGGCCGAGGTCGGGGTGGGCACGATCGACCAGGCCCTGCTGGGCGTGCTGCCCGTGCGGCACCAGTCTCTGCGCTTGTTGGGCCTGGCAGGCAAAGTGCTCGTCGTGGATGAGGTCCACGCCTACGACAGCTACGTGCGCACATTGCTCAAGCGCCTGCTGGCCAGCCATGCACGGCAGGGCGGCAGCGCCATCTTGCTGTCGGCGACCTTGCCTTCTTTCTACCGCGCAGAGCTTTTGCAGGACTACCGCGCCGGCCTGGGCCTGCCGCCGATCGACGTCGCGCCCGATCTGCGCTATCCGCTGGCCACGCGCATGGGCGAGGACATTGCGGTCCATGCCTGCCAGACCCGGCCCCGGCTGGTGCGGCGCGTGCAAGTGAACTTTTGCCATCGCGAGGACGAGGCCGTTGCCGCCGTGTTGACTGAGGCGGCCGCCGGCCGCTGCGTGTGCTGGATCCGGAACACCGTGGAGGACGCCCTGCGGGCCTGCGATCTGCTGGCGGCCAGCCTGCCCCCCGATCAATTGACGCTCTTTCACGGAAGATTCGCCATGGGCGACCGGCTCGACATCGAGGAGTGTTCCCCGCGTATGCGGGGATGAACCGCCTGCCAATCTACGAAGGGCCGGAGCATGTCCGTGTTCCCCGCGTATGCGGGGATGAACCGACTGAGGATTTGTCCGCGGCCCTCAAGGAAACGTGTTCCCCGCGTATGCGGGGATGAACCGTCGGCGGCATGGAATCGACCGTTGAGGAAACGGTGTTCCCCGCGTATGCGGGGATGAACCGTCTGCAATTGCCGAGCAGAAGACTTTGCTCGGGTGTTCCCCGCGTATGCGGGGATGAACCGAAGATGGTGAAAGAACTGCTGTACGAGAACCCGTGTTCCCCGCGTATGCGGGGATGAACCGCCCATGCGCTCATCATCGGGGACAAGGCGGGCGTGTTCCCCGCGTATGCGGGGATGAACCGGTCGATCTGGACACGCCACAGCCTAACGGAGGGTGTTCCCCGCGTATGCGGGGATGAACCGCGAATCGGTCTGCCCAAGCTGCGCCGCGGCATGTGTTCCCCGCGTATGCGGGGATGAACCGGCGGCTTTTTTACGTCAGCGCGAAAGGGGGAAGTGTTCCCCGCGTATGCGGGGATGAACCGTAGCGCCGGGCGCCTGCGTGGAGTCTGATGATGTGTTCCCCGCGTATGCGGGGATGAACCGGCACCCTCGAACGACAGAATGCCGGTTTCAATGTGTTCCCCGCGTATGCGGGGATGAACCGAGTGCCGCCCTCCAGTCGTCTTTGGCGAACAGGTGTTCCCCGCGTATGCGGGGATGAACCGCGCGCCGCGCGCTGGATGTCCGTCAGCGTCTCGTGTTCCCCGCGTATGCGGGGATGAACCGCGGGATCGGTATGTCGACCACGACGAGTACACGTGTTCCCCGCGTATGCGGGGATGAACCGGCGGTGGCGGACTCGGAACCGACTTCGACTGCGTGTTCCCCGCGTATGCGGGGATGAACCGGAGGTCCAGTCGTTCGACACGATCGTTGACCAGTGTTCCCCGCGTATGCGGGGATGAACCGCTGGCCGACGGCGGCCTGGCCGTCGAATTCCAGTGTTCCCCGCGTATGCGGGGATGAACCGACCACATGCGTCCAGACCTGGACCGAGGGGTCGTGTTCCCCGCGTATGCGGGGATGAACCGCCAGCCACGATCCGCCTGCGCAACGAGTGGGTGTGTTCCCCGCGTATGCGGGGATGAACCGCCGCTGACACACAGGCCCACTTCAACGATTTGGTGTTCCCCGCGTATGCGGGGATGAACCGGCGCAAGCCCGGGATGAAATAGGACAGCTTCAGTGTTCCCCGCGTATGCGGGGATGAACCGCGAATCGAGCGCCGCCGCCCGTAGTAAGCGTGGTGTTCCCCGCGTATGCGGGGATGAACTACGCAACCCGGATTACGGCCGGATTGCGCCGGTTTTGCATGGCGGGCGGCCGCCCGTTCGGGGCGCCGGGTCGGCGCGATTCTCTGGAGCGCCAGCTTATGAAAGCCGTACCTTACTCTGTGGGCCGGCCTGGCCATGCCTCGCGCATCGGCCGCAAGCGTGCGCGCGGGGCTGCGGCGGCAGCCTTCGGCCACGGTCGGAGCGAATCATAAATGCCTCTTATGGATTGCGCTGGAAGTAATTGTTGGAAACCCGGCCTGGCCTTTGCCATGATGGCCAGCATGCAGACCAGCGGCGCGTGCGGGGCAGACCGGCCCGGCGACGCCGCACATGCCCCGCTCGGCCCGGCCGGCGCGGCGCAGGAGGAGACACCGAGATGGCTGACAGGTCCGATACCGATCCGGCGCCGAGCCGCGCGCAGCGCAACCGCTCGCACATGCTGGAGCGTATTGAGGAAGTGCGGCGGCTGGAGCGCCGGGCGGAGGAACGCTCGGCCCGCGCCGCTCCGCATTTCCATGCCCAGGGCAAGCTGCTGCCGCGCGAGCGGTTGGCCCACTTGCTGGATGCCGACCAGCCCTTTTACGAGTTGATGACGCTCTCCGGTTATTGCGGGCTGGAAGACCCCAACCCGGAAACCAGCGTGCCCGGCAGCGCCCTGATCGTCGGCATCGGCCATATCAGCGGCGTGCGCTGCATGGTCGCGGCGAACGATTCCGGGATCAGCGCGGGCGCCATGCAGGCGCTGACCGGGCAGAAGCTCATCCGCGCGCAGGAGATCGCGCTGGCGCAGAAGCTGCCCTTCGTCCAGCTGGTGGAAAGCGCGGGCGGCAATCTGCGCAAGTACCGCGTCGAGCGCTTCGTGGTGGGCGGCGGCATGTTCTACAACCTGGCGCGGCTGTCGGCGGCGGGGCTGCCGGTGGTGGCGCTGATCCACGGTTCGTCGGCGGCGGGCGGGGCGTACCTGCCGGGCCTGTCCGACTATGTGGTGATGGTGCGCGGACAGGCGCATGCCTATCTCGCCGGGCCGTCGCTGCTGAAGGCCGCGACCGGCGAGGAGGCCAGCGACGAGGAACTCGGGGGCGCCGACATGCACGCCAGCGTGTCCGGCCTGGCCGATTACGTGGCCGACAACGATCTGGACGGCATCATGCGGGTGCGCGAGATCCTGCGGCGCATCGGCTGGACGAGCCCGCCGGCGCCCGAAGCCAGGCCGCCGCGCCACGATGCCGACGAACTGCTGGACATCATGCCCGCGGACATGCGCACGCCGGTCGATATGCGCGATGTGATCGCCAGGCTGGTGGACGGTTCGGAGTTCCACGGCTTCAAGGAGCGGTTCGGCCCGGCCACGGTGTGCGGCTACGCGGCCATCGAGGGCCGCGAGGTGGGCATCCTGACCAACAACGGTCCCCTGGACAGCGACGGCTCCAACAAGGCGGCCCAGTTCATCCAGCTCTGCGTGCAGCTGGGGCGGCCGCTGGTTTTCCTGCAGAACATCACGGGTTTCATGGTGGGGCGCCGGCACGAGGAGGCGGGCATGATCAAGCACGGCGCCAAGCTGATCCAGGCCCTGTCGAACGCGCCGGTGCCGCGCTTTACCGTGCTTTGCGGCGCGTCGTACGGAGCCGGCAATTACGGCATGTGCGGGCGCGCCTTCAAGCCCGACTTGCTGTTCTCTTGGCCCAACGCCAGGACGGCCGTCATGGGGGGCGAGCAGGCCGCCATGACGATGCGCACCGTGGCCGAGAACGCCGCCCGGCGCGGCGGCAAGCCGTTGGACGAGCAGGCCCTGGAAGCCGAGAGCCGCGCCATCGTGGAGACCTTCGAGTCGCAGTCGAGCGCCATCCACACCAGCAGCCTGCTGCTCGACGACGGCGTGATCGACCCGCGCGAGACGCGCGCCTGGCTGGGCATGGCGCTGGCCATGGCGGCGCAGGCGCGCGGCCGCACGGCGCAGCCCATGCAGTTCGGCGTGGCCCGCCTGTAGGCGGGTGCAGCCGGCGAACCCGGTTCATGCAGAAAAGCAGGCGTCCGGCGGCCTGCCGCCGCGGCAGGTTGCCGGATCCGGGCATTCCCTTTTTCCCATGGAGACAAGATCATGATGACTTCCGACCACATCGCCTTGCAGGACAGTGTGCGCAAGCTGATCGAGCGCGAGATAGAGCCTTATGTGGACGAGTGGGAGGCCGCCGAGATCTTTCCCGCGCACGAGGTGTTCAAGAAGCTGGGATCGGCCGGTTTCCTGGGCGTGAACAAGCCCGTGGAGTTCGGCGGCATGGGACTGGACTATTCGTATGAGATCGCGTTCTGCGAGGCCATCGGCGGCATCAGCTCGGGCGGGGTGGGCATGGCGATCGCGGTGCAGACCGACATGGCCACGCCGGCGCTCACGCATTTCGGCTCGGACGAGCTGCGCGAGCGCTTCCTCAAACCCACGGTGGCGGGCGACCGGGTGGTGTGCCTGGGCGTGTCGGAGGCGGGGGCCGGTTCGGACGTGGCCTCGCTCAAGACCACCGCGCGCAAGGACGGCGACGACTACGTGATCAACGGCTCCAAGATGTGGATCACCAACGGCACGCAAGCCGACTGGATGTGCCTGCTGGCCAATACGAGCGAGGGCGACGTGCACCGCAACAAGTCGCTCATCTGCCTGCCGCTGCGCGAGAACGGCAAGCTGCGTCCCGGCATCACCATGAACAAGATCAAGAAGGTGGGCATGTGGTCGTCCGACACGGCGCAGGTCTTCTTCGACGAGGTGCGCGTGCCGCAGCGCTACCGCATCGGCGAGGAGGGCATGGGCTTCATCTACCAGATGCGCCAGTTCCAGGAAGAGCGCCTGAGCGGCGCGACGCGCCGCGTGACGGCGCTGACCAACGTCATCAACGACACCATCGAGTACACGCGCCAGCGCAAGGCCTTCGGGCGGTCCATTCTGGACAACCAGGCGGTGCACTTCCGGCTGGCCGAGCTCAAGACCGAAGTGGAGATGCTGCGCTCGCTGATCTACCGCGCCGCGCAGGTGCACATGAGCGGCGGCGACATGACGGAGCTGGCCTCGATGGCCAAGCTCAAGGCCGGCCGCCTGTGCCGCGAGGTGACCGACTCCTGCCTCCAGTACTGGGGCGGCATGGGCTTTACCTGGGAGAACAAGGTTTCGCGTGCCTGGCGCGACCTGCGGCTGATCTCCATCGGCGGCGGCGCCGACGAGATCATGCTCACCATCATCTGCAAGCACATGGGCATTCTGCCCAGGCGCGCGGCCTGAGAGCCGGGGAGGCATCATGCGTTTCGACACCTTGCTCGTGGCCAACCGCGGGGAGATCGCGCTGCGCGTCCTGCGCACGGCGCGGCGCATGGGCCTGCGCACCGTGGCGGTCTACTCGGACGCCGACGCGCGCAGCCCGCACGTGCGCGCCGCCGACCTGGCGGTGCACATCGGCCCGGCGCCCGCCGACCGCAGCTACCGCGACGGCGCGGCGCTGATCGAGGCCTGCCGCCGGTCGGGCGCGCAGGCCATCCACCCGGGCTACGGCTTTCTTTCGGAGAACGCCGAGTTCGCGCAGGCCGTGGCCGACGCCGGCCTGGTCTTCGTCGGGCCCTCGCCGCGCGTGATCGCGCTCATGGGCAACAAGGCGCGGGCCAAGCAGGCCATGCAGGCGGCCGGCGTGCCCACCGTGCCCGGCGAACAGGGCTGCGCCACCCCGGCGCAGGCCGCCGACGCCGCGCAGCGGCTGGGGTTTCCCGTGATCCTGAAGGCCGCGGCCGGCGGCGGCGGGAGAGGCATGCGCGTGGTGCGGCGGCCGGACGACCTGGCCGACATGTTCCGCCAGGCGCAATCCGAGGCCGCGGGCGCGTTCGGCTCCGGCGAGATCATCATCGAGCGCGCCATCGACCGGGGGCGCCACATCGAGGTGCAGGTGCTGTGCGACGAGCACGGGCATTGCGTGCACCTGGGCGAGCGCGACTGCTCCACGCAGCGCCGCTTCCAGAAACTGATCGAGGAAGCGCCGTCGCCCGCGGTGGACGAGGCGCTGCGCGAGGCGATGGGACAGGTCGCCCGCCAGGCCTGCGAGGCGATCGGCTACGCCGGCGTGGGCACGCTGGAGTTCCTGCTCGACGAACAGCGGCGTTTCTACTTCATGGAAATGAACACGCGCCTGCAGGTGGAGCACGGCGTCACGGAGCTGGTGACGGGACTGGACCTGGTGGAGCAGCAGATCCGCGTGGCCCAGGGTGAGCCGCTGGCGTTCGGCCAGCAGGACGTGAGGCTCGGCGGCCATGCCATCGAGGTGCGCCTCTGCACCGAAGACCCCTGGGCGGGCTTTCTGCCCCAGGTGGGCGTCATGGGCGACTGGCGCGCGCCCGAGGACATCCGCGTGGATGCGGCGCTGCGCAGCGGCGTGGAGATTACGCCGTTCTACGACTCCATGGCGGCCAAGCTCATGGCCTGGGGCGAGAACCGCGAAGCCTGCATTGCCCGGCTGGCGCGGGCCTGCGAGCGCGCCACCGCGCTCGGCGTGCGTACCAACCAGGGGTTCCTGGCGCGCTGCCTGCGGCATCCCCGCTTCGCGGCGGGCCAGATAACCACCGACTTCCTGGCGGGCGAAGACCTGCAGCAGCCGTTCTGGCGGCGCGAACCCTCGCCGCATGCGCTGGCCGCGGCGGCGCTCGCGCTCGGCGGAGCGGCCCGGCCCGGCGCGGGGCCGTCCGAACGCCTGGGCGGGCGCGCGCTGTGGCTGAGCGACGTCACCGCAGACCCGCGGGGCCGCGTGCTGCATTGCGCCGTGGCGCAGGACGCCGAGGGCTGCGCGGTGCGGTGCCGCGCGCATCCGGCGGGTGCGGACCCGGCTCCCGAGGCTGCGCCCGACGCCGCCACATGGCGGATCGGCGACCTGCGCTGGCACGACGACGCCGGCGGGCGCCGCCTCGGGCTCGCCGTCGACGGCATCTACCGCGAGCTGGCGTGCTTCGAAGAGCGGCCGGGGCGGCTGTGGGTGCAGGATGGGGCGGACGCCTTCGTCTTCGAGCGTGTCGAGCGTTTCGAGGCCGGCGGCGGCACGCAGGAGGGCGGCGGAATGCTGCGCGCGCCGATGAGCGGGCGGGTGATCGCCGTGCTGGCGCGGGCGGGGCAGGAAGTCGCCGAGGGCGATCCGCTGGTGGTGCTGGAGTCCATGAAGATGGAGATGCCGCTGGCCGCGCCCTGCGCGGGCCGCATCGCGGAGCTGCGCGTGGCCGAGGGCCAGCAGTTGGAGGCCGGTCAGGCCATTCTGGAAGTGGAGCGTGAATCCGGCAAGGAGGCGCCATGAATCTCCCGTCTTCCTCCCGCACCGTGCTCATCGGCGGCGCGTCCGGCTTCTGGGGCGACTCGCAGATCGCGGTGCCCCAGTTGCTGCGCCAGCCGGGGCTGCAATACCTGGTGTTCGACTACCTGGCCGAAACCACGATGTCGATATTGCAGCGCGCGCGGCTGCGCTCGCCGGAACTCGGCTACGCCACGGACTTCGTCACCGCGGCGGTCGGCCCCCATCTGCGCGCCATCAAGGACCGGGGCATCCGTCTGGTTTCCAATGCCGGCGGACTGAACCCGGCGGGCTGCCGCGACGCCATCCTGGCGCTGGCCCACGAGCAGGGCGTGCCGCTGAAGGTGGCCATCGTCACGGGCGACGACGTGCTGGCGCTGCAGGACCGGTTCGAGCCCTGGGGCGCAGAGGCGGAGCGCGTGCAGGATCTGCCGCCCCTGATGTCGGCCAACGCCTACCTGGGAGCCTGGCCCATTGCCCAGGCCCTGTCGGCCGGCGCCGACATCGTGATCACGGGACGCTGCGTGGACAGCGCCACGCTGCTGGGCATCGCGATCCACGAATTCGGCTGGGACATGAACGACTACGACCGGCTGGCGCAGGCGAGCCTGGCGGGCCATCTGGTGGAATGCGGGGCGCAGGGCTGCGGCGGCCTGTTCACCGACTGGGAGCAAGTGCCGGACTGGGCGGAGATCGGCTATCCGCTGGTGCTGATGCACGCTGACGGCAGCTTCGAGATTGCGCAGCCGCGGGGCGCAGGCGGCCTGGTCACGCGGCAGACGGTGGGCGAGCAGCTGCTGTACGAAATCGGCGACCCCGCGGCCTACGAGCTGCCCGACGTGATCTGCGACTTCTCGCAGGTGCGGCTGGAAGACCTGGCGGGCCACGACGCGGAAGGCGGCCGGGTGCGGGTGACCGGCGCGCGCGGCCGTGCGCCCGGCAGCAGGTACAAGGTGACGGCCACCTACCAGCACGGCTGGCAGATCGCCATCATGATGGCCATCCGGGGCCAGCGGGCGCTGGCCAAGGCGCAGCGCACCGCCGATGCCCTGTTGGCCCGCACGCGCTGGCAGATGGAGGCGGCCGGCTTCGCGGACTACGACGAGACCCTGGTGGAGCTGCTGGGCGCGGAGTCCATGTACGGTCCGAACCGGCGCGTCGCCGACAGCCGCGAGATCGTGCTGCGCATCGCGGCCCGGCATGGCGAGCGGCGCGCACTGGCCTTTCTGCAGAAGGAGGCGTCCTCGGCGGGCACCTCGATGGGGCCGGGCACGCGCAGCCATTTCGGCGGCCGCTCCGACGTGCAGAGCGTCATCCGAACCGCTTCGTTTCTGCTGCCCAAGACGGCTGTCCTGGTGCAGGTGCAGGCGTGCGCGGAGGAGGCGCCGCTGGCGCTCGGCAGCCTGGCGGCGGACGGCGCGGCCCGGCCCGCCGAGCGCGCGTCCGGACCGCTGCCGCAAGCCGGGGAGCCGGCCCGCCCGCCGCGCGGCCCGGCCGTGCGCATCGCGCTGGGACGCATCGCCCATGGACGCAGCGGCGACAAGGGCGACGACGCCAACATCGGCCTAATGGCCCGCCATCCGCGATGGCTGCCGGTGTTGCGGGAGCAGGTGACGGCCGAGCGCGTGCTGGCCTACTTCGCCCATCTGGTGCGCGGCCCGGTGCAGCGCTACGAACTGCCCGGCCTGGGCGCATTCAACTTCGTGCTGCAGCGCGCGTTGGGCGGCGGCGGTTCGTGCAGCCTGCGGTCCGATCCCCTGGGCAAGTGCTATGCGCAGATGCTGCTGGACATGGAAATCGATTGCCCCGCGGAGCTGGCGCCGGTTTGAACCGTGCTTGCCTTGCGGAGCCGAGGAGACAGAAGATGAACAGACATTCAGCCCCTGTGGCGAATCCGGAGTCCCGTTTCCTGCTGTCGCGCCGGGAGCTGTTGCGCAGGGCAGGCGTGCTCGGCCTGCTGGGCCTGCCGGCCGGCCGCGCGGCGCTGGCGCAGCAGGCCGGCGCGTCCGAACCCAGGCTGGACAAGCAGGTCCGCATCGTGGTGGCGTACGGCGCGGGCGGCGCGTCCGACAGCCTGGCCCGCTACGTGGGCGAGGCAATCGCCCTGCGCGGCGGCAAGCCGGCCATTGTGGAAAACCGGCCCGGCGCGGACGGCAACATCGCCGCCGAGTTCGTGGTGCGGGCGCCGTCGGGCGATGCCTACAACCTGCTGGTTTCGGGCTCGTCCACCCATGCGGCCAATGCCACCATTTACCGCAAGCTGGGCTACGACCCCGAAGCCGATTTCACGCCGCTGGCCACGCTGGCCACCACGCCCTACGCCATGCTCGTCAACCCCCGGCGCATTGCGCAGGACTCGATCGCGGGCTTTCTGGACTGGGCGAAGAAAAGCGGCCAGCCCCTGTCGTTCGCCAGCGCCAACGTGGGCGGGCGCATTGCCGGTGAGCGCTTCAAGCAGCTCAGCGGCATCAACGCCGTGAACGTGCCGTACAAGAGCAGCGCGCAGGCCATGACCGACCTGATCGGCGGGCAGTTCGACTACTACTTCTGCGATATGGTGACCGCGCTGCCCCAGGTGCGGGCCGGCGCCGTGCGGGCGCTTGCGCTGTCCAGCGCCCAGCGCGTCGCCACGCTGCCCGAGGTGCCCACCGTGGCCGAACTGGGCTATCCGGATTTCGACGTCAGCTCGTGGATCGCGATGTGGAGCGCCACGGCCACCACGCCGCCGCCCGTGTCGGCCGCGCTGTCGCGCTGGATCGGCGAAGCGCTGCAAGCGCCGGCCGGCCAGGAGTTTCTCGTGAAAAAGGGCCTGGTTCCCACGCCCGTGTCGCCCGACTATCTGCGCCGCCTGCAGGCGCGCGATACCCGGGAGTGGGGAAAGATCATCGTCGAAGCCGGCATGCGCCAGCCCTGAGCGGCGCGTTCAAGGGGGAGCGATCAGATGGCGGACTTTCATGGCGCTTTCGTTGTCGGCGTCGGCGCGCCAGTACAGCGCGAAACTGATCGGCGGCAGGGCCGGCAGGCGGGCCAGCGGATCCAGCACGCGCAGGTCGGGCGCCAGCATCTCCACGGTGCGGGCGGTGATGCCCAGGCCGGCGCGCAGCGCGGCGCGCACGCCGGCCAGCGTGGAGGTTTCGAAGGCAAGGTGCCAGGGGATGCGGGCGTCGGCCAGCGCCTGCACCATGCTGCTGCGGAACGGACAGGCCGCTTCCATCAGGATCAGCGGAACCGAGGCGCCCGCCTGGGGGTGGTAGCGGGCGCCGGCGATCCAGGCCACGGGCGAGGTGCGCAGCACCGTGTGCGCGAATTCGGGATGCGGGGCGATGTCCACCATGAGGTCGATGTCTCCCTTGCGCAGCGCCGAGGCCAGCCAGCGGCTGCGGCCCACCTGGATGTCGATGCTCAGCTTGGGGAAGTTCTCGGCGCAGATCTCGAGGTAGGCGGGCATCAGCGTGTCCACCGCGTCGGCGCACGAGCCGATCTTCACGGGCTGGGTGAACTCCTGCTGCGTGACGACGCGGTAGGCCTCGTCGTTGAGGCTGACCATGCGCCGGGCGTATTCCAGCAGCCGCATGCCTTCGGCCGTCAGCTTCTTGCGGCGGCCCACCCGCTCGAACAGCGTGCATTGCAGCACCGCTTCGAGTTTCTGCATCTGCTGCGACACCGCGGCCTGCGTGCGGTAGACCTTTTCGGCGGCGCTGGTGAAGTTCTCGCGCTCCGCCACGGCCACGAAGGTGCGCAGCAGGCCGATATCAAGATTGCGCATGCTCATCGCAGAACGATCCCCGGTTGCATGAGGTATCCCGTGTGCCCTTGTCGCCGTATTGTGCCGCGATTGTAGGCGGCTCTTTGGAATGAGGTTCGAGATGGAAGAAAAAGACAGCGTAGCGTGGGTGCGCGCCTCGCGGGTGGGGCCGGTGTTCCGGATCCACCTGAACCGGGGCGACGCCCGGAATCCCCTGGGCGCGGAAATGGTACAGGCGCTGGGCGAGGCCGTGGAGAGCGCGTCCGCGCTGGGAGGGGTGCGCGTCATCCTGTTCACGGCCGCGGGGCCGGCGTTCAGCGCGGGAGGCAACCTGGGCAACCTCGGCGACCGGCTCGCGGCGGCGGCCGGGCCGGACGGCAAGGATCCGATCGCGGCCGGCAACCGGCGCTACGGCGAGTTCCTGACCCGGTTGACCCAGGTGCCGCAGGTCACGGTGGCGTGCGTCCAGGGCGCGGCCATGGGCGGCGGCGCGGGGCTGGCGTGCGCGGTGGACATTTCCATCGGATCGCCCGAGGCCCGGTTCGGTTTTCCCGAGACGGCCATCGGGCTCGTGCCAGGCCAGATCCTGCCCTTCGTGGCCGCGCGGCTGGGGCTGCCCGCCGCCCGGCGGCTCATGCTCACGGGACGCCGCATCGATGCCGCCGAGGCCTGCCGCATCGGGCTGCTGGATCACGTGGCGGAATCGCACCAGGCCCTGCCGGCGCTCACGCGGCAGGTGCTGGAATCCATTCTGGCCACCGCGCCGCAGGCGTCGGCGCGCACCAAGCGCATGCTGGGGCAGTTGCCCATGGCGCCCCTGGAATCCAACGCCGCGCTGTGCGGCTACCTGGACGCGGCGTCCGAGCTGTTCGCGCAGCAGATGCGTACGGAAGCCCTGGAAGGAGTGAGCGCGGCCAGGGAAAAACGGCCCGCCCGCTGGAACGAGGCCGCGGAACTGTCGGCGCTGGATCTGGCATAGCGCCAGGGCGCCGCGAAAAAAGGAGACATCATGGCAGCATTGGACGGTTTGAAAGTCGTGGACATGTCGCGCGTGCTGGGCGGGCCGCTGTGCGCCCAGATCCTGGGCGACCATGGCGCGGACGTGATCAAGGTGGAAGGGCCGGCGGGCGACGAAACCCGCACCTGGGGGCCGCCCTTCAACGAGGCGGGCATGGCTTCGTACTTTGCCGGCATCAACCGCAACAAACGCACCGTGTGCGTCGACGTGTCCGATCCGCAGGGACGCGACGTGGTGATGCAACTGCTGGCCGACGCCGACGTGCTCATCGAGAACTTCAAGGTAGGCACGCTGGAGCGCTGGGGCATGGGCTACGAAGACACGCTGAGCCGGCGCTTTCCGCGCCTGATCCACTGCCGCGTCACCGGCTTCGGCGCCACCGGCCCGCTGGGCGGGCTGCCGGGTTACGACGCCGCGGTGCAGGCGCTCAGCGGACTCATGAGCATCAACGGCGACCCCGACGGCGTGCCCACGCGCATGGGCGTGCCCGTCGTGGACGTGACCACGGGGCTGAACGCCGTGATCGGCATCCTGATGGCGCTGCATGAGCGCGAGCGCAGCGGCAGGGGACAGTCGGTGGAATCGGCGCTGTACGACAGCGCCATCTTTTCCCTCTATCCGCATTCCATCAACACGTTGTTCACCGGACGGGCGCCGCTGCGTTCCGGCAACGGCCATCCCAATATCGCACCCTACGACACCTACGCCACCGCCACGGACCCCATCTACCTGGCGGTGGGCAACAACAACCAGTTCCAGCGCCTGTGCGAGGCCGTGGGCCACGCGCACCTGGCGCAGGACGAGCGCTATGCCACCAACGCCCAACGCGCCGTGCATCGCTTCGAACTCAAGCAGGACCTGCAGCGCGCCTTCGGCGGCTTCGATGCGCAGACGCTGTTCCGCAAGCTGGTGTCGGTGGGCGTGCCTTGCGGCGTGATCCAGAGCGTGGTCGAGGCGCTGGACCATCCTCACACGGCGCATCGCGGCATGGTGGCCGAGGTGGACGGCTTTCGCTCCGTGGCCTCGCCCATCAAGCTCAGCCGCACGCCGGCCAGCTATCGCCGGCCGCCGCAGGAGATCGGCCAGAGCACGCTGGAGGTGTTGAGCGAGGCGGGCCTGTCGGCGCAGCAGATCGAATGGCTGATGTCCAAGGGGGTGATCCGGCAGGCGGAGTCGAAGGACGCGGCCCGGGCGCCGGCATAGGCAGCGCCCGGACCGCGCGGCCTTGCTATCATGGCGGCAGCGCGTCCGCCCGGGGCGGCGGCTTGCCGGCCGGCGGCGCGCCGTCTTCCTGCGCGCGACGAGCCTTATGCCTACTTCCATCCCCGAAATTCTGGACGCCGCCGGGCGCGTTTCCATCGCCTATGGCGCGCACCGCGCGGAGTTCGCACCGGCGGCCGGCGGCCGCCTGACGCGGCTGGCGACGGGCGAGCATCAATGGATCGTTCCGGTAACCGAAACCCAATGGCCGGCGCCGCGCTGGCCGCGCGCCGGGTCGTATCCCCTGGTTCCGTATTCCAACCGCATCCGCGACGGGCGCTTCGTTTTCGAGGGCCGGGAACATGCGCTGCGGCCGCTGCCCGGCCGGCCGCACGCCATCCACGGCAGCGGCCTGTACCGCGCCTGGACGGTGCGCGCGCAGTCGCCGGAGTCGGTGGACCTGGTGCTGGCCTCGGAGGACGATCCGCTGGGCTGGCCGTGGCCGTTCGAGTGCGTGCAGCGCTACCGGCTGGGCGGACGCGGGCTGAGCCTGACGCTGCAGATGGCCAACCTGGGCGATACGCCCATGCCTTTCGGCTTCGGCATCCATCCGTATTTCACCGCGCGGCGCGTGACGCTGCATGCCCGGCGCCGGTGGCAGGCCGATGCCGAGGGCCTGGCCACGGGCAGCGAAACCACGCACGTGCGCGAGCTGCGCCAGTCCGCCGAAGGCTGCGACACCTATCTGTCGCAGTGGGGCGGCCAGGCCACGCTGCACTGGGACGACGGGCACGCGCTGACCCTGCACGCCGATGCGGCCTTCGAGCATCTGGTGGTGTACGCCGCGCCCGGCGCGGACTTTCTCTGCGTGGAGCCGGTCACCCAGGTGGCCGATGCCTTCAACCTGGCGGCGGCGGGCCAGGCGCGCACGGGCATGCGGGTGCTGGAGCCGGGCGAGCGCTACGGCGCGACCCTGTTGATGGCGCTGCAGCCGTCGCGGCGCGCCGCCTGAAGGCCGCGCTTGGAGCGGCGGGGCAGGGCGGGCGATAATCCGCGCCGGTACGTATCAACAGGTCGTAGGAGTCGTGACGTGAAAAAGCTCAGCACCGAACAATTGCAGGCCGCCGCGGAAATCCTGCGCCGGACTCAGGCGAGGCTGGCGCGCACGGGCAGCCTCGCGCTGGAGCCCGCGATATACGCCAGCGCCCAGGGGCTGCGCCGCGGCATGGGCCAGTACGTCTGGGCCTGGCTGTCCGGGCTGCTGGCGCCGCACAAGAGCCTGGCGGCCTGGATGGACGCGCACCAGCCGGGCTGGCGCGACGGCAAGACGCCGGCGGCGGCCGTGTACGCGCGCGCCGAGCGCGGGTGGTTCGACTGGCTCATCGCCGAGATCGAAGCCGAGATCGCCGACCCCCACGCGCGCGCCCGGCGCGAGGGCCGGGGCTGAGGTTCAGAACCCTTCCAGCACGATCTTGCCGCGCGCCTTGCCGCTTTCGAGGAAGGCGTGGGCGCGGCGCAGGTTGGCGGCGTTGATGGCGCCGTAGTGCTCGCCCAGCGTGGTGCGCAGCCGGCCGGCGTCGACCAGGCGCGCCGTCTGCTCCAGCAACCCGTGCTGGGCGATCATGTCGGGCGTGCCGTGCAACGGGCGGGCGAACATGAATTCCCAATGCAGCGAGGCGGCCTTGCTCTTGAGCAGGCGCACGTCGATGGCGCCGGGGTCGTCGATGAGCGCGATCCGGCCCTGGGGCGCGATGGCCTCGGCCATCTGGCCGAAGTGCTGGTCGGTCTGGGTCAGGCCGGCGATGAAGTCCACCTGGCCGAACCCGCCGCGCCGCAGCTCGGAGGCCAGCGGCCGGCTGTGGTCGATGACGTGATGGGCGCCCAGGTCCAGCACCCATTGGCGGGTTTGCGGGCGCGAGGCGGTGCCGATGACGGTGAGGCCCGTGAGCTGGCGCGCGAGCTGCACCAGGATGGAGCCCACGCCGCCGCCCGCGCCGACCGCCAGTAGGCTGCGCTGGCTGGGCGCCGCGTTGTCCAGCACGCGCAGGCGGTCGAACAGCAGCTCCCAGGCGGTAATGGTGGTGAGCGGCAGCGCGGCCGCCTGGGCATAGTCCAGGCTTTCGGGCATGCGGCCCACCAGGCGCTCGTCGACGACGTGCAGTTCGCTATTGGCGCCGGGGCGGTCCAGCGCGCCGGCATAGTACACGCGGTCGCCCGGCTTGAAGAGGCCGGCGCGCGCGCCCACGGCGCGCACCACGCCGGCCGCGTCCCAGCCCAGCACTTCGGGTCGGCCGTCCCGGGGGCGGCGGTTGGCGCGGACTTTCACGTCCACGGGGTTGACCGAGATGGCGCGCACTTCGACGAGCAGGTCGCGTTCGCCGGGCACGGGGTCGGGCAGGGTGACGTCCTGCAGCGACTCGGGATCGGCGGCGGGCAGGTTGCGATAATAGGCGATGGCTTTCATGGGCTCGGATGCATGAGGGTTCAGGCGATCGAACGCACCACGCCGCCGTCCACGCGCAGCGCGGCGCCGTTGGTGGCGGAGGCCTGCGCGGAGCAGGCGTAGACCACCATGTTGGCGACTTCCTCCACGGTGGCCAGGCGGCGCAGCAGCGAACTGGGCCGGTGCCGGGCGATGAAGTCGCTTTCCATCTGCGCCTGCGGCACGTTCTGCTCCCTGGCCATTTCGGCGAAGAACCCGGCCACGCCTTCGGAGCGCGTGGGGCCGGGCAGCACGGCGTTGACCGTGACGCCGGTGCCGGCGGTGAGTTCGGCCAGCCCGCGCGAGACGCCCAGCAGCGCGGTCTTGCTCACGCCGTAGTGGATCATCTCGGCCGGGATCTGCAGGGCCGATTCGCTGGAGATGAAGACAATGCGCCCCCAGTTGGCCGCCATCATGCGGGGCAGGTAGTGGCGCGACAGCCGCACGCCGCTCATCACATTCACGTCCAGCATGTATTGCCAATCGTCGTCGGTGATCTCGGTGAAGGACTTGGGCGCGAAGTAGCCCGCGTTGTTGACCAGGATGTCCACGTCGGGATGGGCGGCGCAGAGGGCGGCGGCGCCGTCGGCGGTGGCGAGATCCGATTGCACGGTGCCGAGGCGCGCGCCGGGATGGCGGCTGGCGACGGCGGCCCGCGCGGCGGCGAGCTTGTCGGCGTTGCGGCCATGCAGCACTACCTCGGCGCCCGCCTCGGCCAGGCCCTGCGCGATGGCCAGGCCGATGCCGCCCGACGAACCGGTCACCAGCGCCTTCTTGCCGTTGAGTTCGATTTTCATGCGAGGACTCCTGAAAGAGAAAAGGGAAAACGGGTATGGCCGCATGATTGCCCATGTCCGGCAGCGGAAAAACCCGCTAGCATCGCAGTCAGTTTCAACGGATTTTTGAAAATAGATCCATGGTCCGTTTCGACGACCTGCGCATTTTCGTGGCGGCGGCCGACCTGGGCGGCTTCTCGGCCGCGGCCCGCGAACTCGACGTGACGCCGGCGGTGGCCAGCGCCGCGCTCAAGCGGCTGGAGGCGGCGGTGGACGCGCGGCTCTTCGTGCGTTCCACGCGCAGCATCCGGCTTACCGCGGACGGCGAGCGCTACCTGGAGCACGCGCGCGCCGCGCTCGCGGCGCTGGAGGCGGGCCGCAACGCGCTGGCCCGGGACAAGACCGCGGTGGGCGGCACGCTGTCGGTTTCGGTGCCGTCGGACCTGGGCCGCAACGTGCTGCTGCCGTGGCTGGACGAATTCCAGGCGCGCCATCCGCGCGTGCATTTCCAGGTGCGCATCAGCGACCGCCTGGCCGACCTCTACCGGCAGCCGGTGGACCTGGCGGTGCGCTACGGCACGCCCGACGATTCCAGCCTGGTGGCGCTGCCGGTGGCCGAGCACAACCGCCGCGTGGTGTGCGCCTCGCCCGCCTACCTGCAGCGCCACGGCGTGCCGCGCACGCCCGCCGACCTGCGGCGGCACAACTGCCTGTCCTTCGTGCTGGGCGAAACCCTGCACGACCGCTGGCGCTTCGAGCGCGACGGCGCGCCGCTGACCGTGCCCGTGCAGGGCGACCGGGCGGGCGACGACGGCGAGCTGGTGCGCCGCTGGGCGCTGGCCGGCCGGGGCGTGGCCTACAAGTCGCGTTTCGACGTGCTGGCCGACCTGCGCGCCGGCCGTCTGGTGCCGCTGCTGCCCGGCTACGGCACCGAGCCTTCGCCGGTCTACCTGCTGTGCGTGCACCGCATGCTGCTGTCTCCGGCCGTCAAGCGGCTGCGCGATTATCTGCGCGAGCGTTTCCAGGCTTTCGACGCGGAAGACGGCGCGGGCGTCTGACTCAGTGGTGCGCGTGCGCCGCGGCGGCGCGGTTCGCGGCCCGCGTGCGGGCGGCTTTCTTGGCCGCCGCCGAGCGTCCGGCCGCGCCCTTGGTGCGGGCCGCCTTGCGCGCCGCGGCCGAACGGTCGGCCGCCGTGCGCTTGGCGGCGGCGCGGCTGGCCTGGCGCGACAGCGCGCCGCGCGAAACGGGTGCGCCGCTTTCCTTCTTCAGCGCCTTGGTGGTGGCTTGGGAACGGGTGGAAGACTTGGCGTGTCCATCGCGGCTGGCGCGCTTGTCCTGTTCGGCCTTGCGGCGCGTGGCGGAGCTGGCGCTCTTGGAGGCGGGCACGTCCACGCCGGCGCGCCGCGCTTTCGAGAGCCCGATGGCGATGGCCTGCTTGGTGGATTTGACACCGTGCTTGCCGGCGCGCACGCGGTCGATCTCCTCGCGCACGAATTCCCCCGCCTGGGTGGACGCCGATTTTCCTTGCTTCTTGTCGCGCGCGGCTCGCTCCAGGGTCTTGCGTTCAGGCATGACGATCTCCTTGGCTTGCTTGCGGTTGCGAGAACGGATCGCCGCGGCGTCACGCCGCGACGGAACTCGTAACACCACCATAGCGCCGCGCGCGTATGCTGTGTGTACGAATGGATTGCCGGTCGTAAGCGTCAGCACCCGGCGGGCCGTTCCCGGTTTTTCCTCACCACAACGGAGACGAGCGATGACGAATCACGTGTACAAGCAGATCGAGCTGGTGGGCTCTTCCACGACGTCCACCGATGACGCGATTGCCCGGGCCATCGCGCGCGCTTCGGAAACCCTGCGCAACCTGGACTGGTTCGAAGTCACGGAAGTGCGCGGCCACATCAAGGACGGCAAGGTCGCGCACTGGCAGGTGGGCCTGAAGATCGGCATGCGCCTCGAAGGAAACGAATAGCGCGCGCCGCGCGCGGGCGCCGCTCATTTTTTGAGCGGAGCCCGCAAGTGCCTGACGGGAAAGGAAAATTTCCGCTTGTTAGCGCACTGTTCAGAGCCTTGTCCACATGCGCTGTGGATGAGCGGCGCGCGCCCGACGCCGGCCGGCACGGCGGATCTTCCGTGGTCCGCGGGCGCTCCATTGCTGCGCCTTTCTTGCCCGCGCGCCGCAAGTCATTGGCATGCAAGGATATTTCCGACCTGCCCGCATGCTGTCCTCAGCCTTATCCACATTTGCCGGGGACAACCGGCCGGCCGGGAACGGCGCGTGCTCCTTTCTTGACCAGCGCCCGCAGTGCCTTGATCGGCAAGGGAATTTTCATGCTGCCCTCAGACTGTCCTCATGCTTGTCCACAAAAGACGGGGACAAGGCGGGCGCATCGGCGCATTCCAGGCTCTGCGGCCGGCCGTCCGTGGATAAGTCCGGGCGGATCCGGGCCGTTGCGCACCCGGGCGCCCGGGTGCGCAGTTTTTGACCGGGTTCCGCAAGTGCCTGGCGGCATTGGGTTTTTTCCAGCTTCCCCAAGGCTGTCCTCATGCTTCTCCACAGCGGGCGGGGATAAGCGCGGGCGCGGCGAGCTGGATATGGGCGGCCCGATCAATGCCGCCGGCATGTCGCGCGCGCGGACGCTTCGTGGCTGCGATGAGCAAGGCAATACCTATATCGGCCACGACAAACAGAATAAGAGCGTGCTTTATGGCGTGCTGAAGGCCGGCCTGACGCCGGCCACGCTGGCGACCGCGGGCGTGGGGCTATCAACAGCACGATCCGCGCGGGCAATCGTCTTCCGGGTTGCCACCGTTCTGCAGCGACGGCAAGCAGACCGATTTTCGCGCTTCCGGCAACCTGCAGCGCCCCGGCCCTGCCGGGGCAAGGGGCTGGGAGGCGCCGGCGGACGGGGGCGCGCCTGGCCGGCCGCGCCTCGCCGGCCGCGCCTCGCCAGCTTCGCGGCGTCAGTCGTTGAACTTCCTGATCCAGGCCACATAGCGGTCCACCCAGCCCTGCAGGAACTTGCGCGTGCCTTCGTTGGTGATGTTGTACTGGTCATCCACCAGCCCTTCGCCGAACTGGATGAAGACTTCGGGGGTGCTCAGCACGCTGACGCCTTCGGCGGCAAGAATGTTGCGCAGGTGTTGCTGCATCATGGCGGTGCCGGCCGCGCTGGGCGAGGCGCCGAGGATGCCGGCGGCCTTGCCCGCCCACGAGTTCTGGCCCCACGGGCGCGTGCCCCAGTCGATGGCGTTCTTGAGCGCGGCGGGCAGGGAGCGGTTGTGCTCGGGAGACACGAAAAGGATGCCTTGCGCGTCGGCGATCAGTTGCTTGAGCTTGACCACGGGCGGGGGCGGGTTGTTTTCGTTGTCCTGGTTGTAAAGGGGCAGGTCGCCCAGGCTCGCGTATTCCAGCTTGAAGTCGGCGGGCATCAGCTTTTCGAGCGCGCGGGCCAGACGCAGATTGATCGAGGCGGCGCGCAGGCTGCCGACGAAGACGGCGATCTTGTAGGTGCTCATGAGGCGAATGCTCCTTGAGGCAGGGAAGGGAGAAACAGTGTAGACCCCGGAACGGGACGGCTCAATGACGGCGCCGGCGCCGCGCGCGCCTGCCTGCGCCCGGCCGGCGTGCACCATGATGGCGCGCAATCTAGGGGTAATCACCGATATGGTGTGCGGCGCGGTGCGCGGGCCCGGCGGCGCATCCGTTCGCCGCGCGCGCCGGCCCGGCGCAGCGCTGGCATGCCGTTTGCTTTGAAGAGAGGGCGGCCAACCCGCTTCCGGCCGCTTCGTTGCAGGAGTTCCCTCATGTCCCACGTTGCCGCCACCGCCCCGGTCACCATGCTGGTCACCCGTCACATCGCGCCTGAACGCTACGGAGATTTTCTTTCGTGGATGCGGCAGGGCGAGATCCTCGCGGCGGGCTTTCCGGGCTTCCTGGGTTCCGGGGTGCTGCAGCCGCCCGAGGGCGGCGACCAGTACGAAATCGTGTTGCGCTTCAATGACGAGGCCAGCCTCGCGCGTTGGGAAAAGTCGCTGCCCCGGCGCATGTGGCTGGAGCGCGGAGCCCAGCTCGTGCGGGCCAGCCGCGAACGCCGCGTGAGCGGCATGGACAGCTGGTTCGGCGCGCGGCAGAGCGCCCCGCCGCGCTGGAAGCAGGCCGTGAGCATCTGGCTGGCCTACTTCCCGATGCTGCTGCTGTTCACGGTGCTGGCCAGCGATCACTTGAGCGCGCTGCCGGTGTTCTGGCGGGTGCTGCTCACCACGCTGGTCCTCACGCCCATCCTGTCTTTCATCTGCATTCCGCTGGTCACGCGCGCGCTGCACCGCTGGCTGCGGCCGGAATGAGCCGCGCCGGGGCGCTCCGCCGGGGGCGCCTCCGGCTGGCTCATGCCGCCCGCGCCCGGCGCGCGGAATAGAGCCGGTGCAGGGTGATCTTGCGCACGGCCTCCTGGCTTTCGCGGATGTGGGCCTCGAGCAGGCGCGCGGCCTGTTCGGCTTCGCCCGCCATCACGGCGCGCAGGATGGCGCCGTGTTCTTCGTAGGTCTTGTCGATGCGTTCGGGCTGGGTGAAGTCCAGCCGGCGCACGATGCGGATGCGCTCGGTGGCGGCGCGATGCACGCGGGCGATCTCGGGATTGCCCGCCGCGGCCACCAGCCCGATGTGAAAGCGTTCATCGAGGTCGGCCAGCCATTCCGCATTGGCGGAGCGGTCGCCTGGGTCCACCAGCCAGATGTCGGCCAGCGGCGCCAGGGCCCGCCGCGGGTCCGGGGCCGCGGCGCCGGCCGCACCGGACACCGGACCGGACACCGGACCGGACGCGCACAGGATGCGCACGGCCGCGGCTTCCAGCACGCAGCGCAACTGGTAGAAATGATCCAGCGTGTCGAAATCCAGCGGTCTGACCAGCCACCCGTTGCGCTGGCGGACTTCCAGATAGCCCTCGCGCTCCAGCCGGAACAGCGCCTCGCGCACCGGCGTGCGGCTGACCTGCAGGCGTTCGGCGATTTCGGTTTCGGTGAAGCGGTCGCCGGGGGCGAGGCGGAAATCCAGGATGTCGCGCTTGAGCGCGCCGTATGCGGCGTCGGCCAGCGTGCGCGGGGTGTCGATAACGGCGAAGGCGGTAGTCATGTCGATGCCTCGGTAATCGTCGGTTCGGAATAGGGGCAGGGTTCGTCAGGCGGGGCGCGCGCGGGCAACGCCCGCCTGTTCGAGCCGGCGCGCGGCCAGCAGGCAGTCGGCTTCGCGCCACGGGGCGGCGATGAGCTGCACGCCTATCGGAAGATGGGCCTGCAGGCCCGTTCCGGGCCACACCGGGGCGGCGCAGACGGGCAGGCCCACGCAGGAAATCGGCTGCGTGAGCAGGCCCATGCCCGCGCGCGCGGGCAGCCGGCCGCCTGCCAGCTCCAGCCATTGCGCGCCCAGGGGCGTGGCCGGCACCGGGGTGGCCGGCGCGAGCAGCACGTCGTAGCGCCGGAACAGCGCACGCGCCTCCTGGCTGGCGCGATGGCGCACGCGCTGGGCCTGCTGCACCCAGTCGGCAGGCACCAGGCTGCCGGCCACCAGCCGGTCGCGGGAATGCGGCTCGTAGTAGTCATAGTGCGTGATCAGCCGGCGCCGGTGCAGGGCGCCGCCCTGCGCGGCGGTAATGACGAAAGCCGCCGCGCGGGCCTGGGCGGCGGCGGCGAATTCCACGCTGTCCGACGAGCCCAGCGCCTCGGCCGCCAGCCGCACCGCGCGCCGGGCTTGCTCGCCCGCCCAGTGGTCGAAGTAGCCTTCCAGCACGGCCACACGCAGGGGGCGGTCCGCGTCGGTCACGTCGGGCAGCGCGGGGTCCGCGGCGCGCGGCGCGCAGGCCGGATCGCGATCATCGGGGCCCTGCAGCGCATCGTAGGCCGCGGCCAGGTCGGCCGCGCTGGCGGCAAAAGGGCCGAGATGATCGAGGTCGCCCACGAAAGGGAAACTGCCGGTGCGCGGCAGGCGCCCGAAAGTGGGCTTCAGGCCGAACACGCCGCACAGCGAGGCGGGCACGCGGATGGATCCGTTGGTGTCCGAGCCCAGCGTCAGCGGAACCAGGCCGCCGGCCACCGCGGCCGCGCTGCCGCCCGACGAGCCGCCCGCGATGCGGCCGGGATCGTGCGGATTGCGGCAGGCGCCGTAGTGCGTGTTCTCGGTGGTGAAGCCGTAAGCATGCTCATCCATGTTGAGCGCACCCACCAGCACCGCGCCGGCCGCGCGCATGCGCCGCACCAGCACGGCGTCTTGGGCGGCCGGCGGGTTGGCGGCGTTGACCTTGCCGCCGGCCAGCGTGGTCACGTCGGCGATGTCGAACAGATTCTTGACGGCGTAGGGCACGCCGGCCAGCGGCGGCAGCGGCGCGCCGCCGGCGCGCAGCGCGTCGATGGCGGCCGCTTCCTGCCGGGCGCGTTGCTCCGTGATTTCGGTAAAGCAGTTGTAGCGCGGGTCGCGCTCGCGGATGCGGGCCAGCGTGGCGTCCAGCACCGCAACGGCGCTGCGTTCGCCGCTGCGCACCTGGCGGGCGATATCGAGGGCGGGGCCGGTCACGGGCGGAACACCGACGCCGATTCCAGCTCCACGGGCAGCGCCTCGTCCACGAAGACCGAGGCGATGTCGTGGATGCGCGCGAATTGCAGCGCCACTTCCGCTTCGGCGGAGTCGCGCAGCGCGTAGCCGGCGAGGGCCAGCGCGGTGCGCACATACTGGTCGATGGTTTCCTGGGTCATGCCGGGCTCCCTGGATGTTCAAAGGTCTTTGCGGTCTATTTGCGGACTTCGCGCTGGAAGATCTCCAGGCTCAGCTTCTTCATGCGGACGAAGCCGGGTTCGGACAGCGTTTCCACCGTGCGCGGCCGCGCGTCGGCGTAGTCCAGGATCTCCGCCACCCGAGTCGGGCGCTTGGTGAGCAGCAGGATCTGGTCGGCCAGGTACACGGCCTCTTCGAGGTCGTGCGAAACCAGCAGCATGGTCGTGCCGGTCTGCATGAACACTTCCTGCAGCTTTTCGCGGATGAAAAGGGTCATCTCGAAATCGAGCGCGGAGAAGGGCTCATCGAGGAACAGCACCTCGGGTCCGGGCGCCAGCGCGCGCATGATGGAGGCGGTCTGCTGCTGTCCGCCCGACAGCTCGTACGGATAGCGTCTGAGATCGAACTTGACGTCGAACGAGGCCACCAGCTCCTGCACGCGCGCGTCCACCTCGGCCTTGCTTCGCCCCTCCAGGCGCAGCGGGTAGGCAATGTTGTCGATGGTGCGCAGCCACGGAAAAAGCGCCTCGCGGTAGTTCTGAAACACGTAGCCGATCTTGGTCTGCGCCAGCGATTTGCCGTCGAACAGGATCTCGCCCGCGTCGATGGGGACGAGCCCCGCGATCATGTTGATGAGCGTGGACTTGCCGCAGCCGTTGGGGCCGAACACCGAGACGATCTTGCCCTTGGGTATGTCCAGGTCGAAGTTCTCGTACAGCGGCCAGCCCGCGAAATGCTTGGTCAGGCCGCGGATGGTGATGTGGGTGCCCAGCGGGCCCGGCCGGAACGGCGCGGCGGCGGGCGCGGGCGCGATGACGGGGTTGAGGACGGTGGACATGTCAGCGGCCGCTCCAGTGGACCACGCGCTTTTCGAGCACGAGAAAGAGAATGTTGAGTACGTAGCCCAGCGCGCCGGCCGCCAGGATGGAGGCGTACATGTCGCGCACGTTGAGCACCTGCTGGGCGTTGATGATGCGGTTGCCCAGCCCCGTGTCAGAACCGATGAACATCTCGGCCACGATCACGATCACCAGCGCCATGGAGACGCCGCTGCGCAGGCCCACGAAGGTCGGCTGCAGGCTTTCCCAGATCAGCACGTCCTTGAAGATCTGCCAGCGCGACGCGCCCATGACGCGCGCGGCCATCACGCGCTGCTTGCGGGCGTTGATGACGCCATAGGCGCTGTTGAACAGGATCACCAGCACCGCGGCGAAGGCGGCGATGGCGATCTTGTTCATGTCGGTCACGCCGAAGATCATCAGGAAGAGCGGTATCAGCGCGGAAGAGGGCGTGGAGCGGAAGAAATCCACCAGGAACTCCACGCTGCGGTAGGCCTTCTCGTTGCTGCCCAGCACCACGCCCAGCGGCACGCCGATCACGGCGGCGATCACGAAAGCCTGCAGGGTCCGGTTGACCGACGCCAGGAAGTCCCACAGCAGCGGGCCGCCCGCCATGCCGCGGGCCAGCGCGGCGAGCGTGGCGGCGGGCGTGGGCAGCAGCACCGGGCTCACGAGCTGCAGCCGCAGCGTCAGGTCCCAGACCACGAAGAGGGCCAGCGGGCCGGCCAGCGGCAGCCAGCGGCCGGCATTGAACCGGCGCGGCGGTTTGGCGATGCCTGCGTTCATCGGTCAGCCCTTGTAGAGCATGGAGGAAACGTCGACCTTGCCGGCAAAGACGCCCTTGTCGGCGAAGAGGTCGAAGAACTTCTGGAAGTACCGCACGTCCGATTCGGTGAACTCGCTGTAAAGCGTGTAGGCGGCCAGCGGCACCTCCTCGGTCATGGGGCCTTCGATGGCGGTGTAGCCCTTGAGGAACGGGCGCGCCTCGTGCGGCTTGTTGCGCACCAGTTCGATGCCGCGCGCGTAGGCGGCGATGAATTTCCGGCTTTCTTCGGGATGCTTCTTCAGGAAGGCCGTGGTGAGCGAGGCCGAGCCGCCGAACCACGGCGCCATCGGGTCGCCCAGCACGTATTTCGCGATCACGCCCGCCTCCAGCACGCGCGTGGCGCCGTTCAGGCGGCCCACCGTGCCCGTGGGTTCGAGCGTGTAGCATGCGTCCAGCTGGCCGGCGGCGACCGCGGCCACGTGCTGGCTGATCGCCAGCTCGACCACGGTCGCCCCGGTTGCGCCGGCGCGCTCCAGCACTGCTTTGGCCAGCGTGGAATTCTGGATGCCGGGACCAGAACCGACCTTTTTCCCCTTGAGGTCTGCGATGGATCGGATGGGGCTGTCCTTGGCGACGATGAACTCGTCCAGCACGTACTTGGCGTTGCTGGGGTTGGACGCGAAGATCTTGAACAGCCCGGGAGACGCGATTTCGCCGATGGCCAGGTTGGCCGAGCCGGTGCCGTTGGCGCTGCCGTCCGCGCGCCCGGACAGCATGGCTTCCATGACCTGCTGGGCGCCGGCGAATTTCAGCGGTTCGACGTTGAGGCCGGCCTCCTTGAAGTAGCCCTTTTCGATGGCCGCGTAAAAGGGCAGGCCGGCGGCCACGGGCCAGAAGCCGATGCGGATGGCGGGGCCGGCCTGCGCCCGCGCCAGCGCCGGGGCGGCCAGTGTCGCCGCGCCCAGGGCGGCGCCCTGGATCAGCTTGCGGCGGGTGGCGTTGAAGGCGAAGGGCGCGTTGCGGTGAATCATGGAAAGCTCCTGGTCGGCGGTGTCGAAGAGTCTTGTGGACAAGCTTGCATACCAGCCTCTTCAAGCAAGACCCGTGCCAACCCCATGCACGGCCGGGCCCCAGCCCCGGCCCGCGGGCCCAGCCTCAGCGTGGTGCCGCCGGCGACCCAAAACAGTGCGCGGCGCACCGCCGGAGGGGACGCGACCCCGGGGCCTGGCGCGGCCGGCCCCGCGCGCCGGGCGGACGGGTTAGGATGCAGAAATCGCCGGGGCAGTGCCCCCGGAAACCGGCGTCCGCCGTTTCGGGGCGGGCGCCCGCGCGATGGTGTGAAGCAATGAATACGCGTTTTGTCGAAGCATTCCTGTGGTCGGCCAGGCTGGGCAGTTTCCGCGCCGCCAGCGACCGGCTGCACATCACCCAGGCGGCGGTGGCCAACCGCATCGCCTCGCTCGAAGAGGACATCGGCGCGCGCCTGTTCGAGCGCGATGCCAAGGAACTGCGGCTCACCGCGGTCGGCACGCGCCTGCTGGACTACGGCGAGCGCCTGCTGGAGCTGCGGCAGCAGATCCTGTCGCTGGGCAGGCGTGGCGACGAGGTGTTCGGGCTGGTGCGCATCGGCGCCATCGAGACGGTGGTGCACACCTGGCTGATCGGCTTTCTCACGAACCTGCGCTCCACCTACCCGGGCATCGAGGTCCAGCTCACCTCGGAAACCACGCGCGCCCTGCATCGCGGGCTGCGCGAAGGCACGCTGGACATCGCCCTGCAGACCGACCATCTCAGCGGCGCAGGCATCATCAGCACGCCGTGCCTGCCCATGGAAATGGGCTGGGTGGGCCCGGCGGGCGACGAGGCTTTCCTGCCCGTGAGGCAACTGCTCGCCGAGCCCGTGCTGACCATGAGCCCGGGCTCGCAGCCGCACGAGGCCCTGAAGGCGCTGTTTCGCGAGGCGGGCATCCCGCTGGGCAAGGTGCATTGCGTGAGTTCGATCTCGGCGCTGGCGCGCCTGGTGCGCGGCGGTTTCGGCCGCGCCCTGGTGCCGCTGCCGCCCATCTACGAATACGTGGCGCGCGGCGAGGTGCAGGTCATACGCAGCGACGTGATCGTGCCGCCGCAACTGCTGGTGGTCAGCTATCTGGAGGGCGCGGGGTCGGACGCGATCCGGCTGGTGGCGGAAATGGCGTGCCGGGCCTCGGATCAGTTCACCTCGTCGGTGCGGGAGCCGGATTTCGGTTCCGCGCAATAGTGTTATCCCCTAGATGGCTTTCAGTAATTCTGTTGCCGCGGACAAAAAATAACTCGTTTGTCCGAAGCGCGCCCCGGATCGAAGATGAGGTCTTTCGTCAACGCAGGACCGCCACTTCATTCCATGAGCCATACCGTCAATTCCCCGTCCTCGCCGCCGCGACCGCAAGGCATGCTGTTCGTGGCCTGCGACCTGGACCCGGCCGCCGACGAGCGCGATTTCAACCGCTGGTACGACCGCGAGCACGTCGAAGAGCGCGTGCGCATTCCGGGCTTCCTGTCCGGCGCCCGCTATTTCTCGCTGGAAGGCGGCCGCAAATACCTCGGCCTGTACCTGACCCGGTCGCTGGACGCCTTCACTTCCGACGCCTACCGCGCCGCGTTCCAGCGCCAGACGCCGTGGTCGGTGGCCAACCTGGACCGCATGCGCGATCCCATGCGACGCGTCTGCGCCGTGACGGCGCAAACCGGCATGGGCAGCGGCAGCCATCTCGCGGTGCTGCCGCTGGCCGCTTCCGACGACGCGCTGCAGGCGCAGGCCCAGGCGCTGGGCGCGGCCCTGGCGGAGATCGACGGTTTCGTCCATGCGTATCTGCTGACGCCCGACGCGTCCCTGAGCACGCCGCTGCCGCGCGAGTCGCCGGAGAACCGCAGGCTCGATCCGATTTTCGTCATCGAGGCCGGCACCGAGGCCGCCGCGCGGGCGCTGCGCGCCCGGGCGCGCGAGACGCTGGGCGCGCGCGCCGCCGACGCGTGGCTGATGGCGCTGGGCTGGAAGCTCAACGCGGCCGACCTGCGCTGACGCCGGCGCCGCCGGGCGCCCCTCCGGCCGCGCCCGGCCACATATTCAACCAGGGGAACAGCATGACAGAAAACGCATTGCGCGGCCCGGCGTCCGTCCGGGCCGGGGTTGCGCACGGCCAGGGCAAGATGAAGCGCCTGGCGATGGCCAGCTCGGTCGGCACCACGCTGGAGTGGTACGACTTCACCATCTACAACCTGATGGCGGCGCTGGTGTTCAACGCGATCTTCTTCCCGTCCTTCGATCCGCTGACGGGCACCATACTGGCTTTCTCGACCTATGCCGTGGGCTATGTGTCGCGGCCGCTGGGCGGCTTCGTCTTCGGCCACCTGGGCGACCGCCTGGGCCGCAAGTTCGTGCTGGTGACCACGCTGGTCATCATGGGCGCCTCGACCGGGCTGATGGGCATGCTGCCCACTTACGCCACGTGGGGCGTGTGGGCGCCCATTGCGCTGGTGGCGCTGCGTTTCGTGCAGGGCGTGGCGCTGGGCGGGGAATGGGCCGGCGCGGTGCTGCTGTCCATGGAGCACGGCAAGCCGGACCAGCGCGGCCGCAACGCCTCCTTCACCCAGATCGGGCCGTCCTGCGGCACGCTGATCGGCACGGGCTTCATCGCCGCGGTGTCGGCGTGGCTGGCGCCGGAGGAGTTCCAGGCCTGGGGCTGGCGGGTGCCGTTCATCGCCAGCGTCGCGCTGGTGAGCTTCGGGCTCTGGCTGCGCCGCGGCGTGGAGGAAACGCCGGTGTTCCGCGAAATGGAGCAGAAGCGCGAAACCGCCAGGACGCCCATCAAGGAAGTGCTCGGCGCGTACTGGCGGCAGCTGCTCATTGCCGGCGGCTCGCGCATCGGCTCGGACGTGCTGTACGCGCTGGTGGTGGTGTTCTCGCTGACCTACGTGACCAGTGTGCTGCACCTGTCGCGTCCCATGGCGCTGGGCGCGACCATGCTGGGCTCGGCCCTGAACGCGGTCGCGGTGCCGCTGTTCGGGCATCTCTCCGACAAAGTGGGCCGACGCCCGGTGTACCTCGCCGGCGCGGTGCTGGGCATGGCGTGGGCCTTCGTGTTCTTCGTGCTGATGGACCAGGCCCATCCCGTGGCCATCTGCGCCGCGGTGGCGGGCGGGCTGCTGGTGCACGCCATGATGTACGGCCCGCAGGCGGCCTTCGTCGCCGAGCAGTTCCCGGGCCGGGTGCGCTATGCCGGCGCGTCGCTGGCCTACACGCTGGCGGGCATCCTGGGCGGCGGCTTCGCGCCGCTGATCATCGCCAGCGTGTTCAAGTCCTGGCAGTCGACGCTGGCCATTTCGGTCTATGTGACGCTGGCGCTGGTCGTCACGGCGGTGGCCGTGCTGGCCGCGCGGGAAACGGGCAAGTCGCCCCTGCAGCGCTGAACGCGGCGCGCGCTTCCTGAAAACGCCGGTCCGGGCCGTCCCGCGCCGGCGTTTTCGCGCGCGGCCGCAGCCGGTATTGTTCGGAAAAATGTCAGCTACCTGACGGTCTTCTGAATGGCAAACAAAAATTGTTTACACTCGCATCCACAAGATTCGAGTCAGGGCGCGCCGTCGCGGGGCGGCGCGCCCGCCATACGGGAGAAAGTCCATGCGCAAGTTGCTGTTGGGGGCCGCGCTCGCGGCGGCGGTGTTCGGGGGAGCGGCGCACGCCGCCGCGGAGCCGAAGGCGGTGGTCGCCAATTACGCCGACCTGGCGCTGGCCGGCTATGAAGATTCGCTGGCCTCGGCCCGCAAGCTGCAGGCCGCCATCGACGCGCTGGTGGCCAAGCCCGGCGCCGACACGCTGAAGGCCGCCCGCGAGGCGTGGCTGCAGGCGCGCGTGCCCTACCAGCAGACCGAAGCCTACCGCTTCGGCAACCCCATCGTGGACGACTGGGAGGGCCGCGTGAATGCCTGGCCGCTGGACGAGGGCCTGATCGACTACGTGGACGCCTCCTACGGCACCGAAAACGACGAAAACGCCTATTACGCGGTCAACGTCATCGCCAACGCCAAGATCTCGGTGGGCGGCAAGACCGTGGACGCCAGCAAGATCACGCCCCAGCTGCTGTCCGAAGTGTTGCACGAGGCCGACGGCAACGAGGCCAACGTGGCCACCGGCTACCACGCCATCGAATTCCTGCTGTGGGGCCAGGATCTGAATGGCACCGGCCCGGCGCCGGCCGGCCGCAAGGGCACGCCCCAGGAGCGGCATTCCGGCAACCGTCCCCATACCGACTTCGATCCCGCCAACTGCACGGGCGGCAATTGCGAACGCCGCGTGGAGTTCCTGAAGGCCGTCACCCAGCTGCTCGTGGACGACCTGGCCGAAATGGCGGCCAACTGGAAACCGGACGGCGCCGCGCGCAAGGCGGTGCAGGAAGATCCCAAGGCCGGGCTGGCGGCCATGCTGACCGGCCTGGGCAGCCTCTCGTACGGCGAGCTGGCGGGCGAGCGCATGAAGCTGGGCCTGATGCTGCACGATCCCGAAGAAGAGCACGACTGCTTCTCCGACAACACGCACAACTCGCACTACTACAACCAGATCGGCATTCGCAACGTGTACCTGGGCAAGTATGCGCGCGTGGACGGCAAGACCGTCTCCGGCCCCAGCCTGTCCGACCTGGTCAAGGCCCGGGATCCCAAGCTCGACGCCGAGGTGCGCGCCAAGCTCGACGCCACCGTGGCCGCCATGCAGGCCATCCGCGACCGCGCCGACAAGGTCGAAACCTACGACCAGATGATCGCGCAGGGCAACAAGGAGGGCAACGCGGTGGTGCAGGCCGCCATCGACCGCCTCGTCGACCAGACCCGCAGCCTGGAGCGCGTGATCACGCTGCTGGATCTGGGCAAGGTTGCCATCGAAGGGTCCGACAGCCTCGACAATCCGGACGCGGTTTTCAAGTGAAGCTCGCAGTCGCCGTCATGCTGGCGGCGTCGGCCCACGCCGCCGCCGCCCAGCCCGTGCGCGACGACCTGAATCCCCGGGATCTCGGGCGCGTGCGGGCCGTCACCGCGCCCACGCGCGATTTCTCGCAGCCCGAGAAGTTCGAGGTCATGCAGGCCGGCGCGGCCACGACCAACAAGCTGCTCAACGCGGACATCTTTTCCCATCCCTCGGCCAATCTGGATTTCGAGGGCCGCCAGCAGTTCCAGGTGGGCAACGGGCTGTTTCGCAAGGATTGGGTGTCGGCGCCGTCCTCCACGCAGGCGTCCGACGGGCTGGGGCCGCTGTTCAACGCGCGTTCCTGCCAAGGCTGCCACACCAAGGACGGGCGCGGCTCGGTGCCTGGCTTCGATCCGCTGGAGCGCGCCGATACGGTGGCCCTGCTGCTGCGCCTGGCGGTGCCCGGAGGCCCCGACCGCGGCCGGGCGGAACTCGCGCCCGGCGAGATCGCCGCGCTGCCCGAACCCGTGTACGGCGTGCAGCTGCAGAACTTCGCCGTGGCCGGACTGCCCGCCGAGGGCCGCATGGAAATCGAATACGAGCCGGTCCCCGTGGCGCTGAACGGGGGCGAGACCGCGACCCTCATGAAACCCGTCTACCGCATCGAGAACCTGGGCTACGGGCCGATGCGGGCCGACACGCAGCTCTCTCCCCGGCTGGCGCCGCCCATGATCGGGCTGGGCCTGCTCGAAGCCATCCACGAGGCCGACATCCTGGCCAACGTGGGCGCGGACAAGCGCGACGGCATCGTGGGCAAGCCGAACTGGGTCGTCGACGCGCGCACCGGCAAGCGCGTGCTGGGCCGCTTCAACCTCAAGGCGGGCCAGCCTTCCGTGGAACAGCAGAGCGCATCGGCTTTTTCCAACGACATGGGCCTGTCCACGCCGCTCTTTCCGCGGCACTCCGGCGAATGCACCGCCGCGCAGGCGGCCTGTCTGGACATGCCCCACGGCGCGCAGCCGCACCTGGGCGAGCACGAGGTGCCGGCGCGCCTGATGGATTTCGTTTCCTTCTACTCCAGCAACCTGGCCGTGCCGGCCCGCCGCGACGCCGGCGATCCGCGCGTGCTGGCGGGCAAGAAGCTGTTCTATGAAGCCAATTGCGTCGCCTGCCATGTGCCCAAGTACGTCACGAGCCGCAACGCGCGCCAGCCCGAGCACCGTTTCCAGCTCATCTGGCCCTATACCGACATGCTGCTGCACGACATGGGCGACGGGTTGGCCGACGGGGTATCCGACGGGCAGGCCACGGGCCGGGACTGGCGCACGCCGCCGTTGTGGGGCATAGGCCTGACCCGCAGCGTGAACCCCACCGCCACCTGGCTGCACGACGGACGCGCCCGCACGCTGCTGGAGGCCGTGCTGTGGCATGGCGGCGAGGCGCAGGCCGCGCGCGACCGCGTGGTGGCCATGACGCCCGAAGAGCGCGCCGACCTGATCCGCTTCCTGGAGTCGCTCTGAATGCAGCCTTTTTTTTCGCCGCCGCCATGAACGGAGTCGTTTCGATGTCTCTTTCCCTCGCGGTCCGCGCCGGCCGCCGTTTCGTCAACCCCCTCCGCGCCCTGGCTTTCGCCTCGCTGGCGCTGCCCGCCGCGGCGGCCGGCCTGCCCGCCGATCTCGGCGAGCGGCTGGCGGGCGGCTACGTCCGTCCCGCGGCAGCGGCGCTGCGCGAGGCGGCCGCCGGCATGGAGCAGACCCTGGCTGGCTGGTGCGGCAAGCGCGACGCCGCGGGCGCGCGGGCCGTGGGCGACGCCTTCGCTCGCCTGGCGACGGCGTGGTCCGGCGTCGAGTTCCTGCGCTTCGGTCCGCTGGTGCAAGGCAACCGCTATGAGCGCCTGGTTTTCTGGCCCGACGCGCGCGGGGTCATGCCGCGCCAGGTAAGGGCGCTGCTGGCCGAACAGGACGCGGCCCTGCTGGCGCCCGGCGCGCTCGCCGCGCGCAGCGTGGCCGTGCAGGGGCTGCCCGCCCTCGAGTACACGCTTTACGGCGAGCCGGCGCTGCTGGCCGAGCCGCAGGCGCCGGCCGCCGCCTATGCCTGCGGGTATGCGCGGGCGGTGGCCGCCAACGTGGCGGCGATTTCCGCCGAGGTGGACGAGGCCTGGCGTCCCGGCGCGGATTTCGGACGACAGTTCGCCCGGCCCGAGCCGGGCAACGCCCTGTACCGCGACGCGCAGGAAGTGGCCGCCGAGGCGGTCAAATCGCTTTCCACCGGCCTGCAGTTCGCGCGCGATATCAAGCTCCTGCCGACGCTCGGCCAGGACCCCGCGTCCGCGCGGCCCAGGCGCGCGGCGTTCTGGCGCAGCGGGCTGGCCCTGCGCACGCTGTCGGCGGGCCTGGACGGCATGCGCGCTTTCTACGAAGCGGGCCGCTATCCCCTGCCCGAGGCAAGCGCCTGGATCGGCGATTCGGTGCGCGGCGAGCTGGCGCGCGCCGCCCGGGCGCTGCGCGAGGCGCCGCCCGACATCGAGGCCGCGCTGGCATCCGCCGAAGGCTGGCGCGCGGTGAACCTGGCCGCGGTCACGCTCAAGAACGCCAAGGCCATCGTGGACCAGGATCTCGCCCCCGCCGTGGGCGTCACCATAGGATTCAACGCGCTCGATGGAGATTGACCGCCGCCGCTTCCTGGGCCTGGCCGCCGCGCTGGGCCTGGGCCCCGCCGCCGCGCTGGCGGCGCTGCCCGCCGCAGGGCCCCTCTATCTCAGCGCCCGCAAGCGCGACGGGCGGGACGAGGCGGCCGTCATCGATGCCGCCGGGCGCGACCGCCTGGTCGTGCCCATGCCCGAACGCGGCCACAGTTTCGCCATCGACCCCGCGGGCCGGCGCGGCGTGGTGTTCGGACGCCAACCCGGGTTCTTCGCGCTGGCTTTCCGCCTGGACGGCAAGGAAGCGCCGCGCCCGCTGCCGCTGCCCGACGACCGGCACTACTTCGGCCACGGCGTGTTCTTCGACGGCGCGCGCCGGCTGGCCGCCACCGAAAACGACTTCGAGGGCGGGCGCGGCGTGCTGGGCATCTACGACGCCGCGCCCGAAGGCGGATACCGCCGCATCGGAGAATACGACTGCGGCGGCATTGGCCCGCACGAAGTCGTGCTCATGCCCGACGGCAAAACGCTGTGCGTGGCCAACGGCGGCATTCTCACGCACCCCGACTACGGCAAGCTGGAGCTCAACCTCGACACCATGCGGCCGTCGCTGGCCTATCTGGACGCCGCCACGGGCGAACTGCTCGAGCGCGTGGAGCTGGATCCGCGCTGGCATCGCCTTTCCATCCGCCACCTCGCCCTGGCGGGCGACGGCAGCGTGTGGTTCGGCTGCCAGTACGCCGGCCCCGCCGAAGACCGGCCCGCGCTGGTGGGCCGCCACCGGCGCGGCGGCCGGCCCGAGCTGTACGCCGGCCCGGCCGAAAGCCTGCGCCGCATGCGCAATTACGTGGGCTCGGTGTCGGTGGACGCGAGCGGCGCGGTGGTGGCCACGTCCAGCCCGGTGGGCGGGCAGGTCATGTACTGGGACGCCGCGAGCGGCCGCTGCCTCGGCACGACGGAGCTCGCCGACGGCTGCGGCGTGGCGCCCGCGCCGGAGGGTGGTTTTTTCGTCACCAGCGGCCTGGGCGCGATGCTGCGCGCGCGGGCCGGCGCGCGGCCCGCGCAGGTGCTGCCGCCCACGCCCGGGCTTTCCTGGGACAACCATTTCCGGCGCGTGCCGGCCTGATCCCGGCGCGCCGCCTGCGCGGCGCGCCGGCGTGGTATTTCCTTACAAACCTTGACATCCCCGCGGCAGCGCCGCGCAGGGGGCATCTGATAAAGTTTGCGGTCGTTTTTTCCCGGGAACCTTCCCGGGAGGCGGCCCGCTCGGGCCGTTCCGTTTCTGGCTTTAACCGGGAGAGTCCATGGACGACGTCTTGCGAGAATTCAACACCTGGGCGCCGAGGCTGGTGGATCTGGGCATCAATGTGCTCGTGGCCCTGCTGATCCTCGTCATCGGCTGGTGGGTGTCGGCCCTGCTGGGCAATTGGGTGCGGCGCGCGGCCACGCGCTCCAGCCGCGTCGATCCCACCATCGTTCCCATGTTCCAGACCACCGTGGTGTGGACGGTGCGCATCTTTACCCTGATCGCGGTGCTGGCGCGCTTCGGCGTGCAGACGGCCAGCCTGATCGCGGTGCTGGGCGCGGCCGGCCTGGCCGTGGGCCTGGCGCTGCAGGGCACGCTGCAGAACATCGCCGCCGGCATCATGCTGCTGATCCTGCGTCCCATCCGCGCGGGCGAATACGTGGCCCTCAGCTCGGGCGCGGACGGCACGGTCGAAGAGGTGGGACTCTTTCTCACGCGGCTGGTGCAGGTCGACGGCATTCATCTCACGCTGCCCAACAGCACGGTCTGGAACGCCACCATCACCAACTACAGCCGCAACAAGACGCGGCGCCTGGACGTGCCGGTGCCCGTGCGCTACGGCGACGACCTGAATGCCGTGGTGGCCAAGCTCAAGGAAATCGTGACGGCGCATCCGCTGGCGCTCAAGGACCCCGAGCCCATCGTCATGGTGAGCGACTACAAGGAAAGCGGCGTCATCGTGACCGTGCGCGTCTGGGCGGATGCCGCCAAGTACTGGGACCTGCGCTGGGGCCTCTATCACCAGATCCGCTGCTCGCTGGAGCAGGCGGGCTTCCAGGCGCCCATTCCGCTGCGCGAGATCCAGGCGCCGAAACAGGAAGCCGGCCAGGAACGCCGCGCCGATTCCGGAGCCGGCGCGGCCTGATCCGGCCGTGCGCCGCGGGCGGGCTTGCCGGAGCGCCGCCGTGCTTCCCGAGCCGGGGCGGCCCGGCGGACTCAGGCCTGCACCGCCAGGCGGGCCAGCTCCGCCTTGATCCAGCCGGCGATTTCGCGCTGGCGCTGGGCCGGCATGCGGTCGATGATGGCGGTGACGCTCACCGCCAGCAGCGGCGCGCCGTGCGCATCGAGCAGGGCGCAGCCCACGCCCAGCGCGCCGCGCACCGCATGGTTGCCCACCACCGAATACCCGCGCGCGCGGGTATTTTCGATCAGGCGGTACATTTCCTGCGGCGTCATGCCGCCGTATTCGTCCAGCCGGCCCGAATTGCGCTCCACGATGCCGCGCGCCACCTCGTCGGGCAGGGCGGCCAGCAGCGCCATGCCCCCTGAACCCACGCCCAGCGGCTGGCGCTTGCCGGCATAGGTGGCCAGGATCTGCACCGGGTAGCTGCCGATTTCCCGGTGCAGGCTGATGGAATCGTCTTCGTCGCGCACTACCAGGAACACGGCGTCGCCCGTGCGGTCCGCCAGCCGGCGCAGCACCGGCAGCAGCTGCCGCACGCGGGGGTCGCGCGAGCGGGTGTCGGGGTCCACGGCGAGCTGGGCGCGGTATTTCTTGGTGCCCGCCACCGGCAGCACCAGGCCCGCGTCGAGCAGGGCGGCCAGCAGGCGGTAGATGGTGGGGCGCTGTATGCCCGTGAGGCGGGCGATATCGGTCACGCTGAGCCCGTCGGTGCCCTGGTCGCGCAGGGCCGCGAGTACGGCCAATCCGCGCCGCAAGGTGCGTGGGCCCGCGGCGGCGGCATCACTGTCTTGCATGCAACTCTCTGAAATCTCGGAAATTTTTTTGTAGGACTGGGGAAAACCATTGTCCGTACAGTGGACTCTACCTTGATGTGCGTCCTATGTATAGTCGAGAATACCCCGTCCAATAATTCCAATCGTCCGCTTAGTGGACAGTATCTGCACGGAGACACTATGACTCAAGGTCAAAAGCCTGGTCTGCGGCGCATCGCCGCCGCGCTGCTGGCAACCGCCGCCGGCGCTTTCGCAATGGGCACGGCTCACGCGGCCTACCCCGACAAACCCGTACGCATCGTGGTCGGTTTCTCGGCCGGCGGCACCACCGACGTGATTGCCCGCATCTTCGCCAAGGAACTTACCGAGGAGCTGGGGCAGTCGTTCGTGGTCGAGAACAAGCCGGGGGCGGGCAGCAACATCGCCACCGACATGGTGCAGCGCGCGGCTCCCGACGGCTACACGCTGCTGTTCGTGGCGGTGACCAGCGCCATCAACCAGACCCTGTACAAGAACGTCACGTTCGACCTGACCAAGGACTTCACGCCGGTGGCGCTGGGCGCCAAGGTGCCCAATATCCTGGTGGTCAACCCCGGCGTGCCGGTCAAGTCGGTGCAGGAACTGGTCGAATACGCCAAGAAGAACCCCGGCAAGCTCGCGTTCGCTTCATCGGGCAGCGGCACGTCCATCCACATGGCGGGCGAGCTCTTCAAGATGAAGGCGGGCATCGACGTGCTGCACGTGCCCTACAAGGGCAGCGCCCCGGCCGTGACCGACCTGATCGGCGGCCAGGTGCAGTACATGTTCGACAACATGCCCTCGTCGTGGCCGCACGTGCAGAGCGGCAAGCTGCGCGCGCTGGCCGTCACCACCAAGGAGCGCTCCAAGAGCGCGCCCGACGTGCCCACCATGCAGGAATCGGGCTTCCCGGGCTTCGACGTGTCGTCGTGGTTCGGCATGATCGCCCCGGCCGGCACGCCGCCCGAGGTGGTGAACAAGCTCAACGCCGCCATGCAGAAGGCGCTGGACAAGCCCGAAGTGCAGACCAGCTTCGAGAAGCTGGGCGCGGTGGGCGAGAAGACCACGCCGGCGCAGTTCGGCGCGTTCATCAAGAGCGAAGTGGAAGGCTGGGCCCCCGTGGTCAAGGCTTCCGGCGCCCGCGTCGACTGACGACTGCGTCCGCCTCGGCGGGCCTCCAGGGCGGCAAATAGGGACGGCTATGCCGTCCCTATTTTTTTACCGATTGCCGGCGCGGCGACAGCATGGCGGTGCACACGCCGCGCATCATGTCCACCTCGTCGCGCGTCAGGCCGGCGCGCGCGAACAGGTGCCGCATGCGCGGCATCAGCTTCTTGGGGTGCGCCGGATCCAGGAACTCCACCCCGACCAGGGCCTGCTCCCAGTGCGCGAGAAAAGCCTGCACGGCCTCGCCGGAGGCGGGCTCCGCGCCGGGGTCGGGCGTCTGCGCCGCGGACGCCGGCAGCATGGCGGCGCCTGCGTGCGCCAGCAGCGCATAGCGCAGCTCCCAGGCCGCCAGCTGCAGGGCCTGCGCCACGTTGAGCGAGCTGTATTCGGGGTTGGCCGGAATGTGGCAGATGCGGTGGCACAGGGCGATCTGGGCATTGGTCAGCCCGGATTTCTCGGTGCCCAGCACGACGGCGGCCACCGTGTCGGCGCCGGAGGCGAGGTGTTCGCAGCTCAGTCCGGCCGCCTGCCGGATGTCGCAGGGCGGCGGCCCCAGGTCGCGCACGCGCGCCGTCAGGGCGAAGGCGAGCGTCACCGGCGCCAGGGCTTGTTCCAGCGTGCCGTACACCCGGGCCCGCTCCAGCACGTCGGTGGCGCCGCTGGCCAGCGCGAGGGCGTCCGGGTGGCGGATCACGTCCTCGTGGCGGGGGGCCACCAGCACCAGTTCGGAAAAGCCCATCGTCTTGATGGCGCGGGCCGCGGAGCCCACGTTTCCGGGGTGGCTGGGCTGCACCATGATGAAGCGGACGCGAGAAAATGCCTGAGTCATTTAAAATGCCATGTTTGGCTTAGTGCCTTCCTGGTTTTTGGGCGCCTTCCCGGTTGGGGCGGCAGGGCCCGCGGGAAGGCGGCAAGCGGCTATTTCACCGCATTCGTACGGAATTCTATGCACCCGATGCTCAACATCGCCATCAAGGCGGCCCGGCGTGCCGGCACCATCATCAACCGTGCCAGCATGGATTTGGAACGTATCAGCGTGGCTCGCAAGGGGCCGCGCGATTATGTCACGGAAGTCGATCGCGCCGCGGAGGAGTCCATCGTGGAGACGCTGCGCGCCGCCTATCCCGACCACGCGGTGCTGGGCGAGGAATTCGGCCTGCAGGGGCCGGACCAGGCCGAGTTCCAGTGGATCATCGACCCGCTGGACGGCACCACCAACTTCATCCACGGCCTGCCCAACTACGCGGTGTCCATCGCCCTGACCCAGCGCGGACAGGTGACGCAGGCCGTGGTCTACGACCCGTCGCGCAACGAGCTGTTCACCGCCAGCCGGGGCAGCGGCACCTTCCTCAACGACCGCCGCGTGCGCGTCTCGGGCCGCACCCGCTACCACGAGGCGCTGCTGGGCGCGCACTGGCCCAACTCCAGCGACCCCGAGCAGGGCTCGGCGCGCTTTCGCCAGATGGCCGAAGGCAGCGCGGGCGTGCGCCGCCTCGGCGCCACCGTGCTGGACCTGGCTTACGTGGCCTGCGGCCGCCTCGACGGCTTCTGCGGCGTGGGCCTCAAGCCCTGGGACCTGGCCGCGGGCAGCCTGCTCGTGCTCGAGGCCGGCGGCCTGCTGGCGGATTTCCAGGGCGAACAGGACTGGATGGACTCGGGCAACGTCCTGGCCGCGAGCCCCAAGGTCTTCACGCAGATGCTCAATGCGCTGACCCCGCCTTCGGCGGCCTGACGCATCGGCGCATGGGGTCCGCAAGCGGCGGGCTCCATGCGCGCGGCCGGCGGCATCGCGCGCCGGCCGCCGCGCTTCTTGCCATCGGCCGCCGCCCGAGCCGCCGCCTCTCTTTCTCCTGCATAGGGATGAGGCGCGTTACCGGCGTGTCATGGAATTTCCATGTACGATTATCGGTCGCATAACTTCTGGAGCTCCTGATGGAGTGGCTGCTGGACCCCGCAGCGTGGGTCGGCCTGCTTACCCTGGTCGTTCTCGAAATCGTCCTGGGCATCGACAACCTGATTTTCATTGCCATCCTGGCGGACAAGCTGCCTCCCGCGCAGCGCGACCGCGCGCGCATCATGGGCCTGTCGCTGGCGCTGGTCATGCGGCTGGGCCTGCTGTCCCTCATGTCGTGGCTGGTCACGCTGACCCGGCCGCTCTTTTCCATCGGGCCGTTATCGCCCTCGGGCCGCGACCTCATCCTCATGGCCGGCGGCCTCTTCCTGCTCTTCAAGGGCACCATGGAGCTGCACGAGCGCCTGGAGGGCGGCCAGCACGCCGGCGCCTCGGGCCCGCGCGTGTACGCCAGCTTCTGGGTCATCGTGACGCAGATCGTGGTGCTGGACGCGGTGTTCTCGCTGGATTCGGTGATCACCGCCGTGGGCATGGTGGATCACCTGGCCATCATGATGATCGCGGTGGTGATCGCCATCGGCATCATGCTGCTGGCTTCCAAGCCGCTCACCCGCTTCGTGAATGCGCACCCCACCGTGGTGGTGCTGTGCCTGGGCTTTCTGCTCATGATCGGCTTCTCGCTGCTGGCGGAGTCGTTCGGGTTCAAGGTGCCCAAGGGCTACCTGTACGCGGCCATCGGGTTTTCGGTGGCCATCGAGGCGCTCAACCAGGTGGCGCGGCGCAACCTGCTCAAGCTCGACGCGCGCCGCCCCATGCGCGAACGCACCGCCGCGGCCGTGCTGCGCATGCTAGGCAAGCGCCCGCCGGCCGACGAGCCCGACCTGCCCAGCCAGGACGGCCCCACGGCGCCGGCCTTCGGGGTGGAAGAGCGCAACATGGTGAGCGGCGTGCTCACCCTGGCCGAGCGCTCCATCCGCTCCATCATGACGCCGCGCATGGACGTCTCCTGGATCAACATCGACGACGACGCGGAAACCATCCGCCGCCAGCTCACCGAGGCGCCGCACAGCTTTTTCCCCGTGTGCCGGGGGTCGCTGGACGAGGTGCTGGGCATCGGCCGCGCCAAGGATCTCATCGCCGACCTCATCACCGAGGGCCGCGTGCGCCGCAACCGGCTGCGCGACCCCATCATCGTGCATGAGTCCATCGGCATCCTGCGCCTCATGGACACCCTCAAGCGCTCGCGCGGACAGCTCGTGCTGGTGGCCGACGAGTTCGGCGCCATCGAGGGCCTGGTGACGCCCATCGACGTGTTCGAGGCCATCGCCGGCGAGTTCCCCGACGAAGACGAGATGCCCGACATCGTCGCCGACGGCGACAACACCTGGAAGATCGACGGCGCGGCCGACCTGCATCACGTGGAGCAGGTGCTGGAAACCGAGGGCCTCGTCGACGAGGCGCAAGACTACTCCACCCTGGCCGGCTACCTGCTGTCGCGCTTCGGCCACCTGCCCAAGCCGGGCGATGTGTGCGAATACGAAGCCCATCACGAGCATTTCCGCTTCGAGGTGCTCGAAATGGACGGCCGCCGCATCGCGCTGGTGCGGGTCGAGAAGCGGCCCGTGGAGCCGCTGGACGAAGACGCCGCCCTGGCCAATGACTAACCGGAAACGCCCCGACCGTGACTGACGCCGCTCTCTATCTCATCAAGGCCTGCATCCTGGGCATCGTGGAAGGACTGACGGAATTCATTCCCGTCTCCAGCACCGGCCATCTCATCCTCGTCGGAGACTGGCTGAACTTCGAGTCCAGCCAGGGCAAGGTCTTCGAGGTGGTGATCCAGCTCGGCTCCATCCTGGCGGTGATGTGGGTGTTCCGCGCGCGCCTGGCCAGACTCATCGGCGGCACGCTGCGCGGCGACCGCACCGAGGTGGCGTTCACCCGCAACCTGCTCATCGCCTTCCTGCCCGCGGCGGTGGTGGGGGCGGTCTTCATCAAATCGATCAAGCAGATCTTCTACCACCCCGCCGTGGTGGTGGTGACGCTGGTGCTGGGCGGGCTCATCATGCTCTACGTGGAGCGCCGCACGCGCCACACGCCGGGCGACGTGCCCGGCGCGGCCGATGACACCGCTTCCGACGAGCACGCCACGGCGCGCAGCCTGGAGCAGATTTCCTGGAAGCAGGCCCTGGGCGTGGGCGTGGCGCAGTGCCTGGCCATGATTCCCGGCACGTCCCGCTCCGGCGCCACCATCATCGGCGGCATGATCGCCGGCATCCAGCGCAAGACCGCCACGGAGTTCTCGTTCTTCCTGGCCATGCCCACGATGCTGGGGGCGGCGGCCTACGACATGTACAAGAACATCGACCTGCTCACCCGGCACGACCTCGCCGGCATCGCCGTGGGGTTCGCGGCCGCGTTCCTGAGCGCCATGGTCGTGGTGCGCGCGGTGCTGCGCTTCGTGGCCAACCACACCTACCGGGTGTTCGCCTGGTACCGCATCGTGTTCGGAGGGGTGGTGGCGGCGTGGATCTTCACGCGCTGAGCGGCGTGAACGCGTGGGCCCGTCTTCGGCGGGCCAGCCCGTCGGGGCCGGCCCGCCGAAGACGGGCCATGTCCGGCGCCTATTCCTGCTCGAGATCGTAGAACTGCGGACCGTCGCGGTCGATGACCAGCCAGCCGCCGCGCGGGGGGCGGGCGTGGTCGCAATCCCAGTCGGGCAGCACCCAGCGTTCGCGCTTCTTGCCGTCCACGTCCAGCACGTGGCGCGCCGGCCGGTGGGTGTGGCCATGCACCAGCATGGTCACGCCGCTTTCGCGGAAGATCCGCTCGATGGCGCTGGCGTTGACGTCCATGATCTCCATCGATTTCATCTGGTTGGCCGCCTGGCTTTCGCCGCGCGCCTGCTGCGCCATGGCCAGGCGCTCCGGAATGGTCTTGGCCAGGAACTCGGCCTGCCATTGCGGGTCGCGCACCATCTTGCGGAACTGCTGGTAGGCCGCGTCGTCGGTACAGAACTCGTCGCCGTGGGTCAGCAGCACGAGGCCGTAGTCGGTTTCGAGCAGCGCGGGCTCGGGCAGCAGGCGCGCGCCCAGCGCATCGGCCAGCTCCTGGCCCATCAGGAAGTCGCGGTTGCCGCGGCCCAGCCATACGGGAATCTTCGCGGCCGTGTCGCGCAGGGCCTGGAGGGCGCGGGCCATCCAGGGCGGCGCCGCGCGGATCATGTCGTCGCCGATCCAGGCGTCGAAGATGTCGCCCGGCAGCAGCAGGGCCGACGCCTCTTCGGCCGCCGCGCCCAGGAATGCCAGGAACGCCTCCGACGTGGCCGGCGTGGCCGGCCCCAGGTGCACGTCCGAAGCCAGCCAGACCGGTCCGGAAAGGCTGATCTTATTCAACGACTTCGGCCTTCTCGATGACGACGTCCTCGTTGGGGACGTTCTGGTGGAAGCCCTTGTTGCCGGTCTTCACGCCCTTGATCTTGTCCACCACCTCGGTGCCTTCGGTCACCGCGCCGAACACGGCATAGCCCCAGCCGTTGGGGGTCGGGGCGGTGAAGTTCAGGAAGTCGTTGTTGGAGACGTTGATGAAGAACTGGGCCGTGGCCGAGTGCGGGTCGCTGGTGCGCGCCATGGCCACCGTGTACTTGTCGTTCTTCAGGCCGTTGTTGGCCTCGTTCTCGATGGGGGCGTGCGTCTGCTTCTGCTTCATGCCGGGCTCGAAGCCGCCGCCCTGGATCATGAAGCCGTCGATCACGCGATGGAAGATCGTGCCGTTATAGAAGCCTTCTTTCACATAGGTGAGGAAATTCTCGGTGGTCTTGGGCGCCTTGGCGGCGTCCAGCGTAATGACCATGTCGCCCATGTTGGTGTGAAGCTTGACGCGGGGATTGGTGCTCATGGATTGGTTGCCTTCAGAGGGAGAAGTGGAGGAAGCGGCCGCGGGAGCGGCGCTGACGAAGGCTGGCGCGAAGGCGGCCAGCGCGAACGAGCACGCCGTCAGGCGCAGCAGGTGTAGCGGGGAGGTGCGAGACATCATTTCCGTTCTTTGTCCTTCAGCATGGTTTCGACTTCCCGGGCCTTGTCCTGCGCGCCGGGCACGCCTTCGGAGGCGGCCTGCTTGTAGGTGCGCAGCGCCTGCAGCATCTGCAGATCGCCCAGGTTGGCCCGCGCGGCGGAATAGTTCGGGTCGGCGCGCAACGCCATCTTCAGGGCGTCCTGCGCCTTCTCGAGCTCGCCGCGGCCTGCATATAGAGCGCCCAGGTTGTTCCAGGGTTCCGGCAGCTCGGGAAACCGGGTGGTCATTTCGGTGTAGAGGTCGATGGCCTCCTGGGTGCGGTTCAGCGCGGCCAGCGCGCGGGCGTGCTGGAACATGAGCTGCACGTCGGTGCCGCGCTGGTTCTTGATCTGCGCCTCGCGCTTTTCGATCAGGGCGAGGGCTTCGTCGTTCTCGCCCCGGTTGAGCAGGCGCTCGATATGGTCGGTGATCTGCGAGGGCGTGGGGTCCAGGCGCGTGTCCAGGCTCGGCTTGACGGCCTCGAGCAGCCGGGCCAGCCCTTCCCAGCCGCCTTCGGGCGGAATGGGGTCGAGCTTGGTGCGCGTGGCATTCGGATTCTCGCCGGAACCGCCGGCCATGGATTGGGCACGGGGGGCGGCGGCAGGCGCCGCCGCCAGCAAGAGCGCGAGCAGGGTGGCGCAGAAACGCGGCGTTGGAGTCACGTGGGCATCCGTTAAAAGTCCGGGCCCGCGGGCGCATTCACGCGCCGGCAGGCCGCTTGCTATACTTGACGACCGCCATTTTAGCCTCGTATGCGCTTTTGGCCTTGCGCCTTTGCCGGCGGCGCCCGCGAGCCCGGATCGGCGAAGTTTGTCCCGGCAGCCGGCCTGGCGGTTTGTCCCGGCAGCCGGCCTGGAAGTCGGCCCGAAATTTTGACGGATGCGCGCACGGGTGTTCCAATGCGCGTCTTTCAATATGTCTCGTTCCGTACGCGGGCGTATGCCCGGCTCGCCGGGCACGCCGGAGCCGGGGCCGCTTTCGCCCCGTCCATGCCTCGTCCATGCCCTGCGCGGGGACGCGGCGGGCGCGGTGGGCGGGGGCCGGCTGCGGACCACGGCAGGCGCCGGACCGGCGCCGCCGGCACGGAAAAACACTTGGACTGATCCTCGAGCGCCATGCTGCAAATCTACAACACGTTATCGCGTACCAAAGAACCCTTCAAACCGGCGCACGCCGGCCAGGTGCGCATGTATGTGTGCGGCATGACGGTCTACGACTTCTGCCACCTCGGCCACGCGCGCATGCTGGTGTCGTTCGACGTGGTGCAGCGCTGGCTGCGCGCCAGCGGCTACGACGTGGATTACGTCCGCAACATCACGGACATCGACGACAAGATCATCCGGCGCGCCGTGGATACCAACCGCCGCATCGGCGAGGTCACCGCCTTCTACATCGACGCCATGCACGCCGACGAGCGCGCGCTGGGCGTGGCCCCGCCGGACCGCGAGCCGCGCGCCACGCAGTACGTGGGCGAGATGCTCGACATCATCGGCAGGCTGCAGGCCAACGGCCTGGCCTACCAGGCCGCCGACGGCGACGTGAACTACGCCGTGCGCGGCTTCGCCGGCTACGGCAAGCTGTCCGGCAAGTCGCTGGACGACCTGCGCGCAGGCGAGCGCGTGGCGGTTGATTCGTCCAAGCGCGATCCGCTGGACTTCGTGCTCTGGAAGGCGGCCAAGGCCGACGAGCCCGAAGACACCAAATGGGAGTCGCCCTACGGGCTGGGCCGGCCGGGCTGGCACATCGAGTGCTCGGCCATGAGCCGCGCGCTGCTGGGCCTGCCGCTGGACATCCACGGCGGCGGCCCCGACCTCAAGTTTCCGCATCACGAGAACGAGATCGCGCAGACCGAGGGCGCCTTCGGCGGCACGCTGGCCAACCTGTGGATGCATTGCGGGCCGCTCATGGTGGACGCCGACAAGATGTCCAAGTCGCTGGGCAACTTCCGCACCATCCGCCAGACGGTCGCGCTCGAAGATCCCGCGGCCGACCAGGCCGAATACCGTGTGAACCCGCGCGAGGCCGAGATGGTGCGCTTCTTCATCGTGCGCAACCACTACCGCAGCCCGCAGAACTACACGCCGGACAATCTCATCGACGCCCAGAACGCGCTCGACCGCCTGTACCAGGCGCTGCAGAACGTTGCGCCGGACGCGCAAGGCATCGACTGGAACGAGCCCCAGGCCCAGGCCTTCAAGGCCGCCATGGACGACGATTTCAACAGTTCCGGCGCCGTGGCCGCGCTGTTCGAGCTGGCGTCCGAGGCCAACCGCGGCAAGCGCGCGCGCAGCGCCGGCCAGCTCAAGGCCCTGGGCGGCCTGCTGGGCCTGCTGCAGCAGGACCCGGCCGCCTACTTCCAGTCGCCCACGCGCTACTCCGCGGCGGCCATGGAGCAGGGCGCGCGCCCGGTGCTGGACGCCGAAGCCATCGAGGCCCGCATCGCGGCCCGCGCCGCGGCCAAGGCGGCGCGCGACTTCGCCGAGGCGGACCGCATCCGCGCCGAACTGCGCGAAGCCGGCATCGAGCTCGATGACAGGCCGGGCGGCGTCACCCAGTGGCGCCGGGCCTGAGCGGGAATCGTCAGACATGTCCATCGCCGATATCGAGATTCCCAAACCCGACTATTGGGAAGCCGCGGTCGCGCATCTCATGCGCCGCGACCGCATTCTCAAGAAGATCATTCCGCAGCATCCGCAGGTGTGGCTGACCTCGCGCGGCACGCCCTTCGTCACGCTGGCGCGCGCCATCGTGGGCCAGCAGGTTTCCACCAAGGCCGCCGACGCGGTCTGGGGCCGCTTTCTCGAAACCGTGGGCAAGCGTCCCACGCCCGTGGCCGTGCTGCGCACCGGCGTGGAGGGCCTGCGCAAGGCCGGCCTGTCGCAGCGCAAGGCGGAATACGTGCTGGACCTGGCCGCCCACTTCGGCGAGCGCCGCGTCCATCCCGAGAAATGGGCCGCCATGGACGACGAGGCCGTCATCGCGGAACTGGTCGCCATCCGCGGCATCGGCCGCTGGACGGCCGAGATGTTTTTGATTTTCAATCTGCAGCGGCCCGACGTGCTGCCGCTCGATGATCTTGGGTTGCTCAAGGCAATCTCGCTACACTATTTCAGCGGCGAGCCTGTCTCGCGCTTCGAGGCTCGCGAGGTCTCGCTGGCGTGGCAACCCTGGCGTACCGTGGCCACCTGGTATCTCTGGCGCAGTCTGGAACCGACGCCGGTTCAGTACTGACGCCCGCCAGGTTGCCCATCAACGGAACCACACTACATGCGCAATACATTCCTGGAATTTGAACAACCGCTTGCCGAGCTTGAAAACAAGATCGAGCAGCTGCGCTATGTGCAGGCCGACTCGGCGGTGGACATCTCCGACGAAATCGGCCGGCTCCAGCAAAAGAGCCAGACGCTGGCCAAGGAGATCTACGCCAAGCTCACGCCCTGGCAGACGGCCCTGGTCGCGCGCCATCCCCAGCGCCCCTACACGCTGGACTACGTGCGCGAGATCTTCACCGACTTCCACGAACTGCATGGCGACCGCATGTACGCCGACGACCAGTCCATCGTGGGCGGCCTGGCCCGTTTCAACGGCATGCCCTGCATGGTCATCGGGCACCAGAAGGGCCGCGACACCAAAGAGCGCGCCGCGCGCAACTTCGGCATGCCGCGTCCCGAGGGCTACCGCAAGGCCCTGCGGCTGATGCGCCTGGCCGAGAAGTTCAATATGCCCGTCTTCACCTTCGTGGACACCCCGGGCGCCTATCCGGGCATCGGCGCCGAAGAGCGCGGGCAGTCCGAGGCCATCGGCCACAACCTCTACGCCATGGCCGAGCTCAAGGTGCCCATCATCGTCACCATCATCGGCGAAGGCGGCTCCGGCGGCGCCCTGGCCATTGCCGTGGGCAATACCGTGCTCATGCTGCAATACGCCACCTACGCGGTGATCTCGCCCGAAGGCTGCGCGTCCATTCTGTGGCGCAGCGCCGACAAGGCGCCCGAGGCCGCCGAGGCGCTGGCCATCATCGCGCCGCGCCTGAAAGACCTGGGCCTCATCGACCGCGTCGTCAACGAGCCCGTGGGCGGCGCGCACCGCGACCCCCGCGTCATGGCGCGCCTGCTGCGCCGCGCCCTGGGCGACGCGCTGCGCCAGCTCCAGGGCATGACGCCCGAGCAACTGGTGGAACAGCGGGTGCAACGCTTGCTGTCCTACGGCGCTTTCCAGGAAGTGCGCGCCTAAGGCGCCGCCGCGCGCCGGCCTGCCGGCGCGGCGGTTCCATTCCGCGCCCGCGACATGACCCGCCCGCAACCGCCCCAGCCCAGTCCTGCGGGAGCGCTTGCGGCGGCTCCCGCCGCTTTTCCCCATGCCGGCCTGCTGGCCGCCCTGCGCCTGGCGCTGGGCGGCCCGTGCGCGCGCGGCGCGCGCGTGGGCGTGGCCGTCAGCGGCGGCGCCGACTCCGCCATGCTGGCCGCGCATGCGGCCGCGGCGGCGCGCGAGCTGGGCCTGGCCCTGACGATCTTCCACGTCCACCATGGCCTGCAGTCCGCGGCCGATGAGTGGGAGCGCCGGGTGCGCGAGCTGGGCGCGCTGCTGGAGGCGCCGGTGGCGGTCGAACGCGTGCTGGTTCGGCCCGACGGCAAGGGCGAGGAAGCGGCCGCGCGCGAAGCCCGCTATCAGGCCCTGGGGCGCCTGGCCCGCGGGCACGGCGTGTGCGCCGTGCTGCTCGCGCACCACCGCGGCGACCAGGCCGAAACCGTGCTGCTGCGCCTGCTGCGCGGCACGGGCGTGGCGGGCATGGCGGCCATGGCGCCCGCGTCCGAACGCGATGGCGTGCGCTACCTGCGCCCGTGGCTCGACCAGGACCGCGCGGCCATTCTCGACGCCGCGGCGGCCTTCGAGGCCGCCACCGGCTGGCGTCCGGTGCAAGACCCCACCAACGCCGATCCGCGCTACACGCGGGCGGCGGTGCGCGAACTGCTCGCGCCCGTGCTGGATGCGCGCTGGCCGGGCTGGCGCGCCATCGTGGCCCGCCATGCCGGCCACATGGCCGAGGCCGCGCAGATTCTCGAAGAAGTGGCGCGCGGCGATTTCGCCGGGCTGGACCCCGCGCCCGACGGACGGTCGTTCTCGCTGGCCGCCTGGCGCCGTCTTTCCGCGCCGCGCCAGGCGCAAGTGCTGCGCTACTGGTTCGGGCTGTGCGGGGCGCGCATGCCCACCGACGCCCGCATGCGCGACCTGCTGCGCCAGTTGCGCGGCCTGCACAGCCTGGGCCACGACCGCCAGCTGCGGGTGGAGCAGGCCGGCCATGCGGTGCGCTGCCACCGGGGGCGCGTATGGATGGAACCGCGGCCGTCCCGGGCCGTGCGCCCCACGGACGAAAAATAGCCGGCGCTGCGCAATTTTTTACCGCCGCGTTAGAATATGTGGCTTTGCCCGTCAATACTTCTTGCGGCGGGTTCCCCAGCCAGAGTACGAGATGTCCCTGATCGTTCACAAATATGGCGGTACCTCGATGGGCTCGATCGAGCGCATCAAGAACGTGGCGCGCCGCGTCGCGAAGTGGCACGCCGCCGGCCACCAGGTTGTCGTGGTGCCCTCGGCCATGGCAGGCGAAACCAACCGCCTGCTCGGTCTGGCGCGCGAGATTACCCCCCAGCCCGACGGACGCGAGCTCGACATGATCGCCGCCACCGGCGAACAGGCCAGCAGCGGCCTGCTCGCCATCGCGCTGCAGGCCGAGGGCGTGCCGGCGCGCAGCTATGCCGGCTGGCAGGTTCCCGTGCGCACCGACTCCGCCTACACCAAGGCCCGCATTTCCTCCATCGACGATGCGCGCATCCGCGCCGACCTGGACGCCGGCCGCGTGGTCATCGTGACGGGCTTCCAGGGCGTGGACGACGGCGGCAACATCACCACCCTGGGCCGCGGCGGCTCCGACACCTCGGCTGTGGCCGTGGCGGCCGCCATCAAAGCCGACGAATGCCTGATCTACACGGACGTCGACGGGGTCTACACCACCGATCCGCGCGTGGTGCCCGAAGCCCGCCGCATGTCCGTCGTTTCCTTCGAGGAAATGCTCGAAATGGCTTCGCTGGGTTCCAAGGTGCTGCAGATCCGTTCGGTGGAATTCGCCGGCAAATACCGTGTGCCGACGCGGGTGCTGTCCTCGCTGACCGACCCGCTCATCCCGCTCGAAGAAGAAATGCGTTCGGGCACGCTGATTACTTTTGAGGAAGACGAAAAAATGGAAGCCGCCGTTGTCTCCGGCATCGCCTTCAGCCGCGACGAAGCCAAAATCACCCTGCTGGCCGTGCCGGACAAGCCCGGCATCGCCTTCTCCATCCTGGGCCCCGTCGCCGCCGCCAACATCGACGTCGACATGATCGTGCAGAACCAGTCTGTGGCCGGCACCACCGACTTCTCCTTCACCGTGAACCGCAACGAGTTCGCGCGCACGGTCGACCTGCTCAAGCGCGAAGTCGTGCCCGCCGTGGGCGCGCGCGAGCTGGTCACCGACGAAAAGGTCGCCAAGGTGTCCATCGTCGGCATCGGCATGCGCTCGCACGTGGGCGTGGCCAGCCTGATGTTCCAGACGCTCTCGGAAGAGGGCATCAACATCCAGATGATCAGCACCAGCGAGATCAAGACGTCCGTCATCATCGACGACAAGTACATGGAGCTGGGCGTGCGCGCCCTGCACAAGGCGTTCGGCCTGGACCAGGTGCCCGCGCCCAAGGAATGACGGGCCTCTGCGGGTTTTTTGCCCGGCGGCCCGCATATGGGGCCACAAGCAAAAAATTCTGCTAGAATCTCGAATTCTTCGGAGACGTGCCCGAGAGGCTGAAGGGGCTCCCCTGCTAAGGGAGTATGTGGCCAAAAACTGCATCGTGGGTTCGAATCCCACCGTCTCCGCCAAGAACAATCTCAAGCAGCTTCAGAAAGCCCCACTCAGTCTCTGGGTGGGGCTTTCTTCTTGGCTGGTCAGTGCATAATAGGCCCGCTCAGTCTCGGTCGGTGCCGCTCAATCTAACAGACAATCGTGGTATCCGCCGTGGCATAACTGGAGGCGATACCATGACATTAACCGTGCGGCAGGTTGACGCTGCCAAGCCGGCCGAAAAACCCTACAAACTCGCTGATGGCGCAGGGTTGTACCTGTACGTAGCGCCCACAGGACTGAAAAGTTGGCGCGCCAACTATCAGCAGGACGGCAAACAGAAAACGCGTACCTACGGGCGATACCCCGGCATGAGCCTGGCACAGGCCAGGGCCGCTCATGGTATGGCCAAGAGCGGAAGGGGAACGCCTGAGGACAAAGCGGCCGCGCCGACGTTCCGGGAGGTTGCAAAGGCGTGGCTGAAGGTCAAGTTGCCGGGTCTGTCCAACATCAAGCACCAGGGTCAGGTGGCCGGGACTCTTGAGCGGTTCGTGTACCCGAAGATCGGAGCAATGCCTATCGACACCATCCGGCGCCCGGAACTGGTCGAGGTCGTCCAGGCCGCGCAGGAAGGAGGGCGCGTCGAGACTGCCCATCGGGTGGCTGGCCGCATCACGGCGGTGTTCAACTACGCTCAGGACGTGGGGATCCTGGAAAGCCACGGCGCGGCCGGCCTAGTGCGCGTGCTGCAAGCCCGCAAGGTGCGCAAGCCGATGGCCAGCATCCCGCCGTCCGAGGCCGGCGAATTGCTCCGCCTGATCGATACCTACGACGAGCCGATAACTCGCCTGGGGCTGCAACTGCTGGCGCTGACGTTCGTGCGCGTGGGGGAACTGCGCGCCATGCGATGGGATGAGCTGCGCGAGGACGGTGGGGTGTGGGTGGTGCCGGATAGCAGGATGAAACTCCGCGTGCCACACGTTGTGCCGCTGTCTCGGCAGGCCCAGGCAGTGCTGGCGCAGTTGCGCTTGCTGACCGGCGAGTCGGAGCTGGTGCTGGAATCTCCGCTGTCGCGCGGCAAACCGCTGTCAGAAAATACTTTCCTGTTCGCGCTGTATCGTCTGGGATACCGTGGGCGCATGACGGCCCACGGATTTCGCGCGCTGGCATCCACCGTGCTCAACGAACAGTCGTCGTTTGAGCATGACGTGATCGAGCGGCAACTTGCGCACAAGGAGGTCGATGAAGTCAGGGCTGCGTACAACCGGGCTCAGTACCTGCCGCAGCGTCGGCTGCTGATGCAATGGTGGGCCGATTGGCTCGACCTACAGCGCGCAGGTCATCCAGACGCCAGCGCGTAGCTCCGCCGATCTTCACCGGCTTCGGCAAATAACCGCTCGCCACCTTGCGGAAGAATGTGGAGCGGCCAATGGAAAGCATGCTGGCCGCCTCGGTGGCGGTCACCAGAATTTTTTCGGTGTCACTCATACACCGCGCCTCCGTCGTTGTGCTGGGTGGGGTGGGACGGCTTCATGAACGTCATCCAGTGCGTGTCTGCGCGCTTGCCGCTGGGGTGGCCGAACAGAGGCTTGTGCGGCGTAGAGCGGCACGTATTCACGGCCCCGATCCTGGTCGATCTGCGACATATAGACGAGCGACGAAATGCTCTTCGGATGCGGGGAGTTGAGCGTATCGGCGGCGACCCACGCCACCGGCTGCGCCTCCCCTGCGGGCCTGCCGTAGCGGGATAGAAAATCGAGACATACAGCCTGGATCGCCGCCATATAGCCGTTACCGTTCCAGTCCCGCGTCGCGTGCCGCTGTGCGAGGTCATACCATTCGTTTTCACTCAGGGCGTCGCTCGGCTCCGCGCTCGCGGCAGGCTGCGCGGCCAGGGCGGCGCGGATCATCGCAACATCGGCCTGTCGATTCTCGTACCCCTTGTGGCTGCGCTCGTAGTTGTCGTGTTCCAGGTTCGACAGCGCATCATTCAGTACGTCATTCATTGCTTTCCCCTTTCGTAGCGGCCAGGGCGGCGCGGGCTTGCCATGCTTCCCAGCGGTCTTGGTTACGCTGGTGCAGGTACACGCCGTGAGTCACTAGGTCGTTTCTGGCGGACGGGAACCTGTTCTCAAACGCCGCCCGCTCATCGGCTACAGGGGCGCGCAGCTTGGACAGCGCAGCGATGATGGCGCGGATGTGGTCGTACCTTGCCTTGACTTCATCTTCGCCCGCCCAGTCGCCTATGGTCCTTGTGTGGCAGTCACTCAGAGTATCCGCTTCCTCGGTCAGAATGAGGATAGCGGCGTTGATCGGGTCTTGCTCTGCCGCCTGGGCGGCGTTGTTATGGTTGGTCATAATTCCAAGTGCAGCAATCATGCCTCGCTCGCGGAAATTCACGGGAATGGGGGTATGGCAGACCCGGTGGTGGCATCCCATTGCCACCACTTGCCAGGACCATACTTCTCATCGTAGTGGACGATTTTCTGCTCCTTGCGTGCTATGTAATCTGGGTCGGTGCGTCCCCATACTTCCATCGGCAGATCTTCCGCCCGGTCCCGCAGCCAAAAATCCGGAAACACCCGGTCTTCGCCTGCGTCGAAACGCAGCGGCTTCTCGAAGCGCCGGTTTTCGGCCACCAGAGCAGCGACGACCGCGGCCTCATAGCCGGAATCGACGGGGATCCACTGAGGGGTCGTGACCATCAGGGCAGCGTCGACCACCCGTGCTTGCATCGAGCCAGTGGCAGGGGTCGGAACATCCGTCTGTACAATCGCAACGACCTGGTCGCCGGCCATCCAGCTGTTCAGTTCGCTCACAAACCGGCGTTGCAGCACGTCCCAGATCTCCCTGGTTACCTGCAAATGAGGAATCCCGTGGTAGCCGGAGATGGGTAATCGCGAACCTTCCTCCATGCCTGCCTGGTATTGAGCTAGGGGTGCGACGATCACCAGGCGGCGGCGCCGGTTCATGGCCTCGACAGCCTTGGCCTTGTTGAGCTCGGCCTGCCGGCCAGCCGCAGTGGGAGTGCCGATGAGCAGATTGCTGGATAGCCGCACTTTTCCCGCGTAGGTTGAGCTGGCAACTTGCAGCAAGTGGTAATGCAACACGCCAAGGTTGCGTTTGCCTTGCATGGACGGCGACCAGGTATGGAAGCCGGCCTCTGTCCACAAGTAGTGCAGCAGCCCCAGCAGTGTCATGCTCGCCTGGCCTGGCCGTCCTCGGCCTGCTGGTTTCTTGGCTTCGGACGAGGTTCCTGTTTGTTCCTCCTGCGGCGCGGTGGCGGCGCGCTGCTGCAGTCCCACCTTGAGCTTGATCTTGACGTTGCCGTCATCCAGCTCCTGAACGACTCCGCGCCGGTACGCTCCGAGCCCCGACATGTTCGGATCCACGCCGTAGTAGATGCAGTCCTCGCTATGCTCGGGGCCAGTCTCAGGAAATCGAGCCAGATGGAAGGCGTCCGAATTCGAGCGGCTGTGAATCGACAGCCGCTTGTCGCCGGGACCGAGGCAGCAGCACCGCACCTCGGCTTTTCCATGAGAGAGCAACAGGACTCTCTTCCAGGCCGCAGCGTACTGTTCCTCGGCCTGGAACTCCGGAGAGTAGATGCGTGTGTTCCCTCCGAGCGTGATCTCGACCGGGTAGCGGGTTTCCTTCATGTTCATCTCTGCGTTGTTTCTGCGTTTTGGACCACCAGGACCACGCAGGCGATGGCTGTCTTGGCGGCGCACCTTCTGATTGGGCCGGTGATAACGCCGTTTACACCGAGCGGCGCGGGCGTCTCAATTTGCGCTCTTGAAAGGCTGCAGCGTGGCTCATCGTTACGCTTATTCCATACGTCAGGCCGAGAACCACGGCGAATACGCCGCTGACACACAGGCCCACTTGTTAGCGCCGGTGTAATACTGACCCACCCCGTCGGAGTAAATCTGACCCACCTGGGCAATGATGGTGGCTTTTTGGCCACCGACAATGTTGACTCAGGAGCAAGCAGTGGAGATCAAGGTAATGGC